>NC_009937.1:2050000-3412500 GCF_000010525.1 Azorhizobium caulinodans ORS 571 | reverse complement strand
TTCCCGCCGGGTGACCGCTCCGACGGGCAAAAGCAGCAACGGAGGTTGAGCGGGCGCAAGGACGCGCAGAGCCGGAGTCGTCAAATAGGGGCCTCTTCCCATTTGCGGATCGGCCGCCCATGACCGCGCTTCCTTCCACCGCCCATCTGCGTGCCGGCGCCGCTCCCACGGGTGCGCATTCCGAGGCGCCCTTCTGGGTGCGGGGCGCGGCTGCCCAATTGGAGATGCTCGCCTCCCGGCCCGAGGGGCTGACGGCCGCCGAGGCGGCGGAGCGGCTGGCCAGCCATGGTCCCAACGTGGCGGTTGCCGCCGGGCGCAAGTCGCTCCTCGCCAAGCTCTTGAAGCGGCTGACGGAGCCGCTGGTCGCCATTCTGCTGATCGCCGCCGGCGTCTCGGGTGCGACGGGGGACTGGCAGAGCTTCGTCATCATCCTGCTCATCGTCCTCTTCTCCATCGGCCTCGACCTGTTCCAGGAGGAAAAGGCGGAAGCGGCCGTTGAAGCGCTCAAGCGGTCCGTGGCCGTCTCGGCCCGTGTGCGGCGGGGTGGGCAGGCCATCGCCATCCCCGTACGGGAGGTGGTGCCGGGCGACGTGGTGGAACTGACGGCCGGTGATCTGGTGCCCGCCGACGGCATCCTGCTCTCCAGCCGCGGCGCGCTGGCCAACGAGGTGGCCCTGACTGGCGAAGCCTATGGGGCGGAGAAGGCGGCGGGGGATTGCGCGGCCCTCGACATCGCCGAGGCGACGAACGCGCTGTTTGCCGGCACCAGCATCGTCGGCGGCGTGGCGGTGATGCTGGTGACCGCCACGGGAGCCGACACCCGCTTTGGGCATGTGGCGGCCTCTGTGCAGGCCAAGGTGGCACCGGGCGCCTTCGAGCGTGGCATCCATGGCCTCGGCATGCTCATCCTGCGGCTCACCGGCTTTCTGGTGCTGTTTGTTCTGCTGACGCAACTTCTCAAGCAGGGCCTCACGCTGGAAGCCTTCCTGTTCGCGGTGGCGCTCGCGGTCGGCCTGACGCCGGAACTGCTGCCCATGGTGACCACCGTCACGCTCTCGCGGGGGGCGGTGCGCATGGCGGCGCGGCAGGTGGTGGTGAAGCGGCTGGCGGCCATCCATGACCTCGGCGCCATGGATGTGCTCTGCACCGACAAGACGGGGACGCTGACGCAGGCGCGTATCGCGCTGGTGGGCAGCTTCGATGCGGAAGGGCTGGAGAGCCCGCGGGCGGTCGAGGCGGGGCGGCTCAACAGCCGCTTCGTCAGCGGCCTGCACAGCAATCTGGACGACGCTCTTCTCGCCGACGCGCCCGCGGATGCCGGATCCCTGCGCTGTCTTGCCGACCGTCCCTTCGACTTCGATACGCGTCGGGCGACCGTCCTGCTGTCAGAGGGCCTCTCCCGCCGTCTCGTCACCAAGGGCGCGGCGGAGATGGTGCTGCCGCTGTGCCATGCCTATGCGCGGCAGGATGGCACGCTGGCGCCACTCGACGCCGACGCACGCGCGCGCCTCTCGGAGAGGATGGAGGCCAAGGGGCGAGAGGGCTTCCGCCTCCTCGCCGTGGCTTCGGCGCCTGCCGATGATGCGCTGGCGGACGTCGAGGAGGCGGGCGCGCCCTATGTCTTCCTCGGCTGCCTCGTCTTTCTCGATCCGCCGAAAGACAGCGCGACGGAGGCGATCGCTCGGCTCTCGGCGGCGGGTGTGCGGGTGAAGATCGTTTCCGGCGACGCGGGGGCCGTCGTCCGGCATCTGGTGGAGACGCTGCACCTGCCGGCCTCCGGCCTGCTCACCGGCGCCGAGATGGAGGACATGAGCGACCTTGCGCTTGCGGCGGCGGTGGAGAAGACGGATCTCTTCGTGCGTGTGTCGCCCGAGCAGAAGAGCCGCATCGTCCGCGCGCTTCGGGCGCGAGGGCATACGGTCGGCTTCATGGGCGACGGGATCAATGACGCCCCCGCGATCCATGCGGCGGATGTGGGGCTCTCCGTGGATGGCGGCACGGATGTGGCGCGCGAGGCGGCGGACATCATCCTCCTCGCTCCGGACCTCGGCGTGCTGGCAGACGGCGTGCGCGAGGGGCGGCGCACCTATGCGAACATCATGAAATATGTGCGCATGGGGACGAGCTCCAACTTCGGCAACATGCTCTCCATGGCTGCTGCCTCGCTGGTGCTGCCCTTCCTGCCGCTGGCCCCCTTGCAGATCCTGCTCAACAACCTGCTCTACGACCTCTCCGAGATCGGCATCCCCTTCGATCAGGCGGATGAGGCCGATCTGATGCGCCCGCAGGCGTGGGACATGGGCGCGGTGCTGCGCTTCACCCTCATCATGGGGCCGCTTTCATCCGTCTTCGATCTGGTGACCTTCGCGGTCCTGAGCCTGGGCTTCTCGGCCCCACCGGATGAGTTCCGGACGGCATGGTTCGTGGAATCCATCGCCACCCAGATTCTGGTGATCTTCCTCATCCGCACGCGCGGCCCCGCCTGGGCGAGCCGGCCCGACCGGGTTCTTGCCGCAACATCCCTCGGGGCGCTCGCGGTGGCGCTGCTGATCGCCTTGACGCCGGTCGGGTCCGTGGTCGGCTTCGTGCCGCTGCCGGCGTCGCTGCTCGGGGCGATCGCGATGCTGACCGCCCTTTATCTGGCGTGCGCGGAGGGGCTGAAGCGGTTCGCCATCAAGCCCTCTGCGCAAGGCCCGCGATCCGCAGGCCGCCGGGTCACGTGAGCAACCTACTGATAGACGAAGGCCGCGCAGTGGGTGAAATAGGAGCAATAGTAGAACATGATGATGTAGGCGAGGAAGGCGAACATCGTGATGAAAGCCATGGTGGCCAGAACGATGATCGCGATGTTGTAATAGATCGTATTCCCGCTCACGGCCGCGAAGCCTGCGCGACGACGCATCAGGAGCGTGACGGCAACCACGAGTGCCAGAAGCAGAGCCGCGAATAAAGCCGTGTTCGTCATGAGGATGACTCACTTTCAGTGGTCGGCGGGGACCTTCTGTCATAGGAATATAAAGGTCTGACGACGGCCTTCGCGGATCGAATTCTTGTCCTGCGTGTCGGTTCAACGACTTCGCGCCCCGCGTGCAAGGATGGTCGACATAGTCGACGTCTTCCCTTGCGGCATGTGGTGCCTCTGTCTGCATGGCCTCTGCTTGCAGCCTGTCAACGGCGCCGCAATAAGCAGTTGAGCAGTGTCTTTTGGTGGTTACCTCGCCGAGACCAGGTTACTTGAAGGTTCGAGGACGACAGTTGGTCGCGGGCGACGCCATCCCCGGGCCTGCCTCCCGTCCATGGTGCGCGATATGGCTTCGCGCTGCTCCTGAGACGACGGTGAGGCAGTCAACATTCTGGAAAAATTCAAAAAATACCAAGGCGACCGCCGCCCACACACGGGTTCCGCTTCGGCAAGTTTGGCGCAAGATGAGGGTAATAGGGGAGGGAGGTCTCTCTGAGGTTGTATGAAGTCCGGAGGCTTTCTTGCTCTACAATAATCTGAAGATGATCTGGAAGATCGTCGCCCTTCTTGTGCTGCTTGGCGCTGTCAGCATCGGCGGTGCCCTCTATGGCGCCAGCCAGTCCACGGCGATCAACGACTTGTTGTCCGGCATCATCGAAGGGCCGGCCGCTGCCGCGACGCGGATGGCCCGCGCCAATCGATTCATGGTGAGAACGGAGCTTGCCATCTATCAGTTGATCAACGCGCCCGACGATGCGTCGGTCGCCGCCGCCGACAAGGCGATGAACGAAGTCGTCGAGACCGCCCGCGGCATCTTTTCCGATGCGGCCAAGCTCGCTCCGGCCTTCTCGTCGCGCATCGAGAGCATCGGCAGCAGTTTTTCGCGGACCATGGAAACGGCCTGTGCCTCTACGATCAAGCTGTCGCTGGTGGCCCGCACGCCGGCGGAGAATGCACGTGCCGCGGCATTGATGCGGTCCGAATGCGAGCCGGCGATCGAGAAGATCAGCCAGGACTCCGTCGCGCTCACCGCCGAGATGCAGACCTACATGGCCGATGAAAACAAGCGGGCCGATGACGTGACGGCCAGCGCCAATGCGACCTCCATCTCGGTGATCGTCGCCGCCACCGTGCTGGTCATCGGCCTCGCGCTCTTCCTCGTGCGCCGGAGCATCGTGCGCCCGCTCGAGGCGATGATGGGCGTGATGGAGGCCATGGGCCACGGCGATCTCAGCCGCAAGCCGGACGAGACCGGACGGGCGGACGAGATCGGCGCCATGTCCCGCACGCTCACCGTCCTTGGCGAGCAGTTGCAGGCTGCGGAAGCCGCCCGTCAGCAGCAGGCGGAGCGGGAAGCCGCCGAGCGGCTTCAGATCCAGAAGCGGCAGAAGCTCGCCGAGGCATTCGTCGCCGAGATCCAGCAGATCGCTGCGACCTTTGCCGATTCGTCGGCGCAGGTGGCCGATTCCGCCCGCAACCTGTCGGCAACGGCGGAGCAGACCTCCCGGCAGGCCCAGGCTGTCGCGAGCGCGGCCGAGGAGGCGGCGACCAATGTCCAGACGGTGGCGGCCTCTTCCGAGGAACTGGCGGCCTCCGTGCGCGAGATCACCGGGCAGGTGAGCCATTCGGCCTCGGTCGCGGAAGTAGCCTTCCGCGAGGCGGAAACCTCCAACGAGCGCATCGTGGAACTCGCCCGCTCGGCACAGGCCATCGGTGACGTGATCGTCCTGATCAAGGGCATTGCGGACCAGACCAATCTCCTTGCGCTCAACGCGACCATCGAATCCGCCCGCGCCGGCGAGGCCGGCAAGGGCTTTGCCGTGGTGGCGTCCGAGGTGAAGGAACTGGCGGCCCAGACCGGCAAGGCGACGGACGAGATCGCCAGCAAGATCGCCGAAATCCAGCAGGCGACGCAGGGCACCGTCAGCTCCATGGGCGAGATCATCCGCGTGGTGGGCAACATCAAGCAGATCTCCTCCTCCATCGCCGGCGCGGTGGAGCAGCAGGGCGCGGCCACCGGTGAAATCGCCCAGAACTGCCAGCAGGCCGCCACCGGCACCCAGCAGGTGACGGAGAATATCGGCGGCGTGGGGCAGGCGGCCGAACTCACCGGCTCGGCCTCCAGCCAGTTGCTGACCCTGTCGCAGGGCCTGTCTACCCAAGCAGTCGACCTGCGGCGGACGGTGGAACGGTTCGTGTCGGACCTCCACGCCGCCTGAGGCGCCGACGGGGCGGGTGCTGGCTCCAGCGCCCGCCTTCCCGCGCAAGCCCAAGGCAAGGTCGGGGCGCGAGTGTGCCCCATGCGCCCGCGGGCGATCCCTTGCTGTCACAGGCGTTCATGACAATCGCGGCTTCCTCTCCGGTGCGACCGGCTCTCTCTGTTCCCGCCCGCCATCCGCTGATCGGTGTTGCTGCCATGGTCCGGGGGCTGGAAGCCCGGCGGGACATGGCGCCCGTGTGGGATGGGCTTGTCGCCCGGCTCGACGCCGACCCCGAGGACGCCGCCGCCCTTCTCGACATGTCGGCCCTGCTCATGGCCCGCAAGGCGAGCGTGAAAGCCGAACAGGCGCAGGCGGCTGCGCTCTCCCTCTGCCGTCAGTTCCATCGGACGTATGGCGGCGGTGGCGGACTGCGGCTTCTCGCTTTCGTCACCGCCGGAGATCTGATGGCCAATACGCCGCTGGATTTCCTGCTCACGGGTTCCGATTTCGAGCTCGATTACGTCTATCTTGATCCGGATGTGAGCGACCTCTCCGGCCTGCCGGCCCACGATCTCGCCATCGTCGCCATCGCCGAATCGCCCGAGAATGATCCCATCCTGCTGCGTCTCGATGCGCTGCTGGCCGACTGGCCGGTGCCGGTGCTCAATGCTCCGGCGGGCCGCATCGCGTCCCTGACCCGCGACGGCGTGTGCGCCCTGTTCGCCGATGAGCCGACCGTGCTGTCGCCGGCCGCCGTGCGCGTGCCGCGCGCGGATCTCGAAGACCACATGCGCAACGAGATCGGCTCAAGACTGCCCTTCAGCTATCCGATGGTGGTGCGCCCCATCGGCAGCCACGCGGGCAACGGCCTTGAGCGCATCACCAGCCGCGATCAGCTCACGCTCTATTTGCTTCTGCAGAAGGAGACGGAGTTCTTCATCAGCCCCTTCATCGATTACAGCCGCGAAGACGGGCTGTTCCGCAAGCAGCGCATCGCCTTCATCGATGGCGCCGCTTATGCGGTCCATGGCGCCACGTCCCAGGACTGGATGATCCATTACGTGAATGCCGGCATGCGCCAGCATGCGGAACGCCGGGCCGAGGAAGCCGTCTTCATGGGAGGCTTTGAGGCAGATTATGCCGTGCGCCATGCCGCCGCCTTCCGCGCTCTGACCGAGCGCATCGGCCTCGATTATTTCGCCATCGACTGTGCAGAGCTTGCAGACGGCCGCCTGCTGCTGTTCGAGGCCGACATCGCCATGGTCATCCATGATGCGGATGACCCGCAGATGTTCCCCTACAAGGTGGAACCGATCCGCCGCCTGTTCACGGCCTTTCAGGACCTGCTGATCCGCCGGGCCGGCAAAGGAAGCACGCGCAACGTCGCCTGATCCCGCTCTACGGACGGAGCGGCACCGGCCTCTGAGCAGGCGTCGAAAACCCGGGTTTTCAGGGCATCGGAGAGGGCACCCACGCCTGTTCCAGGTGTGGGTGCCCTTGCGATGCGCGCCGTTGCGGGCCGGCGCGCAATCCCTGCGGTTCGCCGCGCTGCGGCGTCCCCGCTGATGGTCTGGAGGTGTCCGCGGCGCAGATCCGGGCGGAGGGGAGGCCCGGAGGCACCGGCATCGTCTCCGCCTGAACCGAACGCACCTTGTGGTCCACCGCCGCCGCGAGATCGGCCGCCTGCGTGGCCCGCGAAGGGCCGGCCGACCCGCGCGCCGCGGAGAGGCGCATCAGAACGATGACCACCAGCGAGAGGGTCGCTGCCAAGGCGGCGATCAGGGTGATGCGCGTGTTGGCGGCCGCATCCCGCTCCAGTTCCTCGCGGTGCGCGAGGGTCATGTCCGCAAGTTCGTTCCGCAGCACAGACAGGCCGTCATGGACGCGCCGGAGAGCGGGGGCGCAGAGCCCCGCGTCAGGTCCTTCCTCGGCGCCGCCCCGGCTGCACGCGCGCCGGACGGCACGGTTGAAGTCGTCTTCAATGTCCTTGAGGCGGTCGGCGAGAATGGGCGACAGGCGCGCCGTCGCGATAAGCTGCATCGAGAAGCGATGTGCGGCTTCCGCTGTCCGGACTGTCGCGCCCCGGGCACCAGCCTGGGCGGGGAAGCGATCCTGCCGATAGAGTTCGCTGAGACCGTCCATGAGCAGGCGGTCGGCATCCGTCAGCAGGCGCATGGCATGTGCCGGCCCTTCCGAGACGGCCTGAGCCCCGCGTGCGATGGCAAGAGCCTGCACCGAGCTGTAGATCCCCCCGCCAATGCTGGCCGCGCCGAGGCCCAGCGCAAGGGCGACTGCAAGCCAGGGGGCGGGGAGACGGTTGGTCATGAGCAAGCCTTTTCTTCGAGAACCTACCCGGCGACGCGGCCCACGGAGGTCGCGTTGGCGAAATCGGCATGAGGACGAAAATGAGAAGAAAAGGATAAAGGAGTGTTTTCTGGCTCACGGCTGGATGACCGCTGGCCAAGGCTGAGTTTCATGAATGGGATAAATCAAGCCTGGTTCGGATAATCTTGACCTCCGAACCTATTTCTCGTCCCCCGTTTCCATTGCTAGCAGAGTGTAGGGTTAATCTTGCTTCAAGCTTGCCGAACATGAACGGGAATTAACCCTGTCGATTCCTGTCCCGACTTTCACGCGCTGTCGGCAATGCTGCACGTATGGCGTGTGTGCCCGGCGCAGCATGAGCGTGCTGCGGGAACGGCCGTGGATGCGGGAGGGAGGACGCACGTCATCCTGCCGGAAGGGCGCTGGGCCGGGGCAGGGCGCGGGCTCGATTCCAAGAAAAATGCCTCCGGCCATGGGAGGCCGGAGGCATCGCAAGAGAGATCCGGTGATGGATCAGTTCGTCCGCACGGCGGGCTTTGCCACCATGGCGCCCTGGCGCCCGTAGAGGATGAAGGTGGCGATGAGGCCGCAGGCGCCGGCGAAGATCAGCCAGTAGCCCGGCGCGGCCTTGTCGCCCGTCTGCTCGATAAGCCAGGTGGACACCGCCGGCGTGAAGCCGCCGAACAGCGCCGTGGCGAGGCTGTAGGCGAGCGAGAAGCCTGTGGTGCGCACATGCGCCGGCATCACCTCGGTGAGCGCCACCACCATCGCGCCGTTGTAGCTGGCGTAGAGGAAGGACAGCCAGAGTTCGACCGCCAGCATCTTGCCGAAGGTGACGTTGGCCACCAGCCACGCGAGCGCGGGATAGGCGGTGAGCAGCGTCAGGGCGGTGAAGATGATGAGGATCGGCTTGCGGCCGATGCGATCCGACAGAGCACCCATGACGGGCAGCCAGAAGAAGTTGGAAATGCCGACGCACAGCGTCACCAGCAGCGCGTCTGTCTGGGAGAGCTTGAGCACTGCCCGCCCGAAGGTCGGAGTGTAGACGGTGATCATGTAGAAGGACACGGTGGTCATCACCACCAGCATCATGCCCGCCAGAACGATCTTCCAGTTGCCGGCGATGGTGCGGAACATCTCCCCAAGCTCGGGGCGATGCTTGCGGGCGAGGAACTCCTCCGTCTCCTCGAGCGAGCGACGCAGGAGGAACAGCAGGGGCACGATGAGACAGCCGATGAAGAAGGGAATGCGCCACGCCCAGTCGGAGACGGCCTGCGGCGCCATCCAGGCATTGAGGGCATAGCCGAGGAGGGCAGCCACGATGATCGCCACCTGCTGGCTGCCCGACTGCCAGCTGACATAGAAGCCCTTGTTCCCGGGCGTCGCGATCTCCGCGAGATAGACGGAGACGCCGCCCAGTTCCACGCCCGCGGAAAAGCCCTGAAGCAGCCGGCCGAGCAGCACCAGAAGCGGCGCGGCCATGCCGATGGTGGCATAGCCGGGCACGAAGGCGATGAGGACGGTGCCCAGCGACATGATGCCGAGCGTGAGGATCAGACCCTGCCGGCGGCCGAGGCGGTCCACATAAGCGCCGAGAATGATCGCCCCTAAGGGCCGCATGAGAAAGCCGGCGCCGAAGGTGCCGAAGGTCAGCATGAGCGAGGCATAGGCATCACTGACCGGAAAGAAGGCGTGCGCGATGTGCGTCGCATAGAATCCGAACAGGAAGAAATCGAACATCTCCAGGAAGTTGCCGCTGGTGACGCGGAGCACTGTCATGGCCTTGGAGGAGGGCGCTGCCTGAGGCTGCGGGGCGGGCATTGGGGGCCTCTCGGGTCGAAAAATGGGCGGCACTATGGCGCACAAAGCGTCAGATGCCTACATGCCGCTAGGGAATTAGCAATTCATATCAAAGGGTTAGTTTTCCGTTGCGGAAGGTTGGGTGATGTTGACGGTGGTCTGCAAAATAAGTTTGACACAATCAAATTGTGTGCTACTTAAATGGCCATGGAAGCGGCTTGGCCGTTTCTCATCGATTTCTCAAGGCACGAGGATCAAGCGATGTCCGTCGATGTGAAGTACACCACCAAGGCCACTGCCAACGGGGGCCGTGACGGCCGCTCGGTCACCGAGGACGGCAAGCTCTCCGTGAAGCTCGACACGCCGAAGGAACTGGGCGGCGCCGGCGGCGAGGGCACCAATCCCGAGCAACTGTTCGCGGCCGGCTATTCGGCCTGCTTCCTCGGCGCGCTGAAGTTCGTCGCCGGTCTGGAGAAGGTGCGCATTCCGGCAGAGGCGACGGTGACCGCCACCATCGGCATCGGTCCGCGCTCGGAAGGCGGCTTCGGCATCACCGCCGCGCTCGCCGTCTCGCTGCCGGGCATCGAGCGGGCTCAGGCCGAGGATCTGGTCGCCAAGGCCCATCAGGTCTGCCCCTATTCCAACGCCACCCGCGGCAATGTGGATGTCGGCCTGACGGTCGTCTGACGGCGAGGCTGCGAGGTGGCGTCAGCGGGGAACCGCATCGGCCGGACGTAAGAACCCGGCCGGCCATTGTCCCGCGCCGCCGCCTGAAGCGTTCCCGGCCCGCCTGACCGGCGGATCGGTGTGCGCGCCGGATGTGGGGCGCTCTCCCCCCACGCCCGCATCCGGCGCGCGTCTTCCCGTCCCTCCGGACAAACAAAACCCCGCCGCGGCGCCGCCGGGCGGGGTTTCGTTTCAGGCCTCGACGGCGATCGTCAGATCACCAGCCCGGACGGCAGTGCAGGCCGCCGTAGGGGCCACGCCAGCAGTAGCCGGGGTGCCAGTAGGGGCCGTAGCCGTACCACCAGTCGATGAACAGGCTGGCGTTGGTGCCGGAAACCGGCTTGTCGTCGCTCAGCACCTTGTACTTGTAGACGAGGGTGTCGCCGTTGATCACCGGATCGGTCAGCTCGACCACGGCGGTCTGGGGCTTGCCGTCCACGGTCACCGCGAGGGTGGCGTTCGGCGGATCCTTCTGGAAGCTGTCCTTGCCGGTGTTCCAGAACTTCACGAAATTCGCCGTGGGCGCATCGCCCGTCATGCGCTCGGGGCGATCCGAGAACATGAGGGTCTGCGGAGCCACACCCTTGAGGGTGATGGTGGTCGCATCGACCGTCACGGAATCGGCCACCTGCACGAACAGCCAGTTCGCGGGCTTCATCTCTTCAACATTGGCGGGCTTGGCAGGCGCCGTCTGGGCCTGTGCGCCGGTGATGGCGCACGCCACCGCCAGCAGCGCACCATAGAAAGCGGACTTCATAGAAATCTCCCAAAGCTGGGGTCCGTCACCACGGCGCGCACTCTACCATTTTGCCGCCAGACCGCCAGAGCCTTCACAGACGATTAACCCTGTTTCATGTAATCGCAGGCGTAGCTGTTCTCGCGGCCAAGTTGAGGCTGGAGATTTTTTGGCGACCTCGGCAGCTCAGGATTGCAGAGGCCGTCACAAATATTTCGCGTATGATCGGCTGTTGCGCCGCCACCTTGGCATGAGGCTAGAAACGGCGATCGGGGCCCCGGCTGTTCAGTTCAGCCGAGCTCAAGAATCCAGAAGGCCGGCAAGCTTGAGCGCCACGCCCTGTGATCCCTCCAGCCGCAGACGGCCGGTGGAGAAGGCGAGCATCGGGCCGATCCGCCCGGTAATCAACTTGTCCAGCGTGTCCGAAGACAGCTTCAGGACAGCTTCGGCCTCGGCATCGCTCTCAGTCACGGACACGCCGCCGCCGGTGGCGTCGAGATGGATGGACTGGCCGCTGTCTGTGAGATCGAAGCGAACGGTGTGGTTGAGCGCGGACAGGGCGCTGGCGCGCTCTTCAAGGGCGTCGATGAGGGTGGCGATTTCGGCCATGACTGCTCCGGCAGGGACGAGGGCCGCGCCCGGGCAAGCGGGCGCGGCGGGGGAAGGGATCAGAAGGCGTCGTCCGGAAGGGCCATCATGGACGACTTGCCGGATTTGATGGCGCCCCAGAGGCCGGCCACTTCGGGCAGCAGGCGATCGATGAAGAAGCGGGCGGTGGTGATCTTGGCGTCATAGAAGGCGGCTTCGCCATTGGCGGTGGCCCGCTTCTCGAACGCCACTTCCGCCATGCGCACCCACATGTAGCCCAGCGCCACGAGGCCGAAGAGGCGCAGATAGTCGGTCGCCGCCGCGCCGGCCTCTTCCGCGTCCTTGAGGCCCTTCTCGGCGATATGGCCCGTGGCGAGCTGGAGCGCGCCGAAGGCCTTGCCGAGCGGGCCTACCAGCGGCCCGAGATTCTCGTCGTCCATCTTGGCGTCGATATAAGCGAGCACCGGATGGAAGAAGCTGCGCAGGTAGCGCCCGGTGTGGGCGGGCAGCTTGCGGCCCACGAGATCGAGGGCCTGGATGCCGTTGGTACCCTCATAGATCATGGCGATGCGCGCATCGCGCACATACTGCTCCATGCCGTGGTCGCGGATGTAGCCGTGGCCACCATAGACCTGCACGCCCAGCGAGGCATTGGTGAAGCCCAGATCCGTGAACAGCGCCTTCACGATGGGGGTCATGAGGGCGGTGAAGTCCTCCGCCTGCTGGCGCTCTTCCGGATCGTTGGAACGCTCCATCAGGTCGAGATTGCGTGCCACCCAGCCCGAGAGGGCCCGGCAGCCTTCGTTATAGGCGCGCATGGTCATCAGCGAGCGCCGCACGTCCGGGTGCACGATGATGGGGTCAGCCGCCTTCTCGGGATATTTGGCCCCCGAGAGGGCACGGCCCTGCACGCGGTCGCGGGCATAGGCGACGGCGCTCTGATAGGACGCCTCGCCGATGCCGAGGCCCTGCGTGCCGACCGACAGGCGCTCGGAATTCATCATGGTGAACATGGCGGCCATGCCCTTGTGGGGCGTGCCCACCAGCCAGCCCGTGGCCTCATCGAAGGACATCTGGCAGGTGGCCGAGCCGTTCAGGCCCATCTTGTGCTCGATGCCGGTGCAGGTGACGCCGTTGCGCGGGCCGGGGCGTCCATCCTCGGTCGGCAGGAACTTCGGCACGAGGAAGAGGCTGATGCCCTTGATGCCCTTGGGCGCATCCGGCAGGCGGGCGAGCACCAGATGGATGATGTTCTCGGTCAGGTCGTGCTCGCCGGCGGAGATGAAGATCTTCGAGCCGGTGATCTTGTAGGAGCCGTCCGCCTGCGGCTCGGCCTTGGTGCGCAAGAGGCCGAGGTCGGTGCCGCAATGGGGTTCGGTGAGGCACATGGTGCCGGACCACACGCCCTCCACCATCTTCGGCAGGAAGCGTTCCTTCAGTTCCTGCGAGGCATGGCTGTTCAGGGCCTGATAGGCGCCATGGGTGAGGCCTGGATAGAGGCCGAAAGAGAGATTGGCCGAGCACATCATCTCTTCGACGAACTTGGTGACGCTCGCCGGCAGGCCTTGGCCGCCCCATTCGGGATCACAGGCGATGCCGTTCCAGCCGCCCTCCACATAGGTCTTGTAGGCGTCCGTGAAGCCGGTGGGCGTGCGCACGACGCCGTTCTCATACCGACAGCCTTCGGCGTCGCCCACGACGTTCAGCGGCGCGAGCACCTCAGTGACGAGCTTGCCGGCTTCCTCCAGCACGGCATCGATGAGGTCGGTGGAGATGTCCTCGCACCCCTTGAGATCCTTGAGCGCGTCGCTTCCGTGCAGCTCATGGAGCACGAAGCGCATGTCGCGCAGCGGCGGCTGATAGGTCTGCATGGTGTCAACTCCCTGAACCTGTTCGTTGCGTTTTCCGCCTTCTACGCCTGCCGCCCGCCGATGGGGAGGGGCGGGTTCGGCTGAAGGCGCCCGCATCTCTCCGGCGGATAGGGCATGGCCGGCCGCAGCATGCCGCGCCGGCCATGCCCCTGGCCGCTGCTGTCCGCCCCCGGTCGCAGCGGCCGTTTCCGCGCCCTGCGGTCAGTTGCGCAGCGGGCGTCCCGTTTCCAGCACGGACTCGATCCGCGCCAGCGTCGCATTGGTGCGGATCAGCTTCATGAAGCCGGCCCGCTCCAGTTCCAGAACCTGCGCCTCGGTGACCGGCTGGATGTGATCCGCCGGGCCGCCGGTGAGCACTTCCGCGAGCGCGGAGGCCACCACCAGATCGTGCTTGGTGGCGATGCCGCGCTTGTGGAAGCTCTCAGCCGCCATCTCCAGCGCCACGCGGCCGGAAGGGCCTGGCAGCGTCAGGTCCACGGGCTTCGGCGGCACATAGTTTTCCGCCAGCGCAAGCGCCTTGGCCTTGGCGTCCGCCAGCAGGCGGTCGCGGTTCATGGTGATGCCGTCGCTCTCGCGCAGGAATTTGTATTCCTTGGCCTCGGCGGCGGATTTCGACACGGTGGCGGTGCTCACCATCTCGAACACCTTGGAGGGCGCGGGCATGGGGCCCTTGGGCAGGGCCGGGTCGGTCTGCCAGCGGGTCAGCATCTCCTTGCAGCCGCCCCAGCCGGGCAGCACGCCGACGCCGCATTCCACGAGGCCGATATAGCTCTCCGCATGGGCCTGCACGGCATCCGAATGCAAGAGGATCTCGCATCCGCCGCCGAGCGCCATGCCGGCGGGGGCCGACACCACGGGGAAGGTGGCGTATTTCAGCGCCTGATAGGCCTGCTGGCCTGCCGCCACCAGCTTCTCCACCTCGCCGAAGGCGGCGATGTTGCAGGCGAACAGCGCGAGGCCGAGATTGGCGCCCACGGAGAAGTTGGAGCCCTCGTTATAGATGACGAGCGCCTTGTGCTTGTCCTTCACGAGCTTGGACGCCTTGCCCAGGAGCGTGATGATGCCCTCGTCCAGTGAATTGGACTTGGAGGTGAACTCGAAGCACAGCACGCCGTCGCCGAGATCCCACACGGCCGCCGAACTGTTCTTAAGTACCGGCTGGGCGGTGAGCTTGATGTCGGAGAGCAGCAGCACGCCTTCGGGACGCACGATGTCGCGATAGATGCCGTCGCGGCCGAGATACTGCCGCTTGCCGTTCTCGACCCGGTAGAAGGTCTTGTCGCGGGCGAGCGTCAGGAATTCCGGCACCGGCTCTCCCATGCCGTCCAGCGCGGCGATGAGCGCGGGCGCGCCGATGCGGTCGATCAGCTCGAACGGCCCCCATTTCCAGTTGTAGCCGAGGCGCATGGCGTCATCGATGGCCACCACGTCGTCCGCCGCCGCCGGCACAAGCCAGGCGGCATAGGCGAGGGTGCGGGCCATGACGGAGACCGCATAGCGGCCGGCGGGCGTCGTGGCGCCGAGCAGGGCGCCGACATTCTTGGCGGCCGCTTCCACTTCCGGCAGGCGGGCCTTCTCCTCTCGGCGGTAGCTGCCGCTCGCAAGATCAATGGCTTCCTTCACCTTGCCGCCGCCCTCGCGGTTCAGCCGGTAGAAGCCGCCCTTGCCCTTCCGGCCGATGAGGCCGGTCTCGATCATGGTGCGGATGAGGGGGATGTCACGCACCGTCTTCTGGAACGGATCGTCCTTCGGCAGCGCGCGCTCAAGGCTGCCCTGCACGTGCGGCATGAGGTCGAGGCCGACGAGGTCGAGCAGGCCGAATACGCCGGTCTTGGGAATGCCGAAGGGCCGGCCCATGACGCTGTCGGCTTCCTCGACCGTGAGGCCGAGGGCGAAGGCCTCGCCCACCGCAAGCTGCATCCAGTAGGTGCCGAGGCGGTTGGCGATGAAGCCGGGCGTATCCTTGCAGGTCACCACCGTCTTGCCGAGCTTCACGTCGGCGAAGGCGCTGACGCGGGCGACGGTCGCGGGATCCGTCTCCGGTCCCGAGACGATCTCCAGCAGGCGCATGTAGCGCGGCGGATTGAAGAAATGGGTGATGAGGAAGTCACGGCGGAAGCCGTCCGACAGCCCTTCCGTCAGCGCCGCGAGCGGAATGGTGGAGGTGTTGGAGGAGACCGCCGTGCCCGGCTTCCGCACGGCGTCGATCTTCCTGTAGAGCGCCTGCTTCACATCGAGCCGCTCCACCACCGCTTCCACGATCCAGTCGCACTCGGCGAGGGCGGGGAGGTCGTCCTCGATATTGCCGGCCTTCACCAGCTTGGCGCTGCGCTTGGACATGAAGGCGGCGGGCTCCGCCTTCAGGAGCCGCTCCACCGCCTTTTCGGCGATGGCGCTGCGGTTGGTTGCGCCCTCGGGCACGATGTCGAGGAGGAGCACCTCCACCCCGGCATTGGCGATGTGGGCGGCAATGCCGGCGCCCATGACGCCGGCGCCGATGACGGCGGCCTTGCGGATCTCGCTCATGGTGGCGCCTCCGCTCACACGCGCTCGAGAACGGTGGCGATGCCCTGGCCGCCGCCAATGCACTGGGTGGCGACCGCATAGCGACCGCCCTCGCGCTTCAGCAGGGACGCCGCCTTGCCGACGATCCGCGCCCCGGTGGCGCCCAGCGGATGTCCGAGCGCGATCGCGCCGCCGTCGATGTTCAGCGTCTCGGGCTTCACATTGAGGTCGCGGGCGCAGGCGATGGCCTGCGAGGCGAAAGCCTCGTTCAGTTCCACCACGTCCACGTCCTCGATCTTGATGTTGGCGCGGGCGAGCGCCTTGCGCGTCGCATCCACGGGGCCGATGCCCATGATTTCCGGTGCGCAGCCGGCGACCGCCACCGAGCGCAGGCGGGCAAGGACCTCAAGGCCGTGCTTTTCCGCATAGGCTTCCGAGCAGACGAGAACGGCGGAGGCACCATCGGTGAGCGGGGAGGAGGTGCCGGCGGTGACCGTGCCGTTCTGGTCGAACGCGGGCTTGAGGCCGGCGAGGTCGTCCGCCGTGGTCTCGGGCCGGATGCAGCTGTCGGCGTCCACGCTCTTGCCGTTGATGCGGATGGGGACGATCTCGTCCTTCAGCTTGCCTTCGGCCTGGGCTTTCGCCGCCTTGCGCTGGCTCTCCACCGCGAAGGCCTCCTGATCGGCGCGGGTGATCTGCCACTTGCGCGCGACATTCTCCGCCGTGTCGCCCATGCCCATGTAGGCGGCGGCATTCTTGGCGTAGAGCGCCGGGTTCGGCATGGGGTTGAAGCCGGTCATGGGCACGCGGCTCATGCTCTCCACGCCCGCGCAGATGAAGGCCTCGCCGGCACCCAGCAGGATCTGGCCGGCGGCCATATGCACGGACTGCATGGAGGAACCGCAGAAGCGGTTGACGGTGACGCCCGCCACCGACTGGGGCAGCTCCGCGATCATGCCGATGAGGCGGGCGATGTTGAAGCCCTGCTCAGCCTCGGGAAAGGCGCAGCCGACGATCAGGTCCTCGATGTCCTCGGGATTGACCTTCGTCCGGGCGATCAGCTCGCGCACCACCTGGGCGGCGAGATCGTCCGGCCGCACGCGGGCAAGATCGCCCTTCTTGGCGGGGGCGAAGGGCGAGCGGGCATATCCCGCGATGACGACGTTCGACATGGGCGCTCCTGCAAGCTTTCAAAATGCCGTTCGGCTTTCGGTCTTCTTGTTTATTCCGGCGCCCGACGGCGCCCCGCGGGACTCATCCCCGCCGCTTGCCCGCCGCCTTGCGCGGCGAAGCTTCCGCCGCATCGGCGATCGCCAAGGCGGACAGGGTCTGATCCTCGATGTCCTTGAGTTCGGCGATGCTCTCCTCCAGCGCCACGCGCTGATCCTCGAGCATTTCGAGGCGCGTGCGCACCTTCTTCAGCAGCAGGCGGATCTGCTCCACCTGCGTCGGGTCGACATCATAGAGGTCGAGATATTCCTTGATCTCGCGCAGCGAGAAGCCGAGCCGCTTGCCGCGCAGGATCAGCACCATGCGGGCGCGGTCGCGCTTGGTATAGACCCGGATGTTGCCGGCCCGGCGCGGCGAGATGAGGCCCTTGTCCTCATAGAAGCGGACCGTGCGCGGCGTGATGGCGAGGTCACGGGCGAGTTCGGTGACGGAGAAGAAGGTGTCCGTCAGGGCCCCATGCGCGGACGCGCCGGGCGTGTCGGAACCGTGCGATCCATCGAGTGCCATAGGTTGACCTATACGTCATCTAACGGACCCTAGGATACATGCTTCGCATCGCCCTGCAAGGGTGGCGGCAGGCGCGTGTCCAAACAAAATTGGATAGCAGGCTTTGTTTTTGCGAGCGCACAAACGTTATTGCAATGCAATAATCGCTGGGTGAGCGGCGCGTTCAAGAAACCGATCTGGAATCCGGAATGCCGAACACTGTGTTTTTAGGCACGCATGGCGCTGAAACGCCGTGGCGCGCTGCGGAAAAGCCTGAAGGCGGTGTTGTAAGCATGTAACACTTGGAAAAACGTGTGTCATAATGGCGGCGGAATCGAGAGCGCGCGTTGACGGCGGCACGCGGATCGGCATTCTGATGACGTATAGGGCATCCAGCGCACTCATAGGCGCACCGCACAAGAACAGTGATGCCGGGTGGAAATGCTGCAGTGGAGGGGCTTGTTTCATGAGGCACATCAGGAATCTGCGGCGTTTCGCGCCGGGCGTCGTCATCCCCGTCCTGGCCCTCGCCGGGGCTGGAGAAGCCTCTGCCGGCGGGTTCGGCCTGCGTGAGCAGAGTTCCTATTATCAGGGCACGAGCTTCGCCGGTGTTGCGGCCGGCGGATGGGGCCTTGCCTCCATGTACTGGAACCCGGCGGCCATCAGCTTCGTGCCGGGACTGCAGGTGGAAGGCAACGTCAGCTATGTGGCGCCCCATGCCTCCATCGACGTGAACCGCGCCACCGCGCCCATCACCGGCACCAATCTCGGCACCTTCGGCGTCTCGGACATCGTGGACAATGCCGCCATCCCGGCCATGTATGCCTCCTACGCCTGGGAGCGCTGGGCAGTGGGCGTCTCGGTGAATGCGCCCTTCGGCCTCGTGACCGATGCGCCGTGCAACTGGTCCGGCCGCTTCTACGGCTGCTACAGCCGCATCTATGACGTGAACGTCCAGGGCAACGTGGCCTACAAGGTCAACGACTGGCTGGTCATCGGCGGCGGCGTCTCCGTGAACTACATGGATGCCCGCCTCAATCAGGCGCAGATCAACGGCGTCTCCACCGCCGGGCCCGTGCTCGGCACCGGCCAAGTGGATGGCGACGACGTCGGGCTCGGCTTCAGCCTCGGCGCCCTGTTCACCCTTGCGCCCGGCACCACGCTCGGCATCGGCTATCGCTCCTCCATCGACCTCAATCTCACGGGGCAGGTCTCGGTCTACGCCCCGACCGGCCAGAATCTGGCGATGTTCCCGGCCAATGCCGGCCTGACGCTGCCCGATCAGGTCACGGCCAGCTTCCGGTCGCAGCTCAATCCGCAGTGGACCGTGAGCGGCACGGTGGAGTGGACGAACTGGTCCAGCCTCCAGAAGCTGGTGGTGGTGCCGCAGGGCGCCAGCATCTCCGTGCTTGACCTCGGCTGGCGGGACGGCTGGTTCTTCTCCGGCGGCGTCGAGTATCAGTGGGATCCGCGCCTCGCGCTGCGCACCGGTCTCGCCTATGAGATCTCGCCGGTCACCGACGATGTGCGCAATCCGCGCCTGCCGGACTCCAACCGCATCTGGCTGTCGGTCGGCGCCACCTATGCCTGGACCAATCAGCTCAGCATGGATCTCGCCTATACCCACATCTTCGGCCAGAGCGGCAGCATCAACCTGAGCCCGGCCGATCCGGCCAATGCGCTGCGCGGCTCGCTCTCGGCCCAGGTGAGCGATGCCTATGTGGACATCGTCTCCGTCGCCCTGCGCTACAAGTTCGACGCCCCCCAGCCGACCGCCGTGGCGCTGATCACCAAGTGACGGCAGGTCCCGGTGGTCCTGCCGCCGGGACTTCACCATAATTGCGTGATGAGCTGACGCTTCCGCATCCGCCGTGAGGCGCTGCGGAAGCTCGAAGAACAAGCCGCGTCATGCGGCGCCCCGGCGGCGCGAACCGTCGGACCCGTCGCAGGTGCGGGAGAGGGGAGGAGAGCCATGCTCCAGCGCATGGAACAGGCGCGGGCCGCGAGCCCCATTACCGAACTGCTCGACCGCAGCGTCGCCGCCTATGGCGGCAAGACCGCCCTGAATTTTCTCGGACGCTGCTGGACCTACGCCCAGCTTGGCGGTCTCGTGGACCGCGCGGCGGCCGGCCTCCAGCGCCTCGGCGTCGTGCCCGGCACGCGGGTCGGCCTGTGCCTGCCCAATACACCCTATTCGGTTATCTTCTATTTCGCCGTGCTCAAGGCCGGCGGCATCGTGGTGAACTTCTCGCCGCTCTATGTGGAACGCGAGCTGAAACACCAGATCCGCGATTCCGGCACGACCATCATGGTGGTGCCGGACCTCAGGATCATCCATTCCCGCGTCGCGGCCGTGGCCGAGGAAGCGGGGCTCAAGACGATCATCGTCTGCCCCTTCGCCGGCATTCTCTCCCCGCTCAAGGGGCTGCTGTTCAACCTGTTCAAGCGCAAGGACAAGGCGGTCTACGACACGTCGGACGGCCGGCACGTCACGCTGAAGACGCTGACCGCCGATGTTCCGGCGCTGAAGCCCGTTCTGGTGGATGCCGAGCGCGAGGTGGCGGTGCTGCAATATACCGGTGGCACCACCGGCGTCCCCAAGGGCGCCATGCTCACCCATGCCGCCGTGGCGTCCAACGCCCGTCAGGTCATCGACCATGTGGACTGCCTGACGCCGGGCGGCGAGCGGGTGCTCGGCGTGCTGCCGCTGTTCCACGTCTTCGCCATGACCACGGTCATGAACATTCCCATCGCGCTCGGCGCCGAGATCATCCTGGTGCCGCGCTTCCAGCTTGCGGACCTGCTGAAGACCATCGCCCGCACGCGGCCGACGCTGTTCCCCGGCGTGCCCACCATCTATGGCGCCATCAACAACGCGCCCGAGACCCAGCCGCAGGATCTCGCCTCCCTCAAGCTCTGCATTTCCGGCGGCGCGCCGCTGCCGGTGGAGGTGCGTCATCGCTTCGAGGCGCTCACAGGCTGCAAGCTGGTGGAGGGCTATGGCCTCAGCGAGACCTCGCCCGTGCTCACCGCCAACCCGCCGACCGGCATCATCAAGGACGGCTCGGTGGGCAAGGCGGTGCCGCAGACGGTGCTGGAGATTCGCAGCCTGGAAGACCCCACGCGCATTCTTGGCGTCGGCGAGAAGGGCGAGGTCTGCGCCCGCGGGCCGCAGGTCATGCTGGGCTACTGGAACCGCCCGGAAGAGACGCGGTCGGCCTTCGTGGACGGCGCCTTCCGCACCGGCGATGTCGGCTATGTGGATGCGGACGGCTATCTCTTCCTCGTGGACCGCATCAAGGACGTGATCCTCTGCGGCGGCTTCAACGTCTATCCGCGGATGATCGAGGAGGCGTTGTATCTCCACCCGGCTGTGGCCGAGGCGGTGGTCATCGGGGTGCCCGATCCCTATCGCGGGCAGGCGCCCAAGGCCTTCGTCACGCTCAAGGCCGGGGAAACGGTGACGGGCGATGATCTGCGGGCTTTCCTGATCAAGCAGGTCTCCAAGGTGGAAATGCCCAAGGAAGTCGAGGTGCGCGACAGCCTGCCGCGCACGCTGGTGGGCAAGCTCTCCAAGAAGGAACTGGTGGACGAAGAGCGCCAGCGGCACCCTCAGAGCTGAAACGCTGCGGCTGCTCCCGGCGGCGGGGCGTGGTATGGGGCGGGCGGCGCCCGCCGGCGCCGAACCGGTCCCTCCCGAGGTTCGCCATGCTCTCCGACTGGTCCGTCGCGCGCGCGGCTGCCATTGCCTGCGCGGTCATTGCCCTGTTCCTCGCCGCCTGGGCCATCTCGGACGTGCTCCTGCTTGCCTTTGCCGCGATCCTCGTGGCGATCGGCCTGCACGGGCTCGCGGGTGCCGTCACCCGGTACACCGGCTGCCCGCCCCGCGCGGCCCTCGCCGTGGTGTGCCTGCTGGTGGCCGGCCTTCTCGGCGTGGTGGCCTATCTGTTCGGCAACATCATCAGCGCGCAGGTGCGCGAGCTGTTCCACCGCCTGCCCGCCGCGTGGGAGACGTTCCAGGACGAATTCCATCTCCGCGGCATGGTGGATGACCTCATGCGCCGCGCCGAGGCGGCGGCCACGCCCTCCGGTGCCACGGTGCTCTCGGCGGTGCGCGGGGTAACGTCCAACATCGCCAACGTGCTGGTCGGAATCTTCCTGATCGTCGTCGGCGGGCTCTATTTCGCGATGCAGCCCCACTTCTACCGGCGCCTGCTGATTTCTCTCTTTCCCCCGCAGCATCAGGACGCGGCCGGACGCCGGGTGGACGGCATCGGCCAGTCGCTCCGCTGCTTCCTCCAGGCCCAGCTCATCGCCATGATCGTAGTGGGGCTGCTCTGCGGCATCGGCCTTGCCGTCCTCGGCGTGCCTGCGGCATTGGCGCTCGGGCTTTTCGCCGGCCTCGCGGAATTCGTGCCCATGGTGGGGCCGGTGATGGCCGCCATCCCCGCGCTTCTGCTGGCGCTGACCGTGGGGATGGAGACCACTTTCTACACGCTGCTGCTCTTCCTTGTCGTCCAGCAGGTTGAGAGCAACATCATTTCGCCCTTGCTGCAGCAGGAACTGGTGTCGCTGCCGGCCGCCGTGACGCTGTTCTCGGTGGTCGCGTTCGGCACGCTGCTCGGCCCGCTCGGCCTGCTGCTGGCGACGCCGCTGACGGTTCTGGTCTTTGCGCTCTGCCGCCCCGACGACAACTGCGCCATCTGAGATTTCGGAGGGCGTTTGCGGGCGCCCCCGCGGCGTGTATGTTCGCGCGCCCTGCGGCTTCCGCTTCGGCCGGATCCCGTATCCGCTGCCGGAACGAGACGCGCGGGGCGGCGGCCTTGCCGCCGGGCCGGCCCGCCTGGGCCTGCCGCTTGGTTCTGGACCGGCCGCGTTGCCGCTGGCGCCCTGCCAGCGCGGCGGCTGAGGGCACGGGGATTAGAGTTTCATGGCCCGCGACACCACCGATGCGACGCCGATCCGCTCGCGCGACGAGCTCGTTGCCTATCTTGAAGCCGGCAACAAGCCGGAAGCGGCGTTCCGCATCGGGACCGAGCACGAGAAGATTCCCTTCACCCTCGGCCGGCACGAGCCGGTTCCCTATGAAGGCGACAAGGGAATCCGGGCGATTCTCGAAGGCATGCGGGACGTGCTCGGCTGGGACCCCATCATGGAAGGCCCGACCATCATCGGCCTTGCGGACCCCCGCGCCGGCGGCGCCATCTCGCTGGAGCCCGGCGGCCAGTTCGAGCTTTCGGGCGCGCCGCTTGCGTCCATCCATGAGACCTGTTCGGAGCTGAACACCCATCTTGCGCAGCTGCGCACGGTGGCCGAGCCGCTCGGCGTCGGCTTCCTCGGCCTCGGCATGAGCCCCAAATGGAGCCGGGCGGAGACGCCGGTGATGCCCAAGGGCCGCTACAAGATCATGTCCGGCTACATGCCCAAGGTGGGCAAGCTCGGCCTCGACATGATGTTCCGCACCTGCACCGTGCAGGTGAACCTCGACTTCTCTTCCGAAGCCGACATGGTGCAGAAGCTGCGCGTCAGCCTCGCGCTCCAGCCCATCGCCACGGCGCTCTTTGCCAATTCGCCCTTCACCGAAGGGCGGCCGAACGGCTTCCTGACCTTCCGCTCCGAGATCTGGCGCGACACGGACAATGCGCGCTCCGGAATGCTGCCCTTCGCCTTCGAGGACGGCATGGGCTTCGAGCGCTATGTGGACTATGCGCTCGACGTGCCGATGTATTTCATCAAGCGCGGCGATGCCTATATCGACGTGGCCGGCTCGTCCTTCCGCGATCTGCTCGCCGGCCGCCATCCGGCGGTGCCGGGAGAGACCGCAACGCTGGCGGACTGGATCAACCACCTCTCCACCATCTTCCCCGAAGTCCGCCTTAAGCGGTATCTGGAGATGCGCGGCGCCGACGCGGGTCCGTGGGCCAAGCTCTGCGCGCTGCCGGCCTTCTGGGTCGGGCTGCTCTATGACCGGCAGAGCCTGGATGCCGCCTGGCAGCTTGCCAAGGACTGGACCGCCGACGAGCGCCAGACCCTGCGTGATGAGGTGCCGCGGCTCGGGTTGAAGGCCACCATCGGCGGCCGCACCGTGCAGGACATCGCCCGCGACCTTCTTGCGCTTTCGCGCGCGGGTCTCGTCCGCCGCCGCCAGCTCGACAGCCAGGGCCGGGATGAAACGCGCTTCCTTGCACCGCTGGAAGAGGTGGTCGCCACCGGCCGCACGCCTGCCGACGATCTGCTGTCCCGCTATCACGGCGCCTGGCAGGGCTCGGTGGAGCCGGTGTTCGAAGAACTCGCCTACTGATCCGGTTTTTGGATCGCGTTCCGAAGGATCGGCGCGGCTATTCCGCCGCGTCGGCCTCGGTGAGATTGTCCAGCCCCTGAATGATGTGGTGGGCCAGCGCCTCCGCGAGCGCCGAGGGCTCATGCGGGTTGCGCAGCAGGCCGATGTCGCAGGGCGGAAGCGGCGGGAAGCCTTCGGCCGCCCCCAGCACCCGCATGCCGGGGCGCAGGGCCGATTCGGGCACGACCGAGATGGCAAGGCCTGCCAGCACCGCGGCGGAAACCGCCCCATGGTTGGGGCTGCTGTAGAGAATGCGATAGCCGCGCTTTGACTTATGCAGGCCCGCCACCGCCACGTCCCGCCACTGGCAGGTGGGCTGGCCGAGGGCGAGCGGCGTCGGCTCCTCCAGATGTGCGGAATGGCGGAGCGATCCCACCCACAGCAGGCGCTCGCGCCGGATCACCTGCACATTGCGGTTGGAGATGTCGGTGGCGGTGATGATGGCAAGGTCGATGGCCCCGGCCGCGATGCTCTCGTTCAGCCTTTGACTTGGCTCGCACACCACCGTCAGCTCGACGGAGGGATGGGTGCGGGAAAACCGGGCCATGATGTCGGGGAGATAGCGGTCGGCGTAATCGTCCGGCACGCCGAGGCACACGCGGCCGGAGAGCGTCTGGTCGGTGAAGGCCGAGACCGCCTCCAGATTGAGCTTCACGATGCGCCGGGCATAGTCGAGCAGCTTTTCGCCGTCCGGCGTCAGCCGCGAGGCGCGGCCGTCACGGGCAAACAGCGGCCGTCCCACCCGGTCCTCCAGCCGCTTCATCTGCATGGAAACAGCGGACTGGGTCTTGTGTACGACCTCGGCCGCCTTGGTGAAGCTGCCGGTCTCCGCAATGGCGGCGAAGGTCCGCAAATGGTCGGCATCGAGCAGAACGGTCATGGCGCCAGCGTCCCGAAGTCATCACACACGATGATATGAGCGATGAATAACATTCGCTAGTCTGATTCATCGCTCTCGGACACAAGAGGAGCCAACCGCGGCGCAGCGAAATCGGGTGGCCCTCACCCGAGGCCTGGAGGAGTGATGGCGCGCCCCGGTGATGGAGAGCGACATGGCAACCTTCGGTGAAAACAGCAGCGCCTTCTATGCGCCCGTCAGCGTCCGTTTCGGCCTGGCGGCCCGTGCCCTCGTGCGGACGGTGCGCAATATCACCCGTGCCATGATCCATCGCCGGGATGTGGCCACCCTCGGGGAGATGAGCGACGCGATGCTGAAAGACATCGGCCTCGACCGCAGTGACCTGCGCGACGCGGCGGCATCCCCCTGGTGGAGCGATCCGACCGACGTCCTGGTGACCCGCTCCGTGGAGCGGCAGGCCGCCCGGCGCCTCGTGCAGCGGGAGCTTCTGCGCCATCGCGGCCTGCCCGAAAAGGGCTGGTGATCACGCGCACCGTTCCAGAATTCCAATGAGATTGCGGTCGCGCCCCTCGGGACCGCCGCCTTGCCCGCACCGTCCGGTGCGGGCTTTTTCGTATCTGCCTCAGCCCTTGCGGCCGCTGCTCCGGTCGAGCATCTGCGCCCAGACATCGAACGGGTAGAAGCCCGTCGGCCCCGAACTGCGGCTCGGATCAAAGGCGTTGAAGGCCGGCGGGCAGCCCTGGGTGAACAGCTTGGCGAAGAAGTCCTGGAACGGCAAAGCGGGATTCGCCGGTTCGGGCGGCGGGGGAGGGGGCGTCGGCGCAGCCTTCGGGGGCGGTGCCGCGGTCCAGCCCTGAGCCGGGATCTGGAAGGCTGCCATGGACGCGCTGATGGTTTCCGCCAGCGCCTGCCAGGGGTTGTTGCTGCGGGCGTTGGCGCCGCGCAGGCCGAAGGGCGACTGCACCATCATCTGGGCAAACGCATCCACCCACGGATTTCCCGTGGACTGGGGCGCCTGCTGGGCCTGCGGCGGCGAGATGAAATTGTTCAGCGCATCAACCCACGGATTGCCCGTCGGCAGTTGCTGCCCGCTGGCCCGCGCGAGGGATGCCGCGAGCATCTGGCTCATGGCACCGGAGGCGGCCAGCGATTTGGCAAGACCGCCGAGAAGGAGCGTCGCAAAGGACGGCATCACCTGCTTCACCACGGCGGCGGCGAGGCCGGAAGACGAAGCCGCGTGGTCGGCGACCGCCTTGGCCACGTCGGGACTGCCGAACACGGCTTCCAGCACCGGATCGCCCGGCTTGGCGAGTTCCACGGGCTTCTGCGGCGGGTGCTCGTAGAGCCCGCCGTAGGGGCCGCTCATCATCAGGATGGTGAGATTCGCGAGGCTCTCGGGCGATTGCATGGCCCGCTGGAGCGCCACGGAGAAGGCCGGAATCAGCGCTTCCATCACGCGCTGCGTCTGCTGGGCCGAGAGGCCGTACAGGTTGGCGAGGTTCTCGACGCCGTGCCCGCCTTGGGCGGACTTCAGCAACTGGGTGAACTGATCCATGTATGGCCTCCCCTGAAGGAGACCCTACGCCATCACAGCGCCAAAATCACGGGTCGATGGCCGCCGCATCCTGCGGCGAGGACAAAGGCGGCATTTCCGCTGGCGCCGGGTGGCGGCCGGGCGCAGCCGGCGCACCTGAACGACCGATCTTCTCGATGAGCCGGAACGCGAACACCATGCCCGCGAGCCCGAAGGCCACGGCGCCGAGGCTCTGTCCGAGGATGACCCCGTTCGGCCCCATGAGCTGTCCCCCCGCCCAGGCGAAGGGCACCGTGCCGAGTGTCGCCCGGCCCCAGTTGAACAGCGTGGAAAACAGGGGCGCGCCGAGATTGTTGAAGGCGGCGTTGGAGACGAACAGGGCACCGAGGAACATGAAGCTGCCCGCCGAGACGAGGCAGAAGAACTCCACGATGCCGCGTCCCGCATCTGTCAGCCCGAAACCGGAGGCGATGGAACCGCGGCCGAGCGCCATGGCCAGCCAGACGAGCAGGACGTAGCAGAGGATCAGCAGCAGGCTGTCACGCAAGGTGGTGCGCAGCCGGTCGTAGCGGCCGGCACCGAGATTCTGGCCGAAGATGGGGCCGACAGCCCCAGTCAGCGCGAACAGCGGCCCGAACGCCACGGGGATGACGCGCCCGATCACCGCCCAGGCCGCCACCGCCTCGTCGCCGAAGGGGGCGAGGGCGGAAGTGACATAGGCATTGCCCACCGGGGTGGCCACATTGGTGAGGATGGCCGGCCAGGCGATGGACGCGATGGGACGGAAGTTCTCGGCGATCATCCGCCGGGTCGGCCGCGTCAGCAGGCGATGGTGCTTGCCGCACCAGTAGAGGCCGGCGATGGCCATGAAGAGGCGGGAGGCCGAGCTCGCATAGGCCGCGCCATCCACCCCCAGATGGAGCACGAGGATCAGCAGCGGGTCCAGCAATGCGGTGACGATGCCGCCGCCGAGCGTCACCCACATGGAGCGGCTGGCATCGCCCGTCGCCCGCAGGACGCCGGAGGCGACCATGCCGAGGCCGAGCAGCGGCGTCGAGAGCGTGACCATGAACAGGAAGCGCTCCGCAATGGCCGCGGTGTGTCCGGTGGCGCCGAGGAGGCGGAGGAGGGGATGCAGCAGCGGCAGCGTCACCGCCGTCAGGATGAGGCAGGTGGCGAGCATCAGCACCGCCGCCGTGGTGGCGCGCTGGCGTGCCTCCCGCCGCCGCCCGGCGCCGAGCGCCCGCGAGACGGTGGCGGAGGCCGCGATCATGAGGCCGATGGTGACGGAGGTGACGAAGAACATCACCGTGCCCGCATAGCCGATGGCCGCCGCCAGTTCCGCCTCGCCCAGCAGCGAGATGTAGAAGAGGTTGAGCAGGTCCACCATGAACACGGCGACCAGCCCCACCGAGCCGGTGCCCGTCATGACCGCCACATGGCGCATGATGGAACCGTGGGTGAAGGTGGGATGGGAACGGGCCATGGGAACCTTGGAGCGGGCGGGGGCGAGTTCCGGATGCGATCAGGCTGAACGCGCCCGATCCGGCTCCGTGGGCCGGCGGGGGCGGACCATGCCCCAGACCGATGCGGAAGAACACCGCTGACGGCGGTGACCCGTCAGCCGGAGAATTCGGTCTCGTGGGTGAGCACGTCCTGCGCCTCGGGGTTGAGCGGGCGGGCGGGCTTCTCGGGCCGGGTGAGCGGTTCCGGCTCCACCTTGCGGGGCGTGAACTGGTCGAGGCCGGCGTAAAGGCCTTCCTCCATCTGGCGCAGCAGCCGCGCCCGGTCGCGCTCGCGCACCTCGGCGACGCGCTGGCGGGCGGTCTCCGTATCCAGCCCCAGCGATTCCAAGGTCCGCGTGCCGAAGGCGAAGGCCGATTCCAGCGTCTCACGGATCTCGAAATCCACGCCCTTGCGCAGGAGATCCATGGTGTGCACGCGGTCGAAGCTGCGCACGAAGAGGCGGGCCTGCGGCATGGAGGCCTTCACGATCTCCACGATGCGGGTGGCCGTGTCCTTGTCGTCCACGCACACCGCGATGACCTCGGCGGTCTCGGCGCCGGCGGCGCGCAGCACGTCGAGCCGCGTGCCGTCGCCATAATAGATGTGCACGCCGAAACGGCCGGCGCTCTGGATCATCTCCACATCGTTGTCGATGATGGTGACGCCGACATTCTCGGCCAGCAGGCACTGGGAGACCACCTGCCCGAAACGGCCGAAGCCGATCACGAGCACGCTGCCGTTGGCATCCGTGAAATCGTCCGGCTCGGGCTCCGGCGCATCCTTGCGCAGGCGCGGCAGCAGCACCTCGATGCCGGCGAAGGCCAGCGGACCGATCATCATCGTCACCGCCGCCGTAGCGGTGAGGAGCGAGGTCTGCTGCTGGTCGAGGATGCCGTTCGAGAGGGCGAGCGGGAACAGCACGAAGGCGAACTCGCCCGCCGGCATCAGCACGGCGCCCGCCCTGAGCCCGTCCGCGAGATCGCGGTGGTCCCCCCGATAGAGCACGAACACCACGGCGAACTTGATCGCTGTGATGACGAGAGCGCCGGAGAGCACGGGACCGAGGTAGGGAATGACCACCTTCAGGTCCAGCGACATGCCGACGCCCATGAAGAACAGCGCCAGCAGGAGCCCGCGGAAGGCGTCGATATTGGCTTCCAGCTCGTGACGGAAGGTGCTTTCCGACAGCAGCAGGCCGGCAAGGAAGGCGCCCAGCGCCATGGACAGGCCGGCAAACGCCATGAGGCCCGCCGCACCCATCACCACGAGGAGGGCGGCCGCCGTCATCGCCTCGCGCGCGCCGGTGCGGGCGAGCAGACGGAAGAGCGGATTGAGGAGATAGCGCCCCGCCACCACCACCACGGCGATAGCGCCGATCATGGCGCCGGCCTGGAGCAGCACGCCGGTGGGGTTGCGCGGTGTCGCGGATTCGCCCGGCGCCAGCAGGGGCACCAGCGCCAGCAGCGGCACGATGGCGATGTCCTGCAACAGCAGGATGGAGAAGGCCCGCTGGCCGTAGCCGGACGAGACGTCGCCACGCTCCGAGAGCAGCTGGAGCGCGATGGAGGTGGCCGACATGGCGAGCGCCAGGCCCGAGATGACCGCCGCCGCCCAGCCGAAGCCGAGCAGCATTTCCACCACCGCGATCACCGCGCCGGTGAGCAGAAGCTGCGCCGTGCCGAGGCCGAAGATGTAGCGCCCCATGGAAAGGAGGCGGGAGGGCTGGAGCTCGAGGCCGATGAGGAACAGCAGCAGGACGACGCCGAGCTCGGCCACCGTGATGACTGTGGAGGGGTCTGCCACGCTGAGGCCGGCCGGGCCGATGGCGACGCCGGCGGCGAGATAGCCGACCACTGGCGAAAGGCCGAGGCGGCGGGCGATGGGAACGGAAACGACGGCCGCGGCGAGGAAGGCGAGGGCGCTCAGGAAGAGCGTGTGTTCATCGCCATGCATCCGCTCCGTCTCCCCGCGGCCCGCCAGAGCATCCGTGGCGCCTCCCGCACTGCAAGGCGGCACCGGCCAGACGCTCTCTCTACCAAAGAATCGGAGACGGTGTCACGGCTTGGGACCAATGATCCGGCCGGTCGGCTCCATGGGCGTGCCTTTTGGAACCCAAGCATGGCCAAACCGTGCCGGCGGCGGAAAATCCGGCCCGCAGTGTGTGGATGGCGGGGGGGCCGCTGGCCCGGCTTATTTCAGGGCGTCGAAGCCGGGGCCGAAGCCGTTGAGGCTCAGCGGAATGCCGATGCCTTCCTCGGGGGTCTGGAAGATGATGAAGGTGGCCATCTTGCCGGCGCGCAGGCGGCCGATGAGCGTGTCGTCCATCACCACCTCGGCGACGCAGCCGTTGGGCAGGCAGCGCACGAAGCCGGCGCGGCCCACGTCCGCATCGTCGATCTTGAGGCCGAGGCCGGAAGGCAGCAGCACGCCGAGGGGGGCAAGCACGCGCAGCAGGCGGCTCTTCTGGTCGGCGGTGCGCAGGATGATGACGGTGAGGCCGACGTTGGGCCGGTCGTCCGCCTGCACGCTCTGGAGCAGGACGCACTGCTCGCTCTGGGCGCCGGGCGGCGTGTCGCAGCGGATCTGCCACTCGCCGAAGGTCTGCTTCACCACGCCCTGGGCGGCGGCGGGCGTCGCCTGGCTGACGCCGAGGAGCAGGCCGATGAGGGCGGCCGCCGGCGCAAGGGCGCGCATCCGGGGCAGCGCCGAGGCAATCAGGCGGAAGGGCAGCATGGGCATCACCAAACAGGGCTCCAGCCAAGCAAGCAGGATGCCTGCGGCCGTTGAAATGTCTCGTCTGTGCTTAAGGAGCCTGCCGTCCATGTCAAGAATGAGAACGCCCGGCTCCTTCTCCTGAGGATGTTTCCATCCCCGCGGCATGAAGCGTGAATCGGGTGGACGTTTTCTAAACGCCGGTGCCGATGCACATCCGCGGCGCCTTCCAATCCGACTTTGTGTCGCATGTGGGGCAGGGGTGTGCTGATTGCGGCTCGTCGCAAATTTGTGTTTGATGTAAATCAAGAAAGAAGCCAAAGCGCCGCTGTGCGGTAAAAGTGCACGGCAATCACGGGTTGTGTGCCCGGGCGTTTGGGCGCCAGGGAAGACACGTCCGGCGGCTCTGCCGCCCTCGGAGAGGGCCTAAGATGATGTCATTGCGCCGCGCCGGTGCGCTCGCCGTTGCTGCCTCCTGCTGGATGGGCCTGTCGCTTGCGGCCGCCCATGCAGGATTGGGGCAACCGTCCGACTGGCAGATGAACCTTCAGCAGGCGGCGACGCCGGTGATGGAGAGCATTCGCTCCTTCAACACCTTCCTGCTGGTGATCATCTCGTCCATCGTGCTGTTCGTGCTCGTGCTGCTGGCGATCTGCATCGTCCGCTTCAACGAGAAGGCCAATCCGGTCCCTTCCAAGACCACGCACAACACGCTGCTGGAAGTGGCCTGGACGGTCGTGCCGGTGATGATCCTGGTGGCGATCGCCATTCCCTCCTTCCGCCTGCTGCATCTCGAGCTGCACACGCCCGAGCCGGACATGACGGTGAAGGTGACGGGGCACCAGTGGTACTGGTCCTACGAATATCCCGACAATGGCGGTTTCGGCTTCGATTCGCTGATGGTCGCGGAGAAGGACCTGAAGCCCGGCCAGCCGCGCCTGCTGGCGGTGGACAATGAGGTGGTGGTGCCGGTGAACAAGGTGGTGCGCATCCACGTCACCAGCGCCGACGTCATCCACTCCTTCGCCGTGCCGTCCTTCGGCGTGAAGATCGACGCGATTCCGGGCCGCCTCAACGAGTCGTGGTTCAAGGCGACCAAGGAAGGCGTGTATTATGGCCAGTGCTCGGAGCTCTGCGGCCGCGACCACGCCTTCATGCCGCTGGCGGTGCGCGTGGTGAGCCAGCAGGATTTCGATGCCTGGCTGGCGCAGGCCAAGCAGAAGTTCGCCGACACGCAGGCGCCGGTGCCCACACAGGTGGCGGACGCCGCCCCGGCGCGCTGAGCTTTCCGCCCGCCGTAGCATGCGGGCGGGCGATCTGACATTCGCGGGTGGCGCATCGCCATCCAGGGGCCGCCCCGGCGGCCCGCATCAGGGATCAGGGCAGGCCGCGAACGCCGACGGCGCCCTTCGGGATCGAGGACTGGACCATGGCCACTCAGGCAGCATCCTACGGCGCCCATGACGACCACGTGCCGACCGGCTGGCGGCGCTGGGTGTTCTCCACGAACAACAAGGACATCGGCATCATGTACCTGATCTTCGCCATCGTGGCGGGGATCGTGGGCGGCGCCCTGTCCATCGGCATCCGGCTGGAGCTCATGGAGCCCGGCCTCCAGTACTTCAAGAATCCGCAGACCTTCAACGTCTTCACCACGGGCCACGGCCTCATCATGATCTTCTTCATGGTGATGCCCGCGCTGATCGGAGGTTTCGGCAACTACTTCGTGCCGCTGATGATCGGCGCCCCCGACACCGCCTTCCCGCGCATCAACAACATCGCCTTCTGGCTGCTGGTGCCGGCCTTCGCGCTGGCCATCATGTCGCTGTTCGTGGAAGGCGCGGCGGGCTCGGACGGCTTCGGCGGCGGCTGGACCATCTATCCGCCGCTCTCCTCCAAGCTCGGCCATCCCGGCCCGGCCATGGATCTGCTGATCTTCTCGCTGCACGTGGCGGGCGCTTCGTCCATCCTCGGCGCGATCAATCTCATCACCACCATCTTCAACATGCGCGCCCCCGGCATGACGCTGCACAAGATGCCGCTGTTTGCCTGGGCGCAGCTCATCACCGCCTTCCTGCTGCTGCTGTCGCTGCCCGTGCTTGCCGGCGCCATCACCATGCTGCTGACGGACCGCAACTTCGGCACCACCTTCTTCGATCCGGCGGGCGGCGGCGACCCGATCCTGTTCCAGCACCTGTTCTGGTTCTTCGGCCACCCCGAGGTCTACATCCTCATCCTGCCCGGCTTCGGCATCATCTCGCACATCATCTCCACCTTCTCGCGCAAGCCCGTGTTCGGCTATCTCGGCATGGCCTATGCGATGGTGGCCATCGGCGTGGTGGGCTTCGTGGTGTGGGCGCACCACATGTACACGGTGGGCCTGTCCGCCTCGACCCAGTCCTATTTCGTCGCCGCGACCATGATCATCGCGGTGCCGACGGGCGTGAAGATCTTCTCCTGGATCGCCACCATGTGGGGCGGCTCGCTGCAGTTCCGCACGCCCATGCTGTGGTCGATCGGCTTCATCTTCCTGTTCACGGTGGGCGGCGTGACCGGCGTCGTGCTCTCCAACGCCGGCATCGACCGCTCGCTGCACGACACCTATTACGTGGTGGCCCACTTCCACTACGTGCTTTCTCTGGGCGCCGTCTTCGCCATCTTCGCCGGCTGGTACTACTGGTTCCCGAAGATGAGCGGTTACATGATCCCGGAATTCTGGGGCAAGCTGCACTTCTGGGTCACGTTCATCGGCGTGAACATGGTGTTCTTTCCGCAGCACTTCCTCGGCCTTGCCGGCATGCCGCGCCGCTATGCGGACTATCCGGACGCCTTCGCCCACTGGAACTACATCTCCTCCATCGGCTCCTACATCTCGGGCGTCGCGGTGATCATCTTCCTCATCGGAACGGCGCTGGCCTTCGTCCGCAAGGAGAAGGCGGGCGACAATCCGTGGGGGGCGGGTGCCACCACCCTCGAGTGGACCCTTCCGTCTCCGCCGCCGTATCACCACTTCGAGGTGCTGCCGCGCATCAAGTGAGGTCCGCCGGAGCGGGGCAGGGGTCCGCCCCTGCTCCGTCCGGGTCCGCTCCGGCCATGCGCCGGACGCCGGTCACCTCCAGAGTGCGGGCGCGAGGGGCAGGGCTTCAGGGTTGCGTTGCCTCCCCTCTGGCGGCATTGAAGCGGGCCGGCCTCCGGTTTTTCCCGGAGGCCCAGTTCCGGCCCCGGCGTCCGGCACGGCGCCGGGCCGGACCCGGTGGATGAGAAGTCATGAGCGACGTGAGCGTAGGATTGAACGAGAATGCGGGGCGCAGCCTCGCACCGCAGGCCTCGGAAGGGCTTGGAACCCCGCGGGACTACATCTCCCTGCTGAAGCCGCGCGTGATGTCGCTGGTGATCTTCACCGCGCTCGTCGGTCTCGTGCGCGCCCCTGATCACGTTCATCCCGTCATCGCCTTCACCGCCATTCTCTGCATCGCGGTCGGCGCCGGTGCCGCCGGTGCGCTCAACATGTGGTGGGACGCGGACATCGACGCCGTCATGTCCCGCACCCAGCGCCGCCCCATTCCGGCCGGCCGCGTCACGCCACGGGAGGCGCTCGCCTTCGGCCTGACGCTGGCCGCCTTCTCGGTGGTCGTGCTGGGCCTCCTGGTGAATGTGCTGGCCGGCGCGCTGCTCGCCTTCACCATCTTCTTCTACGTGGTGGTCTACACCATGTGGCTGAAGCGCTCGACGCCGCAGAACATTGTCATCGGCGGCCTTTCGGGCGCTTTGCCGCCCATGGTCGCCTGGGCGGCTGCGTCCGGCAGCATCAGCCTCGAGAGCGTCATCCTCGTCGCCATCATCTTCTTCTGGACCCCGCCGCACTTCTGGGCGCTGTCCCTCTACCGGGCGGATGACTATGCCCGCGCCGGCGTGCCCATGCTGCCGGTGACGGCGGGGCCGGACGAGACGCGCAAGCAGATCCTGCTCTACACGCTCTTCCTCGTGCCGCTGGCCCTCTCCCCGGTGATGCTGGGCGAGGCGGGCCTTGCCTATGGCGTCGTCGCGGGCGTCACCGGCCTCGGCATGCTGCTGCTGGCGGTGAATGTCTATCGCCGCCGCACGGGCCCCGCCGCCGTCACCGCCGCCAAGAAGCTCTTCGGCTTCTCCATCCTGTATCTGTTCCTGCTGTTCGCCACCCTTCTGGCGGAAGCGCTGGTGAGGGGGATGTGAGCCCTTGGGTCAGACGGTGAAGCGAAAGCCGGCCCCGCCGCCGGAGCGCAAGACGCCTCCGGCGCCGCCGCCCCCCGAGGACGGCGTGGTGCTGACCCCCGAGCAACTGCGCCGGCGGCGCGCCCGCTCCATCGCGATCGCTTCCGTGCTCGGCTTCCTGGTGATCCTCTTCTACGTGGTCACCATCGTGAAGCTGGGACCCGGCGTGGTGTTGAACCGACCCTTGTGAGGTAGCCATGGACACGCGCGAGACCGCCGAGAAGACCGCCGGGGCCGAGCCCTCCGCCGATGTCTCGCGCGCGCCTCGTGCCTCCCGCCGCAACGGCCGGGTCGTGGTCGGATGCGTGCTCTTCGTCGCCGCCATGGTGGGCGTGACCTACGCCTCGGTGCCGCTCTATCGCGCCTTCTGCAGCATGACCGGCTTCGGCGGCGCCACCCGCACCGCCGAAGGGGCGGCGACCAAGGTGCTGGATCGCAAGATCACCGTGCGCTTCGATGGCAACGTCGCCCCCGGCCTGCCGTGGGACTTCCGGCCCGAAGCCACCAGCACCGAGGTGAAGGTCGGCGAGACCAGCATGGCCTATTACTTCGCGGCCAGCCGCGGCAGGTCCGAGACCTATGCCAACGCAACCTATAATGTGATGCCCTCCACGGCGGGCGCCTATTTCGTGAAGCTGCAGTGCTTCTGCTTCAACGAGCAGAAGCTGGAGGCGGGCGAGAAGGTGGACATGCCCGTGGTCTTCTACATCGACCCCGCCATCGCGGATGATCCGGAGATGGACGGGCTCACCACCATCACCCTGTCCTACACCTTCTTCCCTGCGGCGAAGCCGGCGGCGGCGCAGGCTGCCGCGCCCGCTCCGAAGCAGAAGGTGCCCATGTGACGACAGGGCCCATGTGACGATCGGGCCCCTGACGCGGGGCGTGGCATCTCGCCGCGCCGAGGACACGCAAGGGTTTCAAGACCAACCATCCGCGCCAGATCGGCGCAGATGTGGCATACTGGAAACGGGATAGAAGGGGAGGCCGCGTCAGATGGCCGAAGGACACGCCAAGCATCACGATTACCACGTGGTCGATCCGAGCCCGTGGCCGATCATCGGAGCCATCGCCGCCTTCGTCGGCGCGTCCGGCGCGGTGCTGTGGATGCACGGCGGCTCGGCACTGCCCATGTCGCTGGGCCTGCTCGGCATCTGCTACACCATGTTCGGCTGGTGGCGCGACATCGTGCGCGAAGGCCATATTGGCTTCCACACGAACGTGGTCCAGATCGGATTCCGCTACGGCACGATCCTCTTCATCGCCTCCGAGGTGATGTTCTTCGTCGCCTGGTTCTGGGCCTTCTTCGATGCCTCGCTCTTCACCGGCGAGGCCATCAACTACCAGCGGATGGAGTTCACCGGCGGCGTGTGGCCCCCCAAGGGCATCGAACCGCTCTCGCCCTGGCACCTGCCGCTGCTCAACACCCTTATCCTGCTCACCTCCGCCACCACCCTCACCTGGGCGCACCATGCCCTGCTCGAAGGCGACCGGCAGGGCGTGAAGTGGGGCCTGTGGTGCACCGTCGGCCTCGGGTTGATCTTCAGCCTCTGCCAGGCCTACGAGTATCTCCACGTCCATTTCGCCTTCTCGGGCAACATCTACGGCGCCACCTTCTTCATGGCGACGGGCTTCCACGGCTTCCACGTCATCGTCGGCACCATCTTCCTGATCGTCTGCCTGCTGCGGGTCTATCTGGGCGACTTCACGCCGCAGAAGCACTTCGGCTTCGAGGCGGCGGCCTGGTACTGGCACTTCGTGGACGTGGTCTGGCTGTTCCTCTTCACCTTTATCTATGTGTGGGCAGCCGCCGGCCACGGCGGGCACTGATCCTGCGCCACATCCGGAAAAAGGGGCGGCGCATCGGCCGCCCCTTTTTGCTGCCGGCGGAGGTCCCATGAATTCCGAGCATTATTACGAGCCGGTCTCCCCGATCGCCGCCGGCCTTGCCTGCCGCTGCCCCCGCTGCGGCCGGGGCAAGCTCTACAAGGGCTTCCTCGATCTCGCCCCGCGCTGCGAGGCCTGCGGCCTCGACTATGGCTTCATCGATGCCGGCGACGGGCCGGCCGTGTTCGTCATCCTCATTGGCGGCGCGCTGGTGGTGGTGCTGGCGCTGTGGGTGGAGGTGAAGTACGAGCCGCCCCTCTGGCTGCATGCCCTCCTCTGGATCCCGGCCATCCTCGGGGTGACGCTCGGGCTGCTGCGCCCCTTCAAGGCGGTGCTGATCGCCCTGCAATATCGCAACAAGGCCGCGGAGGGCCGGCTGAGCGGCGGAGACGGGCCACCGTGACGGACGCCCTGGAAGCGGAGCGGCCACCGGCGGGGCGTATCTGGCCGCTGCTGCTGGCCGCCGGCTGCGCCTTCCTCATCCTCATCGGCCTTGGCACGTGGCAACTGGAGCGGCGGGCGTGGAAGCTGAACCTCATCCGCCAGGTGGACAGCCGGGTCGAGGCACCACCTCACGCACTGCCGCCGCCCTCGGGCTGGGCGGGCCTCACGCGGGCGCGGGACGAATATGACCATGTGACCGCCACCGGCACGTTCGACCACGGCAAGGAAACGCTCATCTACACCGTGCTCTCGGATGCGGCGGGGCCGCAGAAGGGGCCGGGCTTCCTCGTGGTGACGCCGCTGCATCTGGCGGGAGGCGGCACGGTGCTCGTCAATCGCGGCTTCGTGCCCGAGGCGGCGCGTGCGCCAGCCCAGCGGGCGGCGGGGCAGGTGGCGGGCCAAGTGACCGTCACCGGCCTGCTGCGCTTTCCGGAGGAGGCGAGCTATTTCGTCCCCGCCAACGATCCCGCCCGCAATGCCTGGTATCGCCGCGATCCCGTGGAAATCGCCGCCGCGCGGGGGCTCACCGGCGCCGCGCCGTTCCTGATCGATGCCGACGGCACGCCCAATCCCGGCGGGCTGCCGCAGGGCGGCGAGACCCGCCTCGCCTTCTCCAACCGGCATCTGGAATACGCTTTGACATGGTACGGGCTCGCGGCCGCCCTCGTCGGCGTCACCGTCGCCTACCTGCTGCTGCGCCGCCGCGCGCACCGTGCCGCTTCCTGAGGACACGCATCCCGCCCGACCTTCCCCACGCCAGCCCCGTCCGCCAAGATGCGGCGCGGAGGACGCAGAATGGCGCGCACGGATGCGATCGTACTCGGGGCGGGAATCGTCGGCGTCAGCGCCGCCCTGCATCTTCGCGAACGCGGGCTCTCGGTCACGCTGATCGACCGCGCGCAGCCGGGCGAAGGCACCTCCTTCGGCAATGCGGGCGTCATCGAGGGCAGCGGCCTCCTGCCCACCTCCTTGCCCTACGACCCGGTGGTGCTGCTGAAGCATGCGCTCAAGCTCTCGCCCCAGAGCAACTACCGGCTCGGGGCGCTGCCGGGGCTCGCGTCGTGGCTCATCGCCTATTTCAAGGCCTCCGCGCCGGCGGCGCAGGCGAACATCGCCCGCGACCTGCGCCCTTTGATGGCGCAGGCGCGAGGTGAGCATCGCCGGCTGGCGGAAGAGGCGGGTGTGCAGGGCCTGCTGTCGCCCACCGGCTATCTGAAGGTCTATCGCACCGCCGCCGATTTCGCCGCCACCTCCACCGAGCGGCAATTGGCGGACGACCTCAACATCCCCTTCCGGGTACTGGACGAAGCGGGCGCCCGCGCTCTGGAGCCGCTGCTGACGGGGCCGTTCGCCGCCGCCATCCACTGGCCGGATTGCGACAATGTGAGCGATCCCGGCGGGCTGGTGAAAGCCTATGCCCGGCTGCTGGAGCGGCGGGGAGGCCTGCTCGTGCGCGGGGATGCCCGCAGCCTCCGGCGCAGCGGCAGCCTCTGGCGCGTGGAGACGGCGGAGGGGCCCGTGGATGGCCAGATCGCCGTGGTGGCGCTCGGCCCCTGGAGCCTCGATGCGCTGAAGGGCCTCGGCCTCCCCCAGCCGCTGCCGCTGGCGGTGAAGCGCGGCTACCACATCCATTTCGAGCCGAAGCCCGGCCAGTTTCTCAGCCGGGGCATCGTCGATCGCGCCGGCGGCTTCGCCCTGCAGGGCACCAAGGGCGGCATCCGGGCCACCACGGGCATCGAATTCGCCCGCCGGGATGATCCGGCGACCCATCGGCAAGTGCGGCAGGTGATTGCCGGCGTGCGCCGCCTCGTGGACGTGGGGCCTCAGGTTCACGCCGAGCCGTGGCTCGGCTTCCGGCCCGCCTTTCCGGATTCCAAGCCGGTGATCGGCCGGGCGCCCGGCCATGCCGATCTCTTCCTCGACTTTGGCCACAGCCACTGGGGCCTGACGCTCGGTCCCGTCTCGGGCCGTCTGCTGGCGGATCTGGTGATGGGCGTCACGCCCTTCACCGATCCGACGCCGTTCTCGCCCGCGCGTTTCGCCACGGCCTGAGGGCGGCCCGCGTCAGCGGGTGTAGAAGGCGGCCGGCCGCTGGCCTTCGCGGAAATAGCCATAGAGCGCCGCGACGCCCGCCGCCTGCACCAGAAGCCCCGGCAGCAGCGCGGCGAGGTCCATGAAGGTCACGTCGCCGGGCGTGATCATGCTGCGGATGGAAAACTGGCAGAAGGCGGTGACGGCCACCCACACCGCCAGCGCCAGCGGCACCAGCGTCAGCGCATGGCGTGAGCGCAGGATGGTGAGCGCCACCGTCGTCACCGCCCAGACATAGAGCACGAATTGCGGCACCAGGCCGAGCCGCAGCATCTGCGCGGAGGCGGACGAGCCGGAAAACGAATCCGCAATGGCGGAGAAGGCTCCCTGCGGCCCCATGGCCGAGATGAGCGTGAACAGGCCGGCCAGCGGAACGGCGGTGATGCCGCAGGCGCACCAGAAGATGATGGCCAGCAGGCCGCCGAGGGCGCCGGGCTGCGCGGAGCGGCGGCGGGGCTTCGGGATCGGCGGCAAGGCGGACATGGCGGCTCCTGAAGAGGCGAGGCTCCAGGGCGGAGCCGGTTCGCGGCTGATCTAGCACAGGACGGCGCGAAATCAGCCTCGTCCCCGCACCGCGCCCGGAAACAGGTCGCGCCAGGCGGGCTGCGCGCCAGGGAAGGGCAGGGCCGTCGCCTCATAGACCGCCCGTGCCACTGCCCGCGCCAGCACCGCCGCCGCCGTGGTGCCGATGGCGAGGAGATCGCCGATGGGGTCCGAGAGCGTCGCCTGCCCGGTGGCCAGAGCGAAGACGCAGTCGCCATCGAGCGGCGTGTGGACGGGATAGAGCGAGAGGGCGAGCCCATCCTGCGCCATCACCGCGAAGTGGCGGGTCTGGGCGCTGGTGAGATCGGCATCCGTCGCGACGACCGCGATGGTGGTGGCGGTCTTCGGCGTCGCGCCCTTGAGATGGATGCCGCCGCCGTCCGCCGGGAGCGGCACGGGCAGGCCGAGGCCGCCGAACTCGCCGTTGCGCTCGAAGGGGGCGGCGCGGAAATGCGGACCCTCGCCCATGAGCGGGCAGCCCAACGCGTTCACCGCCACCAGCGCGCCCACGCGATGGCCGGTTGGCGCGATCGCGGAGGCCGAGCCGAGACCGCCCTTCACCCGGGCCGTGGTGGCGCCCGTGCCGGCTCCGACGCTGCCCAGGGCGAAGTCCTCGCCCGCTGCCTCGGCGGCCGCGTAGCCGAGGTCGCGATAGGGCGAATGCCGGCCCCAGTGCTTGTCGCCGCCGTTCAGGAGATCGAACAGGATGGCCGAGGGCACGATGGGGACGCGGATGTCCTTCACCAGATAGCCGCGCCCGTGCGCCGCGAGCCAGCTCGTCACGCCGGAGGCGGCGTCGAGCCCATAGGCCGAGCCGCCGGAAAGCACGATGGCGTCCACATGGGGCACGGTGGCGGCGGGGTCGAGCAGGTCCGTCTCGCGCGTGCCTGGCGCGCCGCCGCGCACGTCCACCGCCGCCACGGCGGGCGGATGGCACAGGATGGCGGTGACGCCGGAGCCGAGCTTCAGGTCGGTGGCATGGCCCACCGTCAGGCCGGGCACGTCGGTGAGGAGATTGCGCATGGCGGCACCGGGGAATCAGGACAGGACGGCAGGGTAGGGCGGGAGGGCGCGGCTTCACAACGCGGGGAGGCATGGGGCGCGGGGCTTGCCGCTGGCGCGCGATGGGGCCAAGACACGGGAGCCCGCCCGTGCGGAGGCGGGGCGTAGCACCCAAGGGTCCGATGGCCGACGTTTCGCTGCCCGCCGCCTTCCTTGCCGGCCTTGCCAGCTTTCTCTCCCCCTGCGTGCTGCCGCTGGTGCCGCCCTATCTGTGCTACATCGGCGGCGCGACCCTCGACGACCTCACCAATGCCGAGCCGCTGCGTCAGGTCGCCCGCCGGGCCTTCTATGGGGCGGTGCTGTTCGTCTCCGGCTTCACCGTTGTGTTCGTGCTGCTGGGAGCGGGGGCATCCGCCATCGGCAATGTGCTGCGCGCCCATCTCGACACGCTCTCGCTCATTGCCGGCATCGCCATCATCCTGATGGGCCTCAACTTCCTCGGCGTGTTCCGCATCGCCTTTCTGTCGCGCACCGCGCGCGCCCATGTGGCGGAGCCGACGGGCGTATGGGGCGCCTTCGTGATGGGCCTTGCCTTCGCCTTCGGCTGGACCCCCTGCCTCGGCCCGGTGCTCGGGGCCATCCTCGCGGTCGCGGGCTCGGAGGCGACGGTGACGAAGGGGGCAGCGCTGCTCGCGGTCTATTCCGCCGGCCTCGGTGTGCCCTTCCTGCTGGCGGCGCTCGCCGTGCGGCCCTTCCTCAAGAGCCTCACCCACATGCGGCGCTTCCTGCCGGTGGTGGAGAAGGTGATGGGCGGCGTGCTGGTGCTCACGGGCATCGCCTTCCTGTCCGGCGGCATCGCCAGCATGAGCTACTGGCTGCTCGAAACCTTCCCCATCCTCAGCACGCTCGGCTGAGGATCTCGATCAGGAACTGGCGTCCCGCAGGCGCGGGTTGGGCGCCTTGGCCGCGTTGCGCGCGCCGAGCGCTGCGTCGATGCGGGCGAGCGTCAGCTGGGTCTCGCTCTCGACCGTGCGCGAGAGGGCAAGGCGCTGGCCCTCCTCGGCGATCTGCCGGCAGGCATCGGGATTGGCCCGGCACCAGGCGATCTTCTCCTTGAGGTCGGAGAGGTCCGCCTTCACCGGCACATAATGGATCCACGGCACCAGCGCGTCATAGAACCACTGTCGGAAGCCATAGGGCGAGGCGACCTTGATGACGCAGCAGCCGAGCAGCAGGCGCGAGAAGAAGTTCATCCAGGCGGCGGAGAAGCCGTCGATGTCGATGGCATAGCGCACCTTGGCCCAGCTCAGCGGATCGAGGCGCTCCTTGCTGATGCCATAGGGCGCGAGGTCGGCCCGGCCGGCGAAGGCGACGTCCACGCCCGGCTCGTCGCGGAGCGCGAGGCACATGCGCACCCGCTGGCGCAGCATGGGGTTGCCGGCGTCCATCCAGCTGTGGGCGATCTCGCCCTGGCCGGACGGCGCCCCACGCCAGCGCACCACGTCCTCGCGCTCCGCCCATGGCACGCTATGGGCGATGGCCCGATAGGGCGCATAGATGCGCGGCGTCATGAAGGAGCGATCTGGCACCAGAACGGCGTCGGGATGGTTGGAGCAGAATGTGAGGACGCGGGGCGTGGCGCTGTGGTCGGCGAGGCTCGTCTCCAGCGCGTCCGCATTCGAGCGGGAGGCGAAATAGGCCATGATGGCGCCGCGCTTCCAGAGGCTGTTGATGCGGTCGCGCTTCAGGAGCTCGCCGCCGGCGGTCGCCACCAGCCAGCGCCCGTCATTCTCGAAGGAGAGGCCGTCCTCGCGGCCGGCACCGGCATTCACCCAGACCCGGCGTCCGGCGGGCACCACGGTTCCGAAGCGCGCGGCCACCATCGCCCGCAGCACAGGCCCGGGTACGGCTTGGAACAGGAGGTCGGATAAAGCGGCCATCGGCTAGGGCTTATAAGGCCAATACCCCCCTGTCCGGTAGGGGGCAAATGCTCCACGGCGCGAACGTGATGGGCCTGCCGTCGCGGAATTCGAACCGCTCCGGCGCAAAAGAAAACGCCCGCGCACGGCGCGGGCGTCTCCCTGTCAGATGGATATGATCGGCAAGGCCGGGTCAGAGTTCCGAATAGCCGCCGTCCTTCCAGACGTAGACCACATAGTCGAGCTTGGTCAGGTCGCCCTTCTTGTCGAAGGCGAGCGGGCCGAGCACGGTGTTGAAGGTGGCGCCGGAGTGCATGTAGTCGGCGACCTTCTTCGGGTCGAGGGATTTCGTGGCCTCGGCCGCCTGCTTGATGATCTGCACGGCGGCGTAGGAATAGAGCACGTAGCCTTCCGGATCGATGCCCTTGGCCTTGAAGCGGTCCACCACTTCCTTGGCGGCGGCGTTCTTGCGCGGATCGGGGCCGAAGGTCATCAGCGTGCCTTCGGCGCCGGGGCCGGCGATGGTCCAGTATTCCTTGTCGGTGATGCCGTCGCCGGAGAACAGGACGGTCTTCATGCCCTGATCGCGCATCTGACGCACCAGCAGGCCGGCTTCCGGGTGCAGGCCGCCGTAATAAAGCACCTCGACGCCGGCCGCCTTCAGCTTGGACACGAGAGCGGAATAGTCCTTCTCGCCGGGCGTGATGCCCTCATAGACAACTTCCTTCACGCCACCCTTGTTGATGGCCTTCTGCGTCTCGTCCGCTAGGCCCTTACCATAGGGGGTCTTGTCGTGGACGATGGCGATCTTCTTGTCCTTCAGGTTCTTCAGGATGTACTCGCCGGCCACCGCGCCCTGCTGGTCGTCGCGGCCGCAGGTGCGGAACACGTTCCAGAGCTTGCGCTCGGTGAAGGTCGGGTTGGTGGAGGCGGGCGTGATCTGGAGGATGCCGCCTTCCTCATAGTTGGTGGAGGTCGGGATCGAGACGCCCGAGTTGAAGTGGCCCACGACGTATTTCACGCCGTCGGAGATGAATTTGTTGGCGACGGAGGTTCCCTGCGCCGGGGTGGAGGCGTCGTCGCCCACGAACACCTGGATCTTCTGGCCGAGGATGCCGCCGGACGCATTGATGTCCGTGACGGCCTGCTCGACGCCGTTCTTGAGCTGGGCGCCGAAAGCGGCATTCGGGCCGGTCATGGGACCGGCCACGCCCAGCTTCACCTGGGCCTGAGCCTGGGCCGCGAAGGCCAGGCCGGCGCCAAGCGCAAGACCGGCAAGTAGAAGCTTCCTCATCCGTATCTCCTCTGGTTTTTCCAGCGGTCGCGAGACGGAACCCGCGAGGCCGGCTGCAACGGGCAGATGTGTGACTGGTACAGTCGATTCAGGGACGTGGATGCCCGCCATTCTGCCGCAAATCCGTCCCCTGTCGATGGGGGAGGCGGGGCTGCGGCAGCGTGGCGTTCAGCCCTGGCGCGGACGCCAGGCGAGGGGGCCGGAGCTCTCGTAGAGCCAGCCGTAGCGAAGCGTCATCTGCTGCTTTCGCACCGTGCGGAATCCAAGGCTCGCGATGGAAAGCAGGATGACCAGCTCGACCAGGAAATACTTCAGCGACAGCAGCGTGCCGTGGAACAAGGCGAAGTGGCAGAAGCGCACCGCGCAGGTCACGAGCACGGAATAGACGAACACCAGCAGGAAGGGGCTCCACACCTTCGCCACCGCGCGCCCGGACATCCAGGCAGCGCCGCCGCCGAGGAAGACCGTCACCAGCAGGAAGTCGCCGAGGGACACCTCGACCACCCATTGCGGATGCAGCACGAAGGCCGCCACCACCGCGACCAGCGCGATGACAGGCAGCAGCACCATGGGGGCCCAGCGGCGGCCGGGATCGGGAGAGGGGGCAACCATGGCTCAGTGTCCTCCTTCCAGATACGCGGCCTTCACCTCGGGCCGCTCCAGCAGTTCCTTGCCGGTGCCGCTCATGGTGACGGTGCCGTTCACCAGCACATAGGCCCGGTGGGCGAGCTTGAGTGCATGGTAGGCGTTCTGCTCCACCAGGAAGACGGTGAGGCCCTCGGTGCGGTTGAGGTCGCGGATGGCGTCGAAAATCTGCTTCACGACCAGCGGCGCGAGGCCGAGCGAGGGCTCGTCCAGCAGCAGCAGGCGGGGGCGGGTCATCAGCGCGCGGGCGATGGCGAGCATCTGCTGCTCGCCGCCCGAGAGGGTGCCGCCGCGCTGGTACAGACGTTCCTTCAGGCGCGGGAAGAGCGCGAACATGCGCTCCAGATCCTCCTGGAAATGGGCGTTGCCGTCCACGGCCGCACCCATCTGGAGGTTCTCATAGACCGTCATGCGGCCGAAGATGCGCCGCCCCTCGGGAGACTGGGCGATCTTGAGGCGCATGATCTCGTGGGTTGGCATGCGGGTGATGTCCCGCCCGTCGAAGATCACGGACCCTTCGCGGGCGCGGGGGGAGCCGCAGACGGTCATCATCAGCGTGGACTTGCCGGCGCCGTTGGCGCCGATGAGGGTGACGATCTCGCCCTCGTTCACTTCCACGTCCACGCCCTTCAGCGCGACGATGTTCCCGTAATAGGTCTTGACCCCCTTCACGGAGAGCAGCGCCGTCATAGGCCCACCTCCGCTTCCACGGCCTCGACCGCATCCTCGTCCACGCCGAGATAAGCGGCGATGACGGCGGGATCGGAGCGTACCTCCGCCGGTGTGCCGTCGGAGATCTTGCTGCCGTATTCCAGCACGATCACATGGTCCGAGATTTCCATCACCACCGACATGTCATGCTCGATCAGCAGCACCGAGGTGCCGTAATCGGCGCGGATGGACAGGAGCAGCGTGTTGAGCGCGGCTGATTCCTTCGGATTGAGGCCGGCGGCGGGCTCGTCGAGGCAGAGCAGGACGGGCTCGGTGCACATGGCACGGGCGATCTCCAGCCGCCGCTGGTCGCCATAGGGCAGGTCGCCGGCCGGATCGTCGGCGCGGGCCATCAGGTCCACCTTTTCGAGCCAGTGCAGCGCCCGCTCCACGCCTTCCTTCTCCTGGCGGCGCCAGGAGGGCAGGTTGAAGAGGGCGGAGGGCGCCATCATGCCGGAGCGGATCAGCTTCTGGTGCTGCGCCACCATGAGGTTTTCCAGCACCGTCATGCCTGAGAACAGGCGGATGTTCTGGAAGGTGCGGGCGACCCGCGCCTGAGCCGAGACCTTGTGGTCCGGCAGGCGCTCCAGGAGATAGAGCGCACCGTTCTCGGTCTTCGCCCCGGCCTGGCCGTTGGCGGTCAGCGCCTGGAGCTCCGCCGGGCTCGGCGGCGCCTCGTGGGCGAGGGCGAGCCGCCCCAGCGTCGGCTTGTAGAAGCCGGTGATGCAGTTGAAGGCGGTGGTCTTGCCCGCGCCGTTCGGCCCGATGAGGGCGGTCACGTCGCCGCGTCCCACGGTGAAGGACACGTTGTTCACCGCCACCAGACCACCGAACCGCATGGTGAGGTGGTCCACGGTCAGGATGGGATCGGTTTCCCAGCGTCTCATCCGTGGCCCTCCTTCACCAGATCGCCGGACACCGTCTTGCGCTCCTTCAGGAAGATGGTGGCGAGGCGGCCCGACACGATGCCGCGCGGACGCCAGACCATCACCGCCACCATGGCGAAGCCGAAGATGAGCATGCGGTAGAGGGTGGGATCGAAGTCGGGGCCGAGCAGCCAGTCGCTCTTCAGGAAGGTGAGGTTCCGCAGCATCTCCATGCCGCCGATCATGAAGACGGCCGCCGCCGCCACGCCCATCTGCGAGCCCATGCCGCCGAGCACGACGATGGCGAGGATCATCGCCGATTCCATGAAGGTGAAGCTCTCGGGCGAAACGAACCGCACGCGCACCGCGAAGAAGGCGCCCGCAAAGCCGCCGAACATGGCGCCGGTGGCGAAGGCCGTGAGCTTGGTGAGCGTGGTGTTGATGCCGAGCGAGCGGCAGGCGATCTCGTCCTCGCGCAGCGCCTCCCATGCCCGGCCGACCGGCATCCGCCGCAGCCGCAGCGTGGCGAGGGCCGTGAGGGCCGAGAGCGCCACGATGACGAAATAGAGGAAGATGATGCGGTGCATCGGGTCGAAGGTGAGCCCGAACAGCGCTGCGAACCCGTCGTCTCCGGACGAAAAGGGAATGCCGAAGAAGGAGATGGGCGGGATGGAGGCGATGCCGGCCGCGCCGTTGGTGAAATCCGTCCAGTTGATGAGGACGAGGCGGATGATCTCTCCGAAGGCCAGCGTCACGATGGCGAGGTAGTCGCCCCTGAGGCGCAGCACCGGGAAGCCGAGGATGACGCCCCAGAGCGCCGCCAGCAGGCCGCACACCGGCAGGCAGACCCAGAAAGACCACAGCGCCCAGAAGTTCTCGCCGAGGTGGCCGGCCATCCAGTCATTGATCGGTACGGACGTGGACAGGAGCGCGAAGGCATAGGCGCCCACCGCATAGAAGGCCACGTAGCCGAGATCGAGCAGGCCGGCGAGGCCGACCACGATGTTGAGGCCCCAGCCCAGCATCACGTAGGAGCCGATATAGATGCCGAGGTCGATCCAGTAGCGGCTGGGGGTGAGGCCGCCCGAGAGCAGCACCGCCAGCAGCGGATAGAGGATGGCGATGGCGAAGAAGGCACTCTTCGCGAAGGGTGCCATCTGGTTGCCGACGACGGCCAGCGCCGACGGGCCGGACTTCGTGGCCTTCACGCGGCCCTCGCGCCAGAGCGTGAGGTTGAGCACCAGCCGCAGGCCCGCCACCAGCAGGGCGAAGATGGTGACGAGGCCGAAGCGGTAGGTCAGCGTCAGCGGCCCGCTGCCGCTTTCGGTGGCGCGGAAGCCGACGAGCGGCAGGAGCAGGAGGAAGGTGAGGACACCGCTCACCACCGCGTCCTTCAGCGCGGCGGCAAACGGGGCGGGGGGCGCAGAGGCGGCCCCGCCCTTGGTCGGAGCGGCGGCCATCAGACCTTCTCCACTTCCGGACGGCCGAGGAGCCCCTGAGGCATGAAGATGAGCGTGATGGCAAGGATGGAGAACGCCGCCACATCCTTGTATTCGATGGAGAAATAGGCCGACCAGAAGGTCTCGATGAGGCCGATCAGCAGGCCGCCCAGCACCGCGCCCGGCAGCGAGCCGATGCCGCCGAGGACGGCGGCGGTGAAGGCCTTCACGCCGGGCACGAAGCCGTCGTTGAAATTCACCACGCCATAATACATCAGGTACATGGTACCGGCGACGGCGGCGAGCATGGCGCCGATGACGAAGGTCAGGGAGATGGTGCGGTCGACGTCCACGCCGAGCAGCGCCGCCATCTTGCGGTCCTGTTCGCAGGCGCGCTGGGCACGGCCGAGGGGCGTCTTCTGCACGAGGTACCAGAAGCCGGCCAGCAGGGCGACGGTCACGGCCATGATGACGATCTGCTTGTAGGCCAGCGTCACCTGGTAGCCGTTATTGTCCATCAGCACGATCACGTCGGGAATGATCGGAGGCAGCGGCTTGTTGCGCGGGCCCTGGGCCACCTGCACGAAGTTGGCGAGCAGGATGGACATGCCGATGGCGGAGATCATGGGTGCGAGGCGGAAGGAGCCGCGCAGCGGGCGGTAGGCGACCCGCTCGATGGTCCAGGACAGCAGTCCCGTGAACAGCATCGCCACCACGAGGACGATGGCGAGCACGAGGAAGATGGACGAGATGCCGAGCACCGTGGTGAGCAGCAGGAAGGCGATGAGCCCGATGAACGAACTGACCATGAAAACGTCGCCATGGGCGAAGTTCACCATGCCGATGATGCCGAACACCATCGTGTAGCCGATCGCGATCAGCCCATAGATGGAGCCGAGCGTCAGCCCGTTGATGAGTTGTTGCAGAAAGACGTCCATACGTCTGGTGCCCCTCGTTCTGGTCCGCCTATTGTTTAGACGTGCCTCATGTATGGGCACAACGGACCGATGCGACTCATAGCGTGGCTCGGGTGGAGTGACAAATCCGCCTTTGGGCGTGTGGACAGTCCCCTTTCGCAATTTTCTCGGGCATCCAGCTTTTCCTTAAAGCTGCGCTGGCGCAACATCCTTGGCCTGTGGGTTGCGTGTGAGGGAGGGCGCCATGGCGCTGGAAATGGAAGGCAGCTACGAACTGCCCGTGTCGCAGCAGGTGGCCTGGGCCGCGCTGAACGATGCCGAGATGCTGAAGCGCTGCATTCCGGGCTGCGAGGAGCTGGAAAAGGTCTCCGACACCGAGCTGAAGGCGGTGGTGGTGACCAAGATCGGCCCGGTCAAGGCCAAGTTCCGCGGCACGGTGACCCTGAGTGACTTCAACGCGCCGGAAAGCTATCGGATTGCTGGCGAAGGCGACGGCGGGATCGCCGGTTTCGCGAAGGGTGGTGCATTCGTGCAATTGACCCCGGGTGAAAGTGGCACCACCTTGGCCTACAAGGCCGAGGCGCAGATCGGCGGCAAGCTTGCCCAGCTTGGTCAGCGTCTGGTGGCAGGGACAGCGAAAAAAATCGCAGACGAGTTCTTCAAGAACTTCGCCGAAGCGGTCGCGCAGCAGGAGACGCCGTAGGGGGCGACGGCCCCTCTGTTCTCGTGCGTTTCCGATGTCTCGCTTCAAGCTCGACCCCTTCGTCATCGCGCTCGCCCTGACCGTCCTTGCCGCTCTCGTCTGGCCCGTTCCGGGCGTGACGGATGGACCGCTCCATGCCGACAAGGCCGCGAGCTATGGCGTCGCCTTCATCTTCATCCTGTACGGCCTGTCGCTGGCGCCCGATCAGCTCTGGAAGAGCGTCGGGCGCTGGCGGGTGCATCTGGTGGTGCAATGCGCCACCTTCGTGCTCTTCCCGGTGGTGGTGCTCGCCGCCCATCCGCTGCTGCTGCGCGTGATGCCCCCCGAGATGGTGACCGGCTTCTTCTTCCTCGCCGCGCTGCCCTCCACCGTCTCGTCCTCGGTGGCGATGACCTCGCTGGCGCGGGGCAACGTGCCGGTGGCCATCTTCAATGCCAGCATCTCCAGCCTCATCGGCGTGTTCATCACGCCGCTGCTGATGGCCTGGTACATGCACGCGACGGGCGGGCAACTCGATCTGGAAGGCGTCATCATCAAGCTGGTGCTTCTGGTGATGCTGCCCGTCGGCATCGGTCAGATGCTGCGCCCCGTGGCGGCCAGTTTCATCGCTCGGCACAAGCGGGCCGCACGCATCGCCGATCGCGCCGTCATCCTGATGATCGTCTACAACTCGTTCTGCGACAGCGTCGCCGGAGGGGTGTGGAGCCGGCACGACACCAGCCTCATCATCGAGATGGTGGTGGGCGTGGTGGCGCTGTTCTTTGTCGTTTATGGCCTCCTCAGCGTGATCTGCCGGATCATCGGCTTCAACTACGGTGACCGCATCGCGGTCCTGTTCTGCGGTTCCAAGAAGTCGCTGGCGACGGGCCTGCCCATGGCCAGCGTGATCTTCGGCGCGCAGGCAGAACTCAGCCTCATCATCGCGCCGGTGATGCTCTTCCACTTCATCCAGCTGGTGCTGGTCAGCTTCATCGCCAGCCACAATGTGGGGCGGCTGGAGCGCGCGGAGGCGCAGGCCCGCGCTCAGGCCGCCGGAGACGGCCCGCTGCCAGAGCCCCGGCACGCGACGAAGTGATGCGCAGGCGGTCAGGTGCGGCGTTGCGCGTTCAACGCCACGCTTGACCGCCGCCGCCGCGCGGCCCCACACTGGAGCCATTACAAAGCACCCCAGCCGTCCGGTCGTGCGGGGCAGTTCACCGGGTCGGCACAACGAGGGTCCGGGAGGAACGTATGGCCAAGATCTCTTTGACGGTGAACGGCAAGGCGGTGACGGCGGAGGTGGAGCCGCGCACGCTGCTGGTGCAGTTCCTCCGCGAGACGCTGCATCTCACCGGCACCCACGTGGGCTGCGACACCAGCCAGTGCGGCGCCTGCGTCGTTCATCTCGACGGCGCGGCGGTCAAATCCTGCACCATGCTGGCCGTCCAGGCCGATGGCGCCAGCGTTCTGACCATCGAGGGCCTCGCGGCCGACGGCAAGCTGCACCCCATGCAGGAAGCCTTCCGCGAGAACCACGGCCTGCAGTGCGGCTTCTGCACGCCGGGCATGATCATGACCGCCGTGGACATGGTGGCGCGCCTCGGCTCGGAGCTCGACGAGGCGACCATCCGCGAGAACCTCGACGGCAATCTCTGCCGCTGCACGGGCTATCACAATATCGTCAAGGCCGTGGCCGCCGGTGCCGCCGCCATGAAGCAGCCCGCCCTCGCCGCCGAGTGAGGACCGGCGGGTGTCCGTGCCCGCCTCCTGATCCATTGCACAGCATTCTTCTGCCCGCCCGTGGCGGCAGCATCCGCTCATCCGGACAGCCTCAACAAACGGCGCCGGAGCCCGTGCATTCCCTTTGGGACACCCATTCGGGGAGGAACCCATGAACGCCAGCAACGTCACGCCCCTCGGCGCGCCCGTCCGCCGCAAGGAAGACCACCGCTTCATCACCGGCAAGGGCCGCTATACGGACGACATGAACCGGCCGGGGCAGGCGCACGCCTATTTCCTGCGCTCGCCGCATGCCCATGCCCGCATCCGCGGCATCGACATTTCTGCCGCCTCTGCCATGCCGGGCGTCGTCGCCATCCTCACGGGCGCGGATCTGGCGCAGGACGGGGTGGGCGACCTCATCTGCGGCTGGATGATCCATTCCGTGGACGGCACGCCCATGCGCATGGGCTCTCATCCGTCGCTCGCCAAGGAGAAGGTGCGCTACGTGGGCGACCATGTGGCGGTGGTGATCGCGGAAACCTTCAATCAGGCCAAGGACGCCGCCGCGGCCGTCGCGGTGGATTACGAGGTGCTGCCGGCGGTGGCGGACACGGGCGCCGCCCGCGCGGCCGGTGCGCCGCAGGTGCATGAGGTGGCGCCCGGCAATACGGTCTTCTCCTGGGAACTGGGCGACAAGGCCGCCACCGATACCGCCTTCGGGCAGGCGGCCCATGTGGTGCGCCTCGATCTCGTCAACAATCGTCTGGCGCCCAACCCCATCGAGCCGCGCGCCGCCATCGGCGAATATGACAGCGGCGACGAGGCCTATACGCTCTGGACCACGAGCCAGAACCCGCATGTGGCCCGCCTCGTGCTCTCAGCCTTCGTCGGCATCGCGCCGGAGAACAAGCTGCGCGTCATCGCCCCGGACGTGGGCGGCGGCTTCGGCTCCAAGATCTTCATTTATGCGGAAGAGACGGTCTGCGTCTGGGCCGCCAAGCGCGTGGGGCGTCCGGTAAAATGGACGTCGGACCGGTCCGAGGCCTTCCTCTCCGATGCCCATGGGCGCGACCACATCACCCATGCGGAACTGGCGCTGGACGCGGAGGGGCACATTCTCGGATTCCGGGTCGAGACGACGGCCAACATGGGCGCCTATCTCTCCACTTTCGCCTCGGCCATCCCGACCTATCTCTACGCGACCCTGCTCTCCGGCCAGTACGCCATGCCGGCCATCCATTGCCATGTGGATGCGGTCTATACGAACACGGCGCCCGTGGACGCCTATCGCGGGGCAGGGCGCCCGGAAGCGACCTTCCTGGTGGAGCGCATCGTGGAGATCGCCGCGCGCACGCTCGGCATCGACAGCGCCGAGTTTCGGCGGCGCAACTTCGTGCGGAGCTTCCCGCACCAGACGCCGGTCATCATGAATTATGACGCCGGCGACTATTTCGCCTCCCTCGACAAGGCGCTGGAGCTTGCCGACTACGCCGGTTTCCCCGCTCGCAAGGCGGAGGCCGCGCGCCGCGGCAAGCTGCGGGGCATCGGCCTGTCCAATTACATCGAGGCCTGCGGCATTGCCCCGTCGGCGGCGGTGGGCTCGCTCGGGGCCGGCGTCGGCCTCTGGGAAAGCGCGGAGGTACGGGTGAACCCCACCGGAAATGTGGAGGTGCTCACCGGCTCCCACAGCCACGGGCAGGGGCACGAGACCACCTTCGCCCAGCTGGTGTCCGCCCGCCTCGGCATTCCCATCGAGCAGGTGACCATCGTCCATGGCGACACCGACAAGGTGCAGTTCGGCATGGGCACCTATGGCTCCCGCTCGGGGGCGGTGGGCATGTCGGCCATCGTGAAGGCGCTGGACAAGGTGGAGGCCAAGGCGAAGAAGATTGCCGCCCATATTCTCGAGGCCTCGGAAGGGGACATCGAGTTCAAGGACGGACGGTTCAGCGTGGCCGGCACCGACCGGGGCCTTGCCTTCGCGGAAGTGGCACTGAACGCTTATGTGGCGCACAAATTCCCCACCTCCGAGATCGAACCGGGGCTGAAGGAGGGGGCCTTCTATGACCCCACCAACTTCACCTTCCCCGCTGGCTGTCACGTCTGCGAACTGGAGGTGGACCCGGACACCGGCGTCACGGAAATCGTGAATTTCGTGGCGGTGGATGATTTCGGCGTGGTCATCAATCCCATGATCGTCGAGGGGCAGGTGCATGGCGGCATTGCCCAGGGCGTCGGGCAGGCGCTCCTGGAAGCCGTGCATTATGATGCGGACGGCCAGCTCGTGACGGGCTCCTTCATGGACTACACCATGCCGCGCGCAGCCAATCTGCCGTCCTTCCGCGTCGGGCTCACCGAGACGCGCTGCCCCTCCAATCCGCTGGGGATCAAGGGCTGCGGCGAAGCCGGTGCCATCGCCGCCCCGCCGGCGGTCATCAATGCTCTCACCCATGCCCTCGGCACCGAGGACGTGCCCATGCCCGCGACACCGGCCAAGGTCTGGAAGATCATCCGGGACCTGCCGGCAGCCGCACAGGCGGCGGAGTGATCCGCCCGCATCCACCGCGGCGGATCGGGGCAGGCCACGCCTGGCCTGCCCTTCGACCTCGCCTTTTCCCTTGAACAGGGCCCGTCCTGCGGCTTGGATTGCCAGACATCGAAGCCGGACGTGCTTCAGGAGATCAGACCATGTACGCGTTTGATTATCAGCGCCCCGCCGCCCTTGACGACGCCATCGGCCTCCTGCGTTCGGTGAACGAGCCCAAGGTTCTTGCGGGCGGCCAGACCCTGCTGCCGACCCTCAAGCAGCGCCTCGCGCAGCCGGGCACGCTGGTGGACCTCTCCCGCATTCCCGGCCTGTCCCGCATTGAGCGTCAGGGCGAAGGCCTCGTCATCGGCGCCATGGCGCGCCATGCGGAAGTGGCGACCTCCGCTCTTGTGAAGAGCGTCATTCCCGCGCTGGCGGAACTCGCCGGCGTGATCGGCGACCCGGCCGTGCGCAATCGCGGCACGCTCGGGGGCTCCATCGCCAACAACGATCCCACGGCGGATTATCCCGCCGGCTGCCTCGGCCTCGGCGCCACCATCCTCACCAGCAAGCGGGCACTGGCGGCGGACGACTTCTTCACCGGCCTCTTCGAGACCGCGCTGGAGGACGACGAACTGGTGGTGGGCGTGGAGTTTCCTGCGCCGGCGCGCGCCGGCTACGCCAAGTTCCGCAATCCCGCTTCCCGCTACGCCATGGCGGGCGTCTTCGTGGCGCAGGGCGCCGAGGGCGTGCGCGTGGCCGTCACCGGGGCGGGGCAGGGCGGCGTATTCCGCTGGAGCGAGGCGGAAGAGGCACTCGCCGCCGACTTCCGTCCGGAGGCTCTGGACGGCCTTTCCGTAGATTCTGCCGACATGATGTCGGACCTCCACGGCAGTGCCGACTATCGGGCTCATCTGGTTAAAGTGATGGCCCGGCGCGCGGTGGTTGCATCTATGGGGTAGCTTGGTAGGTAATGACTGGCTAAGGTCATGTATACCAGCTAAATTTGTTAAAAAATCGTGGTTTTATTCCACTAATGCGTCATATGGTTCCCTTCGCGCCTCAAGGGGGGTCTTATGGCGTCGGAATCCATTCCTGAACTCATCGAGTTCGTCCTGGCATTGCTTGCCCTGGGCGCACTCGCCGGGTTGCTCGTGGGGCTATTTGGAGCCTATGGCGGTCTGGTGATCGTCCCGGTTCTGCACCCGCTCCTCACGACGCTCGGCATGCACAACAGCCTGGTCGTCCATGTGGCGACGGGCATTTCCCTGGCTCTGGTCGCGGTGACGGGGCTGCGCCTCTGGCGAGGGCGGCGGGCCGCCCGGTCCGGTCGCGGTCTGGCGCCGGGAGGCTGGCTCTGGGCGGTATCCGCCGCGGCGGTCGCCGCAAGCGTCGTCGTATCCGCCCTGCCGTCAGGAGAGATGGAACTCGTCTTCACCATCGCCGTCCTCGCGGGTGCGGTGAAGATGCTGTTTCTCGGCCACATCTCGGCGCCCTCCGGCGCCCGGCTGGTGGCTGCGGGCGGCGGCGGTGCCGCCACACTCTCGGATGACGGTTTCTCCGATCTGGAAAGCAGCCTCGGCGGGGCGTTTCACAAGCTGCGCGATGCCTGGGCGGGAGCCGGGCGCATGATGGCCGACCCGCTGGCCGTGTGCGCTGTGCTCGCCGTCCCCGGCCTGTTCGGCCTCGCCGCGGCGGTTTTCGGGGACCCGCAGTTCCCCGCCGCCAGTGCCGATTTCATGCAGGTGTTCGGCGTCGCCGTCATCCTCGTCACCGCCGTGGGGCTGGCGCCCCTCGGGGCGGCCCTGTCCGGCCAGTTTCCCAAGCGCGTGCTGGAAGTGAGCCTTGGCGTTTTCCTGCTGATGCTGGCCGGCGAATTCGCCTACACACTGCTGATGTCCTGAAGCGAGCCGCCGGCCGGGACAAACCACCCGGCCGGCGCTCGGCCCGGACTGAAGAAGCGCTTCCGGCGCGCCGCGAGCCGCAGTACATCTGTGTCATGCCGGATCGCGCTTCCTTCCCGCCCCCATCCATCGATGCCACGCAGACCCTGCTCACCGGCGCCGGCTATGTGCCGGACCGGGCGCTCGCCACCGTGCTGCATCTCGCCCTGCGCATGGGTCGTCCTCTGCTGCTGGAAGGCGAGGCCGGCGTCGGCAAGACGGAGGTGGCACGCACGCTGGCCCGCGCCCTTGGGCGGCGGCTCATTCGCCTGCAATGCTATGAGGGGCTCGATCTCGCCGGGGCCGCCTATGAGTGGAATTATCCGGCCCAGATGATCGCCATCCGCCTCGCGGAAGCCGCCGGGGAGAGCGACAAGGCGGAGATCGCGTCCGGCGTCTTCTCCGAGCGCTATCTCCAGCGCCGCCCGCTGCTCGAAGCCCTGATGCCCGATCCCGCTGGCCCGCCGGTGCTGTTGATCGATGAACTGGACCGTACCGACGAGGCCTTCGAGGCTTTCCTGCTGGAAGTGCTGTCGGACTTCCAGATTTCCATTCCCGAACTCGGCACGGTGAAGGCGGAGCATCCGCCGATCATCATCCTCACCTCCAACCGCACGCGCGAGATCCACGACGCGCTGAAGCGGCGCTGCCTCTATCACTGGGTGGACTATCCCAGCGCCGAACGGGAACTGGAGATCCTGCGGGCCCGCCTGCCGCAGGTGCCGCAGGCCCTCTCCCGGCAGGTGGTGGCCTTCGTGCAGGCCCTGCGGCGGGAAGACCTGTTCAAGGTGCCGGGCGTCGCCGAGACGCTGGACTGGGCCGCTGCCCTCGTGGAGCTCGATGCGGTGGCGGTCGATCCCGCGCTGGCGCAGGACACGCTGGGCGTGCTGCTGAAATATCAGGACGACATCGCCCGCACCGATGCGGCGGCGATCTCTCGCCTGCTGGACGAGGCCCGCCATGCCGCCGGCCGCATCGCCTGAGCCGTTGCGCCCGGCCCACGAGGGCCGGCTCGCCGCCAACATTCTCTATTTCGGCCGCCTGCTGCGTGCCGCTGGGCTCACCGTCGGCCCCGGCGTGATGCTCGATGCGGTGACGGCGGTGGAGGTGGCGGGCGTCGGCACCCGGCAGGATCTCTATTGGACCCTCCACGCCGTCTTCGTGAAGCGGCATGAGGACCATGACCTGTTCGATGCGGTCTTCGCCCGCTTCTGGCGCCGCCGCGCGCCGGCGGAAAAGCTCATGGAACTGCTCTCGCCGGTCGCCGTGCCCCGCGCGCCGGAGCCGCCCAAGCCGGGCCAGAGGCGGGTGGAGGAGGCCTTCTGGGGCATCTCCCGCCCGCCGGAGGTGGAAGAGCAGCAGGTTTCGCTCGATGCACGCCTCACGGCTTCCGATCAGGACGTGCTGCGCACCCGTGATTTTGCGCAGATGAGCGCCGAGGAATTGCGCGAGGCCCGCCGGCGCATCGCCGCTTTGCGCCTGCCCCAGGATACGATCCGCACGCGCCGCCTGATCGCGGATCCACGCGGCGCCCGTCCCGATTTCCGCGCCAGCCTGCGGGCCTCGCTCGCCACTGGCGGGGCGCTGTTGCCGCTGAAGCGGCGCGGTCCGCGCGAGCGGCCGACGCCGGTCGTCGCGCTGCTGGATATCTCCGGTTCCATGGCCGATTACGCCCGCCCGGTGCTGCACTTCCTGCACGCGCTCGCCACCCGGCGCCGGGTGGACACCTTCCTGTTCGGCACGCGCCTCACCAATGTCACCCGCGCGCTGCGGCATCGCGATGCGGATGCGGCGCTGACGGAGGTGTCCCGCCTCGTGCCCGACTGGTCCGGGGGCACCCGCATCGCCACCTCGCTGCGGGCCTTCAACAAGGACTGGTCCCGCCGCGTGCTGGCGCAGACCCCCATCGTCCTCCTCGTCACCGACGGGCTGGAGCGGGATGCGGACGAGACGCTGGCGCAGGAGATGGGCCGCCTTCAGCGCTCCTGCCTGCGCCTCGTCTGGCTCAATCCCTTGCTGCGTTATTCGGGCTTCGAGCCGCGTGCGCGGGGCATCCGGGCCATGCTGCCCTATGTGGACGACTTCCGCCCCGTCCATGATCTGGCGAGCCTTGAGGCGCTGGTGGCGGCGCTCGCTGCCCCGCCCGTGCCATTTGCCGGTCGCAAGCTTCTGGTGGCAGGGGAGGAGTGACATGAGCAAGGTCAGCGAATTCTTCACCATCGGCTATGAGCACACGACGCCGGCCGCTTTCTTCGAGACGCTGGAGGATGCGGGCGTCGGCCTCGTGGTGGACGTGCGGGCGGTGGCGGCCTCGCGCCGGCCCGGCTTCTCCAAGACCGCGCTGGCGGCGGGGGTGTCCGAGCACGGCATCGGCTATGTGCATCTGCGGGCGCTGGGCACACCCACAGATGGACGCACCGCCGCGCGCAAGGGTGATGTCTCCACCCTCATGCGCATCTACAACGCCCATCTGGAAACGCCGGCCGCCCGCGAGGCGCTGGATGAACTGACCGCGCTCGCCCGCAGCCGGCCCATCTGCCTCTTGTGCTACGAGCGCCATGTGGAGGGCTGCCACCGCCAGCGGCTCGCGGAACTCCTCTGCGAGCGTCTGGGGTTCGATGTGACCCATCTGGAGGCGGACCCGTTCTAGCTGGCCGTTCTCCGACCCATGGCCAGCACGAGGCCGATGGCGACGAGGCAGGCAAGGGCGCCGGCCCCGAAAACCGAGCCGAAGCCCGCTACGCCCGCCAGCAGGCCGGCCAAAGGCCCGGTGACACCCAATGCGATGTCGAGGAAAGCCATGAAGCTGCCGATGGCGGCACCCTGGCTCTCGCGCGGCACCCGGCGCACCGCTTCGACCCCCATCGCCGGCAGCACCAGCGAGAAGCCGGCGCCGGTCAGCGCGGCACCCGCCAGCCCGACCCACACATGGTCGAACCCGCCATATCCGCCGGCGAAGAGCAGGGCCTGCCCCACGCCTTCCACGGCCAGCGAGATGAGCGAAACGGTGGCCCCGCCCAGCCGGTCGGGCATGTGGCCGAAGGCGAAGCGCACCAGCACGAAGCCGATGCCATAGAGCGAGAGGGCAAGCCCCGCGTGCGCCCAGCCGCGCTCGGTGAAGGTGAGCACCACGAAGCTGCCGAGCAAGGCGAAGGGCGCTGTTGAGAGCGCCAGCACGAGGCCGAACCGCCAGACGAGGCCGAGCACGCGCACGAACGGCAGGCGCGGCGCCGCCGGTGCTTCGGAGCGGGGCACGGCGGCGACGCAGACGACAATGGCCAGGGCCAGCAACGGTGCGGTGAGGGCGAGCAGGGCGACCGCCGCGAAGCCGAAGCTCTCCTGCGCGGCAACGCCGAGCGGGGCGCCCACCGCCAGCGCGGCGCTCACCGCAATGCCGTTCCAGCCCATAACGAGGCCGGCCTTTGCGACACCGACGCGGCCGATGCCCCAGGCCAGGAAGCCGGTGATGAAGAGGCTCTCCGCAATGCCATGGATCATGCGCCCTGCGATCAGCACGGCCAGGCTGAACGAGGGATCGGGGAGGGCGAGCGAGGCGAGATAGAGCCCGCCCGCGCAGGCCGCGAGCGGCAGGCCGGCGACGACGGCCCATTTGGCGCCGTGGCTGTCGACGGTGGTGCCGGCCATGCCCCGGCTGAGCAGGGTGACGACCGACTGGCTGCCCACCACCACGCCGACGAGCACGGCGCCAAAGCCGAGTCCATCATGGACGCGGATGGAGAGGACGGGCAGGGGAATGCCGATGCTCAGGACCGCGAGAAACGCGGAGAGCGTCAGCGGAAACAGGATCGGAACGACCGCGAAGAGGGCGGAGGAAGCGCGGGGCTTGGGAGGAGCGTGCATGAGGCAGCCTCAGATTGCGGCATGAAAGCCGGTTGGCTGCGTTGCTTCACGTTAGACGCTTACGGGGATGCATCATCCCAATGCGCGGTTTCATATGGAAGGGGCGGTAAGCCGTCAAGAGGCGGCGTGGCATTCCCGATTTTGGTATCATGATAAATGATGTCGCAATATCCGCATGATGACAGGGGGATTTTGCGGGCATTTCCGCAGTATTTCACACGGGCTTCGCAGAAGCGCCGGTAGCGGTGGATGGACCGATCCTGGGCTTGGCCTCGGGGAGCCGGATCGCACGGAGTTCACCGATGTCCTCGCCTTCGATGTCCATGGATCGCACGCGGCCGGCGGTGCTGGGTCGTCCCGCCGCCACCGCGCCCCGGCTCGCTGGAAGCGGCTGCCCGTCTCTCGCGGGAAGCGGGCGAACTGCGCCAGCGCGTGGAGCATTTCCTCACCGCCATCCGCGCGGCCTGATGCAAGGAAAGATGGGGCCCGGCCGGTCGTGAACCTGTCGGCTTCAGTCGCCCTGCGCTGAACCCAGGAGCGTGCGGGCTTCGTCCAGCGCCTGCGGCGTGTCCACATCGAGGAAGGCCGCCGTGCTGGGCGCCTCCACTTCCACGACCGCCTCCGGATGGGCGGCGATGATGCGCCGGGCACCGATGTCGCCTTCGAGCGCCATCAAGTCCGGAAAGAAGCGGCGCGACAGCAGGACAGGGTTGCCCCGCTGCTCGCCGGCCATGGGCACGACGATGAGCCGGCCCAGCTCCGGCGCAAAGGCCGCGCCCAGCCGTCCGAACAGCTCCGCGCTCACCAGCGGCATGTCGCCGAGCGCGACGACGGCGCCCTCGACGCCCGGAGGCAGCGCCGCAATGCCCCGGCGCAACGAACTCGCCATGCCGGTCAGGTGGTCGGGATTGTGGATGAACTGGACGGCAAGGCCCGCCAGCGCCTGCTCCACCCGCTCGTGCTCATGACCGGTGACGACCACCACGGGACGTGGCCCAGCGACGAGCGCCGCCTCCGCCACCCGGCGCACCACCGCCGTTCCGCCCACGTCCGCCAACAGCTTGTTGGGGCCGCCCATGCGTGTGCCCCGTCCGGCGGCGAGGATGAGCGTCGCGATCTCCGGCGCATGCGGCGCGGGCGGCTCCTCGCGGAGCTGCGGGCGCGTGACGATCTCGCCCAGCAGGCCACCGACGCCGAGACCCGCCACCTCGGCGGCCGTGACGTCGAGCCCCGCCAAGAGGCGCATCAGAAGCCAGTCGAAGCCGTTCTCCTTGGCGCTCCGGGCGCATCCGGGCGCGCCGATCACCGGCAGGTCGCCCAGCCGGCCGATGAGGGTGAGGTTGCCGGGGTCCACCGGCATGCCGAGCCGCTCCACGTGTCCACCCGCCGCCTCCAGCGCGGCGGGGATCACGTCACGCCGGTCGGTGATGGCCGAGGCGCCGAAGATGAGCACCAGGTCCGCCCCCTCCGACGCGGCGGTCCGGATGGCCTGTGCCAGCGCCGCCGTGTCGTGCGGGATCTGGACGTCGTGGCTAAGGGCGGCGCCGGCCGGGGCGAGGCGGCCGGCCGTTACGCGGCGGGTCTTCTCCACCACCTTCGGCGGCAGGCCGGGCAGGAGGGTGGAGACGAGCGCCACCTTGCGGCGCACGAAGGGATGAAGGGTGAGGAGGGGCGCCGTCCGGGCGGCCTCGCGCACGAGTGGCGCCGGGACGGCGAAGGGGATGATCTTCACCGTCGCCACCATGTCGCCGGCCTGCACGGGCCGAAGGTCCGGAATGGTGGCGAGGGTCAGGGCCTCGTCGCGACCGTTGAAGGCATCGACGCCCGCCCGGTCGATGGCGACGACGCCCGCCGCCTGCGCGAAGAGGTTGCTCCGACCGGTGAAGGGCGCCTCCACCCGGAGTCCGGGGCCCGCGATCGCCCGCGCCAATTCATGGGCCGCGGCATCCTCCGGCACGTCGTCCGCCTCAAGGCGGGCCACCACCACGCTGGCATGGCCGGCGCCAGAGAGAGCCGCGATCTCGTCCGCAGCGAGCCGCGTGCCCTTGCGGATCACCCGATCGCCGCAGCGGATGGAATGGGCGGCGATGGCGCCCTCGGCTTCGGCGAGAGGAACGGGGCCGAACCTCACGCGGCCGCCTCGGAACGGCGAACTGGCCGGCGCAGATCGGCGATGACCTCGCCGAGGATGGCGACGGCGATCTCGGGCGGGTTGGCGGCGCCGATGTCGAGCCCGATGGGCGCGTGGATGCGGGCAAGCTGGCCCTGCGACAGGCCACGCGCCGCGAGCCGCTCCACGCGCTTGGCGTGGGTGCGACGCGAGCCGAGCGCGCCCACGTAGAAGCAGCCGGCCTGCAAGGCGGCTTCGAGCGCCGGCTCGTCGATCTTGGGGTCGTGTGTGAGGGCGACGAGCGCCGTGAAGGGATCGAGCCCGAGGCCGGGCAGGGCCTTGTCCGGCCATTCGGCGATGACGCGCGTGTCCGGGAAGCGCTCGGGCGTTGCGAAGGCGGTGCGGGGATCGATAATGGTCACGTCGAAGCCGGTCGCCCGTGCCATAGGCGCGAAGGCCTGCGAGATATGCACTGCGCCGACCACGACGATGCGTGCCGCCGGCACGTGGACGGCCAGAAAGCTGCGCGCCTCGTCCTCGCCGACCATGCCGCTCTTGCCGCTGGCGAGCGCGGCGGCGAGCGCCGGTGCCAGGGGATCGGCATCAAGCTCGGCGGCCTTGATCAGCCGCTGGCGGCCGGAGGCGAGATGGGTGACGAGCACGGCGGCGCGTCGGGCGGCGCGCTCGGCATTGAGGGCCGTGAGAAGGGCGAGATCCATGGTGCCTCCTCAGTCCACCCGTTCCACATAGATGCGGATGGCTCCGCCACACGACAGGCCGACGCGCCAGGCGGTCTCGTCCGCCACGCCGAACTCAAGCACCTTCGGCGCCCCCTGGGAGATCACGTCCAGCGCTTCCGTCACCACGGCACCCTCGACGCAGCCGCCGGACACGGAGCCGAGGAAGTTGCCGGTCTCGTCAATGGCGAGGTGGCTGCCCACGGGGCGGGGGGCGGAGCCCCAGGTCTCAAGCACGGTGGCGAGGGCCACACCCTTGCCTTCGGCGCGCCACCGCGCGGCGGCTTCCAGCACATCGTCTTCACGAGCCAGCATGGCAGGTCTCCGGCGGGCGCAGCAGCCAGCGCGTTGGCGCGGGGGGCTGCGGCCTATATAGAGCCAGATATAGGGCTGGGCCGTCGGCTTTGCAGCCCGGCTCGCACCGGGACGGGCAAAACCGGCGCGGTTCCCATCCTCTGCCCCAACATGTTTGCGTGAGTGCCCCCATGTCCACCCTGCGCACGGCCGATGACCTCATCGCGGCGGGCCTTGCCCCGGCGGCGGAGCGCGCCGTGCTCGATGCTGTGGGCGCGCGCTATGCGGTGGCGGTCACGCCGGAACTGGTCGCGGCCATGGACCGGACCGATGCGTCCGATCCCATCGCCCGCCAGTTCGTGCCCGACGTGGCCGAACTGCGCACCGATCCTCAGGAACTGGTCGATCCCATCGGGGATGACGCCCATTCTCCGGTTCCTGGCATCGTGCACCGCTATCCCGACCGGGTGCTGCTGAAGCTGGTGGGTGTCTGCGCCGTCTATTGCCGCTTCTGCTTCCGCCGCGAGATGGTGGGGCCGGGCGCGGAAACGGCCCTGACGCCCGACATGCTGGAGCGGGCGCTCGGCTATGTGGCCGCCCATCCCGAGGTCTGGGAGGTGATCCTCACCGGTGGCGATCCCTTCATGGTCTCGCCCCGCCGCATGGCGGACGTGGTGGGCCGGCTCGCCGCCATTCCCCATGTGAAGGTGGTGCGCTTTCACACCCGCGTGCCGATCGCCGCGCCCGAGCGGGTGAGCGAGGAGATGGTACGGGCGTTGAAGGCACCGGGCGTCGCCGCCTACGTGGCCGTGCACGTCAACCATGCCCGCGAGTTGGGCGATGCAGCGACCGCTGCACTGGGCCGGCTCGCCGATGCCGGCATTCCGCTGCTGTCGCAGACGGTGCTGCTGAAGGGCGTGAACGACCGGGTGGAGACGCTCGATGCCTTGTTCCGTGCCCTCGTGGAACGGCGGGTGAAGCCCTATTACCTGCACCATCCGGACCTTGCTCCCGGAACGGGCCATTTCCGCCTGAGCGTTCCGGAAGGGCAGGCCCTGGTGCGCGCGCTGCGCGGCCGCCTCTCCGGCATTGCCCAGCCCACCTATGTGCTCGACATTCCGGGCGGCGCCGGCAAGGTGCCGCTGACGCCCGGCTATCTCACGCCGCAAGGCGCGGGCTGGCATGTGGCCGACAATTGCGGCGGCATCCATGCCTATGGCGAGGCGGTGCCGGGGTGACGTCCGTCGAGGCTCTGGCTTGAGCTGGACCATGATTCCCCTGCGTTGGGATCACGCATAATATCTTTTGTTTTCAAACGGCTGTGCGGTCCGTTAACGAACTGTTAACAGTCCCGCTTGCCCCCGGCGCGCGCTCGGCCTACCTGTAGCGGCATTCGCCGGCGGGCCGGTCGAGGATGGAGCACTGGAATGGCGGACGCTCAGCAACAGCCGATCGAGCTGCTGTATTGGCCGACACCGAACGGATGGAAAGTCTCCATCATGCTTGAGGAGTGCGGGCTGCCGTACGAGATCAAGCTCGTGAACATCGGCAAGGGCGACCAGTTCGCGCCCGATTTCCTCGCCGTGTCGCCGAACAACAAGATCCCCGCCATCATCGATCCGAACGGGCCGGGCGGCACGCCCATCTCGGTCTTCGAGAGCGGCGCCATCCTGCAGTATCTCGGCCGCAAGACCGGCAAGTTCTATCCCACCGACGAGCGCAAGCGCGTCGAAGTGGAGGAATGGCTGTACTGGCAGGTGAGCGGCCTCGGCCCCATGGCTGGCCAGGCGCATCACTTCCGCCTCTACGCGCCCGAGAAGATTCCCTATGCGGTCTCGCGCTACACGAACGAGGTGCACCGCCTCTATGGCGTGATGAACAAGCGCCTCGAAGATCGTGAATTTCTCGCCGGCGACTTCTCCATTGCCGACATCGCCTGCATCGGCTGGGCGAAGCTCTGGGAGCGGCAGGGACAGGACATTGCCGAATTCCCTCATCTCGGCCGCTGGATCGAGACCGTGAAGGCCCGCCCCGGCGTGCAGCGCGGCCTTGCGGTGAATGCCGAGCAGAAGACGGACCTCTCCAAGGACAAGGCGGCCCAGTCGGTGCTGTTCGGCCAGCGGGCCCGCTGATCGCAGGAGAGGCCGGGTGGCAAGCGGGTCGGAGAAGCCGCCCCTCTGGCTTCGGGCGATGGTTTCTGGCATGTGCGACGAAACGGGGCGCCGGTGACGGCTGCCCGCCAGCTTTCGAGGGTTTGGTCGTCCATGTCATCCGATCCGCGCGCCCTTCTGGGGCAGGCCTCCGCTCTGCATCGTGCCGGCCGCATGGATGAGGCCATCGAGGCCTGCCGCGCCGCCGCCAAGGTGGCGCCGGGTTTCCTTGACGCCCATCGTATGCTCGCCTTCGCTTTGCTTCAGGTCGGTCGGGCCAAGGAGGCGGTGCGCGCGGCGCAGAAGGCGCGCGACCTCGCCCCCCGCGACCCCAACAGCCATCTCCTCGTGGGGGCCGGCCTGCTGGGGCAGGGCGATGCCGCAAAGGCCCTTGCCGCCTTCGACGAGGCGGCCAAGCTCGCGCCGAACCTGCTCGAAGCGCATTTCCAGGCTGGCAACGCGCTCGCCGCGCTGGGGCGCTTTCCGGCGGCCATCGAGCGCTACAACCGGGCGCTCGCCCTTGATCCGCGCTCGGTGGAGGCGCTGACCAACCGCGCCACCACCTACGCCCGTCTCGCCCGCCATGCGGAGGCGCTGGCCGATTGCGAGCGCCTCATCGAAATGCAGCCCTGGTCGCCGCTACACCTTGTCGCCAAGGCCAGCACCTTGCTGGAAATGGGCGAGCCGGTGCCGGCGCTCGCCGCCGCCGAGGCGGCGATGGCGGCGGCCCCGACCTTTGCCGAGGCCTTCCACGTGGCGGGGCAGGCGAAGGCGGCCCTGATGGACATCTCCGGTGCCATCGACCTGATGACCCAGGCACTCGCGCTCGAACCCCAGCCGCGCCCCACGGTGCGAGTGCATCTGGCGCGCCTGCTGCGCATGGAAGAGCGCTTCGCCGAGGCGCGGCGCCAGTGCGATCTGGCGCTGGCCGACCAGCCGCGCCTCGCGCCGGCCCTGGCCGAGCGGGCGGAAGTCCGCCGGGCGGAGGGCGATTCGGCCGCCGCCGTGCGCGACGCCGACGCGGCCATCGCCATTGCCCGCGATTTCACGCCGGCGCTGCTGGTGCGGGCGGCGGCGCTTGCCGATCTCGGCCGTCCCGACGAGATGCGCACCGCCATCAGCCGGGCCCTGCGCGCCGCGCCACGCGACCCGGCGGCGCTTGTCGCGAAATCCGCGCTCGATCTGGCGCGGGGCGAATGGGCCGCGGGCTGGCTGGGATATGAGCAGCGCGAGAACCTGCTGCCGCCGCCCTTCCTGCCGCCAGCTTTCCCGCGCTGGGATGGCGTCGCGCCCGTGCAGGACCTGGTTATTCTCGCCGAGCAGGGCATCGGCGACGTGCTGCAGTTCGGCCGGCTTCTCTCGCTCGCGGCGGATCGCGGTCTGCCAGCGCGCTTTCATGCCAGGCCCGCCCTTGCGCCGCTCGCCGCGCTCCTCGAGCCGCGCATCCCTGTGGTGACGGACATTTCCGGCATTGCGGCCGATGCCCCGGGCACGTTCTGGCTGCCGCTTGCCAGCCTGGCGAAGCTGTTCGCCCCCGATCCGGCCATGTGGCCGGTGGCGCCCTATCTCACGGCACCGGCGGAGCGGGTGGCGAAATGGGCGCATCTGCGGGAGGGTGGTGGCTTCCGGGTGGGCATCAATTGGCAGGGCAATCCTTCCCGTCTCATCGACGTGGGGCGCTCGGCGCCGCTCGCGGCCTTCGCGCCGCTGGCCGATCTGCCCGGCGTGCGGCTGATCTCCCTCCAGCACGGCGCGGCCGCCGAGCAGATTGCGTCCGTTCCCTTCGCCGACCGCATCGAGACGCTGGGGGAGGGGGTGGATGCGGACGGCATCTTCCTCGACCGCGCGGGCATCCTCGCCCATCTGGATCTGGTGGTGACCACCGACACCTCCACCGCCCATCTCGCCGGCGCGCTGGGCCGGCCGGGCCTCGTGGCGCTGCGGGCGGTGCCCGACTGGCGCTGGGGCGAGAGCGGCGAGCACAGCCTCTTCTATCCCTCCCTGCGCCTCATGCGGCAGGAAACGGCCGGCGACTGGACCGGCCTCTTCACCCGCATCGCCGCCGCCGTGAAGCAGACCATGGCCACCGCCTGAGGCGGCGGCCATGGTGGGCAGGCTGGCGCCGGGCTGAATTGTCAACCGTTTGCTGCATGGGCCCCGCTTGCAAAGCCGGCGCGGGTTGGGCATAGAGGGTGCCGAGTGGAGACGTGGCCGAGAGGCTGAAGGCACTCGTTTGCTAAATGAGCAGACCCCTAAAAGGGTCTCGAGGGTTCGAATCCCTCCGTCTCCGCCACTCACTCCTATAAATCCTTGAAAATAAGAGATTTTATTTTAGACGACGACCGTCGCCCCACACATTCCCCCACATTCTGAGATGGCCTCTTTTCGCGCGCGCGAGGTTTTGCACCCGCGCGCCGTTAATCTTGGTCGTGTGATGTCGCGCGCAAATCGAATGTCACCACGCGTCGGATCGGATTTCACGCCTCGCGGCACCGCCTGAACGGGTCCGGCCACATCCTGGCAAAGTCAGTGGGCGCCTTCGCTGCGGAACTCGATTTCGGTCCACACCGGGCGGCCAAGGGCGTCGATCTGGTAGCGGGCCTCGACCGAAAACGAGACGATCCGCTCGGCGCCATCTGTCTTGGCCTTTACCGAATCCCGTAGCACGAACTGGTTCTTTTCAGGCTCGTGGATGATGACTGCAGTTCGGCTGGGGCACAGCGGAGGCTTAGCTATGCCGTACCGAAGCAAACCGGTACTCATTTCGGACTTGAGGGCGTGACACACGTCTTGGAGAGCGACTTCAACATGCACGTTCTCCCGCGGGAGATTCTGGGCGTGGAGGATGTCGTCGTGCGCGGTGCTGACGGTCAGGAGCAGCGGCAGCAAAGATAAGCCCATCTTAGATAGGGCTGGCCGGCCTATAAGCATCTTACCAATCCACAGCTTCGCATGGCGCCGCATTATGCGTGATGTGGCGGCGCGGAAGTCGGCTTCGGCGATGCCGATTTAGCGGATCACCTCCCTGTCCTCGGCACAGAGGCGGGCGGCGTACGCCTCTTTGCACAGCGAGATCATCGTGAGCCGCAACCCTGCGAAGCTGGAGCGTCTACCTCTTCACCTCCATTGAGCCCTTTGGCGCCGCCATTGTGGCAGGTGTCGACGCCGAGACGCTGCACGCTCTCGTGCGCTCCTTCGCCTGCGTCGCCGTCGCGCTCGACGACCGCCTGCCCGAGCGCATGCTTGGGCGCCTTAAGACTGTGCCCCTTTCGCCGCCGAGGCCTTGTCCCTGCCGGAGATCGAGGCCGACGTGATCGAGGCGCTGACAGAGCTGGCCTTACAGCACGGCCATATCGAGCGGCCGCCGGAGAAGGCCGTGGGCGGCGATCAGGCCGGCGCGGCAGGGCGTCCGTGCATCGCCGCGCAAGCGGCTGCTTGCGATCCACGCAGATAGCGCATTAACTGTGCGTTGGATGGGCCGCAGAAGCCCACTGCGAGGAAATGCAGCCGGAGGTGTTGGCAGCGGTGGACATGATCCGCCGCGCTGGCGGGTGAGCCCCTGAGGCAGACGCGCGCGTCCCGGGTGACCGTCAGGCCATGTCCACGCTTCCGCTGGGTCGGACGCCAGGGCTTTCCCTTGCCGCCCCCGTAGGAAGGACGCGACATGGACCAGCGGGACATCCGTTTGGCTTGGGAAACATTCCTGACCGATGGCTGCCCACCCGTGGGCGTTTCGGCTTCTTTGCTGGCGTCTTGGCAGCGCTCCCGCACGCTTGGCGTCGGCGCAGGGCGCGCCGAGGCGCCATTGGCCGACGAACCGGAGATCTTCCGACGGCGCTCACAGAATGCCAGCCTTGTGGGCGCCGCCCGTCCGGCGTTGGATCGCTCCACCCGCTTCCTGGCAGATGCCGCCTCCATGATGATCCTGGCCGATGCCAGCGGCTTCATTGTCGAGACCGCAGGTGATCCGCGGGTCATGGACAAAGGCCGGCGCAATCATCTGGAAACCGGCGGGCGGTGGGATGAAGCCACCATCGGCACCAATGCCATCGGCACCGCCCTGGCGGATGGGCGTTCGGTGGAGATCTGCGGGGCTGAGCATTTTTGCGAAGAGGTGCAGCGCTGGACCTGCGCCGCCACGCCAGTGCGCCATCCCCTGGATGGCGAACTTCTCGGCGTGGTGGATATCTCGGGGCCGGCCGCCTCGTTCAATCCGCAAAGCCTGTCGCTGGCGGTGGCCATCGGCCAGGAGATCGAGGCCTCGCTCGGCCGCGCCGCGAAGATGGAGCATGAGGTGCTGTTGCGGCATTTCGTGTCGAAGCGTTCCATTTGGTTGAGCGAAGACATCCTGGTGGTGGATCGGCGCGGCATGCTGGTGCATGCCGCGCACAAGGCCGGGTCGACCGGCAGTGGCCTGGCGGGCGACATCCGCCAGATGATCGGCGCCGCCTCCCAAGAGGCCTGGGAGGCCAATTGCCGGCGCCGTTTCCCCAATGCCAGCCTGGAGGTGGTGAAGCGCGATGATGCGGTGGTCGGCTGCCTCATCGTTCTGCATACGACGCGGCGTCGGTCGGCATCACCGGCGGCGGTGCCCCGTCCGGCGGGAGAAGACGGGCTCGCGTTTGAGCAGATCCTCGGCAATGACCCGGCACTGCACGCGGTGCGCGAGCGGGCGCGGCGGCTGGCGGCCAATCGTCTGCCGATCCTCATTGAGGGGGAGACCGGCGTCGGCAAGGAGTTGTTTGCCCGTGCCATCAAGGGCGCTAGCCCGGACCCAGACGGACCTTTCGTGCCGGTGAACTGTGGTGGCATGGCCCGGGAACTGATCGCCAGCGAACTGTTCGGCTATGCCAAAGGCGCGTTCACGGGTGCCGACGAACATGGCCGCGCCGGCAAGATCGAGAAAGCGGACGGCGGCATCCTGTGCCTGGACGAAATCGGCGAAATGCCTCTCGACCTGCAATCCTATCTGCTGCGGGTGCTCGAGGATGGCGTGGTCTATCGCGTCGGCGAGCACGAGGGCCGCCGGGTCAATATCCGCATCCTTGCGATGACTAATCGCGACCTGCTGGCGGAGGTGGAGGCGGGGCGGTTCCGCCGCGACCTCTATTATCGCATCGCCGCCGCGCGGCTGCGCATTCCCCCTCTGCGCGAGCGGGGGGCGGATATTGTCACTCTGGCGCAAACATTCGCCGCAGCGGCCGCCAGCCGGCTGGGACGCAGTTCGCTTGTCTTCTCCGCTGCGGCACTGGACCGGATGCAGGCCTATAGCTGGCCGGGCAACATCCGCGAACTGCGCAACGTGGTGGATACCCTAGTGGCATTGGCGGAAGGCGATCGGCTGAACGAAAGCGACCTGCCGCCCGAGGTGCTCGCAGCACCGTCTCCCTCCCGAGCGCCTATCTCCCGCCCGCTCAACAACGGCAGTGAGGGTTCTCCCCCACCGCCTGGCGCGGATCTCAAGGCGGCTGAACGCGCTGCCATTCTGGCCCAGGTGACTGCGTGTGGTGGCAACCTCACCGAAGCTGCGCGGCGCCTCGGCATTGCCCGCTCGACCCTTTATGTGCGCCTCGCCGAGTATGGTGATGGGCGTGTGCTCAAGAATTGACATCCGCTCCGGCCCGGTGTCCGTCCTCTGGACGTCCGGCTCAGGCACAGTTCGATATTCGGACATTCGCAGACGCAAAGCGAGAACTGTGCAGGTGCGGTAAGGTATTGCAAGACTTGAACTGACCATCTGCCAAATAACTGGCACGGCTTGTGCCCCTCTCCCGATAGCCCGGCTCAACAGAAGCCGGCTCGGACAGGAGGACACGCGTGAACATCCAGGCACGGCACGTCAGAAGCGTCCAAGTACTCGGCATCGATGCCGGCGGCACCATGACCGATACGTTCTTCGTCGATTCCGAAGGCGATTTCGTCGTCGGCAAGGCGCAAAGCACACCACAGAATGAGGCCCTCGGCCTCATTGCCTCCAGCGAGGACGGCCTCGGCAGTTGGGGCCTGTCGCTGGCGGACGGCCTGAAGCACCTGCAAACCGGAGTCTATTCCGGCACCGCCATGCTGAACCGCGTGGTGCAGCGCAAGGGGCTGAAATGCGGCCTCATCGTCAACAGCGGCCTCGAAGACTTCCACCGCATGGGCCGGGCGATCCAATGCTACCTCGGCTATGCCTATGAGGACCGCATCCACCTCAATACCCACCGCTACGACCCGCCTTTGGTGCCGCGCAACCTCACCCGCGGCGTGGCCGAGCGCACCGACATGTTCGGCAAGGTGGTGATCCCGCTGCGCGAGGAGACCGCCCGCGCCGCCGCCCGCGACCTGATCGCGGCGGATGTGGAAGGCATCGTCATCAGCCTGCTGCATTCCTACAAGAACCCGGCCCATGAGCGCCGGGTGCGCGACATCGTCCTTGAGGAAATCGCCAAGAGCGGCAAGGCGATCCCGGTCTTCGCCTCGGCTGATTATTATCCGGTGCGCAAGGAGACCCACCGCACCAACACCACCATCCTGGAAGGCTATGCCGCCGAGCCCTCGCGGCAGACGCTGAAGAAGATCTCCGACGCCTTCAAGGAGCATGGCACCAAGTTCGACTTCCGCGTCATGGCCACCCATGGCGGCACCATCTCCTGGAAGGCGAAGGAACTGGCCCGCACCATCGTCTCCGGCCCCATCGGGGGCGTCATCGGCGCCAAATATCTGGGCGAAGTGCTGGGCTACAACAACATCGCCTGCTCGGACATCGGCGGCACCTCGTTCGACGTGGCGCTCATCACCCAGGGTGAGCTGACCATCAAGAACGACCCGGACATGGCCCGCCTCGTCCTCTCGCTGCCGCTGGTGGCCATGGACAGCGTGGGCGCTGGCGCCGGCTCCTTCATCCGGCTCGATCCCTACACCAAGGCGATCAAGCTCGGCCCGGATTCTGCCGGCTATCGGGTCGGCGTGTGCTGGAAGGAGAGCGGCATCGAGACCGTGACCATCTCCGACTGCCACATGGTGCTGGGCTATCTCAACCCGGACAACTTCCTCGGCGGCGCGGTGAAATTGGATCGCCAGCGCTCGGTGGATGCCATCAAGGCCCAGGTCGCCGATCCGCTCGGCCTCTCGGTGGAGGATGCGGCGGCGGGCGTGATCGAGCTCTTGGACAGCGACCTGCGCGACTATCTGCGCTCGATGATCTCGGCCAAGGGCTATAGCCCGCAGAGCTTTGTCTGCTTCTCCTACGGCGGCGCCGGCCCGGTGCATACCTATGGCTATACGGAAGGGCTCGGTTTCGAAGACGTCATCGTGCCCGCCTGGGCCGCCGGCTTCTCCGCCTTCGGCTGCGCAGCGGCGGATTTCGAATATCGCTACGACAAGTCGCTGGACATCAATCTCGCCCCCGACGCGCCGGACGACTTGTCCGAGAAAGCGGCGAGGACCCTCCAGGGCGCGTGGGACGAACTGACCCGCAACGTGCTGGAGGAGTTCAAGCTGAACGGCTACGAGGCCGACCAGGTGACACTCCAGCCCGGCTACCGCATGCAGTATCGCGGCCAGCTCAACGACCTGGAGATCGAGTCCCCTCTGGCGTCCGCCGATAGCGCGCAGGACTGGGCTAAGCTGGTGGAGGCGTTCAACGCCACCTATGGCCGCGTCTATGCGGCCTCCGCCCGCTCGCCGGAATTAGGCTATTCGGTCACCGGCGCCATCATGCGCGGCTCGGTGCCGATCCAGAAGCCGAAGATCCCCAAGGAGCCCCTGGAGGGCGAGACCCCGCCCGCCGACGCCTTCCTCGGGACCCGGAAGTTCTACCGCAAGAAACGCTGGGTGGATGCACAGCTCTACCGGATGGAAAGCCTGCGCCCCGGCAACCGCGTCGCCGGCCCCGCCATCATCGAATCCGACGCCACCACCTTCGTGGTGCCGGACGGCTTCGAAACCTTCCTCGACGGCCACCGCCTCTTCCACCTCAAGGAAATCTGAGCGCTGCCCTCACCGACACCCATTCAAGGAAACGTCAAGATGAACATCAATGTCCGGGCCACCCAAACCAAAGGGGCCACGCGCGGCATCGTGCGCGGCGGCGAAACCCTGAAAGAGCATCGCGACCGCCTGATGGAGGCGACCCGCCGCACCAAGCATTATGCGGGCTTGGAGACGCTGGAACTGCGCGACACCCAGCCGATCCACTACAACAAGCTGTTCTCCCGCCTGCGCGCCGGCGTGGTGGATGCACGCGAGACCGCCAAGAAGATCGCCGCCTCGCCCATCGTCGAGCAGGAGGGCGAACTGTGTTTCACCCTTTACAATGCGGCGGGCGATAGCATCCTGACCTCCACCGGCATCATCATCCATGTGGGGACCATGGGTGCGGCGATCAAATACATGATCGAGAACGACTGGGAGAGTAATCCCGGCATCAACGACAAGGATCTATTCTGCAACAACGACTGCCTCATCGGCAACGTGCATCCCTGCGACATCCATACCATCGTGCCCATCTTCTGGGAGGGCGAACTGATCGGCTGGGTGGGCGGCGTCACCCACGTCATCGACACCGGCTCGGTCGGGCCGGGCTCCATGTCTACGGGGCAGGTGCAGCGCTTCGGCGACGGCTACCAGATCACCTGCCGCAAGGTGGGCGCCAACGACACCTTGTTCCGCGACTGGCTGCACGAAAGCCAGCGCATGGTGCGCACCACCCGCTACTGGATGCTGGACGAGCGCACCCGCATCGCCGGCTGCCACATGATCCGCAAACTGGTGGAAGAGGTGGTGGCCGAAGAGGGCATCGAGGCCTATTGGAAGTTCGCCTATGAGGCGGTGGAGCACGGCCGGCAGGGGTTGCAGAACCGCATCAAGGCCATGACCATTCCCGGCACCTACCGGCAGGTGGGCTTCGTGGACGTGCCCTACGCCCATGAGGACGTGCGGGTGCCTTCCGACTTCGCCAAGCTCGACACCATCATGCATTCGCCCTCGGAGATCACCATCCGCGGCGACGGCACCTGGCGGCTCGATTTCGAGGGCGCCAGCCGCTGGGGCTGGCACACCTACAACGCTCATCAGGTGAGCTTCACCTCCGGCATCTGGGTAATGATGACCCAGACGCTGATCCCGTCCGAGATGATCAATGACGGGGCGGCCTACGGCACTGAGTTCCGCCTGCCCAAGGGCACCTGGATGAACCCGGACGACCGCCGTGTCGCCTTCTCCTACGCCTGGCACTTCCTGGTATCGTCCTGGACCGCGCTGTGGCGCGGCCTGTCGCGCTCCTATTACGGGCGCGGCTATCTGGAGGAGGTGAATGCTGGCAACGCCAACACCTCCAACTGGCTTCAAGGCGGCGGCTTCAACCAGTATGACGAGATCCATGCGGTGAACTCGTTCGAATGCGCCGCCAACGGCACCGGGGCGACCGCCGTGCACGACGGCCTCTCCCATGCCGCCGCCATCTGGAACCCGGAAGGCGACATGGGCGACATGGAGATCTGGGAGCTGGCCGAGCCGCTCGTCTATCTCGGGCGGCAGATCAAGGCCAATTCCGGCGGCGCCGGCAAGTATCGCGGCGGCTGCGGCTTCGAGAGCCTGCGCATGGTCTGGAACGCCAAGGACTGGACCATGTTCTTCATGGGCAACGGCCACATGTCCTCCGACTGGGGGCTGATGGGCGGCTATCCCGCCGCCTCCGGCTATCGCTTCGCCGCCCATGACACCGGACTGAAGGAGCTGATCGCCTCCGGCGCCCCCATCCCGCTCGGCGGCGACACTGACCCGCAGAACCCCGTGTGGGACGCACTGATGCCCGACGCCAGGATCAAGCGCGACAAGCAGGCGATCACCACCGAGGAGATATTCAAGGACTACGACCTCTACCTCAACTACATGCGCGGCGGCCCCGGCTTCGGCGATCCACTCGACCGCGAGCCGCAGAGCGTGGTGGACGACCTCAACGGCGGCTACCTGATCGAGCGCTTCGCTTCCCGCGTCTATGGCGTGGTGGCGGCGAAGGCGGCGGACGGCGCCTTCACGCTGGACGGCCCGGCGACGCAGGCCCGGCGTGCCGAGATCCGCCGCGAGCGGCTCGCCAAGGCGGTGCCCACCCGCGAGTGGATGAAGGGCGAGCGGGAGAAGATCCTGGCCAAGGAGGCGGGCGACCACGTCAAGCAGATGTTCGCCTCCTCCTTCAAGCTGGGGCCGAAGTTCTTCAAGGACTTCCGGACTTTCTGGGACCTGCCGGAGGACTGGAGGCTGCTGGAGGAGGAGATCGGCATCCCGCACTACGGCTCGCACTACCACATGGACGTCTCCGAACTGCCGGACGTGAAGACGGTGCAGTTCGTCGAGCAATAGGCAGGACCGGGCACCGGGAGGCGTCTCTTCGGAGGTTCCTGCCGGTGCCCTTCGCCCCAATCATCAAGAAATCAGGAGGACACCCATGGCCTACACACGCGCCAAGATCGCCGATCTGGTGGACGGCAAGATCGACCACGACACGCTGCACCAGATGCTCTCCACCCCGAAGGACCCGGAGCGCTTCTCGCTCTATCTGGAGATCCTTCAGGAGCGGGTGAGCTGGGACGACCGGATCATCCTGCCGCTCGGCCCCAAGCTCTACATGGTCCAGCGCAAGGACACCAAGCGGTGGAAGATCCGCTGCGAATGCGGCCACGACTTCTGCGACTGGCGGGAGAATTGGAAGTTGTTCGCCTGCGTCAACGTGCGCGACACGCCGGAGAAGATGGAGGAGATCTATCCGCGCCTGATGACGCCCACCTCCTCTTGGCAGGTGCTGCGGGAATATTACTGCCCGAGGTGCGGCACGCTGCACGACGTGGAGGCGCCCACCCCCTGGTATCCCGTGATCCGCGACTTCGAGCCGGACATCGACACCTTCTACAAGGATTGGCTCGGCCTGCCGGTGCCGGAGCGGGTAGAGGCGGCCTGAGGGGCCTCAGGGCGCCCCGGATCGGCGGTTATCAGGCGCGCGCGGCACTCGGTCTTTTACGACCGGCTCCCGCGCGCGCTTTGGGTCAGGAAGACCGAGGTCGACGCGGGCAAGCGGGTGGGCGTGCCCAGCGACGTTGCCGAGAAGATGAAGGCGCCGGAGCGGGAGAACGGCGAACTGCGCCAGGCCAACGAGATCCTGCGCCAGGCCAGCGCCTGTTTCGCTCAGGCGGAGCTCAACCGCCCGTTCAAGCGGTGATCGCCTTTATTGACGATCACCGAGAGGCATACGGGGTCGAGCCGATCTGCAAGGTCTTGCCGATCGCCCGGCCACCTACCGCGAGCGGCTGGCTCAGCGGCGCGATCCGGGGCGGATGTCGGCCAGGGTGCGGCGGGACCAGGCGCTGAAGCCCGAGGTGACCCGCGTCTTCGCGGAGAACTTCGCCGTCCATGGCGTGCGCGAAGTTTGGCGACAGTTGCGGCGGGAGGCTTCGTTCGTTCTCCTTCTCCAGATCCTTCAGCCGCTTCACCTGGTCGCTTCAGCCCGCCGAGCTCCTTGCGCCAGCGATAGTAGGTGAACGCCGTCACACTGATGGCCCGGATCGCCTCCGCTACCGGCCGTCCCCGCGACACCAAGACGTCGACCTTCCGAAGCTTCGCGACGATCTCTTCCGGCTTGTGCTTCTTCTGCGCCACCGGGCCATCTTCCAAAGGCTCAAGAAGCCTACTTCACGGAGGACCGCTTTTCAGATGGAGGCCATTTGTATGTAAGGCAACATCATTTCTATGCGATAATAGGGGTGTGCGTACAATATAGATCATCGACACATCCGTGGTGAACTAGGTTTGTGTGGATGAAGTCCATTTCATCTTGGTTGTTCTGTATAGGCAGTGGTGCTCCTTCCTTGAAGCGATACACATATGGGAAATTCTGGCGTAGGTAATCCAGGAGTTCGCGGGGGTTATGATTGCCGAAAGCGATTAACGTAAACGAGTTGAATTCCAAGTATACGCTCGGTCGGAAAATGCGTAGTGTTTTGGTTGCGCCTCGCAAAACCTCCATTTCATAGCCTTCTACATCCAGCTTAATAAAGTCCACCCTGGGAAATCCTTCCTGGCTCAGAAAATCGTCGAGCCGATCGACCTTCACGGTTCGATTACCCCCTCCCAGGGCTGTGCCCGATGGTGCGAGGCGATTCCCGCTGGAGTCGTTCGGGTCAGACATAAATGTCAATTCACCGGCGCGATCTCCCAGCGCAAGTTGGTATGGGGTGCAGTTCGAAAGATTATTTGCGACGATAGTTTCCTGAAGGAATCCGAATGTCTGCGGATCGGGCTCGAAAGAGAGGAACGAGCTTCCTGGAAACGATTTTCCGAGAATTGCTGTGGTCAATCCGATATTCGCTCCGATGTCGAGGCCGTACATTTTGTCATTCAAATGGTTGTCAATGATGTATAATAAAAAATTATTCGTCTGAATTCCGATATCGATATCATTGAAGTAAAAATCTCCAGTGCGCCCATATATTTTTAAAAAATGGTCGCGGTATTCAATTATTTTTAAGTCCAATGTATCCTCCGTTAGTGTATGTCTGCATAATTGCGTATTAGAATGCGCGGAATGCCTGAATGGGTCGCTCGCGACTTCCTTGGATGCTGATTGCCGCTTGTTAGGCGGGTGGATTGGCTAGGCGGGATCTCGGTAATCTCGCGCGTGCCATGGCTACCATCAGGTGGCGGTGGTGGAGCTTTCCAATAAGGCCTTTCAATATAGAAATTTCGACGTTGGCTGCTCTGATTTTGCTAAGTCGTGAATTGTGTGACCGTATGGTCGATCTTAATGCACATTGTGGCAAAATGGATGAACTAGTATATGGAGATCAAAACAGCTTTACATCCTAATTAATATTCGTTCAGTTTTATAATAAGTTTAATATATTATATATATAGCTAGAAATTCTCTTAAAAAATTGTCAATTGGCCTGTGGCGGTATAATCCATTCTGTCAAAGTTTCATGGGAGATTAAGAGCTAAGTCCGGATCGCGGTCTATTGTTGAGAAATTTTATTTCCTGAAGTGCGGGGCGTAGTTTTCCCGGCGTCTCGTTGAGAAGGATGCCCGATCGCGCGGTGATCGCATGGGGGGCTGATGATGGGCTTTATATCTCAGATATCGAAGCGCCTCCGGGCGCGGGCTCTTTTCCGACTTGCCGATGCCGCGCGTGATGAGCGTAGGTGGGATGCCGCGGCCGATTTTTATGCGCAGGGGCTTCTCATTACGCCGGACGCTTTCGCTGCGTGGGTTCAATGCGGTCATGCTCGAAAGGAAGCCGGTGATCTGGTCGCCGCCGAAGCTTCATACAGACAGGCTATGAGGTTGCGACAAGAGGACGCTGATCTTCATGTTCAGATCGGCCATTTGTTTTCCCTCCGCGGTCAGTCTGGAGCTGCGGCGGAACACTACCGGAGGGCGGCCGAACTTGGTTCCCGCGATGTCCATGCCCTCCAGTATGCAGATGCTCGCACCAGACGGCAGGCGTCCGCTCCACTGACGTCAGCAGCGGACGGCTTCGCCAGAGCCGATGAGTTGCGCGACCGGGGAGACTTCGAGTCAGCCGCGCTCTTCTACGAAGATGGACTGGCCATCGATCCGCGCTCTTTCCCGCATTGGGTTCAGCTGGGGCACATGCGGAAGGAGAGCGGAGATCCGGAGGCGGCTGAGCGCGCCTATGTCCAGGCTTTTAAATTACAGCAGGACGACGCTGACCTCCTCATCCAGATGGGGCATCTTTACAAGAGCATCGGAGAGCGAGCCAAGGCCGGCGACTGCTATGCGCGCGCCATACTTCTTGGTTCCCACGATATGCACGCCTTGCGTTTCCTGGCCGAGTCCGAGGCGCGCTTTGCGCTTTATCGAGAGATGCTTGACAGATTTGAGGGGGTGGACTTGCGCGTCGTGTCAAAGCGTCGATCTAGTAGCTTCGCGATGCAAATCGTGCAGATGGTTTCATGACGAAGGGCTCTGACGTGCCAAAACGGATATTTTGGCTCGGCATGCACAAAGTGCTTCGCACCACCGAGCTGCCGCAGCTTCGAGACATGGGATATGAGGTTTTCAGCCCGGCCTACATTTCGGATGTTTATGATCAGTCCGCAGACCGGGCGATCGATTTCGACCAGCCGACAACACTGCCAGACGACGTATTTGCAGAGCTTCTAGCGCACAATTTTTTCTATTCGAGCATCCCGTCGCACATTGGGGATTATCTGAATCAATATTTTGACTGCGTGATCGTCACAATCAACGCTGACTGGCTGCGTTCGATTGTCGATGTGTTCAAGAAACGAATTATCTACCGCATATATGGGCAGCCATACTCACTTTCCGAGTATATCATGAAGAGCGGAACGTGGGAAAAGCTCATGGTGCATGGCGATTTTCATATCGTGCCATTCGCCGCAGAAACGACGGAGTTTGAGCGCCCATGGTTCCGTGATCTCTGTGCTGGCGTCGTGCCCTATCAGATCCCCGATGATGTGTTCGATTTTACCGGAACGTGGGGTGGAGCCTCCCACAATGGTACAATTGCGACCAGCATTCCGAACGTCGAGAATGCCTATTATAGGTCTGAGTATCAGCGCTTTAATTCTGCCTTCCCGCATCGCGTCTTCAGGATTTATGGGCCGCAGCGGTCGACACCAGATGATACGCGTTTTGTCGGCGCGCTGCGGAGGCAGGACTTCCTGGGGCGCCTTAGGGATTCTGCGGGCTTCTTCTATAACTTCCGTGATCCGGTCTGCTATCTGGCCCCCATAGAGAGCATGCAGATTGGTGTGCCGGTGCTTTTCGCTCCGGGCTCGCTGCTGCACCGCTTCTACCCTGACAAGACGCCCGGCCTGATCCGCAATCAGATCGACGCGGAACGCAAGATCAAGCTGCTGCTGAACAGCGATGCAACATTCTCGGCAGAAGTGATTGACTCGCAAGAGCCTGTGCGCCAGCGCTATGACCGAGAGATTGTCAGGCCCAAGTTCGAGCGTCTGTTCAGAGCTCTCATTGATCGGGAACCTGCGCATGCCCCTTGTCTTGTGTTCGATCACCGATCGATACCTGTCCGCTCCCCATTGGCCCCGCAGAGTGGTGCTGGGTCCGATACCGTTGCGTTGCTGATGCACATCGACGGTTTGGTCGGCTACGCCGGGGGCAAGCCGTCCGCCTTCGAGGGAATCCCGCGCGTGATCGAAGCGGTGGTGTCTGCGCTCCAGGCTACCACTGATCTCAGGTGTGCGATCACATGCACCGAAACCTCCGTCAGCGTCATGTACGACTTTTTCAGGGATTACGTCGCCTCCGGTAGAGTCGAGCTGATCCCCATTCCTGCAACCGCCATCAATGAGGAGGTGATTCAGTCCATAGGAAAAATGATCGTCGTCAATCATATCAATGGCCGCGAGGATATAAAGAGCGTACTTGTTCCCCACTATTATCTGTTTCCGGAAAGCCTGTTCTTGAAGAAGCGGATAACGCTCTACCTTCCGGACTATTTTCCATATCTGATGCCGGAAGCCATTTTCGATATTTCCCGCGAGAAGGATATCGAGAACAAGAAGGTCGGCGTCGCGATCGCTAAAAAGGCCGCGAATATCCTGACAAATTCTGACTTCACGCGCAGCTACCTGCCCGCGGCCGGCTTCGTGCGCCCGTCCGAGGCAGACAAAGTGATCGTTGCGCCGCTTCCCCTGCTCGGCGAGCGTGGCGTTGAACAGCTGTCGCGTGACCGCGAGACCCAGCTCAAGGCCGAGATCGGCGGGCGCCCGTATCTATTCTATCCCACCGCAGTGCGGCCGAACAAGAATATCGGCTTTTTTCTCCGCGTGCTCGCGGAGATGCGTGTCAAAAATCCCGATATGATCGCGGTACTCACCGGCGATCTTCGGTCGGTGCCGGGGGTGCAGGAGATCTGCGACGACCTCGGGCTGGAACAGCACATCGTGTTCATGAGGCGCGTCGGGGATGACGTCCTGGCGTGGCTATATCGGCACGCCGTTGCGCTCTGTCTTACGTCGTCGGTGGAAGGGAATTTCCCCCCGCAGGTGCTCGAAGCTCTCGCATACGGTTGCCCGGTCGTATCGACGCGGTTGCCGACCATAACGGAAGTGTTGCCGGGCGGTTTCGAAATGCTTCTCCTGTGCAATGAGCGTGACCAAGCCGATTTTACCCGGAAGATCGCTATTGCCATGGAGCAGCGTGACCAGACACTGCTCCGGCAGGCCGCAGTTATGGGTTTCATGCGTGAGCGTAACTCGATCGCCGTTTTCGCCGGGAAGGTCGCCGCCTCCCTCGGCTATGGCGACGCCTTGAGCCGGGAGATTGAGCAATGCGCATCGGCGTGATGAGCGCCAGCATCACCGGTATGACCGGGCATGACGCTTTGTCGATGGTGCTCCGTTTAAGAGAATCGGGCGAAGATGTGGTGCTCTTTACCGATGCGACGCGCGCGGGCAGCCGTGCTTCCGTCTACGATTTGGCAGATGCGCCGCTCCTGATGTCTGCCGGTGATCTGCTGATTTATCACTTCAACGGGCCGGATGAGGCTGCCGAGCGCATTCTCCAGAGACTTAAATGCGAGATTGTTCTGCGTCCACACACCCTCGCACAGCACGAGATCGATCCGAAATCGTCGGTTCGCGCTGCCAGGCGTCAGCGAGAAACCCGGGCTGCTCTGGCGCGGCTGAGGGATAGAAGGGTGATAGAGGCATGGCTGCCTGCAGGCATCATTCTTGAAGAAGCCGAGCGGACACTTCGTATGCCCTGCGCTCGCGTTCCCCAGTTTATAGAGACTGATAGCCTATTTAGGGCGCAAACTGAGAGTCAGGCCAGCTCCGCGCTGACAGAGCACTGGCTTAATATCCTTATCGTTTCGCCCCTCGCGGCAGACGCCGGCATCGAGCAGGCCCTGCGCACCTTCAGCGGCTTTAACCGAACGTCGCTGGCCGGAGCGCATCTCCACATTGTCGGCGATGCCGGCGGGGACGACCAATATTTGCGTCATCTGGGTGGCTTGGCGGGCGGCCTTCAACTCGCCGGGTCATTCACCCACCACTTCGACCCGCTGCCGGGTGCCCTCGCGTCACTCTATAGGGGCTGTGACCTGTTCCTGGCCACGCAGGGGGCGACGCCGGAAGCGGTCACGCGCGCCCTGGCGTTCGGTCTGCCCGTCGTTGCGCTCTCGTCTTCCACCGCTGCAGATCTGGCTGGTGAAGCTGCCTTTCTGGCGGGGTCACCAGATAAGCTGGCCAATATGGCTCACACGCTGGTCATGGATGCCTTCGGCATGGCCTCCGCGAAACGTGCTGCCCTCCAGCGGTTCAACGACCATTGTGAAAGTCGGCACGTCGCTGCATCGCTCCTCACGGCACTCTCAAATACACGCCATAGGCTTCTTGAGCCGATTGGTGAACATGCCGATATCAGCGGTGACTGGTTCGGCATTCCACAGGCCGAGGAATTGGTCCGAGCGGCCATCCAACTCGCGCCGGATCTCCGGGCTCATTCTCTCGACGGGGAGGACCGCCGGCGCGATTTTATCGCATGGATCATTTCCGCCGAGTGCGGCCGCTCCGAGGCGCGCCCCGGACTCCTCGACGGTCCGCAGTTTAGCGCCTACGCGGCGCACCTCCCGGTCCCGCGAGCCGCTTCGCATCTCGGCGCCGAACAGCGCCTGAAGTGGTTCTTTGACAGAGAAGTACGCAGCGCCTTCGATCTTCACAGCTCTGCGTCGGTGGCCGCATATATCGAATGGTCGCAGGAACAGGCGGCCGCCTAGCTGCGGCGGCCGGAGAGGATTTTATCGCCGCCAACGTTCTGGATGGCTATTGCACCAACACAGCCAGTGGTTGTTAAGATCATCCTTCGGAGACTTGAAGCGCCTGTCAGATGGACACCATCAATGCTGCTAACCGAAGCTGCGCAACTATTTCAGGTTTGACCGGGTTGTGCGTGCCGTGAGGTCAAGCTCCCATTCGAGAGCCTGCAGTGTCGCTTCATCGATCTCGCCGCCACGGTGCAGACGGATCGGTTTCATGCGGCCGGCGCTCAGGGCCTGAAGCGTCAAGGGCAAGTGGGCACGTCACGTGGTGCGGAACTCCTGCTCCCGTCCGGCATAATCGGCCATGTGGCCGGCCTTGCGACGGTAGGGGCCGAGAAGCTTGGGGCGGATGAGTGTGCCCTTCGCGTCATGGGCCAGATTCTCGACCGCCGACAGTTGGGCAGCCGAATTCGGCCGCAAGGACCGGGGCGAGGAGACCGAGGGTGTGGCACGGCGGGCCGATGGCGACGCTCGCGAGCTCGGCAAGGACAATGCCATCCGCGGGTCGGAACGCGGCCGCGCGGCTGTGGCCAAGTGTGCGGTCTTCACCATCCCGTCTGCCGTGCGCAATTCCCATCAGCCTCTGGGCCGCTGAGCGTGTGCAAGAAATAGGTCCCTGGGATGGCTCGATCGCGTCCCTAAAGGCGTGGGCGGCAGTCGCCCTTCTGCCCCAAATTCTCGGGCGAGGTTGGAACCCCGTGCAGCCGTGCGCGTTCTTCGAGCGTCCACGGCACAGTCAAAGCTCCGTTGGGCTCTCTTTAATGAGAGTATCATCATGCCGAAGGCGGCAGCGTCTCAATTATTGGTTGTGTTTTTCATAGATGAACAGGTATTTATATTAAGATTTTCTCGCTTCGAGACATGTGCTGGGATGGATAAGCGTAGCGTCATCTTGCGCAGCCTCCATGCCTGATGCAGAAAAAGACATGGTGCGCGTATCTGCTTGCTGAATTCGCCCGGAGCCCCGTCCCATGGACAATCAGCCCATTCCGACACCGACGGCCCGCATGCGGGCGCTGCTCATCCTGTTCGCGGCCACCATCCTGTTGCCGGTGGCTCTCATCGGCCTAGGATACTGGGAGCACGGGCGGGTTTCGGACGCGCTTGGGCAGGCGCAGGATCGGCGTGATCGGATGGCTGGCATGCTCCAGCAACTGGAAGCTCGACAGAAGCCGGGCGCCGGCATCGATTACAGCATCCGCTTCATGCGCGGCGGGCAGACCTTCGTGGGTCCGCTGGCCATCTCCGAGGCCCGCAAGACGCTCGACTATCTGGAGGAAGGCGTTCTCCTGGAGGAGGTGCGGCAACCCCTGCCGACAGTGGCGATGGTGAGCGCCGCGGCGGTCGCCGCGCTCTCCGTGCTGGCCATTCTCACGGCCGTCCTGCTGGGCCGGGCGGGGCGTGCGTCGCGCGACATGCTGGTCACCGGCTTCTCCTTCGCCCGCCGCATGCTGCGCCCGCTGCTGCTCGTGCAGGTGGTGCTGGGGGCGCTCGCGTTGATTGCGGTGGTTGTCTTTGAGGCGCTGCCCTTCGTGCATGGGGGCGGGCGGGAGTGGGGCCTGAGCGACGGGAACGGCGCCAAGCTGTTTGCGCTGGGCGTCGCGATTGCCGGCGTCGCCGCTTGGACCGCCATCAAGACCTTCGTCGGGCTGCGGCGCGCCGTGCAGCTCTTCGACCCCGATCCCATGCCGATCATCGGCCACACGGTCAGTCGCGCGGAAGCGCCGGGCCTGTGGGGGCTCGTGGACGATCTGGCCGGGCGCCTAGGCGCGCTGAAGCCGGACAATGTGGTGGTGGGTCTCGCCGGCGGCTTCTTCGTGTCCTCCGGCCCCAAGGTGCTCCGGCCGGACGATACGCGGCTCTCGGGCAACACGCTCTATCTGCCCTTGCCTTATCTCGCTTTGCTGCGGGAGGACGAGGTGGCCACCATCATCGGCCACGAACTGGCGCATTTTTCCGGCGGCGATACGCAATACAGCCTCCGCTTCGTGCCGCTCTATGCCGGGGTCTCCCGCTCGCTGGAGGCGGTGGCGCTGGCCGGCATGACCGGTGACGGCAAGATCTCGCCCTTCACCTATCCGGCCTTCCAGCTCGGTGTGTTCGTGCTCAACCAGTTCGACGGCGCGGTGCTGCACTGGAGTCGCAAGCGCGAGTTCGAGGCCGACGCGGCGGGTGCGCGTGTCACGTCGAACGAGGCGGGCGCCCGCGCGCTGCTGCGCACGCTGGCGGTGGAGCCCCGCATCAATGAGGTGCTCGAGGCGGCCCACGAAGATCCCGACAACGCCCCGGCGGATCTGGTGGCCTTCACCGTGGACCATGTGGCAGACCGGGGGGCCGAGGATCCGAGCCCTCACCTGGACAAGCGCCAGCCGCACCCCACGGACACCCATCCGCCCACCGTGCAGCGCATCGCTGCCCTCGGGCGGGAGGTGACGCCGGCCGCACTCGCCGAGGCCGTGGCGCCGCCCGCGCCGGGTGCCCTGGCTCGCCTGTCCGCCTATTTCGCGGACCCGGCCGGCATCGCGCGGACCGCCAGTGCGCGCTTCGTCGGCACCGTGCGCCAGAACATGCAGGCCCAGCGCGAGGCCCTTCAGGCGCTGGCCGACGAGGTGCAGGCCGAGCCGGTGCCGCTCCATGAGAACACGCGGCCCGGTGCGATCTTCCTCTTCGTCTTCGGTGGGCTGTTCGTCGCGGCCGCGGCCGCCGTGGCCTTCATGGGGCGCGTGCCGGGCTTCTCTGTCTCCGAGACGCAGCTCCTGGCCGGGCTCGCCGGCGGGATGGGGCTGATCTTCATGCTGTTCGGCATTCCGCTGCTGCTGCGCAGCCGGAAGCCCTGCCTGATCCTGGAGCGGGATGCGCTGGTTCACCCGGGCCTCGACCGCCCCATCGTGTGGACCGACATCAGCGGCACCGGATACGTGAATGACCGCGGCGCCCTGGTCATCAATCTGGCGATCGGTCCGGACGCCCCGTTTCCAGCCAAGGTACGAGGCGCGCGCCGCATCAAGGTGAAGCCGAAGCAGCGGCTCATCACCATCAAGGCGGTGCCCCCGCGCAAGCTCAAGGCGCGCGGGATGGCGGATCTCATCGAGGACTATATCCGGGCTGCCCATGCCCGCCGCATTCTGGCGGAAGATGCGCGGCTGAGCGCGTGAGCCGCATCGCCAGACGTTGATATGAAAGAAGGGGGGAGGCGCGCCTCCCCCCTTTGGTTTCAGCGATCCGCGCTTACTTGGCGGGCTTCACGTTCATCGCCAGTGTGTCCTCGTCCACACGGGGGGTGAAGGTCACCTTAGCCTTCTGCATGGCCCAGGCGCTGACGATGGAAGCGATGGGCAGAGTGGGGCGGTCCTTGGCGACGAGGGCGGCCGCTTCCTCAAGCTGCGTGCGGCGCTTGGGCACGTCCATCTCCACCGCCGCCTGCTCGATCAGCTTGTCCAGCGCCGGGTTGGAATAGCCGCGCACGTTGAAGCCGCCGAGCTTGGTTTCCGGCGTGTTGGTATGCATCAGGCCGGCGAGCGTGTAGTTGGCCTCGCCCGTCAGCGTGCCCCAGCCCCACATGGAGAGCCCATAGTCGCCGCGCGTGCGGGCGGGGAAGAAGACCGTGCTCGGTTGCCCGTTCGCCTGCGCGTCGATGCCGGCGGCGGCGAGCATCTGCACGATGCTGGTGCCCACGGCCCCGTCGCTCTGGAGGCGGTCGGTGGTGAAGGTCAGTGCCACCTTGAAGCCGTTGGGATAGCCGGCTTCCGCCAGCAGTTGCTTGGCCTTCTTCGGGTCCGCCTTGGTGACCTTGAGCGCCTTGTTGAAGCCGAAGATGGTGTCGGTCACGAGTTGCGAGGCCGGCTTGCCGAGGCCCTCCATGGCGATTTCCGCTAGCGCCTCGCGGTCGATGGCGAGATCGAAGGCCTCGCGCACCTTCGGGTCGAGGAAGGGATTCTTCGGCAGCGGCGAGCCGTCCTTGGCGGTGACGAGGGCCGGCTTGTCGCGGAAATCGAACTCCACGAGGAAGACATAGACGCTGTCCGCCTTGTCCACCTTCAGCTTGGCGTCCTTCTCCAGCGTCGGCACGTCGGCCGGCGGCACGCGGGAGATGAGGTCGAGCTGGCCGGCCTTGAGCTGGGCCACGCGGGCGGCATCGTTCGGGATTTCCTTGCGGACCACCTTCTCCCACGGCTCCTTGCCGCCCCAGTAGCCGTCGAAGCGGGTGAGGACGAGTTCCTCCTTCGGCGTCCAGGAGACGAATTTGTAGGGGCCGGTGCCGATGGTGGCCTTGCCGGAATTGAAGCCGTCGCCGGCCGTGTCCTTGGTGGAGAAATCCTTGGCGGCGGTGTGGGAGACCACGAACAGGCGCACGAAATCGTTCGGAAGGGTTGGCGCCGGCCCGTCGGTCTTGATGCGGATGGTGAGGGGATCGACGATCTCCACCGTCTTCACCCGCCGCACATAGACCGTGGTGGGGTTGGGGCCGGTGACGTTGGGGATGCGCTCGATGGAGAACTTCACATCCTCGGCCGTGAAGTCGGATCCGTCATGGAATTTCACGCCCTTGCGCAGCTTGAATTCCCAGGTGGTATCGTCGACGGCGGTCCAGCTTTCGGCAAGGCCGGGTTCGAGCTGGAGATTGTCGCCGGACTTCACCAGCGTATCGAAGACATGTTTAGCCGCCTCCGCCTGCACGCCGGTGGAGGTGAAGTGCGGGTCCATGGACGCGGGCCCGGAACGCACGCCGATGGTCAGCGTCTGCGCGAACAGGGCGCCCGATGCCGTGGTGGCGAGGAGGGCGGCAAGCGACAGGGTTCGGAACGTCGAGGCGAGCGTCACGGCAGGGTATCCTCTGTTTCGATTGTCTGGGGCCACTCGGGAGAATCCACCACCATCTTGGCGAGGATCTCGAACAACATCGCGCGCTCGCCCGGGCTGAGCCGCGCCAGCATCACCCGCTCGCGCTCCAGCATCACCGGCATGCTGGCATCGAAGATGCTCTGGCCGTCGTCGGTGATGTTCAGCACGTAGCTGCGGTGATCCTTGGGGTCGGTGTCGCGCCGGACGAGCTTGCGCTTCAGCAGGCTCTGGATGGCCCGGCTGATGGTGGGCTTGGGGAAGCCGCTGGAGGAGCAGATGTCCTTCGCCGCCACCCCGCCCTTCAGGCCGAGCGCATAGAGCACCACGAATTCCGGCCGCGGCAGGCCGAAGGTCTTCTCCGTCCAGCCATAGACCGGAACGTTGAAGTTCATGGACAGGTAGTTGATGCGGAAGGAAAACCAGCAGGGATTGCGCCACAGCTTGATGGCGATCAGCGGATCAACATCTCCCGGCAGATCCTCCTCCGCCGCGCTCGGCGGCAGTTGCGGCGCGTGCATCCTCTCCCCGCCCTCGGACCGGCGTGGCCGGCCCTTCTCAAGTTGGTTCATCGTGAAACTTGACAGAAGGTTTTGAGCCCTGTCAATCTGCTTAACAAGTTTCAAACGAAACCATTTTCGCGACTGCAAACTGTGGTTTTGCAGGGCGGCATGGCCGTGCTTGCGGGGGGCTGATGCGCGTTGCCGGCATGAACTGGATGCAGATGGAGGCGCGGGTCCGCGCCGACGATCGCTGCGTCCTGCCCATCGGCAGCGTCGAGCAGCACGCTTACCTAAGTCTCGCCACCGACATGACCCTGGCCGAGCGCGTTGCGCTGGAGGCGGCGGGGCCCCTCGATGTGCCGGTCTTCCCGGTTCTGCCCTACGGACTTGCGTCCGGCTTCACTGCCTTTCCCGGCACCGTCTCGCTGCGGCTCTCGACCTACCTGTCCGTGGTCTCCGACATTCTGGACAGCCTCTACCGCACGGGTTTCCGGCGCATCCTCATCGTCAACGGTCATGGCGGGAATACACCGGTCACGGCCCAGATTTCCGAATGGCTGAACGGCCACGAGGGGGCGCGGGTGCGCTTTCACGACTGGTGGCGGGCGCCGAAGACCTGGGCGAAGGTGATTGAGATCGACCCCGCCGCGTCCCACGCCTCATGGATGGAGAATTTCCCCTGGACGCGGCTCGAGGGCGTCACGCTGCCCGAGGAAGCCAAATCGCGCATCGATTTCGACCTTCTCGCGCAGGGCGGTGCGGCCGACAAGCGCGCCCTGCTGGGGGATGGCAACTACCACGGCCTCTATCAGCGCCCCGATGTCGAAATGGAGGCGCTCTGGGCGGTGGCGGTGGAGGAGACCCGCGCGCTCCTCACGCATGGATGGCTCTGAGGCACCATGCTGGGCTTTGCCATCCAGAGGCTCATTCAGGCCGCCCTTGTGGTGCTGGTCATGTCGGCGCTGGTGTTCGCCGGCGTGTTCGCCATCGGCAATCCCATCGATCTGCTCATCTCGCCCGAGGCGACGCAGGATATCCGCGCCGCCACCATCGCCAAATACGGCTTCGACCTGCCGCTCTGGCAGCAGTATCTCCACTTCCTCGGGCGGGCCCTGCACGGGGATTTCGGCCAGTCCTTCGTCTACAACATGCCGGTCGGACAGCTTATTCTCTCGCGCCTGCCCGCGACACTGGAACTGACGCTGGCCGCCGTCCTCGGCGCGACGCTGCTCGGCGTGCCCCTTGGCATGTATGCGGGCTACCGGCCGAACAGCCCCGCCGCGAAGCTGCTCATGGCCGCTTCCATCATCGGCTTTTCCGTTCCCACCTTCTGGGTCGGGCTGGTGCTGATCTTCGCTTTCGCGGTCCAACTCGGTTGGCTGCCGGCGGGCGGGCGAGGCGCGACGGCCAGCCTGTTCGGCGTCGAATGGAGCTTTCTCACGCTGGACGGCCTCCAGCACATGTTGCTCCCGGCCATCAATCTCGCGCTGTTCAAGTTCGCGCTCATGATCCGCCTTGCCCGTTCCGGCACGCGGGAGGTGATGCTGACCGACACGGTGAAATTCGCCCGCGCTGCCGGCCTCTCGGAACGCACCATCCTGCTGCGGCATGTGCTGCGGCTGATCGCCATTCCCATCGTCACCGTCTTCGGGCTGGAGTTCGGCTCGACGCTCGCCTTCGCGGTGGTGACGGAAACCATCTTCTCCTGGCCGGGGCTGGGCAAGCTGATCATCGACTCCATCACCTCGCTCGATCGTCCGGTGATGGTCGCCTATCTCATGCTGGTGGCACTGTTCTTCATCGGCATCAATCTGGTGGTGGACCTCTCCTATGCCGCGCTCGACCCGCGCCTGCGGAAAGGCCGCGCCTGATGGATCGCGCCGCGCCGCTCGCCCGCTTCTTCGCCGAGTTCCGCGAGAACCGCTCGGCGGTGCTCGGCCTCGCCATCGTGGTGACGCTGCTGGTGCTGGCGGTGCTGGCCCCGCTCATCACGCCGCAGGACCCCTATGACCTCGCTTCGCTCAGCCTGCGCGATGCGCGCCGTGCGCCGGGCTTCGTGGGCACCGGCGGCTATGTGCACTGGCTCGGCACGGATGCGCAGGGCCGCGACCTCTTCTCTGCCATCCTCTATGGACTGCGAATCTCCATCGAGATGGGACTGGTGGCGGGTGCCATCGGTCTCGTGCTGGGGGCTGGCGTCGGCACCATGGCGGCCTATGTGGGCGGACGCACCGAGGCCTTCATCATGCGCCTCGTGGACCTTCAACTGTCCTTTCCGGCCATTCTGCTCGCCTTCGTGCTGGCGGCGCTGCTGGGCCAGGGCAAGGCGCAACTGGTGATGGCGCTGGTGGCTGCCCAGTATGCCTATTTCGCCCGCACCGCCCATGGCGCGGCATCCGCAGAGCGCAGCAAGGACTATGTGGAGGCCGCGCTCTCCACGCCGCTGCCCGCCTGGCGCGTGGTGCTCCGCCACATCCTGCCCAATGCGCTGCCGCCGCTTATCGTGGTGGCCACCGTGCAGGTCGCGAGCGCCATTTCGCTGGAGGCGACGCTCTCCTTCCTTGGGGTCGGCCTGCCGCCCACCGAGCCTTCGCTCGGCATGCTGATCGCCAACGGCTTTCCCTACATGCTGTCCGGCCGCTACTGGATTTCCATCTATCCGGGCGTCGCGCTCATCGTCCTCATCTTCTCGGTCAATCTCGTGGGCGATCAGATCCGCGACCAGCTCAATCCGAGGCTGAAGCGATGAACGCCCCCTTGCTGGAGGTGCGCGGCCTCTCCACCCAGTTTCCCACCCGCACCGGCCTCGTGAAGGCGGTGAACGACGTCTCCTTCTTCGTCCGCCGGGGCGAAATTCTCGGGCTTGTCGGGGAGTCGGGCTCCGGCAAGAGCGTCACCGGTTTCTCGCTCATCGGTCTTATCGATCCGCCGGGGCGCATCGCGGGAGGTGCGGTGCTGCTGGAGGGGCGGGATCTCGTGGGCCTGCCGGCCTCTGACCTGCGGGCCATTCGGGGTAAGCGCATCTCCATGGTCTTCCAGGACCCGAGCATGACGCTCAATCCGGTCCTGACCGTTGGCGCGCAGATGCGCCTTGCGCTGGAGGCGCATGCGGGGGTCTCGGCCCGGGAGGCGCGTGCGCAGTCGGTCGCCGCGCTGGCGCGCGTCGGCATCCCCGATCCGGCCCGGCGGCTGGATGCCTATCCGCACCAGTTCTCCGGCGGCATGCGCCAGCGCATCGCCATCGCCATTGCGCTGCTGCACCAGCCGGACCTCATCATCGCGGACGAGCCGACGACGGCCCTCGATGTCTCCATTCAGGCGCAGATCCTCGCCGAGATGAAGACGCTGGCGCGGGACAGCGGCACGGCTCTCATCTGGATCAGCCACGATCTCGCGACGATTTCCGCCATGGCGGATCGGATCGCCGTCATGTACGCGGGCCGGATCGTGGAGAGCGGGCCGACGGGAGCCGTGCTGCGCGACCCGCGTCATCCCTATACGCGCGGCCTGCTCGATTCCTTGCCGGCCATGGCCGAGGCAGGTGCCGATCTCGCCTCCATTCCGGGAACCACTCCGGCGCTCGATCGCCTGCCGCCGGGCTGTCCCTTCGCGCCCCGCTGCTTCAAGGCCCAGCCCGAATGCGCGAGCGAGCCGCCGGAAGTGGCGCAGGGCGGACGCAGCTTCCGCTGCCACTTCCCGCTCGGGGCCGCCGCATGAGCCCGCCCTTTCTCGCCGCATCGGCCCTCAGCCGTCGCTTCAGCCCGAATATCCCGCTCACCAGCCGGCTCATCGGCGCGCTGGGGGGCAAGGCCGCGCCCCGCAGCGTGCACGCGGTCGATGGCGTCGATCTCGCCGTCACCAAGGGCGAGGCGCTGGGGCTGGTGGGGGAATCCGGCTGCGGGAAGACCACGCTCGGACGCATGATCGCCGGCATCCTGCCGCCCAGCGACGGCACGGTGGCGATTGCCGGCCAGCCGGTGATGTCGGGCGGCGCCACGCCGCGCAAGACGACGACGCGGGTGCAGATGGTCTTCCAGGACCCCTTCGCCTCTCTCGATCCGCGCATGCGCATCGGCGATACGCTCAGCGAGGGGCCGGTGCATCACGGGCTCGTGCCGCGGGCGGAAGCGCGAGCCTATGTGCGGGGCTGGCTGACGCGCGTGGGGCTCGATCCCGATTATGCGGACCGCTATCCGCACCAGTTCTCCGGCGGCCAGCGCCAGCGCATCGCTATCGCGCGGGCGCTCGCCATGCAGCCGGACGTGCTGGTCTGCGACGAGCCGGTGGCCTCGCTGGACGTGTCCATCCAGGCGCAGATCATCAATCTCTTCCTGAAGCTGCGGCGGGAGCTCGATCTCACGCTGCTGTTCATCTCCCACGATCTCAGCGTGGTGCGCCATCTCTGCGACCGGGTGGCGATCATGTATCTGGGGCGGATCGTGGAGGAGGGGCCGACGGATCAGGTCTATGCCGATCCGCGTCATCCCTATACCCAGGCTCTGCTGGACAGCGTGCCGAAGCTGGTGACGGAGGAGGGGACGGACGTCACTTTCCGGCCCATCGCCGGGGAATTGCCCTCGCCGCTCGCGCCCCCGCCCGGGTGCCATTTCCATGGCCGCTGTCCGCGCGCCGAGGCCCGCTGCCGGACCGAACGGCCGCTGCTGCGGCCGGTGGCGCCGCAGCGCACGGCCGCGTGCCACTTCGCGCGGATCGATCAACGCGGATAGGGGCTGACCGACCGCGGCGGCGCGCGCAGGCGCCTGCCGGATGATCGGTCAGTGCCGCAGCAGGTACTGGCTCACGAAGAGAAGTGTCAGCGCGCCGAAGAAGAGGATGTAGAGAAAGCCTTCCATCGCGCCGCCAGCGCCATGCTGCTTGTGGGTGCTGACGTTCTTCTGCTTTGCCATCTGTCCATCTCCCACTGTCCGGCGCCCGTCCTTTCCGTGCTTTCGGTGCACACGGGCGGCGATTGCTCGTTTCGCGCGGCCAGCCGGGGGCGCGCGCGGACACGCAGGTCCGCGTCGGTCCATCCGACGGCTGCTCGATTGGGGATGGCGAGAGGCTTTCGCCGCCTCTGATTCCGCCACCCAAGCTTCACGCAAGGAAGCGGATTAACCATGGCGTTCAGAACCATTCCAAGCAACGCCATTCATCTCCAGAATGGCGGTCACCTATGGTCAGCTATCCTCCTTCATTCCAGTATGGAGGAATAATCCGCTTTTCGGCGGAGGTAGCTATGTGCCTGCGGCATGGAAGGCCTTGAGCTGCCCGATCAGCACGCGGAGCAACTGGGCGGCGGCGCTCGGCAACTGGCGGCCGAGACGGGTGATGAGTCGGGCCTCCACCGACAGCAGCAGCGGATTCTCCATGGGCAGCGCCACGAGTTCCCCCGCCGCCATGTCGGAGGCGATGGCGAAGGCCGGCAGTAGCGTGACGCCCCGGCCGCTCTTCACGAATTCCCGCAGCACATAGATGGAGCCGGTGGTGAGAACCGGGGCCAGCGTGACCTTCTCCGCCATCTCCGCCATGGCCACGATCTGCCGCGTGCCATAGCGCGCGTGCATCAGCCCCACAGGCAGTTCCGCCACCGCGCGAAGGGGCACCGGAGCCCCTTGCCGGGCGAGGGGATGGTCCGGTGACACCACAAGGCAGATGGGCTGGCGGCTCGATGCCGCTGTCCGCAGGCGCGGGTCGGGCGGGGCGTTGTAGACGAGCCCGATATGGTAGCGATCCTCGGCGACACCCCGGATCACGTCATTGGTGCTCGCCACCTCCACTGACATGGTGAGGTTGGGATGGCGCTCCCAGAAGCGGGTGAGGGGGCCGGCGATCAGGTCGCTGACGAATCCCTCGCCCGAGATGATGTCGAGGTGGCCGCGCTTCAGGCCCTGAAGCTCGTTCAGCTTGGCGAGCGTGTCCTCCCGGTCGGCGGTCCACTGGCGGAAACGCTGGGCCAAAAGCTCGCCCGCCTCCGTCGCCCGCACGCCCCGCCCCAGCCGTTCGATGAGCAGAAGGCCGAGATCCTTCTCCAGATGCGCGATCTGGCGTGAGACCACGGAGGCATTGACCGCCAGATGGTCGGCCGCTGCCCGCACGGAGCCAAGGCGGATGGCCTCATAGAGGTAGCGCAGGCGATGATCGTCGAGCGGGGATGTCACGGTCGGGTCCAAGCGTTGCCTTGGAGTCAACAATACGGAACCGGCCATCTCCTGTCTGCCGCCAAAACAGCCGCGTAGCTTTTCTGGGCAAGTTTCGAGGAGACGCGCGTGGCGAACGTTGGTGTGATCGGTCTCGGCAATATGGGGCGCGGGATGGCGCTCTCGCTGAAGCGGGCCGGGGTGAATGTGGTCGGTTTCGACGCGGTGGAAGCCACCCGCGCGGCGCTCGCGGCGGAAGGCGTCGAGACACTGGCGGATATCGCCGCCCTTTGCGCCCGCGCCGATGTGCTGGTGCTCTCGCTGCCCACCGCTGCCATCGTGGAAGAGGTGGTGGCCGGCCCCGGCGGCATTCTGGCGTCCGGCAAGGCCGGTCTGCTGGTGGTGGACACCTCCACCTCCCATCCCGACACCACCCGCAAACTCGCCACGCAGCTCGAAGCTGCCGGCATGGCGATGATCGATGCCCCCGTGAGCGGCGGCCCCAAGGGCGCCATCACCGGCACCATGACCATGGTGATCGGCGGCGCGGACGCCGATGTGGCCCGCGCCATGCCGGTGCTGGAAGCCATGAGCGCCACCCGCGTGCATGTCGGCCCCGTGGGCGCCGGTCACGTCACCAAGATCATCAACAACCTGCTCTGCGCCGCCCACCTGCTCACCTGTGGCGAGGCCTTGCGCCTCGCGCAGGAGGCGGGCGTCGAGCCCGCGCGGATGCTGGAAGGCATCAATGCCGGCTCCGGCCGCTCCGGCGTCAGCCAGGTGAATGCCGGCACGTGGATCCTCAACGGTGCCTTCAATTCCGGCTTCACCATGAAGCTGATGCGCAAGGACGTGAAGCTCGGCACCGACCTTTTGGCGAGCCTCGGCCTTGAGCTGCCCATGTTCGCCGGCACCGCCGGCATCTGGGCGGACAGCGCCACGACCATCCCCGACGGCGAGGACTTCAACCGCATCGTCGAGACCGTTTTCCCCGGCAAGAAGAGCTGATGCCCGTGACCGCTTTCATTGATCCGCGCCTGCAACAGGCGCTCGCCCCGTTCTGGCCCGGCCTCAAGACCATCGGCTCCTTCGTGGGCGGTGAGATGCTGGTGGGCGATGGCCCTCTGGTGGAGGTGCTGGACCCCGCCACCGGCAAGCCGCTCTTCTCTTATCCCGACGCCGGCGCCGCTGTCGCCGCCAGGGCCGCGGCCGCCGCAACAGAAGGGCAGGCTGCTTGGTCGAAGCTCACCGCCGCCGGTCGTGGCCGGGTGATGCAGGCCATCGCCCGCGAAGTGCTCGCCAATGTCGAGGCGCTGGCGCAGATCGAAATGCTGATGGCCGGCAAGCCCATCCGCGATACCCGCGTCGAGGTCGCCAAGGTGGCCGAGATGTTCGAGTACTATGCGGGCTGGGCGGACAAGTTCCACGGCGAGGTGATCCCGGTCCCGACCTCCCACCTCAACTACACCCGCCGCGAGGCCATGGGTGTCGTGCTCCAGATCACCCCCTGGAACGCGCCCATCTTCACCGCCGGCTGGCAGATCGCCCCCGCCATCTCCATGGGCAATGCGGTTCTGCTGAAGCCCTCCGAGCTCACCCCGCTCACCTCGCTAGCCCTCGGCCTCTTGGCGGAGAAGGCGGGCCTGCCGAAGGGCGTGGTCAACGTGCTGGCGGGCTTCGGCCACACCACCGGGCAGGCGGCCATGGCGCAGCGGGCCGTGAAGAAGGTGGTGTTCGTGGGCTCGGTGCCCACCGGCCGGCTCATAGCCGAATCCGCCGCCCGCCTCCTCCTGCCCTGCGTGCTGGAACTGGGTGGCAAGTCGGCGAACATCGTGTTCGAGGATGCAGATCTCGAACGCGCCGCCGTGGGCGCGCAGGCTGCCATCTTCTCCGGCGCGGGGCAGAGCTGCGTCGCCGGCTCGCGCCTTCTGGTGCAGCGCTCGGTCTATGAGAAGTTCGTCGATCTCGTCGCCAAGGGCGCGGCCAAGATCAAGGTGGGCGATCCGGCCTCGACCGAGAGCGAGATCGGCCCCATCAACAATGCCAAGCAGTACAATCACGTCCTCTCGCTGATCCGCGAAGGCGCGGGCGAGGGCGCCGAGATCGTCACCGGCGAGACGGGCGCGGCGAAGGAAGGCGGCTATTTCGTCGCCCCGACGGTTCTCAAGAACGTCACCAACACCATGGACATCGCCCGCAAGGAGGTATTCGGTCCGGTTGTGGTGGCGATCCCGTTCGACACCGAGGCGGAGGCCATCGCCATCGCCAATGACAGCGATTTCGGCCTTGCCGGCGCGGTGTGGACGAAGGATGTGGGCCGCGCCCACCGGGTGGCGGCGGCGGTGAAGGCCGGCACCTTCTGGATCAACTCCTACAAGACCATCAACGTCGCCTCGCCCTTCGGTGGCTTCAACCACTCGGGGCATGGCCGCTCCAGCGGTGTCGAGGCGCTCTACGAATATACACAGGTGAAGAGCGTCTGGGTCGAGACGGCGGCGGAACCTGCCGTTGCGTTCGGCTATGCGAGCGGCCTTCGGGAGTGATATGCCCGCCGCTCCCTAACACAGCGGCACGTGCGATCGGCTTGTGACAGCAGGCCGGTCGCTTTCGTGCGTCGCCAGACCGACAGGAGCGGCCCCACCCAATGATCAAGAAAAGGATAGAGGGGATTTGACCATGCAAGCCACACAGACCGCCGTGGCGGTGCCGGCAGCGGGCGCCGGAAAGCTTATCAAGATCTTCGTCTTCGCCACCATCTGCGTGCTGGCGGCCGAACTCATCGGCATCGTCAACGTGCCCATGGGCGGGGCCTACAAGGTTGTCCTGCTGCCCCTGCTGTGGGCGCTGCTGATTGCCGCCGCCTGGGGCATGGCCTCCAAGGCGCTGCCCGGCCCGCTGAAGGTGACGAACGACCTTCAGGCCCTCTCCGCCGCCGTGCTTCAGCCCGCGCTGCTGCTGTTCGTCGCCAAGCTCGGCGTGCTCGTGGGCGGCAACCTGCCCAAGATCCTGTCCGCCGGCTGGGCGCTCGTCTTCCAGGAGTTCGGCCACTTCTTCGGCACCATGGTGTTCGGCCTGCCGGTGGCGCTGCTGCTGGGCATCAAGCGCGAGGCCATCGGCGCCACCTTCTCGGTGGGCCGCGAGCCGAGCCTTGCCATCATCGGCGAGAAGTACGGTATGGCGAGCCCCGAAGGGCGCGGCGTGCTGGCGGAATACATGACCGGCACCATCTTCGGCGCCGTCTTCATCGCCATCTTCGCCAGCCTCATCACCAGCCTCGGCATCTTCCACCCGCAGGCCCTCGCCATGGGCGCGGGCGTCGGCTCGGGCAGCATGATGGCCGCCGCTTCCGGCGCCATCGCCGCCCAGCAGTCGCCCGAGGTGGCCAAGGAAGTGGCCGCGTTCGCCGCCGCCTCCAACCTCATCACCACCACCATCGGCACCTATTTCACGCTCTTCCTGTCGCTGCCCTTCACCGTATGGGCCTATGGCAAGCTGGAGCCCATCCTCGGCCGTGGCCGCGAGGTGAAGGTGGAAACGGTGACGACCGAGGTCTCCCACGAGCCGGCGGTGAAGCTGAACTTCATCGAGCTGCTGGTCGTCTGGGTGGTGGCCGGCGCCATGTCGCTGATCGGCAATTACCTCGTCTACAAGACCGCCCCGGACGCCGCTTCCATCGCCGGCCTCGGCATCATGATCGGCGCGGTGATCCTTGGCCACGGCATCTATCTGCTCACGCGCCGCGTGGTGCCGGCGGTGGTGTGGGTCTCGGTGGTCGCCATGGCGCTCACCTATCCCTCCATGCCGTTCGCGGCGGATGTGGCGGCGCTCACCGGCAAGATCAACTTCCTCGCCATGACGGCGCCCATGCTCGCCTTCGCGGGCCTGTCCATCGCCAAGGACGTGCCGGTGTTCAGGAGTCTGGGCTGGCGCATCGTCCTGGTGTCGCTGATGGCCAATGCGGGCACCTTCCTGGGCGCGACCATCATCGCCCAGTTCTTCATGCATCCCGTCTGATCTCCCCCTCCCCAAGACGGGTTCATGAGCGGCCGGGACGCCTCGCGCGTCCCGGCCGTTTTCATGCGGTCAGTCCGGCAGCGTTGCGTCGATCTCGATGGCCACGTCGGCAAAGCTCTGGGCGCTGGAGGAGAGCCCGCGCTCCGCGCGCCAGACCACGGCGCCCACATAGCGCAGCCAGGGCAGCACGACGTCGAGGCACACGAGAGCGCCGCCACTCTCCGCCACCAGCGACGCGCTCCCGAATGCCACCGCGTCGCTGTCCTGCACGATCGCGCTGATGGCGGTCCAGGAATAGGCTTCGAACCGCGGCACCAGCAGCTTGCCGCCCGCATCGGGGCGCCCGAGCTTCGCCTTGCGCGGAAAATGCCGGGCGATCCGCTCGGGCAGGCGGGCGCCCGCGAAGGGATATTGGGCGATGTCGGCCAGCGTGCAGGCGTGCAGGGCGCACAGCGGGTGGCCTTTGCGGACCACGACACAACCCTGCCGCTCGCGCAGCGGCCGCTCGCGATAGGCCTCGGCGTGCTCGTCATCCGTGCGCTCGCCGATGAAGAAGTCCATGGCCCCGCGCTCGAGCATGTCGCGGCAGTCGCGCCAGCCGCCGGCCATCACCTTCACCTGCACGTCCGGCTGCTGCGCGGCGAAGGCGGCGATGGCGCGCGGCACGAGCGTGACGTTGGAATAAAGCCCGGAGCCGAACACGACCGTCCGGCTGAGGCCCCTGTGATCGGCAATCGCCGCATCGAGGGCCGCTGCCCGGCGCAGGAGTTCGCGCCCCTCCTCGACGATGAGCGCGCCGAGGGAGGTGGGGCGAATTTCCCGTGGCGGGCGCTCGAACAGGGGGGCGCCGAGCTGCTTTTCCAGATCCTGAATGCTGCGGCTGAGCGCCGGCTGGGACATGTGGAGGGCTTGTGCCGCCCGGGCGAAATTGCCGCTGTCCGCAAGTGCCACCACCTGCCGCAGCCGCTTCAGTTCGATCAAGATCCGCCCCTTGCCTCTGCCGCCGCCCGCCGCCGGTTCGGGCCGGGTCCGATGCAGCCCGCTCATCGCGGCTTGCCACAAACGCATTGGACACCGCCCGCGAGCACCCATCAAGCTACCGTTCGCGTCCGTGCCGTCGGACGTAAGGGTAATGCGGCAACGATGGGTGGACGATGGCTAAGACCACGACGATCACTTGGTCCTGGGGCACGAACAGCGTGATCGCCTTCGATCCCGCGTCGGACATCCTGGATTTCGGATGGTTCCAGGCGGGCCAGTTCACCGTCTCCGAGGTGAACGGGTCGGTGGTGATCTCCATTCCCACCAACAACCAGACTTACACGCTGACGGGCGTCACGCTGTCGGAACTCTCGCTCTCGAACATCCTCGCCAAGGACAGCGGCGCGGTCACCGAGTGGACTACGGCGCTGGGAGGGGCTTCGGCCGGCTCCGGCGGTTCCTCGGGCGGCGCAACGTCCGGGGGCGCAACGTCCGGCGGCACCAGCACGGGTGGCAGCGCCGGCGGCTCGCCCGCCTCCGGCACCACGGATGGAGGCACCTCCGGCTCGTCGGGTGGCGCCGGCCATGTCGGCGATGGTCTTGCCACCGTGACCACCATTTCCTGGGCCTGGGGCACCCACACGGCGTTGAATTTCGACACCGCGCTGGACAAGCTCGATTTCGGCTGGCTCTCCGCCGACAATTTCACCGTCTCCGAGGTGAATGGCTCCGTGGTCATCGCCATTCCCTCGAACAGCCAGACCTATACGCTAACCGGCGTCACGCTCTCCGAACTCTCGCTCGCCAACATCGTGGCCAAGGACGGCTCCGCGCTGGCGGAATGGACGACGGCGCTGTCCGGCCACAGCGGCGGCAGCTCAGGCACGTCGGGCGGCTCCACGGGCGGCTCGACCAGCGGTGGCGGCAGTTCCTCGGCCGGCGGCTCGACCTCGACGGGCGGTGGCTCGACGGGCGGTGGTTCGACGGGTGGCAGCAGCACCGGCGGCAGCACAGGAGGCACATCCGGCGGCGGAACGTCCGGGGGGGATGCCGCCCTTTATGCGGAGGCCTGGAGCGCCTCCAAGGTCTATCAGGGCGGCGACCATGCCGCGGTCGGCAACAATGTCTATGAAGCGCATTGGTGGACGCAGGGCACCGATCCGAGCACCCATAACGGCGGCGACGGATCGGGACAGGTGTGGACGCTGGTCGGCCATCTCGACACCACGACGGTGGTGCCGAACGCCCCGGCGGACCTGTTCGCCACCAATGTGTCGGACACCTCGGCCCTGCTGGTCTGGGACAAGGCGGTCATCAACGGCGCTGGCACCGTCTCGGCCTATGAGATCTACGAGAACGGCACGCTGGTCGGCACCACCAGCGGCACGTCCTACAAGGTGACGGGCCTCGGCGCGTCCACCGCTTACAGCTTCACCGTGGTGGCGGTGGACGAGGCCGGGCACTCCCCGGCGGCGGTCCCGATCTCCGTGACGACCGATCCGGTCCACACCTCGACGCTGGAGCAGACCTACTCGCCCTACATCGACATGTCGCTGTCGACGAGCCAGGATCTTCTCTCCATCGCCAAGGCGTCCGGCGTCACCGACTTCACGCTCGCCTTCGTGCTGAGCTCCGGCACGGACACGCTGGGCTGGGGCGGTGTCGGCACGCTGGGCAACGACACGCTGCCCAGCGGTTCGTCGATCCACGATCAGGTGGCCGCCGTTCAGGCCATCGGCGGGGACATCACCATTTCCTTCGGCGGCGCCAACGGCCAGGAAGCGGCGCTCACCTTCTCCAGCGCCACCAAGCTCACCGCCGCCTACCAGTCGGTGCTGGACACCTATCATGTGAACAAGATCGATTTCGACATCGAGGGCGGCGCCATCGCCAACACCTCCGCCAACCACCTCCGCGATCAGGCCTTGGTCGCGCTGGAGGCGGCCAATCCCGATCTCAAGGTCTCCTTCACGCTGCCGGTGCTGCCCACGGGGCTCACCAATGACGGGCTCAACCTGCTGAAGCAGGCCCTGACGGACGGCGTGCATATCGACACCGTCAACATCATGGCGATGGATTACGGCGCTTCCGTCGACAGTGGCGACATGGGCACCGACGCCATCTCCGCCGCGCAGGCGACGCTCGCCCAGATGCACACGCTGGGTCTCGACGCCAAGCTCGGGGTCACGGTGATGGTCGGCATGAACGACGTGCAGAGCGAGGTGTTCACCCTCAGCGACGCCCAGCAACTGCTGGATTATGCGCAGGGCAATGAAGACATCTCCGGCCTGTCCATCTGGTCGGTCGGACGGGACAACGGCAGCACGGTCGGCACCGTCTCGCCCCTCGGGAGCGGAATCCAGCAGACGGCCTACGAGTTCAGCCACATCTTCGGTCACATCTGAGCCGGACCGCCCCGCGTCCGCGCGGGGCGTCTTTCTCGCGACGGCACAGGTCTTTTTCGCCCCCGGCGGAGTTCCGCTCTCAGGCGAACGCCTTTAACGTCCGCCGTCCAGTGAAGGGAGGGCGACAATGGCCAAGACCGTGACGCTGCCGGGCGGGGAAACCGTGCCGGCGCTGGGGCAGGGCACCTGGTTCATGGGCGAGCTGCCCGCCCGCCGCCCCGACGAGATCGCCGCGCTGCGTGCCGGCATCGAGCTTGGCCTGACCCTCGTGGACACCGCCGAAATGTACGGTGACGGCCGCACCGAGGAACTGGTGGGCGCCGCGCTGAAGGACGGTTTCCGCGAGCAGGTGTTCCTCGTCAGCAAGGTCTATCCGCACAATGCCAGCCGCGCCGGCGTCATCGCCGCCTGCGAGCGCAGTCTGCGCCGGCTCGGTACCGACCGGCTGGACCTCTATCTGCTGCACTGGCGCGGCAGCCATCCTTTCGAGGACACCATCGCCGGCTTCGAGACCCTCCAGAAGGCCGGCAAGATCCGCCACTGGGGCGTGAGCAACCTCGATACCGACGACATGGAGGAACTGCTGGATGCGGGCGGTCGCGCCTGCGCCGTCAACCAGATCCTCTACAATCCCTCCCGGCGGGGGCCGGAGTTCGACCTTCTGCCGTTCCAGCAGGAGCGGGGCATTCCCACCATGGCCTACAGCCCCATCGAGCAGGGCCGCCTGCCGCGGGGCGGGGCGCTCGGCCGCGTGGCCTCGAAACATGGTGTCGATCCGTTTCAGGTGGCGCTGGCCTGGGTGCTGCGGCGGCCGGATGTGATCGCCATTCCGAAGGCGGCGAGCCTTGATCACGTGAAGGCGAACGTGGCGGCGCGCGATCTCGTGCTGGATGCGGATGACCTTGCCGATATCGACGGCGATTTCCCGCCGCCCAGGCGCAAGCGCAGCCTGGAGATGCTTTAGGCGGTCGCCGCCAGCGGCGCGGGAGCCGCATCGTCCTCCCTGTGGGCGCGGGCGATCAGCACCGCGTCCACGTCCGGGATCTCGGTCTTGAGGCGGGCTTCCATGCGGGCGAGTACGTCCGACACTTCCGCCATGGTCCGAGCGGGGTCGAAGCCCACCGTGATCTCCACATGGGCGACATTGCCGGAGCTGCGGGTGCGGATCCCAAGCAGGGCGTCATATTCATCGAAGAAGGCCGCCAGAACCCGGTTCACCTTCATCTGCACCGGCTCGGCCAGCGAGCGGTCGAGGAGATCGGGTAGGGCCTGGCGGACCATCTGCGCGCCCACCAGGGTCATGAAGGCCGCGCCGATGATGCCGCCGATGCTGTCGGCGATGCGGGCGACATAAGGATCGCTCGACAGGGCGTCGATGATGACGCAGACCACCACCGGGAAGGAAGCGACCGCCTTGGCGATATGGGCGCGAAGCTGTGCCTGCACGATCATGGAGCCGCCAGCCTTGGTGGCGCGCCAGAGCGGGATGATCGGCCCCACGTTCACGATGAAATTGTAGATCACCATGACGATGGCCGCGACGGCCCAGAAGCCGGTCTTCGGCTCGCCGCCGCCGGCGGTGAGGGCCTGATAGGCGATGAAGCCCGCGGCGAAGATGAGCAGGGCGCCCACCAGCAGGCCGATGCCACGTTCCAGCTTGCCGATGCCATATTCGTAGGAGGCAACCTTGCCCCGGTGCAGTTCGCGCAGGGTCTGCCAGGAGACGATGGCCACCACCAGCAGCAGCGAGCCGCGCAGCACGTCGGACAGCATGGACAGCGAGCCGATGATGAGCGCGGTCACCGTGTAGGGCACCGCAAGGCTCAGATCGAGCAGGATGGCGATGAGGATCGCCCGCTCCTCGCGGCGCTCGGCCTCGTTCGGCGTACGGGAGAGCGGGCTTGAGCTCATCTGGTCTTCGTCTCCCCCGGGCCCCGCAGCACAAGCCTGTCACCGCGCACCTCGAAGCCGTCCAGCCGGGAGAGGAAGCTCATCCCGAGGAGTGGCGTGCGCAGCATTCCGGCGGGAGCCACAAGCGCCGGAACCTTATATTCAACGATACTGCCAATGCTGACGCGGTCCAGCGTCACGGCGGCCGCGCGGGTGCGGCCGTTGGCGGTGTCCACCGCAACGTCATATTTCAGCCGGTCGAGGGCGATGCCCGCCGCCTGGGCGGCCTCCTGGGTCAGCACCACCGAAGAGGCGCCGGTGTCGAGCAGCATGGGCACCGTCGCGCCATTGAGCCCCACGCGCACGGCAAAGTCGCCGTCCGCCCCGCGGGCGACCTCGACCACGTTGCCGGCTCCGGGCACCGCAATCACATAGCCGGGCACAAGCTGGCCGATCACCCGCTCCGCCACCCGTTGCAGCGGATCGCGATAGGTGTAGCCGACGGCCAGCACCGCTACGAGCATCAGCCAGAAGGCGATGGCGCTCAGCGTCTCGCCGAGGCTGCGGCGGGCCATGGTCAGGATGCCGGCGCCCACCACGAGGCCCAGCGGCGCCAGATAGATGAGGGAGCCGAACTGATCGAGCGAGAGGCCGGCGACCTCGCCCTGCTCATGGTTCAGCGCGAGGATGAGAAGGCCGCCGAGGAGGATGGCCAAGAGAAGCCAGAGCAGCCGGTCGCGACCCATGCCTCAATCCGGGATCGCGTCTGGGTTGCGCGGGTGGAGCCGGGCGAGGCGTGCGGGCAACGCGGCCATGACGGCGGCGCGGCGCTCCTCCGACATGCCGAGCCAGCCTCCGATCTCCTGCAGCGTGCGCCCGCAGCCCACGCACACGCTGGTGAGCGGATCGACGACGCAGACCTTGATGCAGGGGGAGGCGATGGGGCTCTGGCTCTCGGTCATGGGACTGCTTCAGTGCGGCCTTGCATAGATAAGCACGCCCATGAGGAAGGCAATCTCACAGAGTTGCTGGACCGCGCCGGCCACATCCCCCGTCTGGCCGCCGATCAGGCGGTTGGAGAGCCGCGTCATGGCAAAGAGAGCGAGCACGGAGAGCCCGATCGCCATCAGCGTGGCACCGACCCCGGTGCTCGGCACGATCAGCAGGGTGGCGAGGAGGGCGCCCACGAGGGCGGAGCGCACCGCCGCGTCCGCGCCGGGCTGGCCGGCGGCGGCCGAGGCCCCATCGGCGCGTGCGGGCGGCAGGAATTCCAGCAGCAGCATCCCCGCCGCCCGCGACAGGCTCGCGGCGGCAATGAGCGCGAGGGCGGCGCGGGTCGGGGAGAGGGCGAGCAGGCCATCCAGCAGCGCGACGCGCAGCAGCAGAGAGAAGACGAGCGCGCAGGCGCCATAGGAGCCGATGCGGCTGTCGCGCATGATTTCAAGGCGGCGCAGGCGGCTCGCGCCACCGCCGAAACCGTCCGCCGTGTCGGCGAGGCCATCCTCGTGCAGGGCGCCCGTCAGCAGCACGCAGGTGAGGACGGCGAGGATGGCCGCCACGAGGTTCGGCAGGCCGAGGGCGTGCGCGCCGATGAGAATCGCTGCGCCGGCAAGGCCGATGGCGGCACCGGCCAGCGGCACCGCATAGGCGATGCGCTTCAGGTCCGGGGGCGCGAAGGCGTCCTCGGCGGCGCCGGCGGGGACGGGGATGCGCGAGTAGAAGCGCAGGGCCGCGCCGACATCCGCCAAGATCCTGCTGTGCCGCATGGGTCCATCGTTCCGTGCCGCCGCTCCCCCTTGGAACGGGCGGCCATCTTGGGAGCCTTATTTCCGCACCGGGTCAAGTGCATCAAACGCCGCCCACAGGCGCGTTTGCATTCGCGGGCGCCGCCGGTATAGTCCCGCCGCTTCGGCACGGGCGTCCGTCGTGGATTGGACCCATCCCTCCCTTCAGAAGAGAACGAGGACACAATGTTCATATCGCCCGCTTTCGCTCAAGGCGCCGCACCGGCTGCCGGCGGGGCCGACATGCTCATTCAGCTCGCGCCGTTCGTGCTGATTTTCGTGGTGATGTACTTCCTCATCCTGCGCCCGCAGCAGAAGAAGGCGAAGGCCCATCAAGAGATGGTGAACTCGCTGCGCCGCGGCGACGTGGTCATCACCAACGGCGGCCTTGTGGGCAAGGTGGTCAAGGTGGTTGATGACGCCGAGATCGAGATGCAGATCGCCGACAATGTGAAGGTGCGCCAGCTGCGCTCCCAGATTGCCGTGGTCCGTTCCAAGGGCGAGCCGGCCAAGGACGAGACGGCGGCCTGACGCCGCCGCCCCCCGCCAGAACAAGACAGAGACGATGCTGCACTTCTCCAGGCTGAAGACGGCGCTGATCCTCCTGGTCACAGCGTTCGGAATCCTGTTCGCCGTCCCCAACCTGCTGCCGGCATCGGTGCTTCAACACCTGCCGTCCTGGCTCGCCAACAGCCGTGTCACGCTCGGCCTCGACCTCCAGGGCGGCAGCCACATCCTGCTGGAAGTGGATTCCGCTGCCGTGCGCAAGGAGCGTGCGGAACAGGTCCGCGACGACGTGCGACGCGTGCTGCGGGATGCCAAGATCGGCTACACCGGCCTCGCCATCCGCGACACCACCATCCAGCTGCGCCTGCGTGATCCCAACGACACCCAGAACGCCCTGACCGAGCTGCGCAAGCTCGCGACTCCGGTGGTGAACGCCTTCCTCGGCGGGAATACGGGCGAGAACGACATCACCGTTTCCTCCGGCGCCGACGGCCAGATCACCGTCTCGCTCACCGAAGCCGGCATCAATGCCCGCGTGCGCTCCGCGGTGGACCAGTCCATCGAGATCATCCGCCGCCGTATCGACCAGCTCGGCACGGTGGAGCCGACCATCCAGCGCCAGGGCGCCGACCGCATCCTGGTGCAGGTCCCCGGTCTGCAGGACCCCCAGCGCCTGAAGGCGCTGCTCGGCCAGACCGCCAAGCTGTCGTTCCGCATGGTGGACCAGTCCATGTCGCCGCAGCAGGCGATGGAAGGCCGTCCGCCGCCGGAATCCGAAGTGCTCCAGTCCGCCGAGGGCGCGCCCTATCTGGTGGAGAAGCAGGTGCGTGTGTCCGGTGAGGACCTCACCGACGCCCAGCCGGGCTTCGACCAGAATTCCCGCCAGCCCATCGTCACCTTCCGCTTCAACAACAACGGTGCCAAGCGCTTCGCCGCCACCACGCAGGAAGCGGTGGGCCGGCCCTTCGCCATCGTGCTGGACAATCAGGTGATCTCCGCGCCGGTGATCCGCGAGCCCATCCTCGGCGGCTCGGGCCAGATTTCCGGCAACTTCACCGTCCAGCAGGCCAACGACCTCGCCATCCTGCTGCGCGCTGGCGCGCTGCCGGCGCCGCTGAAGGTGGTGGAGGAGCGCACCGTGGGTCCGAGCCTCGGCCAGGATTCGATCCAGGCCGGCAAGACCGCCGCTTATGTCGCCGCGGCTCTCGTCACGGTGTTCATGCTGGCGGTGTACGGCCTCTTCGGCGCCTTCGCGCTGGTCGCGCTCGCCATCCACATCACCCTGATGTTCGCCCTCCAGTCGCTGCTGGGCGCCACGCTGACCCTGCCGGGCATCGCGGGCGTGGTGCTGACCATCGGCATGGCCGTGGACTCGAACGTGGTGATCTTCGAGCGCATCCGCGACGAGGCACGCGAGGGCCGTTCGGCCATCGCCGCCATCGACAAGGGCTTCTCCTTCGCGCTGGGCACCATCCTCGACGCGAACCTCACCTCGCTCGCGACGGCGGTCATCCTGTTCCTGCTCGGCGGCTCCGGCCCCGTGCGCGGCTTCGCCGTCACCTATATCCTTGGCCTCCTGACCACCGTCTTCACCGCCTACACGCTGACGCGCCTGATGATCGCGCTGTGGGTGAAGTGGCGGCGTCCGGCCAAGCTGCCCATCTGAGAGTGCGCCGCCCATGCCTTTGATCAATTACCTCCCGGCGCATACCAACATCGGCTTCATGCGGCTGCGCCGCGTGACCTTCCCGCTCTCCGCGCTGATGACGCTTCTGGCGGTGGCGATGTTCGTCACCGTCGGCTTCAACCTCGGCATCGACTTCCGGGGCGGCACGCTCATCGAGGCCCAGTCGTCCCAGCAGGCCGCCGATCTCAGCGTGCTGCGCGAGCAGCTCACCGACAGCGATCTCGGCGATGTGCAGATCCAGGAATTCGGCTCGGCCCGCGACGTGCTGATCCGCGTCGGGCGGGTGGGCGCCGACGACGCCGGCCAGCAGGCCATCGTGGACAAGGTGCGTACCGCGCTCGGCCAGGACTTCACCGTCCGCCGCGTGGAGACCGTCGGCCCGAGCGTGTCGTCCGAGCTGGTCCGCCAGTCCATCCTCGCGCTGGTGCTCGGCGCGGTGGTGGTTCTGATCTATCTGTGGTTCCGCTTCGAGTGGCAGTTCGCCGTCGGCGCGCTGGTGACCACGGCGCACGACATCTTCGTCACGCTGCTGATCTATTCGGCGCTGGGGATCGATTTCGACCTGACGTCGATTGCCGCCATCCTCACCATCATGGGCTATTCGCTCAACGATACGGTGGTGGTGTACGACCGCATCCGCGAGATGCTGCGCCGCTACAAGAAGATCCCGCTGCCCGAGCTGCTGGACATTGCGGTGAACGCGACCTTCTCGCGTACCATCATCGTCTCGCTCACCACCTTCCTCGCCACCATGGCGCTCTATCTCTTCGGCGGCGAGGTGCTGCGCGGCTTCTCGCTGGCCATGGCCGTGGGCGTCATCATCGGCACCTATTCCACCATCTTCGTGGCCGCGCCCATCCTCATCCATCTCGGCCTGCGCTCGTCCACCGTGGTGGGCAAGGAGGCTGCGGAAGAGGGCGGGGAGAGCAAGGACGCCTCGCGTCCCGCCAAGGCCTGAGGAGGCGCGCGGCATGGCCGATCCCGACGGTTCGCCCTTCCTGCCCCGGCAGGTGCCGATCGACGGCTACGGCCCGCGCTTCTTCCACTTCCACAACATGTCCCATCCGGGGTCGATCCTCGCTCTGCCGAGCGGAATCCGGCCCTGGACGGTGGAGCGCTTCGCCGACATCGACGCGGCGGCGCTCGCGCCCATCCTCGCCGAGGCGGAGCGCTTCGAGCTCCTGTTCCTCGGCACCGGCAAGGACCCGGCGATCCTCAAGGAGCCGCTGAAGGCGCTGCTGCGCGAGGCGGGCCTGCGGTTCGAACTCATGCCCACCTCTGCCGCCGCCGCCACCTACAATGTGCTGCTCGGGGAAGGGCGGCTGGTGGGGGCGGGGCTCGTTGCCCTGTGACCGGGGGCCTCGTTCATGAGCCTGCCGCCTGATTTCGGCGTTCCGCCCGCCCTCGCCGCCACGCCGGCGGCGGCGAGCGACTACGCCTATTGCACCGATCTCGTGCGGGCGCAGGACCGCGACCGCTTCCTCGCCGCGCTGTTCGCCCCGGCGGACAAGCGGCAGGACCTGTTCGCCCTCTATGCCTTCAACGTGGAAGTCGCCCGTGTGCGCGAGGTCGTGCGCGAAGCCCTGCCCGGGGAGGTGCGCCTGCAATGGTGGCGCGAACTGATCGAGGGCCACGGACGCGGCGAAGTGGGCGGCCATCCGGTGGCGAGCGCCCTGCTCGGCACCATCGGCCGCTACAGCCTGCCGCGCGGCGCGCTGCTGAATCTCATCGAGGCGCGGGTGTTCGATCTCTATGACGACCCCATGCCGAGCATGAACGATCTGGAGGGCTATGCGGGCGAGACCGCTTCGGCGCTGCTCCAGCTCTCCGCCCATATCCTCGGCGGCGGCCCGCGTCCGGCTCTGGCCAATGCCTGCGGGCATGGAGGGGTCGCCATTGCGCTGGCGGGCCTGATGCGGGCCCTGCCGGTGCATGCGGCGCGCGGGCAGTGCTTCCTGCCGCTCGATGTGCTGAAGCGCCACGGCTCCAGCCGCGACGAGGTGGTGGCCCGCAAGCCGACGCCGGGCATCCTCGCGACGCTGGCCGATCTGCGCACCCAAGCCGCGCGCCATCTCATGGAAGCGGAGAAGGCGCTGGCCGGGCTCGATCCGGCGCTGGCGCCCGCCTTCCTCACCCTTGCGCTGGTGCCGGGTGATCTGAAGGCGCTGGAGCGCCTTAAGGACCCCTTCGCCCGCGTGGGCGGCCTCTCCGCCCTGCGCCGGCAGTGGACGCTCTGGCGGGCCTCGGCGCGCACGCGCTGAAGGGCGACCCGCCCCGTCAGGCGGCCGGGCGGGTGATGCGGTCCGTGAGATTGAGACGGCCGCGCGCGATGTCTGCCACCAGCGTGCGGGTATCATCGTCACCCGCCAGCGCATCCAGCATCTCAATCTGGTTGCGGGCGACCAGCAGCAGCAGGTCGTCGCGCACCGTGCCATCGGCTGCGCGGGGCAGGCGAGGGATGATCTGGAGGTGGTCGAGGTGCGGTCGGTCCGGCAGCGCCTGCGCCAGATGCTCGCGCAGGGCCTCGGCGGTCATGGGCGCCTTGGGTTCCACGAAGGCATAGAGGCCCACCTTGCCGCCCAGCGTCTGGAAATCGGCCATATGGACATCGGCCACTGCCGGATGGGCCTTCAGCGCGTCGGCGATGCGGGGGGCGACCTGGGTGACGCGTGGCCCGCGCCCCTCGGTGTCCGAATAGGACATGAGGTTGCGGGTGACGAAGCGATAGACGCGCTTTCCGGTGGCCATCCAGATGCGGGTGGGCAGGCTCTTGGTGGCGAGCATGGTGCGCTCGCGGGCCGTGAGGGCCTCGGGGCAATAGGTGCGCTTGTGCTTCAGCAGGTGGCGCAGGTCCTCATAGGCGAGCACGCGGCCGATCTTGGAGCGGCGGCTGAAGGGCATGGCCAGTTGGAAATCCATCAGCCAGGCTTCGCCATCCGCCCCGCGCAGCCAGTTCTGCTGCTTGGCGAGATCGTTATGCACATAGCCGGCGCGATGGAGCGTGCGCAGGGCCTCGCGGGCGGAGGTGAAGAAGTGCAGATCGCCGGTGGGCCGGGCGATCTGGAGCGGCACGCCCTCGATCCAGCCGCGCACCAGAAAGCGCTTGCCCACGGCGAGCAGCGGCGTGGTGACGCCGGTGGACTGCACCTTCTCCAGCGCATTCACCTCATGGGCGGCGAGACGCGCGGCAAGCAGCGCGAACCAGGGCGAGACCTCGTTCCAGCGGCGGCGCACGGCGGGATGGGCGACGCCCGCGCGATCGGTCCAGGTGCCGCGCTCGACGGTGGAGAACACGTCGCGCTTCAGCACCGTGTCCACGGTGAAGCGGGAAGGGTCCGCCTGGTGTTCGACCGGCGGCACGGAGCGTTTCAGCCTCGGCATGGCGCCTCTTACGCCGCCGCGGCGGGCGTGTCGAGCCACGCGCTCATGTCGGAAAGTGCCCGTTCCGCCAGCAGGCGCTTCTTGGCGAGCGTCTTCTCCGACCCGCGCAGGCGCTTGCCGTCGGCCCCCTTGGGGCTCACGTCGAGCTGCGGAAACAGGCCGAAATTGACGTTCATGGGCTGGAAGGAGCGCGGGCCGGCATCCACCGTCTCGATATGCCCGCCGGTGATGTGGGCGAGGAGCGCCCCATGGGCTGTGGTGGCGGGCGGCGGCACCAGGGCTTCGCCCCGGCGTTCTGCGGCCGCGAAGCGGCCGGCCATGAGGCCCACGGCGGCGCTTTCCACATAGCCTTCGCAACCGGTGATCTGGCCGGCGAAGCGCAGGCGGGGCGCCGCCTTCAGGCGCAGGGTGCCGTCAAGCAGGCGAGGCGAGTTCAGATAGGTGTTGCGATGCAGGCCGCCGAGCCGGGCGAACTCCGCATTCTCAAGGCCGGGAATGGTGCGGAACACGCGCACCTGCTCGCCATGGCGCATCTTGGTCTGGAAGCCGACCAGATTATAGAGCGTGCCCAGCTTGTTATCCTGCCGCAGCTGGATGACGGCGTGGGGCTTCACATCCGGATTGTGCGGATTGGTGAGGCCGACCGGCTTCAGGGGCCCGAAGCGGAGCGTCTCGCGGCCGCGTTCGGCCATCACTTCGATGGGCAGGCAGCCGTCGAAATAGGGCGTCTTGGCCTCGAAATCGCGCAGCGGCACCTTCTCGGACGCCAGCAGCGCATCGACGAAGGCCTCATACTGTTCCTTGTCCAGCGGGCAGTTGATGTAATCCGCGCCCGTGCCGCCGGGGCCCACCTTGTCATAGCGCGACTGGAACCAGGCCTTGGACAAATCGATGCTGTCCAGATGCACGATCGGGGCGATGGCGTCGAAGAAGGCGAGGGCGCTTTCGCCGGTCAGCTCCAGCACCGCCTGCGCGAGCGCGGGCGAGGTGAGGGGGCCGGTGGCGATGATGACGTTGTCCCACTCCTCCGGCGGGATGGCGGTGACTTCCTCGCGGCGAATCTCCACCAGGGGGTGTTCCGCCAGAGCGGCGGTGACCGCCTGCGAGAAACCGTCGCGATCCACCGCCAGCGCTCCGCCGGCAGGGACCTGATTGGCATCGGCGCAGCGCAGGATGAGCGAGCCGGCGCGGCGCATCTCCGCGTGCAGCACGCCCACCGCATTGGTCTGGGCGTCATCGGAGCGGAAGGAATTGGAGCAGACGAGTTCCGCAAGGCCGTCCGTGTGATGGGCCTCCGTGCCGCGCACCGGGCGCATCTCGTGCAGCACCACCGGCACGCCGCGTTCGGCGAGCTGGAAGGCCGCTTCGGAACCGGCAAGGCCGCCGCCGACCACATGGACCGGCTGGAGGGACGTCTGGCTCATGCATCCTCACTTGAGCGGGCAGGACGGGCGGGTGGGTCAGGCCCGGCTTGGAGCGCGTTCACAGACCGGCCTGCGGGCAGGCGGTCGGTGCGCTCGCGCGGCGCCCGTCGGAAATCCAAGGCGCGTTGTGTGCCCGATCCGGCCGCGCGCTTCAAGGGAGGGGCGGGCACAATGGCGCCGCCACAAACGAAAATGGCCCCCGGAGGGGCCACGTTCGGTACGCTCACCGCAACCTGCCGACGCATCTGCGCCGGTAGGGTGTTCCATGGAGATCGCTCAGGCCACCATGAGGGCGGCGTTACGGGCGATGGCGCGGATCTCGCTGCGGGACACGTTGATGTCGCCGAGCGTGCGGTCGTCGAGCTGAGAGAGTTCGGCGATGGTGCGGTTGTAAGCGTTCCAGCGGCGAACCTGGCGAGCGATGAAACCCCAGATGATCATTTTCAGTCTCCTTGCGCGAACCCTTGGGGTCCGCGTCTTGCGTCGTGTTCTGGGGAGCTAGATACGCCTGCCGAGGCCTGCGCCCAAGATGGGGTGATGCATTGCAGCATTGCATGCCCCGCATATAAGCAGAAATGGAGTGAATCTGTTTACCAATGCCTCTGTGGTGAGCAGATACATCTTGCGGTGCCGCAAAACGCGGCCGCCCTCATCGGGAGCGTGCCTGATTAGCAGGCAGTCCAGGTTTGGATTGGATAAGTCTTTGATTTTGTTTCAGGGCAGCGGTCTGGCGCCGAGTCAGGGCCGGCCAGAACCCGTTGCCGGAAATCGTGACGGCCTGATGTCAGGCGTCTCGAGTAGGCGTGAAAGGAGCATAGAGGCTCCCGCGCGTTCGCACCTGCGGCAAAACCGTGTCGCCGCCGTGCGAAACCGTCGCAACCCATAGCGGAACACCACCAAACTGGAAGCATCCCTGCGCCAGATGCATAAGGTGAAACCCGCCCGGACACGCTTTGTTTGCATGCATATGATGCGCGGGACGCGGGACGGAGCCCTGTGTCCGGGTGTGGACAGGGATTCGGGCCGGCCGGCCCGATCCAACGCCTCGTCGGCTTTTGAGATGAGGCATAAGCCCGCCGCGCACCAAGAAAGGAGCGGAATCGCCCCCCGCCTCTCGCTTTGCCATCCGTGCCGCACCAGCGGCTGCGCGCTCCTCGGAGATTCCACACCCGCGAGGGCGCACCACCGCGTGGGGGGGGGGCTTGCAGGAAGGCAAACGGCGCCCCCGGGGAGGCGCCGTTGGGTTATTCGGCCGCTGTCGCCTTCTTGCGCGTCTTCGCCATGGGGCGGCGGGCGAGCACTTCCGCGAGGAAGGTGCCGGTATGGGAGCGCTTCTCCTTGGCCACCACGTCCGGCGGGCCGGCCACCAGAATCTCGCCGCCGCCGTCGCCACCTTCCGGTCCGAGGTCGATGACCCAGTCGGAGGTCTTGATGACTTCGAGATTGTGCTCGATCACCACCACCGTATTGCCCTGCTCCACCAGTTCGTGCAGCACCTCCAGCAGCTTGGCCACATCATGGAAGTGCAGGCCGGTGGTGGGCTCGTCCAGAATGTAGAGCGTGCGGCCGGTGGCGCGCTTGGAGAGCTCCTTGGCGAGTTTCACCCGCTGCGCCTCGCCGCCCGAGAGCGTCGTCGCCTGCTGGCCGACCTTGATATAGCCAAGGCCCACCTGCGCCAGCGTCTCCAGCTTGTCGCGCACGCTCGGCACCGCCTTGAAGAATTCGGCGCCCTCATCGACCGTCATGTCCAGCACGTCGGCGATGGACTTCTCGCGGAAGGTGACTTCCAGCGTCTCGCGATTGTAGCGCTTGCCCTTGCAGACGTCGCAGGTGACGTAGACGTCCGGCAGGAAGTGCATCTCGATCTTGATGACGCCGTCGCCCTGGCACGCTTCGCAGCGCCCGCCCTTCACATTGAAGGAGAAACGCCCCGGACCATAACCGCGCGCCTTGGCTTCCGGCAGGCCGGAGAACCATTCGCGGATGGGCGTGAAGGCACCCGTATAGGTGGCCGGATTGGAGCGCGGCGTGCGGCCGATGGGGGACTGGTCGATGTCAATGACCTTGTCCAGATGCTCCAGCCCCTCCAGCTTGTCGAAGGGGGCGGGGGCGTCATGGGCATTGTTCAGCCGCCGCGCCACCGCCTTGTAGAGCGTGTCGATGAGCAGCGTGGACTTGCCGCCACCCGAGACGCCGGTGATCGAGGTGAACAGGCCGAGCGGGATTTCCGCCGTGACATTCTTCAGATTGTTGCCGCGCGCGCCGGAGAGCTTCAGCGTCTTGCGCGGATTGGGCTTGCGGCGCGGGGCCGGCGGCACGGAGAGCTCGCCGGTGAGATACTTGCCGGTGATGGAGGCGGGGTCGGCCAGAATCTCCTGTGGCGTGCCCTGCGCCACGATGCGCCCGCCATGGATGCCGGCGCCGGGGCCGACGTCCACCACATAATCGGCGGCGAGGATGGCATCCTCGTCATGTTCCACGACGATCACCGTATTGCCGAGATCGCGCAGGCGCTTCAGCGTCTCCAGCAGGCGTGCATTGTCGCGCTGGTGCAGGCCGATGGAGGGCTCGTCCAGCACATAGAGCACGCCGGAGAGGCCCGAGCCGATCTGCGAGGCGAGGCGGATGCGCTGGCTCTCGCCGCCGGAGAGCGTCCCGGAGGAGCGGCCGAGGGTGAGATATTCGAGGCCCACATCCATGAGGAAGCGCAGGCGCTCGCGAATCTCCTTCAGGATGCGGGCGGCAATCTCGTTCTGCTTGTCGGAGAGCGTGCCGGGCAGATCCTCGAACCATGCGCTGGCGCTGCGCACGGACATCTCGCCCACCTGGCCGATATGGTTGCCGGCGATCTTCACCGCCAGCGCCTCGGGCTTCAGGCGATAGCCCGCGCAGGTGGCGCAGGGCACGGTGGAGAAATATTTCGAGATTTCCTCGCGCGCCCAGTCGCTCTCGGTCTCCCGCCAGCGGCGGTCGAGATTGCGCACGATGCCCTCAAAGGTCTTCTTCGTCTCATAGGCCCTGAGGCCATCGTCATACGAGAAGGCGATCTCCTCCTCGCCCGAGCCGAACAGGATCACATCCTGCGCTTTCTTCGGCAGTTCCGCGAAGGGCACGGTGAGCTTGAACTTGTAGTGCTTGGCCAGCGCATCCAGCGTCTGGCCGTAATAAGGCGAGGTGCTTTTGGCCCAGGGGGCGATGGCGCCCTGCTTGAGCGTGCGGCTCTTGTCCGGCACCACGAGGTCCGGATCGATGGTCTGCTCCACGCCGAGACCATCGCAGGCCGGGCAGGCGCCGAAGGGATTGTTGAAGGAGAACAGGCGCGGCTCGATCTCCGGGATGGTGAAGCCGGAGACCGGGCAGGCGAATTTTTCCGAGAAGATGACGCGTTTCGGGCTGCCGTCCGCTTCCTTCTGGTCGGCAAACTCCAGCACGGCGATGCCGTCCGCCAAGCCGAGCGCGGTCTCGAAACTGTCGGCGAGGCGGGCGGCGATGTCGGCGCGCACCACCACGCGGTCCACCACCACGTCAATGTCGTGTTTCAGCTTCTTGTCGAGGGCGGGGGCTTCCGCGATCTCGTGGAAGGCGCCGTCCACCTTCACGCGCTGGAAGCCCTTCTTGAGGAACTCCGCCATCTCCTTGCGGTATTCGCCCTTCCGGCCGCGCACCACGGGGGCGAGGATGTAGAGGCGCGAGCCTTCCGGCAGATCGAGCGTCCGGTCCACCATTTGGGAGACGGTCTGGCTCTCGATGGGCAGGCCGGTGGCGGGGGAATAAGGCACGCCCGCGCGCGCCCAGAGCAGGCGCATGTAATCGTAGATCTCCGTCACCGTGCCGACGGTGGAGCGGGGATTCTTCGAGGTCGTCTTCTGCTCGATGGAGATGGCGGGTGAGAGGCCGTCAATCTGGTCCACGTCCGGCTTCTGCATCATCTCCAGGAACTGGCGCGCATAGGCCGAGAGGCTTTCCACATAACGCCGCTGGCCCTCCGCATAGATGGTGTCGAAGGCAAGAGAGGACTTGCCCGAGCCCGAGAGGCCCGTGAACACCACGAGGCTGTCCCGCGGAATGTCCAGGTCCACATTCTTGAGATTGTGCTCGCGCGCCCCGCGCACGGAAAGAAGCCGGGCATCGCGCCGGTCCTTGGGGGCAGTGACGGCGCGGGAGGAGGGCTTGCGGTCGCTCATGAGTCTCGAGCTTGGGCTGGCGGGCGGGGGCCCGCAGAGAACGGACGGATCGCGGCCAGCCGTCGCCGGTGGCAGCTTCAGAACAGCGTCTGTACGGCAGGAAACCGACCGCGGATGTTCATCCGCCTCTCGGCTTCCGGCCCGCATCGCCATGCCGCCGGCACCGTCGTTCCCGCTCCATCGAGGGGCGGGCAGGGTGCCTGCAACGGGGCTCATATAGGAAGCGGCGTGCGATGCAGCAGGGAACGTAACAGGAACGTGCGGGTCGGGCCAGTAAAAAAGCTTGAAACCGTAGCTTGTGGAAATATCGGGCACGCGCTAGAACATAAATAGAACATTGGGGGTTGCCTGGGCCATTTTGGTGGACAACGGGCGCGCGCCCTCGCTTCGCCCGGCAGGACCGTTACGGTGCGAGCAAGGTCGGAGGGCCGTGCGCCCAGGCGCTGATCGGCGGCCTCCGATGGCGAACCTCATCAGCAGACGTGAAGACAAGAGAACGGAGACCCGAATGGCCGGCAGCGTCAACAAGGTGATCCTGGTCGGCAATCTGGGCCGGGATCCGGAGATCCGCGCCTTCCAGAATGGCGGCCGGGTGTGCAACCTACGCATCGCCACGTCCGAGACCTGGCGCGACAAGGCGTCCGGCGAGCGGCGCGAGCGCACCGAGTGGCACTCGGTCGCCATCTTCAACGAGAACCTCGTGGGCGTGGCCGAGCGGTTCCTGAAGAAGGGCTCGAAGGTCTATATCGAAGGCCAGCTCGAGACCCGCAAGGCGCCCGACCAGAACGGCGGCGAGCGCTATTTCACCGAGGTGGTGCTGCGCCCCTATCGCGGCGAACTGACCCTGCTCGACGGCCGCGGCGGCGGCAGCGAGGGCGGGGATGATTACGGCGGCGGCAGCGGCGGCTATGGCGGCGGTTCCGATTTCGGTTCCTCCGGTCCCATGGAGCGCGTCTCCGGCGGCGGTGGCGGCGGCAACTTCGGAGGCGGCGGCGGTTATTCCGGCGGTGGGGGCGGCGGCTTCGGCGGCGGCCCGGCCCGTTCGGGAGGCGGCGGCGGTGGCGGCGGTGCCCGCTCGGGTGGCGGCCGCCCGGCCGACGACATGGACGACGAAATCCCGTTCTGAGGCACAGCGGCGCGAAGGGCCCGACCACGCATGCTTTGGCCGCCTCCAGCGATGAGGTGAGCGCGTGCTGGGTTGGGTGCTGAAGCGCCTTATCCTGTTGGACAAGACCTAAAGGCGCTGCTGGGCAGCGCCTTTTTCTTTGCCGGTCTTTCCATCGGAGCAGTCAGCCAGCTTCGGCGTCTTCACGACGGGCAAGAGGCTCCGTTCGCAGCGTCACGCACGATCGTGAGGCGCCGTCCGGCGCGTCCACCTCGTCGGCGAAGCATTCAGAGGCGTTGTCCGGAATAACCGGTGGCGGGGGATGCGGGAGGCCGGGCGCACAATGGCGCGCCCGGCGGGAAATGGAGGTCAGAAGTTGACCGTCAGCATGCCCTTGAAGGCGTTGTCCTGGATGCCGGAGGCGAACTGGCCGCTGTAGGTGGCGGAGAGGACCGCATTGGCGTTGATGCGATAGTCGAGCCCGGCGCCGATGAGGGCGCTGTCGCGGGCGAGCGGCACGCCGGTCACCGTGAAGGGCTGCGAGCCGGTCGCAAAGGCCGTGGTGGAGGCTGGAGCCACATCGCCGAAGGCATGCAGCCAGGCAAGGCTGAGGCTCGGGCTCACGGTCACGCCGGGGGCGAGGGTCAGGCTGCTGCCCACCCGCAGGCCGAGGCTTGAGAACAGCGTGTCCATGTCGCCGGTGCTGACGGAGAGGGCGGACGTCGAGCCGGTCTCGGTCAGGCCGTTGGTGGAGAGGTGCACGTAAGCGAGGCCGGCGAAGGGCTCCAGCGCCATGCCGTTCAAGCGGAAGGTATAGCCCGCCTCGCCGAACACCTGCGTCGTGCCGGCGTCATAACCGGAGGTGTTGCGGCCGCTGTAACCGCTGAACACCACGCTGCGGGTCATGGCCGCATCGTGCCACGTATAGCTGACGCCCGCCTTCAGGCCGAGGTCGCCATAGCGGGCGCCCGCATAAAGGCCGATGTCGTAATTGTCGATGGTGCCGGAGCTGTTGCGGGCATTCGCATCGAGCGTGGTACGGCTGTAGCCGCCCATGAGGCCGACGCGCCACCGATCGCCCAGCGCCACGTCGGCGCCGCCGAACACGCCGGCGATGTCGCTGCTGACGCTCGCCGCATTGCCGTTGCCCCAGGCATTGCCCCAGGCACCGAAGCCCTGCATCCAGAGCGTCGGGGTCAGGCCCGGCGCCAGCGCCGCCGTCTCAGGCCCGCTGGGCGCGGTCGCCGGCGCGAGCGCCTGCCCGAGCCGCGCGCCCACCGCATCCCGCAGATAGATCGACTGCTGGAGCATGACCGTGCTTGAGGAGGCATAGGCCTCGCCCGACAGGCTGTCGAAGGCGGCGGGCGCCGCACCGACGGGCAGGTTCGCGAGGGCGTAATAGACCGGGTTGCTCCAGCCGAGCCCGTCGGCAGCCCCTGCCACGGCCCGCTGGTTTGCGGTGAGCGCCTGGCTGGCGAAGCTGATGTCGTTGCGCCGCAGCGTCAGGTAGACGTCGTTGGCGTCATAGCCCAGCAGCGGCGTCAGGAAGGCGAGGTTGGACGTGATGCCGGCGAATGTCCCGCTCACCCCGCCCGAGGCCTGAAGGATGGTGAGCGTGGTGACCGGGCTGTAGCCGCCCGCCGTCGCATTCACCGCCACCGTGCCGCCGAGGATGCTGGCAGTGCCGGAGGCGGTGATGAGATCGTGCGCGCCGGAGGGCGTCACATCCACGCTGTAGACCGAGCCCGGCAGGAAGGTGACGTTGCCTGCGACCGTGAGCGTGCCCGGCGAATAGCCCGGCGCCGCCGTGCCGCCGGAGGCCACCGTGAGGCCGCCGATGGTGCCGGTGCCGGAGATCGTGCCGCCCGTACCGATGGTGTAGCTCGACCGGGACACGGCATTGGGCGACAGGACGAAGCTGGAATCCGCAACGCCGATGTTGCCGTTGTAGCCGGCGGCCGAGGTGAAGTTCACCGTGGAGCCGCCGGTGATGATCACCGCGCCCGAGCCCGTGATGGTGCCGGGGAAATCGTAGGTGCCGGAGCGGTTGAAGACAAGCGTGGCGTTGTTGACGACGTTGCCGACGATGGAGCCCGTGGCGCCGCCATTGCCGATCTGGAGCGTGCCCTCGGAGATGAGCGTGCCGCCCGTATAGGTATTGGTACCCGTCAGGATCAGCGTGCCCGCGCCGGTCTTCGTCAGCGAGCCCGTGCCGGAGATGGTGCCGGAATAAGTGCCCGTGGTGGTCTGGTTGAAGACCAGGGCGGCATTGTCGATGATGCTGCCGGTGAGGCTGGTGGTGTTGCCCACCAGGGTTCCGGCGGTGACGGTGGTGCCGCCCGTATAGGTGTTGGCGCCCGTCAGGATCAGCGTGCCGAGGTCGTTCTTGTTGATGCCGCCCGTGCCGGTGAGGGCGCTGGCGATCGTGGCAACCGTGCCGGCGCCCGCCGCGCTTCCGTCGCCCACGCGAATGCTCGCCTGGGCGGTGCCGGACAGGGTCAGGGCATCGCCGGTGACCAGATAGCCGTTGGTGACGAACTGCATGCCGGTGGTTGCGACGGTGCCCGCGCTGGTATCAACGCGGACTGTGCCCGCCGCGCCCTGGAAGATGGCAAACCCGGCGCTCCAGGGCTGGGGGGCGGTGCCTGCGGCATTGGTCCAGTTGGTCTGGGGCCCGGCCGTCCAGGTTCCGCTGCCGCCCGCCACCGTTCCAGTCGCTGTCGTGGTCGTGCCGTTCCAGAACTGCATTGTCTGCCCGATGTCCGACACCAGCAGATTGACCTGCCCCGCCACGGAGGTCTGGATGACGCCGACGAAGCCACCGGCGCGCGACACGTCGAGGCCATTGTCGGTGAGCGTGCCGCCATAGCCGAAGATGCGATAGCTGCCGGCCCCGAAGCCGGCATCGGCCGTCACGTTCAAGGTGCCGTCCAGCGTCAGGTTGCCCAGCACATTGAACGGCGCACTGCCACCGGCTGCGCCGAGCGTGACGTTGACATTCGATTGGGACGCAAGAACCAGGGCGCCCATGGTGAGGGGGGCGGCCTGCGTGCCCGCGAGCGTGCCGCCATTCACCTCGACCCTGCCGCCGATACTCCCGCTGCCGGACAGCGTCGCTCCGGTGCTCAGGATGACCCAACCGGTACTTGTGAGGCTGCCGTTGACCACGAGTTCGCCAGATCGTACTTGGGTCGGTCTTGTATAAGTGTTGATGCCAGTAAGAATTAGTCTTCCACTGCCGTCTTTGAATAGGTCTCCGCTTCCCGAAATAGTTCCAGAATAAATAATGTCGTCAGAGCGGTTAAAATACAGGAAGCCCTTATTGACTATATCTCCGATCACGGATCCGGAGGTTCCTCCGTTGCCAATCTGCAGGTTGGCCCACGTTTCGTTGGTTGTCCCTCCTGTGTATGTGTTGTTTGCAGTGAGTATAAGTGTTCCGTAAACGCCGACCAGTCCGGCGGCGTATTGCGTTAATGATCCTGTCCCGGATATTGTTCCGGATATGATCATTTTTCCTGTTCTGTAAAAAGAAATATTTCCATAATTTAATATATCTCCGGAAATATTTCCTCCAAGACTTGAAAAGCTGTTTCCGATTTGGAGTGTTCCTGCGGAAATGGTGGTTCCGCCCGTGTAATCATTGTTGGCGCCCAGCACCAGCGTGCCGAGGTCGGTCTTGTTGATGCCGCCCGCTCCCGTGAGCTTGCTGTCGATGACCGCGCGCATGCTCGTGGCTGCTGCTGTGCCGTCACCCACACGGATGATGGTCTGCGTGGGACCCGTCAGCGTGAGGGCGCCGCCTGTGATCTGATAACCGTCAGCGGCGAACTGCATTCCGGTGGTTGTGACGACCCCTGCGCTGTTGTCGATCGTCACGGCACCTGCCGTGCCTTGGAACACGGCAAAGCTTCCATTCCACGCTTGCGGCAAGGTGCCTGCCGCATTAGTCCAGTTCGTCTGAGCGCTTGCACTCCAAGTCCCGGCTCCGCCTTGCACGGTGCCAGTCGGGGTGACGGTTCGGCCATTCCAGAAAAGGATGCTCTGTCCTGGGTCCGTAACCAGCAGGTTGACCTGCCCGGACACAGCTGTCTGCACGCTGGCGGCAAGGCCGCTGACGGATGTGACATCGATGCCGTTGTCCGTCAGGCCTCCGCCGTAGTTGAAGAGGCGATAGACGCCGGTGCCGAAGCCGGGATTGGCGGTCACGTTCAAGGTGCCGTCGAGCGTCAGGCTCCCGAGCACGTTGAAGGCCGGGCTGCTGCTGGCGGCGCCGAGCGTGACGTTGACGTTGGACGCCGACGCGAGCGTAAGGGAGCCCATGGTCAGCGGCGCGGTCTGGTTTCCGGAGAGCGTGCCGCCGTTCACCCGCACGTTGCCGGCGATGCTGCCGCTGCCCGACAGTGTGGTCCCCGTCCCGAGGGTCACGTTGCCTGCGAGGCTGCCGTTGACCGTAAGGCCACCTCCCTGCACCGAGGTGAGGCCGGTATAGGTGCTGGCTCCCGTCAGCGTCAGCGTGCCGGTGCCATACTTAAACACCGAACCGCTTCCGGAGATAGCGCCGCCGTAGGTCAGTGTGTCGGAGCGGTTGAAGGTCAGCGTTCCCGCATTGCTGATGGCGCCGCTGACGGAGCCCGAGGTGCCGCCGTTGCCGATCTGGAGTGTGCCCGCCGAGATGGTGGTGCCGCCGGTATAGGTGTTGGCGCCTGTCAGCGTCAGCGTGCCGGAGCCGCTCTTGACCAGCGCGCCCCCACCCGAGAGCGAACCCGCATAGGTGATGCTGTCGCTGCGGTTGAAGGCAAGGGTGCCGCCGACGAGGGAGATGTTGCCGCCGAGGGTGCCCGTCGTGCCGCCATTGCCGATCTGCAACGTGCCGCCGGAAATGGAGGTGGTGCCGGTGAAGCCGCTATCGTCGCCCGTGAGGATGGTCTTGCCGGCGAGGACGTTGATGGTGCCGGTGCCGGTGATGGCGGACGAGAGGATGTAGCCAGTGTTGGTATGATTGAAAACGAGCGTCCCCGTGCCGTCGCCGAAGGCGATGGTCGGGGTGGTGATGGCGCCCGCCGCAGCCGCGGCAGACCCCGCCTGCGCGCCGATGGCCAGCGTACCCGTGCTGCCGCTGGCCCAGGCCAGCCGCACCGCATTGTCGGCCCGCAGGGTGGCGCCGTTTGAGACCGTCGCCGTGGCGGAGCCGGAATAGCCCACATAGGCATTGCCCAGCGCGCTGTAGGTCGGGTTCGCCGCCGCGGTGAGGCGGGTGCCGGAGCCGGTCAGGACGAGCGTGCCGATGGAGAGCGTGTCCATGCCGACACCGAGCGTCGCGGTCGTGGCGGTTGCGCCGCCGGACACCGTCAGCGTGCCGATGCCGTCGCCTACGCCACCGGTCTGGCCGCCCACATAGATGCGCTGTCCGCTGTCCCAGGTGGTCGTGCTGCCGGTGACCGTCATGGTGGTCGGATCGACCGGCGAACCGGGCGAGCCGGTGCCTGCGCCCACATAAGTACCGCTGGTGTAGAGCGAGACTCCGTTGGAGACGAGGATGCTGCCGCCAGCGGGGCTCAGCCAGGCAGCCTGCGTGCTGTCGTTGGGGTTGCCGACCTCCACCCGCGTGCCGGGGCCCGTGAAGGTGATGTTCGCCCCCGCGCCCGTATAGATGCCGGTGTTGTAGATGCGCGCCGTCGCTCCATCGGAAACGGTGAGCGAAGCAGTGGAGCCTGCGGTGCGGCCCACATCAACGCCCCCGGTGTTGGTCCACAGCGTGCCCGCGCCCGTCACCGTGAGCGAACCCGTGCCGCCGCTGCCGGCCTCCCAGCTCGCCGTGCTGATGCCGGTGCGGCTGCTGGTGAACTGGGCGCCGTTCGAAACGGTCACCGCGCCGTCGGCGCCGTTCGAGCCGATGCTCACCCACGTCGCGCTGCTCCAGGCGGAGCCGGTGCCGCTCACAGTCACCGTGCCGGTGGCGCCTGGCGTGCTGCCGATGGTCGCGGTGGTGCTGCTGAGGGTGCCGCTGTTGGAGATGGCGAGCGTGGCGGGCGAGGCGCTGCCCACCGTCAGGGAACTGACGCCCAGCGCGCCCTGCACCACCAGCGTGCCGGCATTCACCACCGCCGTTCCCGTCAGGCTGCTGCCGCTGCCTGTGACGGTCCAGGTGCCGGTGCCGGACTTCGCCAGATTGGCAAAGCCCTGGAAATTGCCCGTGGCGCCCACCGAGCCGAGGTCGAGGCTGCCGGTGGCCGAGCCGTTCAGTTCCAGCGTGTTGGCGCTGCTGACGTTGGTGACCTTGCCGACCAGGGTTGCGCTATCGGCGAGCACCAGACGGTTGCTGCCGGATCCCATGGCGATCGCGGTGTCGGATGCGGAGGCCGCCGCGATGCGCCCGCGGGTCGTGATCGTGCTGTCGCCATTGCCGGTCTGCACCGCCGTGGTGCCGGTGGTGGTGATCGTGCCGCTGTTGGTGAGGGCGTTCGTGGTACCGTCGAGCAAGATGCCGATGCCGGTTGCGCTCACCGTTCCAGAGTTGGTGACACCGACGGCACCGTTTCCGCTGACGGCGACGATGCCTGTCCCGCCCGTGGCCGTGACGGTGCCGGTATTGGAAACGGTGACCGTGCCGACGGTGGCGTTGGCGTTCACGCCGCCAGTGCCGGTGATGCGTCCGGCGTTGGTGACGGTGAGGATGCCATTGTCCGTGCTGACGGCGACGCCCGTGTCCGATCCCGCGATGACGCGGCCGGTCGAGGTGTTGGTCACGGTGACGTTGTTGCTGGCGGAGGCGGCGATGCCCTGATTGGTCGTGGAGGGCCCGAGGCTGGAATCCCGCTGGGCTTCGATATAGCCGCTGTTGGCGATGGTGACGTTGCCGGCGTCGGCCGATCCCTGGACGCCGATGAAGTTGCGGGCGAGCACCGAGCCGGAATTGTTGATCGACACGTCGCCCGACTGCGACCAGGCAATCAGACCTTGCTTGGTGGTGGATGTGACGGTGCCGGAATTCTCGATGCTCGAGGTGCCGAGAGAATCGATGGAGCGGATGCCCGCGAGATAGGCGTTCACGAGGCCGGAGTTGTTCACCGTGACCGGCACCGCCGCGCCGCCGACCGGGCTGCCGTCAGCATAGATGCCGCGGTTGTCCGTCGAGGTGACGGTTCCGGTGTTGGTGATGGTCACCGATCCGGAGTTGCTCGTGGCGGTGAGGGCGTCCGAACCGGTCGAGATGATCGTCGCGCCGCTGGTGATGGAGATGTCGCCGGCCACCTGATTGCGCACCCACAGGCCACCCGAGCCGCCGGTGTTGGTGAGCGAGACGTCCGAATCGAGCGTGACCGTGATGGTGGCAGGCAGCGTCTGTGAGGAAACGTTGACGGCACCATTGCCCGTCGCATTGACCGTGGTGTTGCTCACCGTCAGCGTCATGACGATGGAACTGGTGGCCGCGGGCGCGACCGAATAATTGATCCACCCGCTCGGGATGGTCATGTCGCTCACGCTCAGCGACGTGGTGCCGTCCACCGGCTGCACGTTCACGCCATTGGTGTCGCACTGATAAACGAGCTGGTTGCCGATCGTCGTGCAGCCCGCTTCGGCGGGCTGGGGCAGGAGCAAGATGCCGGGGAGTGCGAGGCTGAGTGCGGTCAGCGAAACACCGAGACGCAGTTCGGCGCGAAACGACGATTGGCGCCCACCCGCGCGGCGCGAAATCACATTCGACAATTGACCATCCCCCGCCGACACAACGCTCGCCACCTCCCGCCAGCGGGGGAACACGACAGAACGTGTGCATGATCAAAGCGATCATAACCGTTCCTTAGGAGAACAATATCGAATCCCCTTCCGTCAACTGGCGTCGGAGGGCGGTCGGCAGCTTTACTTGGGAAGTGACGAAAATGTCGCGTGGTGCCGATTCAGGGAGCAGTGCAACATCCAGTCTGGCACCGCAATGCGCCTGAGAGAAACGGAATGGTCAGGCTCACGCTTCTCGTGTCGATCCTTGTATTGTTCATGACGTGCGCGAGTGAGGCACGTTTCCAGATCGTTATTACGACCTCATTACATGATCTTGGGTGAATGAAATCTGTGATGGGCCAGTCAAGCCCAATTCGCACGAGCGACGATTCTCCGGCTCCACTGCTCTTCGTTGCGGAGGTGTGATCAAACCGCATGCGCGTGTGCCTGGAGTGGCGCTCTGACCTTCGCGGCCGGAACGCGGCACGCCGGAGGATGCCGGCCGGGCGGCAGCGTCAGCTCAATCGGGCGGTGGCGCGCCCGCCTGCGCGATGGCCGAGGCGACCTCCGCGAGCGTCCTTCCGTGGGCGCGGATGGCTTCGGCGAGTGAGAGGGCGGAACGGATCCAGATCATGGAAACCACCGCCTCCACCCGCTGGCCCACCATCACCGGCACAGCGATGCTGCTGGTCTTCGGCCGGAACTCGCCGCCATCGCGCACCGCGAATCCGTTCTTCCGGGTTTCCGACAAGCAGCGCGCCAGCCAGGCGTCATCGAGGAAGGGACGGTCCTCCCCGTCATCCATGCGCCGCAGGTGGCCGAGGATGGCCTGCCGGTCTTCCGGCGGACAATAGGCGAGATAGGCGCGCCCGGCGGAGGTCCTGAGCATGGGCAGGCGGAAGCCGATCATGCCGCGGTCGATGGATAGGGGGCTGCGGGTGTGGGTGGTCTCCTGGATGACCATGGCCGCATCCTCATAGACCGTCAGATCGAGAGGCCACACGAGGCGGGGCGCATAATGGCCGAACACGGGGCCTGCCGCCTGGCAGATGCGCGCCTGCGCGGCATAGCCGTCGCCAAGGCTGGCGGCGAGGCGGGTGACGCGGACCTGCGTGGAGGAGGCGGAAAAGGCCACGTAGCCCTCTTCCTCCAGCGTCTGCAGCAGCCGATAGACCGTGGGCCGGGGAATGCTGAGCGCGCGGGCGATCTCCGCCGCCGACGTGCTGCCGCAGGCATTGATGTGCCGCAGCACCGCGAGGCCCCGGCGCAAAGCGCGCACGCCGTCGCTCTTCTCGGGCGTCGCGTCCCTGTCGTCGGCCATTTCCCCGTCTCGCCGGATCCCCCGGTCTCTTTTTGTATCGTACACAATGCACACCTGCCGTGGCCAGCGTTCCAGCCACGGCAGGTGTCACGTCTTCAAGGAACCTTCCGGGGGCTCAGCGCTCGGCGACCACCGGGTTGCGCAGCACGCCGACGCCGCTCACCTCCACTTCCACCACGTCGCCGTCCTTCATGAACAGCTTCGGCGTGCGGCGGGCGCCGACACCGCCCGGCGTACCGGAGACGATCACGTCGCCGGGCAGCAGCGGCAGGATGGTGGAGGTGTAGGCGATGAGGGTCGGGATGGGCGTGATCATCAGATCGACGCTCGTCTGCTGCACCTGCTGGCCATTGAGGCGCGTGGTGAGCTTGAGCTGCGTCGGGTCCGGGATTTCGTCCGCGCTCACCATCCAGGGGCCGAAGCCACCCGTGGCGGCGAAGGTCTTGCCCGGCATGAACTGCGAGGTGTGGCGCTGCCAGTCGCGGACGCTGGCATCGTTGTAGCAGGCATAGCCGGCCACGTGGGAGAGCGCATCCGCCTCGGAGATGCGCCGGCCGCCCTTGCCGATGATGACGGCGAGCTCGCCCTCATAATCGAACTCGTCGGATTCCAGCGGCTTCACGAGCGCCGCGCCGGAGCCCACCTGGCTGCCGGGATAGCGGGCGAACAGCATGGGGTTGGGCGTGACGGTGCGGCCCGTCTCCGTCACGTGGTCATGATAGTTGAGGCCCACGCACACGATCTTGTCGGGATCGGGAATGACCGGATCGAGGGCCACGTCGTCCAGCGCGACGTCGGCGGGCGCGGCGGTGAAGGCGGCGGCGCGCTCCAGTCCGCCGGCGATGAAGGACCGCAGCGTCGGGGCCTCCGGGAAACGGCGGGCGAGATCGACGATCCCGCCGTCGGTCACGAGGCCATAGCTGGCGCGGCCGGCATGGGTGAAGGAAGCGAACTTCATCGGGCGAACCTTTTCCTTGAACATCTTCTTGGGGGGAAACAGGAGAGGGCCGGGCGGGCGGTGCCGGCCGGATCAGGCGGCGGCGCGTTGGGGCAGGTAGACCATCGGCCAGTCGGCCAGGGCGGCAAGGTCTCCGTCATCGAGCGCCGCTCCCGCCACATAGCGGTCCGGCCGCAGCAGCAGGGCGCCGACGCCTTGCGCGTCCAGGAGGGGCTTCAGAGCCGGACAGGTGGCTTCGGTGACCACCGTCACCCCGGCCGCCGCGAAGCGCCGGCGCACCGGCTCGCTCGCGGCGCTCCACATCCGCTCGCTGGCGAGCAGGGCGAAGCTGAATCCGACGGCGTCATCCAGCAGCCGCCCGTCGCCGAGCCTCGGCTGGGCGAAGCGGCTGCCGGCGAGCTCGCTGCGGCCGGCAGCGATGCCCGGCCCCAGCCGGGGCACGCGGCTCTGGATGCGGACGACGCCGTCCGCGTCGCGGAAGGCGGCATTCAGGGCTGCTTCGGTGCCGCAGGTGTTGATGAGCCCGCCCAGACGCACGGCCATTTCGATGTAAGCATGGGCGTCCGGGCCGCGTTCGCTCTGATAGGTGTCGAGCAGGCTCTCACCGACCTGTCCGTGCACCACCGCCTCCAGCTTCCAGGCGAGATTGGCCACGTCGCGGATGCCCGAACACATGCCCTGACCCATGAAGGGGGGCGTCTGGTGCGCGGCATCGCCCGCGAGCAGCAGCCGGCCCGCCCGCCACTGGCGGGCGACGGCGGAATGGAAGGTGTAGACGGCGGCCCGCTCCAGGTCCGCCTCGTCGGGCGCGAGCCACGGCGCGAGCAGCGACCAGACCGTCTGCGGCTGGACCACCGTGCGGCTGTCCTCGTGCGGCAGCACGGTGATTTCCCAGCGCCGGCGGTCGCCGGGGCCGCGCACATAGGTCGCCGGCCGCGCCGGGTTGCAATACTGGATGGTGTGGTCGCCCAGCTCGGGCTTCGGCTGCCGCAGCACGGCATCCACCACCAGCCAGCGCTCGTGAAAGCCGAGATCGTCCATGGACGACCCGATGAAACGGCGCACCAGCGAGCGGGCACCGTCGCAGCCGACCACATAGCGGGCACGGACCTGCCGCAGGCGGCCGGTGGTCAGTTCCTCATAGCGGACGGTGACGCCCTCGCGATCCTGCTCGAAGGCGAAGGCATCGCAGCGGGTGCGCACTGTCACGCTCGCGAAGCGCTGCAGGCCGTCGCGCAGGATGCGCTCCAGATCCGGCTGGTGGAAACGGTAGCTGGCATGCCAGCCCTGGCCGCTCACCTCCTGCGGGCGGGGCCAGTCCATGAGCAGCGCGCCCTGCGCATCGATGAAGCGCATGCCGGGGTTGAGGCGCGTCGCCGGCAGGATCGCATCGGCGAGGCCGATGGTCTGGAACACGCGCATGACCTCATCGTCGAAGTGCACCGCGCGCGGCAGGTGGTAGGCCTCGCTCTCGCGCTCCAGCACGAGGGTCGAGAGGCCCTTGAGGCCGAGCAGGTTGGCCAGCGTCGCGCCGACCGGACCGAGGCCGATGATGACGATGTCGAACGGGTTTTCGGACGTATCGGTGGCTTCGAGCATCGTCCCCTCCTTGATTGTTGGCGTCTTGCTGCGGCGCCTTGGTACTGGTGCCTGTTGGGGCCGACTGATCCCAGAGCGGGCGGGGGCCTTCAATACGGGCGGCGGGAGTGTCCGTCTGGCGGACAGGGGCATTCGGGCGCATACGGATCCCCCGCGCTCGGCTAGAAGCAGGTCCGGCACGACGGCAAGCGAGGTTCCATGCGGCCCATTCTCATCATGTCTGCGATCAACGGCGCGCGGCGCACCAAGGCGGACCATCCCGCGCTGCCCCTGTCCCCGGCGGACATCGCCACGGAGAGCCTGCGCTGCGCAGAGGCGGGCGCGAGCGCCATCCATCTGCACGTGCGCGATGATGAGGGGCGGCACAGCCTCGATGCCGGACGCTATGCGGAAGCCATCGCCGAAATCCGGCAGCGGGGCGCGCGCGATCTCATCCTGCAGGTCACCACGGAGGCTGTGGGGCTCTACGGTCCGGCCGAGCAGATGGCGATGGTGCGGACGGTGCGCCCGGAGGCCTTCTCGGTGGCCGTGCGCGAACTCTTCAGCGATCCCGCTCTGGCCTGCGAAGCGACGGCCTTCCTTGCGGACTGCGCGGCTGGCGGCATGGCGGTGCAGTACATCCTCTATGACGGGGCGGATGTGCAGCGCTTCGATGCGCTCGCGGAGGCCGGGCAGATTCCGCTGGCCAATGCCACCCAGCTCTTCGTCCTCGGACGCTATGGCGACGGCCCGCCCTCGACGCCTGCGGCGATCCTCGGCTTCCTGTCCGCCCGCCGGCATATGCTCGACTGGTCGGTGTGCGCCTTCGGCCCTACGGAAAGCGCCTGCTGCATGGCGGCCGCGCTTCTGGGTGGCGACGTACGCATGGGGTTCGAGAACAATCTGCACCTGCCGGACGGGCGGCTGGCGCCCGACAATGCCGCTCTCGTGACGCATTTCGTGGCTGCTGCGCGGGCGCTCGGCCTGCGGCCGCTGGAGCTTGCGGAGGCGCGGGCGCGGCTGGGGCTCTGAGGCCCCGGCCGCTGGATCGGAAATGGCTCAGCCGGCGAGCTGGCCGTAGAGCCAGGGGCAGTCCACCACGGCGGGCGCGCGGATGCCGTTGGCGGCAGCGTCGAGGCGCATCTGGCGCAGCCGGGCGCGGGGCTCTTCCGGCAGATAGAGCCGCTCATGACCCCAGAAGCTCGGCCCGGCGAAGGTCTCGTGCGGCTCCCAGGTGGCCGGGTCGATCTGCCGCCCGCCCCAGCCGTTCTCCACGAAGAAGCCGGAGGGCGAATGGGCATAGAAGGAGGTCATGTAATCATTGGTGTGCCGCCCGAGCGTATAGGCGACGCGCCCCTCCTGAAGCTGGGCGAGATCATAGCCCTGGCCCACGTCGTCCAGATTGCAGAACTCCACCATGAAGTGATGGAAGCCGATCTGCCCCGAGCCCACCATGGCGAAGCTGTGATGGCGGTTGTTCACATGGAAGAAATACAGCGGATAGGGCGTCAGCCCGTAATCCGTGACATGGAAGCCCAACACGTCGCGATAGAAGGGCAGCAGGGCCTCGATGCGGATCGCGTGCAGCACCGCATGGCCCATGCCGAGCGCGCCAGTGCGGAAGCCCGAGATGGGGCGGCCGGGCACGAAGGGCTCGCTCGCACGCATGGGATTGAAGAACAGCTCCACGCTGTTGCCGTCCGGGTCCTCGAAGGTGATCAGTTCTTCAACAAAGCGCTGGTCGGCCAGTGCGCGGCTGCCGCGCCGCACGGCGCATCCGGCGGCCTCCACACGCGCGCCGAAATGGTCGAGGTCGGACTTATCCGCCACTTCCCAGCCCATGGCGGCGAGCACCGGGCCGGGCTCGTCGACGACGAACAGGCGCTGACGCTGGTCGTCCATGCGGAAGGTGCGGGCGGCCTTGCTGACATCCATGGCCTGCATGGCGAGGAGGCCGGAGGCGAAATCGTGCCAGTCGCTCATCTTGTCCGAGCGGATGCCGATATAGCCGAGCGCGATGATGCCCATGGCGGTGTCCTTCCTGCTGGTGGCGGGGAGCGGGTCCGGAAAAAGGCTCGGGATGCGGCGTCCAGACCGCGCGTCCTGATTAAGCGGAACCGGCGGGCCTGTCGCCCGCCGGTCGCTTGGGGTCCGCTGGGCGGACACGGCTCAGAGCGGAGGCAGGCCCGAGGCCTTGAGCGGGGCTTCCACCCGCTCATCCCGTGACGCCCCCCGGCGCTCCGGCACGAGGAAGCTGCTCCACAGGCTGAGGGCCGCGCACAGAGCGATGTAAAGGGCGGGCGCGGAGGGCATCTGCGTGCGCTCGATCAGCATGGTGGCGGCGAGCGGCGCGAAGCCGGAGAGAATGGTGACGCTGATGTTGTAGGATAGAGCGATGCCGGTGAAGCGCACCTTGGTCGGGAACAGGGTGGCGAGGATGCTCGGCCAGATGCCGCTGGCAAGCGAGAAGACCAGCGAGAGCAGCGCGAGCACGAGCACGATGCTGGCTCCCCGGTTGGCCATCAGCGCGAACAGCGGCACCACCGTGATCAGCATCAGCAGCGAGCCGGCCCGCAGGATGAGGCGCGCCGACGTGAAGTCGCCCGCCCATCCCGCGATCATCAGGCCGATGGAACTCACCACCAGCGCCACGGTCATGGCAAGGGCCACCTCAGGCGCGGGATAGCCGAGGGTCTTCACCAGGAAGGCCGGTACGAAGCCGTAGAGCATGCCGTTGAAGCCGGCGATGATCGCCGCGACACCGGCCGCCACCAGCAGCGCGCGGCCGTGGTTGCGCACCAGTTCGCCCAGCGGATGCTTGGCCGCCTTGCCGTGCAGGTTCACGAATTCCGGCGATTCTTCGAGCTTGCGGCGCAGGGCGAAGCTGACGAGGCCGATGACGCCGCCGAAAAGGAAGGCGATGCGCCAGCCATAGGAGGCGACATCCTGCGGCGGCAGCGCATACTGGATGCCCAGATTGACGAGGGTGGCGATCAGCACGCCCACGTTGACGCAGAAGATGATGAAGCCGCAGGCAAGGCCCGCCCGGCGCGGCGCGGCTTCCACGGCGTAGGTGACGGCACCCGGCAGTTCGCCGCCGAGGCAGACGCCCTGCACCAGACGGAAGGCGACCAGCAGCAGCGGGGCGGCGATGCCCCAGCGGTCGTAGCCCGGCAGCAGACCGATGGCGATGGTGGCCAGCGTGGTGAGGCCGAGCGAGGCGATGAACACCGGCCGCCGGCCGTAGCGATCGCCCAGCGTGCCCAGCAGTGCGCCGCCGAAGGGGCGGGCGAGAAAGCCCAGCGCGAGCACGGAGAAGGACAGGATCAGCGAGACATAGGGATCGTTGGCGGGAAAGAACTGCGCCGAGATGTACTGGACGAAGATGCCGTAGATGATGAAATCGTAGAATTCGAGCGATCCACCGAGGCTGGCGAGCAGGATGATGCGCCACTGTGCCCGGCTGAGATGCGCCGGTGCATGCCGTGCGCTGGTCTGCGAAATGCTGGTCATGTCCTTGAGCCCTCCGGCTGATCTTTTTGTTGGGGCGGAATACGCTTGTCCGGTCGGCGGGCAGGTTTGCCCATGCCACCGGAAGCAGAGACGGGAGCATTCCCTCGGAAGGTTGGCCCCCTTCGCTGGGAATGTCTTGATGGGGTATCGTGAATGCCTGTTCGGGCAGGCCGAAGACCTGCGCGCACCGGCCGTCCGTTTGGCGCAGGACGGAGGGTGCGGTCGGCGCCGGGCGTATGGGCGCCCGTTTCATCCTCCCACATGCTTCTTCTTGTCTTCGTCTAAGGCGACGGCTGCTTCCGGGCGTAGCGGAAAAACGGACCTGTCCGCCTGCCGGACGCCCCCGATGTGTCAGGGGCGGCGGGCGACCTGTCGTGGGGCCGGCAGGTTGCCCCGCTGGCGCAGGAACGCCCGCAGGACGAGGGCGAGGAGGCCGGCGAGGAGGACCACGCCAGCCAGCAGCTCGAAAGCGGCGGTGAAGCGGTCGGTATGCTGCTTGATGAAGCCCACCGCATAGGGACCGGCAAAGCCACCAAGATTGCCTACGGCATTGATGAGGGCGATGCCGGCGGCGGCCGCGGTTCCGCGCAGGAAGAGCGGGGGCACCGACCAGAAGGGGCCGAGCGCCGCATAGATGCCGACGGAGGCACAGGTGACCGCGCCGATGGCCAACAGGGGCGTCGGGACATGCACGCTCGCCAAAAGCCCAGCCGCGCCGAGGAAGGCCGCGCCCGCCACGTGCAGGATGCGCTCCCCCGAACGGTCGCTGTGGCGGCCCCAGGCCAGCATGGCGGCGGCGCTCAGGGCATAGGGCAGGACGAGCAGCAACCCCACCTGCTCGACGCTGTAGCCCATGTCACGGATGATCTGCGGCAGCCAGAGGCCGATGCCGTAGAGCCCGACCACCAGTCCGAAATAGACGAGCCCCAGCAGCAGCACCCGCCCATCCCGGAGCGCGGGCCACAAGGCGTGGCGGGTGGTGGCATCGCCCGCTGCGTTGTCCTTCGCCAGCCGGTCTGCGATCACCTGCTGTTCGCGCGCAGTCAGCCAGCGGGCGTCCGCCGGGCCGTCCGGCAGCAGCACCAGCACCACGAGGCCGAGCAGGACGGCGGGCAGTCCTTCGATGATGAACAGCCATTGCCAGCCGGCGAGGCCGCCAAAGCCGTGGCTCTGCATGATCAGGGCCGATAGCGGCGAGCCCACCGCGCTGGCGATAGGCACGGCCGCCATGAAGAGGGCGACATAGCGCGCCCGCATGGCGAGCGGAAACCAGGTGCCGAGATAAAGGATCATGCCCGGCAGGAAGCCGGCCTCCGCCGCGCCGAGGAGGAAGCGCAGGAGGAAGAAGGAGGTTGGGCCGGTCACGAAGGCGGTGGCGGCGGAGATGAGGCCCCAGGTGACCATGATGCGGCAGATCCAGAGCCGCGCGCCCACCTTTTCCAGCACGAGATTGGAGGGCACCTCGAACAGGAAATAGCCGATGAAGAAGATGCCGGCGCCCCAGCCATAGACCTGCGGCGAGAAGCCGAGGTCCGCATTCATGGTGAGGGCGGCAAAACCGACGTTCACCCGGTCGAGGAAGCTCACGAGATACAGGAGCATCATGAACGGGATGAGCCGCCGCGCCACCTTGGCGAAGGTCAGCTTCTCTTCCGCCGTCAATCCCGCTCCCGCATCCATGCTCGGCTCTGCGCTCCCGGCCCCGTCTGCCGTTCATGGCTGCGGGATGCCGGATCGTCAACGGGCAACGGTGCTGGGCCTCTAGAGAGCGATTCAAGAAAGAGAACACGTGATCCGACCAGATTGCGATGCAATCTGATCGGCGCGTGCTCTAGCGCCGGCCACGATGACCGATGCCAGGGCCTGCCAGTATCTGCGGCACCTGGAGTTCGCGCGGGTGAAGCGGACGCCTCTGGCGGATCACTTCACCCGCGGAAGGTCAGTCGGCTCCAACGAGGCCCTTCTCGCTCGCCACGCGGCGGGTGTGAAAGGGCGTGTCGCCGAAGGTCAGCTCGATGGCCGCCAGCCTGCGGAAGTGGTGCGCGCCGAGATATTCCATGGTCATGCCGATGCCGCCATGGAGCTGCACCGCCGTCTGTCCCACGAAACGGGCGGAGCGGTTGATCTGCGCCTTGGCGGCGGAGAGGGCGACGCGGCGCTCCTCCGCATCCTCGGCCTCCACCATCATGGCCGCATAGAGCGCCATGGAGCGGGCCTGCTCCAGCGCCACCAGCATGTCCACGGCCTTGTGCTGGAGCGCCTGGAAGGAGCCGATGGAGACGCCGAACTGCTTGCGGGTCTTCAGATACTCGATGGTCAGCTCGTGCAGCGCTTCCATGAGGCCCACGGCCTCGGCGCAGAGCGCGACGATGCCGCCGTCGATGATGCGCTCGATGATCGGCAGGGCGGCGTCCTGCGGGCCGAGCACGGCCTCCGTGGGCACGAACACGTCGGCGAGGACCACGTCGGCCGCGCGGCCGCCATCGTGCGTCGGGTAGGGCGCGAGGGTCACACCGGGGGCATCGGCTGGCACGAGGAAGAGCGTGATGCCCGCCTCATCCCGTCGCCCGCCCGCTGTGCGGGCGCTCACCACGAGGGTCTGCGCGGCATCCGCATTCAGCACCACGCTCTTGCGTCCGTCCAGCCGGTAGCCGCCTTCCACCGCACGGGCGGTGGTGGCCACATCGTTCAGGTCGTAGCGCGCCTGCGCCTCGCCATGGGCGAAGGCAAGGCGGACGGAGCCGTCGATGACGCCTGGCAGGAGCGCGTCCTTCTGCGCCTGCGAGCCGGCGAGGCGCAGGGCGCCGCCGCCGAGCACGATGCTGGCGAGATAGGGCTCCGGCGCCAGCGCGCGGCCGAGGGCTTCGGCCACCACCAGCAGCTCCACAGGGCCGCCGCCGAAGCCGCCGTCTTCCTCCGCGAAGGGCAGGCCGAGCAGGCCGAGCTCGGCCAGCTCGGCCCAGCGGTTCTCCAGGAAGCCCAGCGGCGCGCGGCGCGCGGCTTCCAGCTGTTCGAGGCCGGGATAGATGGTTGCCGCCCAGCGCTGCACCGTGTCCCGCAGCAGGGCCTGCTCGTCCGACAGGTCGAAATTCATGACAGTCTCTCCGCGCCGTCCGTCACAGGCCGAGGATCGCCTTGGCGATCACATTGTGCTGGATCTCGTTGGACCCGCCGTAGATGGACACCTTGCGCATGTTGAAATAGGTGGGTGCCGCCGTGTCCGCCCAGGCGAACAGACTCTCCATGTCGTTGTGCCCGGCCTCGTCGCGCTGCGCGGGCAGGCCGTTGGGACCGGCGAGTTCCAGCAGCAGCTCGGTGGTGGCCTGCTGAAGCTCCGAGCCCTTGATCTTGAGGATGGAGGAGGCCGGGTCGGGCTTCGTCGGGTCGCGGGTCGCCTGCGCGGCCACCACGCGCATTTGGGTGATTTCCAGCGCCTTCAGTTCGATTTCCACGCTCGCGAGGCGGCTGCGGAAATCGAGATCGTCCCACATGGTGCCGGCGCCCGCCGGCGTGGAGCGGGCGAGCCGCTTGATGCGCGCGATCCGCTCCTTCGACATGCCGATGCGGGCGATGCCGGTGCGCTCGTTGGCGAGCAGGAACTTGGCATAGTCCCAGCCCTTGTTCTCCTCGCCCACGAGGTTCTCGACCGGCACCTTCACGTTGTCGAGGAAGACTTCGTTGACCTCGTGCCGCCCGTCGATGGTGATGATGGGGCGCACAGTCACGCCGGGGGTCTTCATGTCGATGAGCAGGAAGGAGATGCCCGCCTGCTTCTTGGCGTCCGGATTGGTGCGGGCGAGGCAGAACATCCAGTCGGCATACTGGCCGAGCGTGGTCCAGGTCTTCTGGCCGTCCACGATGTAATGGTCGCCCTCGCGCACCGCGCGGGTCTTGAGCGAGGCGAGGTCCGAGCCGGCGCCGGGCTCGGAGAAGCCCTGGCACCACCAGTCCTCCAGGCTCTTGATGCGCGGCAGGAAGCGCTGCTTCTGCGCCTCGTTGCCGAAGGTGGCGATGACCGGGCCCACCATGAAGCAGTTGAACTGGAGCGGCAGCGGCACGGCCGCCTGCATCAGCTCTTCCATGAAGATGTAGCGCTGCACGGCGCTCCACGACTGGCCGCCGTGCTCCACCGGCCAGTGGGGAACGGCCCAGCCCTTGTCGTTGAGGATGCGCTGGGAGGTGACGTAATCCTCCCGCGCCAGCTTGCGGCCTTCCGAAACCTTGGCGCGGATTTCCGCCGGAATCTCGGTGCGGAAGAAGGTGCGCACCTCCTCGCGGAAGGCGATCTCTTCGGGGGTGAAGCGCAGGTCCATGGATTAGGCGTCCGGGTTGATTTCGATGAGGCCGGCTGCGCCCATGCCGCCGGCGATGCACATGGTGACGACCGCGTAGCGCACGCCCCGGCGCCGGCCTTCCAGCACCGCATGGCCGACGAGCCGGGCGCCGCTCATGCCGAAGGGATGGCCGACGGAAATGGCGCCGCCGTTCACGTTCACGATCTCGGGGTCGAGGCCGAGCGTGTCCCGGCAGTAAAGGGACTGGGACGCAAAGGCCTCGTTCAGCTCCCACAGGCCGATGTCGGAGACCTTCAGGCCCTGCCGTTCCAGCAGACGCGGCACGGCGAACACCGGGCCGATGCCCATCTCGTCCGGCTCGCAGCCGGCGGTGGCATAGCCGCGGAAGATGCCCAATACGGGCGCATTCTGCCGCGCGGCCTCGGTGGAGGACATGAGAACGGTGGCCGAGGCGCCGTCCGAGAGCTGGCTCGCATTGCCGGCGGTGACATACCAGTCGTCGCCGCGCACCGGCTTCAGCTTGGCGAGGCCCTCCAGCGTCGTGTCCGCGCGGTTGCCTTCATCCTTGGCGAGGGTCACGCTCTCGCGGCGCGTCTCGCCGCTCGCCTTGTCGGTGATTTCCTTCTCGACCGTCATGGGGACGATCTCGTCATCGAACAGGCCGCCAGCCTGCGCACGGGCGGTGCGCTGCTGGCTGGCAAGGGCGAACTGGTCCTGCGCCTCGCGCGAGACGCCGTAGCGGCGGGCCACCGTGTCGCCGGTCTCGATCATGGTGACGTAGATGTCCGGCCTGTTGGCCATCAGCCAGTCGTTGCGGAACAGCTCGCGATTGACGGGTTGCACCAGCGAGATGCTTTCCACGCCGCCGGCGACCGCCACCGGCACGCCATCCATGACGATGCGCCGGGCCGCGCCCGCAATGGCCTCAAGGCCGGAGGCACAGAAGCGGCTCACGGTGGCGCCGGAGGCGGTAACCGGTATGCCCGCGATCAGCGAGGCATGGCGGGCGACGTTTCCGCCCGTGGCGCCTTCGGGATAACCGCAGCCGAGAACCACCTCTTCCACGCTGGCCGGGTCCACCTTGCCCTTTGCAAGCGCGTGGCGGATGGCGTGGGCGGCCATGTCTGCGCCCTTGGTGATGTTGAACGCGCCGCGCTGCGCCTTGCCGATGGGCGTGCGGGCGGTGGAGACGATGACGGCATCGACCATCTGGGGTGTATCCTCCGGTATCTTATGGGTGGCCCGCCGCCGGGGCGGGCGCCTGCGCGGCCACTTCCTCGATCAGCACCTTGGGCAGCAGCTTGCCGACCGGGCTGCGGGGCAGGGCCTCGCGGAATTCGAGCGAGCGCGGCATCTCGTGGCGGCCGAGGCGCTCGGCGAGGAAAGCGTGCAGGTCTTCCAGCGTGAAGGCGGGCGCGCCCGGCTTCAGCACCACATAGGCCCGCGCCGACTGGCCGCGATAGGCATCGGGCACGCCGATGACGATCACCTCATGGACCGAAGGGTGCTCGTAAATCGCGTTCTCGATGGCCGCCGGATAGACGTTGAAACCGGACGAGATGATCATGTTCTTGCGCCGGTCGACGATCTCGAACAGGCCGCTGTCGTCCATGCGGCCCATGTCGCCGGTGAGGAACCAGCCGTCGTGGAAGGCGGCGGCCGTGCCCGCTTCGTCGCCGAGATAGCCGGCGAAGACATTCGGCCCGCGAATCGCGATCTCGCCCACTTCGCCGGGCGGCAGGGCGCGGCCCGGATCGTCCATGGCCACGATGCGCATGGCGAGGCCCGGAAGCGGCACGCCGATGAGGCCGGGCCGGCGCGTCACGCGGAAGGGCACGCGGGAGCCGGCAGGGCCGGTCTCGGTCATGCCCCAGCCGTTGTTGAGCTGGTTGCCCACAATGGCCTCGATCCTGGCCTGCACCTCGAAGGGGAGGGGCGCACCGCCGCTGACGCAGGATTTCAGCGACGAGAAGTCCACGCTCTCGACGCCCGGACGGTTCAGCAGCGCCACCCACATGGTGGGCACGCCGGAGAATTGCGTGGCACGCAGTTCGCTCACGTCGCGGATCAGCGTCTCCACATCGAAGCGCTGGCGCAGCAGGATTTCGTTACCGTCGCGGATGTGGCGCAGGAGCACCGTGGTGAGCGCGTAGATGTGGAACAGCGGCAGGACGGCGACCACTTTCTCCGTGCCGGCCACCAGCGGGCGCCCGCCATCGCGCCACAGCCGATACATGCTGACCGCCGAGGTGAGGTTGCCGTGGCTGAGCATGGCGGCCTTCGGCAGGCCCGTGGTGCCTCCGGTGAACTGGAGCACCGCAATGTCGCCGGGCTGCGGCAGCGGCGCGGTGAGCGGCGCGTCGCTGAACAGAGCGGCGAGCGGCCGCACGCCGGCTTCGTCCGGCACGGGCAGGGGGGCGACATCGCCCGCACCCCAGCGGGCATCCTCGCCCACCAGCACCTCATCCAGCAGGCCTTCCGCCAGCGCGTCCAGCGCACCCGGCAGGAAGCCGGGCAGATTGGTGGTGATGAGCCGCCGCGCGCCGGTGGCCTTCAGCTTGTGATGGATTTCCCGCCGGGCATCGAGGGCGCTGATGTGCACCACCCGCGCGCCGAGCCGGGTGATGGCGAAGAAGCAGATGGGATGCCACGGCGTGTTCGGCAGCAGCAGAGCGACGGCATCGCCTGCCGCCACGCCGGCAGCGCTGAGGCCGCTCGCGAGGCGATCCACCTCACGGGCGAGCTGGAGATAAGCCAGTTTCGCGCCGCGAAAATCGAAAGCCGGTGCCTCTCCCTTGGCTGCCACGCCGGCGGCGAGGAGATGGGGCAGGGTGGTGATTTCCAGCGGCGTATCCCAGTCGCACACATCCGGGAAGTGCTGCTGCCACAGGGGGCGGGCGGGAGCGGACATCAGGCGGCGTCCTTGTCCGCGAAGGAGCCACCCTGCGCCAGCCGCCGCAGCAAAGCGGCAGGCTTCAGGCTGTCGTCGCCCGTCTCGGCGGCGAGGGCGTCCAGCGCCTCGACGATCCTGGCGAGACCGACACCTTCCGCCCAGTGCATGGGGCCGCCGGTGAAGTTGGGCCAGTTGTAGCCGTTCACCCACACCACATCGACATCGCTGGAGCGCGAGGCGATGCCTTCCTCCAGGATCTTCGCGCCCTCATTCACCATCGGGTACATGAGGCGGGCGATGATCTCCTCACGGGAGAAGCTGCGGCGGGTGATTCCCCGCTCATCGGAGAGGCGGGTGATGAGCGCCTCCGTATCCGGATCGCGCTCGCCCTTGCGGGCGCCTTCGGGATAGCGATAGAAGCCGCGCCCGGTCTTCTGGCCGAAGAAGCCCTGCTCGGCCAGCGCGTCCGCCACCGGTGCCTTCGCGCCCGTGGCCTTGCGCGCCCGCCAGCCGATGTCGAGGCCGGCCAGATCGCTCATGGCGAAGGGGCCCATGCGGAAGCCGAAATCGGTCACCGCATCGTCCACCTCATGCGGCATGGCGCCGGCGAGCAGCAGCCGCTCGGCGGCCTGGGTACGCTTTGCGAGCATCCGGTTGCCCACGAAGCCGTAGCAGACGCCCACCACCACCGGCAGCTTGCCGATCTTGCGGGCGAGGTCGAGGCTGGTGACGAGCACATCCGGCGCCGTCTTGGCGCCGCGCACGATCTCCAGCAGGCGCATCACGTTGGCGGGGCTGAAGAAGTGAAGGCCCACCACGTCCTGCGGACGCTTGGTCGTCTCGGCGATGGCATTGACGTCGAGATAGGAGGTGTTGGTGGCGAGGATGGCACCGGGCTTGGCGAGGCGGTCCAGCGCGCCGAAGATTTCGGCCTTCACGCCCATGTCCTCGAAGGCCGCCTCCACCACGATGTCGGCCTCGGCTGCGGCCTCAAGGCCCACACGGCCGGTGATGAAGCCGAGGTGCCGCTCCATCTTCTCGGAGGTGAGCGAGCCGCGCTTCACGGAGGTCTCGTAATTGGAGCGGATGCGGGCGAGGCCGGCGCTGAGCGCCTCTTCCTTCACCTCGATGAGGGTTACGGGAATGCCCGCCTGCGCGAAGCACATGGCGATGCCGCCGCCCATGGTGCCGGCGCCGATGACGGCGGCGCTGGCGACGGGACGCGCCTTCACCTCCTTGCCGATGCCCGGCACGCGCGCGGCCTCGCGCTCGGCGAAGAAGAGGTGGCGCAAGGCCTTGGAGGTCGGGTCCTTCACGAGTTCGAGGAAGGCGGCGCGCTCTGCGGCGAGGCCTTCCGCAAGGCCCTTCTCGAGGCCAACCCGAACGGCATGCGCGAGCGCCGCCACATTGGGCATCCGGGGCGATTTGCGAATCGCGTCGCTGGCCGCCGTCTCGAACGCGGCGCGGTCCTCGGCGCTGAACTTGCTCTCGGCCGCGCCGGAGCGGGGCCAGGTGCCGGCTTCCGCCAGCCGGAGCGCCTGGGTGGCGGCGGTAGCGACCAGATCGCCATCGGCGATGTCGTCCACGAGGCCCATGGCGCGGGCCTTTTCGGCGGACACGGGCTCACCACCCGCCATCATGGCGAAGGCGGGGGCGGCGCCAACGAGACGCGGCAGGCGCTGCGTTCCGCCAGCACCGGGAATGATGCCGAGCTTGATCTCCGGAAGGCCGAGCCTGGCGGCCGGCGCGGCGACGCGGGCATGGCAGGCGAGGGCGAGCTCCAGTCCGCCGCCGAGGGCGAGACCGTTGATGGCCGCGACCACCGGCTTCGCGCTGCCTTCCACGGCGGAGAGAACGTCGGGGAGGGACGGCGGCACGGGCGGCTTGCCGAATTCGGAAATGTCCGCACCGGCCACGAAGACCTTGCCCTCGGCGGCGATGACGATGGCCCGCACGTCCGCATTGGCGAGGGCCGCGGTGAGGCCGGAGAGCAGGCCGGCCCGCACCGCCGCGCCGAGCGCGTTCACGGGCGGATTGGCAATGGTCAGGGTGGCAACGCCGGCGGCGGAGATCTCGGTGCGAACGGGGTCCATGCGTCCTCCCATATTCTGCATTGCAGAACTATCGTCTGCATATTCCGCTCGTTGATGGAGCGTGCCGGATCGGCTGTCAAGGTCGGCTGGTGTGCTGAGAGGTTCCTGATTACCAAATCCGGCTATATGTTCTGCAATACGGAATTCATGTCTGCGGAAATTGACAATCCCGCGTTCCGCATGCGATGCAGTTCTTGCCCCTGAGATCCGTCGCGGAAGGGGCCATACACGCGGACCCAACCGCGTATGGGAGGCAACGCGGCACGACGCTTTCGGTCATCTCGCAGGTAGGGCGCCTGATCCGGCGCCGCCTTTTTCCCGGGAAGACCGCGGGTGTCCGGAACGCTAACGGGAGGAAGTCACATGGTCCGATCCGCCATCGTATCGGCGACGCTGGCGCTTGCCCTTGGGGTAGGTGTGCCGGTGGCTCAGGCGCAGGAGAAGGTCGTCACGATCGGCGCCCACATGCCGCTCACCGGTTCGCTGGCGCGCTCCGGCCAGGCCTTCAACGAAGGCATGCAGGTGGCGATCCGCATGTGCAACGCCAACTCGCCGAAGGTGCAGTTCAAGGTGGATGTGATCGACGACGAGAGCACGCCCGCCAAGGCGGTCTCCGCGGTCGAGAAGCTCTCCGCCTCCGGTTCGGTGGCGATCATCGGCGGCTACGGCTCGAACATCGTCGGCCCGGCTTCCGACGCCGCCGACAAGCTCGGCAAGGTCTACATCACCGCCGGCGCAGTCTCGGATGAGCTTACCCAGCGCGGCCTCAAGACCTTCTTCCGCATCAACAACAATGCCGGCTACCAGCGCGGCATCGCCAATCTGCTGATCGATCTGAAGCCGCAGGCGGTCTCCATCATCGCCTCTACCAAGGAGGCGCCCGCCCTGCTTGCCGAGGGGCTGGAGAAGGACCTCGCCGCCAAGGGCATCAAGGTCACGGTTCACAAATTTGATCCGGCGATCACCGATTTCAAGCCGATCATCAACAAGATCAAGCTTCAGGATAAGTCCGACATCATCATGATGTCGGCCTATGAGAACGACTATGTGGGCATCATCCGCGCCGCCAAGGTGCTGAAGCCGCAGGTGAAGCTCATCGTGGGCGCGTGGTCGCTGGCCACCCCCAAGATGTACACCGAATTCCCCGATCTCATGAACAACGTGGTCGGCACCTCCTTCCTGCCCTATCCGGTGGAAGTGAAGAGCCCCGAGGGCCAGAAGTTCGCGGCGACCTACAAGGAGATGTTCAACAAGGACATCGAGTATCTCGCCTCCCTGAGCTTCGTCGAGACCACGCTGCTATGCGAGGCGATCCAGCGCGCCGCCACCGCCGGCACGCTGGACAAGGGCGGCCTCGTGGACGAGATGCGCAAGACCGACCGCGAGACGCTGCTGGGCCGCCTCCAGTTCGACCAGACGGGCGACAATCCGAACTTCGCGCTCTCCATGGGCCAGCACCGCGACGGCAAGATCGTACTGGTGTCGCCGAAGTCCGCCGCCACCGCCGAGATCGCCTATCCGGCCCTTCCCTGGTGACACGGAGAGCCCGCGTGCCTCAGGCGCGCGGGCCCGTCCTTCCGTCCCGCGTTCCCGTTCAGCCTCCCCCTGAGGTGACATGACCGAACTCATCCTGCAGGCGCTGTTCTCCGGCGTGCTCATCGGCAGCGTCTATGCGCTTGTGGCGCTCGGCCTCGCGCTCGCCTTCGGCGCCATGCGCATCATCAATCTGGCCCATGGCGAGCTGGTGCTGCTCGCGGCCTACATGGCCTATGTGGTGGAGCAGCGGCTGGGGCTCGAGCCCTACATGGCCATCCCCCTGGCGCTGGTGGTCGTCTCCGCCGTCAGCATCGTCCTGTTCATGCTGGTCAACATGATCAAGGATCATCGCGAGCTCAACTCGCTGATCCTCACCTTCGCCGTCGGCATCATCCTGACCAATGCGATCCTGCTGGTGTTCGCCAGCGACATGCGCACCACCACCTCGGTCTTCCTTCAGGATGCCATTTCCTTCGGCGACGTCTTCGCCATGAAGGGCGAGCTCGTCGCCTTCGGGCTCTCCATCGTCCTGATGGGCTTCCTGTGGTGGTGGCTGAAGGCGAGCTGGTACGGCCGGGCAGTGCGCGCCGTGTCGTCCAATCGCGGCGCCGCCAAGCTCATGGGCATCAATCCTACCCGCATCGAGACGGTGGCCTTCCTGGTGGCCGGCGCTCTGGCGAGCGTCGCGGGTGTCGCGCTCTACACCATGAGCGTGGTGCAGCCGGCGGTGGGGCACGCGCTCACCGTGAAGGCCTTCATCATCACAGTGCTGGCGGGTGTGGGCTCCATCCCGGGTGTTCTGCTCGGCGCCGTGCTGCTCGGCGTCACGGAGGCGCTCACCGTCACCTTCGCCAGCTCCGCCCTTCAGGAACTCGCCGGCATGGTGCTGTTCCTGCTGGTCCTCTTCCTCATGCCGAACGGCCTGTTCGGCGCCAGCGCCCGCCGCGGCTGAGAGGCGAGCCATGTCACAGACGTCCTCTCCCATACTCTCCGGCCGCAGCCTTGCCCTCGGGGCCGGCCTCGTGGTCGTCGCCCTGCTGCCGCTGGCGGCGGGCGCCAGCCCCTACATGCTGGGGCTGCTCATCTCCGCCCTCATCCTCGCCGGTCTCGCCCTCTCCTGGGCGCTGCTCGGCAATCTCGGCGGCATGGTCTCGTTCGGCCATGCAGCCTTCTTCGGGGTCGGCTCCTATGCCTCGGCGCTGCTGGCGGCGCGGCTCGGCGTGCCGGTGCTGCTGGCGATCCCGCTGGCCGGCCTTATCGCAACCATTTCCTCGCTCGCCATGCTGCCGGCGCTGCGGCTCTCGGGGCCCTATTTCGCCCTCGCCATCCTCGCCTATGCGCAGATCTTCCGCATTCTCGCCACCGAGGCCACCTGGCTGACCGGTGGCGCCGCGGGCCTCCAGCGCTATCCCGGCCTGCCCACGCTGTTCGGCTTCAATCTCGCCGAGCGCCACGGCAGCTACGTTCTGGTGCTGGCGATGGTGGTCATCTGCGCCATCATCTACGTGGCCATCCGCCGGAGCCATGTGGGCATCGCGCTCCGGGCCATCGCGGAGAGCGAGGATGCGACCCGGGTCGTGGGCGTGAACAGCACCCTGCTCAAGACCTGGATGCTGATGCTCTCGGCCTTCATCGCCGGCATGTTCGGCGCGCTGAACGCGCACATCATCGGCTTCCTGGAACCGGATTATGCCTTCTCCGGCATCTGGAGCGTGATGCCGATCATCGCGGCGGTGTTCGGCGGCTATCGCACGGTGCTCGGGCCGGTGCTCGGCGCCATCGTGATCTACATGTTCGATCAGGTCGTGGCCAAGAGCCTCATCCCCGTCGGCCACCAGATCCTGCTCGGCATCCTCCTCGCCATCATGGTGCTGGTGGCGCCGAACGGCCTTGCCGGTCTTCTGTCCCGTTTCTTCTCCCGCAGCGGAGGCAAGCATCATGCTCGCGCTTGAGGGCGTCTCCGTCCGCTTCGGCGGCCTGCTCGCGCTGTCCAACATCAGCTTCTCGGTCGAGAAGGGCGAGATTCTCGGCCTTGTCGGCCCCAATGGCGCCGGCAAGACGACGCTGTTCAACTCCATTTCGGGCCTTGTGCGGGCGCGCGGGCGCATCAGCGTCGGCGGGCAGGATATCACCGGCCTGCCGCTGCACCGGCGGGCCAAAGCGGGCATCGGGCGCACCTTCCAGATCCCGCAGCCCATGCACCATCTCACCGTGCGCGAGAACCTCACGGTGGCGCAGGTGTTCGGCGCCGGCCGCAATGATCCCGCGCGCATCAACGAGATTCTCGAGGTGATGCAGCTCTCCCACAAGGCGGATGCCGATGCGGCATCGGCCCTGGCGCTTCAGGAGCTGAAGCGGCTGGAGATCGCCAAGGCGCTGGCCACCGAGCCCCGCCTGCTGCTGCTGGACGAGGTGCTGGCGGGGCTGGAGAGCAACGCCAAGCGCAGCTTCATGCTGAAGCTGAAGGAGCTGCACGCGCTGTTCGGCCTCACCATCGTGATCGTCGAGCATGACATCGAGACCATCTCGAACCTGTGCACCCGTGCGGTGGTGCTGAACTTCGGCCAGCTCATTGCCGACGGCACGCCGGCCGAGGTGTTCAACAATCCGGCGGTGGTGGAAAGCTATACGGGGGCGGCCCATGCTTGAGACGCGCAACCTCTCCGCCGGCTATGGCGCCATTACCGTGCTGTGGGACGTGAACCTGAAGTTCCGCGCCGGCGCGCTCACCTCCATCGTGGGGCCGAACGGCGCCGGCAAGACCACGCTCCTGCGGGCGCTGACGGGCCTCGTGCCGCACACGGGCGAGATCCTGCTCGATGGCGCCCCCCTGAAGGGCAAGACCTGGGATCTGGCGGCGCAGGGCCTCGTCATGGTGCCGGAAGGCCGCCTCGTCTTCCGCGACATGACGGTGGAGGAAAACCTCTTTCTCGGCGCCTATCCGGCCCGCTGCCGGGGCGACCTGTCGGCCAATCTTGAGCGCATGTACAGCTTCTTCCCGCGCCTCAAGGAGCGGCGGGCGCAGCTCGCCGGCTCGCTTTCGGGCGGCGAGGCGCAGATGGTGGCCATGGGGCGCGGGCTCATGGCCAAGCCCCGCATCCTGCTCATCGACGAGCCGTCCCTGGGTCTCGCGCCGGTGATCGTCAACGAGGTGTTCGAGATCATCCGCCGCCTCAAGGAAGAGGGCACGACCATCGTGCTCATCGAGCAGAACACCCGCATCGCTCTGTCGGTGGCGGACGATGTGCACCTCATCCGCTCCGGCAAGGTGGTGATGTCCGAACCGGCGGCCGGCATCGATCTCGACCGGCTGCACGATCTCTATTTCGCCCGCGAAGGCGCGGCAGCATGAGCACGCGCCGCCCGCTGCCCCCGGCGCTGGAGGGCCGCCTGCGGCTTCCGGTCATTGCCTCGCCCATGTTCATCGTGTCGGGGCCGGAGCTTGTCATTGCCGAGTGCCTGTCGGGCGTCGTCGGCTCCTTCCCGGCGCTCAATGCCCGTGCGCCCGACACGCTGGACGGCTGGCTCACCACCATCAAGACGCGCCTTGCGGAGGCGCAGGCGGCCGATCCTGGCCGGCGCATCGCCCCCTTCGCGGTGAACCAGATCGTCCACGCTTCCAATGACCGTCTGGAGCGGGACATGGAGACCTGCGTCGCCCATGAAGTGCCGCTCATCATCACCTCCCTGCGGCCGCCGGGTGATGTGGTGCGGCAGGCCCATTCCTATGGCGGGCTGGTCTTTCACGACGTGATCAGCGTGCGCCATGCGGAGAAGGCGCTGGAGGCGGGCGTGGATGGACTGATTCTCGTCTGCGCCGGCGCGGGCGGTCATGCGGGCACGCTCAGCCCCTTCGCGCTTCTGGGCGAGGTGCGCCGCTTCTATGACGGGCCGATCGCCCTGTCCGGCTCCATCACCACGGGCGACGCGATCCTCGCGGCGCAGGCCATGGGGGCCGACTTCGCTTACATGGGCACGCGCTTCATCGCCACGGCGGAGGCCAATGCGGCCGCCCGCTACAAGGAGATGATCACCGAGAGCGCGGCGGCGGACATTCTCTACACGCCTTACTTCACCGGCGTTCCGGGCAATTATCTCAAGCCCTCCATCGTGGCCTCGGGCCTCGATCCGGATGCGCTGCCCCATGCGGACAAGTCGTCCATGAACTTCGGCTCCGGCCGGGTGAAGGCGTGGAAGGATGTGTGGGGCGCGGGGCAGGGAGTCGGCACCATTGGCGACGTGCCCCCGGTGGCGCAGGTGGTGGACCGTCTCGCGCACGAATATGCCACGGCGCGCGAGCGCCTCGCGGCCACCGCGGCCCGCTTTGCCGGAGGAGAAGCCTGATGACCGAGAGCCTGCTCCTCAGCGATCCCCAGCCGGGCGTGCGCCTTCTCACCATCAATCGGCCGCAGCGGCGCAATGCGCTGGACCGGGCGACCTATGGCGCGCTGGGTGAGGCCATCGCGGCGGCCGATGCGGATGAGGCGGTGCGCGCCATCGTGCTCACCGGCGCGGAAGGCTGCTTCACCGCCGGCAATGATCTCTCCGATTTTCAGGACACCAGCGACACCGGGCCCAGCGCGGGCCTGACCTTCCTTCAGGCGCTGACCGCCTGCGGCACGCCGCTGCTGGCGGCCGTCGAAGGTTTTGCGGTGGGCATCGGCACGACGATGCTGCTCCATTGCGATCTCGCCTATGCGGGGGCGGGCGCCACCTTCCGCCTGCCGTTCGCCGCGCTCGGCCTCTGCCCGGAAGGCGCCTCCAGCTACCTGCTGCCCCGCATCGCCGGCACCAAGATGGCGGCCGAGTTGCTGATGCTGGGCGAGGCCTTCGGCCCGGATGTCGCCTGCGACGCGGGCCTCATCAATGCGGTGACGGCGAAGGACGGCGCCCTGGCACTGGCGCTGGAGAAGGCCGGTGCGCTAGCGGCCCTGCCGCCGGAATCCGTGCTCGCCACCAAGCGTCTCCTGCGCGCCCATACGCGCGATGCGGTGTCCGCCGCCCTTGCGCTGGAGGCGGAGAGCTTCCATGCCCTGCGGCGGGGGCCTGCGGCACAGGCCGCCTTTGCCCGTTTCTTCAAGAAGCGGGACGGCGCATCCTGAGCGCTCCTGATCCGCACCGCCGACCGGAAACCATGATGACCCAGCCCGAAGCCCAGACGAGCGACCTCGACGAAGGCGATGCCAAGGAAGACCGGCACTTCGTCACCGCCCTCGCGCGCGGGCTGGAGGTTCTGGCGTGCTTCAAGCGGGGCGAGACCTTTCTGGCCAATCACGAGATTGCCGACCGTTGCAAGCTGCCCCGGTCCACGGTCTCGCGCCTGACCTACACCCTCACCAAGCTCGGCTATCTGCATTTCGTCGAGGAGGTGGGCAAGTATCGGCTGGGCACCCAGCTCGTGGCGCTCAGCACCGTGGCCCTGGGCGGCCTGGACGTGCGCCAGCTCGCCCGCCCCGCCATGCGCGATCTTGCCAATTTCTCCGGTGCCTCGGTCGGCCTCGCGGTTCGCGACCGCCTGAGCATGCGCTATGTAGAAAGCCAGCGGGGGCCCGCCGCCATCTCGCTGAACATCGATGTGGGCGTGCGCATGTCCATGGTGCGCTCCTCCATCGGCCGCGCCTATATCGCTGCCCTCACCGAGGCGGAGCGAGCGCCCTTGTTCGAGGAACTGCGGATGCTCGATCCGCTCGCCTGGCCCAAGGTGAAGGCCAATCTCGAAAAGGCCATCGAGGATCAGGCGACCATCGGCTGCTGCTGCTCCTTCGGCGAGTGGCAGGAGAATGTGAGCGCGATCGCCCTGGGCTTTCGGCCCGGCGGCGGCATGCCGCCCATGGCCATCAATTGCGGTGCTCCCACCGTCATCACCAGCCCAGAATTCCTCATGGAGGAGGTGCGTCCGCGCCTCATCGAGATGGTGCGTCGGCTGGATGGCGTGATGGGCGCCTGACCCCGAGGACAGACGAATGACCGACGCCCCTTCCGATCTGCCGCTGGCCGGCGTGCGCGTGCTGGACCTCTCCCGCATCCTCGCCGGTCCCTGGTGCGCCATGGTGCTGGGCGACCTCGGCGCGGATGTGGTGAAGGTGGAGCATCCCGAGCGGGGCGACGATACGCGCGACTGGGGCCTGCGCACCGGGCGCACCACCACCTCCTATTTCGATGCGGTGAACCGCAACAAGCGCTCCGTCAGCATCGACCTTGCGACACCCGAGGGACTGGCGCAGGTGAAGGCGATGGCCCGCGACGCCGACATCGTGGTGCAGAATTTCAAGACCGGCGGGGCGGACAAGCTCGGGCTCGGATACGAGGCGCTGGCGGCGGAGAACCCCCGTCTCATCTATTGCTCCATTTCCGGCTACGGCAGCGAGGGGCCGGAGGCGAGCCGCCCCGGCTATGACCTTCTGGTCCAGGGCGAGGCGGGTCTCATGGCGCTGAACGGCGAGGCCGAGCGCCCGCCGCTGAAGTTCGGCCTCGCGGCGGTGGACCTCTTCACCGGCCAGTATGCGGCGCAGGCCCTGCTGGCCGCGCTCTACAAGCGCGAGCGCACCGGCAAGGGCAGCCGGGTGGAGCTGGCGCTGTTCGACAGCGGGCTGGCGCTCACCTCCTATTATGGCCTTGAAGCGCTGGTGCAGGGCATCGATCCGCCGCGCTACGGCAATGCCCATCCCTCCATCGTGCCCTACGGCGTCTTCGACGCGCAGGATGGGGCGCTGGTCATCACGGTGGGCAACAACGCCCAGTTCCAGCGCTTCTGCACGAGCGTGATCGGGCGGCCCGACCTCGCCGCCGATCCCCGTTTCGCCACCAATCTGGAGCGCTCCCGCAACCGAGCCGACCTGCTGCCGGAGCTGCGGGCGGAACTCGCCCGCCGCACCCGCGCCGAACTGCTGGCGAGCCTGCGGGCCGCCGGCATCCCGGCCGGCGAGGTGCTGGGTCTGCACGAGGCGCTGACCTCCGGCCGGGCACAGCGTGCGGGCATGGTGGTGCGGAGCGAGGAGGGAGCCGGGGCGCCCCGCTATATTCTGGCGCCGCCCTATCGCTTCGACGGCGCCCGTCTGCCCGTCCGCGCCCTGCCGCCGGAACTGGAAGCGACCAACGCCGGGTGATGGCGCGGTCTCGAACCGCCGCCCGAACCGACGGGGAAGGAGGCGAAAGCTCTCCTCCGCCGGCCGTGCATCTTCGGCTATCCTCATGTGTGCCGCCGGGCAGAAGAGCCCTGGCGGCATGGAGGACCGGATGCCTTTCCTCGTCTCACTCCCCGCGGCAGACATCGCTCTCGGCATCGACGGCGTGACGCGCATCCGATGGGTGGGCGAGACCGATTCGCGGGTTTCCGGCCTCGCTCGGGCGCGGCTGCGATGATGGCGGGTCCCTTCACATCTTCCGAGATTGCGGAGCTGCGGGCGCAAACGCCCGCGACCGGCCATCGCATCCATCTCAACCATGCCAGCACCAGCCTGATGCCGCGGGCGGTCACTGGCGTGATGACGGACTTCATCGCGCTGGAGCAGGCCGTGGGCACCCACGCGGCCATGGAGGCGCACGCGCGAGACATTGAGGGCGTGCGCCATGCTGTGGCGGCGCTGCTCAACTGCCCGCCGCGCAACATCGCGTTTGTGGAGACCGCCAGCCGGGGATGGGCGCTGGCGCTCGGCGCTTGCGTCTCCTCGGGCCTGCGGCGCATCGCGCTCGCCCGCAGCGACTGGGGCGCGAACATCCTCAATGCCAGCGCCATGGCGACGGGGACCGCGCTGGAGGTGTCGCTCGTGCCCATAGGCCCGCTCGGGCAATCGAGCCCGGCGGCGCTGGTGCAGGCGGGCGCTGGAGGCGCCGTCGCCTTCTCCCTCGTGCCCACGTCCAGCGGTGTCGCTGCTGACGTTGAGACGATCGCGGAAGAGGCGCGCCGGCGCGAGGCGCTGGTGATGATCGATGCTGCGCAGGCGGTGGGGCAGATACCCGTGGACGTTTCGGCGCTCGGCGCGGACGTGCTGGTCTTTCCCGCCCGCAAATGGCTGCGCGGGCCGAAGGGCGCCGCCGTCCTGTTCGTGTCCGACCGCATCCTCGCGCAGGCGGGGCCCCCGCTCCGCGATCTCGGCGGCGGGACGTGGAGTGGCGCGGACGATTTCCTGTGGCGGGACGATGCGCGCCGCTTCGAGAGCTTCGAATTCAATCCCGCCGTGCGTCTGGGGCTCGGGGCTGCGGCCCGTCTCGCACGCGAGGTCGGCCCGGGGCGGATCGCCGCCCGTATACGCGCATTGGTCGATCTGGCCTGTACGCGTCTGGCCGCCCTCGGCGCGCCGCTACCGATGGAGGCGGGCGATCCCGCCGCGACGGGCATCATGACCTGGGCCGACCGGCGCAGGGATGTCGGCGCGCTCGTGGAGGCTCTGCGCCAGCGGGGCATCTTTGCCGCCGGCATCGGCGAGAGCCAGGCGCGCCTTGCTCTGGAGGCGCGCGGCGGCCCGATCATTCGGGCCTCGGTGCATTACTTCAATACGGAGGACGAGATCGAGGCTTTCGCGACGGGCTTCGCCGCCCTCTGGCACATCTGAGGTTCCAGAGGGTGGCGAACGGGTCAGAACCGGTAGGTGGCCCCCAGGATGGGCCCCTGCATCTGCACGTTGTACAGGAAGTCGCCGGCCCGATAGTCCACGGACAGGTAGCGGTAGCCCGCCCGAAGGGCGAGCTGCTCGCTCCACTGGTAGTTGACCGTGCCGATCATCTGCCAGGTGAGCGTCGAGCCGACGTCGAAGCCGCCGACGTCGCCCACCACCGTGAGGCTCCAGGGTCCGCCGAGCCGGGCGATGATGCGGCCGACCACCAGGGGATCGACCCAGGCTTCGTTTTCGCTATAGCCGATGCCCGGCAGGACCGGCGACGCGTTGACGTTCACGCGGTTGTCGAGGTTCCAGTAGCGCAGGCCCGCGCCCACATCGAAATCGACCGCAGGTCCGTCATAGACGCGGTAGAGGGCATTGGCCTGCAACGTGAGGCTGCGCGAGCGCAGTTCCACGCCGGTGCGATACGGGCCGGGCAGGTTTCCATCGGGCGAGACCTGCGAGAACATCACGTCGCCGAGGAAGCTCCAGCGCCCGGTGCGCATCTCGGCAGCGGCCATGAGGCCGCCGTCGAAATTCTTCAGGATGTCGCCGAAGCTCAGATTGACCTCCGCCGGCGGCAGGGGTGGCAGCGTCCCCGTCGTGCCGTGCAAGGCGCTCGCCCACAGATAGCCCGTGGCATAGAAGACCGGCGTGTCTGCGGTGGCCACGGGCGCGACGGGCAGGCTCTGGGGCGCCGCCGGCGTGAGATCCGCCGCGGCGGCCGGGAAGGCCGCTGCGATCGTCAGGACAAGGGCGATGGGGGAGGCGGACGAGAGAAGGCGGGCCATCAATCGTCTTCCATCCCGAGGCCATAGAGGGCGCCGGTGGGCGTCGAGAGGGGGGCGGAGAGCGCCGCCTTCAGGGCTGCCGCATAGAAGAGCGGGGGCGCCATGGTGCGGGCAAGGTCGACCACGTGCGCCTGCAGGGCCGCGACCTTCTCGGGATGCTGGGCGGCGACGTCCGTGGTCTCGGAGGGGTCCTTCGCGAGATCGTAGAGCTCGACCTTCGGCGGCAGCAGAGCGTGCCAGTAGAGCTTCCAGTTGCCCTCGCGCACCGCGCCCTGTGTCGGCTCCACATTGTAGACGACGCCGTCGCGCGGCGAGGTGCGCGCGCTGGACAGGGCCGACCACACGTCCACGCCGTCCAGCGGCTTGGAGCGGTCGAGGTTCGCGCCGGCCAGCCGGGCGAGGGTCGGCATCATGTCAACCACGTGCATGACGCCATCCGCCGCGCCGGGCGTGATGCGGCCCGGCCAGTTGGCCAGCGCCGCAACACGCGTGCCACCCTCGTAGAGCGTGCCCTTGCCGTCGCGATAAGGCGCGTTGCTGGCCGGCAGTTCGCCATGGAAGGCGCCTTCGCCCACGAACATCTTGGAGCGCGTGCCGCCATTGTCGCTGTGGAACACGATGAGCGTGTTCTCGCGCATGCCGCGCTGCTCCAGCGCCGCCACCACCTTGCCGATCTGGTCGTCCATGGCGGAAATCATCGCCGCATAGAGGCGCCGCGCCGGATCGGTGATGTTCGGGTAGCGGTCCACGTAGGCCTGTGGTGCCTGGAAGGGCGTGTGGGGCGCGGTGAACGCGAGGTAGAGGAACAGCGGCGTCTTGGGATCGTGCGCCCCGATCAGCCGCGCCGCGTCGGTGCCGAACAGCTCGGTGTCGTAGCCCTCCTCGACCACCTGCTTGTTGTCGCGATACCAGTCCACGACGCCATGGGCTTCGTGCTTGTAATGGTCGATCTCGCCCACCAGCGGCCCGTAGAAATAATCGAAGCCGCGCTGGCGGGGCCAGAAGTCCTGCTTGGCATGGCCGAGGTGCCACTTGCCGATCAGCGCCGTGCTGTAGCCCACGCTCTTCAGCGCCTGCGGCAGCAGGAATTCGTCGGTGGCGAGGCCATAGCTCGCCCCCGAGGGAATCACGCCGGTCTGGAGGCCGTAGCGCAGCGGGTAGCGGCCGGTCATGAGGGCCGCACGCGTCGGTGTGCACATGGGCTGAGTGTAGAACTGGCCGAGCGTCGCGCCGGTGGCGGCAAGCTTGTCGAGGTTCGGCGTCTTGATGTCCGACCCGTGGAAGCCGACGTCGGCGAAGCCCAAATCATCCGCCAGGATGTAGAGGATGTGCGGGCGCGGCGCGGCCTGCGCGCGTGCCGGGCTGGCGAGGGCCGATAGGCCCGCCACGGCGGCCATGAAACCGGCCGTCCCGGCCAGCACGTCGCGCCGGCTGGGGCCGGCCTCGGTCTCGTTGCGGTGCGTATCCGTCATTTCGTTTCCTGCTTGGGACCACGCCGGACACAGCGGAAGCCGATGTGTCCCGAGGCGGTGTCAATGGTCTGGGGGGAGCGCGCAGCGGGGCGGTAGCGCTGGCAATAGTTCGGCGCGCACAGATGCGAGCCGCCCTTGAGCACCTTGCGTGGCAACGCGGCGCCCAGGATGTCGGCATGGCGGCTGCCGGCCTCGGAGCCGCCACGCGGGTTGTGCGGTACGCAGCAGGGCCGCGCCGCCGGTGGATCGTGCCGGGGCTGGTACCAGTCGTCGGTCCATTCCCAGACGTTGCCGATCATGTCGTGGAGGCCGAAGCCGTTGGCGGGGAAGGCATCCACGGGTGAGGTGCCGGCAAAGCCGTCCTCGGCGAGGTTCTCGACCGGGAAGGCGCCCTGCCACGTGTTGGCCCGGTGGATGCCGCCGGGCACCAGTTCGTTGCCCCAGGCGAAAGGCGCGCGGTCGAGCCCGCCGCGCGCGGCATATTCCCACTCGGCCTCGGTGGGCAGCGCCTTGTGACACCAGCGGGCATAGGCCTGCGCATCGGCGAAGGCCACGTGCACCACCGGGTGATCCTCGAGCCCTTCGAGGCTGCTGCCGGGACCTTTGGGATGGCGCCAGTCGGCGCCTTCGACGAAGCGCCACCACTGGTCCCACGCGGCCGGGCCGGGCTGGGCCTCGGGCGGAGAGAAGACGAGCGATCCCGCCACGAGCAGGTGGGGATCGAGGAGCGGATAATCGGCGGGGGAGGGCACCTGCTCGGCCACCGTGACATGGCCGGTGTCTTCCACAAAGCGGGCAAAGTCGCGGTTGGTGACCGGAAAACGGTCGATCCAGAAGCCGTCCACCCTCACCGGGTGGACGGGAGCTTCCTCGGGATAATGGTCGTCCGAACCCATGTGAAACGTGGCACCCGCGAGCCAGACCATTGACGCGTCCACGAGCCCGTCCGGGCTCAAAGCCGCGCCATGCCGCGCGTCCTGCACCTCGCCCGCCATACCGTTCCCCCGGAATGTCGGCAGTCGCTCCGGGCGCCGGAGGGGCCGACCGCGTTCGCACGGAACGCCTTCGCAAGATGATCAGGCGCCGGAGCGGATAGCCCTGATGCCACCGCGAACCGCCGCCCGGATGTGTTGGGCACGTCTCCCGTCTGGACCACTGTCGCCGGCCGGACCTGCCGTTGGGGCACCCAAATCCCCTAGGACAGGGCTGGAAAGATGAGATTTTCCAGCCGTTTCGCGGGTGACCTCGGCTCCAAGGCGTATCGGATGGAGGTACGGGGCTCAATTGCCATTTCGCGCCATCCGCAGGCGGGAGGTCAGCTCATGCGCATCCGGACGCTGCGCCGGAAGGCGAGGGGTGTCATGGCCTGCCAGCGCCGGAAGGCACGCACGAAATGGGCCGGGTGCGAATAACCCAGCGCGAGCGCGACCTTCCCCACCGAACAGTGCGTATGGGCCAGATACTGAAGCGCCTGAGCCTGTCTCCAGCTGTCGAGCAGGCTCTCGAACGTCATGCCGAGGCGCATCAGGCGTCGCTGGAGACTGCGCGGCGCGTAGCCCAGCGTCCGGGCGCTGTCGGCCAGGGACAATAGGCCGGACATGGCCGCGCTCTGGAAGATGAGGTGGAGGCTGGCGACCAGATGGTCGTCATCCTCCGTCTGCGGCAGCAGCGCCTGCCACCCGCCCGCCTGAGCGGGATCCGGCTCGACCACGCCGGACCATAGGGCATTGGGCCGGTCCAGCAGATCAGCGTCGAAGCTCAGGGCCAGTTCGTCGCCCCCGCTGAAGCTTACGGCGCTCTGGAGGGTGTCCTCGTAGAGGTGCTGGGCGGCGGGCGCGCGATGGGGCAGGGCCACATGGAGGGCGGCATCAGCCCCGGCCACCGCCCGCAGCGCCCGCGTCATGAAGCCGGCCACGCCGTCGTTCAGCACATTGGCGTGGGCCGGATCGCTGTCGAGCATGTGGTGGTGCCAGGTAGCCACCTTGCCCTCGACCTGAAGCCGGAACTGAACCCCGCCCTGCAGCCCCGGCATGTGGCGGGCATGCGAAAAGAGGCATTCCCGCAACGTGCGGCCCGAGAGGAGGGATTGTCCCGTGAGACCGAGGCGCTGCGGCGAGGCGGCGGCGGCAAGCGTGAGCCCGATGGTCGGGTCGCCGGTCTGACGGGCGACGGCCTGAAGCAGCGTGCAGATCTGGGCACGGGTCACGACGGTCGGTGCGGCAGGACCCTCGTGCGCGGCAATGCCCGCGCGGGCCAGCAGGGGATCAAGCGTCAGTCCGTGGTCTCCGGCAACGGCGGGCAACATGTGCAACAATGACAGCCGGACCGGATTGCGATCCCACACTTCACCTTCTCCTGCCTTACCCCGGTGCAGCTTACGGCATCCGACAGCAGGGCGGTGGCTAAATTCTGGCCGGGATCGTGGCCCCATGCCTGCGGCCACGTCTTGCGGAGGTGAGGTTTGCGAAAGGGGGCGCTTCGCTGGCCATCAGGGCCGGCGCCGGGCGGGCTGAACCGCCCCGGCGCGTCCCGTCTGGCTCCTTATGGAGACAGTTCCTCCAGCACACGGCCCTTCGTCTCGATGGCGAAGAGCATGGTCACCAGCGCCCCGATGACCAGAACCCCGGCGAAGGCCGCGAACACATACTGGATGCCCGCCGCGCCCATGATGGTGCCGACGACGATGGGGCCGGCCGACGAGCCGAGCCGCAGCCAGGCGCTCCCGAGCCCGGTGCCCAGCGCCCGCAGGCGCGTCGGATAGAGCTCGGCCGAGTAGAGATAGAGCGAGAAGGTGATGGTCTGCACGATGGCATAGGCGAGCCCGGCCAGCAGGAGGACTTCCATCGGCGAGGTGGCGCCCATGTAGGCCAGCGCCAGAAGCGGCAGCGGCGCGCAGAGGAAGGCGGCCGTGTACCAGCGCTTGCGGCCCACCTTGTCGATCAGCAGGGCGCAGGCGATGGAGGCCACCACGCCGGCGACCGACGTCAGCAGGCCGTACAGCAGGGCGGTTTCCAGCGGCAGGTTGAAGGTCTGGCGATAGAGCGTCGGCAGCCAGGCGATCATGCCGTTCGCCACCAGATATGAGCAGAACCACATGGACCAGATGGTCAGCGTGCGCCGGCGATAGATGCCGGAGAACAGCTCCCTGAGGCCGCCCTGTTCGCTCTGCTTCATGGGAACCGGCTGCGGCATCGCGAGCTTGTGGCCCGCGGCCTCGGCGCTGCGCTCCAGATCGCTCACGATCCGGTCGGCTTCCTCGTAACGGCCCTTCGCTGCCAGCCAGCGCGGAGATTCCTTCATGAAGAAGCGCAGCGGGATCAGGATGGCGGCCGGCACGAGCCCGACGAGGAACATGGCCTCCCAGCCATAGACCGGCACCAGCGCCCGCGCGATGAGGCCCGCGCCCACGAGGCCGAAGAGGAACATGACCTCATAGAGCAGGAAGAAGCGGCCGCGCCCCTTCGAGCCGATGTATTCGTTGATGTAGGCGCTCGCCACCGGCACCTCGCCGCCGGTGCCGATGCCTTGGATGAAGCGGAAGAGCATCATCGAACCGGCGCCCCAGGCGAACAGGCAGGCGACATCCATGCTGACGAACAGCAGGATAGTGAAAAGCAGCACGCTGAGGCGGCCTATGCGCTCGGCCAGCCAGCCGAAGAACACCGCGCCGATGAGCTGGCCGAGATAGCCCATGGACAGGATCATGCCCGTCTGCTCGGGCTTGAGGCCCCATTCGCGGACAAGAACGGGCATTGCATAGGCGATGGCGATGACGGTGTAGCCATCAAAGAAGGTGGCCGCACCGATGATGTTGCGGGTCCAGAAGACGCGGCGGGTGATGGGCAGGCGTTCCAGCCGGGCGCTGATATCCGCCTGCCGGTCGAGCGATGGGGTCTGCCCGCGCGCAATGTCGCGGGGCCTCTGCATCAGCATGGGCTTTCCTCCAGGAACGGGTGTCGTCTTTTCTTTTTGCCGGGGACCTGCGGGGTCCTCCGGAATGTCGGCGAGCTGCGCCGGACCGGCCCGTGCGGGCCGATCCGGCACTCCCTCTTCCCCAAATCAGCGAGGCGTTGGCGCGCCTCGGGGTCAGGCCGCGATGGCGTTCGACACCACTTCGATGCCGGCGGCCTTCACGGCGGCGCGGATCTCGCGGTCGGCGGCATCGCCGAGCGGCTTCAGCGGCTCGCGGATGTTCACATTGTCGATGAGGCCGCGGGCGCGTAGCGCGTGCTTGAGCGCGACCGTGCCTTCCATGTGCGAGCCGCGGTGATAGACGGTGCGGGTCAGCGGCAGGAGCTGCTCGTGATACTTGCGGGCCAGCGTGTAATCCTGCGCCTTGCCGGCCTTCAGGAACTCCAGCAGCAGTTCGGGGGCCATGTTGCCGTAGCCGACCAGAAGGCCATCCACGTCAAACATGGTGGGCAGCAGCCATTCGTCGTGGCAGGACATGATGGCGAGGTCCGGGAAGGCGTTCTTGAGCGCCGGGATCTCATCATACCACCGCTTCATGTCGCGCACGCCGTTCTTGGTGGCGGTCACGCCCGGAATGGCGGCGATCTCGAGCTGGGTCTGAAGGTCGTAATTGGCCTTCGTCACGGCCGGATACTGGAACAGGATGCATTCGAGGCCAGACTGGGCGATGGCCTTGTAGCGGTCCTGCGGGGCGCCCTTCTGATAGCCGAAGCGCAGCCAGCCGTGGTTGGGATAGACGAGCGCGGCGCTGGCGCCGGCGTCGATCTTCTGCCTGGCCTCGATCTCAGCCACCTTGGTGCCCTCGCCGGTGATGCCGGCCACCACGGGCAGGGGGGTCGCGTCCTTGTAGACGCGGATCAGCTCGAGCTGCTCGTCATGGGTGAGGAAGGTGCCTTCGCCGGCATGGCCGAGGATCACCAGGCTCTTCACGCCGGGGATCGCCGCCAGCCACTTGGCGAGGCGCGCGTTGCCGTCGAAATCGACGTCGCCATTGTCCTTGAACAGGGTCACGGGGGCCGGGTTGAGGCCCTTCCAGTCGATCGCCATCGTCTCGTTCCTTCCCTAGGAGTGTCAGACCGAAATACGGGTCCCGCCTCCGCTCCCCCGTTTTTAGGATCGTTAGCGGGAACGTTCCCATCATCAGACTTGTGCATTCGCCTTGTCAATCGTTAACTGAGGGCACGGTGTTGCGGCGTGAGGGACGGGACGTGTTTCAGGAGGAGGAAACCCAGGAGCGGCCGGGGCGGATCACGATCCTTGACGTGGCCGCTGCGGCGGGTGTCTCCAAATCCACGGTCTCCCGCATCCTGGACGAGCGCCTGCCGCGCTCCGAGAGCGAGACGGCGCGCCGCGTGCGGGAGGTGGCGGCCCGGCTCGGCTATGTGCGCGACGTGTCCGCCGCCAGCCTCCGCCGCGGCCAGACCAACACCATTGGCGTGATCGTGCCGCGCCTGACCGATACGGTCATGGCTATGCTGTACGAGGCGCTGGCGCGGGCCTGTGCGCGCTCCGGCCGCTTCGCCATCGTGGCGACCACCGACGATGAGCCCCGCGCCGACCGGGCAGCCGCGAAGAGCCTGCTCCAGCGCGGCGTGGACGGGCTCGTGCTGTCCACCGCCCGCGAGGGGGACGATTTCGCGCAGGAACTGGCGGACCGCGGCGTGCCCTATGTCCTTGCCCTGCGCAGCGACGGCCGCAGCCTTGCCTCCGTGGGCGACGACCGGCTGGGCGGCTATCTCGCCACCCGCCATCTCATCGATCTCGGCCACCGCCGCATCGGCATCATTGCCGGGCCGAGCTACGCATCCAGCAGCCGCGGGCGGCTCGCCGGCTATCTCCAGGCCCTGGAAGAGCAGGGCGTGCCGCACGATCCGGCCCTGCTGGTGGAGTCCACCTTCGGCATCGATTCCGGTGCGGAGGCGGCCGAGCATCTGATGCGCCTGCCCGATCCGCCCACCGCCATCTTCGCCGTGAACGACAACACCGCCATCGGCGCGCTCTCCGCTCTGGCGCGGCTCGGCGTCTCGGTGCCGGGGGACGTGTCCCTCGTCGGCTATAACGACATCCCCATCGTGAGCCGGCTGCCCATCCCGCTGACCTCCGTGCGGGTGCCATTCGACCAGATCGCCACCTCCGCCCTCGACCTCATGACTCAGTGGCCGGACACGAAGGGCGAGCGCGTCCGCGTCGCGGCGCCCACGCTCATCCCTCGCCGGTCGAGCGGTCCGCCGAACCGGCGAATCGGCGCCTGAGCCCGCCGGGTGCTTCCGCAGCGTCCTTCGCGCGGCGGGAGCAAGGGGCGATTTGTGGGGACAAGACGGCTTCGTGACCGCGCGAGAGGGCTTGGTGGCGACCCGCGACCGCCTCCCCCTGTGCTCGAACCCCATCTGAAGGCAGAGAAATCAAAAAGAACATATTGCGAACAGAGAACAAATGAGGTACAAAATTCCCACGGCCATTCCTCTTGCGCCAGGCACGGAGCGCGGCGATGACTCAGTCCACTCTCAGACTCGTCGAAGGGTCCTCCATGGATAAGACCAAGGCGCTGGACGCCGCGCTCTCGCAGATCGAGCGGCATTTCGGCAAAGGCTCGATCATGCGGCTCGGCAAGAGCGGCAAGGTGATGGAGGTCGAAAGCATCTCCTCGGGCTCGCTCGGCCTCGATATCGCGCTCGGCATCGGCGGCCTGCCCAAGGGCCGCATCGTCGAGATTTACGGTCCCGAATCCTCGGGCAAGACCACGCTGGCGCTGCATACCATCGCCGAGGCGCAGAAGAAGGGCGGCACCTGCGCCTTCATCGACGCCGAGCATGCGCTCGATCCGATCTATGCCCGCAAGCTGGGCGTCAATCTCGACGACCTGCTGATCTCGCAGCCCGACGCTGGCGAGCAGGCGCTGGAGATCGCTGACACGCTGGTGCGCTCCGGCGCCATCGACGTGCTGGTGGTCGATTCGGTGGCCGCCCTCACGCCGCGTGCCGAACTCGACGGCGAGATGGGCGACAACCAGCCCGGCATGCAGGCCCGCCTCATGAGCCAGGCACTGCGCAAGCTCACCGCGTCGATCTCCAAGTCGAACACCATGGTGATCTTCATCAACCAGATCCGCATGAAGATCGGCGTGATGTACGGCTCGCCCGAGACGACCACGGGCGGCAATGCGCTGAAGTTCTACGCCTCCGTGCGCCTCGACATCCGCCGCATCGGCATGATCAAGGAGCGCGACGAGGTGGTGGGCAACCAGACCCGCGTGAAGGTGGTCAAGAACAAGCTGGCCCCGCCCTTCAAGCAGGTCGAGTTCGACATCATGTATGGCGAGGGCGTCTCCAAGATGGGCGAACTGCTCGATCTCGGCGTGCGCGCCGGCGTGGTCGAGAAGTCCGGTGCCTGGTTCTCCTACGACAGCCAGCGCCTCGGCCAGGGCCGCGAGAATGCCAAGACCTTCCTGCGGCAGAACCCCGAGGTGGCCGGCCGCATCGAGGCGACCATCCGCCAGAATGCCGGCCTGATTGCCGACCAGATCCTCACCGGCTCGCCGGAAGACGAGGATGGAGATGGGGATGCGGCCGCCGAGGCCTGATCCCGTCTTTCCATCGGACGATGTTCGGGGCGGCTGCGGCCGCCCTTTTCTTTGGCGGTCCTGCGGAACCGCCGGTGCGGCCCCGCCGGGCGCTTGCTGGACAAGCGCGGGGGGCGTCGTTAAACGATCATGTCCCTTTTTGGGCGCTGTGCGCCTTGGGTCTTCGGCCCTCGGCACCGGCGTCCCGCCATAAGGCGGGGGAGGGCGGGTGCGCTCCGCGCAGGCCGCGTGGTTCCAAGACTTTCAGGGTGTGGTGCCGGTACATGAGCGGCGTGAACGAGATCCGGTCGAGCTTCATCGACTACTTCGTCAAGAACGGCCACGAAGCGGTCGCATCCTCCCCGCTGGTGCCGCGCAACGACCCGACCTTGATGTTCACCAATGCCGGCATGGTGCAGTTCAAGAACGTCTTCACCGGCGTCGAGAAGCGGCCCTATTCCCGCGCCGTGACCGCGCAGAAGTGCGTGCGCGCCGGCGGCAAGCACAACGATCTCGATAATGTCGGCTACACCGCCCGGCATCATACCTTCTTCGAGATGCTCGGGAATTTCTCCTTCGGCGACTATTTCAAGGACCGGGCCATCGAGCTTGCCTGGAACCTGATCACCAAGGAGTGGGATCTTCCCAAGGACCGGCTGCTCGCCACCGTCTATTATGACGACGACGTCGCCTACGACCTGTGGAAGAAGGTCGCCGGCCTGCCGGACAGCCGCATCATCCGCATCCCCACCTCGGACAATTTCTGGGCCATGGGCGACACCGGCCCGTGCGGCCCGTGCTCGGAAATCTTCTTCGATCACGGCGACCACATTCCCGGCGGCCCCCCCGGCTCGCCGGACGAGGACGGCGACCGCTTCATCGAGATCTGGAATCTCGTGTTCATGCAGTATGAGCAGCTCCCCGGCGAGCGGCTCAACCTGCCCCGGCCGTCCATCGACACCGGCATGGGCCTCGAGCGCATCTCCGCGCTTCTGCAGGGCACGCACGACAATTACGAGACCGACCTCATGCGGGCGATCATCGCCGAGGTCCAGGAACTCACCAACGTGCCGTCCAACGGCCCGCAGAAGGCGAGCCACCGGGTCATCGCCGATCATCTGCGTTCGTCCGTCTTCCTCGTCGCCGACGGCGTGCTGCCCTCCAATGAAGGTCGCGGCTACGTCCTGCGTCGCATCATGCGCCGCGCCATGCGCCATGCGCAGCTCCTCGGCGCGCGCGAGCCGCTGATGCACCGCCTCGTGCCCGTTCTGGTGCGCGAGATGGGCCGCGCCTATCCGGAGATCGTCCGCGCCGAGGCGCTGGCCACCGAGACGCTGCTGCTTGAGGAAACCCGCTTCCGCCGCACGCTGGAGCGCGGCCTCTCGCTGCTGGAGGAGGAGAGCGCGGGCCTTGTCTCCGGTGCCCGCTTCCCCGGCGAGGTCGCCTTCAAGCTCTATGACACCTACGGCTTCCCGCTCGATCTGACCGAGGACGCGCTGCGCGGCCGCGGCATCGAGGTGGAGCGCGAGGCGTTCGACGCCGCCATGGAACGCCAGAAGGCCGAGGCCCGCGCCAACTGGTCGGGTTCGGGCGAAGCGGCCACCGACACCGTGTGGTTCGGCGTGCGCGAGCGCGAGGGCGCGACCGAGTTCCTCGGCTATGACACCGAGACCGCCGAAGGCGCCGTGCGCGCGCTGGTGCAGGAGGGCAAGGAAGTCTCCGAGCTGCCCGCCGGCGCCCGCGGCTTCGTGGTGCTGAACCAGACCCCCTTCTATGGCGAATCCGGCGGTCAGGTGGGCGACAGCGGCCTCGTCTCCGGCGAAGGCGTGAAGGCGTGCGTCCTCAATACCCAGAAGAAGCTCGGCGACGTCTTCGTGCATGACGTGGAGGTCACCGAAGGCACGCTGAAGATCGGCACGCCGCTCGCCCTCGAAGTGGACCACGCACGCCGCTCGGCCGTGCGCGCCAACCACTCCGCCACCCATCTGCTGCATGAGGCGCTGCGCCGCGTGCTCGGCGACCACGTGGCCCAGAAGGGCTCGCTGGTGGCCCCGGACCGGCTGCGCTTCGACTTCAGCCACCCGAAGCCCCTCACGGCCGACGAACTGGCGCAGGTGGAGGACATCGCCAACACCTATGTGCTGCGCAACGAGCCGGTCGAAACCCGCCTGATGGCGGTGGACGATGCCGTGGCCTCGGGCGCCCGCGCGCTGTTCGGCGAGAAGTACGGCGATGAGGTGCGCGTGGTGTCCATGGGCACCGATTCCGGCAACGGCGCCCCCTTCTCGGTGGAGCTGTGCGGCGGCACCCATGTGAAGCGCACGGGTGACATCGGCATCGTTACGGTCCTGGCCGACAGCGGCGTCGCCGCGGGCGTGCGCCGCCTCGAGGCGCTCACCGCCACGGCGGCCCGGCGCCACCTCAATGCCGCGAGCACGGCCCTCCAGACCACGGCGGGCACGCTCAAGGTCTCCACCGCCGAAGTGGAAGCCCGCGTTGCCGCGCTGGTGGAAGAGCGCCGCAAGCTGGAGCGCGATCTCGCCGAGGCGCGCAAGAAGCTCGCCATGGGCGGCGGCGGCGAATCGGGTCCGGCGGTCATCGAGGTGAATGGCACGCGCTATCTGCGCATCGCCATCTCGGGCGCCGATCCGAAGGATCTCAAGGCCATCGTGGACGAGGGCAAGACCAAGATCGGCTCCGGCGTCGTGGCGGTGGCCAACACGGCTGCCGATGGCAAGGGCGCGCTGGTCGTCGGCGTCACCGCCGATCTCGCGGGCAAGTTCGACGCGCAGAAGCTTGTGCGCATCGGCGTCGAGGTGCTGGGCGGCAAGGGCGGCGGCGGCCGTCCGGACATGGCGCAGGGCGGTGGCCCCGACGGCGCCAAGGCCGACGCTGCGCTCGCCGCCATCGAGAGCGCCCTCGGCGCCTGATCGCCCTTCTGCCGGACAAGCGCTCCGGCCCCCGTTGAACAACCGGCGCCCCGGTCCGTCCGCGGGCGCCGGTTGCGTTTCAGGCCCTCGACATCCGATTGGGCGCGGCCGGCCGGCCGCGTATCCGCCAGCGAGCTCTGCGCTGACCGCAGGGCGTGCGGCGGTGCAGCAAGGCTTGCGCTGGCCTCCTCCGGTCGCGGGGGCTATGGAGGCGCTCCCTCCCGGACGTCGTCATGCTCAGCATCATCTCCGCCCTTATCCCGACCTTCCTCGTCATCGTGCTCGGCGTCGTCCTGCGGCGTGTCCTGCTCAAGAAGCCCGATCACTGGGTGGCGCTGGAACAGCTCACCTATTTCGTCCTCTTCCCGGCGCTGCTGATCGTCTCGGCCGTGAAGGCGGACCTCTCGGGCGTGAGCGTGCTCGCCGTGGTGGGGGCCATGTTCGGCGCCATCCTCATCATGTCGGCGGTGCTGCTCGTGCTGCGCCGGCCCATCGTGGACGCTACCGGCATCGACGGCCCGGCCTTCACCTCGCTGTTCCAGGGCGTCACCCGCTGGAACACCTACGTGGCGCTCGCGGTCTGCGGCGGGCTCTACGGTGCGGCGGGCGTGACGGTGGCGGCGGTGGCGCTGGTGGCGATGATTCCCGCCGTGAACGTCATCTGCGTCATCGTGCTGGCCCGCTACGTGGGGGCCCATGCGCCGACGCCGCGCTTCATCCTCGGCCAGCTCCTGCGCAACCCCTTCATCTGGTCGTGCCTTGCCGGCGCGCTGCTGAACGGTTTTGCGGTGCCGGTGCCCAAGGTGGTGGTGGAGTTCGGCGACATTCTCGGCCGCGCCTCGCTGGCCCTCGGCCTGCTGGTGGTGGGCGGAGGGCTCGCGCTCGACCGGCTCAATCGCCTGAAGCCGGTGGTGATTCTCGCGGTGGTACTGAAGCTGTTCGCCAAACCCGCGGTCGCCATCCTGCTCGGCCTGGCCGTCGGCCTCAGCGGCACGGAACTGGCTGTGCTGGCCATCGTCTGCGCCGTGCCGTCCGCACCGAACGGCTATGTGCTGGCGCGGCAGATGGGGGGCGATGCGCCGCTGCTGGCGGAAATGCTGACGTTCCAGATCATCGTCGCGGCCGCGTCTCTGCCGCTGGTGCTGAGCGCGCTGAAGATGGTGGTGCCGTAAGGGCGAAGCTGCGGGCTCAAAAGGAAAGGGCGGCCTAAGAGCCGCCCTTCGTCATTCAGCAGGGACCCCAGTAGCCGCCGCCGGGGGCCGAGTACCAGCACCGGGCGGGACCGCTGTACACCACCGGAGGCGGCGGGGGCGGGGCGTAATAGACCACCGGCGGGGGCGGCGGGGGCGCGGTATAGACGACGGCTGGCGGGGGCGCCGAATTGGCGCTGGCCGCGCCCGCGATGGCGGCGGCACCAAGGATGCCGAGCGCGATGCCCGCGCCGACGGCGGCGCCGTTGTTGTTGTGGTAGCGGCGGCCGCAGTTCCAGCAGGGCGGCGGCGGGCCGTAATACTGGACGGTGCTCACCTGGGCCGGCGCACGGGGCGCAAGGCCCGCGCCGCTGGCGAGCGAGGCGGAAAAAGCCGGGGACGCGGCCGGGATACCGAGCGCAGCAACGAGGCCGATCGCGGCAACCCGTCTTGCAACACTGCTTGCCATTACTTGTCTCCTCAGCGTCTGCCTCGACCTCACACCAGTGGCCGCCTGAAAACGCTGTTGCATCCTTCATCGAACGCGATCGGAGCTAAATTGTGGCTTCGCTCGCGGTGTTTTTATTACTGCGGCGCGGGCTTAACCGGCCCTGAACGGAACCGGCCGTTCCTGTGACGACTTGCGTTCAATCATGGTGACATCAAGGAAATCGCAAGATTTGCGGCGGAAGCGTGGCGACGGTCCGGGCGCGCGGCGCAGGGCGAGCTTGCTCACCCGCGTGAGTCTCGCTAAGCCTGCGGCCTGCCATGATCACAGCCCCATTCTTCACCCTCGATCGCCGCGACCTCCTCGGCATCGAAGGCCTTTCCGCGCCGGAAATCGTCGGCCTCCTAGACCTGGCTGAGGAATTCGTCGTCCTCAACCGGCAGATCGAGAAAAAGCGTTCGACCTTGCGGGGCCGCACGCAGGTGAACCTGTTCTTCGAGGCCTCCACCCGCACCCAGTCCTCCTTCGAGCTGGCGGGCAAGCGCCTCGGGGCCGACGTGATGAACATGTCGGTGGGCAATTCCTCGGTGAAGAAGGGCGAGACGCTCATCGACACCGCCATGACGCTGAACGCCATGCGCCCCGACATCCTGGTGGTGCGCCATCATGCGTCGGGCGCCGTGGCGCTGCTCGCCCGCAAGGTGGACTGCTGCGTGGTGAATGCCGGCGACGGCGCCCATGAGCATCCCACCCAGGCGCTGCTCGACGCCCTCACCATCCGCCGCAACAAGGGGCGGATCGAGGGGCTGACGGTGGCGGTGTGCGGCGATGTCCTGCATTCGCGCGTCGCCCGCTCCAACATCCTGCTCCTGCACACGCTCGGCGCGCGGGTGCGGGTGGTGGCGCCGTCTACGCTGCTGCCCACCGGCATCGAGAATTTCGGCGTCGAGGTGCACCGCTCCATGGAGAGCGGTCTCGAAGGGGCGGACATCGTGATGATGTTGCGGCTCCAGCGCGAGCGCATGGCCGGCTCCTTCATCCCCTCGGTGAAGGAATATTTCCATTATTACGGCCTCGACGAAGCCAAGCTGAAACGGGCCAAGCCCGATGCGCTGGTGATGCATCCCGGCCCCATGAACCGGGGCGTCGAGATCGATTCGGCGGTGGCGGACGGTGCGCAGTCGCTGATCCGCGAGCAGGTGGAAATGGGCGTCGCCGTGCGCATGGCGGTGCTGGACGCTCTGGCGCGCAAGCTGCCCAACGCGACGGGAGCCGAACGTGACTGAGCCGCATCCGCTTCTTCTCGCCAACGCCCGCGTCATCGATCCCTCGCGCGGCGCCGATTTCCGCGGCGACGTGTTGCTCGCCAGCGGCGTCATCAAGGACGCCGCCTTCGGCATCGCCGCCGCCGGCGTGCCGGATGGCGCCGAGGTCGTGGACTGCAAGGGCGCTGTGGTCGCGCCCGGCCTCGTGGACATGCGTGCCTTCATCGGCGAGCCCGGTGCCGAGCATCGCGAGACGCTGGCCTCCGCCAGCCACGCGGCGGCAGCGGGCGGCGTGACCACCATCGTCTGCCAGCCGGACACCGATCCGGTGGTGGACGATCCGGCGATCGTGGACTTCATCCTGCGCCGCGCCCGCGATACAGCCGTGGTGCGCATCCACCCCATGGCGGCCCTCACCAAGGGCCTCAAGGGCGAGGAGATGACCGAGATCGGCCTGCTGCAGGCCGCCGGCGCCGTCGCCTTCACCGATGGCGCGCGCTCCATTGCGTCCGCGCAGGGGCTGCGCCGCATGCTCACCTATGCGCGCGACTTCGACGCCCTCATTGTCCACCACACCGAGGACGCCACCATGTCGGGCGGCGCCATGAACGAGGGGCTGTTCGCCTCCCGTCTCGGCCTGCCGGGCATTCCGAAGGCGGCGGAGACCATCGTCCTGGAGCGCGACCTGCGCCTCGTGGATGGGGTGCGGGGGCGCTATCACGCCGCCTCCATCACCTGCCGCGAATCGCTGGAGGTTCTGGCGCGGGCGAAGGAGGCGGGTCTCGCCGTCACCGGCTCGGTGTCCATCAACCACCTCTCCTTCAACGAACTGGACGTCGGCCAGTACCGCACCTTCTTCAAGGTGTCGCCGCCGCTCCGGGCGGAGGACGACCGGGTGGCGCTCATCCAGGCGCTGTCCTCCGGCCTCATCGACGTGGTGGTGTCCGACCACAATCCGCAGGACGTGGAGATGAAGCGCCTGCCGTTCTCGGAGGCCGAGCCCGGCGCCATCGGTCTCGAAACCCTGCTGAGCGCCGCCCTGCGGCTGGTGCATGCGGGCGATGTGGACCTCGTGAACGTGCTGCGCGCGCTCTCCACCCGGCCGGCGGAATTGCTCGGCCTGAAGGGCGGCACGCTGAAGGCAGGCAGCCCGGCGGACGTGATCGTGCTCGATCCGGAGATGCCCTGGGTGCTCGATCCGGCGAACCTCAAGTCGCGCTCGCGCAACACGCCGTTCGACGGCGCGCGGCTTCAGGGGCGGGTGCTGCGCACCATCGTTGCCGGCCGCACGGTGTACGAATACGTTTGACCTCGCGGCGGCGGGCGGTCTCGAGCCGGCCCGCCGCCCCGACATGATCGGGACCTGAATGCCAGCCTCCGTGCCGTTCCTCGCCGAAATCCCGCTGACGTTGGCGCTCGCCGCTCTGGTGCTGGGCTATCTGCTCGGCTCCATTCCGTTCGGCATCCTCATCACCCGTTTCGCGGGCACGCAGGACATCCGCACCATCGGCTCGGGGAACATCGGCGCCACCAATGTGCTGCGCACCGGCCGCAAGGATCTGGCCGCCGCCACGCTGCTGGGCGACGCGCTGAAGGGCACGGCGGCGGTGCTGCTCGCCCGCCACTTCTGGGGTGAGCCCGCGGCGCTCATCGCCGGCCTCGGCGCCTTCATCGGCCACATCGCGCCGGTCTGGCTGAAGTTCAAGGGCGGCAAGGGCGTCGCCACATTCCTCGGCATCGCGCTCGGCCTGTTCTGGCCCTCCTTGGTGGTCTTCGCCGTGGTGTGGCTGGGGATGGCCTTCCTGTTCCGCTATTCCTCGCTGGCGGCGCTCACCGCCTCGGTCGCGACGCCGCTCTCGGCGTGGGCGCTCGGGCGGGCGGATGTGGCGGTGCTGATGGCGCTGCTTGCCGTGCTGCTCTGGATCAAGCACCACGCCAACATCTCCCGCCTGCTCTCGGGCACGGAGACCAAGATCGGCGCCAAGGGATGACCGGCGTCGGGACGCGGCTCTCACGGGCGCAGCGTCTCGACTGGCTGCGGCTCATCCGCGCCGAGAACGTGGGCCCGCGCACCTTCCGGGCGCTCATCAACCAGTTCGGCGGCGCGGCGGCCGCCCTTGAGGCCCTGCCGGCGCTCGCGCGCCGCGGCGGACGGCTGATGCCCCCGCGCATCCCGACCCTTGATGAGGCGCAGGCCGAACTCGGCGCGCTGGAGCGGCTCGGCGGGCGGCTGGTGCTCATGGGGGACACCGCCTATCCGCCCGCGCTGCGGGCCGTTGACGATGCCCCGCCGGTGCTGAGCGTGCGCGGGTCCGACGCCATGCTGGCGGCGCCGAAGGTCGCCATCGTGGGTGCCCGCAACGCCTCGGCGGCCGGGCGCACCCTTGCCGCCCGCTTCGCCCGCGATCTGGCAGCGGCCGGCTTCGTGGTGGTCTCCGGGCTCGCGCGCGGCATCGATACGGCGGCCCATGAGGCGGCGCTCGCGGGCGGCACCATCGGCGTCTTCGCGGGTGGCCTCTCGCGGCCCTATCCGGCGGAGAACGTGCCGCTGATCCAGGCTGTGGCGGAGAAGGGCGCCGTCGTCTCCGAAATGCCGCTCGGCTGGGAAGCGCGGGCGCGCGACTTTCCCCGCCGCAACCGGCTCGTCTCCGGCATGGCGCTCGGCACGCTGGTGGTGGAGGCGGCGGAGCGCTCCGGATCGCTCATCACCGCGCGCCTCGCCAATGAGCAGGGGCGGGAGGTCTTCGCCATCCCCGGTTCGCCGCTTGATCCGCGCGCGGGGGGCACCAACCGCCTGCTGAAGGCGGGGGCCACGCTCGTCACGGAACCGCAGGATGTGATCGACGCCCTGAAGCCGCTTCTGGAGCGACCGCTGCCAGGAGGCGGGGACGAGACATTTGAGGCGCCGCGTCCGCCCCGCGCTCCCGAGGGCGGGCCGGACGAGGGCGTGCGGGCGCGCATCCTCGAACTGCTGTCGCCGGTGCCGACCGCCCTCGACGATCTGGTGCGGCTGTCGGGGGCCTCCGCCGCCGAGGTGCAGGTCGTGCTGCTGGAACTGGAACTCGCCGGCCGTCTGGAGCGCCAGCGCGGCGGGCTCGTCGCCCTCATGTGAGGCCGGGGAGGGCGTCGGATGCTCTCCGGGCCTCCAAACGAAAACACCGGCCCGAAGGCCGGTGTCTCACTGTCTAGGACGCGCCGCTCAGATGCCGAGCTTGCGCTTCAGGATGTCGTTGAGGGCCTGCGGGTTGGCCTTGCCGCCGGAGGCCTTCATGGCCTGGCCGACGAACCAGCCCAGCATGGTGGGCTTGGCCTGCACCTGCGCCACCTTGTCGGGATTGGCGGCGATGATCTCATCCACCACCTTTTCGATGGCGCCGGTGTCCGTCACCTGCTTCAGGCCGCGCTCCTCCACGAGCACGCGCGGATCGCCGCCTTCCGTATAGACGATCTCGAACAGGTCCTTGGCGATCTTGGAGGAGATGACGCCCTCGCCGATGAGATCGACGATGGCGGCCACCTGCGCCGGGGAGACGGGCGAGGTGATGACGTCCTTGCCGTCCTTGTTCAGGCGGCCGAACAGCTCGTTGATGACGAAGTTCGCCGCCGCCTTGCCGTCGCGGCCCTTGGCCACCTGCTCGAAATAGTCCGCCGTGTCGCGCTCGGCCACCAGCACGCTCGCGTCATAGGGGCTGAGGCCGTAGTCGGCGATGAAGCGCGCCTTCTTCTCGTCCGGCAGCTCGGGAAGGTGCGACTTCAACTCCTCCACGAAATCGGCATGCAGCACGAGGGGCAGCAGGTCCGGATCGGGGAAGTAGCGATAATCGTGCGCCTCTTCCTTGGAGCGCATGGAGCGCGTCTCGCCCTTGTTGGGGTCGAACAGGCGGGTTTCCTGATCGATGACGCCGCCATCCTCCAGGATCTCGATCTGGCGCCGGGCCTCCACCTCGATGGCCTGGCCGATGAAGCGGATGGAATTGACGTTCTTGATCTCGCAGCGCGTGCCCAGCGGCTCGCCGGGGCGGCGCACGGAGACGTTCACGTCGGCGCGCAGGTTGCCCTTCTCCATGTCGCCGTCGCAGGTGCCGAGATAGCGCAGGATGGAGCGCAGCTTGGTCACATAGGCGCGGGCCTCCTCCGACGAGCGCAGGTCGGGGCGGGACACGATCTCCATGAGGGCCACGCCGGAGCGGTTGAGGTCCACGAAGGAGAGGGTGGGGGACAGGTCGTGGATAGACTTGCCGGCATCCTGCTCCAGATGCAGGCGCTCGATGCCGACGACGAAGCTCTCGCCGTCCAGCAGGTCCACGATCACCTCGCCTTCACCCACGATGGGGCTCTTGTACTGGCTGATCTGGTAGCCCTGCGGCAGGTCCGGATAGAAGTAGTTCTTGCGGTCGAAGGTGGAGCGCAGGTTGATCTGCGCCCGGAGACCGAGGCCGGTGCGCACCGCCTGCGCCACGCATTCCTTGTTGATGACCGGCAGCATGCCCGGCATGGCCGCGTCCACCAGCGACACATGGTCGTTCGGCGGGCCGCCGAAGGCGGTGGAGGCGCCGGAGAACAGCTTCGCGTTGGACGAGACCTGGGCATGGATTTCCATGCCAATCACCACTTCCCAATTGCCGGTGGCGCCCTTGATGAGCTTCTTGGCGTCGGTCGGTCGGACGTGGGCGGTCATCGCTATCCCTTGCGGATGTGAAAACGGTCTGCCCTGTCCCCTACTCCCCCCGGCAAAGCGTGGCAACCGCAGCGATTGACACAACCCGTTCGCGCTCTAGACATGGCGCCCTGTCACAGTCCGAGGTCGGCCCCCTTCATGCGCATCGCCTCCATCTCCCTCGTCAAGGACGAGGCCGACATCCTTGAGGGGTTCGTCCGGCACAACCTCCATTTCGTCGATCGCATGTACATCATCGACGACCGCTCCACGGACAACACGCCGGAAATCCTGCGGCGCCTGTGCGCCGAGAGCGACGCGGTGCGGGTGCTGGAGGATGGCTGGACCGGCGCCTTCCATCAGGCGCGGCGCACCACGGCGGCCATGCGCCTCATCCAGAAGCATGAGGACTGGGACATCATCCTGCCCCTCGATGCCGACGAGATGATCTGCGCGAGCGACCGCGCGGTGTTCGAGGAAGACCTTGCCGCCATCCCCGCCGGCATGGCCGGGGCGTTTGCGGAGATGCGCTATCTCGCCGGCCCGAATGACGACATGGCCATCGCCGATCCGCTGACGCGGGTGCGCCAGTCGCTCGGCTACAATCCCGCCAGCGTCTTCAAGAGCCTTGCCCCCAAGGCTCTGCTGAAGGATGCGACGCTCGCCTTCGACGAGGGCAACCATTCGCTCCTCAGCCACGGCGTGCGGGTGCCCACCCACACGCTGCCGCGCGTCCCATTGGCCCATTTCGCGATCCGCTCCGTGGACCAGATCGCGGTCAAATGCATGAAGCATTATGTGGGCTGGCGCAGCCGGGAGGATTACACGGCGAACTTCGTGCCGACGCTGGTGGCGGGCGCGCAGGCGCTGCGGGACGAGCCACGCTTTGCGCTCAGCCCGTCCGCCGCCATCATCCCCGCTTATTGCGCCGGCTATGCGCTGGAGGCGGCCGCCGACCGGCCCTTCACGGAGCGGCGCGGCACGCTGAAATGGCCGGAGCTGGCGGTCTCCCCGCCCTATGCACAGGTGATCGGCCTGTTCGACCAGCTCATCGCGCGCGCGGCAGCCGGAGACGCGCTGGTGAAGGCGGCGGGCGGCGACATGAGCGCGGATGCGGTCGCCCGTGTCATTGCGGAGCGCAATGCGCTGCAACTGGAGATGGACCGGCTCACCGCCTCCACGTCGAAACTGGCCAGGGCCTACTGGAAAGCGGTCGGCCGCCGCCTGTTCCGCTCGCTGCGCAAGCGGAACCTCGTCAAGCGCTAGCCGTCCCGGCCGAGCCGCGCGTCCTCATAGTCGATGGTCCACTGGATCAGGGTGCGCCAGAGCTTCTCGGAGAGGTCCGGCGGCAGGCCGGTGTCCTGCGCCCGGCTCCGTACGCGCGCCACCACCTCCTCCACGCGATCCGGCAGCAGGGCCGGAATGCCGGCGTCCGTCTTGATGGCGATCACCCGCTCCACGACGCCGAGGCGGGTGGTGAGCAGATCGACAAGCCGGTCGTCGATGGCGTCGATCTCGCCCCGCAGGTGCTTCAGGAGGCGGCGCGCGGCCGCCTCCTGTTCGGAGATCACTTCCACCACAGGTCGTCGACGGGGAAGCGGCCGGCGGCCTCTTCCACCACCTGCGCGAGGGAGAAGAGGGTCTCTTCCTCGAACGGGCGGCCGATGAGCTGGAGGCCGAGCGGCAGGTTCTTGCAGGAGAGGCCGGCGGGCACGGAGATGCCCGGCAGGCCGGCAAGGTTCACGGTGACGGTGAAGATGTCCTGGAGATACATCTCCACCGGGTCCGCGCTGCCCTTCTCGCCGATGCCGAAGGCGGGCGAGGGGGTGGCGGGGGTGAGCACCGCATCCACGCCCTGCGCGAACACGTCGTCGAAGTCGCGCTTGATGAGGGTGCGGACCTTCTGGGCCTTCACGTAATAGGCGTCGTAATAGCCGGCCGAGAGCACATAGGTGCCGATCATGATGCGGCGACGCACCTCCGGCCCGAAGCCGGCGGCGCGGGTGCGCTCGTACATGTCGATGATGTCGCGGCCGGGGACGCGGGTGCCGTAGCGCACGCCGTCATAGCGGGCGAGGTTCGAGGAGGCCTCGGCCGGCGCCACGATGTAATAGGTGGGCAGGGCGTACTTCGTGTGGGGCAGCGAGATGTCCACCACCTCCGCGCCCGCATCGCGCAGCCACTGGGCGCCTTCTTCCCACATGCCGGCGATCTCGGGATCGAGACCCTCCACGCGATATTCGCGCGGGATGCCGATGCGCTTGCCCTTGATGGAGGCACCCACCGCATCCTCGTAATCCGGCACGGACCGGTTCACGCTGGTGGAATCCTTCGGGTCATAGCCGGCCATGGAGCGCAGCAGCACGGCGGCGTCATTCACCGTGCGGGCAAAGGGCCCGGCCTGATCCAGCGACGAGGCATAGGCGATGATGCCGAAGCGCGAGCAACGGCCGTAGGTGGGCTTGATGCCCACCGTGCCGGTGAAGGCGGCGGGCTGGCGGATGGAGCCGCCGGTGTCGGTGCCGGTCGCGCCCGCGCACAGGAAGGCGGCCACCGCCGCCGCCGAGCCGCCGGACGAGCCGCCGGGCACCAGCGGGGCGGAATCGCCCTCGCGCCGCCAGGGCGACACCACCGGACCCTGCGCCGATGTCTCGTTGGACGAGCCCATGGCGAACTCGTCATTGTTGAGCTTGCCCAGCATCACCGCGCCGTCGCGCCAGAGCTGGCTGGTGACGGTGGATTCATAGGGCGGCACGAAATCGCCGAGGATCTTGGAGCCGGCCGTGGTGCGCACGCCGTCGGTGCAGAACATGTCCTTCACGCCGATGGGCAGGCCTTCCAGCTTGCCGGCATCTCCCGAGGCAATGCGCTTGTCGCTTTCGGCGGCCATGGCGAGCGCCTTGTCGGCGGTCTCCAGCACATAGGCGTTGAGGGTGCGGGCCTCGGCCATGGCGTCGAGATAGGACTGCGTCAGTTCGACCGCCGTGAACTCGCCGGTGGCGAGGCCCTCGCGCGCTTCGGTGAGGGTGAGCTGGTTGAGCGCGGTCATTCCACCACCTTCGGAACAGTGAAGAAGCCGCCTTCGGCTTCCGGGGCATTGGCGAGGATCTTCTCGGGATAGTGGCCGTCGGTGACCACGTCCTCGCGCATGGGCAGTTCCATGGGGATGACGCCGGTCATGGGCTCCACGTCGGCCACGTCGAGATTGGCCAGTTGCTCCACGAAGGCGAGGATGGCGTTGAGCTCGCCCTTGAGCGGCTCCAGCTCCTCCTCACTCACCGCGATGCGCGCGAGATGCGCCACCCGGCGGACGGTCGCCTGATCGACGGACATGACATGCTCCTTAAAACTAAGGCCGCTATAGCAAGGGCATCGGGCGGGTGAAAGCCTCATGCCGGGGCCAGACGCATGACCCACCGGCTTCGGAACACACCTTCAGCCGGCCCGCACCGCCTCCAGAAACACCGGTCCGTAGCGCTCCAGCTTGGCCTCGCCCACCCCTGACACATCCCCCAGCGCCGCCAGCGAGCGCGGGCGCACGCGCACGATCTCCATCAGCGTGGCATCGTGGAAGATCACGTAAGGGGGAACGCTCTGCGCGCGCGCCAGTTCAAGCCGCAGCGCGCGGAGCTTCTGGTAAAGGCGCTCGTCATCGGGCGTCGAGAGCGTGGGCCGCGGCGCGCGGGCGCCGCCCGTGGCGCGCGCCGGCTTCGTGCGCTTCTCGGCCTTGAGTTGCACGCGCCGCTCGCCGCGCAGCACCGGCCGGCAGTCGTCCGAGAGGCTGAGGCCGCCGTGGCCTTCCACATCCACTTTCAGGAGGCCGAGGGCCACCACCTGCCGCACCACCGCCCGCCATTCGTCGCGGGAGAGGTCGGTGCCGATGCCGAAGGTGGAGAGCTTGTCGTGGCCGAGCCGCTGCGCCCGCTCGTTTGCCACGCCCAGCAGCACGTCGATCACATGGCCGGCGCCGAAGCGCTGCTCGGTGCGATAGACGCAGGAGAGCAGCTTCTGCACCGCTTCCGTGCCGTCGAAGGTCTTCACCGGCTCAAGGCAGGTGTCGCAATTGCCGCAGGGCTCGTCCAGCGTCTCCTCGAAATAAGAGAGCAGCACCTGCCGGCGGCAACTCGCCGTCTCGCAAAGGCCGAGCAACGCATCGAGCTTCTGCCGTTCCACCCGTTTGCGGGCGTCGGGCGCGTCGGAGGCCTCCACGAACTGGATGAGTTTCGCCACATCCTCGACGCCATAGAGCAGCAGCGCCTCGGACGGCAGGCCGTCGCGGCCGGCGCGGCCGGTCTCCTGATAATAGGCCTCGATGCTCTTGGGCAGGTCGAGATGGACAACGAAGCGCACGTCCGGCTTGTCGATGCCCATGCCGAAGGCGATGGTGGCCACCATGATGACCCCTTCCTCCTTCAGGAATCGGTCCTGATGGCGGGCGCGGGTCTCCGCATCGAGGCCGGCATGATAGGGCAACGCGAAGCGGCCCTCGTCCACCAGCGCCTGCGCCGTCTGCTCCACCTTGGCGCGGCTCATGCAGTAGATGACGCCCGCCTCTCCCTCATGGTCGTCGAGGAAGGCCCGCAGTTGCGCCTTGGGATTGGCCTTCGGCGCGATCCGGTAGCGGATGTTCGGCCGGTCGAAGCTGGAGAGGAAGACGCGGCCGTTCTCCAGCCCCAGCCGCTCCACGATCTCGCGCCGGGTCGGCCCGTCGGCGGTGGCGGTGAGCGCGATGCGCGGCACGGAGGGGAAGCGCTCGTGCAGCAGTGTGAGCTGGCGGTATTCCGGGCGGAAATCGTGGCCCCACTGGGAGACGCAGTGCGCCTCGTCGATGGCGAAGAGGGCAATGCGCGCCCCTTGCAGCAGGGTCAGGAAGCTGTCCGTCAGCAGGCGCTCGGGGGCCACATAGAGCAGGTCGAGCTCGCCCATGGCGAGCTGGCGCTCCACCTGCCGCGCCTCTGCGGGCTGGAGTGTGGAATTGAGCGCCGCCGCCCGCACGCCCAGCTGGCGCAGGGCCTGCACCTGGTCGTGCATGAGGGCGATGAGGGGGGAGATGACGATGCCGGTGCCCGGCCGCACCAGCGCCGGCACCTGATAGCAGAGCGACTTGCCGCCGCCTGTGGGCATGAGCACCAGCGCGTCGCCGCCGGCGACCACATGGTCGACGATCTCCGCCTGACGTCCCCGGAAGCTGTCGTAGCCGAAGACGTGACGCAGCACGTCCCGGGGATCGGAGTGCGACTCAAGCGGCAGAACGGGGAGCATGGCCCCTTATACTCCCGCCCGGCGCGCGGGCAACGCATCGCGACACCGGGCGGGGGGTGAGGAGGCTCAGACCTCGAAGCTTTCCCCGCTGTTCGGCACCACCACCTTGGCGCTGTGGCCCTGAAGGGCGGCGACGAAGCCCGAGGCATCCGGCACCAACAGGGGGAAGGTGCCGTAGTGGCAGGGCACCACCGTCTCGGCCGAAATGAAGCGCCGCACCGCCAGCGCCGCCGTCTCCGGCCCCATGGTGAAGCGGTCGCCAATGGGCACGATGGCCACCTTCGGCTGATGGATTTCGCTGATGAGGGCCATGTCGGAGAACAGGTCCGTGTCGCCCAGATGCCAGAGCGTCGGTTCGCCCGCCGCCTTCACGATGAGGCCGTTGGGATTGCCGAGATAGGTGGGGTTCGAGCCATCGCCGCCCGAGGAATGGTCCGCCCGCACCATGGTGACGGAGAAGCCGTCGAGCTTCACCGTGCCGCCGGTGTTCATGGGCTCGAAGGCAGACAGACCCTGTCCGCTCAGGAAGCCGCACACTTCGGGATTGGCCACCACGATGACCTTGCGCCCCTCCGCCTCGGCCGCCTTCACGATGCCAGCCGTGTCGCCGATATGGTCGGAATGGCCATGGGTGAGAAGGATGTGGCTGACGCCCTTCGAGACCTCCGCCACATCGCCCTTGAAGACCGGATTGTGGGTGAGGAAGGGGTCGATGAGCACCGCCGTGCCGGCGAAATCGAGGCGGAAGGCGGCATGGCCGAGCCAGGTGATCTTCATGGGAAAGCCCTTTCGGATGAAGACGCAAGGGAGGGATCGAATGGCGGCGGAGTATCGGTGAAGGGCCCCGCGCCCGCAACGCACCCGCCGCTCCTGTGGTTCACACCGCCGTGCGGACGAGTGGCCAGAGCCTGCAAAGGCTGCTTAAAGGGCGCATGACAGACGAGACGCCGAAGCCCGCCGCCACCGTTGGCCCCCTTGCCGAGATCGCGGCGGCGCTGCCCGAACGCGGTTCGCTGCTCGGGCTCGACCTCGGCACCAAGACCATCGGGGTGGCCACCTGCGATCCCGACCGGCGTCTCGCCACCGTCGTGGAAACGGTGAAGCGCACCAAGTTCACGCAGGATGCCGAGCGGCTGATGGTGCTGGCGAGCGAGCGCAAGGCGGTGGCCTTCGTGCTCGGCCTGCCCCTGAACATGGACGGCAGCGAGGGGCCGCGCGTGCAGGCGAGCCGTGCCTTTGCCCGCAACTTCGCCCGCCTCTCCGGCCTGCCCATCGCCTTCTGGGATGAGCGCCTGTCCACGGTGGCGGTGGAGCGGGCGCTGATTTCGGCGGACGTGAGCCGGGCCAAGCGGGCGAATGTCATCGACCAGCACGCCGCCGCCTTCATCCTGCAAGGGGCCATCGACTTCCTGAACGGCCGGCGGTTCTGAAAGGGGGCGGCGCGTTTTGCCGCCGCCCGTGCGCCAGCGCGGTCAGGCGAGCCGCGTCGGCCCGAAGATCTCCTCGAAGGCGACGCGCAGAACGCTGTCCACTTCCGGCATGGAGACCAGCAGCCCGAGGTCGGTGAAGCTCGTCACCCCGTGCTCGCGCACGCCGCAGGGCACGATGCCGCCGAAATGGGTGAGGTCCGGGTCCACGTTCAGCGAGATGCCGTGGAAGCTCACCCACTGGCGCACGCGGATGCCGATGGCGGCGATCTTGTCCTCCACGCCGCCGCCGCGCGGCACCCACACGCCCACCCGGTCCTCGCGCCGCTCGCCGGTGATGTTGAAGGCGGCGAGCGTCGCGATCAGCCACGCCTCCAGCGCCCCCACATAGCGGCGCAGATCCGGATCGCGGCGCTTGAGGTCCAGCATCACATAGGTCACCCGCTGGCCGGGACCGTGATAGGTGAACTGCCCGCCGCGCCCGCTCTCATAGACGGGGAAGCGCTGGTCGATCAGGTCTTCGCGCCGGGCGCTGGTTCCGGCGGTGTAGAGGGGCGGATGCTCCACCAGCCACACCAGTTCCGGCGCCTCGCCCGCGGCAATGGCGGCGGCGCGCGCCTCCATGGCGGCGACCGCGTCCGGATAGGCGACGGGCGTGTCGCTGATGGTCCAGTCCACGGGCGGGGCGGCGGCGTCCTTCGGCAGGAAGGCGGTGGTCAGCGTCGAGCGCGGGCGCGAGGAAACGTTCATCTGGCTCAGGTTCTGGAGAGTGGCGGAGGTGCCATCCACAGGTGCGTATATAGAACTGTCTTAAGCCGACTGTGAGGCCTTGTGGCCGCGGATTCGATTTGCTAGACGAGGGCTCCCGGCGCCGGGGTGCTTCGAATGAAGCCGGCACCGGACACCATCCCTGACTGCGGTCGTGGCGGAATTGGTAGACGCGCTAGCTTGAGGTGCTAGTGGGGAGACCCGTGGAGGTTCGAGTCCTCTCGTCCGCACCAGGTTTTGGTAGAAAAAAGGCCCGTCCGGAGCGATCCGGCGGGCCTTTTTCTTTTCCGCTTTCGCCTCTGCCGGTTCCGGCCATCTGCACCCGCTTCCCGTCCGCTTGGCCCGTCACACGGGAACGTGCGATCGCGAAAGGCCGGCTCTCGTTGCGTTAGCTTCGCGTCAGCGTCAGCTTGTATATGAGCTCTTATTATCAGCGCGGTAGGTTCTTCATATGAGCGATTGCGTGGCGGTGTCCGGCTTCATCGCCCGACGGCCGGTGGATGCTGATTTTGCCGTTCTGGCTCAGATGCGCCGCGATTCCCGGCTGCAGAACATGCTCCTTTCGGTTCCTGAGCGGACGGACGACGACGCTGTCAGGGAATGGATCGCGCGGCGGTCCTCGGCGCCAGGCGGGCTTTTTCGCGTCATCGCCGAAACGGACGGCGCAGCCGTTGGCTTCATCCAGATCAGTCGGGTCGACGAGCCGCCGAAGGCATATGGCGGTATTGCGCTTGCGGAAGGCTACCGCGGCCGCGGCGTCGGCGCTGTAGCGCTAAGCGCCCTGCTGATGATCGCACGCGAGGAACTGGGTCTGATCAGTCTTCTGGCTGAAATACGCACCGACAACCCGTCTTCGATTCGGCTTCATGAACGTTTCGGTTACCGTCGCGTGGGCGTCATGGACGAACATTTCCTCGGGACAGATGGCCAGAGGCACGACGTTCTGCTCATGCAGCGCCGCTTCGAAGACTGAGACCAATCCAGTCTACTGGAGGGCGGCGGTCGGGCCAGAACCGCAACCACGCCTCTCAGTTCTTGTCGGTGCCGCCCGACAGGCCCTTCATCGTGTCGTTCCACAGGCGCGGCCAGAACTGGCCGAGGCCCGGCGCATCGGAGCCACCATCACCGGCCTGCGCGTGGGGGGAGATGGCCTGGGGGGCGCCCGTGGCGGCGGGTTCAGCCGGCGCGGCGGCGGTGGTCGCTGTCGTCCGCGGTGTGGGGGGGACGGGACGGGCGGTGGCCGTCGCGGGTGTTGCGGGCTTCGGCGCGGTCGCGGGCTTGGGTTGCGCGGGCTTGGCCGGAGCGGTGCCGGGCGCGGCGGTGGTCGCGCTGGCTGCGGCGGGCTGGATATGCCCGCGCGGACCGGGGCCGGGGAGGCTCGCCACCATGCCGGCGGTCGCCGGCACCACATGCACGATGCGGAAGCCGCGCGCCTTCAGTTCGCGCAGCAGGTTCGGCAGCATGACGGCAGTGGCAGGCTGGATGTCGTGCAGCAGCAGGATGCCGCCGCCCCGCGCCTCCAGCCGGTCGAGGGCACGCTTCTCCACCTCTTCCGGCTTCAGATGCATCCAGTCGTCGGCCACCTCGTCCACGCTGAAGACGGCGATGCCGTGCTCCTGCGTATAGGCCTCGTAGAATTTGGTGCGGCCGAGACCGGGGAAGCGGAACCACGGATTGGGCGCGGCGCCCACCGGCGCGAGCGCCTTGGTGACGGAGGCGAAGCCCTGCTCGATCTCCTGAACGCCCGCTTCCTGCGTGAGCTTGGGGAAGATGAGCGGATGGGTCTCGCTGTGGGTGCCGATGGTGTGGCCGTCCGCCAGCGTCCGCTGCAGCAGGTGCGGATTGGAATGGGCCATGCGGCCGACGATGAAGAAGGTGGCCTTCACGCACTCATGGGCCAGCGTGTCGAGCACGCGGGTGGTCATGGGCGCCAGCGGGCCATCGTCAAAGGTCAGCACCACCTCGCCTTTTTCCAGCGGCAGCGTCTGCTTGTATTGCAGCCGGCCGAGGAAGGGGCTGGTCTTCGGATCGATGGCGATCACCCGCGAGACACCGAGCGCATCGGGATTGCCGGGGCAGGCGGAGGGCGGCGGCAGTTGCGGCGGCGGCGTCAGGCCGGCCCCGGTGCTGGCGGGCGTGGCGCTCGCGGCGGCAGCGGCCGGGACCGCGGGAGCGATGGGGGCAGCGGCGGGAAGCGCCGGAGCGGCCGGCAACTGCGGGGAAGGCGCGGCCGGGAGAACCGACTGTGCGAGGGCTGAACTTGCGATGGAGGCGACGAGCCCCGCCAGGAGGATGGAACGCATGTGCCGTAACCCGCATGGCGCCGGACGGCGACGCCGCTTCTGAAGACGGGGCCGCCCGTTGCGAACGGCCCGTGGCGCTTCCGCGTCCGCAGGTTCTGCGCCTGCGGGCGGTGGAGACAAGCTAACGTTCGGTCGCGCGCTGGCGGGCGGGAACCATGTGGACCACGCGGTAGCCACGCTGAGCTAAAGCCCGCAAGAACGCCGGAATCATGGCCGCCGTCTGTGCTTTCGTGTCGTGGAAGAGCACGATGCCGCCGCCGGTCGCGTCGAGGCGCTGCAGGACGAGGGCGAGTTCCTGCTCCGGCGTCATCTTGTTCCAGTCGGACGCCCAGAAGTCCGCTCCGAAGACGGAGACACCGCGGGCCCGGAGCGCTTCCAGCAACTCGGGGGTGGAAGCAAAGCCGGGAAAGCGGAAGAAGGGCACACGCGGTGCCAGCTGCTCGGCCGATCCGGCGCTGCCATAGGCGGCGAGATCGTCCGCCGCCATGCCCTTCGTGACCTCCGCCATCGCGGCAGGGAAGGGCAGCTTGGCGAGCGTCGCATCGGGATGGGTCATGGAGTGGTGGGCGACCGTGTGTCCTTCGGCGATCTCCCGCTTCACCAGTTCGGGCCGGGCTCGGGCGTTCTCGCCGATGAGAAAGAAGGTCGCCTTCACGCATTCGGCCTTCAGGGCGTCGAGAATGGCGGCGGTGGTGTGCGGCCAGGGGCCGTCATCGAAGGTCAGCACCACCTCGCCCTTCTCCAGCGGCAGGGTCTGGGGGAAGGACTTGGTGCCCACCTGCACCCCCGCCGGCACCTCGATCACGCGCGTGGTGCCGAGCGCATCCGGTCGGCCGGGGCAGGCGGCGGCCGCCGACGCCGCGGATGCGGGCCGAGCGGGCGCGAACGAGAGCACGGCCGCCAGAACCGTGGCGAGAAGGACGCAGGTGCGACTTACATTGCTGGCGGGCATGCCGTGCGGCTCCTGTAAGGGCATGGGCCCGTTGCCTTGTCCGCGCCCGCCCCTTAGAGCCGTTGCAGTGCGGAATCATGGTCCTGACCGTGGAACCGACCGCTCCTGTCCGTCGATAGGCAGGTGCGGCCGCGTCCACGCCCGGTGAGCGGTTCGGCCGGACAGCCGCAGCGGCATCGCGCCCTGGAAGGGGCGATGCGCAGGCGGCTCCGGCTCAGCCGGTCCGGAGCAGGCTCTAGACCTCCGGCCGGCCCATATCAATCCTGACCCTTGAGGAGGCGAGCCATGCGCGAGGAAGCCGAGGCCGTGGATGTCGCCACTCTGCTGCCGCCGATCCGGGATGCGGATGACGCCATCTCGGAGGCCTTCCTCGCCGCCGTGGAGGCCGGGCTGGCCGAGGGGCCTTCGGACGAACTGCGCGCCCGGCTCAGGGATCTCCATGAAGCGGACATGGGCGATCTCCTCGAGGCGCTGCCCGCCGAGGCGCGGGTGCGGCTCGTCGAAACGCTCGGTGCGGATTTCGACTTCACCGCGCTCACCGAACTCGACGAGACCGACCGCGTCGGTCTGCTCAGTCACCTGCCGCCGCTCATGGTGGCGGAAGGCATCCGCACGCTTGAGTCGGATGATGCCGTCTACATCCTCGAAGACCTCGACGCGGACGACAAGGCGGCCATCCTCGCCCACATTCCGGCGCCCGAACGCGTCGCCCTCCAGCGCTCCCTCGACTATCCCGAGGAAAGCGCCGGCCGGCGCATGCAGACGGATTTCATTGCGGTGCCGCCGTTCTGGACCGTCGGCCGCGTGCTCGACTACGTGCAGCAGACCGACGACCTGCCCGAGACCTTCTACGAGGTGTTCGTGGTGGACCCGGCCTATCACCTCATGGGCGCGGTGCCGCTCGATCGTCTGCTGCGCACCAAGCGCTCCGTGCTGGTCACGGCGGTGAAGACCGAGCGGGTGCAGGTGGTGAAGGCCAGCGAGGACCAGGAGGAGGTGGCCCGCACCTTCGAGCGCTACAACCTCGTCTCGGCCCCGGTGGTGGACGATGCCGGCCGCCTCGTGGGCGTGATGACCATCGACGACGTGGTGGACGTGATCCAGGAGGAGGCGGACGAGGATCTGCGCGCGCTCGCCGGCGTCGGCAGCGACGAGGAACTCTCCGACACGGTCGCCTATACGGCGAAGAGCCGCCTGCCGTGGCTGGTGGTCAATCTCGGCACCGCGTTCCTCGCCGCCTCCATCATCGACCTGTTTGCCGTGTCCATTGAGAAGATGGTGGCGCTGGCCGTACTGATGCCCATCGTCGCCTCCATGGGCGGCAACGCGGGCAACCAGACCATGACGGTGGCTGTGCGGGCGCTGGCGACCCGCGACCTCGGCAGCCATAACGCGCGGCGCATCGTGCTGCGCGAGGTGCTGGTGGGGCTGGCGAATGGCCTTGCGCTCGCCTGCCTCCTCGGTCTCATCGCGGCGCTGTGGTTCGGCAACTGGCAGCTCGGCGGCGTGATCGCCTGTGCGCTGGTCATCAACATGCTGGCCGCGGGCCTGTTCGGCATCCTGATCCCGCTCACCGTGCATTACTTTCGGCAGGACCCGGCGGTGGCGTCCGGTGTTTTTGTGACCACCGTCACCGATACGGTCGGATTCTTCGCGTTTCTCGGTCTCGCCTCGCTGTGGTTTCACCTCGGCTGAAATTGCAGACCTCGCAAGAGCAGCGCCACGGATTGTCCCGCGATGGTTGCTGCAACGCCTGGGAAATAGGCCCGATATAAACATGGGGCGCGCGTTAAAATTAGGGTGTAATCCACCAGCGCACGTGATTTCTTCGCACATGCGACACAGATCAGCTTGCGGGTTGCAGGCGAGGGTCCCTAGAACATGACCGCCGGATTCCGGGGGGCGCCGGAACCCGCGTCGACGGAGGCTCCCATCACGTTTGCCCTGAAGCGCAGCGGGAAACCCTCGAACCACTGGCTCCTGACCGCCATGCTGGTCATCGCCGGCGGCTTGCTGGCCTTTCTCGTCTGGGGGCTGATGCAATGGGATCTCGCCCGCGAACAGCGCGAGCGGGAGGCGGTCCGGGCCTTTCTCGACGCCCATACCCAGCACATGGTCCAGGCGCTGAAGGCCGCGGCCTCCAACGCGGAAAATCCCGCCCCATCGGGAGGCGCGCTCAGCGAGGCGTGGTTCCAGCAGGCCTTTGGCCGCCCGCTGAATGACACCTTCGGCTTCGAACAGAACTTCCTGCTCGATCAGGACGGACAGGTGCTCTACGCTTCCTCGTCCGGCCAGAGCCTCTCGCCCGGTGCGCTGGAGGACATGAAGCCGGCGCTCAGGCAGATCGTGCAGCAGGCGCAGGCCCAGAAGGAAGCTTCGGGCGTCGTCTCCCAAGGCAAGCTGTCGGGTCTTGCGGCTGTCCGCGCGGTCACTGTCAATCGCGCCCCGGGCACCCGGACGGCGGGCGGCGCGGGGCCGGTCTATGCGGTGACGGTCGATCTCCTCAATCAGGACCTGTTCCGGGAACTCGGCCAGAATTTCAATGCGGGCGCCTTCCATCTGCAGGAGGGGGCTGGCCCCACGACCACCACGCTGGCGCTGCGCGACATGGTGGATGGCCGGCCGATCTCCATCACCTGGCCGGAGGATCGGCCGGGGCTCACCTTCCTGAAGCAGGTGGCGCCGCCGGTGGCGCTGCTCTCCACCTTCCTTCTGGCCATGTGCGTCCTCATGCTGCGGGAAGCCCGCCGATCGGCGGCGGCGCTGGCCGAGAGCGAGGCGCAGGCCACCATCCTCGCCTCGCAGGACACACTGACCGGTCTCGCCAACCGCGCGCAGGTGCTGGCGCAGCTCCAGAACGTGCTGATGGACCTGCCGCCGGAGCGCGGCGTCGCGCTGATGTTCGTGGACCTCGACAGCTTCAAGGACATCAACGACACGCTCGGCCATGCCGCCGGCGACACCCTGCTGCGCACGGTGGGCGATCGCCTGTCCGCCTGCGCCGCGCCCTCGGGCCTTGCCGGACGGATTGGCGGCGACGAGTTCGTGCTGCTCATGCCGTTTGCGCATGCCCGGGAGGTGGACGGCATCGTCGCAGCGGTGTTCCGCTCGCTGGAGCAGACCATCGCCATCGACGGTGCGGAACTCGGCGTCAGTGCCTCCATCGGCATCGCGCTCGCGCCCCATGACGCCACCTATGGCGACGACCTCATGCGGCGGGCCGACATGGCGCTCTACCGCGCCAAGCATATGGGACGCAGCGCGGCGGTGCGCTTCCAGCCGCATTTCGAGCGCGAGCTCCAGCACCGCCTGACGCTGGAGACCGAACTGGCGGAGGCGCTGGAGCGCGGACAGTTCTCCATGGTCTACCAGCCGCAGGTGGATCTTGAGACCCGCCGCATCGTGGGTCTGGAAGCCCTGGTGCGCTGGAACCATCCCCAGCGCGGGCGGCTGCTGCCGGGCGAGTTCCTGTGGGTCGCGGAAGGCACCCGCCTCATCACCCGCATCGATGCCTGGGTGCTGCGCCATGCCTGCCTGGAGGCCAAGGCGTTCGGTGGCATTTCGCTGGCGGTGAACATGTCGCCGGTGAACCTGCGCTACCCCGGCATGGCCGAGCGCATTCTGGACGTGCTGCGGGAGACCGGCTTTCCGCCGGAGCGGCTGGAGATCGAGCTGACCGAAAGCGCCATGCTGGACAGCGGCCGGGATGTGAAGGAGACGCTGGATCGTCTGCGGGCCCACGGCGTGCGCCTCGCACTCGATGACTTCGGCACCGGCCATGCCTCGCTGCTGCACGTGCGCAACTTTCCCGTCACCAAGATCAAGATCGACCGCTCGTTCATCGCCAATCTCGGGGTGGAGCGTGATGCGGCCTCCATCGTCGAGCATGTGATCCGGCTCGGCCGCTCGCTCGGCATCACGCTCACCGCCGAGGGCGTGGACAATCTCGAGCAGGTGCGCTTCCTGCGGGCCTTCGGCGCCCAGCAGGCGCAGGGTTTCCTCTTCTCCGCGCCGCTGCCGGCAGCCGCCGCCGCCGATCTCGTGGCGCAGAACCGGGAGCAGTTCCAGACCACGCGCCGCCCGCCCGGCCGTTCCGTCCCGCCCGTCTGAGGCGGGTCCGCCGCGTCTCCCCGCCGCTTTCCCGCCCGCCGCTTCCTGTTCTACGATCCCCCAGCAGCCGGACCGCAGAAGTCCGCGCCCATGTCGGACGGCCTTCAGGGCCAGGGAGAGGACGCCAGATGCTTGCCAACGCCCAAACCGGATTCGATTTCCAGCTCGGCGAGACCGCCGATCTGCTGCGCGACAGCGTGCGCGGCTTCTCGCAGGACCGCATCGCCCCGCGCGCCGACGAGATCGACCGGAGCAACCAGTTTCCCCGCGACCTCTGGCCGGAACTGGGGGCGCTGGGCCTCCTGGGGCTCACGGTGGAAGAGGAGTATGGCGGTTCGGGCCTCGGCTATCTCGAGCATGTCATCGCCATGGAGGAGATCAGCCGCGCCTCGGCCTCCGTCGGTCTCTCCTACGGCGCCCATTCCAACCTGTGCGTGAACCAGATCCGCCGCAACGGCTCGCAGGAACAGAAGCAGCGCTACCTGCCCAAGCTCATTTCCGGCGAGCATGTGGGCGCGCTCGCCATGTCCGAGCCGGGCGCGGGGTCGGACGTCGTCTCCATGCGCACCCGCGCGGAGAAGAAGGGCGACCGCTACATCCTCAACGGCTCCAAGATGTGGATCACCAACGGCCCCATCGCCGAGACTCTGGTGGTCTATGCCAAGACCGATCCCGCGGCCGGCGCGCGCGGCATCACCGCCTTCCTCATCGAAAAGGGGTTCAAGGGCTTCTCCACGGCTCAGAAGCTGGACAAGCTCGGGATGCGCGGCTCCGACACCGGCGAACTGGTGTTCGAGGATTGCGAGGTGCCCGAGGAGAACGTGCTGGGGCAGGTGGGGCGCGGCGTGAACGTGCTCATGTCCGGCCTCGACTACGAGCGCGCCGTGCTGGCGGGCGGCCCCATCGGCATCATGCAGGCCTGCATGGACGTGGTGATTCCCTATGTCCATGAGCGCAAGCAGTTCGGCCAGCCCATCGGCACCTTCCAGCTGATGCAGGGCAAGATCGCCGACATGTACGTCGCGATGAACTCCGTGAAGGCGTATGTCTATGCGGTGGCCAAGGCCTGCGACCGCGGCCTCACCACCCGCGAGGATGCGGCCGGCGCGATCCTCATCGCCGCCGAAAAGGCCACGTGGATGGCGCTGGAGGCGATCCAGACGCTGGGCGGCAATGGTTACATCAACGACTATCCCACCGGCCGCCTGCTGCGCGACGCCAAGCTCTATGAGATCGGCGCCGGTACCAGCGAGATCCGCCGCATGCTGATCGGTCGCGAACTGTTCGAAAAGACCGCCTGAGCGGTAGCCGCGCCCGCCGGGGCCTTGCGCACCGGCGGGCGTCCCGTCACATCAGGGCGCTGATCCTCCGGCCGGGGCCGGGGGCGGCGTCGGGACGGGCGGATGGGCATCTTCTACACCCTCTCCAAGGCAGGCTGGTTCCTCGCGGCGCCGTCGAATTTCTGTGTCTTCCTGCTCGTTCTCGCCGTTGCCGCGCTGCTGCTGCGGCTGAGGCGTACCGGCCTCGTGTTCGCGGTTCTGGCGACGGCGGGGCTGATGGGCTTCGGCTTCTCCCCGGCGGGCAATTATCTCATGTCGCCGCTGGAGGAGCGCTTCCCACCCTTCGTGGGTGACGGCCGGCCGGTGGACGGCATCATCATGCTGGGCGGGGCCGAGGTGCCCGAGGTGTCGGTGGTGCGCGGAGTGACCGCGCTCAATGACGCGGCGGAGCGCGTGCTCGCCTTCGCGGCGCTGGCCCGGCGCTATCCGCAGGCGAAGCTGGTCTTCTCCGGCGGCAGCGGCGAATATGACGAGAGCATGCCGGCGGCGCAGGATGCGGTGCGGCTCGCTTTCGCCGACGTGGGGCTCGACGTCACGCGGGTCATTTATGAGCGCCGTTCGCGCAACACGGCGCAGAATGCCGTCGAGACCCGCAAGCTCATCACGCCGGTGCCGGGCGAGCGGTGGCTGCTCGTCACGTCCGCCTTCCACATGCCGCGGGCGATCGGGTGCTTCCGCGAGGTGGGCTTTCCGGTGACGGCCTATCCTGTGGACTACCGCACGCTTGGACCGGGGCGGCTCAACGGCGTGTTCCGCCGGGTGGCGAGCGGCCTCGACATCACCGACATCGCGGTGCGCGAATGGATGGGGCTCGGTGCCTATTATGCCTCCGGCCGCATCCCGGCGCTGTTTCCGGCGCCGGAGCCTGCGGCCCGCTGATCAGTCCTCGCGCGGCAGGCCGAGGCGGTAGACGCCGCGAAACGCCTCCGGGTCCACGGGCTTGCCCTTGCGATAGATGAGGAGGCGGCCTTCCTTGGCAAGGCGCACGGCGACGCGGCGCACGATCGGCAGCACGCGCTGCCAGTTCTCGCCGGGACCGAACGCCTTGGCGACGTCGGACGGATCGATGCTCTTGCCGTCCTCGCGGGCGCGGGCCATGGCGAGGATCGAGGCCTCCACCTCGGCGTCGGAGGGCAGGGCGCCCTGGGGCGCGTTTTCGCTGGCGGAGCGGTCGTCGATCGGTCGGTCGGTGATCGGTTTGTCGGTCATGGCGCCGTCCTCGCACCGGACCCCGTGAGATGCAAGCCCAACGCAGGCCAGCCATGAAAACCTGTGGGCTGCAAGCTTGGGGGATTGCGCATACGTTCACGTTTCATTAACCAAAGCGACACTCGAAATGCTGCGCCTGCGTTCTCCGGACCGTGGCGGCAGCAGGTCGCGACTGTAAGAAGGTTCGTCGTCTCATCATGAGCGCAAAAAACGGACGGTCCTGCTGGTGCTTCGCGCGCATCGCGCTCACCGCATTTGGCCTTTGCGTCGCCATCGCCTATGTCTTCGGCGGGTTTGACGCGACCCTGATGGCGATGCGCTAGGCACCCTGCAATCCGGCGGGTCAGGCGTCTGGCATAGCCGCCATCCGGCGTTCTGCTCCATCGGAGGCTTGCGGGATGGCTTATCGACTGATCATCGCCAACAAGACCTATTCCTCGTGGTCGCTGCGGCCCTGGCTCGCGCTGGCCGCCGCCGACATTCCGTTCACCGAGGAGCTTGTGCCCCTCGGCAGCGATGCCTTCCAGGCCCGTCTGGCCGGGCTCGGCACCGCCGGCCGCGTGCCGGTGCTGATCGACGGCGAGGCGGTGGTGTGGGAATCCCTCGCCATCATCTCCTATGTGGCTGAGCGCCACCCCGAGGCGGGCCTCTGGCCGCAGGATCCGCTCGCCCGCGCCATGGCGCAGGCCATCTCCGCCGAGATGCACGCCAGCTTCGGTGCGCTGCGCAACGCGTTGCCCATGAACCTCGCCCGCCCGGTCGAGCCGCGGCCCATCGATGCGCCCGTGCGCAAGGACGTGGACCGCATCTGCGCCCTCTGGACCGCGGCGCGCGCCCGGTTCGGCGGCGCCGGCCCGTTCCTCTTCGGCGCCTTCGGTGCGGCGGACGCCATGTATGCGCCGGTCGCCACGCGGCTGCGCACCTACGGGGTCGCCCTCGATCCGGTGAGCGCGGTCTATGTGGACGCCATCCACGCCCATCCCGCCTTCGTGCGCTGGCGCGAGGCGGCCCTCCAGGAAAGCTGGGTGGTGGCCGAGGACGAGATCGACTGGCCCACCGTCAAGCGCTGAACCCGAAACGTCGAGACCATGCCGCTCCATCTGCTGAAGCTGTGCGTCGGCGCGACTTCCGTCGCCGATCTCGAGGACTGGATCGCCGAGCGCCTCGACGAGAAGCGGCGGCTCGGCCTTGCCGTCGAGCAGGTGCATACCACCCGCATGGTGCCGACCCGTGTGGACGAACTGCTGGACGGCGGCTCGCTCTACTGGGTCATCAAGGGCGAGGTGGCCTGCCGCCAGAAGCTGACGGACGTGCGCCCCTTCGTGGATGCGGACGGCATCCGCCGCTGCCATCTGGTGCTGGACCCGGCCGTGCTCAAGGTGGCGCCGCGCCCCTCGCGCCCCTTCCAGGGCTGGCGCTATCTCAAGGCGCAGGAGGCGCCCGCCGATCTGCGCGAGGGAACCGGCGGCGAGGAGCTGCCCGAGGAGATGCGTCGGGAGCTGCGCGCGCTGGGGCTCATGTAGCGGCGTGCTGCGCCTCGAACATCCGTCCCGGAATGCGTGAAAGGGCCCCGTGCGGGGCCCTTTCCGTTTTGTTTCCAAGAGATAGTGGCGATCAGCCGGCCCGCAGGTTCGCCACCACCTGTTCCACTTCCCGCTTGAGCTGCTGGGCCTGGTCGGTGATCGACTGGGACAGCGTCATGAGCTGGCTGGACGCAGCGCCGGTCATTTCGGCGGCGCGGCCGACGCCGGCGATGTTGTGGTTCACCGTCTCCGTGCCGCGCGCCGCCTGCTGGGTGTTGCTGGCAATCTCGGCGGTGGCGGCGCCCTGTTCCTCGACCGCCGAGGCGACGGTGGAGGCCGCCGTCTGGATCTGGCCGATGGTGGTCACGATGCGGTCGATGGATTCCACCGAGCGGTTGGTGGCCTGCTGGATCTCGCCCACCTTGCCGGCGATCTCCTCGGTGGCCTTGGCGGTCTGGGCGGCGAGCTGCTTCACCTCCTGCGCCACCACGGCGAAGCCCTTGCCACTCTCGCCGGCGCGTGCTGCCTCGATGGTGGCGTTGAGCGCCAGCAGGTTGGTCTGGCTGGCGATGTTGGTGATGAGATCCACCACTTCGCCGATCTTGGCCGCCGACTGGGAGAGCTCGATGATCTCGGTCTGCGTGCGGGAGGTTTCCGCCGCGGCGGCGGTGGCGATGGTGGCGGTCTGCGAGACCTGCGCCGAAATCTCGCGGATGGAGGCGGTCATCTCCTCGGTGGAGGCGGCGACGGTGTTCACGTTGGTGCTGGCTTCCTCGGCCGCCCCGCCCACGGCTTCCGCCTGGCGGGAGGTCTCCTCGGCGGTGGCGGCAAGGCTCCGGGCGGCATCGGACATCTCGTGGGACGACTGCGCGAAGGCGCGGGCGAGATTGCCCATGGTCGCCTCGAAATTCGCCGCGATCTGGAGGCGCTCGTTGCGCACCTTCTCGGCGGAACGCTGCTCCTGAAGGGCGGCCTCCTGCCGCAGGCGCTCGGCTTCCTCAAGGCCCTGGCGGAAGGTTTCCACGCTCTTGGCGATGGTGCCCACCTCGTCACCGCGATCCGTATCAGGCACCTTGACCTGAAGCTTGCCGGCCTGGATGTCCGACATCACGCCGAGCACGCGATTGATGGGCACCACGATGCCATAGCGGGCGACGGCGAAGCCGAGGCCGAAGCAGACGAGGACGGCGATGGCGAGCGCGGTGGTGATGAGCGTGGCGAGGCGCAGCGCATCGTCGCGCACGGCGTCGGTGCGCTGGTTCAACTCCGCCGTTATGCGATCATTGGCTCGCACGATCTCCTGCCCGATGGGCTTCAGGGCGGCATCGCACTCGTTGGTCATGCGCTGGCCGGCGGTGACGATGGACTGCGGGTCCATCGCCTCGCGAGCGAATTTGATCACGGGGCCGCAGGGGCTCGCCATGGCCGCGTCCACCCGTGCGCTGAACGACTGGGCGATCGCACCAACCTGCTCGGACGCCGCCTTGGCTTCCTTGAGGCGGTTGTTCATGGCTGCCAGGGCATCCGACAGCTCCTTGTCGGCCGCCGCCGACTGTTCCGGCGTCGACGCCACCGCGATCTGATAGAGGGCGCGCTGGAGCACGGCGACCTGGCGATTGTACCGGACGAGAGCCAGCACTGCGGCTTCGTCATTCTTGATGACGGCATCGTAGGTGCCGATCACGGTGTGCAACTGACTGCTCAGCAGTGCTACGCCGACGCCAGCACATGCGCTGAGCATCAGAACAATCGCGCCGATCTTGAGCATGACCGATAGGTTTTTGAAAGACATGCGATCCCCCATCACTGGCACATGGGGACGGCTGTTCCCCCCAGCCCAACACAACGGGACCGGCAAACCGCTCATGTGGTGGATGTATGAGCGTACCGCATGCTTGCGCGAGCCTTGTAATCGCCTGTCATGGGCCCAATTGCCGCAAGGCGTGAAAAGAGCCCCGTGCGCGAGGCACGGAGCCCTTCCTCACTGCGGTTGGCTGGGGGCTTAGCCGGCGCGCAGGTTCGCCACCACCTGTTCCACTTCCAGCTTGAGCTGCTGGGCCTGGCTGGTGATGGACTGGGACAGCGTCATGAGCTGGCTGGAAGCGGCGCCGGTCATCTCGGCGGCGCGGCCGACGCCGGCGATGTTGTGGTTCACCGTCTCCGTCCCGCGCGCCGCCTGCTGGGTGTTGCTGGCGATCTCGGCGGTGGCGGCGCCCTGTTCCTCGACCGCGGAGGCGACGGTGGAGGCCGCCGTCTGGATCTGGCCGATGGTGGTCACGATGCGGTCGATGGATTCCACCGAGCGGTTGGTGGCCTGCTGGATCTCGCCCACCTTGCCGGCGATTTCCTCGGTGGCCTTGGCGGTCTGGGCGGCGAGCTGCTTCACCTCCTGCGCCACGACGGCAAAGCCCTTGCCCATCTCGCCGGCGCGCGCCGCCTCGATGGTGGCATTGAGCGCCAGCAGGTTGGTCTGGCTGGCGATGTTGGTGATGAGATCCACCACTTCGCCGATCTTGGCCGCCGACTGGGAGAGCTCGATGATCTCCGTCTGGGTGCGGGCGGTTTCGCTGGCGGCGGCCGTGGCGATGGTGGCCGTCTGGGTCACCTGCGCCGCGATCTCGCGGATGGAGGCGGTCATCTCCTCGGTGGAGGCGGCAACCGTGCTCACATTGGTGCTGGCTTCCTCCGCCGCCCCGCCCACGGCTTCCGCCTGACGGGAGGTTTCCTCGGCGGTCGCCGCGAGGCTGCGGGCGGCTTCTGACATCTCCTGCGAGGACTGGGCGAAGGCACGGGCGAGCGCGCCCATGGTGGCCTCGAAGTTCGAGGCGATCTGGAGACGCTCATTGCGCACCTTCTCGGCGGAACGCTGCTCCTGAAGGGCCGCCTCCTGCCGCAGGCGCTCGGCTTCCTCAAGGCCCTGGCGGAACGTCTCGACGCTCTTGGCGATGGTGCCCACTTCGTCGCGGCGCTCGGTGTCCGGCACCGTCACGGAGAGATTGCCACTCTGGATCTGCGTCATCACCGCAAGCAGGCCGTTGATGGGCTTCACGATGCCGAAACGGGCCACCAGACCGGCGATGACGAGCGACACGAAGACAGCAAGGCCCATCACAATGTTGAGGGACATGATCGTGCTGGCAGTGGCGGCTTCCAGCTCCGAGAGAGACTTCTTGTTCTCGATGACCGCCGCATCGATCAGCTTGGTGATGCTCTCGACGGAGCCGCGCAGCACCGGATCGCATTCGTTGACCATCATGCGTCCTGCCTTGACGATCGCCTCCGCGCCAGAGGTCTCGCGGGCGGCCTTGATGGTCGGACCGCAGGCGCTGCCGGCGAGCGCGCCTTTGATGTCCGATGCGATCTGGTCGATCTGGCCGGACAGCTTGGGCAACAGGGCCTTGGCGTCCTTCACGCGCGTGTCGAGCAGATTGATCGTCGAAGTCAGCCGGTCCTCGGCCGTTTTGACCTCCTCCGGCGCTTCGGCAATCACGAGCTGATAAATCGACCGCTGAACTCCAACGACCTGACGGTTCAGGCGCGCCAATTGCAGAAAGCCGGCATCGTCCTTGATGGCGCCCTGATAACTTTCGGACACCGAGGCCACCTTGGAGCCGGCGATGAATGTGCCACCGATGGCACACGCGCCCAACAGCAGGATCACGACGCCGATCTTCAACATGATCGGCATATTCTTGAAGGACATGGTTCCCCCTCCTTGACCGTTTGCCGACCCGAATGGGGCGACACTGACGCTGCGGTATCAGGAGCGTGCGCCGTTGGCCGCGCTCGAAATGCGTCGCGAGGAGAGGGTTTTCCCTGGAGCTTGCGCGAAGGTTGCGATTTCGCGCCCTAGAGTTGTATGGGCGCCTGATCTTTCCTCACTTCGGATCGACCGCGATGGGCTTTCCGCGCGAGGCCCATTCGGTCCAGGAGCCGTCATAGAGCGCCTGCGGGCGGGTGCCGATGGTCTCCAGCGCCACCCAGAGAATGGCCGCCGTGACGCCGGAGCCGCAGGAGGTGATCACCGGCTGGGACAGATCGAGTCCAGAGGCCGCAACGGCGCTGCGGATCTCGTCCGGCGACACGAGGCGGCCGTCGCGCACCACCTTGCCGACCGGCAGGTTGAAGGCGCCGGGCATATGCCCTGAGGGCAGGCCGGGACGCGGCTCGGGCGCCACACCGGCGAAACGCTCCGCCGCGCGGGCATCCAGGACCTGGGCGGCACCATCCGTGAGAACCCGCTCAATGCGGCTGATATCCGCCACGATGGATGCATCGAGCTGCGCCGAGAAGGTCTGCGGCGCGGGTGTTACCGTCCCCTGTTCGGTCGGCCGGCCTTCCGACGTCCACTTGGGCAGGCCGCCGTCGAGAATCGCAACATCCGTTGCGCCGAAGGCCTTGAAGGTCCACCACACGCGCGGCGCCGAGAACAAACCGGCGGCGTCATAGACCACGATGCGGCTCTTCTCCGAAATGCCGAGCGCGCCCACCGCCGCCGCGAAGGCCTCCGCGCCGGGCAGCATGTGGGGCAGGTCGGTGTCATGGGCCGAAATGCCGTCGAGATCGAAGAAGACCGCGCCGGGAATGTGCGCGGCCTCATATTCCGCCCGCCTGTCGCGGCCCGTGGCGGGCATGTGCCAGGAGCCGTCCACCACCACGAGGCCGGGGGTGCCGAGGTTGGCGGCGAGCCATTCGGTGGAGACGAAGGTGGTGGCGGTCATGAGCGGGCCTCGAAGGGGAGGAGAGAGGATCAGACGAGCACGTTCGGCACATCCGCCCTGGCTTCGAGCCAGGCGGGCACCGGCAGGTTCTTGGAGCGCAGAAAGTCCGGATTGAACAGCTTCGACTGATAGCGCGTCCCGTAATCGCACAGGATGGTTACGATCGTGTGCCCCGGTCCCAGCTCCTTCGCGAGGCGGATGGCGCCGGCGATGTTGATGCCGGACGAGCCGCCGAGGCACAGGCCCTCGTGCTCCAGGAGATCGAAGACGATGGGCACGGCCTCCTCGTCGGTGATCTGGAAGGCATGGTCCACCGGCGCATCCTCAAGGTTCGCGGTGATGCGGCCCTGTCCGATGCCCTCGGTGATGGAGGAGCCCTCGGCCTTCAGTTCACCCGTGGTGTAATAGGAATAGAGCGCGGCCCCGAGCGGATCGGCGAGGGCGATCTTCACGTCCTTGTTGCGCGCCTTCAGCGCCATGCCGACACCGGCAAAGGTCCCGCCGGTGCCCACCGCGCTCACGAAGCCGTCCACCTTTCCGTCCGTCTGATCCCAGATTTCCGGGCCGGTGGTGTCGATATGCGCCTGCCGGTTGGCGACATTGTCGAACTGGTTGGCCCAGATGGCGCCGTGCGGGGCGGTCTTGGCGATCTCCTGCGCGAGGCGGCCGGAGACCTTCACGTAATTGTTGGGGTTAGCATACGCCACCGCCGGCACTTCCACGAGGGTCGCGCCAGCAAGCCGCAGCATGTCCTTCTTTTCCTGCGACTGGGTCTCGGGAATGACGATGACGGTCTTGAAGCCGAAGGGGGCGGCCACCAGCGCGAGGCCGATGCCGGTATTGCCCGCCGTGCCCTCGACAATGACGCCGCCGGGCTCGATCTGCTTCTTGGCGATGGCGTCGCGGATGATGCCGAGCGCGGCGCGGTCCTTCACCGACTGGCCGGGGTTCATGAACTCGGCCTTGCCGAGGATGGTGCAGCCCGTGAGTTCGGACGCCTTCTTCAGCTTGATGAGCGGCGTATTGCCGATGGATTCCACAAGTCCGTCACGGAAATTCATCTGAACCACCCTGATTGTTCCGTGCAATCTAGCCAAGGGGGCAGGCGGCGGCAACCGCGCCGCCGGTCCCGTGGCGCGGGGAGCTTTGAAAGAGAGGAGGGGCGGGGCGGCGGGATCAGCCCGCCGAGCGCAGATCCTTGCGGGTATGCTCGAATGCCCGCAGCGCTCTGTCGCGGGCGGCGCCATGCTCCACCATGGGCTCGGGATAGTCGCGGCCGAGCCGCACGCCGTATCGCGTCAACTCCAGCGGCGCGCTCCAGGGCTGGTGGATGAGGCGGGCGGGCACGTCCTTCAGCTCGGGCACATAGGTGCGCACATAGGTGCCCTCGGGATCGAATTTCTCGCCCTGAAGCACCGGATTGAAGATGCGGAAATAGGGCGCGGCGTCGGCGCCCGAGCCCGCCACCCACTGCCAGCTTGCGGCATTGTTGGCGAGGTCCGCATCCACCAGCGTGTCCCAGAACCACAGTTCGCCATCCTGCCAGGGCAACAGGAGGTGCTTGCAGAGGAAGGAGGCGACGATCATGCGCACGCGATTGTGCATCCAGCCGGTCTGCCAGAGCTGGCGCATGCCCGCGTCCACGATGGGATAGCCGGTGCGGCCCTTCTGCCATTTCTTGAGGTCGCCGGGGCATTCGCGCCACGGGAAGGCGTCGAAGGAGGCTTGCAGGTTGCGGCGCGCGAGGTCCGGCACCGCAAAGAGGAGATGGTGGGAGAATTCCCGCCAGTAGAGCTCGGCCTCGAACTTCTGCACGTCCTTGGCCGGGACGGTGCCCGCATCGCCCGCGGCGAGCGCCGCCAGCAGCACCTGCCGGGGCGAGATCTCCCCGAAGCGCAGATAGGGCGAAAGGCGCGACACATGGGTCTGGTCCGGCCGGTCGCGGCCTTCGCCATAGCCGGCAAGACCATCGGCGAGGAAGGCTTCGAGCCGGGCTCGCGCCGCCGCTTCGCCGGGATGCCATGTGGTGCGCAGTCCGCCGGCCCAGTCGGGCTGTGTCGGCTCAAGCGCCCACTCCTCCAGATCATCGCAGGGCAGGGGCGCGGCGCCGTTGAGGCGCGGAACGGGCAGGGTGCGGCCGATGTCGCGCCCCTTCACCGCCGCCCGCATGAAGGAGGAGAAGGTGCGCGGCAGGCCGCCGCCCGTGCCCCGCACGCTGCCGGGCGCGTGGAGCAGATGGCCGAGCGTGCGCTCCACCGTCACGCCGGCGGCCGAAAGATGGCGGGCCACCGCCTCGTCCACCGCCTGCTCCGCCTTGCCCGCCCGCCAGTTGAAGGCGACGAGGTCGGCACCCGCGGCACGCGCCACGTCCGGCACGATGCGCCCGGCCTCCCCCCGCCGCAGCACGAGGGGCACGCCATGCTGGCCGAGTTCCGCCTTCAGCGCCCGCAGCGATCCCGCCAGCCACCAGAGCGCGGCGCCGCCGAGCGCGCGGACGCCGGGGCTGTCCTCGTCCAGCACATAAAGCGCGAGGACCCGCCGCCCGCTGGCGGCCGCGGCGGCGAGCGCGGGATTGTCCGCAAGGCGCAGGTCGTCTCGGAACCAGATGACGGCGGTGCCGGCGGCGCTCATGGCTGTTCTCCCTCTTCCGGGCCAGCCGCGCGCGGACCCGAGGCGATTACGCGCGGACCAGACGGGAGGATCATACGCCTCGCGGACGGAGGATGGTAACGCGACGGCGCGCCGCCCTCAGGAAGACGGTGGGGCGGCAGGCGCCGGAGCCTTCGGCACGCGGCCGAAGACGATGCCGCAGACGCCGACCACCAGAAAGACGAAGGCCATGAAGCCGAGGATGAGGCTGACGCCCCGCTGCTGCCAGAGGCTGCCGATGCTGGCATCGCCCGGCCGGTCCGGCGGATAGAGCACCTCCACCTGTTCCCCCACGTCGAAGTCGGCAGGATGCGACCGCCATTTGCTGGTGAACATCAGCTCCCGTCCTTCCGCCGTGCGGAAGCGCACCACCGGCGCGTAATAGGTCTTGCCGTCGCTGCGGCTGGCATCGAGCGCGATCACCACGCCCAGCGCCCGCGCGGCGGTGCGGATGAAGCGGTCCGTGTGCCAGGTCAGCGCGCCGCAGGCGATGAGAAAGCCGAGGCCCAGCACGAAGAAAATGAAGCCGATGGCGCGCAGCATGCTCATGGCTCAGGTCCCCGTCTTCCGGCGGCCGGTTTTCTTCTTCCGATGGGCTTCCATGAGGCGGAAGGTCTCGCGATCCTTGGCCATGGTGCTGATGTCCCTGAGGCGCGCACTGTCCACCCAGACGTCGAGCGCGTCCGGCTGGTGGAGGGCGATGTGGAACATCGCCGCGCGAAGATAGAAGGGCGCGGCATTGTCGTAGCCGTCATAGGTGTTGTGGTTGCGCGGCAGCCAGCCCGTCTCCAGCACCTTCGCGAGCACCGGGTCCTCCTGCGGATGGTGGATGAGGAGAAACAGGAGCTGGCACCCGTGCGCATAGGCATAGTGTTCCAGCCCCTGAAGGAACCAGTCCGCGGTGACGTGGCTGTTGGAATAGAGATGCACCCCATAGGCCCGCATGGCCGCCACCATGGCGGCGCGGAAGCGGGGGTGGGCCGAACCATAATCGGCAAGCCGCAGATGATCCTCGAAGGTCAGCCGGCTGGCGAAGACGAGGTGCATGATCTCCGGCAGGTCCGGCAGGTCGAAGTGCCGGGCGGCGCCCGCCCGCAGCTCCGGGATGTCGAAGGTGGCGAGCAGCGCGACGAGCTTGTCGCCTTCGATCTGCGGCAGGGCTGAGGCGCGGCGCAGCATCTCCGCGCCATGCCCCGTGCGCACGAGGCGCCAGGCGAGCCGGGCCGCGTCGCCGTGCATGTCGTCGCCCGCACAGGGCGCGAAGGGCTCGCGCCACTGGTAGCGCTCGGGCGTCCAGAGGAAGCGCATGGGCGGCGGCTCGAACGCGGCGAGCAGGTCCACCGCCCGCTGGATGTCGAGCTTTTCCGGAGCACGGGCCACGTCGAAGCAGAAGGCTGCGACGTGGGGGCTGTCCCACGTGCCGTGCTGGAGCCGCGGGTCCGGAAACAGCCAGTTTACGGGCATGGTGCAGGTTTCCAGCGCAACCCGCGCTGCCTGCCAGTCCGAGGCCTCGAAGGCGGCCTTGTCCGCCAGGTTGAAATCGCTCTCCGCGCTGATGCCCCGCAGGCGGCGCACCCGCACGATCCCGGTTCCCGGCGCAACCGTCTTACCCGAGATGAAGCATCTCTTGCTGGCCTTGCCGCCGAGGACGCCGTCGTGCACGGCACAGGGCGGGGTGAGGGCAGGGCCTTCGGGAGGGGAGGGCGGCGCCAGCACGTATTCGGCGAGGAAGGCGTCATAGGCTGGCAGCGCGTGGAGGGGCGCCAGCCATTCGTCCTGCCCCATCTCGCGGGTCCAGTCCCTGTCGGAGCGGTCCTTGAGGAAGCGCCACGGCAGCCCATAGCCGCGCCGGATCAGCCGCCGGGCTGCGTCGAGCGCGCGGTCGAACGCGCCGAGCACGGAGAGGACGCAGATGGCATTGAAGACGAAATGTTCGCCATCGGCGATGGGGCCCGAGAGATGCACCTCCAGCCGTTCGTCGATGAGCGGCAGGGCGCGCGCCGGCTGCCGGCTGAGCAGCGCATTCTCGAGCGTCAGCGCCTCGAACGCCCGCACCGTCTCCAGCCGCCCGTCCAGTGGGCCGAGGCGGAAGGCCTCCAACTGCTTTTCCAGGACGAAACCGGGATCATAGCGGAAGGGGCCATAGCGCTCCGCCTCCGCCCGTTCCGCGATGTCGGCCGCCAGCGGGCCTTGGCCACGCGCGTCATTCTTCTGCCGGCGGTAGCTCGCAAAGGCGCAGATGCGGGAGACGAGCTCTGCCTGATCGCCGCGTGCCGCCGCCAGTTCGATGAAGACGCCTTCGAGATAGGGATAGCTGATCCGCAGATAGTCGAGCGCATCCTCCGGATCGCTGAGCGGCCGCTGGCTGGACACCCGCGCCGCGAGCCACGGCGCGCGCTCCAGAGCCGCCGGCGGCGGGGCTTTCGCCCAGCGCACGGCGAAGGCGGAAAGGAAGGGTGCCACCGCCTCCGGCACGCCGCTGCGAAGAAAGGCCCGCGTGAGGAGCACGGCGGCGAGACCAGCGATGGGGCTCTTGCCGCGCGGGTCGGTCTCCGCCTGCGTGCCGATGAGATCGGCGGCGTCCAGCACCGCGTCACGAAAGGCGATCAGCGCAGCATCGGGATCAGGGGCTGCAAGACGGGCGCGCAGGGCGCTGGCGAAATCCTCAAGGGGCGTCGTCTGGGTCAAGCGTGCGGGTTCCTCATGGACCCTGTGCTAACGCTCAAGCTGTGTGGATGGTTCACGCTGTGCGTGGGCTTTGCCGTCCCCCGACGGATGCCGGCCGCCTCAGAGCGGATGCGGACGATAGCCGGCCTGCCCGCCCACCGGGTCGTAGATGATGTCATAGGCGTTGAGGAAACGCAGGCCCGTGTTCACGCGGATGGGGTGCGGCTCGGCGGCCAGAAGAACCCGGCGCGGGTCGGTGCCCGGCGGGCTCGCGCTGTCGCGGGCACCGATGCTGAACACATACTGCGCCGCAGGCTCCGCGCCCCGGCCGACGCTGACGTCGATGCGGTTCGGCGGCGGCAGGTAGCCGCGCGGCCCGGCCAGGCGGCGGCGCACCGCATAAGGCAGGGTGAGGATCATGTCCGGAATGCCCGTATCCACGCTGAGCGGCCCGCACAGCGGCTTGGCGCCGTCGAGCCGCACGCAGGCGGGCGGCAGGCTCCAGTCGCCATTGCCGCGCTGCCGGTCCAGCCGCACGAGGCTGAAACCCTCCGGCAGCGTCGGCGGCAGCCCCACCGTGACGGCGCTGCGGGTGACCACATAGCCGGGTCGCAAGGGGCCTGCGGCGTCCATGCCGGCCACATGGAGGAAGGGGTTCTTCGCCGCCCCGCTGACCTTGGCGTTAGTGGCCTCATGGCCGTAGCCGATGCCGATCATGGCGCCTTCATTGAGGTCGCGCGCCGGCACGCAGCGCCGGGCATGGGGCAGGCAGTCGCGCCATTGGGTGGCCAGCACGGGAATCGGCGTCGTGGTCACGGACGTGCCGTCGGCGCCGGTGATGGTCACGGGCACCAGAACCATCACGCCATGCACGACGCGCCCGGAGCTGCGATAGGTGATGCTGCGTGGCCCGATGCGGGGCAGGTGCTCGAAATCCGGAATCGCCTTGGCGGCGATGACGAGGCCGGTTGACCCGGTGTCGAGCACCGCGCGCCGCGCCGGCCCGCCGCCGACGGACACCATCAGATGCGGCACATGGTTCAGAGCCGTGCCGCCCGCCGGAGCATCGATATAGGGCAATGTGACGGGGGAAGGATCGGCCGCGCGCGCCGGAAACGGGCCGGCCCCCGTGAAAAGGGCGCTGGCCATGACGAAGGCCGCGATCACGCGAGAGCGGAACATCCGACGGAACCCGTGAACACGGAGCGCGACCCGGTCGGCTCGGCTCCGGCCCGAGCATAATCACAGGCTTGAGAATCGAAAAGGGATCGAGCTCATTCAAGCTCGATCCCTTCGAATGTGGCTCCCCGGGCCGGATTCGAACCAGCGACCAACCGGTTAACAGCCGGTTGCTCTACCACTGAGCTACCGGGGAACGGGTGTCTCTCAACCCGAGGCCGGCTATGTAGCAATCGACCGGCGCGTTGTGAAGTCAGGGAAAGCGGATTTCTGCGAGATTGTTCCCGATCCGGTGGATATCTCGCGCCAGCCCTTGAGCCTCAAGGCATTCCGGCTTGTGGACAGCGCCGCATCCGGCGCCGTCCGTTTTGCTTGTTCCTCAGGCGGTAAGGCGGGCTTCCTCCGCCTGCACTTCGCCGGCGGCGTCCTGCTCGTGCTCGTGGGCGAACTGCACCTGGTAGAAATTGTAGTAGCGGCCGCGCCGCGCCATCAGTTCATCGTGGCGCCCGCTCTCGGCGATCTGCCCGTGCTCGACGACGCAGATCCGGTCCGCCCGCACCACAGTCTGGAGGCGGTGGGCGATGACGATGGTGGTGCGGCTCGCCTGGAGCTTCTGGAGCGCCTTCTGCACCTCCGCCTCGCTCTCGCTGTCGAGGGCGGCGGTGGCTTCGTCCAGCAGCAGGATGGGCGCGTTCTTGAGGAAGGCGCGGGCGATGGCGATGCGCTGGCGCTGGCCGCCCGAGAGCTGGGCGCCGTGCTCGCCCACATGGGTGTCGTAGCCGTTCTCGAAGCCCATGATGAAGTCGTGCGCATAGGCCGCCTTGGCCGCGGCGATGATCTCGTCCTCGCTCGCGCCCTCCCGGCCGAAGCCGATGTTCTCGCGCACGGTTCCGGAGAACAGATAGACATCCTGGCTCACGAGCGCGGTGAGGGCGCGCACCGAGTGACGGTTGAACTGCGTGACATCGTTGCCGTCGATGCTCACGACGCCGGAGGCGGGCGAGTAGAAGCGCTCGATGAGATTGATGACGGTGGTCTTGCCGCCGCCGGACGGGCCGACGAGGGCCGTCGTCTGGCCCGGCTCGGCCACGAAGTTGAAGCCGCGCAGCACCGGTTCGCCGGGCCGATAGCCGAACACCACGTCCTCGAAGGCGACGCGCCCGGCACCGGCCGGAAGCGACGGGCGTGCCGCGTCGTCGGTCTCGGCGGCCGGCAGGTCGAGCATCTCGAACAGCATGTGGGCGCCGATCACATGGGCGGTGAGGTCCACATGGAAGCGGGCGAGGCGCTTGGCCGGCTCATAGGCCAGCAGCAGCGCGGTGAGCACCGAGAAGAACTCGCCGGGGCTCTTGCCCACGAACATCACGTTGTAGCCGGCATAGAGGATCACGCCGCCGATGGCGAAGCCGCCCAGCGTCTCCATGAGCGGGCTCGACTTGGCCTGCGTACGCACCAGCTTGTTGGCGGCGCGCTCCACGTCGTTCACATAGGTATGGACGCGGCCGCGCATGGTCTCTTCCAGCCCGTAGGCCTTCACCGTGCGCATGCCCTGGATGACCTCCAGCGTGATGGAGGAGAGCTTCACGCCGCTGGCGAACTCCTTGCGGAAGATGCTCTTGGCCTTCTTGATCAGCTTGCGGGTGCCGATCACCGCCGCCGGCATCAGCACCACCGCGACCAGCGCGAGGGAGGGGTCCTGCACCACCGCCACGGATACCAGCGACACCAGGGACAGGGCGTCGCGGCCGATGGAGGTGATGACGAGGTTCAGCGCGTCGCGGGCCGAATTGGCACCGTTCTGGAGGCGCATGGAGATGTCCGCCGTGTGGCGGGCGGCGAAATAGGAGATGTCCTGCCCCAGAAGGTGGTCGAAGACCTTCTTCTGGTTGTCGGCGACGATGCGGTTGCCGACCCGCGCCATGGTGACATTCTGGCCGTAGGCGGAGACGCCCTTGACGAGCGAGAGGCCCATGACGCCGAGCGCCACCATCCAGACGCCCCAGAAGGTGGGGGTGACGAAGATGGTGTTCACCGCATCGCGCATCAGCCAGGCCATGCCGGCGGTCGAGAAGGCCATCAGGCCCATGAAGGCGAAGGCGGTGGCGTAGCCTTTCCAGTGTCGACGTCCGTCCGCGAGGAACAGGCGCCGCAGCACGCTGAAGCTCTCGCTCTTGTCCATGGATGCCCGCAGGCGATCCAACGGTTGGAAGCTCATGAACATCTCCAGGCGCGAGCCGTGCGCGCCGATCCATCAACCGCCATCCCGGCGGCAAGTCAATTGCCGCGGAGGCTCAGCCGCGGCGGGCGCTCGCGCCGACGTTGCGGCACGGCACATCGCCCGGTGGCGACCGATCTTCCTTCAAGGGGAGAAGCAGCGGGCCATCTGCGGGCCTTCAGGCGACCGGGCGGACGGGGCACGGCGGGGTCGCTGAACTGGAGGCCACGCCCGGAATCGAACCGGGGTGCAAGGATTTGCAGTCCTCTGCGTAACCACTCCGCCACGTGGCCTCACGTGCCGGCTACCTAAAGCACTCGGACGCCGGGGGCAAGAGGGGCGGATGCAGCGGTTGGGGATGGCGCTGAAAACCGGCCTGAAATCCCCACCGCCGCGTCATTGCGTGCGTCTTGAAAGCGTTACTTCGTTACGGCACACAGGGGCATCTCCCTGCGGAAGAGGATTGATCCCCATGCGCCGTCCCGCTCTCCGAATGGCCTTCGTGCTCGCGACGGCGCTCCTCACGCCGGGGCTGGCGCTGGCCCAGCCGATTCTCGAAATCACCGTCGTCCGCGCCGTCCAGAGCGTGGCCAAGGTCTCCGCCCTCGATCTCGACAAGCGGGTGGTGACGCTGGTCGCCGCCGACGGCAACTGGTCAGCCCTGAAGGCCGGTCCGGAGGTCAAGAATCTCCCGCAGGTGAAGGTCGGCGACGAGATCAAGCTGGTGATCGAGCAGGTGACGAACATCAGCGTTGTCCATCCCAATGACGGCACGCCCGTGCCGACCAATGTGGTGACGGTGGACACCGCCCCGCTCGGTGCCAAGCCCGGCGCCGTGGTGACCGATCGCCGCGAATTCGCCGCCACCATCACGGCGCTGGCCGCCGACACCCGTTCGGTGACGCTCCAGGGGCCGGCGGGCAACAGCCTTGTGGTGCCGGTTCCGGCCAACCAGCCGTTCGAGCAGTTGAAGGCGGGCGATCACGTGATCTTCCGGCAGGTCACGTTCACGGGCCTTGCCGACATCGGGCAATAAGCGGTCCGGTTCGGCTCTGAAGCGCAGCCGCCGCCTTGCAAAAATGGCGGCGGTGTGGCTCTTGAGTCCGAAACATGGCTCGCCGGGATGTGGCGGAGGATTACGATGGTCGATTACGCGGAACTGCGCCGGGGGATGGTCGATTCCCAGGTGCGCGCCAATGACGTGACGGATCTGCGCATCGTGGCCGCCATGATGGAGATGCCGCGCGAGCGCTTCGTTCCCGCCAACCTCAAGTCGCTGGCCTATATCGACGAGGATCTGGTGATCCGCGCCGCGACCGCCCAGCAGCCGGCCCGCTATCTGATCGAGCCGATGGTGCTCGCCAAGCTGATTCAGCTCGCCGACGTGCAGGCCGACGAGATCGTGCTCGATGTGGCCGCCGGCACCGGCTATTCGGCCGCCGTCCTCGCCCGCCTCTCGCAGCAGGTGGTGGCGCTGGAGGATGATGCCGACCTCGTCGCCGCCGCCAACGCCGTGCTGAGCGAACTGGCCATCACCAACGTCGCCGTCCTCAAGGGACCGCTCACCGCCGGCTGGGCAGCCGAGGGGCCTTACGACGTGATTCTTCTCAACGGCGCCGTGGATGTGGTGCCGCAGGCCCTGTTCGACCAGCTCAAGGACGGCGGTCGCCTCGTGGCGGTGGTCGGCCGGGGCGGTGCGGCCCATGCGGTGATCTACACCAAGGTGGGCGGTGCGGTGTCCGAGCGGGTGGTGTTCAACGCCTCCGTGCCCACGCTGCCGGGCTTCGAGGCGCCGCAGCGCTTCACTTTCTAGGCTCTGCGCCGTGTCGCGCGGCGGCGGAACGGACCTGTGTCCGATCTGCCGCGGTGCGCCAAAAAACAATTGGTTATCGAACCGGTCGGTTTTCTCGTCTGGTGTCGCTGGATATGGTCTGAATTCAATCCGCGTGTCTGGCTTTCAGATACAGCTCGGGGCGGAGCCGCGGTTCGGGAGAACTCAATGTCGCTTGCGACGCATTTTTGCCGACGCCTGTCAGTTCTTGCTGCGGCGGCCGTAGTCTCCGGTCTGGCATGGACCTCCAGCGTGTCCGCCCAAACCCTCGAGACGGCGCTCGGACAGGCTTACGTCAACAACCCCAGCCTCAACTCGCAGCGCGCCGGCACCCGTGCCACGGACGAAAGCGTGCCGCAGGCCCTGTCGGGCTATCGTCCGAACGTGTCCGCCGGTGCCAGCGTGGGCGGGCAGTATGCCCGCACCAATTCGTCCGGGACGATCGCGACCAACTCGCTCGTGCCGCGTTCGGTGAACCTCACGGTCTCGCAGACCATCTTCAACGGCTTCCTCACCGCCAGCACCACCCAGAAGGCGGAGTCGTCCGTCAAGGGCTCGCGGGAGACCCTGCGCAACACCGAGCAGACCATCCTGCTCAACGCGGTGACGGCCTATATGAACGTCCTGCAGGGCATTGCCCTGCTGGAGTTGCAGAATCAGAACCTCGCCGCGTTGCAGCAGGAACTGCGGGCGACCCGCGACCGCTTCAATGTGGGTGAGGTGACCCGCACCGACGTGGCGCAGGCCGAGGCGCAGGTGGCCACGGCCAACTATCAGGTGGCCCAGGCGGTCGCGAATCTGCAGGCCTACAAGGCCACCTACCGCCAGGTGATCGGTGTGGAGCCGGGCAAGCTGACGGCGCCCAAGTCCATCGAGTTCATGCTGCCGCCCACCGTCGACAAGGCCGTCGCGGCCGGCCTGTCCACGCACCCGGCCATCCAGGCGTCCAAGTTCGCCGTCGATGCGGCCATGTTCCAGGTGAAGATGTCCGAGGCGGGCCTCGCGCCCGTGGTCAGCGTTCAGGGCCAGCTCGCCCAGGGCTATGACCAGAACAGCGCGGTGGACAGCACCAGCTCGGCCTCAGTGGCGCTGAACCTGACGGTGCCGATCTATCAGGGCGGCGCCGAATATTCCGCCATCCGCCAGTCCAAGGAACTGCTCACGCAGGCCCGCATCGAGGTGGACGTGAACCGCGATACGGTGCGCGCCAACACGGTGCAGTACTGGGGCGCGCTGGAAGCCGCGAAGGCGCAGATCCAGTCGGCCCAGGCCTCCGTTGCCGCCAACACGCTGGCGCTCGAAGGCGTCCGCGAAGAGTGGCGCGTGGGCCAGCGCACCACCACCGACGTGCTGAACGCCCAGACCGATCTCACCACCTCCAAGTCCAACCTCGTGACGGCGCAGCGCGACCGTGTGGTGGCGGCCTACTCGCTGCTCTCCTCCGTCGGCAAGCTGGATGCGGTGACGCTGGGCCTGAAGGTGCCGGTCTATGATGCCCGCGTGCACTATGATCAGGTGCGCGATGCCTGGGCTGGCATCCGGACGCCGGACGGTAAATAATAATTAACCCTTGGATGGCCGGCCCCCAATCTGTTGTGGTGGTCCGGTGCCATGACATACTTCGACCTTAGGTGGCGATTCTGACGTCCATGAAAAAGCTCAGCGTTCCACGCAGCTTGAAGGACGTCTTCGGCCGAGGGCGCAGCATGTCCGCATATCCAAAGCCGCAAGAACCCTCCATGGAGGAGATCTTGGCCTCCATCCGGCGCATCATTTCCGATGATGAGCCGGATGCCGGACGGCGGGCGGCTCCGCCCGCTGCCCCGCGCCCGCAGGAACCGCCGCGCGCCGAGGCCCGTCCGCCGCGGCCCCCGGTGGCCGATGGCCGCGAGCCCTACCGCGAGCGCCCGGCGCCCTATGCGGACGATCCCCGCTTTGCGCCGCGGACGGAAGCGCCCCGTCCGGCTTCCCCGCGTCCGGACTTCCGGCAGGAGCACGCGCCCCGTCCCGAGACGGCGATGCGTCAGGAGCCTGCACCGCACCCGCAGCCTCTGCGCGCCGAGCCCACCCCGCGTCACGAGCCGCCGCCGCGCCAAGAGCCCTTGCCGCGCCAGGACCCCTTGCCGCGCCATGAGCCCGCGCCGCGCGCCGAGCTGACGGGACGCGACCTTCCCGCCGCCCGCGAGCTGCCGCCGCTGCGCGAGTTCGCGCCGTCGCGCGAGCCGGGGCCGGCCCGTGACATGATCCCGCCGCGCGAGGTGCCCCCGCGTCCGGCAGCGCCTGCGCCCATGCGCGCCGAGTTGCCCGTCGAGGCCCCACGCCGCATCGAGCGCCCGCAGCCGCCGGCGGAGATCCCCCATCTCAGCATCGAGGATCTGCTGGGCGAACTGCCGCGCCTGAACGATGCGCCGCCGCGCCCGGCCGAATCGGCCCCTGTGCGCGCGGCCGTTCGCGAGCCGGTTGTCCCGGCCGCTGTGCCCGTCGAGGCCCCGGTGCCCGTAGAAGCACGCGCCGCCGAAGAGCCCCGGCCCCTGCCGGAGGTGCGCATGGCCCGCGTGGTGCCGCCCGAGCCGCGCCGCAAGGACCTGCTCTCGCCCACCGCCGATGCCGCCATTGCGGCGGCGTTCGAGACGCTCGGCGAGGCAACGCTTCCCGAGCAGGGCCGTACGGTCGAGGATCTCATGAAGGAGATGCTCCGGCCCATGCTGAAGACCTGGCTCGACGAGCATCTGCCGGACATCGTGGAACGGCTCGTACGTTCCGAGATCGAGCGCGTCTCCCGCGGACGCTGATCCGCCCGCGCCGGAGGCATGGCCGCCCGGCGCGCCCAAAGGCCGCCGCCCCGTTGACGCGAGGGGCGTGGTGCGGCTTTAACCCCTTCCACTGCATCTGGTCCGTCCGCCGTTCCGGCGGCGGGCTGCGACGCTGCCGTGCCGCCGGCCTGAAGAGGTCGGGTGGCGCGAAAGCGCGTCGTTCCATCTGCCGGTCCCTGCCGCCGGCCCGTGACACATCTGTTGAGGACGCCAGTCGTCCCGGAGCGCCCCTATGCTCGAGAAGGTCTTTGATCCCGCTGCCGTCGAGGCTCGCATTTCGGCCGAATGGGAGAAGGAGGGCGCCTTCCGCTGCGGCCGTCCCGAGCGCGTGGACGCGCCCGGTTTCTCGATCGTGATCCCGCCGCCGAACGTCACCGGCTCGCTGCACATGGGCCATGCGCTCAACAACACGCTGCAGGACATTCTGGCGCGCTTCGAGCGCATGCGCGGCAAGGACGTGCTCTGGCAGCCGGGCACCGATCACGCGGGCATCGCTACGCAGATGGTGGTCGAGCGCCAGCTGATGGAGCGCAAGGAGCCGGGCCGCCGTGACATGGGCCGCGCTGCCTTCGTGGAGCGGGTGTGGGCGTGGAAGGCCGAATCCGGCGGCACCATCGTCAACCAGCTGAAGCGCCTCGGCGCCTCGTGCGACTGGTCGCGCGAGCGCTTCACCATGGACGAGGGCCTGTCCCGCGCGGTGCTGAAGGTGTTCGTGGACCTTCACCGCAAGGGGCTGATCTACAAGGACAAGCGCCTCGTCAATTGGGACCCGAAGCTGCTCACCGCCATCTCGGACCTCGAGGTGCAGCAGGTGGAGGTGAAGGGCAATCTCTGGCACCTGCGCTATCCGGTGGAGGGCGAGCCCGGCCGCTTCATCATCGTCGCCACCACGCGCCCCGAGACCATGCTCGGCGACACGGCGGTGGCGGTGCATCCGGAAGACCCGCGCTATTCGGACCTCGTCGGCAAATTCGTCGTGCTGCCGCTGGTCGGCCGGCGCATTCCCATCGTGGCGGATGAATATTCCGACCCCGAGAAGGGATCGGGCGCGGTGAAGATCACCCCGGCCCACGATTTCAACGACTTCGAGGTCGGCAAGCGCCACCACCTGCCGATGATCAACGTGCTCGATGCGGAAGCCCGTATCGACGCCGGCGGCATCCGCGACGATTTCGAGGCCCGGCCCGAGGCCTATGCCGTTGCGCCCGATGCCACCGGCATTCTCGCCGAGCTCGCCGGCCAGGACCGCTTTGCCGCCCGCAAGCGCATCGTCGAGCTGTTCACGGAGATGGAGCTGCTCGAGAAGATCGAGCCCAATCCCCACACCGTGCCCCACGGCGACCGCTCGGGCGTCGTCATCGAGCCCTGGCTGACCGACCAGTGGTATGTGGACGCCAAGACGCTGGCCCAGCCGGCGCTCGCCGCCGTGCGCGAGGGCCGTACCACTTTCGTGCCCAAGAACTGGGAGAAGACCTATTTCGAGTGGCTGGAGAATATCCAGCCCTGGTGCGTCTCCCGCCAGCTCTGGTGGGGTCACCAGATTCCGGCCTGGTACGACCCCTTCGGCAATGTCTTCGTCGAGCTGGATGAGGATGCGGCCTTCGAGGCCGCCATCGCCAAGAATGTCGCCGCCGAGAACCTGACGCCGGACGAGGCGCAGGCGCTCATCGACGATGCCGACAAGCGTGCCCAGTTCCTCACCCGCGACGAGGACGTGCTGGACACGTGGTTCTCGTCCGCTCTGTGGCCTTTCTCCACCATGGGCTGGCCGGACGAGACGGCGGAACTGAAGAAGTTCTACCCGACCTCCGTGCTGGTGACGGGCTTCGACATCATCTTCTTCTGGGTCGCCCGGATGATGATGATGGGCCTCGAGTTCATGGATGGCGAAGTGCCGTTCAAGGACGTCTACATCCACGCCCTCGTCCGCGACGAGAAGGGCGCCAAGATGTCGAAGTCCAAGGGCAACGTCATCGACCCGCTGGACCTCATCAACCAGTATGGCGCCGACGCCCTGCGCTTCACGCTGGCGGCCATGGCGGCTCAGGGGCGCGACATCAAGCTCGCCACCTCCCGCGTCGAGGGCTATCGCAACTTCGCGACCAAGCTCTGGAACGCCACGCGCTTCGCCGAGATGAACGGCTGCGTGCGCGCCGAGGGCTTCGATCCGGCTAAGGTCAACGGCACGCTCAACCGCTGGATCCTCGGCGAGGCCACCCGCGCGGCCAATGAGGTGACGGCGGCCATCGAGGCTTATCGCTTCAACGAGGCGGCGGGCGCGGCCTATCGCTTTATCTGGAACGTGCTCTGCGACTGGCATCTGGAGCTGGCGAAGCCGGTCCTCTCCGGCCCCGACGGCGCCGCCAAGGACGAGACCCGCGCCACCACCGCCTTCGTTCTGGATGTCGCGCTCAGCCTGCTGCATCCCTTCATGCCCTTCCTCACGGAAGAGTTGTGGGCGCGCACCGGCGAGCAGGGCCCGGCCCGTAGCGGGCTGCTGGCGCTGGCGGAGTGGCCGGCGCTGTCGCTGGAGGCGCCCGATGCCGAGGCGGAAGTGGGCTGGGTGGTCGATCTCGTCACCGAGATCCGCTCCGTGCGCGCCGAGATGAACGTGCCGGCCGGCGCGCAGGTGCCGCTCGTTCTGGTGGGCGCCAGCGAGGAGACCCGCGCGCGGGCGTCCGCCTGGGACGATGCGCTGCGCCGTCTTGCCCGCCTGTCCGGCATCACCCGCGCCGATGTTGCCCCGCCCTCCAGCGTGCAGATGGTGGTGCGCGGCGAGGTGGTGGCCCTGCCGCTCGAAGGCATCGTGGATCTCAAGGCCGAGCTGGAGCGCCTCACCAAGGAGGCGGCCAAGCTCGATCAGGAGGTCGCGCGCATCGACGGCAAGCTGGCGAACGAGAAGTTCGTTGCCAAGGCCGCCGAGGAGGTGGTGGAGGCCGAGCGCGAGAAGCGCGCCGAATATCTCGCCCGCAAGGAGAAGGTTAACGCCGCCATCGCCCAGCTCTCCCGCTGAGCGACGGTGGATAGCGGGTCCATCACCGTTCTGTGACGGCAAAGACACACCCCTCCGCGGAAGAGTGACCGCGGGGGAACTGGGGCGTCCGGCGCCGCGAAGCCGCCACAAAACGCCACAAGATCAGCCATGCGAGACGGCGGTCGCGTTAAGTCGGGAAATGGTCCCGGCCGCCGTCCCAGAGGCTGATGTCAGATGTTCGGGTGCGGGGCCGATCAGGGTCGAGACGAGTGGGGCGACCGCCCCCTTTGCCAAGGAGAATCCTTGGCTCGGCCTTGGCGTGGCCCCGATCTTGCCCGGTCTGGCGGGCATGCTTTCCGCATCATGAATGTGGTGGATCACAGCATCGGAACGAACGGCGGCCTTGGGCGCCACGGGCTGCGCCGCACGGCGTGGGGTATCGTGGCCGGCCTGTGCCTGCTGGTGGCCGGTGCTGTGTCGCCGGCCCTGGCGTTCGACGGCAATACCGATGGTTCGGGGCCGGCCGGTCTGGCGCCGCCTCCCGGTCTGACGCCTCCCGGCAGCCTGCCGCTGCCGCCCGGTGCGCGTCCGGTGGACGAGGCCTTCCGGTCCGGCGCGCAGGCCCTGCGGCTCGGCCAGACGGCGAAGGGCGTCGATGCCCTGCGCTATGCGGCTGATCAGGGGCATCCCGCCGCCCAGTGGAAGCTGGGCCGCATGTATGCCGACGGCGACGGCGTGAAGCGCGACGACGCCAAGGCCTTCGAATATTTCAGCCGCATCGCCAATCTGCACGCCGAGGACTATCCCGGCACGCCGCAGGCCCGCTTTGCGGCCAGCGCCTTCGTGGCCCTTGGCTCCTATTATCTCGTCGGCATTCCCAACACCGCCGTGCGCCGCGATCCGGCCCGCGCGCGGGACATGTTCTCCTACGCGGCCTCCTATTTCGGCGATCCGGACGCGCAGTTCCGCCTCGGCAAGATGTATCTCGACGGCACGGGCATGTCGCGCGATCCGCGGCAGGCCGCCCGCTGGCTGATCCTCTCCGCCCAGAAGGGGCAGTATGAGGCACAGGCCCTGCTCGGACAGCTTCTGTTCCGGGGCGACGAGGGCATTCCCCGGCAGGGCGCGCGCGGCCTCATGTGGCTGACGCTCGCCCGTGACGGCGCCGCCGGTCCCGGCGACAAATGGGTGGTCGATCTCTATGAGGACGCCTTCTCCGAAGCGACGGAGGATGAGCGGGCGGTGGCGCTGAAATATCTGGAACAGTGGCTCAAGACCGCCCAGCGCTGAACCGGCCCTTGGCCGCGTCAGGTCGCCATTTCCATAGTTGGCAATCCCTTTTCTTGTGCGGCCGCGAACGCCGGGCATAATGACGCTCGGGCAGCGGCGCGGGGCCGTCTGCGGCGGGGTCTGCTCATGGTTCGTCTCGATCGACGCCACTTTCTGTTCGGAAGCGCGCTTTGCGGCCTTGCCGCCTGGCCTCTCATGCAAAGCGTCGCACGCGCTGCGCAGCCGAAGCTCGGGCTGCTGCTGCCGGGCCGACGGGATGACGGCGGCTTCATGCAGGCGGGCTTCTCGGGCTTCGAGGCCGCGGCAGCCGAGCTCAAGGCCGATGTGGTCGTGGTGGATGGCGTCCGGCCGCAGAAGGACGATCTCGTGGCTGCGCTGCGCCGCATCGCGGCAGAAGGGCCGTCCGTCATCGCCGCCCATGGCGGTCAGTGCAACGAGGCGGCGAAGATCGTTGCCGCGGATCATCCGCGAATCCAGTTCCTGGTCATTCAGGGTGGCGTCGAGGGGGCGAACCTCACCAGCTACGAGGTGTTGCAGGAGCAGTCGGCCTGGCTGGCCGGCGCCGCCGCGGCGCTGATGACGAAGACCGGCACCGTGGGGCACATCTCGGGCATTCGCGTGCCGCCCGGCCTCAAGGGGCGCGCCGCTTATGCCGCCGGCGTCGCCCACGCGAGGCCCGGCGTGAAACTGCTGACGACCTTCTGCGGCGAGCAGGACGACGCGGCGCTTGCCGCCAAGGTGACGGCGGCGCAGGCCGATGCGGACGCGGACATCATCTTCACCATGCTGAACGCCGGACGCACGGGTGCCATCGAGGCGTGCCGCGCCAGGAAGATCCACCAGATCGGCAATGTGCGCGACTGGGTGCCCGTGGCGCCCGACGTCTTTGTGGCGAGCGCCATCGCCGACGTCTCTGTCGCCATGCGCGATGCGGTCAGCGACGCGGTCTCCGGCCGGCTCGTGCCGGGCAAGCATGTGAAGCTCGGCGTCTCCTCGGGCGATGCGGTGCGCCTTGCTCTGGCGCCCGGCGTGCCGGAGGAGGTGCGCGTCGCCATCACCGGCTATACGGCGGACATCGCCGCCGGCCGGATCGTGGTGCCGACGGCCTATGACGGGCCCGAGTTCAGCCTCTGATCTCGGAACACAGACGGACGCGCGGCCTCACGCCGCCATCTTCAGGTCGATCCAGGCGGGCACGTGGTCCGAGGGGCGCTCCAAGGCGCGCAGGTGCTTGTCGATGCCGGCGCCGATCAGGCGGTCGGCCGCCTGCGGCGAGAGCAGCAGGTGATCGATGCGGATGCCGAAGTCCCGCTGCCAGGCGCCCGCCTGATAATCCCAGAAGGTGAAGAGGCGCTCGGCGTCGGACGTGGCGCGCAGCGCGTCCGTCATGCCGAGGTTGATGATCTCGCGGAAGGCGGCGCGGGTGCGCGGCAGATAGAGCGCATCCTCGACCCAGGCGGCGGGATCGGCGGCATCGCGGGCATCGGGAATCACGTTGAAGTCGCCGGCGAGGATCAACGGCTCCTCCAGCTTCAGGCGGCTTTCGGTGAAGGCCTTCAGCCGGGCCATGAAGCCGAGCTTGTAGTCATATTTCTCGGTCTGCGGCGGGTTGCCGTTGGGCAAATAGATGCAGCACACCCGCACCACCCCGCCGGGCACCGAAACCACCGCCTCGATGAAGCGGGCCTGCACGTCGCTGTCGTCGCCAGCAAGTCCGTTGGTCACGTCCTCCAGCGGGCGCTTGGAGAGGATGGCCACGCCGTTGAAGCCCTTCTGTCCATGCACCGCCACATTGTAGCCCAGCGCCTCGAAGGGCTCGCGGGGGAACTGCTCGGTCTGGCACTTGATCTCCTGCAGGCACACCACGTCCGGCTGTGCCTCCTTCAGCCAGGCGACGGCATGTTCGGTGCGCAGGCGGACGGAATTCACGTTCCAGGTGGCGATACGCATGGGGACTCCTTCTTGCCCGGGAGCATAGAGCGCGAGGGGCGCGAAGGGGAGGGGCGCCGCAACGGAACAGAAATCATTGCTCGAAATGTTCCAGACAGAGGTATCTCGGTCGTTCATCGACTGAAACGGCCAAGTCGTCGTTCGCAATTCCGTGATCCGTATTGCCTCTCGCGGCAAAGGATGGCATTGCGAGGCAGGCACTTCAGCAGGCGGGCGGCACCCTTGAAATGACCTTCGCTTCGGTTGAGTTCATTTTCTATTTCTTTCCGCTTTTCCTGATATTCTATTTCTCAAGCCGAAAGCTGAAGATCCGTAATCTCGTTCTGGTTTTATTTTCGCTTGCTTTTTATTCTGTCGGCTATGTGCCTTATCTGTTTCTGCTTCTGGCGTCGATTTGTGTCAATTTCATCATCGCGCTGCGTATTGATGAGCGGCAGAACGCCTCCCGCAAGACGTTTCTCATCCTCGGCGTCACGGCAAATGTGCTGCTGCTCGGCGTCTTCAAATATACGGATTTCGCAGTCGACAACCTGAACGTGCTTCTTGCGCCGTTCCATCTGCGTCTGCCGGAGCCGGATATTGCCCTTCCGCTGGGAATTTCCTTCTACTCCTTCCACGCCATTTCTTACCTCGCCGACATTTATAAGGGCCGTGTACGGGCCAACCGCAGCCTCGGCCAGTTCACGCTCTACATGTCCATGTTCCCGCAGCTAGTGGCCGGCCCCATCGTCCGCTACGCGACGGTGGCGCGGCAGCTCGGCGACCGGCGCGTCACCTGGGGGCGCTTTTCCGCCGGCATGCGCCTCTTCGTCATCGGCCTCGCCTGGAAGGTGATGATCGCCGACGAGGTGGCGGCGCTGGCCGATGGCGTCTTCGATTCCACCACCCATCCGACTTTCGTGGAGGCCCTGCTCGGCCTCTATGCCTATACGGTCCAGATCTATTTCGACTTCGGCGGCTACTCCACCATGGCGGTGGGGCTCGGCGTGATGATGGGCTTCACGCTGCCGCGCAACTTCCGCCTGCCCTATGCGGCGCGCAGCGTCACCGATTTCTGGCGGCGCTGGCACATGAGCCTGTCGTCCTGGCTGCGTGACTATGTGTACATCACGCTCGGCGGCAACCGGCGCGGCGCCACCCGCACCTATGTGAACCTCTGGATCGTCTTCCTGCTGTGCGGCCTCTGGCACGGGGCAAGCTGGAACTTTGTCATCTGGGGCGCCTGGCACGGCGCCTTCCTCGTGCTGGAGCGGGCGTGGCTCGGGCGCCACCTGCGGCGCCTGCCGCCAGGCGTGTCGCACCTTTATCTGGTGCTGGTCGTGATGCTGGGCTGGGTGTGGTTCCGCGCCGAAACCTTCTCGGGCGCCATCGACATCTATCGCGGCCTCCTCGGGTTCAACGGCTTTTCCGACCAGTCGCTGGCGCTGGGCTTCGGCCTTCACCCGCTCAGCGCCGCGGCACTGGTCGCCGGCGGACTGCTCGGCTTCTGGCGCTGGCGCCGGCCGGCGCTGCTGAAGGGAGAGGGCTGGGTGGCGGTGGGGGCGGACTATGTCATGGTCGCCGCTCTCATGCTCGTCTGCGTGCTCTGGGTGGGCGGCGGCTCCGGCACGCCGTTCCTCTACTACCGGTTCTGACATGACGATGCTCAGCCATCACCGCCGCTATCTCGGCGCCGTCGTCCTGGTTATCCTCGCGCTGCTGCTCGCCGCCAATTTCGTGCCGGATCCGCTGGGGCGCGGGGTATGGCGCGGGCGCAGCCGCCCGCCGGCCAATGAGGCGCAGCGCCTGCTCTGGAAGGTGCAGGACTTCAGCCTCTATGTGCAGGACAATTTCGGCTTCCGTGCCAGCCTGCCGGCGCTCCGCCGCACCGTCCGGGCCGCGCTGGACGCGCCGAACGACCGCAACATCTATGAGGGCTCCAACGGTCACCTGTTCTGGGGGCGGGAGAACACGCCGGCGCAGTCCTCCGGCGACCTCGTGCGCGCCGAGGCGGTGGAGCGCTTCGTCGCGATGGCGAAGGCCCTGCAGGACGAGCTGGCGCCGCAGGGCGGGCGGGTGGTGGTCGCCATCCCGCCGAACGCCCAGTCCGTGGAGCTGCGCGACCTGCCGGACTGGCAGAAGGACTTCACGCCCCGCCCGACCGAATATGATCTCCTGCTGGCCGGCCTGAAGGCGGACGGCATCGCCGCCGTGGACCTGCGCAAGGTGCTGGGGGAGGCGCCGTTCACCGGGCCGCGTTACATGCGCTCGGACACCCACTGGACCTTTGCAAGCTCCGTCTATGCCTTCAACGCCGCCTTGCGGGCGGGCGGGCATCCGGACTGGACGGTGGACCCCAATGTGCTGATCGGCCCGTTGGAGCCGGCCCCGCCCGGCGACCTCGTGCGCACCAGCCGCAATGCGCGGCCGGTGCATGACCAGAATTTCGTGCCGCGCTTCCAGCCGCCCGACGCGCCCATCGAGCGCTCGCCGGTGCTGCGGGCGCCGCATGAACACCCCGCATTCCGCCCCTATGTGCAGCGCTTCCGGCCGGAAGGCCCGCGGGTGCTCATCATCGGGGACAGCTTCACCATCGGCACCTGGACGCGCCTGTTCGCGGGGACGCCGGTGGCGGAGGCGGGCTGGATGCACTTCTCCCGCCGCACGCTCGGCTATTGCGGCTTCGATGCCGCCGACGTGAAGGACTTCAAGCCGGACCTCGTCATCCTCGCCCGCACGGAACGGCTGTTCCCGTGCCTCGACGATGCCTGGCCGGACCATCTGCCGGAGCCTTAGCCGCCTGCGGCCGGCATCGTCAGCCCCTCAATCGCGCGTCATCGCCGCATGGCTCTGGTTGAGGGCGTCCAGCAGGTCGTTGAGGCCCTGAAGCGCTGCGTCGATGGAGGCGGCGCCCGTCTGCGCATTCATGATGGCCCCGTCGAGCGCCAGCGTCGCCGCCCAGGCGATCCCCGGTGCGGCCGCGTTGGCGGGCAGCAGGTCGGCAATGGCGTCGCGCAGCTCGGTCTTGTGCCGCGCTGCGATCTCGGCGACTGACGCCACGCTCTCTCGGGGAGGGGCTGGATCCGGTTCTGATCCTCTCGGCCCTGCTCATCCTGACCGGCGTCGTGATCGGGGCGCGGCGCAAGGCCTAGCCGACGGCTCGTGCAGCGATGCAAGCGCGCCCTGCATGGGGCCGTCTTCAGATGGAGAAGCTCGTCCCGCAGCCGCAGGAGGCGGTGGCGTGGGGGTTCTCGATCTTGAAGGCGGCGCCGATCAGGTCGTCCACGAAGTCGATGCGGCAGCCGGACATGTAGTCGAGCGAGACCTTGTCCACGAGGACGGTCGCGCCGTCCTGCTCGATGACGATGTCGTCCGGGTTGCGCTCGCGGGTGACGTCGAAGCGATACTGGAAGCCGGAGCAGCCGCCGCCTTCCACGCTCACCCGAAGCGCGCTCTCGGGCGCCTCTGCGGACAGGATTTCGCTGATGCGCCGGGCGGCGCTGTCCGTGACGATCACGGTGGTGGGGGTATCCATGGATGTCGTCCCACGCCTTTCGGCGGTTGATTGCATGTTGCAGGGATAGTTAAGTGCGCCCGCCGCCGAGTCAACGTGCGCGGCCAATGTCGCCGGTATCGGCGTATGGAGGTGGCATGGCGGTTTCCGGTGCGCGGCCCCGCATGACCTGGGCCTGCGATCCCGTGTGGACGCGCGGCCGCCTCGTGCCCGAGCAGGAGGGGACGCGCAGCGCCTTCCGGCGCGATTGCGACCGCATCATCCATTCCACCGCCTTCCGGCGCCTCAAGCACAAGACGCAGGTCTTCGTGTTCCATGAGGGCGACCACTACCGCACGCGCCTCACCCACACGCTGGAGGTGGCGCAGATCGCGCGCTCCATCGCGCGGGCGCTCGGGCTCGACGAGGATCTGGCGGAGGCGCTGGCGCTGGCTCATGATCTCGGCCATCCGCCCTTTGCCCATGCCGGAGAGCGGGCGCTGGACGCCTGCATGGCCGACTATGGCGGATTCGATCATAACGCGCAGTCGCTGCGGGTGGTGACACGGCTGGAGCGCCGCTATGCCGGCTTCGACGGCCTCAACCTCACCTGGGAGACGCTGGAGGGCATCGCCAAGCACAACGGTCCGCTGACCGATCGCTCCGGCAAGCCGCTGGGCGCTGCCGGCGACGTGCTGCCCCACGCCATTGTCGCCCATTCCGCGGTCCAGGATCTGGAACTCTGGACCCACGCCGGGCCGGAGGCGCAGGTGGCGGCGATCTCCGACGACATCGCCTATGACGTGCACGATCTCGATGACGGCCTGCGTGCCGGTCTCTTCCATCTGGACGAACTGGAGGCGCTGCCGCTGGTAGGCGCGGTGCTTGCCGAGGTGCGCGCGTCCTGGCCGAGCCTCGAAACCGGCCGGGTGATCCACGAGGTGATGCGCCGCCTCATCACCCGCTTCGTCGAGGATGTGGTGCGCGAGACCGAAACGCGCGCCCGCGCCGCCAAGGTGCGCTCTTCCTTCGATGTGCGCATGGCCGGCGCGCCGCTGGTGGCCTTCTCGGCCGGGATGCGGACTGCCGAGGCGGCGGTGAAGGGCTTCCTCTTCCCGCACATGTACCGTCACGCGCGGGTCAACCGCATCATGGATGAGGCGCAGGGCGTGGTGCGCGACCTGTTCGCCCTGTTCATGGCGCGCCCGCAGGAGATGCCGGCCGACTGGCAGCTGGAGGGGGCGCCGCCAGAGCGGATGGCACGGCGCGTGGCCGACTATATCGCCGGCATGACCGACCGTTACGCCCTCGACCAGCACGCCCGCTTTTTTGACACGACGCCGGAATTGCGTTAGGCGCCCGGCTGCTTTCACCACACGGATGATGCCATGAACGTCTACGCGATCTTCGCCGATCACGTGAGAGAAGCCGTCGCCGCTCTTGCCGGCGAACTGCCCGAGGCCGGCGCGCTCGACCTCTCCCGGATCGTCGTCGAGCCCCCGCGTGACGCCGCCCATGGCGATCTCGCCACCAATGCGGCCATGGTCCTCGCCAAGGACCTGAAGATGAAGCCGCGCGATCTCGCCGAGAAGATCGCCGCGCGGCTCGCGCAGGTGCCGAACGTGGCCAAGGTGGACGTGGCCGGACCCGGCTTCATCAACCTCACCCTCGACGCCGGTTACTGGCCCGGCGTGCTCGCCGCGCTGCTGCGCGCGGGCACCGACTTCGGCCGCTCGGACCTCGGGGGCGGGGAGGCGGTGAACGTGGAATACGTCTCCGCCAACCCCACCGGCCCCATGCATGTGGGCCATTGCCGGGGCGCGGTGTTCGGCGATGCGCTGGCGAGCCTCCTGGCTTTCGCCGGTTTCAAGGTGACCCGCGAATATTACATCAACGACGCGGGCGCCCAGGTGGACGTGCTCGCTCGCTCCGCCTACCTGCGCTATCGCGAGGCGGCCACCGGCGAGACGGTCGAGATCCCCGACGGGCTCTATCCGGGCGATTACCTCGTGCCCGTGGGCAAGACGCTCGCCGAGGTGCACGGCTCGGAATATCTGGAATCGCCCGAGAGCGAGTGGCTGCCGATTTTCCGCACCTTCGCCATCGGCGCGATGATGGAGATGATCCGCGACGATCTCCAGGCGCTCGGCATCTCCTTCGACGTCTTCTTCTCCGAGCGCTCGCTGACCGCCGCCGGCATCGACCGGGTGGGCCTCACCATCGAGCAACTGCGTCGCACCGGGGAGGTTTATGAGGGCCGTCTGCCGCCGCCCAAGGGCGCGCCCATCGAGGACTGGGAGGATCGCGAGCAGAGCCTGTTCCGCTCCACCGCCCATGGTGACGATGTGGACCGCCCGCTGGTGAAGTCCGACGGCAGCTACACCTATTTCGCCGGCGACATCGCCTATCACAAGGACAAGTTCGACCGCGGCTTCCGCCGCATGATCGATGTCTGGGGCGCCGACCATGGCGGCTATGTGAAGCGCATGCAGGCCGCCGTGAAGGCGGTCACCGCCGGTCAGGCGACCCTCGATGTGGAACTGTGTCAGCTCGTGCGCCTGCTGCGCAACGGCGAGCAGGTGCGCATGTCGAAGCGCGCGGGCTCCTTCGTCACGCTCCGCGAGGTGGTGGACGAGGTGGGGCGCGATGCGGTCCGCTTCATGATGCTGTTCCGCAAGAATGACGCGACGCTCGATTTCGATCTCGCGAAGGTGATCGAGCAGTCCCGCGAGAACCCCGTATTCTATGTGCAGTATGCGCATGCGCGGGCGCAGTCGATCCTGCGCAACGCGAAGGAACAGCATGCCGATCTGCCGGAAAGCGGCGCCATTTATGCGCACGCGCCGCTGGACCGGTTGACGGACGAGGGCGAACTTGGTCTGGTGAAGCGGCTGGCGGGCTGGCCGCGCCTTGTGGAGCAGGCGGCTCACGCCCGCGAACCGCACCGCGTGGCCTTCTATCTGCATGAGGTGGCGAGCGAGTTCCACGGACAGTGGAACCGCGGAAAAGACTTGCCACATTTACGCTTCATTATCGAGAATGATCGAGAATTGACCATGGCCCGTCTGGCTTTGGTCCACGGCGTGGCTGCGGTCCTCGCCTCTGGCCTTGGCTTGCTGGGTGTCGAGGCCGTCGACGAAATGAAGTGACCGTCGCGGGTCGGAGCCGCCAGAGCCGGCGGCCCGCCACCCTCGATGGCCGATGGGCATAATCGAGGCGACATGGGCGACGAAAGCAGGTTCCGCTACCGGCGCGACGACACTCAGGCCAATGACGGCCGCGTGCCGCGCATGGAGCGTCCCACCGCGCGAGACGCCGCGCCCGCCAGTCGCGCCGACGAGGCCCTGGCTGAACTCGCGCGGCTGATCGGGGATGAAGACCCCTTCGCCGATTTCAACGATCCGCGTCGCGCCCCGCCGCCGGTGCAGCCCGAGGCGACCCGTGCGCCGGCCGGTCGCCAGCAGCAGGCCGCTCCCGCTCCCCCGCCCGATCGGCGCTATGATGACTGGCAGCCCGGCCGTCGCGGCATGCGCGAGCCCCCGCCCGGCACGCCCGCCCACATGGCGCCCACCCGCGCCGCCGCCCGGCCCGATGAATGGACCGAGCCGAGCCGCGCTTCGGTGCGCCAGGGCTATGGATCGCTCTCCCGCCGCCCCGATCCTGCGGCGCCCCAGGAGGGCTATGAAGACGAATATTACGAGGAGCAGCAGCCCGCGCCGCAGCCGCCCGAGCGGACGGTGACGCGCGGTGGCGCCTTCACGCAGGCCGCCGCCCGGCACGATCACCGCGATGCGGGGCTCACCCAGCGCGGCGATTATGCACCGCAGCGGGACGAATACACCCAGTCCCGCACCGCCGCTGCCCCCACCCAGCCGGCGGCACGCCAGGCCCAGCACGACCCCTATGCGCAGGACGAGGCGGGCTACGCTTATACGGCCCAGTCCCGGCACCCGCACGACGAGCAGTATGACGAGGCCTATGACCCGGCCTATACGGACGACGGCTACATGCCGCCGCACGACGAGGATTTCTACGAGCCCGAACCGCGCCGCAAGAACCGCACCCTGATCGTCGCGGCCCTCGCCGTTGTGGCGGTGGCCGTGGTGGGCGTTGGCGGCGTGTTCGCCTACAAGACGTTCGCGGGCAAGGGCTCGTCTTCGGAAAGCGCCAGCGGCCAGCCGCCGGTGATCCGCGCGGGCGAAGGTCCGGTGAAGACCGCGGGTCCTGCGCCGACGCAGACGAGCGACGGCCAGAAGCTCATCTATGACCGCGTCGGCGGTGGAAATCCCGGCAATGAGCGCGTGGTGCCCCGCGAGGAGCAGCCGGTGGACGTGAATGCCGCCGCGGCGGCGGCTGCCGCGGCCCAGGCCGCCAATCCCACCGAGCCCAAGAAGGTCCGCACCCTGACCGTGCGCGCCGACGGCTCCGTGGTGAACGCACCCTCGCCAGTGCCGGCCCCGCCGCCCGGCGTTGCGCCCATCGCCTTCGCGCCGAACCAAAATCCTGTTCCGTCGGGCGCGCCCGCCCCGACGCCGGTGCAGACCGCCTCCGTGGCGGCGCCCGCCGCCGCTCCCGCCGCGCCGCCCCCGGCGGCGGCACCGGGATCTGCCGGCGGCTTCGTGGTGCAGGTGGCCTCGCAGAAGTCCGAGGCCGATGCACTCGGCTCCTTCAAGGTGCTGCAGTCGCGCTATCCGCAGTTGCTCGGCACCTACAAGGCCAGCGTGAAGAAGGCGGACCTTGGCGAGCGCGGCATCTATTACCGGGCGCAGGTCGGTCCCTTCACCACCCGCGAGCAGGCCAACGACCTCTGCCAAAGCCTGCGGGCGCAAGGTGCCGACTGCCTGGTGCAGAAGAACTGACCGGCCTTCCAAGCGTTGGATCTATGTTGCGAAGAGGCCCCCGAGCGGGGCCTCTTTTCGTTTGGGCGCCCAGAATAGGACGCCAGCACAAGAAAAAGGCCGCACCCATTGGGTGCGGCCGCGAATGTCGGGACGGGGGCGGCGAGATCTGCCCGCCCGCGCCTCACTTCACCAGGAAGGGAACGCGGGTGGCGGGCGGGGTGTTGCGCGAGCGCTCCGTGCGCACGATGCCGTCGATGATGGTCATGCCGATGCCCGGCAAGTCGCCCAGCTGGACGCTCTCCAGGAGGTTCTTGCCGGCCGAATGCTGGGCGGTGTCCATGATGACGAAATCCGCCGCCCGGCCCACCTCGATGAGGCCGGTGTCCAGCGCGCGCATGCGCGCGGTGTTGCCGGTGGCGAGGCAGAAGGCCTGTTCCGCTGGCAGGTCGCCCAGCGAGGAGAGCAGCGAGACCATGCGCAGGATGCCGAGGGGCTGCACGCCCGAGCCGGCGGGGGCGTCGGTGCCGAGGATCACGCGGTGGAGATCGCCCATCTCCTTGGCGATGCGCAGGGTGTAGAGGGCCGAGCGCTCATTGCCGTTGTGCACCAGCTCCAGGCCACGCTTGCAGCCCTCGCAGATGCAGCGGATCTGGCTATCGGGCAGGGCGGTGTGGCCGCCGTTGATGTGGCCCACCACGTCCGTGTCCGCTTCCAGCACCACATCCTTGTCGATGAGGCCCGAGCCGGGGATCGAGGGGCCGCCGGTGTGGATGGTGGACTGGATGCCATACTTGCGCGCCCAGCCGACCATCTTGCGGGCGGTGGGGCCGTCCTTCACGCCGCCGAGGCCCACTTCGCCGAGCAGCTTCACTCCGGCGGCGGCGAGCTCCTTGAAGTCCTCCTCCACCATCTCATGCTCGATGACGGGAGCGCCCGCATGGATCTTCACGCCGCCGGGACGGAAGGCGGTGAAGGTGCGCTGGGCGGTGATGGCGAGCGCCTTGAGACCCACGACGTCGCGCGGGCGGCCGGGATAATGCACCTCGCCGGCCGAAATCATGGTGGTGACGCCGCCGTGCAGGAAGCTGTCGATCCAGTTGAGCTGCTGCTGGCGGGGCGTCCAGTCGCCCGCCACCGGATGCACATGGCTGTCGATGAGGCCGGGTGTCACCGCCGCGCCATTGGCGTCGACGGTGGTGGTGGCGCCCTCCACGTCCACGTCCTTCAGGCGGCCGATGGCGGTGATGCGGCCGTTCTCGGCGACGATGGTGTCGGCATCGAGAATGGGCTTCTCAAGATCGCCGCTCAGCAGCAGGCCGATGTTGCGGATGACGAGCTTGGTGGGGCCGGTGGGGCCGCTCGGGGCGTCGTGGGCCATCTATGCACTCCGGAAGGCGACCGGCGACGCGCGGGCGATCCCGGCCATTTATTTGTAGGCATATGAAAACTACGCCCCGACGCGGCGCTTGAGAACCGCGTCGGGGCAAAAAATCTCAGCGCTCGGCGAAGGCCTTTTCCAGCACGAAGTCGCCGGCCTCGCCGCTGTTGCCTTCCTCGAAGCCGCGTGCCTCGAACATGCCGCGCAACTGCACCATCATCTCCGGCGAGCCGCAGAGCATCACCCGGTCGCGGGCCTTGTCGATGGCCGGCAGGCCGATTTCCTCGAACAGCTTGCCGCTCTCGATGAGATCGGTGATGCGGCCGCGATTGCGGAAGGGCTCGCGGGTGACGGTCGGGTAGTAGATCAGCTTGTTGGTGATCTCCTCGCCGAGGAATTCGTGGGCTGGCAGATCCTGCGTGATGAGTTCGCCATAGGCGAGTTCGGACACCTGCCGGCAGCCGTGGACGAGCACCACCTTCTCGAAGCGCTCATAGGTCTCCGGATCGCGGATGATGGAGAGAAATGGGGCAAGGCCGGTGCCGGTGCCGAGCAGATAGAGGTTCTGGCCGGCCTTCAGATTGTCCAGCACCAGCGTGCCGGTGGCCTTCTTTCCGACGATGATGGGGTCGCCCACCTTCAGATGCTGGAGGCGCGAGGTCAGCGGGCCGTCCTGCACCTTGATGGAGAAGAATTCGAGATTCTCCTCATAATTTGGGCTCGCCACCGAATAGGCGCGCAGCAGCGGCTTTCCGTCCACCCTGAGGCCGATCATGGTGAACTCGCCATTGCGGAAGCGGAAGCCGCTGTCGCGCGTGGTGGTGAAGGAGAACAGGCGGTCGGTCCAGTGGTGGACGCTGAGGACGCGCTCTTCCAGCAGGTTGCTCATGGGTCGGGCTCGATGGTTCGGGAGGGATCAGGCGGCGGGGGCGGGGTCGAGCAAAGCGAGCTTGCCCGCCTTGCCCTTCCAGTCGTCCGCATCGGCGGGCGGCTCGCCCTTCTCGGTGATGTTGGGCCATGTGGCGGCGTATTCGGCGTTCAGCGCCAGCCATTCGCCCGCGCGCGGATCGGTGTCCGGCACGATGGCCTCCGCCGGGCATTCCGGCTCGCACACGCCGCAGTCGATGCACTCGTCCGGGTGGATCACCAGCATGTTCTCGCCGGCGTAGAAGCAGTCCACCGGGCACACGGACACGCAGTCCATATATTTGCAGCGGATGCAGCCATCGGTGACGACATAGGCCATGGAAAGCGTCCGGCTCTGGCGTCCACCAGCGAGTGGTGGACAGTTTGTTCGTATACAAATGAAAATAAGCCAAGCCCTGCGGCTGTCAATCGCCTGCGTGCTCTGGCGATGCGGACATTTTGGGCAGGGCTGCGCGGTGGGCGGGCAGGACAAGTCGCGGCCTTAATCCAACCTTGCCTGAACATTGCCGGGATCGTATCGGTTCAGATGGACAAAGCCCTGGATGGAGTAATGATATCGGGCGCAATTTGTGTGGGGGATTGCAGGGCTATGAGCACAAGATTTTCGGAAGCATTTCAGCTTAGGCAGCAGCCGGAAGCTTGGCTGATAAGCGCCCTGAATCTAAGACGATCAGCTAATATTATTGTGGAGCATCAGAGGGGTCATGACATAGCGTTTGGGCGAGCGCTGTTTCGCGCCACGATCCAAGCGCCAGCCGTGAGCGGTGCCGGCTCGGATGGTATTGACGTAGAAATTGACTGCGAGCCGCCGGATTATACCGCTGCGTATATGCTTTCCGGTTTCGCGATGGAAAACGCCCTTAAGGGTATAATCTACGCACGTAATCCGGAATTTGTGGATGCCGGAAAGCTGAAGAGGGTAGTGACAAATCATGATCTCGTGAAATTGGCTCAAACGGCGAGGTTCGAATGCCAAAATCTTGAGGGAAGAGCTTTGGAAATGCTGACCAAGGTTATCGAATGGGCCGGGCGATATCCCGTTGCGCTGATTGCTGAACGGCAAAATTTTGATATATCTATGGTTTCATGGGGATTTTCGCCCGTCGTGGATTTGTGTCTGGCACGCATGATCGAAGAATTGGAGCGGTTGATCGGCGAAAACATCGAAAATAATCCCCCAATTATCCATGTTAGAGATATCTAATTTGCATAGAGTGTTCTGATCTGCGGGAGTGTCTCCTGTCTCAATGCGTCGTCGGCGCGCTCCGTAGCCGCGTCACTTCCGCGTCTACGCCCTCCCACGGCTTGGCATCGGGGGCGAACTTGGCGCGGATGTAGCGGACCAGTGCGGCCACCTGCCCGTCGTCGAGGCTTTCGCGAAAGGCGGGCATGTCGCCGAGGTCGCGGGCGGCGGGGGAGGGGATGCCGTCCAGAATGACGCGGATGAGATTGTCCGGCCGCGCCGCATGGACATTGGTGTTCAGCGCCAGCTCCGGGCGCACGCCGAACAGGGTCGGCCCGCTCTCCGAATGGCAGGCAGCGCAGGCGCCCTCATAGAGCTTGCCGCCCAGCGTATCCAGCGGCCGCAGGGAGGCGCTCGCCTTTGCCTGCAACTCGGCCGCCCTGGCAGCGGGATCGGCGGGGGCGGGGCCTGAGAAGGACGCGAGATAGGTCGCCATGGCGCGGATGTCCGCATCCGGCAGATGGGAGAGTTCCTGCACCACCGGCGCCATGGGGCCGGCGGCCGTGCCGTGGTGGGGCGAGAACCCGGTGCGCAGATAGGAATACAGCGCCTCTTCCGTCCACGGGATGGGCGCGGAGGAGAGCGCGGTGAGGGCGGGGGCTTCCCAGCCGTCCACCATGCCGCCGGCAAGGTATGCGGCGCCGGTCTTCTCGGCACCCAGCACGTTGCGCGGCGTGTGGCAGGCGCCGCAATGGCCGAGCCCGTCCACCAGATAGGCGCCGCGATTCCACTGCGGCGAGCGGGCCGGGTCCGCCTCCATCTGGCCGGGCTTCAGGAACAGCGCGTTCCAGCCGGCCATGAGCGGGCGGATGTTGAAGGGGAAGGCCATCTTCGCCTCCGGCGTCGGGGCGGAGACGGCGGGCTGCGACATCAGATAGGCATAGAGCGCCTGAAGGTCGGTGTCGGAGGTCTTGGTGAAGGCCGTATAGGGAAACGCAGGGTAAAGATGCCGCCCGTCCCGCGAGATGCCCTCGCGCATGGCCCGCTCGAAGGCGGCGTAGGACCAGCGGCCGATCCCGGTCTCCGGATCGGGCGTCAGATTGGTGGCATAGACCGTGCCGAAGGGCGTCTCCATGGCCCGTCCGCCCGCGTTCGTCACGCCGCCGGGAAGGGTGTGGCACACGGCACAATCGCCCAGCGCCGCGAGCTGTTTGCCACGCGCGATCATCTCGGCGGAAAAGCTCGTGGGATCGGGTGGGGTGATGGGTGCGATGGCGCCCCGGATGGGCAGGGCCACGCTCGCCATGCCGAGCGCCCCCGCCAGCGCCGCGCCCGCCAGTGCGAACCACGAGCGCTTCTTCTTCTCTGGCTTCGGATCGGGCGGCGGGGCCTCGCCGGTGAGCGCCGCGCGCACCCGGTCGGGCGTGAAGGGCGGCTCGCGGAAGCGCACGCCGGTGGCATCGAAGATGGCATTGGCAATGGCGGCGGCGCTGGGCACGGAGGCGCTCTCGCCGGACCCCAGAGGCGGCTCCTCCGGCCGGGGCATCAGCACCACCTTGATGACCGGCACTTCCGGGAAGGTGAGAATGGGATAGGCGCCCCATTCCCGGCTCGCCACCTCGGTCTTGGAGAAGCTCACCTCTTCCTTCAGCGCCCGGCTGGTGGACTGGATGACATTGCCGTGGATCTGGTGCTCGATCCCGGCGGGATTGATCATCAGGCCGCTGTCCTGCCCCACCACCACACGGGTCACGTTCACGTCGCCCGTCGCCTTGTTCACCTCCACATCCGCCACCCAGGCGGACCACGCGGCGCCATAGCCAGGGAATTTGGAGTGGACATAGAGCGCATAGGCAAAGCCCTGCCCGCGCACGATGTCGCCCTCCACCACCTGCTGGCGCGCCCCGGTGCGATGCTCCCAGCCGGCTTTCGCCGCCACCTCCTTCACGAGGTCCACGGCGCGCGGATCGTGCAGATAGCGCAGGCGATACTCGACGGGGTCGACGCCGGCGGCGGCGGCGAGTTCGTCGATATAGCTCTCGTGAGCGAAGGAATTGGGGAGGGCCGAGACGCCCCGCAGCCACGCCGCCCGCACGATGGGCGCCATGTCGTGGGCCACCACGCGCATGTTGTCATAGGCATAGGGCGGGATGGCCGTGCGGTCGCCCATCTCGAAGACGGGATTGTCCGCCGGCACCCGGCCCGTCAGCAGCAGCGCCAGCGTGACGGCGGCGTTGGAGGGATAGCGGGTGGAGAAATCATAAGCGGCCGGCGAACCGTCGGCAGTGATGCCGCCCCGAATTTCCATGAGCTGCGCCGCGCCCTTGGGCTCCCAGGCGTGCTCCTGCTCGCGGGTGAGCTGCACCCGCACCGGGCGGCCCACGGCGCGTGAGAGCAACGCGGCGTCCGCCGCCACGTCGTCCGCGCAGTTGCGGCCATAGCAGCCGGCGGCCTCGAAGCGGACGATCTCGATGGTCTCTTCCGGCAGGCCCAGCAGCAGAGCGATGTCGGCGCGCAGGGGATAGGGATTCTGCGTGCCGGACCAGACGGTTGTCCCCTCCGGTCGCACATCGGTCACGGCGCAGGAGGGGCCGATGGAGGCGTGCATCTGGTAGGGCCACACATAGGTGCGGTCCATCTGCTGGGCGGCGGCGCTGTGGGCCGCCTCCACATCGCCCCGCTCGTGCAGCAGGCGTGGCTTGCTGGGGTTGGTGCGCAGGGCGTTGGGAATGTCCGTGAGGTCCGCCGGAAGGGGCGGCGGCTCCTTCCAGCGCACCTTCAGGCGGCGGGCGGCCTCGGCGGCCTGCTCCTCGCGCTCGGCCACCACGCCCACGAAATCGCCCATGGTGACCACCGCCACCATGCCGGGAATATCGGCCACCGAGCTTTCATCGACGGCAATGAGGCTCTTGCCGATGAAGTCGCCCGCATCAATGCCCGCATAGGGCGGGCGCACCACGCGCCCGTGCAGCATGCCGGGCACGCGCACGTCATGCACATAGGTGAAGGTGCCGGTGGCCTTGGCGGGAATGTCCACGCGGGGCATGCGCTGGCCGACGATGCGATAGTCGGAGACGGGTTTCAGCGCCACGCTCTCCGCCAGCATCAGCCGGTCGCGGCGGCCGGCGATCAAGGCGGCATAGGAGACGCCCGCATTGCCGCCGGCTTTCGGATGAACCACGCCGTCCGTCACCGTAAGGTCGGCTTCCGGCAGGCCGAGGGCCTCGGCGGCGAGCGCCACCAGATGATGGCGGGCCTGCGCCGCTGCCCGGCGCAGGGGCTGGGCGGAAATCTGGATGCTATCGCTGGCGATGGTGGCGCCCTGGTTGGGCGTGCCGCCGGTGTGGCCGAGCACCATGGTTACGCGGTCGATCGGCAGGTCCAGTTCCTCGGCCACGATCTGGGCCAGCGCGGTGCGGATGCCGGTGCCGAGGTCCACATGGCCATTGAAGGCCAGCGTCCGGCCTTCGTCATCGAGGAACAGGAAGAGGTCCAGCGCGCCTTCCGGCGGCGGGGCGGTGGGCACGAGGCCCTTCACATGCTGCGCCGGGCGCAGGATGGCGAGCGTGCCGGCGCGGGCGAGCAGAGCGTCGGGGGAAGGCGCCGGCTCGGTCATGGCGCCACGCTCGTCTCTGGCGCGGCGGCCATGTCGCTTGCGGCGCGCAGCACGGAGCGCAGGATTTCCACGTGCGTCCCGCAGCGGCAGAGATTGTAGCGTAGCGCTTCGCGGGCCTCGGCCTCGGTGGGGCTGGGGTTGCGCTTCAGAAAGGCGACTGTCGTCATTATCATGCCGTTGAGACAATAGCCGCACTGGGCGCCCTGTTCGGCGATGAAGGCGGCCTGTACCGGATGCGGGGCGGCCAGCGTGCCAAGGCCCTCCAGCGTCGTCACCGCGCGGCCCTCCACGCTGGCGAGCTTGGTGACGCAGGAACGCGCCGCCACCCCGTCCACCAGCACCGTGCAGGCGCCGCATTCGCCAAGGCCGCAGCCGAACTTGGGGCCGTTGAGGCCGAGATCGTTGCGCAGCACATAAATGAGCGGGGTCTCACGCGGCAGCGCGAAGCCGTGCGGCACGCCGTTCACGGTGAAGGCAACCTCATCCGCCATGTCGCGCCCGCTCCGGGCCGGACAAACGACAACGGGCGCCGCAGGCCGCAAGGCCCGCCGCGCGCTGTGGGTTCGCGATCATGTCCGCCCCTCTGGCTGGCTTGCGCGATTGTTTGCCTAGATTGTTTCTGTACTAATGAATGACGTCAAGCGCCGCTTGCGCTTCGCATTCCCCCTCGACACCCTGCCGCCGCCGGTTCCATTCTGGCGCGAGGTCATTGTGGAAGAAGGCGTTCCATGTCGTTTTGTCCGTGCTCCGTCGTCGCGTCCAGTCACCTGGGAGGGCGCCCATGAGCGGTCCTCTGGAGGGGCTGAAGGTCCTCGAACTCGCCCGCATCCTCGCCGGCCCCTGGGTGGGGCAGGTGCTCGCCGATCTCGGCGCGGACGTGGTGAAGGTGGAAAGCCCGGACGGCGACGACACCCGCACCTGGGGCCCGCCCTTCGTGCCCGCGGCCGATGGGGGCGATCTTTCCGCCGCCTATTTCCATGCGGCCAATCGCGGCAAGAAGTCCGTGGTCATCGACTTCCGCACCCCCGAGGGGCAGGAGGAGGTGCGCCGCCTCGCCGCCAAGGCGGACGTGCTGGTGGAGAACTTCAAGGTCGGCGGCCTGAAGAAATACGGGCTCGACGCCGAGAGCCTGAAGGCGGTGAACCCGCGCCTCATCTATTGCTCCATCACCGGCTTCGGCCAGACCGGGCCCTACGCGGAGCGGGCGGGCTACGACTATCTGGTGCAGGGCATGGGCGGGATCATGTCGCTCACCGGCGAGCCGGCGGGCGAGCCCATGAAGGTGGGCGTCGCCTTCGCCGACATCTACACCGGCCTGTACGCCACCGTGGGCATCCTTTCGGCGCTGCGGCGGCGGGATGCGACGGGGCAGGGCGCGGTGGTGGACATGGCGCTGCTGGATTGCCAGGTGGGCGTGCTCGCCAACCAGGCCATGAACTATCTGGTCAGCGGCAAGGCGCCGGCCCGGCTCGGCAATGCCCATCCCAACATCGTGCCCTATCAGGTCTTCCCGGTGGCGGATGGCTATGTGATCATCGCGGTGGGCAATGACGGGCAGTTCCGGCGTTTCTGCACCGTGCTCGGCATCCCGGAGACCGGCACCGACCCCGACTATGCCACGAATCGGGACCGGGTCCGTAATCGGGCGGCGCTGGGCGCGATTCTCAGCGAACGCATGGCCACCTTCCAGAAGGCGGACCTGCTGGCGAAGCTGGAGGCGGAAGGCGTGCCGGCCGGCCCGATCAATACGCTGGACGAGGTCTTCGCCGATCCGCAGGTGATCGCGCGGGGTCTGCGCATCGACATGGAGGCGCCCGATGCCGCCGGTGGCACCGTCCCGGGTGTGCGCACGCCGATCACCATCGACGGCGAGCCGATGGTTTCGGGCCAGCCGTCGCCCGAACTCGGTTCGCACACCGCGGCGTTCAAGGCCGGCGAGCTCTGGTGAAACCCGCGCGCCAGGGGCCGCAAGCCCTTCATAGCGCGAAAAATGTCAGGCACGCTGCCCTTTCAGGCAGCGTGCCTTTTCCTTGTGCTTGACACGGATGAGGGCGTCTATTTCATTAGTACACATATGAACTGGAGCGCGCGGTTCGCCGCTGCTGCCGATCGGTTCTCCCGTGCCCTGGAGCCTTGAGCGACATGTCCGACGCGACCGCAGCGGCCCGTCCCGCCGATGAGAAGATCCGGTGCGATGCCTGCCCCGTGATGTGCTACATCAAGCCGGGCATGACGGGCGCCTGCGACCGCTACGCCAACCATGCGGGCGAACTGGTCCGGGTCGATCCCCACGTGCTGCTCGACCGCACGCTGGAGCAGGGCGGCAATGTGGTGCCCTTCAATCGCAGCGGCGACTGGGACGGCAAGCTCATCAACGCGCCCGAAACCTTCGTGACCGCAATCGGCGCGGGCACCACCTATCCCGACTACAAGCCCGCGCCCTTCATCGTCTCCTCGCAGGTCGAGGGCGTGGACATGGTGACGGTCGTGACGGAGGGCATCTTCAGCTATTGCGGCGTGAAGGTGAAGATCGACACAGACCGCTATCTCGGCCCGGAGCAGGCGACCGTGCGTGCCGCTGGCGAGCCGGTGGGCCATGTGACCACCAGCGAATACGGCTCGCAGATGCTGTCGCTCGGCGGCGTGCATCACCTCACCGGCGGCGGCAAGAAGGAAGGCCGCGTCACCTGCGAGGCGCTGCTGGACCTTTGCAACGGCAAGGCCGTGGAACTCACCATTGATGACGGCGCGACCGTCATCGTGCAGGCGGGCAAGGCGCCCATCGTCAACGGCATTCCGGAAGAGCGGATGCGGGTGGGCTGCGGCTCGGCCACCATCGGCATGTTCGCCAAGCAGTGGCTTGGCAAGGCGGACGAGGTGGTGGTGGTGGACGACCACATCACCGGCGTCCTCTCCGAGCATCAGGCCGGCAAGCTGCTGGATATTCCCGAGACCGGCATCAAGATGAAGGGCCGGCGCTCGACGCCCGGCCGCTATTTCCAGGTGGCCGAGCCCGGCACCGGCTGGGGTGGCACCAACATTTCCGATCCGCTGTCCATCATCGGCCCCTTCGATGCCAAGGTGGCGAAGCCCGGCCTGCGCCTGTTCTTCATCTCCACCACTGGCGAGCACTCGGCCTATTACGAGCTGGACGAGACGCTGGCGCCCGTTGCGAAGGAGATGCCGGCTGATCTCGTCGCCTCCACCGAGCGGGTGAAGGAGAATTGCGAGCCGGCGCTCTGCACGGTGCTGTTCATGGCTGGCGCCGGCGGCTCGCTGCGCTCGGGCGTGACGGAGAACCCGGTGCGCCTCACCAAATCGGTGAAGGACGCGCTCACCTACGTCACCAGCGGTGGCGCGCCGGTCTATGTCTATCCCGGCGGCGGCATCACCTTCATGGTGGATGTGACGCGCCTGCCGGAGAACGCCTTCGGCTATGTGCCGACCCCGGCATTGGTCGCGCCCATCGAATTCACGCTGCGCCTGTCGGATTACGAGGCTCTGGGCGGCCACATGGACCATGTGCGCCCGGTGGACGGCATTCCGCGCGGCGAGGGGGTGCGCCCTGTGGCGCCGTTCCTTGAGAATCCCTGGCCGCTCGCGCCGCACACCGCCAAGCGTTCGCACGGCTGACGCTGATGCGCGCTGCTCCCTCCTCTAACCCGATCCGGCGGGCGCCCCAGGTGGCGCTGCTGGCCGATGGTCACCGCCTGCATCTGCAGGACGGCCCCATCGACCTCGTGATCGAGGCCGAGGGGTCGGAGCCGGCTGTGCGCGCGGCCTATGCGGCGGCGGTGGAGCGCTTCACAGGTCTGCTGGATGCGTTGTGCGGCGAACTCACCGCCCTGCGCGCACCCGCTTCGCCTGATCTGTGCCCGGTGACGGGGCCGGTGGCCCGGCGCATGTGGGAGGCGGTGGCGCCGTTTGCGGGCGCGCATTTCATCACGCCCATGGCGGCGGTGGCGGGCGCGGTGGCGGAAGAGGTGCTCTCCGCCCTCGTGCGGCCAGGCCTCACCCGCGCCTATGTAAACAATGGCGGCGACATCGCCCTCTATCTGCCGGAGGGCGCGCGTTTTACGGTTGGTCTCGTGGATCGGCCGGATCGCCCGAGCCTCACCGGCACGGCGGTCCTCACCACCGAGAGCCCGGTGCGTGGCGTTGCCACCAGCGGCTGGCGCGGGCGCAGCTTCTCGCTCGGCATTGCCGATGCCGTCACCATTCTCGCCCCTACCGCCGCGCTGGCGGACGCGGCGGCAAGCATCGTCGCCAATGCGGTGGACCTGCCCGGCCATCGCGGTGTGCTGCGCGTGCCCGCCTGCGAACTCCAGCCGGACAGCGACCTCGGCCCCCGCCTTGTGACCCGCGACGTGCCGAGCCTTTCCGCCGCCGAGCGGCGTGAGGCGCTCGGCGCGGGCCTCGCCTGTGCGCAGGATCTGGTGCGGCGCGGCCTCATCTGTGGGGCGGCGCTGCATTTGCAGGGCGATACGGTCGGCACCGGCGCCGCGCTCGCCCATCTCTCCGGTTCCGCGGCCCCGACCGCCGTTCCTCTTTCCGTAACGCCACAACCAGAACAAGGGCGCGCACATGCCTGAGGTGAAGATCCGTAAGCGTCTCATCATCCTTGAGGAGATCCTCCACGAGGGCGGCCCGGTCGCGGCCCAGCCGCGCAAGCGCGGTGCCATCCTGACCGTGATCGAGAACCCCTTCGCCGGCCGCTATGTGGAAGACATCGCCGGTTTCATGGACGATCTGACGCCGCTCGGCGTTGCCATGGCGGGCGATCTTCTGGCCGCGCTCGGCGGCGACAAGAGCGCCATCGACGGCTATGGCAAGGGCGCCATCGTGGGCGCTGCGGGCGAGCTGGAGCACGGCGCGCTGTGGCATGTGCCCGGCGGCTATGCCATGCGAGAGATCCTCGGCGACGCCAAGGCCATCGTGCCTTCCACCAAGAAGGTGGGCGGCCCCGGCACCCGGCTCGACGTGCCGGTGACCCATGTGAACGCCTCCTATGTGCGCAGCCATTTCGACGCCATGGAAGTCGGCGTGCCGGATGGCCCGAAGGCGGACGAGATCGTGCTCGCTCTGGTGATGACCACCGGTCCGCGCGTCCATGCCCGCGTCGGCGGTCTCGCGGCCGACAAGATCAAGGGCGAGGACGGCCTGCGATGAGCGCCAACATTCGCAAGATTGTCACCTTCGTCGAAGAGACCCATACGGAGATGGGCAAGCCCGTCTCCCCGGCCACCCGCCGCGCGGCGGCTGTGGCGGTGATCGAGAACCCCTTCGCCGGGCGCTATGTGGAGGATCTGTCCGACCTCATCGCCATCGGCGAGGAACTGGGCGGCCTCCTGACCGAGCGCGCGGTCGCGGCCCTCGGCATCGAGGGATCGGCGGCGCAGAGCTATGGCAAGGCGGCACTGGTGGGCGAGAATGGCGAGCTGGAGCACGCCGCCGCTTTGCTGCACCCCAAGATGGGCACGCCGGTGCGCAAGGTACTCGGCAAGGGCGCGGCGCTAATTCCTTCGTCCAAGCGCCGGGGTGGCCTCGGCGCCGAGCTGGACATTCCGCTGGGACATAAGGACGCTGCGTTCGTGCGCAGCCACTTCGACGGGATGCAGGTGAGCATCAATGATGCCCCGCGCGCCAATGAGATCGTGGTCGCGGTGGCGGTCACGGATTCCGGCCGGCCGCTGCCGCGCGTCGGTGGATTGAAGGTGGAAGAGATCAAAGGCGAGGACGGCTTGCGTTAAGCTCGCGCCGGCTTCGGCGCACACCATTTGCAGACGGTACGTCGAATAACCAGAGGGGATGACCGTATGAAAAAGGTTTTGGGAGCCGCCTTGGCGGCCACGCTGCTGGCGACGGGGGTCGCGCGGGCGCAGCAGGGTGAGGTCAAGGTTGGCGAGATCAATTCCTATTCCGGCCTGCCGGCCTTCACCGAGCCCTATCGCAAGGGCTGGCAGCTGGCCGTGGAAGAGATCAATGCTTCAGGCGGCGTGCTGGGCAAGAAGTTCGTGGTCGTCTCCAAGGACGACGGCGGCAAGCCCGCCGACGCGGTAACGGCCGCGAACGAGCTGGTGTCGAGCGAAGGGGTGGCCATGCTCACCGGCACCTTCTTCTCCAACATCGGCCTCGCGGTGGCGGATTACGCCAAGCAGAAGAAGGTGCTGTTCCTGGCGGCCGAACCGCTGACCGACGCCATGACCTGGGCGCAGGGCAACAAGTACACCTTCCGCCTGCGGCCCTCGAACTACATGCAGGCCGCCATGCTGGCCGAGGAAGCGGCCAAGCTTCCCGCCAAGAAGTGGGCGACCATTGCGCCGAACTATGAGTACGGCCAGTCCGCCGTCACCGTGTTCAAGCAGCTCCTCTCCGCCAAGCGCCCGGATATCGAGTGGGTGAGCGAGCAGTGGCCGCCGCAGGGCAAGATCGACGCCGGCGCGGTGGTGCAGGCGGTGGCCGCCGCCAAGCCCGACGCCATCTTCAACGTGACCTTCGGCCCCGATCTCGTGAAGCTCGTGCGCGAGGGCAACACCCGTGGCCTGTTCAAGGATCGCCCGGTGGTGAGCCTGCTCACCGGCGAGCCGGAATATCTCGATCCGCTGAAGGACGAGACCCCGGAAGGCTGGATCGTGACCGGCTACCCCTGGTACTCGCTCAAGACCCCTGAGCACGATGCCTTCCTGAAGGCCTATCAGGCGAAGTTCAACGACTATCCGCGCCTCGGCTCCATCGTCGGCTATGCGACCATGAAGGCCGCCGCCGCCATCATCAACAAGGCCGGGTCCACGGACACGGACAAGATGATCGCCGCCGCCGAGGGCATCTCGGTCGCGACCCCGCTCGGCCCGATCACCTTCCGCGCCATCGACCACCAGTCCACGCTCGGCGCCTTCGTCGGCAAGACCTCGGTGAAGGACGGCAAGGGCGTGATGGTGGACACCGTCTATCGCGACGGCGCCGCCTATCTGCCGAGCGACGATGAAGTGAAGAAGCTGCGTCCGCAGAACTGACGCTGGCGGCGGCGCCCGCCCGGCGCCGCCGTTCCCGCCGCCCCTGTCGCGGGCGGCGCTTCAGGCCCGGCCGTGCCGCCCTATGGGCGGGCCGGCGACCCGCGCGGTGCGCGCCCCCGTTTCCAGAGCCCCACACGCCGTTCCAACGAAAGGTCGAGCCGTGGATTTCATCGTCGTCCAGGCCCTCACCGGTCTCGCCAGCGCAGCCTCGCTGTTCCTGGTCGCCTCCGGCCTGTCGATCATCTTCGGCGTCACGCGCATCGTGAACTTCGCCCATGGCGCCTTCTACATGCTCGGCGCCTACATCGCCTTCACCCTCACCGAGGCGCTCTCGGGCACGCTCGGCTTCTGGGGCGGCATCGTGCTCGCCGCCCTCATCGTCGCCGTGCTGGGCGCGGCGCTGGAGATCGTGCTGCTGCGCCGGATCTACCGCGCGCCCGAACTCTTCCAGCTGCTCGCCACCTTCGGCGTGACGCTGATGGTGCAGGACATCGTCATCCTCATCTGGGGCCCGGAAGACCTGATGGGCCGCCGCGCCCCCGGCTTCCGCGGCGCCGTGGACATCATGGGCCAGATGGTGCCCGCCTATGACCTGCTGCTCATCGGCCTCGGCCCGGCCGTGCTCGGCGTGCTGTGGCTGATCTTCCACCGCACCCGCTGGGGTGTGCTGGTGCGCGCGGCGACGCAGGACCGCGACATGGTGGCGGCGCTGGGCGTGAACCAGAAGTGGCTGTTCACCAGCGTCTTCGCCCTCGGCGTTTTCCTCGCCGGCCTCGGCGGCGCGCTCCAGATCCCGCGCGACGCGGTGAGCCATGCCATGGACCTGCGCGTCATCGTGGACGTGTTCGTGGTGGTGGTCATCGGCGGCCTTGGCAGCGTCACCGGCGCCTTCGTGGCGGCCATTCTCGTGTCCGAGCTGAACGCCTTCGGCATTCTCATCTTCCCGAAGATCTCGCTGGTGCTCGTCTTCATCGTGATGGCAGTGGTGCTGGTGATCCGCCCCTACGGCCTGTTCGGCAAGGCGGAAGGGCCGCAGCGCGTGGCCGCCGGCCTCTCCATCCGGCCGTGGCGTCCGTTCACGCAGGCCGAGCGCCTCGCGGTGGCGGCGGCAGTGCTGGTGGCGGCGAGCCTGCCGCTGTTCCTCGGCAACTACATGCTGACGGTCGGCTCGGAAATCCTCGTCTTCGTCCTGTTCGCGGCGAGCCTGCACTTCCTCATGACCGTGGGCGGGCTCTCCTCCTTCGGCCATGCGGCCTATTTCGGCCTTGGCGCCTATGGCGCCGCCTTCATGGTGAAGCTCGCCGGCGCTTCCATGGTGGTGGCGCTCTTGGTCGGCCCCTTCATGGGCTTGGCGGGGGCGGTGCTGTTCGGCTGGTTCGCGGTGCGCCTGTCGGGCGTCTATTTCGCCATGCTGACGCTCGCCTTCGCGCAGATCACCTGGTCCATCGCCTTCCAGTGGGTGGAGGTGACGGGCGGCGATAACGGCATGCTGGGCATCTGGCCGGCGAGCTGGGCGTCGAGCCCGCAGGGCTTCTTCTGGCTGACGCTCGGTGTGGTGGCCATCGGTGTTGCGGTGCTGCGGATGCTCGTCTTCTCGCCCTTCGGCTTCGGCCTTCGGGCAGCGCGGGACAGCGCCCTGCGCTCGGAAGCCATCGGCATCGACCGCAAGAACGTCCAGTGGGCCGCCTTCGTTGTTGCCGGCACCTTCGCGGGCGTGGCCGGCGCCCTGTTCGGCTTCCTCAAGGGCAGCGTCTTCCCCGAGAACCTCGCCATCCCGACCTCGGTGGACGGGCTCGTGATGGTGCTGCTCGGCGGCATCGAGACCGTCTCGGGCGCCGTGGTGGGTGCCATCGTCTACAAGGCGCTGGCCATCTGGCTCATGAGCAAGACGGAGCTCTCCAAGCTCGTGCTCGGCGGCGTCATCGTGCTGCTGGTGGTGGCCTTTCCGAAAGGCATCGTCGGCTTCCTCGAAGACCTGCGCCACCGCCGGCGTCCGCCGACGCCGGACGGGGCGGGGCCGAAGCCGGCCGGTTATGTCGCCAAGGTGGAGGCTGCGGAATGACCACGCTGCTGCAAGTGGAAGGGCTCGCCAAGTCCTATGGCGGTGTTCATGCGGTGCGCGGCGTCTCCTTCAGCCTTAAGGCGGGACGCATCCTCGCGCTGATCGGCCCGAACGGCGCCGGCAAGAGCACCTGCTTCAACATGCTGAATGGCCAGATCAAGCCCAATGCCGGCGCGATCCGGCTGAACGGCGAGGACATCACCGGACTGCCGCCCCGCACCGTGTGGCGGCGCGGGGTGGGGCGCACCTTCCAGATCACCGCCACCTTCCCCTCCATGACGGTGCGGGAGAATGTGCAGGTGGCGCTGCTCTCCTTTCACCACAAGCTCTGGGCCGCCTTCCGCTATGCGGGCGCGGCCTATCGCGCCGAGGCCGACCGCCTGCTGGCGCTGGTGGGCATGGAGGCACAGGCCGCCCGCCCGTGCGGCGAACTCGCCTATGGCGACCTGAAGCGGCTGGAGCTTGCCATCGCGCTCGCCAATGAGCCGAAGCTCCTCCTCATGGACGAGCCCACCGCCGGCATGGCGCCGAAGGAGCGCGTGGACCTCATGCGCCTCACTGCCACCATCGCGCGGGAGAAGGCCATCGGCGTGCTCTTCACCGAGCATGACATGGACGTCGTGTTCGAGCATTCCGATAGCGTGATGGTGCTCAATCGCGGCGAGCTGATTGCCACCGGCACGCCGGAAGAGGTGCGCCGCGATCCGCACGTGCGGGCCATCTATCTGGGCGAGGGCCTGCTCTACGACGCCAAACATAAGGACGCGGAACCGCACAAGGACGCCGAACAGCAGAAGGGGAGCGCGGCATGAAGCTCGAAGTCTCCGGGCTCAACAGCCATTACGGGCCGGCCCACATCCTGTTCGACGTCGGCTTCGAGGTGGGGGCGGGCGAGGTGGTTGCGCTGCTCGGCCGCAATGGCGCGGGGAAGAGCACGACCTTCCGCTCCGTGGTGGGCCTCGTGTCCCAGCGTAGCGGACAGATCCGCTTCGATGGCGAGGACGTCTCCCGCCTGCCCACTTACGAGATCGTACGGCGGGGGCTCGGCTATGTGCCGGAGGACCGGCGCATTTTCACCGAACTGACGGTGGAGGAGAATTTCACCGTCGGCCGGCAGCCGGCGCGGCCCGGCGTCGCCACCTGGACGCCGGAGCGCATCTACGAGATTTTCCCGAATCTCGGCGAGATGCGCAAACGCCCCGGCGGCCAGATGAGCGGCGGCGAGCAGCAGATGCTGACCATCGGCCGCACGCTGATGGGCAATCCCTCTCTCGTGCTGCTGGACGAGCCCTCCGAAGGCCTCGCGCCCAAGATCGTGGAACAGATGGCCGATGCCATCCTGACCATGAAGCGGGAAGGGCTCTCCATCGTCATCTCCGAGCAGAACCTGCACTTCGCCAAGCTGATTTCGGACCGCGCCTACATCATCGAGAAGGGGCGGATGCGCTTTTCCGGCACCATGGCGGAGCTGGAGGCCAATCCGGAGATCCGCGACGCCTATCTCGCCGTCTGAGGTCCATCTTCGACATGCGCGACTGGTGACATCAGTCGCTAATTTTGATGGAGCATGTTGATATCGTATTGCGATTAAATGCGATGCGAACAGGTTGCGGGGAGAGGGCGAGGGGTGAGCAAGACAACCGAGACGGCTGTTCGCCGTCGCCGCGCCAAAGCGCCGGCAGATCCCGCTTATGTCCTTGATGCGCAGGTCGGCTTCCTGCTTCGGCAGGTGGTGCAGCGGCACACGGTCATCTTCGGCGCCAAGATGGGGGAGGACCTCACCTCCACCCAGTGGGCGGCGCTTGCGAAGCTCCATGAGAAGGGGCCGTGCTCGCAGAACCTGCTGGGCCGCATGACCGCCATGGATGCGGCCACCATCAAGGGCGTGGTGGATCGGCTGGTGAAGCGCAAGCTGGTGGAAACGCGACCGGACCCGGAAGACGGGCGCCGTCTCGTGGTGGCGCTGACCGCCGAAGGTACGGCGCTGACGGAAAAGTCCATTCCGCTTGCGCTCGACATCACCGAAGAGACGCTGGCCCCCCTCGATGCGACCGAACGGGCGCAACTCGTGAGCCTGCTGGAGCGCCTGCGCTAGCCGACATCCGCGCGCCGTCGAACCCACAGCGCTGCCTTGAATCAATGAGGGGTTACCTGCCGGCTCAGCTGGTGGGCTCCGCTGCCGCCGGCGGAGAGGCTGGCAGGGCGATGACCACCAGCACCTGGGCCTTCTCCCGTCCGAGGCTGCGGACCTCGTGCTTGATCTCGCCCTCGAAATAGAGCGAATCGCCCGGTCCCAGTTCCATGTCCTCCGAGCCGAGCCGGATGGAAACCCGGCCGGAAACCACGAACAGGAATTCCTCGCCGCCGTGCGCCCAGCGCGGATCGATGCGCCCGCCCGGCTTGAAGGCGGGCGTCAGCAGGAAGGGGTCCATCATCTTGCGGGCCCGTCGGGCCGCGAGCGGCATCAGGCCAAAGGTGCCGTCCTCGAGCGCGCGGGCATCACCGTGCCGGGTCAAGGTGTAGCGGGCCGTGGGAGCGGCGTTGAGGTCGAACAGCTGGGCGATATTCACCCCGAGCGCTGTTGCCACCCGCAGCAGGGCGGTGATGGACGGCGTCTTGAGCCCGCGCTCCACCAGCGAAAGGTAGCCGCGCGTCAGCGCACTCTCCGCCGCAAGACGGTCGAGGGTCATCCCCCGTTCCTGCCGGAGCTGCCGCAGGTTGGGCCCGAGACGGTCCGCATTGCTGGCATCGAGCACGCGCATTCTCCCACAAGCGGACGCGGTGCCGAGGCGGCATCCCGAGCCCGTCACGCCGCTTGTACAGATGTGTTTTCCGTGAGGAAATATGTGTCAGTGTCGCGCACGGTTTTGTGCAGATGTGACAGCTTGGGGCCGTTTGGCTGTCTGAAAAAGATGCAAACGACTGGCATCTGCAATCCGGCGTCAGGACCGGCATTCTCGGGTGCTTGATTTCCCTCAGTAAACATGGTGCCCTTGTGCCAGATGGTAGCCGGCACCTGGGCGAGGGTCCAGACGGCAGGCGATCAAGAGCGGTGAAGGGCGAGCGGGCCGCCGGTGCGCATGCACCCGCACGCCCGGTGGCGCCCTTGTACCGATCATCCAGCGCAAAGGCGACCGGTGCTGCCGGCCGCCCCGTTCTCGGGCAGGCACCGGTCGCCGGCTCAAGCGTGATCAGATGAACAATACCGGCGAACCCTCGCCGGAGCGGCTCCGCGCGTCAGCGCCGGATGCCCGCCTGCCCGGACGCAGAAGCCGGACAGGCAACGACCCCGCGTGCGCGTCCCAACGACCTTCCAGAGAGGCATTCATGACGTATACCGGCACCCTGGCGCCGCCCTCGGCGGCAGTTGAACGCAACGAGATGCGCCGCATCGTCTGGTCGTCCGTCATCGGCACGGCCGTCGAGTGGTACGACTTCCTCATCTATGCGGCAGCGACCGCCCTCGTCTTCAACAAGCTGTTCTTCCCGGTGGGCGATCCGGCACTCGCCACCATCGCCGCCTTCGGCACCTATGCGGTGGGCTTCCTGGCCCGGCCGCTCGGCGCTGCCATTTTCGGCCATTATGGTGACAAGCTGGGCCGCAAGGCCATGCTCGCCACCACCATCGTCATCATGGGGCTCGGCACCTTCTGCATCGGCCTCCTGCCGACTTACGAGCAGATCGGCATCGCCGCTCCCATTCTGCTGCTGATCCTGCGCTTTCTCCAGGGCATCGGCATCGGCGGCGAGTGGGGCGGGGCGGTGCTCATGGTGGTGGAGAATGCGCCGGCCAAGCGCCGCGGCCTCTTTGGCTCCATGGTGCAGGTGGGCAACCCCATCGGCAATCTCGCCGCCATCGGCATCTTCGCCCTCGTCTCGCAACTGCCCGACAGCGCCTTCCTGTCCTGGGGGTGGCGGCTGCCGTTCCTGCTCTCCATCGTCCTCATCGCGGTCGGTCTCTTCATCCGGCTGAAGCTGGACGAGACGCCCGCCTTCCGCGAGATGAAGGCGAAGAACGCCTGTGCCCAGGCGCCCCTCGTCGAGATCTTCCGCGATCACCGCCGCCCCTTCTTCACCGCCGTGGGCCTGAAGATCGCCGAAATCTCCTACGCCTCCATCGCCGGCGTCTTCGTCATCTCCTATGCCACCGTCCAGCTCGGCATGCCGCGCTCCACCATTCTCAACGGCGTCTGGCTCTCCTCCTTCATCGCGCTGTTCACCATCCCGCTGTTCGGCTGGATGTCGGACAAACTCGGTCGAAAGACCATGTTCTTCCTGAGCTGCCTGTTCTGCGCCGGCTTCGCCTTTCCCATGTTCTCGCTGCTTGAGACCCGCGATCCGGCCATCGTCACGGCGACCATCGTGGTGGCCATCTCCTGCGGCCAGATGGTGATGTTCGGCATCGGCGCCCCCTGGTACTCGGAGCTGTTCACGGCGCGGCTGCGCTATTCCGGCGCCTCGCTGGGCTTCCAGATCGGGGCGGCGCTGTCCGGCGGGCTCACACCCTTCATTGCGGCGGCGCTGATGCAGTGGAGCGGCGGCGGCACCTGGCCCATCTCGCTCTATCTCATCGGCTGTGCGCTCATCACCGCTTTCGCTACCTTCATGGCGCCGGAGACGGCGCGCAAGGAAATGATCTGACGCTTCCCGGTCCCGGGAGAGCGATCTCCCGGGCCTCGATCCGAAAGGCCCAAGGACATGCTCAGTCTGCAACCCGCCATCGAGACGCCGGCCCCCGCTTTCGTCGGCGTCGTGCGCCACCTGCACATCACCGCCCGCGCCTTCCTGCCGATGCGCGCCATGGAGGAAATCCATCTCGTCGCCGGCAAGGGCATCGAGGGCGATCGCTACATGATCGGCCGCGAAGAGGGCTTCTATTCCGACCGGCCGGAGGAAGGCCGGCAGGTCACGCTGTTCGAGATGGAGACGCTCGACGCCCTCCTGCGCGACCACAAGATCGAACTGAAGCCGGAGGACCACCGCCGCAACGTGACGGTGGAGGGCGTGCCGCTGAACCATCTGGTCGGCCGCCGCTTCTGGCTGGGGGAGACGCTGCTTGAGGCCACGCGCCTTTCCGTGCCCTGCCGGCACATCGAGGAGATCACCGGCAAGGCGATCTTTGATCCCTTGATCAACCGCTCCGGCCTCAACTGCCGCATCCTCGAAGGCGGCACGGTGCGGATCGGTGATCTGGTGCGGAACATCTGACATGCGGCGACACGGTGCGATCCTGACCCGCGTGAGCGCCATCGAGGATGCGGGCGAGGAGGTCAAGCGCTTCACCCTTCGGGATCCCGAGGGGTGGGATCTTCCCCCGGCGCGGCCCGGCGGCCATGTGGACCTTTATCTCCCCGGAGGCCTCACACGCACGTATTCCCTGTGCGGAGACCCGGCGCAGCGGGACCGCTATGTGGTCGCGGTGAAGCGCGAGGCGGAGGGCCGGGGCGGCTCCATCCGGCTGCACGACGCTGTGAGCGTGGGGCATGAGATGCACGTGGGCCTGCCGCGCGGCGGCGTGCCGCTCGGGCCCGGCTTTCAGCTTTTCATCGCAGGCGGGATCGGGGTCACGCCCTTCCTCTCGGCGGCCGCGGCGCTGTTGGCACAGGGGCGGGAGGACTTCCACCTGCACGTGGCGAGCCGGGGTGCCCCGCCGCTGGCGGACCAGCTCGCCCCGCTGCTCGAACGCGGCCTCGCGTCGGTTCACGATACGACGCAGGCACCGCGGCGGGCTGTCTCCGACGTCATCAGGGGGGCGCCGGGAGAGGCTTCCCTCGCCTGCTGCGGTCCGCTGTCCATGCTGGATGACGTCGCGGCGGCCACCGAGGGATGGCCGGCCGAGCGGGTGCATCTGGAGCGCTTCGTGCCGCCGCCCCTCGTGCCCGATCCGGATGCGCGGGACTATCGGCTGGTGCTGGCGAAGCGGGGCATCGAACTCGACGTGCCCGCCGGAGCCAACATGGCCGACGCGCTGGCGGCAGCGGGCGTGCAGGTGCCGGTCTCCTGCGGTGGCGGCATCTGTGGCACCTGCGCCGTTGTCTATCTTGAGGGCCAGCCCCTGCACCGCGACCGCTGCCTGTCCCAGACCGAGCGCGCGAGCCGGCTTATGCCGTGTGTGGCCCAATCGGCGGGCGAACGGCTGGTGCTGGACCTGTGATCCGAGGGGAGCGACGGAAGAGGCGATGTCGGAAAGCCACACTCGTCCACAACCAGAGGGTGAGGGTGGGGATTCTTGACCCAAACGGTATCGCATTTTGCGTTTTTGGGCTTTAGATACCTCCATGTCGCTTTCCGGAAGCGGAAGGTCGGTTCGGGGGGACCGGGATGCGGGTTTGGCGTTGCGGGCGGCTGTTGGCCGCAGTTGTGGGTCTGGTGTGCGGGCTGGGCCTGTGGGGCGCGTCGGCATCGGCGGCGGATGTGTCGCCGTCCCGGGCGAGCGTTCCGGTGGTCGTCCCGGCCACTCCGTCCGGCTGGACCTATCAGGCGACACTCTATCTGTGGGGCACCAGCCTCACCGGTGACGTGGGCGTCCGCAATCTGCCGACGAACCATGTGAACGTCGGCTTTTCCGACATTCTCAACAATCTCAACGGCGCCTTCATGGGCTCCTTCCTCGCCAAGAACGGCGATTGGATGCTGCTGGCGGACCTGATCTGGGCCGACATTGGCGCCGACAAGACGCTGAACGTCGCAAACAATCCGCGCCTCTCCTATTCGCAGAAGCTGACCATCGCCTCCGGCATTGCGGGCTATCGCCTGCCGGTCAGCACGCCCAATTTCGATGTCTATGCCACGGCCGGCTTCCGCTATCAGCGCCTGACGGCCGACATGACGCTCACGTCCGGCCTCGTGCCGCTTGCGGCCGGCGGCTCCGAGACGAAGGAGTGGCTGGATCCCATCGTCGGTTTCGCCGCCACCTACCGGGTCAACGAGCGCTGGTTCGTCAATGCGCTGGCGGATATCGGCGGCTTCGGCGTCGGCTCGGAGCTGACCACGCAGGGCTTCCTGTCGGTGGGTTATTTCTGGACGCCGCAGGTCTCGAGCGCGCTCGGCTATCGCGTGCTCTACACCGATTATCGCTCGGTCAGCGGCCCCAATTCCGACTTTCGCTACGACGTGACCATCCACGGCCCGTTCGCGAGCATCGCCTACCACTTCTGAGCGTCCGCGTTTGATCCAGCCCATGGCTGCCGTGGCCCCCGACGGCATCATGGGACGACATCCTGTCCGCGATGGCGGAAGCCGATGGGCGTCGCACCCCCTCGGCGGTCCGGCCGTCACATGCGGCGGAGGTCGACAGGGCTCGGCATTGTGCCGGGTGCGACCTGCGCCTTGAGCGAGCAAGAGGGGGAAACCAATGGAAACTCGAGCAATTCTGCATCTTGCAGCGCGTCCGCTGCGGACGGCGGCCGCCGCGCTGGCGCTCGGCTGCGCCATGCCCGCGCTTCTGCCCCTGTGCGCCGTCACACCGGCGCTTGCCGCGCCCGCCGAGCAGCTTCAGGAGCTGGCGGTGGATGCCTATCTCTATTTCTATCCGCTGGTCACCATGGATGTGACACGCAAGCAGCTGACCAACCTGCCGAAGGGCGCCGGCATCGGCGGGCCGGCCAACAGCTTCGTCAACGTGCCGGCCTTCCCGAGCGCGGACATGCGCGCCGTGGTGCGCCCGAACTTCGATACGCTCTATTCCTCCGCCTGGCTCGACCTGACGCAGGGGCCGATCGTCGTCTCCGTGCCGGATACGGACGGGCGCTATTATCTGCTTCCGATGATGGACATGTGGACGGACGTGTTCGCCTCGCCCGGCTCGCGCACCACCGGCACCAAGGCGGGCAACTTCCTCGTCACCCCGCCCGGCTGGACGGGTACGGCGCCTGAGGGTGTCACGCGCATCGGCGCCACCACCCCGTTCATCTGGATCATCGGCCGGACCAAGACCGACGGCCCGGCGGACTATCCGGCCGTGCACAAGATCCAGGCCGGCTTCAAGCTCACCCCGCTCGCCTACTGGGGCAAGGGGCCTGCGCCGGAGCCCGAGCAGAAGATCGATGCATCCGTGGATGTGAAGACGCCGCCGAAGATCCAGGTGGACACCATGCCGGGGCCCGCCTTCTTCGCCTATGCGGCGGAGCTCCTGAAGCTGCATCCGCCCCACGCCACGGACCAGCCCATCATCGCGCAGCTGAAGCGCCTCGGCATCGAGCCAGGACAGAGCCTCGATCCGTCCAAGCTTCCGCCGGAAACCCGTGCGGCCATGGAGGCGGCACCGGAGAAGGCGCAGCATCTCATGCTCTGGAAACTGCCGACGCTGGCGCGGGTGGTGAACAACTGGTCACTGAACACTGATACCATGGGCGTCTATGGTAATTATTATCTGAAGCGCGCCATCGTCGCGCAGGTGGGCCTCGGCGCGAACGTGCCGCAGGATGCGGTCTATCCGATGGCCCTGCTCGACGGGCAGAACCAGCCGCTCGATGGCGTCAATGCCTACCGCATCCGCTTCGAGAAAGGCGCGGTGCCGCCGGTGGACGCCTTCTGGTCCATCACGCTCTACGACAAGGACGGCTTCCAGGTGGCCAATCCGCTCAACCGCTTCGCGGTGAGCAGCTGGATGCCGCTGAAGACCGATCCTGACGGCGGTCTCACCCTCTTTATCCAGGCGGACAATCCCGGCAAGGAGCGGGAGGCCAACTGGCTGCCCGCGCCGAAGGGGCCGTTCAACCTGACCATGCGGCTCTATGCGCCGCGCTCGGACGTGCTGACCGGACGCTGGGTGCCTCCGGCGGTGGAGAAACAGCCGGCCACGGCGCTCCTGCCGCAGTGAGGCCGGAAGCGTCCGAAGTCGGGGGCGCCCTGCAATTGCGGGCGCCGTGCGTCCAGGTCTGGGCACGGCGCCTGCGTCACGGGAGATGCAGAAGCGTTTGTCCCGACCCGGCCCTCTTCAGGGCGCATCCTCCGGTGCGGGGGCGGTTCCTGCCGCCTCCCGTGCCACCTCTGCGATGAGCGTGCGCAGCCAGCGGTGGGCGGGATCGTGCCGGTAGCGCACGTGCCAGGCCATGTCGACGGGAAAGGTGCCGAGGTCCACCGGGGCCGGAACGAACTTCAGCCGCGTATCATGTGCGAGGCGCGCGCAGATGAGGCGGGGCAGGGTGGCGCAATAATCCGTCACCGCGATCATCTCGGGAACGGCCAGGAAGTGGGTGACGGACACCGCCACGTCCCGCTTCAGGCCATGGCGCTCCAGCACCTGGAACAGGCCGGCACGCAGGCGGCCGGGCGGCAGCACATTGACATGCCGCAGGCGCTCGTAAGTCTCCCGCGTCAGGACATCGCCCACGTCCGGATGGTCGGCCCGCACGACGCAGGCGAGGCCATCGTCCATCAGGTGCTGCACCACGAGATTGTCCTGAACCTCCACGAAGCGGCCGATGGCCATGGCCGTGGTCCCGGAGATGACCCCGGTTTCGGACAGGTCGCTGCCATAGGGCGTCAGGCGCAGGCTGATGCCGGGCGCAACCGCCCGGAGCCGCGCCACGACGGTAGGGATCAGCGCAAACTCCGCATAGGAGTTCGGCGCGATCGTCATCAGCCGCTCGGCCTCGGCCGGCTCGAAGGCCTGCTGGCCATGGACCACCTCGTCGATCTGCGCGAGCGCGGCCCGCAGCACGGGCGCCAGTTCCAGCGCCAAAGGCGTCGGCTGGATGCCGTAACGTTCGCGGATGAACAGGGGATCGCGCATCACCACGCGCAGGCGCGCCAGAGCGTTGGACAGCGCCGGCTGCGTCATGCCGAGTCGTTCGGCGGCTCGTGTGACGCTGCGCTCCTCCATGAGGGTCACGAAAACCGGCAGGAGATTGAGATCGTAGCGCATGAGTTATAATCTCATGCGAATATCTTATCTCATAGAAATAAATTTCTAGAATATGTTCGTATGGCGCATGGTCTGCCCATCCAAGCCGGGTCACCTGATCCGGCCCGACCAAACGGAGGCAGTCATGAGCAAGGGCAAGGTTCTGGTCCTCGGGTCCAACGCCACCCGCATCGAGATCCGCGGCGGCGGCTGGGCTGCCACGGGCCAGTATCTGAACGAGACGGTGGTGCCGGCCATGGCCGTGATCGCGGCAGGCTATGACGTCGTGCTGGCGACGCCCGACGGTACCCGTCCCCATATCGATCCGGCGTCCGACTCGGCGGTTCATTTCGAGGGCGACGAGGCGGCCTATGGGCGCGCCAAGGCCTTCTATGCCGAGCACCCGGCGATGACCAACGTGCGCACATTGCGTGCTGTGATCGAGGAGGGCCTCGACGCCTATGCGGGCGTTTTCGTTCCCGGCGGGCAGGCTCCGGTGGTCGATCTGATGCAGGACGCGGACGTCGGCTTCATCCTGCGGCATTTCCATGAGCGGGCGAAGCCCACCGCCCTGCTGTGCCATGGTCCCATCGTGGTCGCCGCCGCCATGCCCCATGCGCGCGAGTTCCGCGCGGCGCTCATTGCCGACGATGTGGCGAAGGCGCGTGACTGGGCGCGCGGCTGGCAGTATGCGGGCTACCGCATGACGGTCTTCTCCAACAGCGAGGAGAAGGTGGTGGAGGAACACGTCCTGAAGGCCCGCCTTCACTTCAGCATGGTGGATGCGCTCACCGTTGCGGGCGGCGCGGTGGAGACGACCGCCGTGGACTTCGAGCCCAACGTCATTGTCGATCGTGAACTTATTACCGGCCAGAATCCCCGCTCCGACCATCTCGTGGGGCAGAGACTGGTCGAGGCGCTGGAGCGCGCCGCCGCCCGTTTATGAACCGGCCATCGAGGCGGAAGCGAATGGCCGCTCCCGCCGCTTGCCGAATGCTGAAGGAACAGAACCGATGTCGAATCCCGTCAAGATCGTGGCGATCCTCGCGGCCCGTCCGGGCAAGGCCGAGGAACTGAGGGCGCTGCTCTCGTCGATGGCGCCGCTCTGCCGCGCCGAGGCCGGCAACCTGCGCTGGGACATCTGGCAGGATCAGGCGGTGCCCGGCCGCTTCGTGCTCGATGAGCTCTATGTCAGCGACGCCGCCGTGGCCGCCCACCGCCAGACGCCGCATTTCCTCGATTACATCTCCCGCATCAACGATCTCGCTGAGCGCAATTCGCAACTGCTCGACCCTGTGGACGTTGTGTGAGGGTGCGGGCCGCGCAGGCCCGCACATTCTCCCCTGATATCTCCGCTGCCAGATCGCGGCCCTCGCGCCGTGTGCAGCGCCCTATTCGCATGAGGACAGGACCATGGCACTCAAGGATATTCTCCCCGGCCGTCTCGGCTTCGGTGCGGCGCCGCTGGGCAACATGTTCCGCGACATTCCGGAGACGGAAGCTCTGGCGACGGTCGAAGCCGCATGGAATGACGGCATCCGCTATTTCGACACCGCGCCGCTCTATGGCGCGGGCCTTGCGGAAATTCGCATGGGCGAGGCGCTCGCCGGCCGCCCGCGGGCGGATTATGTGATCAGCACCAAGGTCGGCCGGGTGATCCTCGACGAGGTCGAGGAGATGAGCGCCCGCGACCTCGGCGAGAAGGGCGATGTCTTCAAATACGGCCGCCCGAACAAGATCGTGAACGACTACACGGCCGATGCCACGCTTCGGTCCATCGAGGACAGTCTCAAGCGGCTGAAGACCGATCACGTGGACATCGTCTTCGTGCATGACGTGGCCCAGGATTTCTGGGGCGACGCCTGGCTCGGCCGCTTCGAAGAAGCCCGCACCGGCGCCTTCAGGGTGCTGGACCGGCTTCGGGATGAAGGCGTGATCAAGGCCTGGGGCCTCGGCGTCAACAAGGTGGAACCCATCGAGCTGCTGCTGGGGCTCGAGGGGCCGAAGCCGGACGCCTTCCTTCTCGCCGGCCGCTACACGCTGCTCGATCATTCCCGCGCCCTTCAGCGGGTGATGCCGCAGGTGGCCGAGCGCGGCCTCGGCATCGTCGTGGGCGGTCCCTACAGCTCGGGCGCTCTGGTGGGCGGGCCGAACTTCGAATATGCGCCCATCACCCCGGCCATGGCGCAGAGGGTGGCCCGGATCAAAGGCATTGCCGACCGGCACGGGGTGAGCATGAAGGCGGCGGGCCTGCAATTCTCCCTCGCCAATCCGGCGGTCGCCGCGGTCATTCCCGGTGCCAGCCGCCCCGCGCGCATTGCCGAGGATGGCGCTGCGCTGCGCGAGGTCGTTCCGGCCGACTTCTGGCGGGAGCTGCGGACGGCGGGTCTCGTCGATCCGGCCGCGCCGCTCCCCGGCGGCGCGTGAGGCCGGCTGCTCTCAATCCTCGGCGGGTTCGCGTGCGATCCCGCCGAGAAAGCCGAAGCCGTGTGTCGGGCAATCGGGCGCGCGGCATTGCCGGTCCAGCGCGTCGGGATCGGCGATCTCGCACTTGAAGGTGGTGACGAGGTCATCGACCTGCGCCCGCGAGAGATAGCGCGGGTTCACGTTCCGGGTGAGGAGATAGAGCTTGGCGGTCTCCTCCAGTTCCTCCGTGGCGAAGACGGCGGCTTCCAGGCTCTCGCCCGCCACCACCGGTCCGTGGTTCGACAGCAGGACGGATGAATACCGGCCGGCCAACCCCTTGATGGCGTCGGCCACCGCCGGATCGCCGGGCCGGTAGTAGGGCACGAGGGCGGTCTGTCCGGCGCGCATCAGATAATAGGGCGTCAGCGGCGGCAGGGCCGAGCGCGGGTCGATCTCCGGCAGCAGCGTCAGCGCCACCGCGTGGGTGGAGTGCAGGTGCACCACCGCGCGGGCGGAACCGCGCGTCTCGTAGAGCGCGGCGTGGAGCGGGATTTCCTTGGTGGGCTTGTCGCCCGAGAGCAGGGTGCCGGAAGCATCGAGGCGCGAGAGGCGGGCCGGGTCGAGATGGCCGAGGGAGGCATTGGTGGGCGTCACCAGCCAGCCGCCATCCTCCAGCCGCACCGAGATGTTGCCCGATGAGCCGGGGGTAAGCCCGCGCTCGAACAGTGAACGCGCGAAGCGGCAGATGTCGTCCCGCAGGGCATTTTCGTCGGCGGTGCTCATGGCCGTCTCCCGTGGCTGGATGTGAACCTCAGGCGGTAGCGCCCGCAATGAGTTCGAAGCCGAGATCGATGCGCTGGGCCGGGGCGTTGCGAGCGGCGAGGCGGGCTGCTGTGGCGCCGATTTCGACCCGCGGCGTGCGGATGGTCGAGAGTGGCTGGGGCAGCGCCTGACCGATGCCGAGGCCGTTGTAGCCGAACAGTGCCAGTTGGTCCGGCACTCGGATACCGCGTGACAGACACAGGCAATAGCCCCCGAAGGCCATGTCGTCATTGGAGAAATAGACTGCTTCAAGGTCCGGCCGACGGGCGAGTGCCTGCTCCAGTCCCGCGCGCCCGGCCTCGATGGAGGACAGCGTGGGCAAGGTCGAACGCTCCATGAGGGCGAGGCCCTGGTCCCGCAGCACGCCCTCGAAGCCCTCGAGGCGCTTGGCGGCGCGTGTGTCGGCGGCAAGATCGTGGCCCACATAGGCGATCCGGCGATAGCCCCGCGCCAGCAGGTGCCGGGCACTGACGCGGCCGACCTCCAGATTGGAGAAGCCCACCGCAATGTCGATGGGCTCGCCGTCGAGATCCATCAGTTCGATGATGCGTGTGCCCCCGGCCTCCAGAAGCGCGCGCGCCGCGGGCGTGTGTTCGAGGCCCGCCACCATCAGCGCGGCGGGCCGCCAGGCGAGCATGGAGGCGACCATCTCTTCCTCGCGGGCCATCTTGTATTCGCTGACCGCGAACACCGCCTGATAGCCCTCGTCCTCAAGCGCCTGGTTCACGCCGCTCAACACCTCCGGAAAGACGATGTTGGACAGCGAGGGCACGATGATGCCAACCAGACGCGACCCGGAGGAGGCCAGCGTGCCCGCGATCCGGTTGGGCACATAGCCGAGCTGGGCGGCGGCCTCCATCACACGCTTGCGGGTCTTCTCGGAAAAGGAGCCGTGGTTGCGGAGCACGCGCGACACCGTGCTTTCGCCCACGCCCGCCGCCGAGGCGACGTCCGCAAGGGTGGCGGCGGGGGCGCGGACGGGAAACGCGGTCACAGGGGCACTCCGGCAGGTCATACGGCCAACGGGCGGCACCATCCCACGTCGCAGGCACAGCCGCAACAAAAATGGCAGCGCTGCCAAAATCTGGTTGCGACGGGCGAAGGATCGAGTATTTATCGAAATGGCAGCGCTGCCAAAACATAAGGGCGAGGAAACCCATGTCGGTTGCAGTTGACGGTGAGACCCAGATGCGGACGGTCGCGGTCATCGGCCTCGGGGCCATGGGCTTGGGCATGGCGAAGTCGCTGCTCGCCGCAGGTCTTGTGGTGCGCGGCTGCGATCTGTCGGCGGCCGCGGTTGCCGCGCTGGCGGAGGCCGGCGGCACCGGCTGCGCCACGCCGGCGGAAGCGGTGCAAGGCGCCAGCGTGGTGGTGAGCGTGGTGGTGAACGCCGACCAGACAGAGGCCATCCTGTTCGGTCCTCAAGGCATTGCCGAGGTCATGCCCGCCAATGCGGTGTTCGTCTCTTGCGCCACCATGGCGCCGGAGAAAGCCCGCGATTTCGCGGGCCGCCTCGAAGCGCTCGGGCGCCTCTATCTCGATGCGCCCATCTCCGGCGGGGCGGCGCGGGCGGCCAAGGGCGAACTCACCATTCTGGCCTCCGGCCGTCCGGAGGCCTTCGCGGCCGCTGACGCGGCGCTCGAGGCCATGTCCGCCAAGCTCTATCGGCTCGGCGATGCGGCGGGCACCGGCGCCGCCTTCAAGATGATCAACCAGCTTCTGGCCGGGGTGCACATCGCGGCCGCCTGTGAGGCGATCACTTTTGCCGCCCGGCAGGATCTCGACCTTGAGATGGTGTATGAAGTCATTACAGCCTCGGCGGGTAACAGCTGGATGTTCGAGAACCGCATCCCGCATGTGCTCGCCGGCGATTATCGGCCCCTGAGTGCGGTCGAGATCTTCGTGAAGGACCTCGGCATCATTCAGGACATGGCTCGGGCCGCCCGTTACCCCGTGCCGCTCGCGGCCGCCGCGCTCCAGCTTTATCTCGGGGCAGCGGGTGCCGGGATGGGCCGGGATGACGATTCTTCGCTCGCACGTCTTTATGCCGGCCTGTCCGGGGTGACATTGCCAAAGGGGGAGAGCGTTTCATGATCCGTTTCGCTGCGAACCTCCATTCGCTCTTTACGGAATTGCCGTTTCTCGACCGCTTCGCGCCCGCCGCCGAGGCCGGCTTTGCCGCCGTGGAATTCACCTTCCCTTATGACGTGCCGGCGGACCGGATCTCCGAGCGCCTTCAGCGTCATGGTCTCAAGGCGGCGATGCTGCATCTGCCCGCCGGGGACTGGGCGGCGGGGGACCGCGGCCTTGCCTGCCAGGCAGAGCGGTTCGACGAATTCCGGGCGACGCTGGAGCAGGGCGTCGCCTACGCCCGGACGATCGGTGCCGGCAAGCTCGTCATGATGGCGGGCCTCGGCTCGCGGCAGGATCCGCAGGCGGAGGCGAGCTTCCGCCGGGCGGTGGCCTTCGCCGGTGAAAGACTGGAGCGGGAGGGGCTCTGCCTGCTGCTCAAGCCGCTCGATCCGCGCGAGATCCCTGGCTATTTCCTCACCGATTTCTGCCATGTGGCCGATCTGGTGGCCGAACTCGGCGTGCCGCACGTGAAGATGCTGTTCGACGTCTATCAGCGCCAGCTCGCGCGCGGAGATGTGGCCATGGCGCTGCGCCGCCGCATCAAGCAGATCGGCCATGTGCAGGTCGCTGCCGTGCCCGACCGGGGTGAGCCCGATGACGGCGAACTCAACTATGCCTATATCCTGCGCCGGCTCGAATGCCTCGGCTATGACGGATATATCGGCTGCGATTATCGTCCCCGCGGGCGTTCCACCCTTGCGGGTCTCGGCTGGATGAAGCCTTATCTTCCTCGCGTTCGGGCCATCGCATGACCCTTCTTCTTGGCTGTATCGCCGACGACTATACCGGTGCCTCGGATCTCGCCAACACCCTGACCAAAGCGGGCCTGCGCACCGTGCAGACCATCGGCGTCCCGGCGGCGGACTTTGCCCTGCCCGATGTGGATGCGGTGGTGGTGGCGCTCAAGAGCCGCTCCATTCCCGCCACCGAGGCGGTGGCGCTGTCCCGCGGCGCCCGCGATTTCCTCGGAGGCGAGGGGGCGCGGCACATCCTGTTCAAGATCTGCTCGACCTTCGATTCCACGGACGCCGGCAATATCGGTCCGGTCACCGATGCCCTGCGTGCCGATGCGAGTGCCGGCCCCGTTCTGGTGACGCCCGCCTTTCCGGAGACCGGGCGGACGGTCTACTTCGGGCATCTGTTCGTCGGCGCGGTGCCACTCAACGAAAGCCCGCTGAAGGACCACCCCCTGAACCCCATGACCGACGCCAACCTGGTGCGGGTGATGGCGCGCCAGTCGGCAGCGCCGGTGGGGCTCGTCGATCTTCACACCGTGGCCCGCGGGCCCGAGGCGGTGCGCAGCCGCCTCGCCGTGCTGGCGCAAGAGGGCAAGGGCGCGGCCATCATCGATGCGGTGTTCGAGCGCGATCTCGAGACGATTGGTGCCGTTGCTCTGGACGAGCCGCTGTCCGTGGGGGCCTCTGGCCTTGGTCTTGGCCTTGCCCGCACCCTCGCAGCCGGGCGGACAGCTCCGACTGACGGCGCCGTCCGCTGGGGCGCGTCGGTCCCCGGCGCCATCGCGGCGATCGCCGGCAGTTGTTCGGCCGCGACGCTGGAACAGATCGCGCGGGCGGAAGAGAACATGCCTGTGCTGCGCCTCGCGGCCGAACAACTCGTCACCGACGGTGCAGCCGTGGTTGCCGAAGCCATCGGCTGGGCGCGGGAGCGGCTGGCGCACGGGCCGGTGCTGATCGCCGCCAGCGGCACCCCGCAGGAGGTGGCGGCCGTTCAGGCGCGCCATGGCCGCCATGCCTCGGGCCTCGCCATCGAGCAGGCGTCCGCCGCCCTCGCAGCGGGCCTCGTCGAGGCCGGTGTGCGCCGGCTGGTGGTGGCGGGCGGGGAAACCTCAGGCGCCTGCGTCGACCGGCTGGGCATTGCCGGTTTCGAGGTGGGGCCGGAGATCGCGGCCGGCGTTCCGCTCCTGCGGACGGTCGCCTACGCGCCGCAGATGCTGCTGGCCCTTAAGTCCGGCAATTTCGGCGGCCCGGATTTCTTCGCCAGGGCGTTTGCGGCCATGTCCTGAGCGGACGGCCTCAGCCTGCCGCAGCGGAGACACGGCAGGCGCGCGCCACGGTGCCGATGAGCGCGCGGTCCTTCTCGTGATCGACGAGGAACATCATGCTGCGCCCGCCGCCCACCTGCACCCAGGCGGTCTGGCGGGCTTTCACCAGACCCTCGGCGAAGGCACGGGCCGTGTCACCATCGAGCACGAGGCGGGTCTTTTCGGCGGCCCAGCGGGCGCTCGCCCAAGGGCCGTCGTCGAAGCGGTAGCGCACCTCGATCCCATCGACACCTTGCGGCACCGGCAGGGCCGAAACCCGCACACGCCCCGCCTTGCAGATCAGCGCGAGACCGCCGTCCTTCTCGGTCGTGCCGATGGGCGAAGCCCAGACGATGCTCGACTGGTCTTCGGGCCGCGCCGACACCGCATAGGTCCAGTAGGCCCCGGTTTCGGCCGCCGCGGCCGGTGTCACCAGCAGCATTGCCGTCATCGCCAGTGCACCGCGCCGCATGTCTGTCTCCTCTCTCGCCGGCTTCTCACGGTCAAGCCGTGGCCGGACTCTGGAGCAGGACGCTCCAGCTACGCTTCCGGTTCCAGCAGGAGACGTCAGCTTCCGGGCTGGCGGACGGCGAAATGCCCCGCGACCGCCGCGATGAACGCGCGATCTTCCGGCGACCGACCTGCACGCCAGGGTCTTTCGCCGCGCTTCCGGTTCCCCGCTCATAGGAGCACGCAGAAACCAGCGCTTGGTGTCGCGCGGCGTTGTTCGCATCAGGATTGCGCGCCTACTCGATCTGGAGCAATCGGTGCTCGCGATCTTGTGTGCGGGACGACATGTGCATGCTACAACAAGGCGATTGCCGCAGATTGAAATTCTCCGGAGCGTGCCGTGCCAGATGCCATCGATTGCCGCATCCTCGACCTCTTGCAAGAGGATGCGCTCATGTCCTCCGCAACCGTGGCGGAGCAGGTTGGGCTCAGCCCGACACCGTGCTGGCGCCGCATCAAGAAGCTGGAGGATGACGGCTACATCCTGAAACGGGTGGCCCTGCTGGATCGCCGCAAGGCCAACGTGCCGCTGACCGTCTTCGTGGCCGTGAAGGCGGCCCGCCACAGCATGGAATGGCTGGAGAGCTTCCGCCGGGCCATCTCCTCCATGCCCGAGATCGTGGAAGCGTGGCGCCTGACCGGCGAGACCGACTATCTGCTGCGCGTGGTGGTGCCGGACATCGACGCCTATGACGAGGTGTACAAGCGCCTCATCTCGAAGCTGGAATTCTCCAACCTCTCCTCATCGCTGGCCATGGAGGAGATGAAGTTCACGACGGCCATCCCCACCACCTACATGGCGCGCTGACCGCGCTCACGACGCCCAGCGCTGCTCGCTCTCCCGTCGCAGCGCCTCGGCCTTGAGCGCGGCGCGGTCGATCTTGTTGGTACCGGCCCAGGGCAGTTCGCTGACGAGCGCGATACGGCGGGGATGCTGGTAGGCGGGGCCATTCTCCAGCGTAAAGGTCTTCACCTCGGCCGCGCTGAGGCGCGCGCCGGGCTTCGGCACCAGGAAGGCCACCGGCATCTGGCCGCGCTCGGCATCGGGCAAGGGCACCACCGCCGCCTGCTGAACGCCGGGATGACGTTCCAGTAGGCGCTCGACCTCCACCGGATAGATGTTCTCGCCACCGCAGACGAACATGTCGTCCGCGCGCCCCACGAAGTAATAGAAGCCCTCCGCATCCCGGCGCAGGATGTCGCCCGTCACGTACCAGCCGTCCTTGAGCACGGCCGCGGTCAGCTCCGGCTTGCGATGATAGCCGGGCATGATCGCCGGGTTGCGGACCCAGAGCACGCCCTCATCCGCATCCGGTCCATCCACGAGGCGCACCTGCGTGCCCGGAACAGGCGTGCCCAGCGACACCGGTGGCGTGGGCCGTCCATCCGGATGCGGGCCGAAGATGGCAGGGCCGGTCTCGGTTGCGCCGAAGGTGAGGACCAGCGTCGCCTGCGGAAACAGCGCCGCGACGGACGAGAACAGCGTCGCCGTGGTCGGGGCCGATCCCATCATGATGCGCTTGAGGCTCGTCATGTCCCGGCTCGCCACATAGTCCGCATCCTTGACGATCCGCGCGAACATGGTCGGCACGCTGGAAAGCGCGGTCACGTCATAGGTGGCGATGGCGTCCACATAGGGCCGCACGTCGAAGGCCGGCATCAGCACGATGGAGGCGTTGGTGGCAAAGGCCGTCTTGGCGGAGAACAGCCCGTTCATGTGGAACAGGGGCTGGGCGATGAGATAGCGCTGGTCCTCCCGCCGCGTGCCGTCGGAGGTGCGCATGTCGAGCGACCAGAGCTGGCCCGAATGCGAGAGGGGTACGCCCTTGGGCCGGCCGGTGGAGCCCGAGGTGTAGAGCATCTGCGCGATCTCTCCCTCCGCCATGGGTACGGTCGCGAAATCGCAGGGGGTGATGGCGGCGTGGAAGCCGGACGGGCCATCGTCGTCAAAATCGAGAAAGGTCACCGCGCCCTGCACGAGCGGCCGGTTTGCCCGGTCGGTGAAGGCGAAGAGGGCACCGGAGTCGGTCACCACGTAGTCGATCATGTCCCGCGGGAGCTTCACGTTCATGGGGACGGCGATGAAGCCGGCGCGCATGATGCCGAAATAGCTCAGCAGCACCTCCGCGCGGTTGGACGAGAGGATGGCGACGCGGTCTCCCCGCTTCAGTCCCCGATCGGTCAGGAAGCGGGCAACGCCATTGATGAGCCGGTCGGCTTCGGCATGGGTCAGGACGCGCGGTGGCGCGGTGGAAAGGTCGATCAGGGCCGGTCGCGAGAGGTCTCCGCCGCGGTCGATCAGGTCGCCGAGGTTGCGCCAGCGGTTGGGGGGCGGAGAGGGAAGACTCGATCTCATGTCATCTCCGCGCATGACCTTGCGCTGGTACCGACGGTCGCACCCGACCACCTCTCCCTGTGGTCCGGCCGGCGCATCTTAGTCGTCCGATACCGAAGGCCAAGCCCATGGTCGCGAAGACCCTCTCATACCTTTGCGGCATGCGGTTTCCTGCAGCGCCGGTCAGGTTCTGATGCATTGCAAGCTTTCCTCCTGACCCCGGGCGCACTAGAGACGAAGCAGACATACGCCCCAGCGCAGAAGAGGCCCACCGTGGATCTGTCGTCGCTCGATTATCGCACCTCCTATCCAATGCATCGCCAGCCGGTGCTCGGCCGCAATGTGGTCAGCACCTCGCAGCCGCTGGCGGCGCAAGCGGGCCTGTCCATGCTGGCGCGCGGCGGCAATGCGGTGGATGCCGCCATCGCCACTGCTATGGCGCTGGTGGTGGTGGAGCCGTCCGGCAACGGCCTCGGCTCCGACGGCTTCGCCATCCTGTGGGACGGGCAGCAACTGCATGGCCTCAACGCCTCCGGCCGCTCTCCCGCCGGCTGGACGCGCGACCGCTTCGCCGGCCGGGCGGTGATGCCCGAGCGCGGCTGGGACGCGGTGACGGTGCCGGGCGCGGTTTCGGGCTGGATCGCCCTGTGGCGGCGCTTCGGTTCGCTGCCGCTGGAGGTGATCGCCGAGCCCGCCATCCGCTATGCGCGCGAGGGCTATCCGGTTTCTCCCAGCGTCGCAAAGCTCTGGGCCAATGCCGAGAAAATCCTGTCCGACCAGCCCGGCTTCGCGGAGGCCTTCCTGCCCGAGGGGCGGGCGCCGAAGGCGGGCGAGGTGTTCCGCTGCGAGCCCATGGCCCGGAGCCTCGAACTCATCGCCCAGACCGAAGGCGAGGCCTTCTATCGCGGTGAACTCGCCGACAAGATGATCGCCCATGCCAAGGCCCATGGGGCGGCAATGTCCCTCGACGATCTCGGCGCCCATCAGGCGGACTTCGTCGAGACCCTGTCGCAGCCCTTCGGCTCCGGCGTGGTGCACGAACTGCCGCCGAACGGGCAGGGCATCGCCACCCTCATCACCCTCGGCATTCTGGAAGCGCTCGGCGCGCCGCATGAGGACGTGGACAGCGTTGCCGGCATTCATCTGGGCATCGAGGCCACCAAGCTCGCTCTGGCCGACCTGTTCCAGTATGTGGCCGATCCGGCCTACATGAATATCGATCCCGCCTCGCTCCTCGATCCCGCCTATCTCGCCGAGCGTGCGAAGCTGATCGACCGCAGCAAGGCGAGCCTGCCCAGCTATGGCGCGCCGCGCCAGGCCGGCACGGTCTATCTCACGGTGGCGGACGCGAAGGGCATGATGGTGTCCTTCATCCAGTCCAACTACATGGGTTTCGGTTCGGGGGTGGTCGTGCCGGGCACCGGCATCAGCCTGCAGAACCGCGGCGCTGGCTTCGTGCTGAAGCAGGGCCACGCCAATGAGGTGGCGCCGCGCAAGCGCCCGTTCCAGACCATTATCCCCGGCTTCGCCATGGACCATGCGGGCGCGCCGCTCATGTCCTTCGGCGTCATGGGCGGGCCGATGCAGGCACAGGGCCACACCCAGATGGCGCTCCGGGTGCTGCGGTACAACCAGAACCCGCAGGCGGCCGCAGATGCGCCGCGCTGGCGCGTGGTGGCGGGCCGCAAGGTGGCGGTGGAACCGGGTGTGGGTCTCGAGGTTCTGGAAGGGCTGAAGGTGCTTGGCCACGAGATCGTGGTGGACCCGCCGGAGGCGGTCTTCGCCTTCGGCTCGGCCCAGCTCATCGTGCGCGGCGACAACGGCTTCTATGCCGCCGGCTGCGACAGCCGCAAGGACAGCCAGGCCGCCGCCTTCTGATCGACGCCGCCCGGTCCGCCGGGCGGCATGCCATTGAGAGGTTTGGAGGAGGTGATGGCCGACGATCCGTTCCACCTCCAGCGCTTCCTCGATGCGCAGAACGGGCGTTTCGAGACGGCGCTTGCCGAGGTCTCAAGTGGCCGGAAAAACAGCCACTGGATGTGGTTCGTCTTCCCGCAGATGCAGGGCCTCGGTTTTTCAACCACCGCCCACTTCTACGGTCTCACCGGCCTTGAGGAGGCGCGCGCCTATCTCGCGCACCCCGTCCTGGGGGAGCGTCTGCGCCGCGCCACGGCGGCGACTCTGCCCCACGCGTCGCGTGGAGCTCGGGCGCTGTTCGGATCGCCCGACGACATGAAGTTCCGCTCCAGCCTCACGCTCTTCGCGGGCGCCGCCAGCGATCCGGACAGCATCTTCCGTCAGGCGCTCGCTGTCTTCTTCGACGGCGAGCCTGATCCACGAACGCTGGGACTGGTCGGTGACCACCCGCCCCGCTGAGCCTCAGGCCATGATGCTGAGACCGCCGTCCACATAGACCGTCATTCCCGTGAGGCGGTGGGCGAAGGGGGTGGCAAGGAAGGCGGCGGTCATGCCCACGTCGTCGATGTCCACCAGCTCGTGCACCGGCGCGCGGGTGGCGGCCTCGTTCAGCAGGAGGTCGAAATCCTTGAGGCCCGACGCGGCGCGCGTCTTCAGGGGGCCGGGCGAGATGGCATGCACGCGGATGCCCTTCGGCCCCAGCTCATAGGCGAGATAGCGCACGGCGCTCTCCAGCGCCGCTTTCACCGGCCCCATGAGATTGTAGTTGGGCACCACCTTGTTGGCGCCCTGATAGGTCATGGCGAGAAGCGTGCCGCCCTGGGTCATCAAGGGTTCGGCGAGGTGAGCCATGCGGATGAAGGAGTGGCAGGACACATCCATGGCGAGCGCGAACCCCGCCGCCGAACTGTCCACCAGCCGCCCGTGCAGGTCGTCCTTCGGGGCGAAGGCGATGGAATGGAGCGCGATGTCGAGGCCGCCCCAGGTTTCGCGCACTTCGGCAAAAACCGAATCCAGCGCGCCTTCCTGCTCCACGTCGCAGGGGGCAAAGATGCGGGCATCCAACTCATGGGCCAGTGGCTCCACGAAGGGGCGCGCCTTCTCGTTGAGATAGGTGAGGGCGACTTCCGCGCCGAGGCGGCGGAACACGCGGGCGCATCCGTACGCGATGGAATGCTCGTTGGCGATGCCAAGGATGAGGGCGCGCTTGCCCTCCAGAGCCGGCATTTGCGTGGCGTCGATCATGGAGACCTCGGGGCGGGGCGGAACATCCTGCGAAACGCAAGTATGGTGCGTCGCAATATGGAGGTTCGGCGCCATTCATCCTTGAAGTGAATCAATCCCACGACTGGTCGCACCCGTATTATTATTTCGTCGGCTGGCAGCAGCGGAAGTGAAAGCGTGCGGCTCGTCGTGATGATTTGCCGGCTTCCTGCCTACGTGGCTTCGCGTTGCGGAAGACCTCGTTAGCGGGGCCGCAACGTGGGGCGGGCCCTGACCTCTCGGCTTTACGAAACTGGGATACTGGAATACGAGAAATCATCAGGACGCCCACGGCGGAATCGGGAGGACAGGATGCGGCAGACATGGCGATGGTTCGGGCCCAAGGACATCGTGCCCTTGAGCGCGGTGCGCCAGGCCGGCGCTCAGGGCATCGTGACCGCACTCCATCACGTGCCGACCGGGTCCGACTGGACGCTGGAGGAGATCCGCAAGCGGCAGGATCTCGTGAGCGGCGCGGGGAGCGCCCCCACGGGCCTCAGCTGGGATGTGGTGGAGAGCCTGCCGGTGTCCGAGGACATCAAGCGCCAGACCGGCGCGTGGCGCGAGCATATCGCCTCCTACAAGCGCTCCATGGCCGCGCTGGCGCAGGCGGGCATCCAGACCATCTGCTACAATTTCATGCCGGTTCTGGACTGGACCCGCACCGACCTGCGCTATCGCGTGGCTCATGGCGGGGAGGCCATGCGCTTCGATCTCGTGGACTTTGCCGCCTTCGACCTGTTCGTACTGACCCGCCCCGCCGCCCAGGAGGATTACGGCCCGGCCATCAAGGAGGCCGCCGCCGCCCGCCACGCCGCCATGAGCGAGGACGATCGCAAGCAACTCGCCGCCAACCTCACCGCCGGCCTGCCCGGCGCGGCGGATGGCTGGTCGCTGGACGGCGTGCGCGAACAGCTCGCGCTTTACGACCACATCAGCCCGGATCGCCTGCGCCAGCATCTGGTGGACTTCCTGTCCGAGGTGGTGCCGGAGGCGGAAAAGCTCGGCCTGCGCCTGTGCTGCCATCCGGACGATCCGCCGTTCCCGCTGCTCGGCCTGCCGCGCATCGTCTCCACCGAGGCCGACTACCGCTTCATGCTGGATGCGGTGGACAGCCCGGCCAATGGCGTCACTTTGTGCTCCGGCTCTCTGGGCGTGCGGCCGGACAATGATCTGCCGGGCATGGCGGAGCGTCTCGGTCCGCGCATTCATTTCGTGCATCTGCGCAACATCCGCCGGCAGGAGCCGGTGGACGGCCTGCGCCGCTCCTTCTTCGAGGACGAGCATCTGGCGGGCGAGACCGACATGGTCGCCACCATCGCCGCCCTCCAGACGGAGGAAGCGCGCCGCCGCGCGGAAGGCCGGACGGATTGGGAAATCCCCATGCGGCCGGACCATGGGCAGGACATTCTGGACGACATCGGGCGGGGCGGGCAGCCGGGTTATCCCGCCATCGGCCGCCTGAAGGGACTGGCGGAACTGCGGGGCATCATGACCGCGCTCGCCCATCCCCTGCACCTCGAACGCGCCTGACCGGGGCGCGTTCGTGCCGCGCGTCAAGCGCACGCTGCCGGGCTTCGACCTCGCCGCCGCGCTTTCGGGGGCGCAGGTGGATCGCGCCTTGCCGATCGGGCCGCAGGTCTATGACGTCCTGCGGCGGCTGATCGTGCTGTCGCGCCTGCCCTCCGGCGCGCCGCTGCACGAGGCCGACATCGCCGCCGCTCTCGGCATTTCCCGCACCCCTGTGCGTGCCGCCTTCCAGCAACTGGCGCTGGAGGGGCTGGTGAACACCTGGCCCCAGGTGGGCTCGGTGGTGGCAGCGGTGGACCGGGCCAAGATCGAGGAAGGCCTCATCATTCGCCGGGCGCTCGAAGGCGAGGTGGTTCGCCTCCTGTGCGCCGGTGCGCCGGATTGGGCGCGTCTCGATGCTCTCATGGCGGCGCAGGCGGCAGCGGTGGGCGCCAATGACGCGGATGCCTTCTTCGCCGCCGACGAGGCGTTTCACGCCGCGCTCGCGGACATGGCGGGCGTGCCGCAGGCGTGGCGGCTGCTTCAGGCGGTCAAGGCCCACATCGACCGCGTGCGCCTTCTGGTGACGCGCCGCCAGCCGGACCGCTTCCATGCGGCCTTTGCCGAGCATCAGGCGGTGCTCGATGCGGTCCGCCGTCGGGATCCGGAGGAAGCCGCAGCCCGGATGGCCCATCATGTGGAGGCAGTGCGCGGCAGCCTGCACCTGCTCGGGGTCGTCGCGACCGGCTGACCGAGGGAGATGCTTCAAAAGACGAAACGCCTCGCCCGAGGGTGCGGGCGAGGCGTCTGGAGGCCACGTTGGGGGGCAGTCCCCAAAGAAGCTGGCGCTATAGTAAGCGGCCCCTGATTAATGTCATATCACCGTCGTGTGAGAGAATTGCGTTTCTTGCCTAGTCGCCCGCACACCGGAACATAGCTCGGCGCTCGTCGCCCGTGTCGGTGACCGGCGCGAAATGGCCGGTGGTCGGATCTCGGACCAGCAGACGCCCCGAGGCGACGCCGAAATAGGCACCGTGAATCTGAAGCTTGCCCCGCTCCACGAGAATGCGGACGCAAGGGAAGGTCATGAGATTGCGCAGGCTCAGCTCCACCGAGGCGAACTCCAGCCGGCGCAGGTAGCCGTCGCCGTCCTCCGCCTTGCGGGGGCCAAGGCCCTCGGCGGCGGGGGCGATCTGGGACATCCAGCGGCCGATGAAGTCGCCCGGAGACAGGGGCTCCTGCTCGTCGGCGAAGGCGCGGATGCCGCCGCACAGGGCGTGGCCCAGCACGACGATGTGCTTCACCCGCAGCGCCTGAACACCGAACTCGAGCGCGGCGCTGGTTCCGTGCTGGGTGTCCCCATCCGGCTCGTAGCGCGGCACGATATTGGCGACGTTGCGCACCACCAGAAGCTCACCTGGGGAGGCGTCGAAGATGACTTCCGGAGAGACGCGGCTGTCCACGCAGCCGATGACCATGATCTCCGGCTTCTGCCCGGTTTCAGCCAGCACCTCGTAGCGGCTGCGCTCGGCCAGGAATCGCCCGTCGATAAAGGAGCGGTAGCCCTGGGTCAGTCTGTCTGGAAACATGGCTTGTCCTCGCCCCTGCCCACCCTCGGGGCGGCGGCATAGCAGGTTTTCGGGCCTGCGGCCAAGCCGCCGCACCTCAAGGCGGCCCTCAGCCGGCAGACGCGTCGCCCGCCAGGCTGTCGAAAACCACCCGGCCGCGGCCGCTCCGCTTGGCCGCATATAGTGCCCGATCGGCCCGCGTCAGCGTGGCGTCGAGCGAACTGTCGTCCGGCAGGCATTGGGCTCCGCCTACGCTGATGCTGACGCGCAGTTGCAGCTCCGGCAACACGAGAGGTTCGGAGGTCACACCGTCGAACAAGGCCCAGGCCTGCGCGCAGGCCTCCTGCGCAGTGGTGCCGGGCATGAGAATGGCGAACTCCTCCCCGCCCATGCGGGCCAGGACGTCCTTCGGCCTCAGCGTCTGGCCGCATCGCCGCGCCACCGCGCGGATCACCTCGTCCCCGATACCGTGGCCGTGGGTGTCGTTGACGATCTTGAAGTGGTCGATGTCCAGCGTCAGCAGGCTGAGGGGCGCATGGCTGCGCTCGGCCTCGGCGAAGGCCTGCCGTGCGACCTCCATGAAGTGGCGGCGGTTGAAGATCTCCGTGAGCGGATCGATGGTGGCGAGCCGCCGCAGCTCGGTTTCCATCCGCCGCCGCTCCGTCACATCCAGCAGCACCAGCAGGAAGGTGTCGTCGATGAAGCGGAAGCGGAACTGCACGATGTGCTGCTCGCCGTCCCGGCAGCGCACGTTCCATTCCCCCACCTGCACCTGTGCCGGGTCTGCCCGCGCCGCATCGACCATGCGGTACCATTCCGCGATGACGCGCACACGCTCGCGCGGCTCGGGAAAGCCGAGCTCCCACCATTCGTCGTGGTGGAGAATAGGCTTGTCCGGGTAGAGGAAGAGATCGTCCGCGGCGCGGTTGAAGAAGATGGCGTTGAAGTCGCGGTCGTAGATCTCGACGCCGATGGGCAGCGCGTGCAGCAGCGCCGTAATGGAGGGCTGCTTCGGGATATCATGTTGCTCGGACATCATCGCGGTCCCGTGCGCAGCGGATCAACAAGCTTGAGCGGAGCCGTATCCGCCGCGACGATGGTAAGATCGACCGGCGTGCGGCTTCCCATCGGCTTTAATGGTGAGCCGGCCATCAGCGCAACCCATTCCGCGCGTTTCGCGGGCCTGTAGGCCGGGCTTTGCGTGACAATTCCATGAATGACCTGCCGCAAACCGGTCCTGGCCGCTCTGTGCTTTCGTTGGACCGAGAGCAGGAGCAGGCGTGATGAAGACGGGCATCATCGAACATCTCGGACACAGGGACGTCCTCTTGCCGGGCCTTATCGCGGAGGCCCTGCGCGCCAATGATCGGGCGAAGGTCCGCCTCAGCGTCCTGCAGGCGGCGGCCCGTCATGCGGCGGCCCCCGATGCGTCGCGCTCGCCCCTGACGCAGGAATGCCGGACGGCGGGCCTTGATCCCGTTGCGATGGAAGAACTGGTCGCTTCGGCGGTGGCCGACGCCGCCGGTCAGGTCTCGGCCCCCGGGATTGCCTCTCTGGGAGAGGCGATCTGGGGCGACGTGGAGGCGATGGCGCAGGGCGTGGCGGCCGCTGATCCGGGTGCCGCAGAACCCGCTCAGGCTCGTCTTCTCGCCTTGCGCGAGGCCCATGCGCTCGGCCGCACCGACAGCATCGCCGCTGGCGAGGTCGCCCGGCTCACCGGCCTTCCGGGCGAGACGGGCGACAGCCTGCACCGGCTGATCATGGACCTCCACCGCGCCCTCAGCCGGCTTGCCGTCGCGCATGCGGAGGAGGATGTCGCGGGTGCGCGGGCCTCCGGCCTCACAACCGGGGACCGGCGGCTGGTGGAAGCCTTCATGCGCGGACTCAATGCGACGCGGGGCCTCAAGTTCGACCATCCGGGCCTCGGCACCCATGCCGCAAGGTCCGGTGAGCACCTGACCATCCAGAACGACATTGGCGAGACGGACGCCCACGTGGTGGTCATCACGGTCGAGCCCGAAGCCGTGAGCGTGACCTATACCGACGTCCATCTGCGCCGTGCCCGCTTCTTCACCGGCCTGCTCAGCGATGTGCCGCTCGCCTGGAGCGGACTGGACCGCAAGACGGCCGAGGGCCTCGCCGATGAAGGCGTGTTCTATCTCGTCACCGGCCGCTGCGAGAGCCCGGACGCGGCGATCCGGGAAGCGGTGCTGGAGGCGATCGGCGCCAACCTTGTCTTCCTCATCGACTGGAACAAGGCCCGCAAGGTGTTGCGCACCGCCATTCCGAAGGAAGAGGCGGTGCGGGTGCTCGAATGGGCGGCCCGTCATCGCTGCGGCCAGCGGGCCTTTCTTGAACTTGGCGGAGGCGAGCTTCTGGCCGCTGCGGTCCAGCATGCCGCCCCGGCGCGCATCGGCTTCGGCGAGCGGCTCGATGGCGTGCTCGGTCGCGACGGCGCGGTGGATTTCCTGAAGAGCGTCCTGCGCATCTGCGCGGAGACCCTGAAGGAAGGCAGTTCCGCCCGCCTCGCCCGCGATCGCATCGAGGCCGAACTAATGCGACATCTGGAGCGGATCGAGGCGACGCTCTTCGCCATCGTGGTGCGGCAGGCGGGACTGGCCCGCGAAGTGGCGGCGGAGGTGGCCGCTGCGCTGGTGGCGGAACGCTCCGGTGTCGGCTTCGATCACACGGCCCTGGCCGCCGCCGCCCGTCGGCGCGAGGAGAAGGCCGACCGTCTCGCCCTCGATGCCCGCCAGAAGGCCGCGCGCTTTGAGGCGGCCCCGGCCATCCAGCGCCTGTCGGATCATGTGGAGGAGGCGGTGGACGAACTCGAACAGGCCGCTTTCATCGCCTCCCTGCTGCCGGCCAATGTGCCGTCCGACATCCTCGCCCCCCTGTCGCAACTGTGCGCGGCCGCCGTGCGCGGCGCCGAGGCGGCAGCGTCCGGGGCGGCGGCAGCCGCGGCCGTGCCGGCTGGCCAGAGGATCGATGCGGAGGATGCACTCGCCAGTGCGGACCTGCTGGCGGACCTCGAGCACATCGGTGACGCCGAGGAGCGTACCGTCACGGGGCGGGTGCTCCGGGGCGGCGCGGACCTGACCGTGGCCTTGTGCGCGCTCGATCTCGCCCGTGCCCTGGAGCGCGCCACCGATCGGCTGGCGGGCTATGGCCACGCTCTGCGCGGCCACGTCCTTGCCGAGCTTGCGCTCTGATCCCCGAAATCTGCGGAGACGCCATCATGCGCATCGTACGCATCGCCCCCGACATGACCGACCTGCCGAGCGCGGAACAGGTGGGCGCGAAGGCCGCCAATCTCGCGCGCATGGCCGCGCTGGGGCTGCCCGTTCCCCCGGCGTTCGTGCTGCCGGTAAGCCTGTGCGCGGCGACCGTGGCCGGCGAGCCCAAGGCCCGCAAGGCGCTGGAAGAGGGGCTCGGCGAGGGCATCGCCTTCCTGGAGGAGCGCACCGGACGGCGGTTCGGTGATGGCCGGCAGCCGCTGCTGGTGTCCGTGCGCTCGGGGGCGGCGCGCTCCATGCCGGGCATGCTGGAGACGGTGCTGGACGTGGGATGCACGCGCCTCGCGACGCAGGGCCTCATCCGCATGACCGGGCATCCGCGCTTCGCCTGGGACTGCCGCCGCCGCTTTCTCGAAAGCTACGGGAGCGTGGTCCTGAACATCGATCCGCACGGCTTCGATCGCGCCGCCGCCGCCCTCGCGGCGGCGGAAGGGCTGCCTGATGCCCTCGACCTTGACGGCGAAGCGCTGGAGCGGCTCTCGGAGACCTACCAGCACTTCATCGAGGAGGCGGACGAGAGCGTGCCGGACGCGCCGATGGAGCAGGTGCTGGCTGCGGCGCAGGCCGTCTATCGCTCCTGGATGAGTCCGCGCGCGGTGGCCTACCGGCGCATCGAGCGGCTGGAGCATCTGGCGGGAACGGCCGTGACCGTGCAGGCGATGGTCTATGGCAATCGGGGCCTGACATCGGGCGCGGGCGTTGCCTTCTCCCGCAACCCCTCCACCGGCGATGCCGCGCCCATGATCGACGTCCTGCTCTCGGCGCAGGGCGAGGAGGTCGTTTCCGGCAGCCGCACCCCGCTCGGGGAGGAGGTGCTGCGTGCGGCGGTGCCCGAGGCGGCGGCGGAACTGCGCGACGTGCTGGCGCGGCTGGAACGGGCCTTCGGCGACGTGCAGGACGTGGAGTTCACCGTGGAGGACGGGCGGCTCTTCATCCTCCAGACCCGTAACGCCAAGCGGACGCCGCAGGCCGCGTTGCGCATCGCCGTCGCGCTGGTGGAGGAAGGCCTCATCACGCCGCACGAGGCGCTCGCGCGGCTCGACGACCTCGACATGGATGTGCTCAGCGAGACGCACCTGGCCGAGACGGGCGATCCCGCCGCATACGGGACCGGCGCCTCTACCGGTGTTGCCTGCGGGCGCGTCGCCTTTTCTTCGGAGACGGCCCAGCGCATGGCCGGGGGCGGAGAGCCGGTCATCCTCGTGCGGCCGGATACCAGCACGGCGGATGTCACGGGTTTCTCGGTGGCGAGCGGCATCCTGACGGCGGTGGGTGGCCGCACGGCTCATGCCGCGCTGGTGGCGCGCCAGATGGGCAAGCCCAGCGTGGTGGGATGCGCCGCGCTCGTGATGGACGAGGCGGGGCATGTGGCACGCATCGCGGGGCAGGAGATTCACGAGGGCGACTGGCTCGCGCTCGATGGCGGCACCGGAGCGATATATACCGGCCGTTTCGAGATCGTGACCTCACGCCCGGAGGCGGACCTTGCACAGGTCGCGGCCTGGCGGACGGCCGCGCCTGTCCCGGCCTGCGCCTGAAGGGAGAGCGCAGAAGCTGGGACGTAGGAACGGGTGCTGTCCGAGCACTGCTGCCTTATTGCTCGCAGCGGAACTGCACCTCTGTCCAAATGGGGTGGCCGCTGTCGTCGATGCGATAAGTGGCGGTGACGGAGAAGGCGATGATGCGTTCCTTGCCGTCCGTCGTCGCCTTCACGGAATCCCGAAGGAAGAACTGGTTGCGTTCGGGCTGGTGGACGACCACGCCGCTGCGGCTGGGGCAGGGGGGAGGCTTGGTCACGCCCACCGCCGCCAGCCCCCGCGTGATTTCCGGCAGGAACGCCTTGCAGGCGTCCGCGACGGTCACGTCCACATAGAGACCGGCGCGCGGGGCCGTGTGCGCCTGCGGAACCGTATCGCTCGCAACGCTGTCGGCCGCAGGTTCCGCGGCCAGAAGTCCGGCCAGCCCGCCGATGGCGGCGAGCGATGTGAAATACCGATGGCGCACACCAGGTCCCCCCGGACGAACGGGGCTGCTGCGTTACGGGCGCAGCAGCCCGGCTTTCGGCGCTGCTCCAGAGCGGGAAGCTGTCCGTGATCGAGCGCCGTTGAGGCTCACGGCAGTACCCGCAAAGGTGTAACCCCTACGCGGGTACAGCCATCATGCGAGCCGCGCCGGGCGCGGCATTGATCTGGATCATCGATCCATTGCTCGCAAAGCAAAGCTGAATCGGGGGGGGGGGGGTGCCGGCGCTGATCCATCAGCTTTTCGTCGCAGAGGCGGGCATCCCCACGTCGGGAACCAAGCTGCGCCGTGCGCGTTGGCCTGCTGTCGGGCGGTGCGGAAAAACGCTCCGTTCCGTTCATCCACCGCCCGTTGTGCTTGAACCGCCACGGCTCAAACGCACCCGATGGAGCCATGAACCTGCAGCACATGCCCGATGGCAGCGAAGAGCCGCTCTTCGACGTTGCTTCCCACGGTCCGCCCTCCCGTCCGCGCGGGACACTCAAACAGGGCGACACCTTCGCGGTCTTTGATCTTTATGGCGACATGGGGGTGTCCGTGGGCATGCCCGACGGCATCTATCACGCCGACACGCGCCACCTGTGCCTCTGGTCGCTGAGCATTGGCGGTGAGGAGCCGCTGTTCCTCGGCTCGACCATTCTCGACGGCAATGCCGGGCTGGCCGTCGATCTCACCAATCCGGACATTCACGGCGGCGCGCAGAAGCTCATCCCCAAGGATACGCTGCATGTGGTGCGCTTCTTCTTTCTCTGGCAGGACGCCGCGCACGAGCGCTGCTCCATCCAGAACCACGGCAGCGCGCCGGTCGATCTCGTCTTCACCTACAGGTTCGATGCCGACTTCATTGATCTGTTCGAGGCGCGTGGCGCCAGGCGCAAGGCGCGCGGGCTGCCGCTGCCGCCGGTGATGCAGCCGGGGCGCGTGGAACTGGGATATCGGGCGCTCGATGGCGTCGAGGCACGCACCCGCGTGGAGTTCCGCCCGACGCCCGAGACCCTGACCGCGGGACGCGCCGACTTCCGGGTGAAGCTCGCACCGGGCGAGCGGACATCCCTCTTTGCCACCATCGCCGCCGGCCCGCAGGGCGAAGCGATGCGGCGGCCCTTCCTCCAGAGCCTCCAGCAGGCCTGCCGCGCGACACGCGCCATCCGCTCGGACATGGCGTCCATCGTCTCGTCCAATGCTCGCGTCAACGACGTGCTGGAGCGCTCTGCGGCCGACGTCGCGATGCTGCTCACCCCGACGCCGCAGGGTCTTTATCCCTATGCCGGCATCCCGTGGTACTCGACCACATTCGGCCGTGACGGCCTCCTCACGGCCTTGTCCATGCTGTGGGCGGACCCCGGCATAGCCTGCGGCGTGCTGAAGCGTCTGGCAGACCTTCAGGCGACCGAAACGGATCCCGAGGCGGATGCCGAGCCCGGCAAGATTCTCCACGAGATGCGCGGCGGCGAAATGGCCCGCATGAAGGAGGTGCCGTTCGCCCGCTATTACGGCAGCGTCGATTCAACCCCGCTCTTTGTTCTGTTGGCGGGGCGCTATTACGAGCGGACCGGCGACCTTGAGACATTGCGTGGCCTCTGGCCCGCCATCCTCGCCGCGCTTGGCTGGATCAACGGTGCCGGCGACCGGGATCGCGACGGCTTCCTCGAATATCACCGCGCGACCGAGACCGGCCTTTCCAACCAGGGCTGGAAGGATTCTTTCGACAGCACCTTCCACGCCGACGGGCGGCTGGCGGAAGGGCCCATCGCCCTCGTCGAGGTGCAGGCCTATGTGTATGCGGCCAAGGTCTCGCTGGCGCGGGTCGCCCACGATCTCGGGGATGCCGACCTTGCGACGGGCCTCGCCTTGGAAGCGGCGACGCTGGCGGAGCGGTTCGAGGCCCACTTCTGGTGCCCGGACATGGGCACCTATGCGCTGGCGCTCGATGGCCAAAAGTCCCCGTGCCGGGTGGCCACGTCCAATCCGGGTCACGCCCTCTTCTCGGGCATCGTGCGGGAGGACCGTGCGGCCTCCGTCATCGGCCGCCTCATGGACGCGGACAGCTTCTCCGGCTGGGGAATCCGCACGGTGGCGCGGACAGAGGCGCGCTATAATCCCATGTCCTATCACAACGGCTCAATCTGGCCCCACGACAATGCAGTGGCGGCTCTCGGCATGGCCCGGTACGGACACACGCAAGCGGCGGTGAACGTACTGGAGGCGCTGCTCGATGCGGGGTGCAGCCTGCCGCTCGGGCGCCTTCCGGAGCTCTATTGCGGCTTCCGGCGGCGCAAGGGCCGGGGGCCGACCCTCTATCCGGTGGCATGTGCCCCGCAGGCCTGGGCGAGCGCCGCGATCTTCGCGGGCGTGCAGGCCTGCCTCGGCATCGATTTCCGGCCGGAGACGGAAGAGGTGATCTTCCGACGCCCCCGGCTGCCCCCGTCCATTTCCGAGCTTTCCCTCAAAAACCTGCGGGTCGGCCGTACGGAACTCGACGTGACCGTGCAGCGGCGGGGCGAGGACGTGGCGGTTGGCGTCGACCGCCGGGTTGGCCACGGGCAGGCGGTGGTCCTCCTGTGAGGCTGCGCCCGCCCGTCGCGCAACACCAATCGAGAGGATGACCCATGCGCCGATCCCGTGCCGCCCGACTGAAGATCATGCTCGTCGCGGCGGGAATGATGCCGCTGGCAGCCCTCGCGCAGCCCGCCGTTCCCGCTCCGCCGGCGTCCCCCACGGCGCCCACTCCTCAGGCGCCGGCCGCCCCCGGAGGTGCTCCCTCTGCCCAGCAGACGCTACCGCCTGTCGCGAGCCCGGCGCCTGCGCCGGCCCCTTCTGCCGCCGTGCCCCCGCCGGGCGAGCGCCCCACTGAAACACCGGCGCTCGTCATCGACGGCAATTCCGCCGATACGCTGCTTGGCAAGCCCGTGCTCAGCCCGAGCGGCGAGGATATGGGGCGCATCGTGGACGTCATCACCGACCGCTCCGGCATGCTGCGAGCGGTGATCGTGGATTTCGGCGGCTTCCTCGGTGTCGGCAGCCGCAAGATCGCCGTCGACTGGCGCGTCATGCATTTTCCGCCCGGCGGGACGATGGACAAGCTGACGGTCCAGCTCCAGCGCAATCAGCTGCGCTCCGCTCCCGTGTACAAGGCGGGAGAACCGATTGTGGTGGTCGGCCGGTCCGAGAGTGCCGGCGCCCCTCAGGCACCGGCCGGGCCTCCTCCCGCTCCGCCCGCGGCGGGAGCAGCGCCCGCGCAGCCGCCGGTTGCGGCCACACCGCCGGCCTCCGTCCCGCCACGACCTGCGCCTCCTGCCGCGGAGGCGGCTCCGCCCCCTGCCGGCGAGGTCCAGCCGAAGCCCTGAACCGGCGACGCGGTGACGCCGTGGCCGGAAGGCGTATGTCCGGTTCGCACTGGACCCGCATTTCTCGCGGACGAGGAACCTTTGCGACGTGCATGAGCCCCGCTCCCGACTGCCCGATCCCCCGCATGACGGCACCTCGCCCTCCCGGCGCAGCAGGCGGGGGCTCGACTGGTTCGTCTTCTGTGTGGCGGACATCCAGACAGGCTTCGGCCCCTTCGTGGCGGTGTTCCTGACCACGCAGAAGTGGACGCAGCTCGATATCGGCCTCGTGCTCACCATCAGCGGCCTTGTCAGCCTCTTCGGGCAGATCCCCTTCGGCGCGCTGGTGGACGCGCTCGGCGCCCTGCGCCGCACGGCGATGGTCGCGCTGATCGCCATCGGCATCAGCGCCGTCCTGTTCGCCGCATGGCCCATCTTTCCCGTGGTGCTGGCCTCGCGCGTGCTCCACGCTGCCGCGAGCAGCGTGTTGGGATTGTGCTTGGTGTCGCTGAGTCTTGGCCTTGTGGGGGCGGGCGGGATCAGCGCACGCCTTGGCCGCAACGCCGCCTTCGCGTCGGCGGGCACCGGCGTGGCCGCGCTCACCATGGGCGCGGTCGGCTATTATGTTTCGAACCACGCTGTGTTCTTTCTCGCCGCCGCGCTGGTCATCCCCGCACTTCATGCGCTCTTCAGCATCGACGGCCGCGAGATCGCGCCGCCCGCGCCGCCGCAGCCGGGCGAAGGGCGGGGCTGGCGCACAACCCTCTCGGGTCTCCGGCATCTGGCTGCCAACCGGCCGCTGCTGATCTTCTGCGGCTGCGTGGTCACCTTCCATCTCGCCAATGCCGCTATGTTGCCGCTGGCCGCCAGCATGCTCACCCTGCGCTCCAGCGAGGCGGCGACGCTCATGGTGGCCGCCGCGATGGTGGTGCCGCAGTTCACGGTGACGCTGCTGTCCCCCTTCGTCGGGCAGGGGGCGCAATCGTGGGGGCGCAAGCCGCTGCTGATCGTCGGATTTGCCGCACTTGTGCTGCGCGGCGTCTGCTTCGCGTTGACGTCCGAACCTTACATCCTCGTGGCCATTCAGGTGCTGGATGGCATTTCGGCAGCGGTCCTCGGCGTGCTTGTGCCGCTGACGGTGGCCGACGTGGCGCGCGGGCCCCACTTCAATCTCGCGCAGGGCACGGTGGGTTGCGCCATGGGCATCGGCGCCTCCATCAGCACCGTTCTCAGCGGCTATATGGCGGACACCTGGGGCAGTTATACCGCCTTCATGGGGATGGCAGCCGTTGCGATGCTGGGACTCGGGGGCGTCGCGATGCTGATGCCGGAGACGCGCGACCGCACGCCCGAGGCGGCCTGATCCACAAACAAAAGGGGAGCCGCTCGGGCTCCCCTCGGATCGTTCTCAGCCCGCGGAGACAAGATGGGGTCGCATGCGGCCCCGGTCCATGAGGCGTCGGTAGAGGCTGAGATATTGTTCAGCCATGCGGCGCGACGTGAAGCGCTGCTCGAAGCGCCGTCGTACGCCCTCGCGCGAGATGGCCGGCAGATCCCGGATGGCCCCGGCCGCGCTGATCTCGTCTTCGACGATGAACCCGGTGATGCCATCCTCGATCAACTCCGGCACGGAGCCGCGGTTATAGGCGATGACGGGCGTGCCGCAGGCCATGGCCTCGATCATCACGAGGCCGAAGGGCTCGGGCCAGTCGATGGGGACGAGCAGGGCGATGGCGCCGCTCAGGAATTCGGGCTTCTCCGCATCGCCGATCTCACCGACGAATTCGATGTTCGGGTCGCCCATCAGGGGGCGGATCTGGTCGTTGAAATAGTCCTCGTCGGCGCGGTCGATCTTGGCCGCCACCTTCAGCGGCAGGCCGCAGCGCTGGGCGATGCGGATGGCGCGGTCGAGCCGCTTCTCCGGCGAGATGCGGCCGAGGAAAGCGAGATAGCGCGGCTCGGCCGGCTTTGGCCCCAGCAGGTCCACCGGCAGGCCGTGATGGACGGTCTCCACCCAATTGGCATTGGGCACGGGGCGGCGCTGGGCGTCCGAGATGGAGACCACCGGCAGGGAGGAGAAGGTCTGGAACAGGGGCTGGTGCTCCGGCAGGTCCAGACGCCCGTGCAGCGTCGTGACGAAGGGCGTCGGCTGCCGCGACATCAGCGAGAAGGGGTAATAGTCGAGGTGGAAGTGCATGATGTCGAACTCGCCCGCCCGGCGATAGACGTGCTCGATCATCGCCATATGCAGGGCATTGGGGTCCCGGACGGTTCCGTCTAGGCGCAGGGCGCGGGGCCACATGGCCTCCAGCCGCGCGGACGTGCGGGAATCCCCGCTGGCGAACAGCGTCACCTCATGGCCGAGGGCCACCAGTTCTTCCGTCAGCCACGACACCACACGTTCGGTGCCACCATACAGCGTGGGCGGCACGGCTTCGGTCAGCGGAGCGATTTGTGCGATTTTCATGAACGAAAGCCCTTCGACAAAGTTAAGGTCACGGCACGCTGGAAAATCGGCGACCACGACCGGTCAGGGCTGCCATTGGGGAAACGCAGAACGGGAAGGCAGGCCTTGTATCGCAATGCGGCATCTGTCCGAATGTTCCAGAAAAGCCCGAGAATGACAGACAGCACACGCCGGCATGACGCTGCGGCCGCGCGCGACATCACGCGCTTTGCTGCGCGGCCCATCGCCTTCCTGCTCCATTACGTGGGGCGGCGTCCCATCTCGCACACCGTCATCCTCATCGCGGTCCTGGGCGCGGTGGGCTTCTCGGTCAGCACCCAATATGGCGTGAAGTATCTCGTCGATACGCTCTCCGCTGGTCCGGGGCAGGGGAGCGGTGCCTGGGGCGCCTTCGCGCTGCTGGTCTCCTTCGTCGCGGCCGACAATTTCCTGTGGCGGATCGCCAGCTGGACGGCGAGCCATGCCTTCGTGCACGTCACGGGCGATCTGCGCTCCGACCTCTTCCGCCACCTCACAGGACACGCCCCAAGCTATTTCGCCGATCGCCTGCCCGGCGTGCTGACGAGCCGCATCACGGCGACCTCCAATGCCGCCTTCCAGATCGAGAACATGTTCGTCTGGAACGTGCTGCCGCCCTGCGTCGCGACCGTCGGCGCCATCGCCTATCTGGCGTTGGTGAGCGGCACCATGGCACTTGTTCTGGTGGGCATCGCCGCCGTTGTGATGGCGGTGATGTTCCGCATCGCCTCCGCCGGGCGCCCGCTCCATCACGCCTTCGCGGACAAGGCGGCGGCGGTGGATGGCGAAATGGTAGACGTGGTCGGCAACATGACCCTGGTGCGTGCCTTCGGCGGCCTCGCACGCGAGCACCTGCGGTTCGATCGCACGGTGAACGCTGAACTTGTCGCGCGTCGGCGCAGCCTCATCTATCTCGAAAAGCTGCGGCTCACGCACGCTCTCATCGTCGTCGTGATGACGCTGGCGCTCCTCGCCTGGGCCATCACGCTGTGGCAGGAGGGGCGGGCCACGGCGGGAGACGTGGTGCTGGTCTGCACGCTAGGCCTGTCCGTGCTCAGCGCCACGCGCGATCTGGCGGTGGCGCTGGTGGACGTGACGCAGCACATGGCGCGCCTCTCCGAAGCGCTCTCCATGCTGCTGTCTCCGCATGAACTGGGCGAGCATCCGGAGGCCTGCGCGCTGGTGCCGAAGGGCGCCAGCGTCAGCTTCGAACGGGTGTCCTTCCGCTATCCCTCGGGGCGCAAGGTTTTCGAAGGCATCAATGTCGAGATTCCCGCCGGGCAGCGGGTGGGGCTGGTCGGCCCTTCGGGCGGAGGGAAGTCGACGCTCGTCGCTCTGCTCCAGCGCTTCTATGCGGTGGATGAGGGGCGCATTCTCATCGACGGCCACGACATCTCCCGCGCCACCGATGAGAGCCTGCGCAGCGCCATCGCCGTGGTGCCGCAGGACACCGCCCTGCTCAACCGCACGCTGCTGGAGAACATCCGCTATGGCCGTCCCGATGCGTCCGATGCGGAAGTGTGGGATGCCGCGATCGCCTCGCGTTGCCGCCCCTTCATCGAGGCCCTGCCGGAGGGGCTGGAGACCATCGTCGGCGATCGCGGCGTGAAGCTCTCCGGCGGGCAGCGCCAGCGCATCGCCATCGCCCGCGCCTTTCTGAAGAATGCGCCGCTCCTGATCCTCGACGAAGCCACGTCCGCCCTCGATACGGAGGCGGAGGAGATGATCCAGGAGGCACTCGAGAATCTGATGGCGGGGCGCACCGTGCTCACCATCGCGCACCGCCTCTCGACCCTGCGCAATTTTGACCGGATCCTCGTGCTGAAAGGCGGGCGCATCGTGGAGGACGGCCCGCCGGATGTCCTGATGCGGCAGGGCGGGGTCTATTACGACATGGTGGAACGCCAGCGGGGCGGGCTGGAGCAACTGGCGGCTTCCTGAAGGGACCTCAAGCCCGGCCGGATTGATGCTCCGCCGTTCCTTGCGCATAAGGAAAGGGCTGGCGCCTCTGCCAGCGCGCAAATGGGGCATGGGACATGCGCGCCGATACCCGCACTTACGCGCTCCGGTGGCGCGTGATGCGCCGCAGGCTTTTTGCAGCGGGCCTGCTGGCCGTGTTGCTGCCGCTCCCTGTTCAGGCCGATCCCATCGACGCTTATGTGGCTGCCCGCGATCAGGCCATAGCCGCCTCCCTCGCCGCCGCCAAGGCCGGCAAGGCGGACGATCCCGCTGTTCAGAAGCAGGAGGAAGCTTCCGCCGCAGAGCTGGCGCGCCTTCTGTCCGTCGCGCTCGGACCGCTCGCGTTCGAGGGGATGGGGCCGCCGCGATATAGTCTTGGAACGTTCGCCGAGGACGCGGCAACGCCCACGCGCCGGCTCGATGGCCTCGCCTTCGCCAATGCCGATTATTCGACCCGCTTGGTGGTGACCCCCGAAGCGGTCTTCACCGCCTGGCTCGCCGCCCGCGCGAAGGATGACGGTGCGCCTCGCGCGCTCCGCTCGGGTCTGCCGACGGCTGTGGGAACAGCCGAATTCTTCCAGAACGCCATTGCCGGGGACGGCGGCTATTTCCAGCCTTATGTGGCGTTGCCTGTTGCGGCTTCACCAGGTGAGACGGCCCTCGCGGTCCTCGGCCTTCAGGTGGACGAGCCGGCGGGCACGACGGCGCCGAACGAGATCTCCATCCTGCGCATCGGGAACGGACGGGCGGTGGTCGGCATGACCATGGCGAAGCTCACCATCGGGCCCATTCCTGCCTGCGAGGCCGTGTGGACGCCCTACAAGGTTAAGGCCGACGCGCTTGCACGCATGCTGGCGAAAGAGAAAAAGCCTTCCGCCAACCGGCAGGACGAGATCACGCGCCTCGCAAGCGACGGCACGGATGCCTATCGCGCGTGCTTTGCCCGCGAGGCGCCGAAGCAGGCCTTCTTCACCGCCGCCGTGAAGGCGGCCGAAGCCTTCCTCGCTTTGGCCCGCGGCAACTGAGGCGGGCGGCATGGCGCTTGCGGTCTCTGGGGTCGGCTTGCGGCAGGGGTGGGCATCCTCCACATTCCCTGCCGGCCGACTTGCGTTGTCCGATGAAAGAACGTAGAGACGCCAAGCCCTCGCGGCGTGTCGGAGCATAGCGCAGCCTGGTAGCGCATCTGCTTTGGGAGCAGAGGGTCGCAGGTTCAAATCCTGCTGCTCCGACCACTACTTAGCGCCCATAGCCACCCTCCGCTTCTGTGAAACTGCGGTGATTTTGCGTCGTCTGGGACGGGGCGGGAGAGCAGATTCGCGGCTTCCATCGCCTGACACAGCTCATCGTTGCTGGCATGTGCGTGGCGATCCGCGCTCTCTCCAGCCGAAGCGGCCCCGGACGCGTTTCACATTGCCGTTTGGGCGGGGTCGGCGCCTCGTTGTGACAAGACGCATCGAGCGGCTGAGACCGTCGACCCGTCCTCTTCGGCGTGGTCCCGAGCGCCGCGTCAAGCTGGAGTGCCATGGTCTTCGGATCAGCTCCGACTCCAGACGGCCCGAAATCCTATGACCGATAGCGGTTTGGCGGACGCCGTCTGATCCGAGCGGACTGATTGTCATGCATGCAGTAGAGACCGTAGAATAGGTGCGTCTTAATGAAGCAATATCACCATTTCCGGCATACGCGGCGCCGATTTTGACGGAGTTCAGCGCAAATGGACGTTCATGACAAGGTTTTGGGGGCTTGCAAATGCGCGTCCCCAGCGTGACCTTTGACTAAAGAAACGTTCAACGGTGGGCGTCGACTGATCGCTAGAAATATAAAATTGCGGCGCGCGTCTCCATTGGAAGTCTCGATCCCGCAACCACCCAACCGGAAGGATCGGTCATGATGCGTATTCAGAGCTTATGGACTCGCGTCTTCGCTACTGCGACGCTGGTCGCTGCGGTGGTCTGGCCCCTCACGGCACAAGCGCAAGCCCCGATGGTCAATCTGACCGATCCCTGCCCGATCAAGGCTGAGAACTGGCGCGGCAGAGCTTTCTACGAGATTTTGTTCATGTTCCGCCAGCCTGACGGTGGCGGGATCGGCAACTACTTCAACTCACTCAGCAACAAACTTCCCAAGTCCAAAGACGTGATGGACGCGCGTTTCCGCGCTCTGAATGCGGAGACCTTGAAGAAGGAGTTCGGGGGCGACGGGGTCTTCTTCAATGGCCCGCGTCGTCTGGTGGCGAACACCATAACCGGAATGTCCTGGGACGGCTGCAAGCAAAGAGTGATCGCCGGGATTCCCTTGAATCTGGACGGTGTCTTTGAAGTCCCGAGCTTGGAGAAGTTCGTTTCGGGATCGATGCCGGCCTATAAGCCGATGGTTTCAAAACGAACCAGTTCTATGCTCTTCAAGGCGGGCGAGACGGTGTACGAGCTCATCACGCCCGAGGGCGCCGTCTACACCATGTTCAGTTTGTCCTTGAAGATCGACCCCAAGAACACCATCGAAAACCTGCCCACATTGGGCAAGCGCCTGACCTTGCCGGCCGGATGGCAGTTCAGATCGCGCAAGCTGGACAAGGACATGGTCCTGACGGCCACGGCCGACTCCAATCCACCCAATACGGTCGTTCTCGATCAGCTTGAGGGCAACTACCAGTACAACGCTGGCGCCAGCGCCAAGAAGTAGGCGGTTGGCATCAGGTGCATGGCGGCGCCTCTGCTTCGAGAGCAAAAGGACGCAGGTTCAAATCCTGGCGCTCCGACCATTGTCCGCGCAACGGCACGCGCGCCGCTGCACCGCACGCCCACTGGTTTGGCAGCGGTCCGGCCGCGGATTTTGAAAGGCTATGGACGTCGCCCAAGGGCACCACCTGTATCAGAGCGTCTCGGTCGCGGCGGGCAGCTCCATGCGCTGGAGCAGGCCGCCGCTCGGGCGGTTCGAGAGGGAGAGGCGGCCGCCGTGGCGGGTGACGATCTCGTGGGCGATGGCAAGTCCGAGCCCGGCGCCGGGAATGATTGCCTGCCGCGCGGGATCCACGCGAAAGAAGGGTTCGAACACCCGTGCCATCAGCGCATCGGGAATGCCTGGCCCGTCGTCCTCGATCACCAGCACACCCTTGCCGCCCTCGGCGGAGACCGCCATGCGGGCGGAGCGGCCGTGGGTGGCGGCATTGACCATGAGATTGCGCATGGCCCGCTTCAGCGCCATGGGACGGCCGGCCACCGTCACCGGCTCGGCCCGCACCAGCTCGATGCTGAGGTCTGTCTGCTTCAACTCCCGTTCCAGGTCGCGGGCGAGAGTGTGGAGGTCCACCGGCTCGTCTCCGGCGCTCTCCACTTCCTCGCGCACGAGCCGGATGGCGCTGTCGGCGATGCGGTCAAGCTCGCTCAGGTCCGACAGCCACTGCTCGCGCTCTTCCTCCAGAAATTCCGCGCGCAGGCGCATGCGGGTGAGGGGGGTGCGCAGGTCATGGGCGGCGGCCGCGACGATGCGCATGCGGCTCTCCATGGAACTGCGCAGCCGGTCCGAGAGGCGGTTGATGGCGACGGCCGCCGCGCGCACTTCCGTGGTGCCCTTTTCCTCAAGGCGCGGCAGCTCACCGTCCGGGCCGATCTCCGCCACGGCCCGCTCGATGATCTCGAGTGGCTTCGTCATGCGATAGACGGCGACGGCGACGACGCCGGTGGTCCCGAGCGCCACCAGCGCCAGCCAGCCGATGAGGAAGAAGGGCAGGTCGCCGGGCGGCCCGGGAGGCATCAATTGGATGGGCAGCACCACGTAGCGGCCGTCGGGTAGCGGAACGGCGGCTGCATGGCGGCCGAATTCGCGCCGATAGACCCGCACCGGTTCCGTGACACCGAGCTGCGCCAGCAGATGGGCCAGCTCCTGCGTCGCCATGGGGTCATACATGCCGTCCGGCTCCCCATTGCTGATGGCCGGCAGGTGCAGGGGCGGCGCCTGATCCTTGAGCAGGCCGATAATGAGCGCGACGACGCTGGCCTCCGCCATGTGCCGCTCCCCCTCCGGCCGCTGCGGGCGGGGCGCGACCAGGTAGAAGAAGACGACCGTCGCGATGATGATCACCACCACCAGCGCGGTGACGAGAAGCGCGATGAGCTTGGTGCGGAGCGAATTCATGCGGAGGGCTTCAGCGCCTCGACGCGCACGGAGAGCTGATAGCCGCCGTTGCGCTGGGTCTTCAGGATCTGGAAGCTGCCGGCGTCCCCGAGCTTGCGCCGCAGGCGGCTGACCAGCACGTCGATGGAGCGGTCAAAGGGGCCGGCCTCGCGCCCCTGCGTGATGTCGAGCAACTGGTCGCGCGACAGGATGCGGCCGGGGCGTTCGAGGAAGGCCACCAGCAGGTCGAACTCCGCGGCTGTGAGAGCCACTTCCGCGCCCGTCTCGCTGGTGACCTGCCGTGTGCCCTGATCGGCGGTGAAGCCGGCGAAACGATAGATCGCACCCGGCGCCGCGGGTTCCTCGCGCTCCGTCGCCCGCCGCAGCACGGCGCGGATGCGGGCCACCAGCTCGCGGGGATTGAAGGGCTTTCCGAGATAGTCGTCCGCCCCGATCTCAAGCCCGATGATGCGGTCCACATCCTCCTTCAACGCCGTCAGCAGGATGATCGGCAGGCGCGAACGAGCGCGCAGGGCGCGGCACAGATCGAGCCCCGAGGCGTCGGGCAGCATCAGGTCGAGAACCACCATGTCGAAGCGGCTGGAGGCGAGGCACTCCTCCATCTCGCGGCCGCTGGCGGCGACCGTGGTCCGGAAGCCCTGGCTGAGAAGATAGCGCGCGAGAAGCTTGCGGATTTCCTGGTCATCGTCGACCACGAGTACATGCGGCGCGTTTTCCACTCGGCGTCCTGTCCTGCTTCGGTTTCCAAGCCCTGTGTCGGGAAACCTGATTACGCTACGCGCGGCCTCGTGCCTTCGCCAGAGTGCATCCGAGCATTGCCTACGCGGGCGCGGAAACATCCGGTTACAAAATCGCCCGGCGCGGCAACATCGGGCAAATCGCTGACCTTCGGCAGCAAACCTGTCCCGTCAGGATGGCTTTCATCGAACGACGGGATGCAGGACGTGACAGCAACACGAAACGCCGGCCTGGTCGCCCTTTTCATGGGGGCGGGGATCGCAGGCTATGTCACCGCCAGCGCGCATGCGGATCCGAGCGAGGGCCTTGAGCGCCCTGCGCTCCAGCAGCGTGTGGCCGATGCGACCGGTCTGCCGCCCGGCGGCCCGGACCGGTCCTCGCCTGGCGCCGAGGGGCCGTCGGGACGTCTGCCGCCCCGCCCGCCTCTGCACGGCCTGCCGCCCTTTCCTCCGCCGCTGGCGCTCGCCACGATGCTCAACGCGCAGGAGACGGCCATCGGCATCCGCTCCGACCAGCTCGATGTCTGGCGGGATTATGCCGATGCGGTTCAGGCGCTGATGGCGCTCCCGCCGCCGCCCAAGGATGAACCCGCGGCCCGCACGGATGCTTTCGCCCGTCCGGCCGAAATGGCGGCACGGGTGCAGGCCTCCGGCAAGAAGGCGGCCGCGGTGCTCGCGGCGCTCGACAAGCTGAAGGCAAAGCTGACGGCGGAGCAACTGGATCGGGCGAAGGTGTTCGAGGCGCAACTGCCGCCTCCGCCGCCGTTCCCTTCCGCGGCTCCGGGCCTTCCTCCGCTCCGCCTGCCGCCGCCCGGCGTGCCCGGCTGAGGCGCATCGGGCTCCGCCCATCTTCTTTCCGGGTTCGACCGGATCCCCGACGAAGACGGCCTTTCCCCACCACTGGCCGTCTTCCGGCGACGGGCGTGTCCTTGGACCGCCCGTCGCTCTTCCTTCCCCGGCTTCGGCCGGACCGGAAACGGGAATGGCCTTTCCCCACCACTGGCCATTTCCGTCGGCGGGCGCGCTTCCGGGCGGCCCGCCATCCCCTTTTCGGCGGCGTGCCGAAGGCGAATGAGGCCGGCTATTCCCCACCACGGCCGGCTTCTCGCGGCGGGTGTGCCTTCGTGCCACCCGCCGCCCTCACGCTTCCCCGGCGCAGGCCGGATTCGAGACGGAGATGACCATCCCCCACCGTTGGTCTTCTCTGCGCGGCGGATGTGCTGCGGGGCAATCCGCCGCCCCCTTTTGCGGTGCCACCCGGCGGATGGCCGGGCGCCGCGACCGGAACGGGCGTGATCCTTTCCCCACCACTGGATGACGTCCGGCAGCGGACGCGCTTCGGCGCGTCCGCTGCACTTCGTGCCTGCGACACCGCCCCCTATCCGGGTCGGGTTGTTTCTTCGCCGGCGGCTGTTACCCTTGTATGCAAAATACAAGGGAGGCGCTCGGAAGGTTGAGCGAGAGGCGGTTCGCCTCTGGCCGACGTTCCGGCGATCACGGCATGTCAATATTGTCCAGCGGATGGCGCGCGTTCACGGTTGCCGAACGGCACCCTGAGACGGCACAGATCACCTCCTTCCATCTCGTGCCCGCCGATGGCGGGGCGCCCCCGGTGCACAAGGCCGGTCAGCACCTGACCCTGCGCCTCTCCGATCCGTCCCGGCTGATCCGCAATTACACCATCTCCACCGCGCCCAACGGCCATCACTGGCGCATTTCGGTGAAGCGGGAAGGCGCGGCGTCGACGTGGCTGCATGACGCGCTCCGGGTCGGCGACACGCTGGAGGTCGCCGGCCCCGGTGGCGATTTCGTGCTGCCGTCTTCGGCCGAGCGTCCGCTGGTGCTGGTGAGCGCCGGCGTCGGCGTGACGCCCATGGTGGCCATGCTGGAAGAGGCGGTGGCTCAGGGCTGGTCGGGGCCCCTGCATTTCATCCATTGCACGCGCGATGCCGCCCATCAGGCCTTCGCCGAACACGTGGCGGACCTTCTGGCGAAGCTGCCCGCCGGCCGCTCGGACATCTTCTATTCCCGCGCGCCCCAGGCGGGACTTGGGGCGAACCAGCATGGCGGTCGCGTGACGCTGGATTTCCTGCGCACCCAGACGCCCCTCGGCGATGCCGACTATTTCCTCTGCGGTCCGGCCGATTTCCTGCGCGACATGGCCCGAGGGCTCCATGAGGCGGGTGTGGACCGCGCGCGCATCCATTACGAATTCTTCGGCCCGCCGGAGGAGATCCTGGAAGAGGCTGCCAGCCCCACGACTCCCATCCCCGTGCGCCCCGCAGTGCCCCGCGCCCCCCAGCCCGTGACGGACGAGACCATGAGCCTTGAAGACCAGTTGGGCCGCGCCCTTCTCGGCAGCGCCGCCGATGCGGTGGTGGCCTGCGACCGCGACGGCATCATCACGCTCTGGAACCCGGGCGCCGAGCGCATCTTCGGCTTCACGCCGGAGGAGGCGGTGGGGCAGTCGCTGGATATCATCATCCCCGAGCCGTTCCGCGCCCGCCATTGGGAGGGCTATCACGTCACGGTCGCCACCGGCGAGAGCCGCTACGGCGCCGGCGATCTCCTCGCGGTGCCCGGCCTGCGCAAGGATGGGGGACGCATCTCCATCGAATTCACCATCGTCCTCCTGAAGGATGGGGCGGGGCAGGTCTCGGGCATGATCTCGTCCATCCGCGATGTCTCCCGCCGCTTCGAGGAGACCAAGGCGCTGAAGAAGCGCGTGGCGGAACTGGAAAAGGCGGCGGGGGCCGCCTGAACCCTCGCCTCCGGCAAGGGAAACTTTGCGGGCGCGGCAGCGTTTCAGTTCGGATGTCGAACCGCGCGAGCCCCCCATGCAGCATGATTTTCACCCCGTCCGCGAAATCCTGGCCGGCGATCCGACGCGGCTCGGCGCCGTCTACGACGGGCAGGGGACGAATTTCGCGCTGTTTTCCGCGCATGCGGAGCGGGTGGAACTCTGCCTCTTCGACGGCACCGGCCGGCAGGAGCTGGAGCGCATCACCCTGCCCGAATATACGGACGAGGTCTGGCACGGCTATCTGCCGGGCGTCGGACCCGGCACGCTCTATGGCTACCGGGTCCACGGCCCCTATGCCCCGGAGGAGGGGCACCGCTTCAATCCCAACAAGCTGCTGATTGATCCCTACGCCCGCGATCTCGTGGGGGCGGTGAAATCGTCTCCCGCTCATTATGGCTATGTGCTCGGCGGCGAGGAGCAGGATCTCGCCTTCGACACGCAGGACAGCGCGCCCTTCATGCCCAAGTGCCGCGTGGTGGATCCGCGCGAGGACGGCGGTCGCATCCACGCCAAGCCCCGCGTGCCGTGGGACCGGACGGTGATCTATGAGACCCATGTGAAGGGCATGACGAAGCTGCATCCTTCGGTGCCGGCGGACCTGCGCGGGACCTTCGAGGGCATGGGGCATCGCGCGGTGGTGGACTATGTGAAGAGCCTCGGCGTCACTGCCGTCGAGCTTCTGCCCGTGCATGCCTTTCCCGATGATCCCTATCTCGTGGAAAAGGGCCTCGCCAATTACTGGGGCTACAACACGATTTCCTTCTTCACGCCGGAGCTGCGCTATCGCGGCCCCCGCGGGCGCGCCGGTTTTCGCCGCATGGTGCGGGCCTTCCATGATGCGGGCATTGAGGTGATCCTCGACGTGGTGTTCAACCACACCGCCGAGGGCAATGAGCTGGGGCCGACGCTTTCCTTCAAGGGCATCGACAACTTCAGCTACTACCGGACGATGCCCGACACGCCGCGCCACTACATCAACGACACCGGCACCGGCAACACCATGAACGTCGCCCATCCGCGCGTGATGCGGATGGTGCTGGACAGTCTGCGCTACTGGGCGAGCGAGATGGAGGTGGACGGCTTCCGCTTCGACCTCGCCACGATCCTCGGCCGCGAGCCCCATGGCTTTGATCCGCGCGGCGGCTTCCTCGATGCCATCGGGCAGGATCCGGTGCTCGCGCAGGTGAAGCTGATCGCGGAGCCCTGGGACATCGGCCCTGGCGGCTATCAGGTCGGCGCCTTCCCGCCCGGCTGGGGCGAGTGGAACGACAAATTCCGCGACACCATGCGCGATTACTGGCGCGATACCGAGGGCACCACAGGCGACTTTGCGGCTCGCCTCACGGGCTCCGGCGACATCTATAATCAGCGCGGGCGCCGGCCCTGGGCTTCGGTGAATTTCATCACCGCCCACGACGGTTTCACCCTCAACGACGTCGTTTCCTACAACGACAAGCACAACGAGGCGAACGGCGAGAACAATGCCGACGGCCACTCCCACAACCGCAGCTTCAATTACGGCGTGGAAGGCCCGACCGACGATCCGGGCATTCGCGCCGTGCGCGAGCGGCAGAAGCGCAACCTGCTGGCGACGCTGCTCCTCTCGCACGGCACGCCCATGCTGCTCGGCGGCGACGAGTTCGGCCGCACGCAGGATGGCAACAACAATTGTTATTGCCAGGACAATCCTCTCTCCTGGATCGACTGGAAGGGCATAACGGAGGAGGGCAAGGCGCTGACCGCCTTCGTGCGCAAGCTGCTGGCCCTGCGCGCCCGCCAGCCCTTGCTGCGGCGGGCGAGTTTCCGCGATGGCATGGTCGTCACCTGGCTCAATCCGGGCGGCGGCGAGCAGACGCTGGAACAATGGGCCGATGCCGGCGCCACCTCCATCGCCGTTCGCCTGGCGCGGGAGGACCTTCAGGGACAGGAGGGTGTTTGGCGTGAACTCATCCTCGCCTTCAATCCCCATGAGGCGCCCGTGCCGTTCGTCCTGCCCGAACGCGGGGGGAAGCGCTGGGAGGCGGTGCTGGACACGGACATGGGCGAGGGGCCGGCCCGCTCAACGGCCGGTGGCGCGGAGGCCGTCGAACTCGCGGGTCGCTCTCTGGTGCTGTTCGCGTGAGGGCGACGGGAGCGGCCCCCTAGGCAAGCGGCCTCCCAGCGCCTAACCATGGCCCCGGAACGTTCGATCCGGGGACCCCATGACCGCCTATTCCGCGCTTTCCGCCCATTTCGGCCGCGCCGCGGCGCTCTCCAACGCGCTCGGTATCCTCCAGTGGGACAGCGACACCATGATGCCCAAGGGCGCCGTGGGCACGCGGGCCGAAAGCATGGCGCTGCTGCGCGTGCTGGCGCACGAGATGGTGACCGATGCACGCATCGGCGACTGGATCGCGGATGCGGAAGCCGACACCGCGCTCGATGCCTGGGCGAAGGCCAACGTTCGCGAGATCCGCCGCGTGTGGACGGTGGAAACCGCCGTGCCGGCCGATCTGGTGGAAGCCTCCAGCAAGGCGATCTCCATCTGCGAGATGACATGGCGGCAGGCCCGCGCGGATGCCGATTTCAAGGCTCTGCTGCCCTATCTCTCCGAAGTGCTGCGCCTCCAGCGGGAGATCGGCACCGCCAAGGGCGAGAAGCTCGGGCTCTCCGCCTATGACGCGCTGTTGAACGATTATGAGCCCGGCGGCCGCTCGGCGCGCATCGACGCCCTGTTTGCGGACCTTGCCGCCTTCCTGCCCGGCTTCCTCGACGAGGTGCTGGCCGTGCAGGGCCGGCGGCCTCAGGACGCACCACTCGTCGGCCCTTTCCCGGTGGAGGCGCAGCGGGCCTTCGGCGTGAAGATGATGGGCATCGTCGGCTATGATTTCGAGCGTGGGCGGCTCGATGTCTCGACCCACCCCTTCTGCGGCGGCGCCGACAATGATGTGCGCATCACCACCCGCTACAACACGGACGATTTCACCCATGCCCTCATGGGCGTGATGCACGAGACCGGCCACGCGCTCTATGAGCAGGGCCGCCCGCAGGCGGTGCTCGGCCAGCCGGTGTCGCAGGCGCGCAGCATGTCCGTGCATGAGAGCCAGTCGCTGCTCATGGAGATGCAGGCCTGCCGCAGCCGCGAGTTCCTGCGCTTCGCCGCCCCGCTCATGCGGGAGGCGTTCGGCGGCGAGGGGCCGGCCTGGGAGGCGGATGCCCTGTGGCGGCGCTACACCCATGTGGAGCGCGGTTTCATCCGTGTGGATGCTGATGAGGTCACCTATCCCGCCCACGTCATCCTGCGCTACCGGCTGGAAAAGGCGCTGATCGCGGACGAGATGCCGCTCTCGGAGCTCCCCGCCGCCTGGAATGCGCAGATGCAGGAACTGGTGGGCGTCACCCCGCCGGATGATCGCCTCGGCTGCCTTCAGGATGTCCATTGGCCGAGCGGCGGCTGGGGCTATTTCCCCACCTATACGCTGGGCGCCATGACGGCGGCCCAGATCTTCGATGCCGCCAAACGCGCCGATGCCGACATTCTGCCCGGCATCGCGCGGGGCGATTTCAAGCCGCTGGTGACGTGGCTGCGCGCCAACATCCACGGCCAGGGCTCGCTCTATGAGACGGACGACCTCCTGACCCGCGCCACCGGGCGCCCGCTGGATGCCTCGGTGTTCAAGGCGCACCTGCGCCGGCGCTACATCGAGGAAATCTGACCCCTCAGGCGACCACCATGTGGTTGTCATAACGGGGCCCGCCGGTGCGGCGGGCCACCACGCCGAGGCCGTCCGCTTCGGCGGCGATCACGATCACCTCGCCATAGCCGCTGGTGGCGATGAAGCGGCCGGGTTCCGGGGTCGCGGCCAGCCCGCAACCGTCCACGAGCGGCACCGCCCCCACATAGCGCCCGTTCCGCTGCCAGACGGAGACGCGCCCGCCGCGCGGGCTGGCGCAGGCGACAAAGGCGCCCGAGGCGTCGATGGCCACCGAGCCCACATAGCCGCGCAAAGCGCGCAATTCGTTCTCCGGCGCCTCATAGGCGGTCAGCTTGCCGTCTTTCGCGATGTCGAACAGCAGCGGCCGCGCGACACCATCGGCCAGCAGATCCTGCGCCGCCACCACAACGCCGCCTTGCCCGTCACGGGCGAGATGGCGCAGGGACAGGCTGGCGAGATCCTGCGAGAGCGCGCCCTCGCCCCTGATGCTGCCGGAGGCGGGATCGAGCAGCGAGATGGTGGAGCCGGACACCTCCGCATCGCGGGCCTCAGGCGTGTGGGGCTCGATGCCGCCATTCGCCACCACCAGCGTCTCGCCCACCCGCATCAGATCGTGCGGGCCGTCGCCATTGGTCGACCATTCGGCGGTGATCTCGAATTTTCCGGCGACGGAGCGCACCGCCACCATGCCGCGCCCCATGGTGCGGCGGGGGCCGTCCTCAATGCCGCGCTCGATCTCATTGGTGAGGAACAGCGCGCCGTCCGGGGAGAAGCGCCCATGGCCCGAGAACACCCGGCCCTCGCCCGGCGCGAACTGCGAGACGAGCCCGCCCCGCGCGCGATCGAACACCAGCGCCACATGGCCCGGCCGGCGGCCCACGGCCACGGCGAGCGGGCTGTTGGGGCTGGCTTCGATGCCGTGAAGGCGCGCGGGTGTGGTGGCCTTGGGGGCGGCTGTCATGTCTGTGCCCATGGCGAGCGCGCCAAAGCCCTTGTCCAGCCCGGCGGTGGTCAGCCAGCCCTCGTCGAGGGCGTGCACATCGGCATAGCTGCGGCGCGGCCAGGCGATCACGGCGCTGGCGAGGCCCAGCAGCGAGCGGCGGGAAAAGCCCATGGCGGCCTCCTCTCGATCAGTCCCCATCGAGGGCGTTGAAGCCCAGCGAGATGCCGAAATAGGAGGCGATGGGGCGATAGACGGTGAGCTGCGCCGCCTTGAAGACCTTCACCTCCGCCTGCACCTTCTGCTCGCCTGCGGCGGTCTGGGCGGCGGCGGAGAGGTCTGCGGGGAAGTCGGCGGCCGCCTTGTCGGCGGCGGTAGCGGCGCGGTTCACCACATACTGCGGGCGGCTCGGCAACTGCTTGGCCACCTCCTGCAACAGGGAGTTGGCACTGGTGATCATCACCTTGACCACCTGTCCCGAGCGGCCGGCGCGCCAGCCATCCGCCAGCAGGGGTTTCGCATTTTCCGGGTTCGGGCCGAGCACGGGCAAGATCTTGATGTCCGTCGTGCGCTGATAGGCCATGGCAAGGTCGGTCAGGAACATGCCCGGCAGGGCGCCGAGATCGGGAAAGAGCGTGGTGTCGCCTTTGCCCGAGACGATGGCGCCCAGCACGCCTTCGGTGCGGCTGCCCCAGGCGGTGCGGATCTCGCCGGCCATGGTCGCGAGGTTCTGGGCGATGCCGAGCCCATAGGCCCGCCGCCGCACGGCTTCATCGCCTTTCAGCAGGGCATCCGCCGCTCCGTCCTCGAACAGCAGCCGCTCCAGGGCCGGAAAGCCCTGTGCGCCAGCGCTCGACTGGGCGAGGCGGTCGGGCGCGACGCGGCCGGCATCGGCATCCGAGATGATCTCGCCCATGGCGCGGGAGATGGCGTTGCGCCGGTCGGGGAAGAAGTTGAATCGATCCGGCCGCAGGTTCTGGCTGGCGGGACCCAGCGTGATGAACTCCACCGCCGTCCAGGCGTCCGCCGCCTTGGCAAACGCGCTCTTGAGGCCGGGTATGGCGCCCACGTCCGGCTTGGCGACGAAGGCCTCCCAGGCGGCCTTCTGGGCCTCGGTTGCCTCGCGCAGCGTGTCATAGCGCGGGAGCAGCCAGCCTTCGATGAGCGGGATGGGATCGAGCTTTGGATCCGCCGCAAAGCCAAGGCGTGGCAGGCCGCTTGCGGCGACCAGCGTCAGGAGAAAGCGGCGGGACAGGCGGATCATCGAACAAGGCTCTCCACGGCGGCCGGTGCATGTCACGGCATGCAAGAAGCGGGAACCGGCCGGATCATAGCTTGGAACAGGTCATAGCTTGGAAACATATTGCAGGAGTGCCGCCTTCTGGCCAGCGGGCAGCGCCCTGAAACGCGCGACCGCACCTGCGGCCTGTCCGCCATGCCACAGCACTGCCTCCTCGACCGATTTGGCCCGGCCGTCGTGCAGCAGCCCGGTGTCGCGGGCGAGCGCATCCGACAGGCCGGCCAGCGGCGCCGTGCGCCATTCGCTCGGCTTTGCGCCGGGGTCCGGCAGCGTATCCGCGAGGCCTTCGCCGAGATCGTGCAGCATCAGGTCGGTGAAGAGGCGCACGGTGCCGCCCTGGCGCGAGGGCAGCGCCGGCTGGTGACAGGCGGCGCAGCCCGTGGCGGCGAACAGCCTCGCCCCGGCGGGGTCCTTTTCCGTGTCCGGCGTCGTTAGGGAAGCCACATAGGCCACGACGCGATCGAGAATGCTGTCGGGAATCTCGAGCCCCCCTTCGCCCCTCTCGCCGTGCGGCGCATTGCGGCAGGCGATCTGCACCGGCGTGCAATCGCCCCAGGGCTCGGGATGGAAGGACGTGGACATGCCCATGTCGAGGAAGAAGGCTTCCGCCGACTGGGAGGCGAGGGTGGGCTGGGAGGCCTTCCAGCCGTAACGGCCGATCACCGTCTTCCCATTGGCGGCGGGCACGCGCCGCAGCCGGCCATGCACCGCATCGGGGCCCTTGGCCTGCTGGGCCTCCAGCTTTTCAAGCGCGGCGTCCGAAACCTGCTCAAGCTGGCCGCGCCCGCGCAGATCCTGCGCGACGCGCAACGACAGCCCGGTCGCGGAAGCCAGAGGTCCATAGCCCAGTTGCTGGGGCGCGGGCGTGCGGGCGGTGCGTCCGTCGGGAAGCGGCTCGTCCGCGACGCCGAGAATGCCTTCCGGCGTGAGCCCTGGCACGGCGTCGATCTGCAACCGCCGGCCATAGACCGGATCGCCCGTGCCCCCCGGCTGCATGAGCACCAGCACCATGCCGCGCCCATCGAGCTGTCCATCCGGCGTCACGATTGTGCGCGCGCGCCTGCCGTCGGGATGGCAGGAGGCGCAGGAGCGGGCATCGAACAGCGGGCCGAGCCCGTCGTCCGCATGGGTGGAGGAGGGCGCGGGCACCCAGGCGCGGTTGAAAAGGGCGCGGCCGATGCGGATGTCGAGCCCGTCGAGGCCTCCGGCGGCGAGGGCAGCGGTTGCCGCCCCGCACAGGCCGGCAAGGAGGCTCAGGCCGAGCAGGACGCGGGTCGGACGGGAGATCATCAGGCGACCTTGAACCAGCCCATGAGGCCGGTGTCCATGTGTTCCAGGATGTGGCAGTGGAACACCCAGTTGCCGCTCACCGCCTTGAAGGCAATCTCCACTGTTTCGTTCGGCTCCACGATCACCGTGTCCGCAAGGTATTGCGGCATCTTCGGCTTCTTGGAGTGGGAGAGCACCCGGAAGATGTGGCCGTGCAGGTGCATGGGATGCACGTGCTTGGTCACGTTGGTCATGGAGACGATGTAGCTGGCGCCATGATCCATGCGGGCCAGAGGCGGCGGCAGCCGCAGATCCTCGCGGGTGGACCAGCTGTCGCGGCTGATGGCCCAGTGGGTTGTCGATCCCACGCATAGCGAATTGGCGAGGGCCTTGGACAGGGGATCGTCCGCCGGCAAAGGCGGTGAGACGGCGGTGGGGCCGGCGGACACCTGGAGCAGGAATTCCAGCTTCTGCGCCTTCTTCAGGTCCGGCAGCGGCACCTGTGGCGCGGGCAGCGGCCGAGGCTTCACCGGCGTCTTGCGCTTGCCCGTATCCACAGCGACCAGCGTCGTCAGCAGGTAAGGCTCGTCCGAGCGATAATCGTAGATCTTCACTTCCTCGCCCGGCGCGGGCATCCGGATCTGCACGTCGGCGCGCATGGCCGACCCCATGCGCCATACGCCGTTCGGCAGCGCATTGAGGGAGACCGGCGGCAGGGCCTGCCCGTCCACGGCAATCAGGAAGGCATCATCGCTGTCGCAGCCGAGGTCGATGACCCGCGTGGCATCCGCCACCAGCGCGCGCACGCGGACGTCACCGAAGGCCGGCGCCTCAACGCGGGGGGGCGTCGTCTTGCCGTTGGTGGCGCGGATGGTGCCGAAGGTGCCGGCGTTCGCGGCGCCGTCGTCCGTCGTCATGTCCAGCCACTTGCCGTCGGGGGCCAGGCGCCAGTCCTTCACCACCACGAAGCATTCGGCATCATAGCCCGCCTTTGCCTCGGCGGGATCATCCACAACCAGCAGGGCCGCAAGGCCGCGCCCGACCTGACCGGTCTCGTCGCAATGGGGATGGATGAAATAGAAGCCGGCGTCCGGTAGCGGCACGTTGTAGCGGAAGTGCCCGCCGGGCTCGACCACGTCCTGCGTCAGCGGCGGCACGCCGTCGGAGAGATAGGGCAGGCGGATGCCGTGCCAGTGGACCGTGGTGGGATCGGGAAGGGCGTTCTCGAAATCGACGATGAGGCGCGTGCCCCGCTGGAAGCGGAACATCTTGAACAGTTCGCCGTCATAGGCGCAGACGCGACGTGTCAGGGGGCCATCGGCACCGAGCAGCCGGGCGTCTATCTCGCGCGCGGTCAGCGTCAGATTGCGGGTCGGGGCGGAGGCGGGCAGCGTGTCGAAGGCGGCAGGCACCTGACCGATGGCAGACGGCACGAAGGACACCACGCCGACGGCGGCCCCTCCCAGCAACAGACTGCGACGCGAAATCTTCACTTCAACATCTCCCGTCGAACCCCGCTCAGCAGGATCCGCTGTGGCCCCGATCGTCGGGCCGTCCGGGCGGCGGGCACCGAAGGGTGCCAGCAGGCAGAGGGTTCAGGCCGTGCCCGGCGCCATGGGGCGCCGGGCACGGGAAAAGACTCACTTCTTCTTGGCGTTCTTCGGATCATCAAGGCTCTTGGAGCCCTCGACCTTGATCTGGATCTTGAGGGCGGCGACGCCACGCTCGATGGCATGGGCCTGCGCCACGAGTGCATCCACGCCGTCCTGGATCATCTTGTTGCCCTCGGCATTCCCCTCGGCGAGCATCATGTCGTAATACATGCGGCCGCTGTCGGCGGTGTCCTTGATGACCTTCAGAGCCGCATCGGCGCCCTTGATCTTGGCATCGATCTCATCGGCGATCTTGGCATCCTTCGCCCGCACGAGGTCGGCGACGGAAGGACCGGTGAAGGTGGAGCCGTCGTAGCGCTTGGTGCGGCCATAATAGATGTCGGCGATGCCAACCTCGTCGTAATAATGCGAATTGTGGGTGTTGTCGGAGAAGCAGTCGTGCTCCTCTTCCGGGTCGTGGAGGATGAGGCCGAGCTTCATGCGCTCGCCGGCCAGTTCGCCGTAGGAGAGCGAGCCGATGCCGGTGAAGATGGTGGCAAGGCCCGCCTTGTCATTCTTCTTGAGCAGCGCGGCGCGCGCCTTGCCCTTCGGGCCCCAGTCCTCGGCCATCTCCTTGAGATCGGCGACCAGCGTGTCGGTGGCGACCTTCAGATACTGGGCGCGGCGCTCGCAATTGCCGTGAGTGCAGGCGTTCTTGTCATAGTCCGTATAGGGACGCTCACCGGCGCCGGGTCCGGTGCCGTGCAGGTCCTGGCCCCACAGGAGGAACTCGATGGCGTGCCAGCCGCTCGCCACGTTGGCCTCCACGCCGCCCGCGGAGTTCAGCTTGTGCAGCAGCTCGGGCGTGAGGTTCGTGGTGTCGATCGTCTTCTTGCCGATGCGGATCGACTTGTTGGCGATGATGTTCGCCGTATAGAGCGGATTTTCATCCGACTTCGTGCCGTAGCTCTTGGTATCGACATAGTCGATCAGGCCTTCATCGAGCGGCCAGGCGTTGACGTTGCCTTCCCACTCGTCGACGATCTTGTTGCCGAAACGGAAACCTTCCGTCTTCATGTAGGAGATACGGGCCTTGCGCCAGGCCTCCTGGGCGGCCTTCTGGGTCTCGGCGCTGGGGGCGGCGATGAAGGCGTCGATGGCCTTCTGCATCTCGGCGGCAGCGGTGTAGCTGTCCGTATACATCGCCTGCGCAAGATCGGCGTAGCTGGTGATCACGGACCGGGCGCTCGGGGCGGCATTGGCCGCTGGCGCCGGGGCGGGTTTCGCGGTCTGGGCAATCGCGGGTCCGGCCATGCCGAAGGCCAGCGCGAAAGCGGCGGCGACCATCTGCGCGCGCATCTATGACATCTCCCAATCGGCTTCGCAGCGGGTCAATGGCGCGGAACCGCGCTCCTGCGAAGCGGCGCCAAGCGCCAAGCGGGAACCTATCCCCGAGCCAAGCAAGATCACAAGGTGAGTCAAAGACAATGGAATAATTCCATGGAAGCTCCGCGAGACATCCATAATGAAATGGAGGAAAGTCCTCGTATCGCAGAATTGTGAGGCGGTTGCGCTGAGGGTGTGACATCTGTTCGCCCGCACCGCTGCGGGCAAGGTGACGCAGCGCGGCACGCCACTTCTCTTTCGGTAGCCGCCTCCAACGGAGGAGGTGGAAAGGCTATTTTTGAGATGATCTAAAGTAGATCATTTCTAAATATTCGCCGTCTCGGTGACACCGCCGGACGGGCCGTGTACCACAGATCAGACACGCGCCGGACCTCGCAAATGCTTGCCGTTACGGCAGGTCAGGCGCGGAAATTGAGCTGATGCGTACAGGTGCCCATCGGGGCTTCGTCGCGGATCTTGAGGGGCTGCCATGTCCCGATGATGATGCGATCGGGCCTCGCAGGCGACGTCGGGAGATGCCCCATGCTGGCGGCCTTCGTCATCGTGTTCCGGGAAGTGCTCGAAGCCGGCCTCATCGTCGGCGTGATGCTTGCGGCCTCCGAAGGCGTGCGCGGGCGGGGTGCGGTGATTTCGGCCGGCATTCTCGGCGGTGCCATCGGCTCGGCCGTGATCGCGCTCTTTGCGGAGCAGATCGCCAATCTCTTCGAAGGCTCGGGCCAGGAACTCCTGAACGCGGCCATCCTGTCCGTCGCGGTGGTCATGCTGGTCTGGACGGTGGTCTGGATGGCGAGCCACGGCCGCGAGATGGTGATCGAGATGCGGGCTCTGGGCGGCGATGTGAAGGCCGGGCGCCGGCCGCTCGCCGCGCTGGGGCTCGTGGTTGGCATGGCTGTGCTTCGCGAGGGCGTCGAGATCGTTCTGTTCATGTACGGCATCGCCATCACCGGTGGCGAAACGCCGCTGAACGTCTTCTTCGGCTTCATGCTGGGTGTGGCTGCCGGCGGAGCCGTCTCCTTCCTGCTTTACCGGGGCCTCGTCAGCATTCCGGTCAAGCACCTGTTCAAGACCACGACGGTGCTCATCACGCTTCTGGCTGCCGGCCTCTCGGCGCAGGTGGTGGGCATCCTCCAGGATTCCGGCTTCATCCAGTCACTGGCCGATCCGCTGTGGGACAGCACCTGGCTGCTGGCGGACGACAGCGCCGTCGGCCGCGTGCTGCGCACCCTCGTCGGCTATCGCGCCCAGCCCACGGGCATGCAGCTCATCGCCTATGCGGCCACCGTGGCGGTGATCGTGGGCCTCTCGGTTGCGGTGAACGGTCGCCTCGCCCGCGCCAAGGCGGCTGCACCCGTTCGCCATACGCCGATGCTCCAGCCCGGCGAGTGAGCCGGGGCGTCTCAGTCGAGGTCGGAGCCCGTCGCGTCCAGCCGCGTCAGGAAGGCGTGGGCGCTCTCAGCGATGGCGTCGCGCCTCTTTTCGTCCAGCCGGTCGAAGGTGCGATAGGCGGTGGCGAGCCGCGCATTGCCGGCGAGCACTGTGCGGTTGCGGGCGAGGAAGTCCCAGTACAGGTAGTTGAACGGACAGGCTTTTGGTCCCGTCTTGGCCGCGACGTCATAGGCGCAGCCGCCGCAATAGTCGCTCATGCGGTCGATATAGGCCCCGCTCGCCGCATAGGGCTTTGAGCCGAGCAGGCCGCCGTCCGCGAACTGGCTCATGCCGATGGTGTTGGGTGCTTCCACCCATTCGAAGGCATCGGCATAGACTGCGAGATACCATTCGTGCACCTGCCGCGGCGCGATGCCCGCCAGCAGCGCGAAATTGCCGGTCACCATGAGCCTCTGGATGTGGTGGGCATAGGCTTCCGCCTTGGTCTGGCCGATGGCCGCGGCCATGCAGGCCATCCGCGTCTCGCCGCTCCAGTAGAGCGAGGGCAGGGGCCGTGATGCGGCAAGCGCGTTGCGGTCCAGATAGCCCGGCATGGTCAACCAGTAGATGCCGCGCACATATTCCCGCCAGCCCAGAATCTGGCGGATGAAGCCCTCGACGGCATTGAGCGGGGCCCGGCCGGCCCGATATTCGGCCTCCGCCCGCTGGCATACCTCGAGGGGCGAGAGCAGGCCGACGTTGAGATAGAGTGCGATCACGGCGTGATAGAGGAAGGGCTCGCCCTCCAGCATCGCATCCTGATAGTCGCCGAAGCGGGGCAGGGCTTCTGTGAGGAAATGCGCGAAGGCGGTTTCCGCGTCCGCCCGCGTCACGGCGAACCAGAAGGGTTTTATGTCCCCGAAATGGTCCGCGAAGCGGGCCGCGACGAGTTCGAGCACCTCCCGCGTGTCCGCGGAAGGCGCAAAGCGGGGCGGGCGGGGCATGAAGAGGTCGGCGCGCGCCGGCTTGCGGTTTTCGGCATCGAAATTCCAGCGCCCGCCACAGGGCTCCCCACCATCCATCAGCAGGCCCGTGCGGCGGCGCATCTCGCGATAGAAGAACTCCATGCGCAGGCCCTTGCGCTCACCGGCCCAGGCACGGAAGAAGGCCTCCGGGCAGAGGAAGCGGTCGTCGGGCGAAAGGTCGAGCGTCCGCCCCTCCATCCACGGAGCGTCGGCCCAGGCCTTCTGTGCCTCCAGAACGCGCCATTCGCCCGCTTCGGTCGCTGCCACGCGCTCGGGGTCCCAGCGTCCGACGGCGCGTTCCAGTTCGCCGCTGAAGGAGCCGGTGTTTACGGGATCCGCGAGGCGCACATAGTCGACGCGCCAGCCGTCCGCTTCCAGCTCGCGGGCGAAGGCCCGCATGGCTGCGAGGATGAAGGCGATCTTCTTCCTGTGGTGCGGCACATAGGTGGTCTCCTCGGCCACCTCCACCATCAGCACCACGTCCCGCTTGCGATCCCCGCCCCTGAGCGCGGAGAGGCCGGGCGAGAGCTGATCGCCCAGCACGAAGCGCAATGTCCCGCTCTTTGCCATGTCACCCCGCAGCGTCACCCGCCCTATACGGGCGGGGCGGGCGAGCGGTTTGCACCAGCGTTTTGCGGGAGCCTCTTAAGCGGCCGTGATGCGGGCGATGATGGCCTCGCGAGCCTTGCGGGAGGCCGAGAAGCGTTCGCGCACCGCCTGCACGATCTCCGCCGGTGCCTCCTGCGGCGTGCCGGACTGGAAGGGCGGGGCGGGCGCATATTCCAGTGCCAACTGGACCCGCTGCGCGGTCTCCGCCCCCAGCAACTCGGCGATCACGGTGAGGCCGAAGTCGATGCCGGAGGTGACGCCGCCGGCGGTGATGAGATTGCCGTCCCGCACCACGCGCCCTTCGGTCGGAATGGCGCCGAAGGCGGTGAGCAGGTCCACCGCATTCCAGTGGCTGGTGGCGCGCTTGCCCTTCAGGAGACCGGCGGCGCCCAGCACCAGAGAGCCGGTGCAGACGGAAGTGAGATAGCGCACCTCGCCCGCGCGGCTGCGGATGAAATCGAGCGCGTCCGCGTCCTCCATGAGCGCATTCACCCCCGCGCCACCGGGCACGCACAGCACATCAAGGGGCGGGCAGTCCGCATAGGTGGCGGTGGGCACCAGCGGCAGGCCAGTGGAGGCAATGACAGGCGCGCGCTCGCGGCCGATCAGCAGCACTTCGGTCTCGGGCGCCGAGGCGAACACCTCATAGGGGCCGGTCAGGTCCAACTGCTGGACATCAGGAAAGGCAAGGATGCCGAAACGAAGAGGCATGGGACACTCCGGTGCTTGACGCAGCCACCATAGGGCGGTTGCATCTGGCGCAAATGCCAAATGTCCCTCGCTTTCTGCCAATGCCGGTCCGCCGGGTCGAAGTCCTGGCCTTCCCTGATGTCCAGTTGCTGGATGTCGCCGGTTCCCTGCAGGTCTTCGCGACGGCCAACGATCTGGCCAAAAGCGCCGGAGAACCCGCGCCCTATGAGATCGAGACCGTGGCGCGGGCACCCGAGGTGCGTACGTCCTCGGGCCTTCGGCTTGCCACCACAACGATCCCGGACGCGGAAGCCCCGCTCGACACCTTCGTTGTCGCCGGCGGGCGCGGGGTGAATGTCGCGATCCTCGACCCGGAAATGGTGGATCTCGTCCGGCGTCGATCCGCCGCCGCCCGCCGCACCGCTTCTGTGTGCAGCGGCGCCTTCCTGCTGGCGCAGGCGGGGCTGCTCGACGGCCGGCGGGCGGTGACCCACTGGCAGCGCTGCGCGGAATTCTCCCGGACCTTCCCTAATGTGAAGCTGGAGCCCGATCCCATCTTCGTGCGAGACGGCGACATCTGGACGTCCGCCGGCATCACGGCAGGGATCGATCTTGCGCTGGCGCTGGTGGAGGAGGATCTGGGCCACGGTCCGGCTCTTGCGGTGGCCCGCCAATTGGTTGTCTTCCTCAAACGGCCCGGCGGCCAGGCGCAGTTCAGCGCCGCCCTCGACATGCAGGACGGCGGCGGGCGGTTTGACGCGCTGCACGGCTGGATGCTGGAGAACCTGAAAGCCGATCTGTCGGTGCCGGTGCTGGCCGATCAGGCGGGAATGAGCGCGCGCAGCTTCGCTCGCCATTATCAGGAGACCACCGGCCGCACGCCGGCGCGTGCTGTCGAACAGATGCGGGTGGAAGCCGCGCGCAGGCTTCTGGAGGCACGCACCAGCGTCAGCGAAGCCGCGCGCCGCTGCGGCTTCGGCACCGAGGAGACCATGCGGCGCAGCTTCCTGCGGCTGCTCTCAGTTTCCCCGCAGGCCTATCGGGAGCGGTTCTAGCTGAACTGCCCCGCGCCCGCGAAGGGCGCGGGGTAGGCGGCATTATGCGGCGTTGAGATCGCGGACGAAGGTTTCCACCACCTCCCGCAGGTCGGCGGCCTGGCTGGAGAGGCCCTGCGAGAGATCGAGCAGTTGCGAGGCAGCCGAACCGGTCTCGACGGCTGCGCGACCTACGCCTTCGATATTCTCGGTCACCTGATTGGTGCCGACGGCTGCCTGCTGACAGTTCTGCGCGATCTCGCCGGTGGCCGCGCCCTGTTCCTCCACCGCGCTGGCGATGGCGGCGGAGATGGACTTGATGTCGGAAACCACGCGCACGATCTCGCCCATGGACGATACCGTGCCCCGGGTCGCGGTCTGGATCTCGCCGATCTTCTGGGCGATATCGTTGGTGGCGCGGGCCGTCTGCGTGGCGAGTTCCTTCACCTCGGTCGCCACCACCGCAAAGCCCTTGCCGGCCTCGCCCGCGCGCGCCGCCTCGATGGTGGCGTTAAGCGCGAGAAGGTTCGTCTGGTCGGCGATGCCCTTGATGAGATTGATCACGTCGCCGATGGCGGTCGCGGCCCCGGCAAGCTCCGTGATGCGGGCGTTGGATGCTTCCGCTTCGCGGAAGGCCACATCGGCCACCTCCGCGGAGTGGGCCACCTGCCCGGTGATCTCGCGCACCGAAATGGCGAGGCTGTCCGAGGACGAGGCCACCGTTTCCACGTTCGCCGCGGCCTGCTCGGCGGCGCTTGCCACGGCCTGGGCCTGACGGGACGTCTCCTCGGCGGTGGAGGAGAGGTTGCGGGCGGAATTCGCCACCTCGCCGGAGGACTGGGCGAAGCGGCCCGCCAGTTCCTGCATGCGGGCGACGAAGCCCACCGCGACGGTCTCCCGGCGGGCGAGGCGTTCACGCTCGGCGGCTTCGGTGGCAGCCTGTGCGGCGCGCAACTCCTCGCCCTGCTGGAGCTGTCCGCGCAGCACGTCGAGGGCCTTGGCCATGGCGCCGATCTCGTCCTTTCGGGTGTCGCCGGTGATGGCCACGTCGAGCTTGCCGGCGCCGATCTGAGTCATGGCGGCAACCATGGCGTTGATGGGCGCCACGATGCCGCTGCGCACCAGAAGGGCGGCGATGAGAATGATGACCACAGTCGAGCCGATCACCCCGGCGAAGGTGAGCAGAATGGTGTTGCTGGTGGTGCGCTCGCCTTCCGCATTCATCGTGGCGATACGGTCCCGCATGATGTCGTTGATCTCGACCAGCGACGTGATCGTCTTGTTCAGGGCCGGCTCGCAATCCCGCTGCATCAGCCGCGAGGCGCGGGTGCTCATTGTCATGTCGCCAACCACGCTCGAAAGCTTCAGCGTCTCGGCGCAGGCCTGCTCATAGGCGGTGTGCAGCACGCGGGTGGCGGCGCCGATCCTGTCGGCGGCTTCGGGCATGGCCTTGGCGGCGAGACCCATGCGGTCGTCGAAGCCCTTCAGTGCCTCGGCCTGTGCCGCACGGGCGGCCTTCACGTCGTCGTCGGAAAAGGCGGAGACCTGCCGGTAGATGGCGACGCTGGTGCTGGCGGCGAGACGGCCGGCGCGGGCGATGTTGATGGCTGCCGCCTGCGGCCCCTCCGCCTGGGTGCGATACATGTCGTTCAGCGCGGAGATGTTGTGCGTGGCGTAGTAGGCGCCGGCCGCGCTGGTGAGGCCGAGCACGAGCAAAAGGCTGACGACCTTCCAGATCATCGGAAAATTGCGATAGGACATGGGGGTATCTCGCAGACGAGCGCGCGCCGAAATATGCGGCGGAACGCAACGGGCCGATGGGCGGAGGTGACGCGTCACGGTTCGCGTCCAGTCTTTCGCGGGGCTTGCGTCTTTCCCCCGCGCCAATGTGCCGGACGCCCTGCTGCCATGCGCATTTGCAGGTGCTCGCCACCCTCCGGTTGGTGGCCTTTCCGAAGCCGGCGTGGCAGGTTCCTGCCACGCTCTGCTGCGCTCGCCGGCATTCCGTGATGCCTTGCTGGGCATTAGAGGAGCAGGCAGCTTCACCATTTCAAGCTATGCATCCGTCGGCCCCGGCCGGCGCCTGCGCGGATCACACGCGGCGCTTGCAATGCTCCGGGCCTCGGAGGCAGTGTGCCGCCATGGACCTTACTGATCGCCAGCAGGAGATTCTCGCCGTCGCCCGGTCTTCCGGTCGCGTCATGGTCGAGGACCTCGCCCTTCGTTTCCAGGTGACGCCGCAGACCATCCGCAAGGACCTGAACGACCTCTGCGACCGCCAGCTTCTGGCCCGGACCCATGGCGGGGCGGTGGTCACCTCCAGCGTCGAGAACGTGGCCTATGAAGCGCGGCGCCTGATTGCGGATGCCGAGAAGCGGGCCATCGGCCGGGCGGCGGCGGCGCTCATTCCCGACAAGTCTTCGCTGTTCATCAATATCGGCACCACCACCGAGGAGGTGGCGAAGTCGCTCGGAGACCGGCGCGACCTGCTCGTCATCACCAACAATCTGCACGTGGCGATGCAGCTTTATCCCAACCCCGACATGCGGGTGATCGTCGCCGGCGGGCAGGTGCGCCACAGCGACGGGGCGGTGATCGGCGCCTCCGCCATCGACCTCATCCAGCAGTTCAAGGTGGACCTTGCCATCATCGGCGCCTCGGCCATCGACGAGGATGGAGCGCTGCTGGATTTCGACTATCAGGAGGTACGCGTCAGCCAGGCCATCATCGCCAATGCCCGGCGCGTGGTGCTGGTCTCCGACCATCTGAAGGTCGGCCGCTCGGCGCCGGTGCGCATCGCCCACCTGAAGCAGGTGGACGTGTTCGTCACCGACAAGATGGTCTCCCCCCGCCTCGCCAAGGTGTGCCGTGAGGCGAATGTGGAAGTGATCGAGGCGGGGGAGTAGGCCCGTCCCCTCAGGCCGGACGCACGTTCCAGAACACCGCCGTGCCGTTCATTATGCCGGTGATCGCGCTGCGATAGGCGGTGGGCTGCTTGTAGAGGCCGACGGGATAGTAAGGCACCTCCTCGAAGGCGAGGGTCTGGATGTCCCGGCAGATGCGCTGCTGCTCCGCCAGTGTCGGTGCGGAGAGCCACTGGGCGCGCAGCGCGCCCATCTTCTCGCTCTTGTACCAGCCCGCCGTGCCGGCATCGCCGCGCAGGTTCGTGTTTCCTGCGGGGTTGAGCCAGTCGATGCCCTGCCAGTTGCCGACGCCTGCGCTCCAGCCGCCCTGATCCACCGGATCCTTCTTGAGCTGGCGCTGGAGGATGGCCCCGAACTCCATGGCGGCATATTCGACGTTCATGCCCACCTGCTGGAGCATGTCGAAGGCGACATCCCCGAGCGGCTTCTGGGCGGCGGAATTGGCCGGCACCATCAGCACCACCTTCTCGCCATTATAGCCGGCGGCCTTCAGCGCCGCCTTGACCTTGGCATAGTCCCGCGGGCCGTTGAACACATCGAGCCCCACGTCGCTCGCGAAGGGCGTGCCGGGGGCGAAGAAGCCGATGGGCGTCGTCTGGTACTGCGGATCATCCCCCGCCACTGCCGTCATGAAGGCGGACTGGTCGATGGCGCCGAACAGGGCGCGGCGGATGGCCGGATTGTCGAAGGGCGGCTGGAGGTGGTTCACCCGCAACATGCAGGCATAGCCGCGCGGATCGAGAATGCGGGTGGAGACGCCCTTCGCCTTTTTGAGGATGGGCAGCAGGTCGTGAGGAGCGGTTTCCTGCCAGTCCTGCTCGCCGGTCTGGAGCGCGGCGGCGCCCGTCGCGGCGTCTGGCATGGTGGTCCAGACCACGCGGTCGTAATGGACGATCTTCGGTCCGGCGGTCCAGTCCGGCGTGCCGCTCTCGCGCGGCTTGTAGCGCTCGAAGCGGGCATAGACGTTGCGCGCGCCCTGCACCCGCTCGTCGGCCACGAAGCGGAAGGGGCCGGAGCCTACCACCTCGGTGAGCGGCTTGAACGGATCCTGCGTCGCGTGGCGCTCCGGCATCATGAAGGGCGCCTGCACCGCCGCCTTGCCGAGGGCGGAGGGCAGCAAGGGGAAGGGGCGCTTGAGGCGGAAACGGATGGTGCGGTCGTCGGGGGCGGAGATCTCATCGGTGGCGGCCATCAATTCCGCCCCGAAGCCGTCGCGCTTGGCCCAGCGCTTGATGCTGGCCACGCAGTCGCGCGAGAGCACCTTCTCCCCATCGTGCCACACGAGGCCCTCGCGGAGTGTCAGGTCCCATTGCAGCCCGTCATTGCTGACGAGATGGCCTTCCACCATCTGCGGCGAGACTTCCAGGGCCGAATTCATGCCGTAGAGCGTGTCGTAGACCATGAAGCCATGGTTCCGGGACACCTGCGCGGTGGAATAGATCGGGTCGGTGAAGGTGAGGTCGATCACCGGCACGAACCGCAGCGTGGTCTGCGACTGCGCCCGCACGATGGAGGGCAGGGACACCAGCGGCGCGGCAGCCGCCGCACGCAGGAAGGAGCGCCGGGAGAGCAGCATCGGGCAGGGCCTTGTTGGGGGAAGGAGAACGCCCGGCCAGATGGGCCGGGCGGGAGCGTCGGCGGGCGATCAGGCTTTCGGCTCGTGCGCCTCGAAATGGGCGGTGATCTCCGCGCCCGTGGCGGTCCAGATGTCGCCGCGATCGCGCACCCAGGTCAGGAACTCGCGCAGCAGCTTCAGCCGCATGGGCCGCCCGCTCACTTGCGGGTGCAGGACGGTGGTGATGAGCCCGCCCCAGTCGGCAGTTTCCTCAAGCTCGTCCTTCCAGATGGACAGCACGTGCTCGCGCGGGAACAGCGGGCGCGGCGAATAGCGGTTGGTGAGGCCGTAGAGCCAGTCGTCATAGGTCATGGTGACCGGAAGCTCGACGAGGCCCGGCGTGCCATCCGCCAACACATGGCGATAGGGCCGCACATCATCGCGCCAGGAGGAGGAATATTTCAGCCCGCGCTCTTTCAGCAGCACGCGCAGTTCCTCGCAGCTCTCGCCATAGGGCGCGCGATAGCCCACCGGCACCACGCCGAGGCGCCGCTTCAGCGTCTCAAGGCCCCGGTCCACTTCCTCCGTGAGCGAGGGGTGGCCCGGCATGGGCATGATGTGGTGGAAGCCGTGATGGCCGATCTCGTGCCCCGCCTTCAGGATCGCCTCGCAGGTGGCGGGATGGGCCTCCACGCTCCAGCCGGTGATGAAGAAGGTGGCCTTCATCTCCAGCTGGTCGAACAGTTCCAGCATCTTCGGCACGCCCACGCGCGCCTCGAAGCCGCCGAAGGACATGGTGACCAGTTCCTCGTAGCGGGCCGGGTCCTTCGAGGTCCAGGCGCTTTCCGCATCCACGTCGGCGGAGAGGAACATGGCGCCGCGCTTGCCGTGCGGCCAGGGGATGAGGGGGGCGGCCGGCGCGCGGTTGGCCGGGGCCAGCGGAAGGCGCGCGAAGGCGTCATTGTCCGGCATCTATGGTGACCTCTTGAATGCCGTTTCGGGAAAGCGTCCAGGCGGCCAGCAGCTTGGCGTATGTGCCATCGGCGATCAGCCCGCGCAGGGCGTCCGCGAGGGCATCGCGCAGGCCGGTGGCCTCCTTGTTGGTGGCAAGGCCCATGAGCGTCCAGCGCGTGGGCTCACCCACCAGAGCGTAGGTGTTGGGCTCCTGGGCCATGATGTAGGGCAGCGTCTCGTCGCCCTGCATGGCGGCATCGATGCGGCCCTGTCGGAGCTGCGTGCGCGCATCCGCCGAGCCTTCGGTGCCCACCACAACGATCGCCGGCTTGCCGGTGCCGACGCAGGCGGTGTCCGAGAAGTCCTTGATGACGCCGGGGAGCGAAGTGCGGCGGCTGGCGCCCACCTTCTGGCCGCACAGGGCCTCGCGGTTCGGGAATTCCGACGCGCGGCTCGCCTGCGTGAAGAATTGCGTGCCCGAGCGCAGATAGTCGATGAAGCTCGCGCCATCGCGGCGGGTGGGCAGGTCGCTCATGCCGGAGAGAATGATGTCCACGCGCCCGGTCTTCAGCGCCGGCAGCATGGCCTCGAAGCTCGTCTCCTGCCACTGCATCTTGAGCCCCAGCTTTTCGGCCAGCGCATTGCCGAGCGCGATGTCGAAGCCGGAGAGCTGGCCGGTGGCGGGGTCCTTGAACTCCAGCGGCGGATAATTGGGAATGACGGCGACCGTGATCGTGCCGCGCGCCTTGATCTCGGCCGGGATCTCCGCCGCGCCGGCGGCGAAGGGAAGAAGCAGGCAGGCGCTGAGCAGAAGGCGTTTCAGCATGTGCGTCTCCAAAGAAGGGATTAGCCAAGAACGGCGGAGAGAAAAGCCTGCGTGCGGGCCTCGCGGGGCTGGCCGAGCACCTGTTCGGCGCTGCCCTCCTCGATGATGCGGCCCTGATCCATGAACACCACGCGACCCGCCACCTCGCGGGCGAAGCCGAGTTCGTGGGTGACGACGATCATGGTCATGCCGGAGGCGGCGAGTTCTTTCATGACGGCGAGGACTTCGCCCACCAGTTCCGGATCGAGCGCCGAGGTCGGCTCGTCGAACAGCATCACCTTCGGCTTCATGCAGAGCGCGCGGGCGATGGCGACGCGCTGCTGCTGGCCGCCGGAGAGCTGGGCGGGATAATGGCCCGCCTTGTCGGCAAGGCCCACGCGGGCGAGGAGATCACGCGCCTCTTGCTCCACGGCCCGGCGTTCGCGCCTTTGCACCTGCACCGGCCCCTCGATGATGTTTTCCAGCGCCGTCATGTGCGGAAAGAGGTTGAAGCGTTGGAACACCATGCCGGTGGCGAGGCGCTGGCGGGCGATCGCGGCTTCCGGCAGGCGGTGCAGGCGACCGTTATGGATGGAGAAGCCGTTGAGCTCGCCATCCACCCAGATGGCACCGGCATCCTGCTCCACGAGCTGGTTCACACAGCGCAGGAGCGTCGTCTTGCCCGAACCGGAGGCGCCGATGATGCACACCACCTCGCCGGGCCGGACGTCAAGCGACACATGGTGGAGCACCTGGAAGGCGCCGAAATATTTCTCCAGACCAACGATGGAGACGATGGGCGCGGGTTTCATCGGCCACCTGCCGTGCCGCGCGCGAACCGGCGCTCCAGCAGCATCTGCAACGGGGTGAGGAGGGAGACGATGGCGAGATACCAGATGGCCGCCACGATCAGCAGCTCGATGACGCGGGAGTTCGCGTAATAGATGTTCTGCGCGCTGTGCAGGATTTCCGTGAACTGGATCACGGACGCCAGCGAGGTCAGCTTCACCATGCCGATGAATTCGTTGCCGAGTGGCGGAATGATCACCCGCATGGCCTGCGGCAGCACGATGCGGCGCAGCGCCAGAAGGCGCGTCATGCCGATGGCTTTCGCCGCTTCATACTGGCCAGTGTCCACCGCCAGCAGGCCCGCGCGCACCACTTCCGACGTATAGGCGCCCTGATTGATGCCGAGGCCAAGGAGGGCGGCCACCACCGGCGTCATCACCTCCACCGTGCGCACGGTCCACCAACCGCTGATGCCGAGGCGGGGAAAGATGAGCGCGAGGTTGAACCACAGCAGCAGCTGGAGGATGACCGGCGTCCCCCGGAACAGCCAGACATAGCCCATGGCGACACCGCGCAGCACCGGATTGGGCGACATGCGCATGATGGCGGTGATCACGCCGAGCACGATGCCCACACCCATGGCCGCGAACGTCATGACGATGGTGTTGAGCAGGCCCGTGAGAATGACCGGCGCGGTGAGGAAGGTGCCGACAAACTGCCATTCGATCATGCCCACCGCGAAGGCGCGGGCGAGGGCGGCCAGCAGCAGCAGGATGACCGCAACCGCGATCCATCGCCCCCAGTGGCGCTGCGGGGCGATGCTGTAGCCCGAGATGTCGGGCAAAGGCCCGGTCATCGCTGCACTCCGGTCACTCCTTGGCTTGCATGATCACGCGGGGAGAACGGCGCCGACCTGATCCACCAGCCGCCGGTAATGCTCGGGGCGGCGGTGGGCGGCGAAATTGAACATCTTCTCCTTGCCCTGCCGGCAGGCATCGAGGTCGCAGTCGGCGACCAGAACCTCGTCTTCCAGCGTCTTCGCCTGCGCCACCAGCACGCCATTGGGATCGACGATGCAGGAGCCGCCGATGAGGGCCGAACCGTCCTCGTCGCCCGCTTTGGCGACGCTGACCGCCCAGGTGGCGTTCATATAGGCATTGGCCTGCGCCACCAGCGTGGAGTGGAAGGTGCGCAGCGCGGCATCCTCCGTGTTGCCGCCGTTGGGGTCATAGGCGGCGGAATTATAGCCCATGAGCATCAGTTCGACGCCCTGAAGGCCATAGGCGCGCCAGGCTTCCGGCCAGCGGCGATCGTTGCACACCAGCATGCCGAGGATAGGCGACTGCCACGCCTGCGGCCCCCGGAAGGCCGGAAAGCCGAGGTCGCCATATTCGAAATAGCGCTTTTCAAGCTGCTGGAACCGGTCGCCGGGGCGCGGCTCCACCGAGCCCGGCAGATGAACCTTGCGATATTTGCCGAGGATGGCGCCGTCCGGCCCGACCGTGATGGAGCTGTTGAAGCGCTGACCAGCGGGCGTCAGCTCCGCATAGCCCACATAGAAACCGACGCCGAGCGCCCGCGCCCGGTCGAACAGGGGCTGCACGCCGGGATTTGGCATGGCGGTTTCAAAGCTCGCCAGCAGTTCGGCGTCATCCAGCAGCCAGCGCGGGAAGAAGGTGGTGAAGGCCAGTTCCGGGAACACCACGAGCTGCGCGCCATCGGCGGCGGCGGCCTCCAGAAGGCGGATCATGCGGTCGAGTGTCACCGCACGCGGCTCCGTCCGGGAGGTGGGGCCCATCTGGGCGGCGGCGAGGCGGAGAACGCGGGTCATGGGCAGGCTGGCTTTCGAGAAGTGATCGAATTTTCGTCACGTCAGAGCCTCGCACACTCTTTGCGCATTTCAACGTTGTTGATTATAAAAACGCAGCCTTCGCCATTTGCATTCCGAATAGGTGCGCGATGAACCTGCGCCAGCTGGAGATCTTTCGCGCCGTGATGCGGTGCCAGACCACCATGGGGGCCGCCACTGCCCTCTCCATGTCCCAGCCGGCGGTGAGCAATGCCCTGAAGCAGATGGAGAGCCAGATCGGCTTCCTGCTGTTCGACCGCATCAACAACCGCCTCTTTCCCACCGAGGCGGCGCGCATGATCTACGAGGATTCCGAGCCCCTCTTCGCCATGCATGCCGCGCTGGAAACACGGGTGCGCGACCTGCGGGACGACAAGGTGGCGCGCTTGCGCATCCTCTCCACCCCGCCGCTCGGCCATGGGGTGATCGCGCAGACCCTGGTGCGCTTTGCCGCCGCCAATCCCAAAGTGCGGGTGGGGTTCGACGTGCGCCATCTGGACGAGGTGATCGAGGGGGTGGAGACGGGCGCGGCCGACCTCGGCTTCGGTCTTGCGCTGGGCGACACGCCGTCGCTGAAGGTGCAGGCGCTGCATGCGGGCGCCATGGTGTGCGTTTGCCGGGAGGACCATCCGCTGGCGCGGGAAGAGGTGGTGACGCCGGATCTCCTGAGGGGCCGCAGCTTCGTGGGGCTGGAGGGCGAAACGCGCATGGGCCAGTCCGTCCGCACGGCGTTCGAGACGTCTGGCGTGCCTTATGAGGCGAGCGTGATGGTGCGCTATTGCGGCACCGCCTGCGTCCTCGCGGCGGCTGGACTCGGGGCGGCGGTGGTGGACGCCTTCTCCCCGGCGTCATCTGGGCAGGCAGGGCTCGTAGTGCGGCCTTTCGCGCCCCGCGTGCCTTGCGTCGCCTCCGCCTTCTGGTCGGGTCTGCGGCGTCCACCGGTGGCGGCCGGGCGCTTTCTCGATGCGCTGCGGGTCACGCTGTCCGTGACGGTGCCCCATCTGGTGGGGCAGGGTGGCTGAGACCTATTCGCGCCGGGAATACAGGGGGCGGCAATTTCATAGCGGTGAGGATTGAACACGTCGCGCATCGGCGCGCGCATCTTTCATAATCGAGGCATGACGCGGCCACGCGCCGCCGGCAGAGAGGATGCCCCCATGTTCGCCCCCACCACCACCGCCGTCTTCGGCTCCCATGTGCTGGCGCAGGGAGCAGGCGGGCCTGAGGTGCTGCGTGATCACTGGGTGCTCACCGAGGGGCGCCGCATCGCCGCCATCACGCCCACCCGGCCCGAAGGCGCGGATGTGGTGCTCGACGCTCCCGGCCGTTTCGTGCTGCCGGGCCTCATGAACCTGCACAATCACTGCTTCAGCGAGATGGTGGCGCGTACCCACACGGAGGACGGTGCGGGGCGCAAGAACAACCAGTCCGTGGTCTATACGGTGCTGCTGCCGCTCACGCGGACCGGCCTCGATATTCTCTCCCCCGACGAGCGCATGGCCATCGCCCGTCTCGGCATCCTCCAGATATTGAAGGGCGGGGCGACCACCGTCATGGAGCCGTTCCGCAACGGCCTGCCGGAAATGTTCGAGGCCGCCGAGGAGATGGGCCTGCGCTTCTACGGCGCCCCCTATCTCTTCTCCACGGCCGATGCGCGCGCCGATGCCGACGGCACCGTGCGCTACAAGGGCAGCGACGGCGAAGCCGACCTTGCCGCCTGGAACGCGCTCTACCAGCGCTGGGAGGGCGCGGACGAGGGGCGCATCCGCCTCGCCATGAGCCCCCACGCCACGGACACCTGCGACCCGGACCTGCTGCGGGCGGCGGCGGTGCGGGCGCGGGAGCTGAATGTGCCCATCACCACCCATCTCGCCCAGAGCGAGCGGGAGGTGGCGACCATACGCGAACGCCACGGACGTTCGCCGGCGGAATATCTGGACTGGCTGGGCCTTCTCGCGCCAGACCTCCTCGCCGCCCACTGCATCGCCAGTACGGACGATGACCTGCGCCTCATGGCGGCGCGGGGCATGACCGTGCTGAATTGTCCGCGCGTCTTCGCCCGCGCCGGCATGGTGGCCAATTTCGGCCGCTTCCGCAGCTTCGGCATCCCCACACTGGTGGGCACGGACGGCTACAATCTCGACCTGCTGGGGGAGCTGAGCGCGGCCGCCCTCATCTCCAAGACGCAGGCGGGTTCCGCCACCATCGCCTCGGCACCGGAGCTGATCGCCGCCGTCACCAGCGAGGCGGCGGCGGCCATCTTCCGGCCGGACCTTGGGGTGATCCGGCCCGGCGCGACGGCGGACCTCACCGTGATCGACCTCACCCATCCCCACCTCCAGCCGCTGTTCGATCCGCGCCGCGCGCTGGTGTGGCTGGCCAACCGGGCGAATGTGGATGCGGTGATCGTGGACGGGCGCGTGCTGGTTTCGAGCGGGCGTTATGTCCATGCCGACGAAGCGGCGATCGTCGCCGCCGGCACCGCCGCCATCCAGCGCATCTGGGATCTGCCGGAGGCCCGCGCCGCCTTCGAAAGCTGACGCCGCGTCGGCGTCCGGCAGGGTGGACGGGCGCGGCATTTCGTGCTTTCGAGCTTCCGCCGCCTTGGCGCTGGCAGATGTGCCGCGCGGCGGGACAGGAGACAGGTTAAGTGGAAGCCGTTGACCGCGTGCGCGAGGCCCTGAAGGCCGCCGATCATCCCGACAGCATCGCCGCCTTCGAGAGCGGCACGCGCAGCGCGGCGGACGCTGCCGCCTCCGTGGGCTGTGACGTGGCGCAGATCGCGAAATCCATCATCTTCCGCGCCGGGGATGAGCCTGTGCTGGTGGTGGCCTCGGGCAGCAACCGCATCGACCGCAAGAAGGTGGCGGCGGTGACGGGCCTTGCGGTGAAGCCCGCCGATCCGGCCTGGGTGCAGGAAAAGACCGGCTTTGCGGTGGGTGGTGTCGCGCCCGTGGGCCATGCCTGCGGCGTGACCACCCTGATCGACGCCGATCTGATGGCGCTCGATCCCGTCTGGGCTGCTGCCGGCTCGCCCATGCACGTCTTCCGCACTACGCCGCAGGAACTGGTGCGCCTCACCGGCGGCGCCGTCGCGGACGTGCGGCAGGACTGACGAGCGGATGAAGTGGAGAAGCCGGCAGCCATCCCGCTGCCGGCGTCTCCATTTTTGGGCTCAGGCCGCGTCGCGCACGTCCGGCGTTGCGATGCCGCCTGCCACCCGCGCCCGCACGCGCAGGGCGTTGCCGGGCAGGTAAGCGATGGGCATGTCTTCCACTTCCACGGTCTTGAGGCTGTCGCGATCTGCACCCGCCGCCACCGCCCGGTCGCGGGCGATGGTGAGGGCCGCTTCGATGGCCGCATCGCGGGAGAGATCGCGGAACACCTGATCGGTCTCCCCGCTCACCTGCGCGATGGCCGCGCCCACCGCATTGGCGCAATCGCCATGGGGCACGCGGACGATCTGCGAGCAGCCGGTGAGCTTCTCGGGCGCGAGGAAGGCCCCGCCGCCGACCGCCAGCAGCGGCACTTCGCCTGCCTCGGTCTTCATGCGGTCCACATTGTCCTCAAGCTGCTGGCGGGCATTCTCCAGCGCCGCCGTGATGAGGCCGGCGGAGAGATGCTGCACGCGGGCGCGGTCGCCGATGTCCAGCAGGCCGGCGGCCACCGCAATGTCCGTGGCGGTGAGCTGCGTGCCGCCGAAGACAAGGGCATCCTGCGTCAGCCGGTAGCCCACCGAAAGCGGGCCGATGCGGCCCGTGTCCGGGTCCACATGGCTGCCGCCGCCGAGCCCGATGGAGAGCAGGTCCGGCATCCGGAACAGGGTGCGCACGCCACCGACTTCCACCACCGAATTGGCCTCGCGGGGGAAGCCGTGGCGCAACTGGCCGATGTCGGACGTGGTGCCGCCCACATCCACCACCATGGCATCCTCGAGGCCGGAAAGATGCGCCGCGCCGCGCATGGAATTGGTGGCGCCAGAGGCAAAGCTCATGACCGGGAACTGGGTCGCCACCTCCGCCTGCATGACCGTGCCGTCATTCTGGGTGAGGTAGAGCGGGGCATCGATGCCGCTGTCCGCAATGGCCTTGCGGAAGGCCGAGACGGTGGTGGCGGCAAGATCGCGCAGGGCGGCATTGAGCAGCGCCGCATTTTCCCGCTCCAGCAGGCCGATGCGGCCGAGGTCGTGGGAGAGGGTGACGGCGATGTCCGGGCATTCCTCCAGCAGAATGTCCCGCGCCTGTTCCTCGCCGCTGGGATCGAGCGGGGAGAAGATGGCCGAGATGGCCACCGAGCGGATGCCCTGGTCCCGGATGCGCCGCGCGGCCGTGCGCACGCCTGCCGTGTCGAGCGGCATGAAGGGGCGGCCGTCATAGTCATGCCCGCCTTCGAGCATGAAGACCTCGCCATTCACCAGCGTGCCGAGATCCGACGGCCAGTCGCAGAAGGGCGGCAGCGCGGCGCTCGCCGGCATTCCGAGCCGGATGGCGGCGACCTTCTGGAGGTGGCGGCGCTGCACCACCGCATTGATGAAATGGGTGGTGCCGATGACCACCGCATCCACCTTGCCCCGCGTCGCCGGATGCTGGCGCAGCGCCGCGAGGGCGTCGAGTATGCCCGTGGTCACGTCCGCTGTGGTGGCGCGCTTCACGGAATGGATGACGGTGGTGCCGTCGATGAGCACGGCGTCCGTATTGGTGCCGCCGACGTCGATGCCGATGCGCCGCATGGGTCAGGCTCCCCGTCCTTCGGACGGCTGGAAGAGGGAATGGAAATCGAGGTCGTAGCCGAAGGCGCGCGGGCCCACATGCTCCAGACCCTTGGGCGTCGTCAGCACGGCGGGGGCGGGTAAAGCGATGACGCTCACCCGCTGGCCGTAGCGCACCGTCTCGGTACCGACGCCATTGCCGGTCACGCTGTCGAGCACGCAGATGAGGTCCGGCGAAGTGGCGATGGCCTTGCCGTCGCGCCAGGCGACGATCCACTCGTTCTGGAAGGAGAGTTCGAGGCGGCTGCCGCGATCCTCCTCCAGCCCCTCCACGACGGCGCTGCCGCGCAGGAAGCCTTCCGTGGTGCGCCGGGCCACATCCACCACCTTGCCGGTGAAGAGCTTGAGCCCGCCCTCGGAGGCGAGGATGGCGGCCACCGGGTCCTCATGGCGGCGGTTCGCCTCCATCACCACGTGGCCGATGCGGATGGCGGCGGTGGTGGTGAAATGGATGCCCCAGTCCTTCACCTCGCGGCCTGTGCGCGGCGCCTTAGAGGTGGAGGCGATGGAGCCCATCTCGACGCAGATCTTGCGGCTCGCCCGCTCCATCCACTTCCAGCTCGGCACCTTGGTGACGACGGCCTCAATGCCGCGCGGATCATAGAGGGTGCAGGGATAGGGCTTGAGGCCGCCGATGGCGACCGAGGTCATCTGGGCTTCGGGGAAGGCGCGGCCCATGCAGTCCGCATCCACCACGGGAATGCCCAGTTCGGCTGCCGCCATGAGCGCCTGCACGCCATTGCCACCGCCGATCTCCACCGACATCACGGCTCGGAACTTGATGCCGTTGATCTCTTCCTGCATCCGCACCGCACGGGCGGTGTTGCGGCTGTCGGCGAGGCGTTCCTGCCCCACCAGCGGCGCGCCCATGTTAGAGACGACGGCAACCCAGTCATCATCCGCCAGATCGAGCGGCGACATGAGCTGGACGCGCCGGCCCTCCGCATAGAGGCGGCGCATGTTGAGGAGGCCGAGATAGGGGCTGCCGCCACCCCCGGTGCCCAGCACCCAGGCGCCGATGGCCAGGGCCTCGATCTCGTCCGCGGTGATCTCGCGCAAGGCAGGCGCACGCACTTGGGCGCTCATGACAGAAGTTCCTCGACGATGCGGGCCGCGGTGGCGATGCCGAGCACGACCGGCCCCTTGTAGGTGTGGCGGACGCGGGCCTTGTTGGCGCTGGAATAGCTCATGCAATCCATCACCACGAGGTCCGGCTGGAGCGCAGCCATTTCGGTGGCGGCGGCATCCACGGCCGCCTCGTCCGAGCCCGGCTGGAGCGTGACGCCGACCACCTCGACGCCATCGCGCTCCCATTTCTTGTGAATGAGCGCGCTCTGCTCGGCGAGCGGCGAGAAGACGCCGAGCCGCCCCTTGGGCAGCACCGCTTCCACGAGCTTGTGCAGCACCGCGGAGGGGAAGATGACCTTGCCGTCTTCCGGCAGGTTGGGGAACTTGCCGGTGCAGGCCATGAGCGTGACCGCGACGCCTTCTTCCGCAAAACGGGCGATCTGGCGGGCGGCGCGCACCTCCACCTCCTTCTTGCTGATCTTCACGGCATCGCCGGAGGGCAGCAGGGTGAAGAGGGAGTCGGCCCCGTCCTTGGGCGGAATGGCGTCGATCTCGGAGCGCGTCATGCCATCGAGGGCGCCGCGCAGATCGATCTCGAAATGGGGAGAGACCACGGCGGCGATCTCCGCTGCGATGGTCGGGCGGGGGCTCTGGCCGATCACGACCACGCCCATGCGCGTCTTTTCCATGGTGGATCAGTCCTTCAGGATCACGAGGTCGCCCGGCGTCCAAGACAGGGAGACGGCGGTGCCGGCGGCGAGCGGCGCGCCGCTGCCGTCATTGGGGCTCTGGGCCAGCAGATGGCGATTGCCGGCGAGAGCAACGCGATAGAGCACGTGCCCGCCCTGGAAATTGGCGCTCTCGATGGTGCCCCGCGCGATGCCGGGGGCGTCGCCGGGCGCCAGCCGCACCTTCTCCGGCCGCAGGCCGACGGAGATGAGGCCGGCGAGGCCTGGCGTCTCGGGCAGCGGGATCACGAAGCCGTCGCCGACCTTCAGCGCCGGGCCGCCATCGGGGGTGGCGGCAAGCTCGCCCTTGAACAGATTGGTCTCGCCGATGAAGTCTGCGACGAAGCGGGTGGCCGGGCGATCATAGATCTCCACCGGCGTGCCCACCTGCTCGATCTTGCCGCGCGAGAGCACCGCGATGCGGTCGGACATGGCGAGCGCCTCCTCCTGATCGTGTGTCACGAACACGAGGGTCACGCCGAGCTTCTTCTGCAACTGCTTCAGCTCGAACTGCATGGACTGGCGCAGCTTCTTGTCGAGCGCGCCGAGCGGCTCGTCGCACAGCAGCACGCGCGGCTCGATGACGATGGCCCGCGCCAGCGCCACGCGCTGCTGCTGGCCGCCGGAGAGCTGGCCCGGCATGCGGTCCTCGAAGCCGGTGAGGGCCACCATGGCGAGCGCCTCGTCCACCTTCTTCGCGATGGCGGCGCGGGCCAGCCCGCGCATCCTGAGGCCGAAGGCGACGTTCTCCCGCACCGTGCGGTGGGGGAAGAGTGCGTAGTTCTGGAACACCATGCCCATGTCGCGTTTGTGCGCGGGCACGCGGGTGATGTCCGCGCCCCCGACGCGGATGATGCCTTCGCTCGGCATCTCGAAGCCGGCAATCATCCGCAGCGTCGTGGTCTTGCCGCAGCCGGAGGGCCCGAGCAGGGAGAAGAACTCCCCCGGCTCGATGGTCATGTCGATGGCATCGACGGCGCGGGTGGCGCCGTCATAGCTCTTGGACACGCCGGCGATTTCGATCCGTGCGCTCATGCGCGGAAGATCCGGTTCACGCGGCTGTCGATGGCGTCCTTGTGGGCATTGTACCACTTCCAGTCCACCTGGATGAGGCTCGCCACCTTCTCCGGGGTGGTGAGCAGGCGGGAGGCATAGGGCTCGTCCAGCTTCACCATCTTGTTGGAGGGCGAATACCACACCGCCTGCGCCAGCTTCTTCTGCACGTCCGGCGAGAGCATGTAGTTGACGTAAGCGTTGGCGAGTTCCTTCACCTTGCTGCCGGGGGTGATGGTGAGCACCTGCTCCAGCGCCAGAACACCTTCCTTCGGCGCCACGAAAGCGGTCGGCGGCTTGTCGTCATAATAGCGGTTGATGCCGCTGTCGTGGATGATGCACATGCCGACTTCGCCGGAGAGGAGCATCTTCTCCATCGCGCCGGTGAAGTCCACGAGCTTGATCGGCTTCACCTTTTCCAGCGCCGCATAGGCGGCGTCGAGATCGGTCGGTCCCTTGCCGTAGAGCATGCCGCACATGGGCACGAAGGCCTGGCCGAGGCTGTTCACCGGGATCACATAGCCGCCACGCACACCGTTGTAGCGCTCGTCCCAGAGGTCCTTCCAGGAGGTCGGCGTCGGATAGCCCTTGTCCGTGCGCATGCCGAGGCCGATGGCGCTGGTGAAGATGGAGACGCCAACGATCTTGTCGCTGATGGCAAACGGATAGACGTCGGCAAGGTTGGGCACGAGCTTGGGGTCGATCTTGGGCTCGACGAGCCCCATCTCCACCGCCGCCCACTGTTCGTTGGAATTGGTGTGCAGCACGTCATAGATGGGCGCCGAGCGCGGGCTCGCCTGCAGCTTCGGCAGGAACGGCAAAGCGGTGTCCGTGACCACCTTGCACTTGAACTCCTTTTCGAAGGCGGGAACCACGTCCGCCGACATGACCTGCCCCCACTTGCCGCCCCAGCCCGTGATGCGCAGCGTCGCCGCCTCCTGGGCGCGCGAGACATGCGGGGCGGCGATGGCGCCCGCCCCGAGAGCGGCGCCGGCGGCGAGGAACTGACGGCGGCTGAGGGACGTCCTGTGCTCGGTCATGGCTGGGTTTCCCGTCTGGAAGGTGTTTGTTTTCAGAGCTTGACGTAGGAGCGGAGACCCACCGTGCGGTCGAGGCCGATGACGACCAGCGCGGCGAGGAGGATGGAGACCACGGACGCGGCACCAATCGTGCCGTCGAGGTCGTATTTCAGATAGTTGAACAGCGTGATGGGCAGCGTCTCCTGTCCCGGCGTGACGAGGAACAGCGACACCGGAAACTGGTCGAAGGAGACGATGAAGGCGAAGATGCCGCCGGCGATCACGCCCGGTTTGATGAGCGGCAGCGTCACCTCGAAGAAGGTCCGCTGCGGGCTGGCGCCGAGGTTGCGCGCCGCCTCTTCCAGCCGCAGGTCGAAATTGTGCAGCACCGCCAAAGTGGTGCGCACCACGTAAGGCACCGTGACGAGGCAGTGGCCCACCACCAGCCCCCAGAGCGGGCGGCCCACGTCCATCAGCACATAGGTCTGGAACAGGGCAAGGCCGGTGAGGATCGCCGGCAGCATGAGCGGCGAGAGCATGATGGCGGTGATGAAGCGCGAGCCGGGCACATTGCCCCGCGCAATGCCGAGCGCCGCGCTGGCGCCGAGAACGGTCGCGGCGATGGTGGTGAGCGCCGCCACCTCAAGGCTCAGCGCGAGCGCCGACATGAACTGGCTGGAGGCGAAGAATTTATCGAACCACTTCAGCGAGATGCCGACCGGTGGAAACTCGATATAGGGCGTGGGATTGAGCGCGAAGACGAAGATGATGGCGATGGGCAGCAGCAGAAAGGCCAGCACCGCCCAGTTGGCTGCGAGATAGAGGAAGCGGCCGATTTTGAGGGAGAGCATGGCCGGGCCTCACGCAAGGTCCCGCTGGCCGCTGACGGCCGCGAGAATGTGGTTGTAGGCGAACACGAGGATCAGCGAGAGGGTGAGCAGCACCATGCCGAGCGCCGCCGCGAAGCCGATGTTGAAGTTCGCGGAAATCTGCTGATAGATCAGGATCGGCAGCGTCATGATCTGGAAGCCACCCATCAGGATCGGCGTCACATAGGCGCTGATGGCCAGCGCAAAGACCAGCAGTGAGCCGGCGAGGATGCCGGGCACGCTGAGCGGCAGCGTCACTTCGATGAAGGCGCGGATCGGGCTTGCCCCGAGGTTCTGCGCCGCCTGCTCCAGCCGCTCGTCGATGCGGCCGATGACGCCGGTGAGCGTCAGGATCATGAAGGGCAGATAGATGTGCACGAGGCCGAGCACGATGCCGAACTCGTTATACATCAACTGCATGGGTGCGAAGCCGAGGGCCTGAAGGATCTGGTTCACGACGCCCTTGTCGGAGAGCAGCGCCATCCAGGCGAAGGTGCGCACCACGATGCCGGTGAGCATGGGCATCAGCACCGCCATGAGCAGCAGGGCGTGCAAGGAGCGGCTCTTGATGCGCGCCATCAGGTGGGCGAGGGGATAGCCGAGGATGAGCGTCGCGGCGGTGGTGTAGAGGCCGATGCGAACGGTGGTCCACATCACTTCGAAATAATAGGGATCGTCGAGAATGCGCTCGTAATGGCGGGTGGTGGCGGTGACATTGGGCATCACCACCGGATTGCCGGTGAGAAAGCTCATCACCGCCATGAGGCCGATGGGCAGGAAAAAGAAGAGGGCGAAGAACAGCGCGCTCGGCAGCAGCGCAAGGCCCATCACATTGGCGCCCGTGCGGTTCATCGCGCCTGTTCTCCCGTCTCAAGGCCCCACACCGCATCGCCGATCGCCCGTCCGACACTGCGGGCCATGGCCTCCATCTCCCGCGCCACATGGGCGCGCTCGTCAGGCGGGGTGGCCTGGCTGGCGTAGGAGATGGCGATGCCGATCATTTCGCTGGTCTCCCGGCTGCATAGGGCAAAGCCCTGGGACGCGACGCCCTCGATGGCCTCGTTGTCGGACATGGACCGGCCCGTACGGCGGATCTCGGCGATGCGCTGGAACAGTTCATCGGGCGACTGCGGGCAGTTGCGCGGCAGCTTGGGAAAGGGTTTCGGCAAGCGGGCGAGGATTTCCGCGTCCGACAGGCGGGCCAGCATGGCGCGGCCATTGGATGTGGCGAGCGCCGAGCCGCGCTGGCCGGCAGGGCTCACCACACGCAGCGGATTGGAGCCGGGCACCATGCGCAGCACCAGCTGATCGCAGCCATCCAGCACCGCGATATAGCCGGTATGGCCTGTGCGGGCACACACGTCCTTGAGGGCGGTTTCGGTGCGGCTGATCAGATCGTCATGGGCGCGATAGAGGCGGCCCAGCTCGAAGGCCAGGAGGCCGGGACGGAAGCGCCGCGTGACCTCGTCCTGCTCCAGCAGGCGCGCCTCGCGCAGTGCGCTGAGCATGCGCGAGGTCGAACTCTTGGGCATTCCGGTGGCCGTCATGATCTCCGCGAAGCTCAGCTCGGGGCGCGCTTCGGAGAAGCAACGGAGAATGACGACTGCAGTGTCGAGGGCGCCCATGTCCATGTCTCGCTGGTTCCAAAATACGGAACCATGTTCCAATTTTGCGAGCTATGGACTTCCCCTGTCAATCGCTATTGCTCAGTTGCCGCTCATATCAGCAGATGCTCAAGTCTTAAGCTTCATCGGGCGGGGATCGCCGGATCGATAGCGCCCTTTTGGGGCCCTCCGCGCAAAAGAAAACCGCAGACGACGGGAGCGCCTGCGGTTCAAATGGTTGGTTGGGCCTTGCCTATCAGGGCGTGGCGGCCGTGTCCGTCAGCCGGCCACGGATGCGCTTCACATCCTCGGCGGAAACCGGCGCCGCCGCATTGCCCCAGGCGTTGCGGATATAAGTGATGACCGCCGCCGTCTGGACGTCGTTGAGCTTCCAGTTGAAGGCCGGCATGCCGGGACCGGTGGGCGCTGTCTTGGTGGCGGTGGCGCGGGTGCCCTGGTCGATGATGCGCACCAGCGTCTGCACCTCGTCCGCCTGCACCACGGCGCTGTCCTTGAGCGCCGGGAAAAGGCGGGCGATGCCGGCGCCCGTCGAGACGTGGCAGGCCGAGCAATTGTCCTGATAGACCGCAAGGCCCGCCTTCATCACCGGGTCTTCCGCCGGCAGCGGCTTGGGTGCGGGGGCGGCGGGAGCGGAGGGGCGATCCTTCAGATAGGTCGCCATCGCCTTCAGGTCGGCGTCGGTCATGTGCTGGGTGGAGTAATAGACCACTTCCGCCATCGGGCCGGAGGCGGCGGACTTGGCGTTCCGCCCGGTCTTCAGATACTGGACGATGTCCTCGACGCTCCAGGCGCCAAGGCCGGTGCGCAGGTCGGAGCCGAGGTTCGGCGCGTACCATTCATCCAGCACGCCGCCGGCGAGCACCTTGTCGGTCTTGTCGCCGCCCAGCTGGTTCTTGGGCGTGTGGCAGGCGCCGCAATGCCCGAGGCCCTCCACGAGATAGGCGCCGCGATTCCATTCCTCGGACTTCGCCGCGTCCGGCTTGAACTCGCCCGGCGTGAAGAACAGCATGTTCCAGCCCAGGAGGGCCGTGCGCACGTTGAGCGGGAAGGGCAGGCCGTTCGGTGGCGCTTCGTTCCGCACCGGGTCCAGCGTGTCCAGATAGGCCTTGATGGCCACCAGATCATCCCGCCTGACCTTGGTGTAATAAGGATAGGGCAGGGCGGGATAGAGCAGTTCGCCATTCTGGCCGACGCCGTGCTGCATGGCGGCGACGAACTGGTCGTTGCTCCAGGCGCCGAGGCCGGTGTCGCGGTCCGGCGTGATGTTGGGCGTATAGATGACGCCGAAGGGCGTCATGATCCCACGGCCGCCGGCGAAGGGCTTGCCGCCCGGCGCCGTGTGGCAGGAGATGCAGTCGCCCGCGGTCGCCAGATAGCGGCCACGTTCGATGGTGACGAAGTCCTGCCCGTCGGCGTGGGCAAGAAGCGGGGTTCCGGCCACGGCAAGGCCGAAGGCACAGGCGAAGAGGCGGCTGAGGACGCTGGACATGGGCGGACCTATGCCTGAACCAGGGGGCCGGGGTTTTTGAGATACTGGTTGCGGATGGCATCCGCCGCCCAGAGCGCCAGCGCACCCACGGTGCCCGTGGGGTTGTAGCCGGCATTCTGTGGGAAGGCCGAGGCGCCGATGACGAACACGTTGTGGGCGTCCCAGCTCTGCAGATAGCGGTTCACCGCGCTGCGCTTGGGATTGTCGCCCATGATGGCGCCGCCCGTATTGTGCGTGCTCTGATAGGGCACCACGTTGAAGTGGTCGGGCAGGGAGCGGGGCGTCACATGCTTGGCGCCCATGGCCTTGCCGATCTCGGCGCACTTCTGGGCGATGAAGCGCGTCATCTTCTTCTCGTTCTCGTGCCAGTCGAACGTCATGCGCAGCAGCGGGCGCCCGAACCTGTCCTTGTAGACGGGATCAAGGTCCAGATACTTGTCGCGGTAGGAATAGACGCTGCCCTGGCCCGCCACGGCCGAGGTGTTCTGATAGGTGGAGGCCACCTGCTTCTTCCACGCCGAACCCCAGGCCGGCGTACCTGGGGCACGGGTGGCCGACATGGCGATGGGGCGGCCATGATAGTTCGACGTGGTGATGCTGGCGCCGCCCACGAAGCCGAGGCCGGCATGGTCGAAATTGTCGCCGTTGAAGTCGTCGATGCACTGGCCGAGCGAGCCGGCGCCGACGAAGGGATTGAAGCGCTTACCCTCGAACAGCAGGCCGGCGGCACCGGCGGACTGGTAGGCATAATTGCGCCCGACCACACCCTCGCCTGTCTTCGGATCATAGGGCTGGCCGATGCCGGAGAGCAGCATCATCCGCACGTTGTGCAGGCCGTAGGCGCACACCAGCACGATGTCGGCGGGCTGGTCCCATTCTTCGCCGGAGCTGTCCACGAAGGTCACGCCCGTCGCGACATTGCCGCCGGGATGCTTGTTGATGTGCAGCACCTCGCATTCGGTGCGCACGCTGAAATTGGATTTGCGCATCAGCACCGGCAGAACGTTCGCTTGCGGGCTGGCCTTGGAATAGTTGCCGCAGCCGAAGCGTTCGCAGAAGCCGCAGTAGGTGCAGGGCCCCATGGCGATGCCGAGCGGGTTCACATAGGCCTCTGAGGCATTGCTCGCAGGGCGCGGGAATGCGTGATAGCCCATCTCGCTCGCGGTCTTCGCGAACAGCGCCGTGGGCGCGGTGTCCTTGAGCGGCGGCAGAGGGTAGTCCCGTGTGCGAGGGCCCTCGAAGGGATTGCCGCCCGCCTGCATCTTGCCCTGGATGTTGCCGGCGCGGCCGGACGTGCCGGCGATGTATTCGAACTTGTCGTAATAGGGCTCGAGGTCGGCGTAGGTGACGCCCCAGTCCTCGATCTGCATGTCCTCTGGCAGGGCGCTGGCGCCATAACGTTGAGTGAGGTGGGATTTCAGCGTGAAATCCGTCTCCAGGAAGCGCCAGGTGTGGCCGTTCCAGTGCACGCCGGCGCCGCCGACGCCGTTTCCGACGATGAAGGCGCCCGGCCATCGGATGGGCAGCGCCTGCTGGGCTACGTTGTGCCGTAACGTAAAGGTTTCTTGCGCCGGCCGCAGGAACAGGTCCAGACGGATGCCGTAGCGCAGCTCATCGGGATCCTGCGTCGGCGAAAAGTCGGTTGAGGTGTCGCGCCATGGACCACGCTCGATCGCGACAACGTCGAGACCTGCGTCCGTGAGTTCATGGGCGAGCAGCGATCCGGTCCAGCCGAGGCCGATGATCACCACGTCTTTCTTGGGGAGCTTGCGCGCCATCGTTCTATCCTGTCGGTCCGCGCGCGGCGGCCCGGGAGAGGGAAGGGGATGGGTCCGATCAGCGACCCGGCGTCCAGCCGGCGCGACCCTGCAGGCCGACGGGCGGAAGCGGGTAGGGATCGGTCACGTGGTCGATGAAGTCGCGATAATCATACCGGGCACCGGGGAAGCCAATGAGCTTCCAGCCCACCATGTCGCGGTTGCCGCCGTAGAGCGGGTCGGCGAAGAAGCCTTCCATGGTGTTCTGCAGCACCAGGTTGAAAAGCGGCCGCGCACCAAAGCCCTCGAATTTGGCTTCGCCCTTTTCCATCGCCGTCAGGACGGTATCGCGCTCCGTCGGCGAGAGATCGGCGAAGGATTTGCCGCCGCGGTTGGCCTTGCACCACGCATCAAGCGCCTTGAGGCCCGCCCGATATTGCTGAGCCGGTGACAAGGGGCTCTGCGGTCCGAATTCGGGCGCCGCATTGGTGGCGAAGGGCGGCTTCATGTAGAGCCGCTCGGCAGCGCCATACGGGCCCGCGAGCTGGCGGTCGATGAAGACGGCACAGCCCGCATCCTTGCCGCTGGGGCTCAGCTCGTCGGCCGGGATGAGACGCTCGACGATGGCCTCCACCGCGCGGGCCTCATCGGGCGTGAAGAAGAGCCAGCCGCCGGGCGTTGCGGGCTCCGGCGGCGTTGCCGCACCCGGCGCCCAGGGGACTTCGCCTGACAGAAAACGCGCATGCGCGGGCGTCAGACCCACCAGAACGGCTGCTGCTGTCGATGCCAGCAGGGTTCGTCTATTGATTGAGTGATTAATAGGTAGGCCTGTCATTGCCGCGCCTGCTGACATATTGTCGCATTACCTTAGTTTTTAGTAATGCCAAGCAGGCCGGTGTCGCAAGGAAAAAGCGGGCTTGTGCCACAGATATCGTGCTGCATCGCAATGGGTCGGTTAAAAAAACTCGGCGGCTCGGAAGCGGAAGGCGTGGCGGTCGAGCACGCGGCTTTTCTGCGCCGGCTCAGCAGGCGAGCGGGCGCAGATTGTCGTTGCGGGCGACGTGGCTGCTCACGACCCGGTTCCGGCCCGTCTCCTTGGCGCGGTAGAGCGCGTGATCGGCCGCGATCATCATCTCCGCGAGCGTGCCCTTGGGCGCTGCGAGGCCCGCGGCAAGGCCAATGCTGACGGTGACGGGCGCGACACCCTCGGCGGTATTCGCCTCGATGGCGGCGCGAATGCGCTCGGCCACATGCGCTGCAGCGGGGGCGTCCGTCTCCGGCAGGATGATGGCGAACTCCTCCCCGCCGTAGCGCCCCGCGAAGTCGCCCGGCCGATGGAGGCTGGCGCGGATGATGTCGGAGACCTCCCGCAGCACCCGGTCGCCGCCTGGGTGACCGATACGGTCGTTGACCTGTTTGAAATGGTCGATGTCCACCATGAGGACGGCGATGGAACTGCGCTGTCGGGCGGCCCGCTGCCATTCCCGCTGGCCGAACTCGTCGAAATGCCGCCTGTTGGGCAGGCCGGTCAGACTGTCGGTCTGGGACAGGCGGAGAAATTCCTGCTCGATTTCAAAGCGCCGCAGCATTTCCCGGCGGAGGGCCACGGCCGCGCCGAGGATCAGAAGGCAGAGGACCACCGACGTCGCCGCCCCGGCGAGCCATTGGGCCTGCCAGGGGGCGGTGACGGCGTCCATGCCGACACCGACCACCACGATCAGCGGCAGGTCGCCCACGCGTGAGAAAACGTAGTAACGCTTGACCCGGTCGATTTCGGAGGTGCTGGTGAAGCTGCCCTGCGGCGTCGTCGTCATGCGCTGGAAGTTCGGTCGGCCGAAGACGTTGAGCCCGAACCCGCCGAACGAGCCGAGATCGGGCTGGCGGACGAGGATGGTGCCATCGAGCCGGATCAGGCTGATCGCGTCGCTCCGGTGGCGGGTGAGGCTGGCGAACATCTCGCGCACGCTCTGAAGGGGCACGAGGATGGCGAGAACGCCGGCGAAATTGCCATGGCTGTCCGTGAGGCGGCGGGACAGCGCCACGCAGGGCTCCTGATCAAGCCGGTTCCGGAAGGGGCGACTGAGGTAAAGCCCGGTCGCCGGCTGGTCGCGCTGGATGATGAAATAGTCGCGGTCGGCCGCCTGCTCGCCATTGGTGGGATGCCGGGAACTGGCGACCAGCTTTCCGGATTCCGAGATGAGGATCATCTCCGCCGGGATGCGGCTCGCGTCCATGGTCCGCCGGATGATGTTGGCGGGCGCACCTGTGCCGCGGGACGGTGGCAGATCCACGATCTGGGCGGCCGCCTCCCGGAGCAGGAGGTCATACAGTTCATAATGGCGCTGAATGTCCTGGCTGGTGATCAGGACGAGGTCGCCGATCTGGCGTTGCTCGTTTCCGAGCGCATTTTGCCGGGCCTCCCAGAGGCTCACCGTCGTGAGGACGGCGACCAGCAGAACGATCAGCAGCCCACCGGGAATGATCCAGCGGGTCGCCGAAGGAGGAACTGCGTCCTTCGGCAGTTGGTCCGGTTGGGAAGGCGGTGTCTGGGTCACGGCGCGGCGGAGTCATGCCCTTGGGGGTAAGCACTGACCTCCGTTTAAAATTGCGAGCTATATGCCGCAAGGACAAGCGCATCCGTTCTGGCGCGAAGCTAGAGCCATTCGGCGCGTACAACCCGCTCGATCCGGTTGTGCGTTCCATGCGGCCGGCGTGCGCGCCTGCACGCCGTCAGTGCTGGACGCCCCAGCGGACCACCGTTCGCCGCTCGATGAAGCGGAACACCACCATCTCCACGACGAGGCCGATGAGGATCACCGTTGCAAGGCCCGCGAAGACCCGGTCGGTCAGCAGTTCATTGCGGTTCCGGTAAATGAACCAGCCAAGGCCCCCCTGGCTCGAGCTGACGCCGAAGACGAGTTCGGCCGCGATCAGCGTGCGCCAGGCAAAAGCCCAGCTGATCTTGAGACCCGAGAGGATGGAGGGCAGAGCCGCCGGCAGCAGGATGTGGACCACATAGGCCGGGCCCCGAAGCCCGTAATTGCGGCCCACGAGCCGCTGGGTTTCCGGCACCTGTTCGAAGCCCGAGAGGGTCGCGAGCGCAAAGGGCCAGAGCACCGCATGCACTAGCACGAGCAGCAGCGCCGGCTCGCCGAGCCCGAGCCACATCATGGCCAGCGGCAGCAGGGCAATGGCCGGCAAAGGGTTGAACATGGAGGTCAGCGTCTGGAGCACGTCGCGCAGGAAGGGGATGGCGACGGCGCCCGAGACGAGGGCCAGCGCCAGAGCGATGGCAATGGCGTAGCCCTTGAGCAGCACCGTGAGGGAGGCGAGCGCAGACCACAGCATGCCTTCCGAGGTCGTGGCCTCAATGAAGGCTTTCACGGTGTCGGTGAAGGTCGGGAAGAGCAACGGGTTGTTCTGCCAGAGCGCCGCCGCCTGCCAGATCAGCGCCAGCAAGGCGAGGATGACGATCCGGCGCACGCCCGTGTGCCGCCAGAGGCGGGGGAGGGAGAGGCTCGGCCGAGGAAGCGGTCGCGGCCGCAGCGTGGTCAGTTCGACTTCAGACATGGCCGCGCTCGCTTCCGAACAGCAAAGTATGGACCTCGCGGGTGAGGCTTTCGAAGGCCGGGGTGCCCATGTCGGCCAGGCCCAGATGGGCGGTGTCGCGCGTGGTCAGCGTCCGGCCGGGATGGGGGCTCAGGAGATGCAGGCGGGTGCCGATCAGCACCGCCTCGTCGATGGCATGGGTGACGAAGACGAGGGTGAAGCCGAGTTCGTCGGCGAGCTTCAGCAGGTCTTCCTGCAACTGCCGGCGGGTGAGGGCATCGAGCGCCGCGAAGGGCTCGTCCATCAGCAGCACGTCCGGATCGGTGGCGAGCGCGCGGGCAATGGCGACGCGCTGCTTCATGCCGCCCGACAGAGCATGGGGAAAGGCATCAAGGGCCCGGGTGAGCCCCACACGGGCGATGGCGCCTTCCGCCCGCGCCTCCGCTTCGCGGCGAGACAGCTTGCGCGCGATGCGCAGCGGGAAGGCGACATTGTCCCGCACGGTCTTCCAAGGCAGGAGCTGGTCGAACTCCTGAAAGACCACGATGCGGTCAGGGCCCGGCCCGCTGACGGGGTGCCCGCGCACCAGCACCGTGCCGGAGGTCGCCGGAATGAAACCCGCCAGGGCCTTCAGGATGGATGATTTTCCACATCCCGAAGGGCCAAGCAGCACCAGCCGTTCGCCCGCACCGACGCTGAAATCGACATTCTCCACGGCGCGGACGCTGCCGGCCTCCGTGACGTAGTCGAGCGTCAGACGCCGCGCCTCCAGAACCGGGGGCGCCGCATCCGCAAGGGGGGCGAGGGCGGGCATCGTTCAGCTCCCCTGATCGTTGTGCAGATCGTCGAAGGTGTAGTCCTTCCAGCTCGCCGGGCGGTTCTTGATCGCGCCGATCTGCGCGAGGAAGTCCGCGAACTTCTGCGAGCCGAGTGGGGTGAGCGTGTATTTCACCTGAGGGTCGGACAGCACCTCGGTGACGAAGGCCGGATCGAGCTTGGAATTCTCGGTCTTTACGTAGATGGCCGCCGCTTCCGCCTTGTGCGCATCCACCCATGCGGTCGCTTCCCGGAAGGCGTCGAAGAAGGCCTTGTAGGTCTTCGGGTTCTGCGTCTTGAAGCGGACTGTGCTGTAGACGAAGGTGGGCGTCACGGGCCCGCCCAGCACGTCATAGGAGGAGAACACCTTGTGGACCTTGGGATCCTTCAGGGCCTGATCCTGATAGGGCTGGTTGGACACATGGGCGGTGATCTCCGTGGAGCCGGAGAGCAGGGCGGCCGTCGCGTCCGGATGGGGCAGGGTGATGGTGAGGTCGTCGAGCGACTTCTCCTTGCCTGGACCGAAGGCCTGCTGCGCCGCCATCTGGAGGATGCGGGCCTGCACCGACACGCCCACCGCCGGGAGGGCGATCTTGTCGGCCTTGGTGAAGTCCTTCAGCGTCTTCACATTGGGATTGTTGGTGACGAGATAGTTCGGCTGCGCGCCGAGCGCGCCGATGATCTTCACCTCGTTGGCGCTGCCGCGCGTGCGGTCCCACAGGGTGAGGAAGGGCCCGATGCCCGCCGCCGCCACGTCCACATTGCCGGAGAGCAAGGCGTCATTCACGGCCGAACCGCCGGAGAGCTTGGCCCAGTCCACCTTGATGTCGAGGCCGAGCGCCTGCCCGTGCTTCTCAATGAGCTTCTGGGCTTTCATCACGTGGAAAGGCGTGTAGAGCGTGCCGAACTGCTCCACGATGCGGATCGTGCCTTCGGCGAAGGCAGGAGCGCTGGTGCCGAGCACCGCCGCGATCAGGGAAGCGGCCAGACCTTTTTTGAACATTGCGAACTCCAGATGTCTTCCCACCATCATTCCGCAGCGCGGATCGTGGCGTTTGCGGCTGGTCCGTGGCTGCCCACGGCGAATTCATTGACGATCTGCGTCCGCACGCCGCGGCGGCGGCCATCGATGCCGAGGGCCGGGAAGAGCAGTTCCGCGACCCGGTAGGCTTCCTCGAGGTGCGGGTAGCCCGAGCCGATGAAGGTGTCGACGCCGACGGCCTGATACTCGCGGATGCGCGCGGCAATGGTCTGCGGATCGCCCACAAGGGCGGTGCCGGCGCCCCGGCGTACCAGTCCGACGCCGGCCCACAGGTTGGGCGCCACCTCCAGACGGTCGCGGCGGCCGTCGTGCAGCGCGGCCATGCGCGCCTGGCCGACGGAATCCATCTCTTCCTTGAAACGCTTCTGAGCGTTGGCGATCTGCGCGTCCGAGACCTGGCTGATGAGCCGTTCGGCCGCCGTCCACGCCTCGCTCTCGGTCTCACGGACGATGAAGTGCAGGCGGATGCCGAAGCGCAGCGTGCGCCCGCGGGCGGCTGCACGAGCGCGCGCAGTGGCGATCTTCTCCGCCAGCAGGGCGGGCGGCTCGCCCCAGCTCAGATAAAGGTCCACATGCTCGGCGGCCACATCGAGCCCGGCATCGGAAGAACCGCCGAAATAGAGCGGCAGGTGCTCCTGCACAACCGGGAAATCGAGGCGTCCGTTCTCCACACGGTAATAGCGCCCTTCATGGTTCACCGTCTCGCCGCGCACCAAGGCGCGCCAGATGGCGACGAATTCGGCGCCCTGCGCATAGCGCTCGTCATGGCCAAGGAAGACACCGTCGGCCGCGAGCTCGCCCGGATGTCCGCCCACCACAAGGTTGAGCAGCAGGCGCCCGTCGCTGAGGCGGTCGAGGGCAGCCGTCTGGCGGGCGGCAAAGACCGGCGTGGTGACGCCGGGCCGCAGGGCGACCAGAAAGCGCAGGCGCTCCGTTGCAGTGGCGAGGCCTGCGGCCGTGATCCATGAATCCTCGCAACTCTGGCCGGTCGGCAGCAGCACGCCTTCAAAGCCGAGCCGATCCACCGCCGTTGCGACTTCCCGGAAATAACCGAACTCCGGCGGGCGCTGCCGCGTCTCTGAGCCGAGATAGCTGCCGTCGCCATGGGTCGGGATGAACCAGAACATGTGGGGGGGAGGAGGGGTGAGGTTGCTCATGGGGCACTCCGTTTCACCCCAAAATGCCGTTAAAAACGATATAGTCAATTATTTTAATGGAAATTATAGAAAGCGGTGCTCTCGCCGGTGGAATGACGCCTCGAAGCGTGCGCCGCCAACACCGTGCAGAAGGTTCGCCGCTCGGGCGCGTCCGCTCAGCAGACCAAGCTTGAAAAACAAAAGCCCCGACCGATGGTCGGGGCTTTGCACTCTTCCTCGAGGATGCGGTTCAGCTGGCCCGGACCGTGGCGAGGAACTGCTGCATCTGGGCCTCCAGGCGCTTGGCCTGATCGGTAAGCGCGGTCGAGGCCTGGAGCACCTGTCCCGCCGCCTCTCCCGTCTCGTCCGCCGTCTTGGCGACGTCCGCGATGTGGGAGGTGACGGTGTTCGTGCCGGTGGCCGCCTGGTCCACGTTACGCACGATCTCGCGGGTCGCGACGCCCTGCTCTTCCACGGCAGCGGAAATGCTGGCAGCGACATCGCTCATCTTGCGGATCTGGAGTCCGACGCCCTCGATAACCGTCACCGCCTGTTGGGTGGTGGCCTGGATGGCGCCGATCTGGCTCTCGATCTCTTCGGTGGCCTTGGCCGTCTGCGTGGCCAGCGCCTTCACCTCGGACGCGACCACCGCGAAGCCCTTGCCGGCATCACCCGCACGTGCGGCCTCGATGGTGGCGTTGAGGGCGAGCAGGTTGGTCTGCTCGGCAATCGAGGAGATGAGACCCACCACGGCCCCGATGCGGCCGGCCGCCTGGGCGAGATCCTGAATGACCGTTCCGGTCTTCTCCGCTTCAGCAACGGCGACCTTCGACATTTCCGCCGACTGCAGCACCTGGCGGCCGATCTCGTCCACGGAGGACCCCAGTTCCTCGGCGGAGGAAGCGACCATGACCACGTTGGTGGAAGCCTCCTCGGCGGCTGCCGCGACGGCGGTGGACTGGCTGGAGGTCTTCTCGGCGGCCTTCGCCATGCGGCCGGCGGTCTGCTGAAGCTGCTGGGAGGAGGAGGCCACGGTCCCGACGATGCCGCCCACCTCGCGCTCGAATTCGCCCGCGAGGTTCTGCATCATGCGCTTGCGCTCCAGCTCGGCCTCGGTCCGCTGGCGGGCGGCTTCGGCCTCCATGCCGCGGTTGCGCACGAGGCTCTCCTTGAACACCATCAGCGCCTTGGCCATGGCGCCGATCTCGTCGTGCCGCTGGGTGCCGGGGATTTCCACCTCGAGGTCGCCGCTGGCGACGTCCGTCATGACATGGGTCAGGCGGCTGATGGGTCCCGTGACGCGCCGCAGCACCACCAGAAGGCCGACCACCGTGAGAGCGACGGCGAACACGAGGATGGCGCTGTAGGTGAGCAGGTTGCGGAAGGCGGTCGCCTCCCGCGCATTCGCCGCTTCCACGATCGACTTTATGGAGACCATGGCGACGTCGGAGAAGGTGTTCTGCGTCTGGCTGGCGTCGCGCCAAGCGTTGAGGGCCACACCGGCAGGCTTGCCGTTGCGAAGGTTGGACAGGATGTCGTCGCGCAGCTTCTTGAACGAGCCGCCGAAATAGGTCTCCTGCGCGATCTGGATCGACTTCTTCAGGTCTGGCGAAGTGTCGTCATTGTCCGCCACGTCGAGCACCGGCTTCCAGGCGGCGGTCACGCGGCCGTCGAGGTCGGTGACCGTGCGGTCTTCCTCCGGCTTGAACGGGCGCTCTGCGCCGACGACGGTGTTCAGCATGCCGTTGATCGTGCCCACATAGCTGCGCACGTCCCACGCCATGGTGCGGGAGAGGATGAACTGGGAGAGGGTCGGATCGTTCGCGCGGATGCCGTCTTCCGCCGTGTCCAGGAACTTCTCCATGGTGGTCATCAGGCGACCGCCGTCGTCATTGATCCGCTTGGAGAGGCCGGCCTCGCGCTGCGCCAGGGGACGGGGCAGGTCGCGGTCGGCGGCTTCCCGAAGCCGGTCCATGTTGGCGAACTGGCTCTTGAGATCCTTGCCGATGGCGAGGAGCTTCTGATGGGTCAGAGCGTCGATCTTGGGCGCAGCCGCGGTCATCGCCTTGGCGGCGATCTGACGGCGCTGGTTCATCTGCTCCTGCTGGGCGGGCGTGTAGGCACCCTCCACCGTCAGCAGCGTGACCATGGACCCGCGTTCCAGACGGAAGACCGAAAGCGCCTGGAGGATGTCCATTTCGACGGAGGCGAGACTGGCCGCCTCCTTCGCGCCATCGTAATTGCGCTTCGCGGTGGAGAGCGTGAGGCCGCACATTACGATGATGACTGCGCTCATGACGCAGAACAGGGAAACAAGTGCCGTCCGGATGGTGATGGTCATGCCAAAAGCCCCAGGGAATTCTGCGACATTCTGGGCATGACAAGCTTGTGCCAACCTTTCAGGTGGGTGCGCGGCTTCTATAGGCCTTTCCGGCAGGAATTATAACCTGAATCTAAATGTTTATACCCGTTCGGCGGGCTGGAGTGAGTGCCTGATGTCCAACCCCTCCTGGATGTAATTTGTAAAAATTTGTCTTCTTATCGAAAGGCGGTCCGAAAATGCCGCTGGAGTGCTGCTGCCAAGTCCTCGGTGCCCTGCCGCAAGGTGAGGTGGAGGCCGAAACAGAAAACCCCCGGCTTTTGGGCCGGGGGCTGCTGTAACTTCAAAACGCGGCGGATGGCGTCAGATGAACGCCTTGATGAGGAGGCCGGCCACCACGGCGCCGGCGAGCGGGCCGACCACGGGGATCCAGGAGTAGCCCCAGTCCGAGCCGCCCTTGCCGGCCACAGGGAGCACCGCATGGGCGATGCGCGGGCCGAGGTCGCGGGCCGGGTTGATGGCGTAGCCGGTGGTGCCGCCGAGCGAGAGGCCGATGGCCCACACGAGGATGCCGACCATGTAGGGGCCAAGCGTCGAGGGAATGCCCGCGCCCATCACCGGCTTCGAGAAGATGGCGGCGATGACGAACAGCAGGACCACCGTGCCGATGATCTCGCTGATGAGGTTGGCAGGCGCGTTGCGGATGGCCGGGCCGGTGCAGAAAATGGCGAGCTTCAGGCCCTGATCGGGTGTCTTCGACCAGTGCGGCAGATACTGGAGCCACACCAGCGTGGCCCCGAGGAAGGCGCCGATGAGCTGGGCGGGGATATAGACCGCGAGCTTCGAATAATCGCCGGACACGATGGCAAAGCCGAGCGTCACGGCGGGGTTGAGGTGCGCATCCGGGCTGCCGGTGGCGGCCGAGGTGAAAACGCCGGCCATCACTGCGAAGGCCCAGCCGGCGGTGATGACGATCCAGCCCGAATTCTGGGCCTTGGAGTGGTTGAGCAATACGCCCGCCACGACGCCATCGCCGAGCAGGATGAGAACGAGCGTGCCGAGCAGCTCGCCGGTAAAGGGGGTGTGCATGGGACGTCTCCAGAACCCATTCTTGATTGATTGTTCAAGAGCATGAGCCGATGCGCGCGCGTCGCGGACCCATCGGCCATGCGGTCTCTGCCATCAAGAGGGCGCGACTGCCGACGAGGTGAATACTCCCTTCGGATCACGCCTCAGACCGTGCCGGAGGCTGCTTTGCCAGCCGCCGGAACGGGACACCTTACACCGTCAGCGCGCCCAACCGAGGGAGCGCTCAACGGCCTTGTTCCACGAGCCATACAGGTGTTCGCGCTGCTCCGCAGCCATGTGCGGGTGCCAGCGCCGGTCGACACCCCAGTTCTGGGTGATGTCGTCGGTGGACGCCCAGTAGCCGACGGCAAGGCCCGCCGCATAAGCGGCGCCCAGCGCCGTGGTCTCGATGACCTTGGGGCGGACGACCGGCACGTTCACCATATCGGCCTGGAACTGCATGAGCAGTTCATTGACCACCATGCCGCCGTCGGTGCGCAGCTCGCGAATGGCGACCTTGGAATCCTTCACCATGGCTTCCAGCACCTCGCGCGTCTGGTAGGCGGTCGCCTCCAGCGCGGCGCGGGCGATGTGGCCCTTGTTGGCGAAGCGGGTGAGACCGCAGACGACGCCGCGCGCGCTGTCATCCCACCGCGGCGCATAAAGGCCGGAGAAGGCGGGGACGAAATAGACGTCGCCGTTATCGCTGACCGTGCGGGCGAGCGGCTCGATGTCGGCCGAGTTCTTGATGATGCCGAGGTTGTCGCGCAGCCACTGCACCAGAGCGCCGGTGATGGCGATGGAACCTTCCAGCGCATAGACCGCTTTCGCATCGCCCAGCTTGTAGCCCACCGTCGTGATGAGACCGCAGGTGGAGGGGAAGGGCTTCTCACCGGTGTTCATCAGCATGAAGTTGCCGGTGCCGTAGGTGTTCTTGGCTTCGCCCGGATGCAGGCAGGCCTGGCCGAACAGGGCCGCCTGCTGGTCGCCGAGGATGCCGGAGAGCGTCACGCCTTCCAGCGGCCCCTTGCCGGTGCCGTAGCGCTCCGAGGAGGAGACGATGCGCGGCAGGCAGGCAGCCGGGATGTTGAACAGCTTCAGGATGTCCTCGTCCCACGCCAGCTTCTCGAGGTCCATGAGCTGGGTGCGCGAGGCGTTGGTGACGTCGGTGATGTGGATGCCGCCGTCCGGACCGCCGGTGAGGTTCCAGAGCAGCCAGGTATCGATATTGCCGAACAGCGCGTCGCCGGCCTCGGCCTTGGCGCGGGCGCCGGGCACGTTGTCGAGGATCCAGTGCAGCTTCAGGCCGGAGAAATAGGTGGCGAGCGGCAGGCCGGTCTTGGCACGCAGTCGGTCCTGGCCACCCTCCTTCGCGTAGCGGGCGACGAGCTGGTCGGTGCGGGTGTCCTGCCAGACGAGGGCGTTGTAGAGCGGTTCGCCGGTTTTGCGGTCCCACAGGAGCGCGGTTTCGCGCTGGTTGGTCACGCCGACGGCGGCGAGGTCGGACGTGGAGAGACCCTTCTTCTCGAGGGCCTCCAGGATCACCGTGCGGGTGTTGAGCCAGATCTCGACCGCATTGTGCTCCACCCAGCCCGGCCGGGGATAGATCTGCTCATGCTCGCGCTGGGCCACGCTGAAGATCTGGCCCTTGCGGTCGAACACGATGAAGCGCGTGCTCGTCGTGCCCTGATCGATGGCGCCCACGTATTTGGTCATGGTCTCCTCCCGTTTTAACCTTGCCGGCATCCGTCCGCGTCTTGGGTGCGGCCGGCGTCAGATGCTGTTGAGGAATGCGTCGATTTCGGCAGCCGCCTCTTTGGGCAGCTTCAGGCCGAGCTTGGTGCGCCGCCACAGCACGTCGCGGGCGGTTCGCGCCCATTCCGCGCTCTTGAGATAGCGCAGTTCCGCTTCGGTCAGTCCGCCGCCGAAGTCGCGGCCGAGGTCCTCGGCCGAGCGGGCGCCGCCCACGATGGCTTCCACCCGCGTGCCGTAGGTGTGCACCAGACGCCGGGCGCGATCAGCACCGAGGAAGGGCTTGCGCTTCAGGAGGTCGGCGGCATAGCGGTCGGCATCGCCATCGGGAATGTCGCCGCCGGGCAGCGTCCCCTCCGCCGTCCAGGCGGGCTTGAGGCCCGGAATGTGCGGGGCGAGATCGCGCATCACATGCTCGGCGAGCTTACGATAGGTGGTGAGCTTGCCGCCGAACACCGAGAGCAGCGGTGCCTGGCCCTCCGGCGCATCGATATCGAACACATAATCGCGCGTGACGGCGGAGGCATTGATGGAGCCGTCGTCGAACAGCGGCCGCACGCCGGAATAGTCCCACACGATGTCGGAGCGCGAGATCTCGCGCTTAAACCAGTGGTTGATCGAGGAGATCAGATAGTCCGTCTCGTCATCGGAGATGGCGACATCCTGCGGCGCGCCCGTATAGGGCACGTCCGTCGTGCCGATCAGCGTCAGATCGTCCTGATAGGGGATGGCGAAGATGATGCGCTTGTCGGGATTTTGCAGGATATAGGCCTGCGTGCCCTCATAGAGGCGGGGCACCACGATATGGCTGCCCTTGACCAGCCGCACGCCCTTGGAGGTGTTGAGCCCGAGGCGATGGTTGAGAACATCCGCCACCCACGGCCCGGCGGCATTGACGAGCACCTTGGCGCGGACCTCGCGTGTCGCGCCGCTGGCGTCCTTGAGGGTCGCCACCCACAGCTTACCCTCGCGCCGGGCGCTCTCGAGGCGGGTGCCCACTTCGACGATCGCGCCGCGCTCCTTTGCATCGAGCGCGTTGAGCACGACGAGGCGGGCGTCATCCACCGCGCAGTCGGAATATTCAAAGCCGACCTTGGTCAGCGGCTTCAGCGGTGCACCGCGCCGGTCGCTGGAAAGGTTGATCCGTTCGCAGCCGGGCAGGCGCTTGCGAGGGGCCAGGTGGTCGTAAAAGAACAGACCCAGCCGCACGAGCCAGGCCGGGCGGATGGAGACGTCGTGCGGCAGAACGAAGCGCAGCGGACGGATGATGTGCGGTGCCATGGCGAGCAGCCGCTCACGCTCCAGCAGCGCCTCGCGCACCAGCCGGAACTCGTAATATTCGAGATAGCGCAGGCCGCCATGGATGAGCTTGGTGGACCAGGAGGACGTGTGAGCGGCGAGATCGTCCTGCTCCACCATCATCACGGACAGGCCGCGTCCCACGGCGTCGCGGGCAATGCCGGCGCCATTGATGCCGCCACCGACCACCAGAATGTCGAACGGGCTGCTCACGTCGCCGCCGCTCCCCTGTTGCCGCACCATTGTGCAACCGTCTGCAACGACATTAATCACCTTTCATCAAAATTTCATAGTGCGCGAAAAACGAAAATTTCAAGAAAGTTGTTCCTTGTTGCGGTGCGGCGGCTAATCCGCACAACATGCTGCAATGCAAAAGAAAATGAATGGTGCGGGATGTTGGAGGTCTGGTCTGCTCGCCAGGCGCGTTTTCGCCTTTCGGTCGCGCGTGATGCGGGTATCTCCCGTTGTGGATTCACCGATAGACGTGATCATTCACCCTTTCGGGCTGCTCAATTGACGCAAAAGTCCTGCTCAGGGTGGCCATCGAAGCCTGGTGTCGCAGTGACGAGCGGCCGGACGAGGTGGATCGGCAGTTCAGCGTGCTGGAAGCGGAGATCGCGCGTATCGTTGCCATGCGTTACGCCTGAGATGCCGAGCAGATCGCCGCCGGTGGCGTCCTCGCAGTGTTGAGCCACGACGGCAGGGCGCGTGAGGGGCGCGGGTTTATCCGGTCGAAAGACGAGAAGCTGCTGGCCGAGGAAACGGAGGATGCACGGGGCGAGACCGGGAAGAGGCACGGGCGAGCGGCGCGGACGCTGGGGAGGGGATCAAGCCGCTGTCGGATGTGCGAGTACGTGACCTCGCCGCGCACCGGACGCTCGGACTGCGGCTGGCGTTGGGGGAACATCCCAAGGTGGCGCTGATCGCGGTCCACCATGCGCTGGTGTCGCAGGCTTTCTTGGCGGGCGTTTTTGTTTGGCCAGCCAGCCGGTGCTCACGGTTGCTTTGAGCCGGGCGAGATCGAAGTCCACACTCTTCTCTCTGCTGATAATGGGGGATCATTTCGGGTTCATGATCGCAACATTCTCAGTCTCTATCGCCTGACGGTCCGCGCCTGCGGCCATGCAGGCGTGGCCATCCCCGGATTGTCCTGATCCATCTCCATCGTGTGCCGAATCGCGCCAGATTGACGGGGATGCTTTGCCGACTGGATGCACGTTGGGCGCGAGAAGCTCTCGCATGTACAATTGATCAACGTGTGTTGTCTTTTGCTGTGCCGGAAAAGGGCCTGCCGAGATCACATTTCCGTCCCGTTGAAATTCAAGGATCGTTGCTTGAGGTCTTCGGCGGGATGCCGGCCGGCCGCATTGCGTATCGAACGAAAGTATTATGCTTGTTCTGCGGTATTTTCGGCGCGGAGGCGGCCCGGGGCATCAAATGGGATGCTTATATTTGGCCGAATGGAAGCATCCCCATTCTTGGGTCCTGCCGGAGCGCGATATAACGGCATCAAAGCATGGGGAAACGTGATGCAGGGTCAGGTTCCGATGGACGATGCCGCTTATCTCAGGGATGAACTGTTGCGCCTGCGGGCGCTGGCCACCCGCCACGGCGGCCAGACGCTGGTCTATCTGCTCGACATGGCTGTGCTCGAGGCCTCTTTCGATCTTCAGCTCTCGCACCGCGAGCAGGCGGTCAGCCACCGCTCCGAAGCCGCCGTGAAACACTGACGGTTCGTCCGGCGATTGCGCAGGCGCTTGTGTGCCGGCCCACACCAGCGCCGGGCACCTCTCCCGGTTGGCGGGCTCTCGTGGCAAAACACGCCCGAGCGAATCCATCGGCGCACTGCCGTGGGCGGCCGTGGGGACGAGGGTGTACGACAGCGGTTTCATTGCCAGATTGCAGGATGCGCTCTCCGGCGCGCTGCCGCGCTGGGGCCTGAGCCCGGACTGCGCGCCGGAACTTCTGGCCATCTCCGAGAATGCGACCTTCAAGGTCGAGGTGCCGGGCGCGAACGCCATGGTGTTCCGGGTGCATCGCCCTGGCTATCACACCCGTGCCGAAATCGCGTCGGAACTGGCCTGGCTCGACGCTCTGCGGGCCGAGGGGCTCGTCGCCGCGCCCCATCCCATTCGCCAGCTCGATGGCTCCTTGATCGCCGATATCGACGATCGCGGGGTGCCGCGCCATGTGGTCGCCTTCGACTTCATTCCCGGACAGGAGCCGGTTGCCGGCGCCGCCCTGGCGCCCTGGTTCCGGGAACTCGGGCACATCCATGCCGTGCTGCACGATCAGGCGCGGCGGTGGCGGCGCCCCACGGATTTCGCGCGCAAGCGCTGGAATTTCGCGTCCACGCTCGGTGAGGCCCCGCTGTGGGGCGACTGGCGCGCGGCGCTGGGGTTGGAGGCACCGGGGCGGGCCCTGCTGCAGAGGACGGTGGATGAGGTGGGGCGGGCGTGCGCAGACCTCGGGGAGGGGCCGGAGGCGTTCGGCCTCATCCATGCGGACCTGCGGCTGGCCAATCTGCTGGTGGACGGCGACCGCCTCACCCTCATCGATTTCGATGACTGCGGCTTCTCCTGGTTCCTCTATGATTTCGCCGCAGCCGTCAGCTTCATCGAGCACGAACCCTTCATTCCGGAACTCAAGGCGGCCTGGATCGAGGGCTATGGCCAGCGCGCGCGGCTTTCGGCGGAGCAGGTGCGCCAGCTCGACCTGTTCGTCATGCTGCGGCGCATCCTCCTTACCGCCTGGATCGCATCGCACAGCGAGACTCCGACCGCCCAGAGCCTGGGTGCGGCCTATACCGACGGCACGCTTGCGCTGGCAGAGAGATTCCTGAGCAGCTTTGCCTGAGCAGGGGCGTTGCGCCCTTTTACCGTCGGTCGCTGCCGGGTGATCCCGCAAATAATCCAGATCCTGCATGGAAACACCGTCAGCCATGCGGCCATCGCGTGGCGCCGCGCTGGCGCGCGCCCGCGCAAAGGCGTAAGAAACTACTTGGGGTTGATCGCCGCAATCTGCGCTTTCGGGCTGGATGGAGCCACGGCTTCACACTTTCTCCACCCTGTTGGGCTGAAACTGGCGGCAATCATCGTTCAACGGGTGCAAGGTCTGGCCGTGAAAGTCATCGTCGCAGCGTCTGCCGTCGGGGCAGCGGCCGTCCTTGGCCTCGGGTTCGTGTTCGGACCCATGTTGATGTCGTCGTCCGAGTCCGCGACGGCCGCCGTCTCGAAGCCCGTGCCCACCATTTCGGCTCCCGCAACGGGCGCGGTGCAGGTGGCGCAGGCCAATGTTCCGGCCAAGCTCCCCATCTCCAGCGACGCCTCCAGCAACCCCTTCTTCTCCTCGGCCTTCCCGCCCGGTGCGGCGAATCCGAACCCGGTCGCCATGCTCGGCCCGAGCGCGCCGCCGCCCGTCGAGGCGTCCGCGCCCAAGGGACCTGCGGCCTATCGTCAGGCCAATGTGGACGGGCCCTATATCGCCCTGACCTTCGACGACGGCCCGAGCCCGGAGACGACGCCGAAGCTGCTGAAGATTCTCGAAGAACGCCACATCAAGGCGACCTTCTTCATGCTCGGCCAGAATGTCGCCGCGAACCCCGAGGTGGTGCGCGCGGTGGCGGCCGGAGGCAACGAGATCGGCAGCCATTCCTGGAACCACCCGCAACTGCCCAAGATTCCGGTCGCGGCTGCGGACAAGCAGCTTGAGGATACGTCCGACGCCATCTTCAACGTGACGGGCCGTCGTCCCATCTATCTGCGCCCGCCCTATGGCGCCATGACCAAGTCCCTGGAAGCCCATATCGAACAGAAGTACGGCCTCAGCCTGATCTTCTGGTCGGTGGACCCGCTGGACTGGAAGATCCGCGATTCGCAGAGCGTCTACGACCAGATCATGAAGCAGGTCCGACCCGGCGCCATCATCCTGTCGCACGATATCCATCCGACCACGGTGGCCGCCATGCCGCGCGTGATCGATACGCTGCTGGCCAAGGGCTACAAGTTCGTCACGGTTTCCGAACTCATTGCCATGAACAAGCCGGCCCCGCCCAAGCCCGTCGCGGCCGCGGCGCCTCCCGGTGCGGTGCAGCAGCGCAAGAAGCCGAAGCAGACGGCCCAGAACACGCCCGCGGGTCAGGCGAAGCCCGCTGTCGCCACGCGTCCGGCGCCTGCGCCGTCGCCGGCGTCCGCCACGGTTCCGGGCGAGCCCATGACGATCCGTCCCGGCGGCACCGTCGGCATCTACTGAGCTGAAACGGGCCGCTTGTGGCGGCCCGTGCCTGTTCTAGACTGGGCGCTTCCGCCTGAGGCGCAGGCTAGGTCGTTCCATGTCCATCCAGCTTGAGATTCGCTCCTACAGCGGTGCCGGGCGCCACACGCACGATTATGTGCAGGTGCTCGTCCCCATGCGTGGGGCCATGCAGCTGGACGTGGAAGGGCAGGTGGATGTGGTCGCGAGCCAGTGTGTCGCGGTCATCCCGAGCCTTCATGCTCATGATTTCGCGCCAAGCCGCGATTGCAGTCTGATGGTGCTGGATGTGGAGCGGGCCGCCCTTGCCGAAGCAGCGCCCCGGCTGGTGGATACACGCGTCCCGCTGGTCTCCCGGCTCGATCCCTTCGCGTGGCGCCTGTTCCATCTGCTCGGTGCCGAGATTGGGCAGAATGCACGGCGGGCGCGGGACGCGGCGCCGCTGGCGCTGGCGGGCCTCCGCCTCGTCGCGCCGCGGCCGGGACATCGGCGCGACGCCGCCGCCCGGGTGACCGAGTTTGCCAAAGGCTGCATGGCCGGCCAGCGGGTGCCCGTAGCCGAGATGGCGGAGGGGGCAGGGCTCGGCCAGAGCCAGTTCCACGCCGTGTTCCGCGCCACCACCGGGCAGTCGCCGAAGCAGTATCAGCTCGCGCGCAGCTTCGAGCGGGCGGCGGATCTGCTGGCGTCGACGGACGAGCCGGTCGCGGAGATCGCCTATCGGCTCGGCTACCAGAACGCCTCGTCCTTCAACCGCCAGTTCAAGCGCCGCTTCGGCGTGACGCCGTCCGTGTTCCGCGCCGCCGGCCGGACCGCCTGAGCCGGCAAGTGAGTCCACCGCAGGTTTGGACAAGCCGTCCGCAGGTTCGGCTCATCCCTCCGTGAGCCGCTTCGGCTAAGGAAGGCACAGACCGGCGCCGGTGCGCCCTGAGGCCTGATCCATGCAACTGACCGACTTCACCACGCTCACCTTTGATTGCTACGGCACGCTGATCGACTGGGAGACCGGCATCTGGAACGCCCTCCAGCCGCTGCTGAGCGAGGGGCGCCTGACCATCGGCCGGGAGGAGGCGTTGGAGACCTTCGCCAGGCACGAGACGGAACAGGAGATCGAGACGCCGTCCCTGCGCTATTCGGCGCTGCTGGCTGTCGTCCATGCCCGCCTCGCCCGCGCCTGGGGCCTCCATGTCCATGCGGATCTGCATGAGCGGTTCGGAGCTTCGGTGCCAGACTGGCCGACCTTTCCCGACTCGGCCGCGGCGCTCGCCTATCTGAAGCGCCACTACAAGCTGGTCATCCTCTCCAACGTGGACCGCACCAGCTTTGCCGCCAGCAATCGCAAGCTGGGCGTGGCGTTTGATGCCATCTACACGGCCGAGGACATCGGCTCGTACAAGCCGGACGATCGCAACTTCGCGTTTCTGCTCGCGCATCTCGAGGCCGAACTGGGCGTGAAGCCGGGGCAGGTGCTGCACACGGCTCAGAGCCTGCATCACGACCATGTGCCGGCGGAGCGGGCCGGGCTGGCGCGAGCCTGGATCGACCGGCGATTCGGACAGTCGGGCAGCGGGGCGACGCTGCCCACCGAGCGACAGCCACAGGTGGACTTCCATTTCCGCACGCTCGGTGAACTCGCCGACGCGCACCGCAAGCTCGTGGCTGGCTGAAGCCGGACGACGGGCTCCGGAAAGCACGACACCCGCGCGCCGGTCAGGCGCGCGGGTGTCGATGTCAAACAAGCTGCCGCGAGGCAGCGGCTCCGGCTTTGCGCGCCGGAGCCTGTGGCCTCAGGCCTTGATGAAGGCGAGGATGTCGGCGTTCAGCACGTCCGCATCGACGGTCAGCATGCCGTGCGAATAGCCGGGGTAGGTCTTCAGCGTGCCGTGCTTCAGCAGCTTGATGGACTTCATGGCCGAGTCCGCGATCGGAACGATCTGGTCGTCTTCGCCGTGCAGCACGAGGGTCGGGACCGTGATGGTCTTGAGGTCCTCGGTCTGGTCGGTCTCAGAGAAGGCTTTGATGCCTTCGTAATGGGCGAGGGCGCTGCCCATCATGCCCTGACGCCACCAGTTCTGGATCACGCCCGGATAGACCTTCGCGTTCGGACGGTTGAAGCCGTAGAACGGGCCGGTGGGCACGTCGAGGAAGAACTGGGCGCGGTTCTCGGCGGTCGCCTTGCGGAAGCCGTCGAACACTTCGAGCGGCAGGCCTTCCGGGTTGGCGGCGGTCTTCAGCATCAGCGGGGGCACGGCGGAGACCAGCACCGCCTTGGCAACGCGGCCGGCCGGCTGGCCGTGCTTGGCCACATAGCGGGCGACTTCACCGCCGCCGGTGGAATGGCCGATATGGACGGCATTCTTCAGGTTGAGGTGCTCGACGACGGCGAAGGCGTCGGCGGCGTAATGGTCCATGTCGTGGCCATAGCTCACCTGGCTGGAGCGGCCGTGGCCGCGGCGGTCATGGGCCACGACGCGGAAACCCTTGCTGACGAAGAACAGCATCTGGGCGTCCCAGTCGTCGGACGAGAGCGGCCAGCCGTGGTGGAACACGATCGGCTGGGCCTCCTTCGGACCCCAGTCCTTGTAGAAGATCTCGACGCCGTCCTTGGTGGTCACGCTGGGCATGGCGGTATGTCCGTTGGCTGAAGTGGGGGAAGAAGGACCGGCGGCAAAGGCCGGCATGGAGCCGAGTGTGAGCGCGAGGCCCGCACCGGCGGCAAGGCCGAGAACGTCGCGTCGGCTGGGGGCCGAAACGGCGTCCGGTGTGGGGACGTCTGCGGAGCGGTTCAGCTCCTTCGGCATGAGATCCGTCGCGACGGATCCTGAGTTGGCACTTGCGGTCATTGGTTTTGGTGCTCGTCGGAAAGCGCCAGGCGCACCCGGCGCGAATGAGCGGGCAGAGGTCCGGGCGCTCTGGCAACCCGTGCCGGAGCCCTTCGGTTGCAACCTCGGGGCCGTGCCAGCCCGCGCAAACTGCCGCCGTTTGCGCGAGCCTTCTTGTCGCATCGCATGATGCTTGGAACTTTCACACGGCCCGGCGGGCTCCAGCGCGAAATAGTGAAGCCTCAGCTTGCCGAGCCGGCTTCCGGCCGTCGCGCGGCAGGCTTGCGGCGGGTGAGCCGGCGCAAGCCGATGACAATGCCGCTGACGCTGATGATCATCCCGGCGGCGCAGAGCGCCAGCATCACCCCATCCCAGACCGGGCGATGGCGCAGAAGCAGCGGCAGGTCGAGGCTGTGCAGCCCGTTATAGAGCCAGCGGTACAGCCGCAGGCTGGCGGTGCTGCTGCCGACGATCCGTCCGGTTGCCGGGTCCACGTGCACCCAGCTTTGCTGCGCGTCGCCGAACACGATACGCACCACGGGCAGCGGCCTCTCGCGGTGGTGGCTGTACCAATAGGCGTCCGCTTCGGTGAGGCGCGTCACCTGAAGGATCGGTGTGCCGGGCCGCAGGAGAGGCGCGGCCGCTGCAATGTCGGCATCCGAGAGCAAAACCGGACTGCCTTCGGCATCCACCAAAGTGAGGCGCGAGCGGCCATCGGCCAGCAGCAGGAGGGGCCGGCCGGCGAACCACGTCACCCGCGCCTCGACGGCCTGCGGCAGCGTACGCGGTGCGATCTGTGCAGGATCGCCCGGAAAGGCCCGGCCGTCTGCCCCCTCGAATGCCGCCATCTGAGCCGGTGACAAGGGCGAGCGGGCGAAGGCGTTGCCCGGATTGAGCGACATCCAGCCTGAGAAGAGAAAGGTGAGAACGGCGAGGCCGCCCGCCAGCCCCGCCACGTGATGCCAGAGCATCCAGCCGCGATAGGGGGACACCCGCCCGCCCGCATAGCGCGTCCGCCCGAGCTTTGCCCGCAGCAGGCCGATCCAGAGACCGGTCACGGCGACCGCCAGGGACAGGCCGGAGATCCAGAGCACCACATTGGCCCAGAGCGTCCCGTTCTGGCGCAGGGGCGTGACATAGATCCAGTGCGGGACGGCGCCGAACCAGTTCCAGAAGCGTTCGGCCCGCGTCGTGCGTAGCACGATCTCGCCTGTCCGGGAGGAGATGTGGAGGCGTGTGCCGGCCGCGTCCTCCAGCGCCACCAGATGCAGGGGGCGATGGGGATCGTAGGATTGCGGCACGGTCCATTGATCGCGCGCAAGCGTTTCGACGAGCCGGGCCTCGGCCCCGCCGCGGCCAGCACGGACAAGGGCAAGGGCCTGCGGCCCGTCCACCGGTGGGAGCATGTCGCCGGTGCGGGCGGAGAGCACGCTCAGCGTCCCGTCGCTCCGCACCGCCCGATAGACGGGCTCCGTGCCGCGCATGTGCAGGAGAAGGTCGCGGGGTGGTGCGCCGAGTGCATGCGTCACCTCCGCCGGGGTGATCTTCACAGCCGACCAGTCGATGGACGGGAGAGCCTCCCGGCGCGCCCGTTCGGACAGCGACGGGAAGGGCACGTACATCATCACCACACCGGAGGCGAACCACATGGCGAACAGCAGGCAGGCGGCGATCCCCACCCATCGGTGCACCTTGTAGAGCCAGGACCGGACGACCTTCCACACGCGGGCGCGCGACGGGGCCCGTGCCATTAGAAGCGCACGCTGGACGAGAGTTCCACCGTGCGCGGCTGGCCGAGCACCCACTGGCCGGTATTTCCGGCCACCGCATAGGTCTCGTCGAACAGGTTGTAGACCCGCAGCGTGATGTTGGCCGCCGGCGTGGGGGCCCACTGGAGCCCGCCATTGACCACATAATACTCTGGCCGCTGGACGGTATTGGCCTCATTCACGAACACCGGCCCCACATATTGCAGGCCCGCCCAGGTCTTCCACTTTGGCGCGAAATTCCAGGTAAGCCAGACATTGCCCACCTGCTCCGGCACGCCGACGGGCGTGTTGCCGGTGGCGTTGATGCCGCCCGTGGTGATGTAATTGTCATAGCGGGCGTCAAGCAGCGCGAGATTGGCCGAGATCCGCCAGTTCTCCAGGAAGGAGACGGACACCGTACCCTCGACGCCGCGCGAGGATTGCTGGCCGATCTGTTCCGTCACCTGGGAATTGGCGGAAGAGCGGGCCAGCAGGTTGTATTTCGTGATGTCGTAGACGGCGAAGGTCCACTCGCCGCGACCGCCCCAGAACACCTGCTTGATGCCGGCCTCATACTGCTCGGCGGTGGTCAGGTTGAAATTGGCATTGGCACTCGAGAGCGTGATGAGGCCGGCCACCGGGTCGATGCCGGTGGTGTAGGAGGCATAGAGCGAGAGATCCTGAACCGGTGAGTAGATGACGCCGATGCGCCCGGTCACCGCGGAATAGGACTTCTGGAACTCCTCCTGCGCGGTGACGAGATTGGTGCGGGTGATGGTCGGGTTCTCCCAGCGCAGCCCGCCGACGATGGACCAGTGCTCGTCGAGCACGAGGCGATCTTCCGCGAACAGGGAATATTGCGTTGTGTCCGTGTGATATTTCGGCACGGTCGGATCGGGGCTCGCAAACGTGCCCGGATTGAAACCGATGAGGGGCACGGACGAGGAGCCGCGATAGGGCGAGTTGTTGGTGTGGGTGAAGTCGATGCTGTTGATGTCGAAGCCCACGACCACCTCGTTCGCGAAGCCGAGGATGCTGCCGCGCCAGGTGGCGTCCGTGCGGTTCCCGAGCTGGCTCTGGTCGTGCATGATCTCGATATAGTCCGAGCGGCGCACGAGGCCGGTGGCCGGCTGGAAGGCATAGGTCTCGGAATCGCGCCAGTGCCGGTCGCTGGTCAGGTAGTAGAAGGTCGAGCGCACGGTCAGCGCATCGCTCGGTGTCCATTCGGCCTTGAACTGGCTCCAGTTGTCGGAATAGCTGATGGCGGCGTCGCCGACATTGTAGTTCTGGTTGCGCAGCAGCCCCGTGAACTGACCGTTGATGAGCGGCGTCCCGAAATATTTTTGCGGCTCCTGATAGCCGTAATCATTGCTCAGCGAGAGGACGAGCGTATCCGACGCCTGGATGCGCACAGCCGCGGACACGGCGAGCGAGCCATTGTCGCCCCGGTCCACCCAGCCGTCGGACAGTTTGCCGGCGATGTCGAACCGGTAGGACACGCGGTCATTGATGGGGCCGGTGGCATCGAGCGCCAGCCGGCCCGACATGAGGGAATCCACCGCCATCAGGGCCTCGCCATGACTGGACAGCGGGTCCGGCTTGCGCGGCACCACATTGACCACGCCGCCGATGGCGCCGTCGCCATAGAGAACGGACGCGGGGCCGCGCAGCACCTCGATCCGCTCGGCGGACCAGGTATCGAACGGGAAGGTGACGGTTCCCGCGCCCACGTAAAGGCGCGTGCCGTCATAGAGCTGCATCACCGAGCCGTGGCCGGAGAAGCCGCGGGTGCTGAGCGACGTGCCGCCGTTGCCCGGCGCGGGGCTGGCGCTGAAGCCGGCGGCATCCTGCGTCACCGCCTCGATCACCGTATATTGGCCGCGTTCACGGGCGATCTCGCCGGGGATGATCTGCACGCTGGACGGCGTCTGAAGTGGCGTCAGGTCGAGGCGGCTGCCGGTCATGGAGGGCACGAGCAGATTGAGCCCGTCGCCCAGCGGCTGTGCGCTCACGTCCAGCGTGTCCAGCGCGATGGTGGTGGTCTCCGGGGGCGCCGACTGGGCACGCGCGGCATCGGCGAGCGGCAGGGTGGCGGCGAGGGCGAGGACGGCCCCTTGGGCCCGGGAGGCGTGCGCGCGCGGCGGCATGGTGTCACCTTTCAAGTGAGCAAAAAGTCAGCAAATGGCATGACGAAGGTGTTCGCCGCGCGCGGGGCGCGGCGTCAGCGGTGGCGATCAAGCGAAGAGATGCGAAGCCTCACGCACCCGCGGTCCGTGGACGCGGGCGGTGGACTCGCCGAAGCTTGCCTGGAAAGGGGAGGGTCGCCGGCTCAGTTCCGCCGGATGGCGACGGCCCCGCGCATCAACAGCACCGCTGCCGGAGGCCGGCTGTTGGCGTGTTGCATGTCTCTCGCCGTGCGGCTGCGTCGGTCAGCACGTCTGCCCCCACCCTTGTGGCCTCCACGAGCCCGATCATCCGTGGTCATGCGGCTCATGGTAAATGATATAATGTATCTTTTACATGCCATGGGGAACGGCGCCCTGCAAGGGCGCACGCGCAAAAACTCTGACGGACGGGAAGTTCCGCGCCACGCACACATCCGAACCATAGGTCTCAACCCCGATTGCGGGCGAGGCATGGCGGTATGCAGGGCGCCCGCGGTGGCGAGGGCTCGACAGACCACCGGGACACCCCGCCCGAGGACACGCAGCGTCGGGGCAGGTCTCCTGGCTCACGGGTCAGCACAACGGCCCGGCCTTCCCAGGAGATGCCTCCCAGTGGCGCGAATGGGCCCTTGCTCGCCGCTTACAGTTGCGGGGGCAGCTTCGGCATTGGCGCGCTTCCGAAAGGAAGCAGGTCGCACCGAATTCCCTCTTAGCTCCGCCACCGGATTCGGTGCGGAGAACCTCGACAGCGCCCACGGTGCCTCTTGGGAAGGGGCACCGTCAAGGGGCTGTCGCCACACGTTTTGCGGGCATGTGATGGCTGTGCCGCACGTTCGGCTGTCCCAGGATGTGCTGAGGCCCGGCTCACCGGCCGTATCAGCCCTGCGCGAGCTGGGCGCGCAACTGGCCCGGAGGTACGGCCTGCAGGCGGTTCCACGCGCGGCGGAACTGGCGGGCAGAGGAAAAGCCGGAGCTTTCGGCGATGGCGTCCATGTCGAGACGCGAATGCACCACCATGTCGTGGGCGAGCGCAATGCGCATGCGGTTCACATATTCCGTGACGCTCATGCCCGCATGTTCGTTGAACAGGCGCGAGAGGTTGCGCGGGCTGGTGCCGGCCACGTCGGCCATCGCCTCGACGGACCAGTCGCGAGCGGGATCGGCACCCACCGCATCCTGCGCTCTATGGATGGCCGGATGGATATGGTTGCGTCCCTCGAGCCAGGGAGACAACTGCGGGTCGCCGCCGCCGCGCCGCAGATAGACCACCAGCATGCGGGCCGCGGCGACGGCCGTCGCGTGGCCCACCTCGCGCGCCACGAAGGCGAGCATGAGATCGATGCCGGCGGTGACGCCGGCGCTGGTCAGGCGGCCGCGATCTTCCACATAGAGTCGGTTCTCCCGGACACGGGCGTGTGGGGCGAGGGCGGCGAGCTGTGCCAGCGTTCCGAAATGGGTGGTGCAGTCATAGCCATCCAAAAGCCCGGCGCGGGCAGCCAGCAGCGCGCCCGAGCAGATGGTGGCGAGACGCACCTGCGGGCGGATGGCCGTGCGCAGCCACTCGACGATGGACGCTGCGTCCGCCTCGTCCTGTGCTGCCGTCGAGGATGGAGAGCCGAGCGGCGTCTCCACGGCCCCAGAGACGAGGACGAGCGCGCCGTCCGGCACCGAGCGGGGCAGGGGACGAATGCCGGCGAGCGGCAGCCCGATGGAGCTGTGCACCTGTTCCGACGGACCCACGTACGTCACGTCGAACCGCACGTCGTCCTGCGCCTGATTGGCCTGGCGCAGGACTTCGATGGGGCCCGCAAGGTCGAGCAGGAGCGCCCGCGGCGGCACCACCGCGAGGACCGGAATGATCCGTGCGGGGCGCCGGGTGCTCATGCCGCCTGCCGCGACGCGCGGCCGGAGAGAGCCTCCGCAACGCTGGCGATCCGCGCGAAGCGTCCATCGAGCACGAGCTCGGTGCGGGCGCGGATGTCGGCCGCGCTCCAGTCCCGGCCGGTGCGGTCGGTCATGGGGAAGGTGAGGGTGGCCTCGGTGACGTAGTCCACCGCATAGCCGAGGTCGGAAGCATGACGCGTGGTGGTCTCGCAGCACTGCTCGGTGCGGATGCCGGAGACGATGATCCGCCGGATGCCGTGGCTCGTCAGCCAGACATCGAGGCCGGTGCCCACCAGCGCGCTGTGGCGGCGCTTGCGGAAGACGGCGCTCGCCTCCACGCGCAGCGGATCGAGGGCCGTGACAAAGCCGGAGGCCTCGGAGAAGGGACCCGTGTCTTCCACGTGGAAGATCTGGATGACGGGCAGGCCCGCGGCTTGTGCCCCGTCGATCAGCGCCTGCTGGCGGGACATATAGGCATCCAGCTCATCGGCGCGGAAATAGGGGCGGTGGCGGAAGGACTCCTGCGCATCGATGACCAGAAGGGCGGCGGGATCGGACATTTTCGGCAATCCTCGTTGGGGAAGCGTGATGGATCTTAGCCCCTTTAGCATTGCCGCCAATGTCCCGTACGGCCCAAATGCGGACATTTCACGCCAAAGGTCTCGCAGGCCGGGACGGCGCGTGGTCCGGTCCGGATCGGACCATATCGTGGAATGAGTAGATGATCATTATTCCGGACCTGAGATGCGGCGGACGGATGTGGCCAGCGCCGGGCAAGTCGGCGTGACAGTAAATTCAGTCCGACTGATGATATGTCGAAAGGCAAGTGCTGGGTCCCGCACCGTATTCGGCCTGCGGCGAATTTTCCTCCGCGGAGGTACTAGCCTCGCGCAAGCTTGCTGGTTATGATGATCAGGTAATGACAGGTTGATTGCTCTTCCAAGAAGAGCCGGTGCGCCACTGGCGGACCTTCGATCAAAGGCATGAAGCCGCCCTGCCATTGCCGGTATCAGCCCGGTATGTCCCGACATCATCGCTCTTTCCAATGATGGGACATCAGTCATGACCAGCATCATCACCAACAATGCCGCCAGCGTTGCTCTCGCGACCCTGCGCTCCATCAACGATAGCCTCAACACCACCAACGACCGCGTCTCCACCGGCAAGAAGATCAATTCTGCCGCTGACGGCGCCGCCTACTGGAACATCTCCACCACCCTGACGTCGGACAACGGCGCGCTCGGCGCGGTGAAGGATGCCATCAACCTCGACATGTCCTCGGTGAAGACCACCAATACCGGTCTCACCCAGATCATGAACAGCCTGAACACCATCAAGCAGGCCCTGGTCAGCGCCCAGTCCTCCACGGCTGATCGCACCTCCCTGCAGAAGAACATCGCCAACGCCGTCTCCGACATCTCGTCGGCGGCTTCCTCGGCGGTGGTGAACGGCGCCAACTGGCTCTCGGTCGACAGTTCGGCCACGGGCTTCAACGCCAACAAGAGCCTGCTCGCCAACTTCTCGCGCGCCAGCGGCGTCGTGACGGTCGGCACCACCACGCTCGATACCGGCGCCTTCGCCGTCTATGACGCGAAGACCAACGGTACGGCGACGGGCACCAGCTCCACGATCGACACGGCCGTGACTGCGGTTGCCACCAGCGCGTCCTCCGGCACCGGTGCCCTCACCGTCGCCGTCGGCACTGGCGCCGGCCAGCTCAAGGGCTTCATGGACACCACCTACTCGATCAGCGGTACCGTCAACGGCACCACGGTCGCGGCGTTCACGGCGTCCATCGCCAACATCGACATCTCCTCGCTCACCAGCAGCGATGTCGACCTGGCGAAGCTCTCCTCCTACATGAAGATCGTGTCCGCCACGATCGACGGCCTGCAGGCCGGTTCGACGGCTCTGGGCACCACCCAGACCCGCCTGACCTCGCAGCAGAACTTCGCCCAGTCCCTGATCGACATCAACACGTCGTCGATCGGCTCGCTGGTCGATGCCAACATGGAAGAAGAGTCCACGAAGCTGAAGGCCCTGCAGACCCAGCAGCAGCTGGCGGTGCAGTCGCTCTCCATCGCGAACAACTCGACCTCCAACATCATGACCCTCTTCCGTTGAGATCCGCTCCGGCGGCTGACGGCTCCGCAATCGCGGGCCAGACGCCGCCGGGTGAGGGTCAACGGCCGGGAACAGGTGTGGTGGGTATTTTCCACACTGGCCGGCGCGTAACTGCCGGCGCCCTTCGACCACGCTCCCGCAAGGGGGCGTGGTTTTTTGTTGGCCGATCGGTCGAGGGCCGATCTTACGGCGCATTTCTCAGTTCCGTCCCTCGGGGGGTATCATGAGCCTCCGATCAGCCTCCATGCCTCCGTGATGTTGGGCGGTCTTCCGAAGGTCGTTGACGATGGCCGTGCCGGCTTGCAGTGTTTCTAGGCAGTCCGGCGTTGTGCCGAGTCGATGGGCATTCAGGGTTGGTGAGGAATGGCGATGGCATCCCGGACGGGCAGGCGGACAGGATTTCACGCGGCGCGGCTGGGTCGGGGGCTGCTGGTCGCTGCCGCTGTGTTGGGGCTGGGCGGCACCGCCCAGGCGGCGAAGGACCGACTGGTCGTGGGCATGCCCGTCGAGCCCACCGGCCTTGATCCGACGGTGGCAGCGCCCGTGTCCATCGGGCAGGTCACCTGGCAGAATGTCTATCAGGGCCTGACCCGCGTGGACCGCCACGGCAAGGTCCAGCCGCAACTCGCGTCGGGCTGGACGGTATCGCCCGACGGCCTCGTCTACACCTTTACCTTACGGGATGGCGTGGCCTTCCACGACGGCACGCCCTTCAACGCCGCCGCTGCCAAGTTCAGCCTTGACCGGGCGCGCGGCGCGGATTCGACCAATCCCCAGAAGCCCTATTTCGAGCCGATCGCATCCGTGGACGCGCCGGATGCGAAGACGCTGGTGGTCACCCTCAAGCGGCCGGTCAGCGATCTGACCTATCGTCTCGGAATGCCCGCGGCGGTGATGGTCGCGTCGAATTCCGCGGACGCCAACCGTACGACGCCCGTGGGCACCGGGCCCTTCCGGTTCAAGGCCTGGGCCAAGGGTGACCGGGTGGAACTGGAGCGTTTCGCCGATTATTGGGACAAGGCCCACGCGCCGGCTCTGGCGCAGGTGACCTTCCGCTTCCTCGCCGATCCGCAGGCGCAGGCGGCGGCGCTGCGGGCCGGGGATGTGGACGCCTTCCCCGAGTTCAGCGCGCCGGAAATCTATACGGATTTCCAGAAGGACAAGAAATTCAGCACCGTCGTGGGCAACACCGAGCTGAAGATGGTGGCGGGCATGAACAATGCCCGCAAGCCCTTCAACGATGTGCGGGTGCGCAAGGCGCTGATGATGGCGGTGGATCGCAAGGCGCTGGTGGAGGGCGCGTGGTCCGGTTTCGGCACGCCCATCGGCAGCCACTACACGCCGAACGATCCCGGTTTTGTCGATACGACGGGTGTGCTGCCCTATGATCCCGCCAAGGCCAAGGCGCTGCTGGCGCAGGCGGGCTATCCGAACGGCTTCACCTTCACTCTGAAGACGCCGCAGATGGCCTATCTGTCGCGCTCGGGGGAAGTGCTTCAGGCCATGCTGGCGGATGTGGGTGTGACGGTGAAGATCGAGCCCACGGAATTTCCGGCCAAATGGGTGCAGGAGGTCTTCAAGGACAAGGCCTATGACATGACTGTCATGACCCATGCGGAGCCACTCGACATCGATATCTACGCGCGCCCCAATTATTACTTCAATTACAACAGTCCAAAATTCAACGCGGCCTACACGGCCGCCGCTACGGCAACGGACGACGCCGCTCGCACCAAGGCCATTGGCGAGGCCCAGCGCATCCTTGCTGAGGAGGTTCCGGCGCTGTTCCTGTTCGTCATGCCCAAGCTCGGTGTCTGGAGCGCCAAGGTGGAGGGCATGTGGGAGAGCGAGCCCGTGCCCTCCAATGACCTGACCGAGGTGCGCTGGCGTGACTGAGCCCGGCCCGGTGCACGCGAGCTGAGGCGCGCTCCATGCTGGCTTTCGCCGTGCGACGCTTTCTCGGGCTGGTGCTGACGCTGGCAGTCATGTCGGCGGCCATCTTCCTCATCATGGATGTACTGCCGGGCGATCCGGCGGCCATTCAGCTCGGGACCTCCGCGCGGCCCGATACGCTAGCGGCCCTGCGCCAGAGCATGGGGCTCGATCAGCCGGCCGTGGTGCGTTACCTCGCCTGGATGGTCGGCATGGCCCGTGGCGATTTCGGCACCTCCTTTACCTATGGCGTGCCGGTGGCCGGTCTCATCGCAGAGCGGCTGGCGGTGACGGTGCCCTTGGCGCTGATGGCCATCGCGTTCTCCACCCTCATCGCGCTGCCGCTGGGCGTGATCGCGGCGGCGCGCAGCGGCTCGGCGGTGGATTATGGCGCGAGCCTGTTTGCGCAGGTGTGCGTAGCGGTGCCGAATTTCTGGATCGGCCTTCTGCTCATCCTGCTCTTCTCCACGCAGCTCGGCTGGTTCCCCGCCGGCGGCTTTCCCGGCTGGAGCGCGGGCATAGGAGCCGGCTTAAAGGCGCTGCTCCTGCCGGCCATTGCTCTGGCGCTTCCGCAGTCCGCCATCCTTGCCCGCGTCACCCGCTCCGCCGTGCTCGATGTGCTGAATGAGGATTTCGTCGCCACCGCCCGCGCCAAAGGTCTCACCCGCCGGGCGGCGCTGTGGCGGCATGTGGTGCCCAATGCACTGGTGCCAGTGGTGACGATCCTCGGCCTGCAATTCTCTTTCCTCATCGCCGGGGCGGTGCTGGTGGAGAATGTGTTCGTGCTCCCCGGCCTCGGGCGGCTCGCCTTTCAGGCCCTCGCCCAGCGAGACCTGCTGGTGATCCGCGATGTGGTGCTCTTGTTCGCCGGGCTCGTGGTGGTGGTGAACTTTCTCGTGGACATGGCCTATCTCGCCCTCGATCCGCGCCTCCGGGGGCGGGGATGAGCGCGCCTCTCCTGCGTCGGATCGCCGGGCGGATGCAGCTTCTGGTGGGCGCCGTTCTCACCGCTGCCATCGTCGGCATTGCCATCCTCTCCCAATTCTGGACGCCGGAGGCGCCGACGCGGATGCGCTTCGCGCTGAAGCTCAAAGGGCCGCTGGTGCAGGGGCTTCTGGGCACGGACCATTTCGGCCGGGATCTCACCTCCATGCTCATGGTGGGGGCCTGGAACTCTCTCTCCATCGGCGTGCTGGCGGTGGCTGTGGGCGCGAGCCTTGGCACGCTTCTGGGTGTTTCTGCGGCGGCGCGGGGCGGGCTTTTGGAGGGCGCCATCATGCGCCTGTGCGACATTCTCTTTGCCTTTCCCGCCGTGCTCTCCGCCATCGTGCTCGGCGCGCTGATGGGGCCGGGGGCTGTCACCGCCGTCATCGCCATCGGCGTGTTCATGGTTCCGGTGTTTGCCCGCGTCACGCGCGGGGCCGCGGCGCAGGTGTGGGCGCGCGATTATGTTCTGGCGGCGCGGGCAGCGGGGAAGGGGCCGGCGCGCATCACGCTGGAGCATGTGCTGCCCAACATCGCCAGCCAGATCATCGTACAGGCCACCATCCAGCTTGGCCTCGCCATTCTCACCGAGGCGGGCCTGAGCTTCCTCGGCCTCGGCATCGCGCCGCCGGCGCCCTCGTGGGGGCGGATGCTGGCGGACGCACAGACCTATCTCTCGGCGGCCCCGCACCTCGCGCTAGTGCCGGGCATCGCCATCGCGCTCAGCGTGCTGGGCTTCAACCTGCTGGGGGATGGCCTGCGCGACCTCATCGACCCGCGCCGGAGGCTCGGCGGCTGATGCTGGAGGTGCGCGATCTCTCCATTGATCTCACCCGGCCGGACGGCGGTCGGCTGCGGGTGGTGAATGACGTGTCCTTCGCGCTGGAGCGGGGCCGCACGCTGGGCATCGTGGGCGAATCCGGCTCGGGCAAGTCCATGCTGCTCAAGGCCATCATCGGCCTTCTGCCCGGCCCCATGCGGGCGGGCGGGCAGATCAGGCTCGATGGCGACAACCTGCTCGCCCTCACCGAGGCGCAGATGTGCGCGGTGCGCGGGCGGCGCATCGGCATGATCTTTCAGGAGCCCATGACGGCGCTCAATCCCGCGCAGCGCATCGGCGACCAGATCTCCGAAGGCATCCTCTGGCACCGCCATATTTCCCGCGCCGAGGCCCGGCGGGAGGCACTGGAATGGCTGGAGCGCGTGCGCATCCCGGATGCGGCGCGCAGGCTCGACACCTATCCCCACGAAATGTCCGGCGGCCAGCGCCAGCGGGTGGGCATCGCCATCGCGCTTGCCATGCGGCCGGGCCTGCTGATCGCTGACGAGCCGACGACGGCGCTCGATGTGACCGTGCAGGCGGAAATCCTCGACATCTTCGACGAGATGGTGCGCGACTTGGGCGTCGCGCTCATCCTCGTCAGCCATGATCTGGGCGTGGTCGGCCGTATCGCGGACGAGACACTGGTCATGTATGCGGGCACCCGCATGGAGGCGGGACCGACTGGGGATGTGCTGCGCCACCCGCGCCATCCCTATACGCAGGGCCTTCTGGCAGCGATGCCCCGCCGGGGCGGCGGGAGGAGCGGGGATCTGCCGACCATTCCCGGCACGGTGCCATCGCTCGCCGCTCTGCCGCCGGGTTGCCGCTTCGCCAATCGCTGCGCCCGCGCGGACGACGGCTGCCGGGCGGCGGAGCCCGTGTGGGCTGGCGAACCCGATGCCGGCATCCGCTGCATCCATGCGGGCAAGGTGGCGGCATGAGCGCGCCGGCCCTCTTGGAGGTGTGCAACCTCATCCGTGACTATCCTGCCGGGCCGGCCCCCCTGTTCGGCCGCCGGGCCACCGTGAGGGCGCTGGATAGCATCGACCTTCAGGTGCCGAAGGGCAGCATCTTCGGCATCGTGGGGGAGAGCGGCTGCGGCAAGTCCACGCTCGCCCGCATCGTCATGGCGCTAGACCGCCCCACCTCAGGGAATGTGCTGTTCGACGGTGACGACCTGTTCCTGCTGCCGCCGGCACGTCTGGCCGCGCGGCGGCGGGATTTTCAGATGGTGTTTCAGGATCCCTATGGCTCGCTGGATCCGCGGAGCCGCATCGGGCGCACCATTGCCGAGCCGCTGCACGTGATGCCCGGCGCGCCGCGCGGCAAGGCACGGACGGAGCTGGTGGGACGGGCGCTGGAAAGCGTCGGCCTCAAGGCGGCGGACGCCACCCGCTTTCCGCACGAATTCTCCGGCGGCCAGCGCCAGCGCATCGCCATCGCCCGCGCCCTGATCACGGAACCCAAGCTGGTTGTGGCGGACGAGGCCGTTTCGGCGCTCGATTTGTCCGTGCAGGCGCAGGTGCTGAACCTCCTGCGCGCGCTGCGGGACAGGCGCGGCATCACGGTGCTGTTCATCTCCCACAATCTGGCGGTCATCGATTGCGTGGCCGACCATGTGGCGGTGATGTATCGCGGCCGCATTGTCGAGCGGGGGCCGGCGCGCGCGGTGTTCGACCAGCCGCTCCATCCCTATACGCAATTGCTGATCGCCGCCGAACCGAGCCTCGACCAGATCGGGTGCGGGCCGCGTCGGCCGAGCCCGCCGGTCGTACCCAAGGTGTCGGCCGTCGCGGGGCAGGGCTGTGCCTTCCTGCCGCGCTGTCCCCGCGCCACGGAGCGCTGCGCGGCGGAGGCGCCGCCGCTGCGCGCGATCGCGGATGGGCGCGCCAGCGCCTGCCATCACGCCGAAGACCTTTCCCCTTCTCTTGTCCCCTAAGCGGCCGTCCGGCGCGCCTCAGGAGCGTTGTTGCATGTCGTCCCCTCTGGACCTTTCCGCCCTCGAACTCGTCGCTGCCTTCCGCGCCCGCAGGCTTTCGCCCAGCGAATATTTCGACGCCTTGCTGCCCTATGTGGCGGCGAGCGAGCCCAAGCTCGGCGCGCTCTATGCCTTCGAGCCCGAGCGGGTGCGCGCGGAAGCTGCCGCCTCAACGGCGCGCTGGGCGAAGAGCGCGCCCAACGGGCCGCTCGATGGCGTGCCTGTCACGCTGAAGGAACTCATCGCGACGGAAGGGCTGCCGGTGCCGCTCGGCACCGCCGCCACCGATCTCGTGCCCGCCACCGCCGATGCGCCGCCCGCCGCGCGCATGAAGGAAGCGGGGGCGATCCTCCTCGCCAAGACCACCGTGCCGGATTACGGCATGCTCTCCTCCGGCCTCTCCAGCTTCCACACGCTGGCCCGCAATCCCTGGAACCTCGCCTGCAACCCGGGCGGCTCCAGCGCCGGGGCTGCGGCGGCAGGGGCGGCGGGCTATGGGCCGCTGCATGTTGGCACGGACATTGGCGGTTCCGTGCGCCTGCCGGCCGGCTGGTGTGGCCTAGTCGGCTTCAAGCCGAGCCTGGGGCGCATTCCCATCGACCCCTATTATGTCGGCCGCTGCGCCGGCCCCATGACGCGCACGGTGGCCGAGAGCGCGCTGATGATGCAGTTCCTCGCCAAGCCCGACTGGCGCGATGCCACGAGCCTGCCACCCGAGGACATCGACTGGATGGACCTTGAGGGCATGAGCGTGAAAGGCCTGCGCATTGGCCTCATGCTGGAGGCCGGCTGCGGCATGGACGTGGAGGACGAGGTGCGCAAGGCCGTGGAAGCGGCAGCGCGGCGCTTCGAGGCGGAGGGCGCGGAGATCGTGCCCGCGCCGGGCGTCCTCACCCGCGCGATGCTGGATGGGCTCGATGATTTCTGGCGCGCCCGCTCGTGGGATGACATCAGTGCGCTGCCGCCGGAGAAGCGGGCCAAGGTGCTGCCCTATATCGTGGACTGGGCGGCGGGCGGCGCCCATGTGGACGGCCCGCGCGCGGTGCGGGGCTTCAACCAGACCATGAAGATGCGCCAGGCCTGCGCCACGCTCTTCCACGGCCTCGATTATCTGCTAACGCCCACCAACAATGTCTCGGCCTTCCCCGCCGAATGGGCTTCCCCCGTCAATGATCCGGCCAAGCCCTTCGAGCACATCTGCTTCACGGTGCCCTGGAACATGTCCGAGCAGCCGGCCATCTCCATCAACTGCGGCTTCACCCAAGCGGGCATGCCCATCGGCCTCCAGATTGTCGGACCGCGTTTTGCGGACCACGCGGTGCTGCGCATAGCCCATCTTTATGAGGGCTGGCGCGGGCCGATCACCAACTGGCCAAAGCTCGCCTGAACGGGCTCTCAGGCGGGCTGGAGCAAAGGCTCCAGCGCCGCCGCGATGCGCGGATGATGCGTGGGCGCAAGCGGGAGGATGGGGCGGGGCGGCAGCGCCGTTGACAGCCCCAGAATGTCCGCTGCCGCATAGATGACGCGCAGGCTGGTCAGCTCCCGGAACAGCGCCCAGAGCGGCTCGAAGCGCGCCTTCCACATTCCCACCTGCGCGATGTCATGGGCCTGCGCGGCGCGCATCAGCTTCTGCGTCGGCTCCGGCAGCAGGCCGCCGCAGACGCTGTACCAAGCCTGCCCGCCGGCGAGGATGGCCTCGGTCACGTTCCAGTCGGCGCTATAGCCGATGGCGAAGGCCTCCGGCACGGCGGCGCGCAGGTTCGCGTGCAGGGTCGGTGCGTCCACCGGCGCGGCGGCGGGGTTCTTCAGTGCCACCACGTTCGGCAGGCCGGCGAGACGGCCAATGAGGGCGGGCGTGAAGGTGAAGTGGGTGGTGCCGGGATTGTTGTAGATGCACAGCGACAGGTCGGTTGCCGCTGCCACGGCGGCGAAGTGGGCGAACACCTCATCCTCTGTGAGCGGCGTATAGGACACGGGGGCGAGCAGCAGGCCATCAGCGCCCGCTTCGGCCGCGTCGCGTGCCAGATCCACGGCCTCGTCGGTGCGCAGGGCGCCGATGCCCACCACGAGCGGGATGCGCTTGGCCACGAGCGCGGAAGCCGCCTCGACCGCCCGCCGCCGCTCGGTCCGGGAGAGATAGGCATAGGTGCCGGTGCTGCCGAGAAGGCCGATGGAATCGACCCCGGCCGCCACGAGGCGCGTCAGAAGGATCTCCAGCGCTGCCGTGTCCACGCGCCCCTGCGTGTCCGAAGGGGTGATTGGGAAAGCGGAGAGACCGTGGAAGGGGGAGGCAGGCGAGGTCATGAGGAGCACCGGACTGGGCGCGCGCGATGGCGCGGGAACAAGCGGCGCGGAAGATGATCGCGAAAATGGATCGCTGATAGGTCCAATGGGGCTCTCCTGCACCGGACCAATCGGAAAGGCGCTTAAGGCAGGTTTTCCCGCAGCACGATCTCGATGCGGGGCGTAACGATGCCGTCTGTCGCCTCCCGTCCGGCCCGCAGGTTGGAGAAGACGCCAATCACGCTCTGGATGGCGTTCTCCGGATTCTGCGTGATGACCGCATCCATGGTGCCGTCGAGCAGCAGCGCACGTGTATCCGGGGTGAGGCCGTGGCCGACGAACACCACGTCCGAGCGGCGCATCTCCCGCAGCGCCTTGCCGACGCCGGCCGCGCCGCCGCCGATGTTGTAGAGGCCGGCGAGATCGGGGTGTTGGGCCAGGAACTGCCGGGTCTGGCGGTAATTCTGCGCCTCGTCGTCCTGCCCCTCGCGCAGGCCGACCACCTCGATCTGCGGGAACATCTCCTCGAACAGGTGCAGAAAGCCCATCTCGCGCTCCTCATGGGCGCGATAGGAGAGGGAGCCGGCGATCATCGCCACCTTGGCCTTACGCGCGCCGATGAAGCGGGCGATGAGATAGCCCGCCGTGCGCCCCGCCGAGCGGTTGTCGAGACCGACGCTCGCCACGCGGCGCGTGCCGGCAATATCGGAAATGAGCGTGACGGTGGGCACGCCACGGGCGGCAAGCGTGTTCACCGCCTCGCGCACCGCCGGGTGCTCCAGCGCCATGAAGGCGATCCCATCCGCGCTCTTGCCGTGCTGGAGCAGGGCGCGGGCCAGAAGCTCCGGATTGAAGCTCTTGATATATTCGACCCGCGCCTGGATCTGCCGCTCCGCGAGCGTGGCAGAACTTGATGCGATGAGCCGGCCGAGCAGTCCGAGGAAGCGGTTGGTGCCCGCTGGCAGCAGGATGACGAGCCGCAGCGGCGCGACGGGCGGGGCGAAATCGCTTTCGAGGATGTAGTTGAGCTCGGCCGCCGCCTTCAGCACCCTTTGGATGGTGACGGGCCGCACCCCCGGCCGCTTGTTGAGGACGCGGTCCACCGTCGCCGTGGAAACGCCGGCGCGGCGCGCCACATCCGGCAAGCGGGCGTGGATGGAGCGATCTGATGCGGACACATCGGAAGACATCAAATTACATCATTATTTGAAATTGCCGGGCGCGGTTCAGGTTTTTATCCTCTCTCAGGATCAAGAAAGATACATCAAAAAACATCAAGGGAGGATGCCATGCTGACGCTGTCGCGCCGCCAGTTCGTTGCCGCCGCCGGTGCTGCTTCCGCAGCCGGTCTCATGGGAATGCCGGGCCTCGCGCGGGCGGCGGAGTATGAGCTTAAATACGCCAACAACCTGCCCATGACGCACCCGCTTAACATCCGCGCGCAGGAATTCGCCAAGCGCGTGGAGACCGAGACCAAGGGGCAGGTGACGATCCAGATCTTCCCTAACAACCAGCTCGGCGGCGACACCGACATGCTGGCGCAGGTGCGCTCCGGCGGCGTCACCTTCTTCACCCCGTCCGCGCTCGTCATCGCGACGCTCGTGCCCTCCGCCGCCATCAATGCGGTGGGCTTTGCCTTCGCCGATTACGATCAGGTGTGGAAGGCCATGGACGGCGCGCTCGGCGCCCATGTGCGCGGCGCCATCTCCAAGGTCGGCCTCTACGCCTTCGAGAAGATGTGGGACAATGGCTTCCGCCAGATGACCTCCTCCAAGGCGCCCATCCAGACCGCCAAGGACATGGACGGCCTGAAGATCCGCGTGCCGGTCAGCCCGCTGTCGGTTTCCATGTTCAAGGCGCTCGGCGCTTCGCCCGCCAGCCTTCAGTTCTCGGAAGTCTATTCCGCGCTCCAGACCAAGATCGTGGATGCGCAGGAAAATCCGCTGCCCATCATCCAGGTGGCGAAGCTCTATGAGGTGCAGAAGTACGCCTCGCTCACCAATCACATCTGGGATGGCTACTGGTTCATCGCCAACGGCCGGGCCTGGCGCGAGATCCCGGAGAACTTCCAGAAGATCATCGCCACCGCCATCAATGATGCGGGCCTGTCCCAGCGCGCCGACATCAAGAAGCTGAACGAGGGCGTGCAGGCGGACCTTGAGAAGAACGGCCTCGCCTTCAACAGCACGAACCCCGACAGCTTCCGCGCCAAGCTGCGGGACAGCGGCTTCTATGTTGAGTGGAAGGGCCGCTTCGGAGACGAGGTGTGGGGCCTTCTGGAAGGCGCCGTCGGCAAGCTCGCCTGAGTTCCCTTTGACCTGACGTTTGATCGGAGGCGCCATGTCCGGCTCCTTGTCCCCAACGGCTGCCGAGAACGCGGCAGCCGCCCGGTCGGCTGCGTCCGGCTTCGGGCGGCTGGACGCGGCCTTCTTCGGCCTCATCGAGCATGTGGCGGCGGCCATCGTCCTCGTGGAGGTGGGCGTCCTGTTCGCGGGCGTCGTGGCGCGCTACGTCTTCCACGCGCCCCTCGTCTGGTCCGATGAACTCGCCTCCATCCTCTTCCTGTGGCTCTCCATGCTCGGCGCGGTGGTGGCGCTGCGCCGGGGCGAGCACATGCGCATGACCGGCTGCCTCGGCCTCGCCGGCCCGCAGACCCGCGCCGTGCTGGAAGCACTCGCCATCCTCGTGCCGCTGGGCTTCCTCGGCCTCGTGCTGCACCCGGCGCTGGATTATGCCTCGGAGGAGCGCTTCATCGTCACGCCGGCGCTGGAGATCAGCAATGTCTGGCGGGCGGCGGCCATTCCGGTCGGCCTCAGCCTCATGGTGCTGGCGTGCTTGGCGCGGCTCGCCCGCGCGGCGTCCTTCAAAGCGGTGGTGATCGCTCTGGGTCTCACGGCGGGGCTGATGGTGGCCTTCTATCTGCTCGGGCCGGTGCTGAAGCCGCTCGGCCAGATCAATCTCATCATCTTCTTCGTGGGCGTGGTGGCGCTCTGCGTGTTCGCCGGCGTTCCCATTGCCTTTGCCTTCGCGCTCGCCACCTTCGGTTATCTCGCGCTCACCACCCGCACGCCCATGCTGGTGATGGTGGGGCGGCTCGATGAGGGCATGAGCCACCTCATCCTACTCGCCGTGCCGCTGTTCATCTTCCTCGGCGCGCTCATCGAGATGACGGGCATGGCCAAGGCCATGATCGCCTTTCTGGCGAGCCTGCTCGGCCATGTGCGCGGTGGCCTCTCTTATGTGCTCATCGGCGCCATGTATCTGGTCTCGGGCATCTCCGGCTCCAAGATCGCCGACATGGCCGCCATCGCGCCCATTCTCTTCCCGGAGATGAAGGCGCGCGGGGCGAAGGAGGGCGATCTCGTGGCGCTGCTCTCCGCCACGGGGGCGCAGACGGAGACCATTCCACCCTCCATCGTGCTCATCACCATCGGCTCGGTGACGGGCGTCTCCATCGCCGCGCTGTTCACCGGCGGCATGGTGCCGGCCCTCGTGCTCGGCCTGTGCCTGTGCACCGTGGTCTGGCGGCGTTATCGTAACGAGGATCTGAGCCACATCCGCAAGCCGGCGTGGCGGGAGATCGGCAAGCTCGCCATCGTCGCTCTGCCGGCTATCGCGCTGCCCTTCGTCATCCGCGCGGCGGTGGTGGAGGGGGTGGCAACGGCCACCGAGGTCTCCACCATAGGCATCGTCTATGCGGTGCTGGCGGGCCTCCTCATCTACCGGCGCTTCGACTGGCGGCGCATCCAGCCGATGCTCATCGAGACGGCCTCGCTGACCGGCGCCATCATCTTCATCGTCGGCTGCGCCACAGCTATGGCCTGGGGCCTCACCCAGTCCGGCTTCTCCCGCAATCTGGCGCAGGCCATGGCGGGGATCCCGGGCGGCGCCTATGGCTTCCTCGCCGTCTCCATCGTGGCCTTCATCATCCTCGGCAGCGTGCTGGAGGGCATTCCGGCCATCGTACTGTTCGGCCCGCTGCTGTTCCCCATCGCCAAGGCGGCGGGGGTGCATGAGGTGCACTATGCGATGGTGGTGATCTTCGCCATGGGCATCGGCCTCTTCGCCCCACCGTTCGGCGTTGGCTATTACGGCGCCTGCGCCATTTCCAAGATCCATCCGGACGAGGGCCTCAAGCACATCTGGGGCTATGTGGCGGCGCTGCTCGTCGGCCTCGTCCTGGTCGCGGCCATTCCGTGGCTGTCCATCGGCTTCCTGTAATCTTCCGATCAATAGAGGTGCGTCATGAGCCGGTTTTTCGGCGACATCCGGCAGGCCGGATATGTGGTCAACGATATCGAAGCGGCGATGGATTACTGGAGCCGGGTGCTCGGCATCGGGCCGTGGTTCTACAATCCGCGCGTGCCCATCGTGAACTACACCTATCGCGGTGAGCGCTACGAGGTACACAATTCCGTCGCGCTCGCCAATTCCGGGCCGTTGCAGATGGAGCTGATCCAGTGCCGCAACGACACCCCCTCCATGTATCGCGACTTCCTTCAGGCGGGGAACACCGGCCTCCAGCACGTCGCCTACTGGACGGAAAATTACGATGCGGACCTCGCCCGCCTCATCGCGCAGGGCTTCAAGCCGGTGATGGGCGGCGAGGTGGGCGAGAAGGGGCGCTTCATCTATTTCGACACCGAGTATCATCCGGGCACGGTTATCGAGCTCTCCGAGGTGGCGGGGCCGAAGGGCAAGCTGTTCAAGATGATCCGCGAAGCCTCGCAGGGCTGGGACGGCACCGATCCCGTCCGCCCCTTCCCCGATCTCTCCACGCTGTGAGGCGGTGATGTCGCGCTTCGAGGCCAGCTACCTCATCGAGACGCCGCTCGACCCGGTGAAGGTGGCGCAGGTGATGGCGGGCGAGCAGTCCAGCGGCACCTTCACCCGCGTGCATGGCGAGACGGACGAACTGCGCGCCCGCTCGCGGGCCGAGGTGCTGTCGGTGGTCGATTTCGGCACCAGTGACACGCCGAGCCTGCCCAATGCCTATCTCGACCGGCGCAGCGTCGCGGGTCCCTACCGGCGCGCGCGCATCCGCCTCGCCTTTCCGGTGGCGAATGTGGGCGCGAACCTGCCGACGCTGGCGGCAACAGCGGCGGGCAACCTGTTCGATCTCGGCGAGGTGACGGGCCTGCGGCTGGAGAGCCTGAGCTTGCCGGACGCCTATCGCCGCGCCTTCGACATGCCCCGGCAGGGGCTGGCCGGCACCCGTGCGCTCACCGGCGTGGAGACTGGCCCGCTGGTGGGCTCCATCATCAAGCCGAACGTCGGCCTCTCCGCCGAGGAAACGGGCGAACTCGTCGGCCAGTTGTGCGCGGCGGGGCTCGATTTCATCAAGGATGACGAGATCTGCGCCAACCCCTCCCACGCGCCGTTGGCCGCGCGCGTGCCGGCGGTGATGCGGCGGGTGCGCGATCACGCCGAGCGCACGGGCAAGAAAGTGATGGTGGCCTTCAACATCACCGATGAGACGGACGCCATGCGCCGCCATGCGGACCTCGTGGCCCGTGAGGGCGGCACCTGCGTGATGGCGAGCCTCAACTGGTGCGGCTTCTCCGCCATCCAGACCCTGCGGCGGAGCACGGATCTGGCCCTGCACGGGCACCGCAACGGCTATGGCGCGCTCTCCCGCGCGCCCCTGCTGGGCATCGGCTTTCAGGCCTATCAGGTGCTCTGGCGCCTTGCGGGCGTGGACCACATGCACGTGCATGGGCTCAAGGGGAAATTCGCGCAGGAAGACGCCGAGGTGATCGAGAGCGCAAGGGATTGCGTGACGCCCCTCTCTTCCTCCGAGGATGATCGGGTGATGCCCGCCTTCTCCTCCGGCCAGTGGGCCGGCACCGTGCCCGCCACTTATGCCGCCACCGGCCATGCGGACCTGCTCTTCATGGCGGGCGGCGGCATCATGGCCCATCCCGATGGGCCTTCTGCCGGCGTCGCGAGCATCCGCGAGGCTTGGGAAGCTGTCATGGCCGGGGAGGGGTTGCCCGAGGCGGCGCAGCGCGCTCCCGCGCTCGCCAAGGCGCTCGCCTTCTTCGGCTCTGGAGCCTGAAGCCGATGGCGCCGCGCTACGGCTGGTATGGCGACGATTTCACGGGGGCCAGTGATACGCTCGCCGTGCTGGCCCAGCGCGGGCAGAAGACGCTGCTGTTTCGCGGCCTTCCAACAGCCGCCCAGCTTGAGCGGGCGGGGCCTCTCGATGCGGTGGGCATCGCCGGGGCCTCGCGCGCCATGGCCCCCGCCGAGATGACAACGGAACTGGCGCCCGTGGCGGCCTTCTTCGCGGCTCTGGGCGTGCGGGTGCTGCATTACAAATGCTGCTCCACCTTCGACAGCGCGCCGCAGGTGGGCAGCATCGGCCATGCGGTCTCCGTGCTGGCGCCGGCCTTTCCCAATGTCTTCCGGCCGATTGTCGGCGGCCAGCCGAACATCGGGCGCTATTGCGTCTTCTCCAACCTGTTCGCGGCAGCAGGCACGGGCGGCGAGGTTTTCCGGATCGACCGCCACCCCACCATGCGCGTGCATCCGGTGACGCCCATGACCGAGGGCGATCTGCGCCGACATCTGGGGGCGCAAGGGCTGACGGTGGTCGGCCTGCACCATCCGGCCTATGGCGAAGATGAAGACTCCCTCGATGCGCGCCTCGCGGCGCTTCTCGACGAAACGCCCGATGCCGTGTTGTGCGACATTTCCGGTCTAGAAGACCTCGCCCCGGTGGGGCGGCTGATCTGGCAGGCAGCCGAGCACCAGCCGCTTCTGGCGGTGGGCGCCAGTTCCGTCGCGCAGGCGGTTTGCGCCCATTGGGGCGCCGACCCGATGCCATCCGCCCCGCTGCGGCCGGCCGAGGGGCCGGTGTTCGTTCTGGCGGGCAGCCTGTCGCCCGTCACGCGCCGGCAGCGCGAGTTGGCGGCTTCATATCGCAAGGTTCAGCTCGACGCGGCGCGGCTCGCCGACGATCCGGGCTATGTGGCCGCGCAGGCCCAGGCCATCGGTGCGCATCTGCGCGCCGGCGTCTCGGTACTTGGGACCACGGCGCCGGAGGGCGAGGCGTTGGAAGCGAACCCGCCGCCCGCGCAGGTGGCGGCTGCGACGGCGGCGTTTCTCAACGCCGTGCTGGCGCAGGCGCCGGTGAAGCGGCTCGGCATCGCGGGGGGCGACACGTCCAGCCGAGCGGTGCAGGCGCTGGACCTCTGGGGCCTCAGCTATCTCTCCGCGCCCGCGCCCGGCGTCGCCTTCTGCCGCGTGCACAGCGACGTCCCGGCTCTGGACGACCTCGAACTGATGCTGAAGGGCGGCCAGATGGGCACGCCAGACCTGTTCGAGCGCCTGCTCCACGGCGGCTGAGAGGGCTCAGGCCGCCACCGGCACCTCCACGCCTGCCGCCCTGAGCGCCGCCGAGAGGGCTGCGTTCTCCCGCGCGTCGCAGGACGGCTGGGGCGGACGCACCACGTCATTGCCGAGCCGGCCGAGCAGCTTGAGGCAGGTCTTCAGCCGCGCGGTGGCGCGACCGCCCGGCGCGTCGCGATAGATGGCGACGGAGAGCGGATAGAGCTGCTCGTGCACCTGCCGGGCTCTTGCCCAGTCGCCCGCCGCCGCGGCGTCCCACAGGGCGACCACCAGCTCGGGCACGACGGCCGCAAGGCTCACCTGGCTGCCGGCGCTGCCGATCACGTAGCTGGTCAGAAGGTGCTCGTCGCCCGAGCCGAGCACCGCGAAGCCCGGGCGGCGGGACTGGATCAGGCGCAGGTTCTCCTCATAGGCCGCGACTTCCCAGCTGCCATCCTTGATGGCGACGAAGCGCGGATCGTCGATGAGGCGGGAGAGCACCTCGGACGAATAGGACATCGCCCCCGCGCCCACAGGTGCGCCATAAAGCATGAGCGGCAGCGCCGTCGCGTCCGCAATCATCTTGTGGTGCATCAGCGTGCATGCGTCCGCATGGCCGAGCGCCCAGCTGTTGGGTGGAAAGACCAGAAGGCCATCCGCCCCGGCCGCCGCCATCTCCGCTGCCTCGCGGGCGGCCTCCAGGCTCGATTCGTGGTTCACGCCCGAGACCAGCAGGCAGTCCTTCGGGGCGACCGTGCGGGCGATTTCCACCACCCGGCGCTTCTCGGCCAGCGACAGCACGAAGTTCTCGCCCGCATGGCCGTTGATGAGCAGGCCACGAATGCCCTTTACGCGGGTCACGGCACCGATGTGGGCGGCGAGCGCATCCTCGTCCATGGAGAAGTCGGCGCGCATGGGCACCACGGTGGCCGCATGAATGCCGGACAGGCGCTGGACGAAGGTTTCAGTCATTGCGGGCCTCGGAAATGGCGCTTGACGCGAGCAAACGATCGATGGGGAACAAGGGCAAAGCGGGTTCGCGGCCCAGAATGCGGTCCGCCAGCAGGCGGGCGATGTAGGGGCCGCTCGTGTAGCCGGAATGGACACTGCCGCAGACATAGGCGTCCGGAATGCCAGGGATGGGGCCGGCGGCGGGCAGCGCGTCCGCCGTCTCCGCCTCCAGCCCCGCCCAGGCGCGGGCAACGCGGGCCGCCTTAAGGTCCGGAATGGCGTGGCAGGCGAGGCGGACATTGCCGACGATGCGGTCCGGCAGCAGTTCCACGCCGCCACGTTCGCGATCGCCCAGGCCCTGCCAGCCGCCGCCGATCACGACCGTGCCGTGCGGATATTGCTTCAGCGACAGCAGGCCGTTGGCGATGCCGACGACCGTGCGCATCACCGGGCGCACGCGCTCGGTCACCACCAACTGGTTGATGAGCGTCTTTATCGGCAGGCGGATGCCGAGCCAGGCCATCATGGGCTCGATCCAGACCCCACCCGCCAGCACGATGCGCTTGGCACGGACGACGCCCTGCGCCGTCTGAACCGCGAAGCCGCCATCCTCCCGCGTGATACCGGAGGCGGGGGTGTTCTCCTTCAGGTCCACGCCCGCCTCGATCAGGGCGCGGCGGAAGGCAAGGCCGGTCAGGTAGGCATTGGCATAGCCGTCCACCTTGCAATAGCCGGCAACCCGCACCTTGTCCGAGACGCCGGGCTCCACCTCCAGCGCCCTTGCGCCGCTGATGAGTTCGATGGGCGCGCCCGCGTCCCGGCGCTTGCCGGCCCGGAAGGAGAGGAGTTGCTCCTCCTGCTCGGTGAAGGCCAGCGAGAGGCCGTCGCAGACCACGACCCCCACATCGTGCCCCAGCCATTCGCGCGCACTGGCCCACATGGCATGGGCCCGCAGGGCGTAGGGGATGAGCGCCACGCGCGTCATCTGCATGGTCAGCGTGCCGGCATTGACGCCGGAGGCCTCGCGGCAGAGCGGGCCGCGCTCGATGAGCGTGACCTTCATGCCCCCGCGGGCGGCGAAGAGAGCGACGGTGGAGCCGTGAACGCCCCCGCCGATGACTGCGAGATCGTGCATCATAGGGGCGCCGGGGGCGGGATCGGGATATCGGAATAATCGAAGCTGCCGAGCAGGTCGGCGAGCGCGACGGGGCGCAAAGGCGGGCGGGCGGTGAAGGTGCCCACCTCTTCCCGCGAGCCCACCTTGGCCGCCAGAATCTCGGCCGCCACATCGCCGCAGAAGCGGCCCTGGCAGGGGCCCATGCCGCAGCGCGTGAACTGCTTGAGCTGGTTCATCTCGCGCGCGCCGTCCGCATAAGCGGACTCGATGTCGGCACGCGTTACGTCCTCGCAGCGGCAGACTGTGGTTTCGGGCGGGATGGCGGCCACCTGCGCCGGGCGCAGGGCCATCATGTCGCCCATGGCGTCGGAGAAGGCGCGGGCCTGGCCGATGGCCTCGCGCGCCGGAGCCGAAACGCCGGCGAAGGTCGCAGCGGTGAGCGCGCCCGCATCGTGTGCGCAGGCAAGGCCGGCGAGCCGGCCGGCCGCTTCCGCGACCAGCGCGCCGCGCAGGCCCACGCCGTCGCCGCAGGCATAGAGGCCGTTCAGGCTGGTGCGGCCCTCCGCATCGAGTTTCGGCACGAAGCCGCCCCGCTGCCGGTCGAAGGCCTGCGCCACCCGGAAGAGCCGTGGCACCTCGGCGCCGGGCACGAGGCCGTGGCCGACGCAGAGGGCATCGGCCTCCATCACCCTTTCCGGCCCGGCGATAAAGGCGCCCTCTGCATCCACGGGCGCGAGGCTGACGCGGGAGAGGGCGTCATCGCCTTCGGCTGCGCGTACGCCATGGCGAAAGAGCACGGGGACGCGTGCGCCCCCGATCTTCAGCGCCCAGCCTGCACCGCGCGCCAGAAGGCGCGGCTGCGAAGCGAGGGCGGGGAGGGCACGCAGCCAGTCGGAAGGACCGGCGAGGTCGGCGATCGCGGCAATGGTGCCGCCACCCTTGAGCACGCCCGCGGCGACGGCCGCCAGCAGCGGCCCGCAACCGGCGATCACGACTCGCTGGCCCGGCAGGACACCGTGGGACTTCAGCAGCACCGTCGCGGCCGCAAGACCGATCACGCCGGGCAGCGTCCATCCCGGAAAGGGCACCACGCGCTCATGGGCGCCGGTGGCGGCGACGAGGCGCGGCGCCTCCACATGCTCGTTACCGTCCGGCCCCACCGCATCCACGCGGAAATGCCCGCCCACGGACCACACCGTGCGGCCGAAGCGGCACTCCACCGCCGAGGCGGCGAGCCGCGCGCGCAACGCATCGCCGCTCGAAAGCTCCGGCGAGGACGGCATGCTCAGGCCCGGCAAAGGCGCACGCCAGACCTGTCCGCCGGCCTCCGGCTGCTGGTCGAACAGCACAACCCTGAGACCGGATTCGGCGGCGGCGAGTGCTGCATTGGCACCGGCCGGGCCGGCACCGAGAATGATGACGTCGTGGCTCACAGCACGCCCCGCCGCTCGACGGCCATGCCGGGACGCACAGGCGTCAGGCAGGCTTGGCGCAGCACGCCATCCACATGCAGCGCGCATTCCTGGCACACGCCCATATGGCAGAAGGCGCCGCGCACGCTGCCCGCATGAGGGCTCTGGCGCAGGCGCAGAAGGCCGTGGCGGGCGAGCGCCGTTGTCAGCATCTCGCCCTCGCGGGCGCGCAGCGCCGCGCCGTCCACGGTGATCGTCACCGTGGCACGCGCATCGCTCACACCGCCCAGTGTTGCTGCCGTCATGAGGTGTTCGTTCCCATCCACCGATCCCGTCGGGAGGTGGTGATTTGGACTTTACAGACAGTGAGTTTGTATACAAATTGTCCACCGTTTGGCAACGGGAAGTCGCAAAACAGGCGACGCCGGCCGGGACCCAGAGGTTGGAGAACACGCATGCTGAAGTCTTTGCTCGCTGCCGGCGCGATCGCGGTGGCGCTCGCCGGGGCGCTGGTGCCGAAGGCGGCCGAGGCGCGCACGCTCGATGAGATCATGAAGTCCGGCGTCATCCGCGTCGGCGTCAATCCGACCTTGCCGCCGCTCGGCAAGTTCGACGACAAGAACGAGATCGTCGGTTTCGACGTGGATTATGCGGGCGAGATCGCCAAGCTGCTCGGCGTGAAGCTTGAAGTGGTGCAGGTGGGCTCGCCCGACCGCATTCCCTTCGTCACCGCTGGCAAGATCGACTTCGTCATGGGCGCCATGACGCGCAACACCGACCGCGCCAAGGTGATCGACTTCACCGTTCCGGTGCACACCGAGGTGCTGGGCGTGCTCACCACCAAGGCCAACACCTTTACTGATTGGCGGCAGTTCGATGATCCGTCCGTCACCTTCGTGCAGGTGCGCGGCTCGACCCCGGTGAAGTTCATCGAGGAGAACCTGCCCAAGGCCAAGGTGACCCTGCTGGACAACTATCCCGACGCGGTGCGCGCGCTGGCTCAGGGCCGTGGCACGGCGATGATCGACGTGATCGACTTCATGGGCGAGCACATGTCCAAGCACAAGGTGGACTGGCGTATCGTGGAGACGCCCATCGACGTCTATTACTGCAGCCTCGGCGTCGCGAAGGGCTCCACGGGCCTCAAGGACTGGCTGAACGTTGCGATTTTCGACCTGTATCGCAAGGGCAAGACCGAGGCGCTCTGGAAGAAGTGGTTCGGCATGGACATGATCAAGCCCGTGGGCGCCCAGCCGTTCTTCTGATCTGACCGCTCTCCCGTCCCGGGCCAGCGCCTTGCGCTGGCCCTTCATCCTGCCGACGCGGTTCCATGTCCTATACGCTGCAGTTCGGCCAGATCTGGCCTTATCTCCCCCGCCTGCTGGAAGGCGCCGTGATCTCGCTCCAGATCGCGGTGCTCGCTTTCTGCGGCGGTCTCTTCATCGGCACGCTGTGCGCGGCGATCCGCTCGTTCGGGCCGCGCTGGCTCGCGCGCATCGTTGGCGTGTATGTGGTGTTCTTCACCAACACCCCGCAGCTGGTGCAGATCTATTTCCTCTATTTCGCCTTGCCGGACAGCGGCATCCTGCTCTCCTCCTTCGCAGCCGTCGTCATCGGCATGACGCTGAACGCCGGGGCCTATCTCACCGAGATCCAGCGCGCGGGCTTCGAGAGCCGCCGCGTCTCGGAGATGGAGGCGGCCGAGGTGATGGGCTTCTCGCGCCTCCAGCAGATCCGCTACGTGATCCTGCCCCATGTGGCGCGCGTGCTTTTTCCGCCGCTCTCCAACCAGTTCATCATCGTGACGCTCGGCACCTCCATGGCCGCCGTCTTCGGCGTCGAGGAACTGACCGGCGAGGCCTTCAACATCAATTCCCAGACCTTCCGCTCCATCGAGATCTTCTCCGTCACGGCCGGCATCTATGTGGTGCTGACGCTGGCCGCCTCGCTGCTGCTCGCCTTTGCAGGCCGCACCTTCTTCCGCGCCCGCACGGAGCTGATCTGATGTGGAGCCAGATCGTCGAGGAGTGGCCGCGCTTCGCCACCTATTACAACCTCATCTTCATCGCCAAGGCGGCAGGGACCACGCTCGCACTGTCTGCGCTGGGCTGCATCCTCGGCAGCCTCATCGGCCTTGGGCTCGCGGTGACGCGGGTGACGCGGGCGCGATGGCTGCTGCCGCTGCGCCTCGTTGCGCTGGTGTTCACAGAGGTGTTCCGCCGCGTGCCGTTCCTCGTCACGCTCATGCTCTGCTTCTTCGCCTTCCAGGCGACGGGCTATGACATTCCGCTGTTCGTGGTGGCGGCGGTGTCCGTGACGATGATCGCCGGCGCCTTTCTCGGCGAGATCATCCGCGGCGGCTTCAATTCCGTGCACCGGAACCAGTGGGAAGCGGCTGAAACGATGAATTTCTCGCTCATCGACACCATCCGCCTCGTGGTGCTGCCGCAGGCGTGGCGCATCGTGCTGCCGCCGGCCTTCGGCTTCTTCGTCATGTTCATCAAGGACACGGCACTGGCCTCGCAGATCGGCGTCATCGAGCTGACCTATGTGGGCAAGGTCCTGAACAACAAGGGCTTCTCCGCCGCGCTCAGCTTCGGCGTGATCCTCATCGTCTACTTCCTCATTTCCTACCCGCTGTCGCGCCTCGGCGCGCATCTGGAGGCGCGTCTTGCATCATCTCGACATCGCCGGGCTTGAGGCCCGCTACGGCGAACACACCGTCCTTTCCGGCATCGACATGACCGTCGGCCGGGCGGATGTCATCGGCCTCATTGGCCCGTCCGGCTCGGGCAAGAGCACCATCCTGCGCGTGCTGATGGGCCTTCTGCCGCCGGTGGGGGGCACGGTGAAGCTCGATGGCGAGGCGGTGAACTATGCGGACGCCGGGCAGGTGCGCCGCCTGCGGGACCGCATCGCCATCGTGTTCCAGCAGTACAACCTGTTCCAGAACATGAGCGTGCTGGAAAACGTCTGCGTTGCGCCCATCAAGATCAAGAAGCGCCCCCGCAAGGAGGTGGAGGAAGAGGCCCGCGAACTCCTCGCCAAGGTCGGGCTCGGCGACAAGCTGAAGCGCTATCCGGATGAGCTGTCCGGCGGCCAGCAGCAGCGCGTCGCCATCGTGCGCGCGCTGGCGCTGCATCCTGAAATCCTGCTGCTGGATGAGGTGACGGCGGCGCTCGATCCGGAGCTGGTGTCGGAGGTCCTGGACACCATCCGGCTCCTGGCGAAGGAGGGCATGACGATGCTCATCGTGTCGCACGAAATGGCCTTCATCCGGGAGGTCGCCTCGCGGGTGGTGTTCATGGCGGGCGGTCGCATTGTCGAAACCGGCGCACCCGCCCAGATCTTCGATGCTCCGGCTGAGGCCCGGACTCGGGATTTCGTCTCCAAGATCCTGCGCCACTGACCATGGCGCAGGCGGAAGCGGCGCCGGTGCCCGTGGCGACATCCTGGGTGGCGGTGCCGATGATGCTCGGTGCCATGCTGTGCCTGACGCTGCTCGATTCGCTGCTCAAGCACCTGGCGGCCACGAACCCCGTGGGCCCGCTCGTGTTCTTCCGTAATCTGGTGCAGGTGAGCGTGCTGCTCATGGTGGCGCGGGCGGCGGCTCCGGAAGCGCTGCGTACGCCCCAGCTCGGCCTTCACCTCTGCCGTGGGGCGTGCCTCTTCGCGACGACGGTGCTCATCACCCTCGCGCTCACGCACCTGCCCATGGCACAGACCTATGCGCTGACCTTTTCAGCGCCGCTGATGGCGACCCTGCTGGCGCTGGTGTTTCTCGGGGAGCGGCCGAAGGCGGCCCAGTGGGCCTGCATGGCGGCGGGTTTTGCGGGGGTGCTGATCGCCCTTGACCCGTCCGCTGCCCTGTCGCTGGCCCTTCTGCTGCCTTTGGCGCAGGCGGCGGCGAACGCGGTGTTCTATGTGCTGACGCGCTATGCCGGGCGACGGGAGGGGGCGTTGGCCCTGGTCCTGTGGGCGGGCGTCGGGGCGCTCACCGTCAGTGCCGTCGGCCTTTTGGCCTTCCAGCCCATGGCGCTCAGGACGTGGCTGCTGCTGGGTCTGGCAGGCCTGCTCGGCACCTGTGGCCAGTTGCTTATGGCGGGCGCCTTCCGCCGGGCTTCGACGGCGGTCGTCTCGCCGCTCGTCTATTCGCAGATCGTGTGGGCGATGCTGCTCGGCTTCGTGCTATTCGACGAGGTTCCGTCCATGAGCTCCATCGTCGGCGGTCTTGTGGTCGCGGCAAGCGGAATCGGCGTGGTGCGCTTCAGCCGCCTGCGCTAAGGGCCTCCGGCGCAGGGCACCGGAAGCCAGTCTGAACTCAGCTCGCCGTCGTCGGCGCGGCACCGGGGGCAGCGGGGCGGCCACCACGTCCGGCGGCTTCCTTGGGCTTGCCGCGACGCTTCGGGGCAAGGCCCTCGCGCTGGGCCGTCTTGCGCGCCGCCTTGCGGGCGCGGCGAACGGCTTCCGCCATCTCGCGGGTGCGGCGCTCGGACGGCTTCTCATAGGCCTTGCGCTGCTTCATCTCGCGGAAGATGCCTTCGCGCTGCATCTTCTTCTTCAGCACCCGCAGGGCTTGGTCGATATTGTTGTCGCGCACCAGAACTTGCATGAAGGATGACCTCGTTTCCGGCACTTGGCCGCGCAGGAGGAGAGGGGCCGCACAAGGGGCGCGGCCTTTCGTCAAAGAAAAGCCCCGCCTCCACGGCGGGGGCGGGGCTCTTGGGTCCGGTTCACCGCGCTCTGGCCGTCCGCGCATCCGCGATCGGCCGGAGCCTGGTGTGATCCGAAGCGCTCGTCAGGGAACGAGCGTGAGGTTCGATGCCGAGCTCTTGCCGCTGCGCTTGTCGGCCACGAGGTCATAATTGACCTTCTGGCCTTCGCGCAGGGGCGGCAGGCCGGCGCGCTCAACCGCGCTGATGTGGACGAAGGCATCCGCGCCGCCGTCATCGGGAGCGATGAAGCCGAAGCCCTTCTCGGGGTTGAACCATTTGACGGTTCCCGTAGTCATGGGAAACCCTTTCCAGAAAGAATAGAACGTCACGCCACGCAAAGTTGCGTGGCCGTCGAAGGATGATTTTCGGAGGGATATCGTCAGCGGCGCGCCACATGTGGGGGCGCAAAGCCAAGTCGTCTGACCGTCTATCGACACGACTCATGATGGACGCCGAGGCCGCACAAGTCAAATTTTATCGGGTCGGCGGGCCGAAAGCCCCGGTAGATAAAGGTTTTGACTGAAGAACGATCCGCGTTTTCTCGCACCCACTGTGGCGCCATCTGAAAGGCCGGCGAGGTGCGAAGCTATCGCACCGTGTCGATGGTGTGCTTGCCGAGGCTGCGCAGATGGTGGGCGACCGTGCGGCGGGCGGCCTTGGCGTCATCCTGCTCCAGCGCTTCGACGATCTGGAGATGTTCGGCCGAATCGGCCTCCAGCCGGTCCGCGAGGCTCGAAATCTCGAACAGGCGCGTGGTGACGCGCAGGGTCCGGATCATGCCCGCCAGCACCTGATTGCCGCAGTTGCGCGCATAAAGCTCGTGCAGATTGTCGTCCGAACGCCAGTGGGCGTCCGTGTGGTAGGGCACGGCGGTACGCAGGGCGTTGATCTCTGCGCGCACGCTGGCGAGTTCCCCGAGCGGGATGCGGCCGGCGGCGAGCGCCGCCGCCTCGGGCTCGAGAATCTCGCGGACCTTGAGGCTCTGAAGATATTCCTTGAGGTCCACGTGCCGCACCAGGAAGGAGCGGCCCGTGCCCTTGATCACGAGACCCTCGCCTTCGAGGCGCTGCAAGGCCTCCCGCAGCGGCGTGCGGGAGATGCCCAGCGTTTCGGCCAGACGCTGCTCCACGATGACCTCGCCCCCGCGCAGGCGGCGGTGGCGGATCATCTCGGAGACCGCGTTATAGGCGAGATTCGAGAGGTTGATCCCGCCAATCCGCCCGCCCTCGCGGCCCTGAACCTCGTCTGTGCCGGTGTCGCTCATGCCAAGCGTTCCTGCGTCACGAGGCTACGGGATCGCGCTGGACCGCGAAGGGCGACTTGGCACGCGAAAGGTGCTGGCCGAGTCCCTTCTGCCCCACCACTTCTCCGTCGCGCGCCACCGTCTTGCCGCGCAGCAGCGTGTGCACAGGCCAGCCGGTGATCTCGATGCCCTCGTAAGGCGTGTAATCGGCGCCGTCGCGGATGAGATCGTGGGTCAGCGTCTGCGTCTTCGTCGGGTCCCAGATGGCGATGTCCGCGTCGGCACCCACCGCAATGGTGCCTTTGCGGGGGTAGAGGCCATAGGTCTTCGCCGGATTGGTGGCGGTGACGGCGACGAAGCGCTCCAGATCGATCCGCCCCTTCATCACGCCTTCCGAGAACAGAACCGGCAGGCGGGCGCCGACGCCGGGAATGCCATTCGGCACCCAGCGGAAGGAGGTGCGGCCCTTGGGCGTGAGCTTGCCCTGCGGGTCGTCATAGCGGAACGGGCAATGGTCGGAGGAGAAGATGGTGAACACGCCCGTGCGCAGGCCTTCCCAGCAGGCCTCCTGGCTCTCGGTGTCGCGCGGCGGCGGCGAGCAGACGTATTTCGCGCCTTCCATCCCGAGGCCGTCGAGATCCTTCTCGGTGAGCACCAGATACTGCGTGCAAGTCTCGCCGAGCACGGTGAGGCCCTTGTTCTGCGCCCAGCGGATCTGCTCCATGGCCTCGCGATTGGAGACGTGGACGATCATCACCGGCACGTCCACCAGCTCTGCGAGCGAGATGGCGCGATGGGTCGCCTCGCGCTCGACCGCAATGGGGCGGGAGGTGGCGTGGAAGCGGGGCGCCGTCTGGCCGCGCTTCTCCAGCTGTTCGGTCAGGAAGCGGATGGCGTCGTAATTTTCCGCGTGGACCATGACGAGAGCGCCGGTGTCGCGAGCCACCGACATCACGTCGAGAATTTCGCGGTCCTTCAGGGCAAGGCCCTCATAGGTCATGAAGATCTTGAAGGAGGTGTAGCCGTCCTCCACCAGTGCCGGCAGTTCCTGGCCCAGCACCTGCTCGGTGGGGTCGGAAATGATGAGGTGGAAGCTCACGTCCACATGGCATTCGCCATCGGCCTTGGCGTGGTAATCCTTCAACGCGGCGCGCAGGCCCTGGCCCTTCTCCTGGAGGCAGAAGGGCATCACCGTGGTGGTGCCGCCGAGGGCCGCCGAGCGGGTGCCGCTTTCGAAGTCATCCGCCATCACGATGCCCTCGCCGGAGGGCTGGGCGATGTGGACATGGGCGTCGACGCCGCCGGGCAGCACGAGCTTGCCGGTCGCGTCGATCACCTCATCCGCGCCGGTGAGGCCGGAGCCGAGGGCGACGATCTTGCCGTCCTTGATGGCGACGTCGCAGAGAATGCGGTCCGAGGCGGTGACGACGGTGCCGCCGGAAATGATGGTATCGTAGAGAGCCATGGCGCTGTGTCTTCGGTCTAGGAGAACCAGACCGTATACACTTCGTGCGCAAAATGCATCCCTCGCCGCGCAGCGGCGGACCGCCCAAAGAAGACTGCCACAGACTGCGGGGCGCTCCGTTTCCGAAGCGCCCCGCATCCCGCGGCAGGAAGGGAGGAAGGAAACCGGTCGTCGATCAGACGGTCTGGGGCAGTTCCGCAACGGCGCCGGTGCTTTCGACCGCCGGACGCTCCGTGGGCTTGCCCTGCGCCAGTTCGGCGAGGAGGACGGAGCGGTCGCATTCGCCGTCCCAGATGGCGATGACGATACAGGCGACCATGTTGCTCACAAGGCTGGTCAGGGCCCGGGCTTCCGACATGAAGCGGTCGATGCCGGCGATCATCACCACGCCCGCCACGGGCACCGTGTCCGGCATCGCCGCCAGCGTCGCGACGAGGGCGGCGAACCCGCTGCCAGTCACACCGGCGGCGCCCTTCGACGTCAGCAGCATCACGAAGATCATGGAGCCGACCTGCCAGGCGCTCAGATGGATATCCATGGCCTGCGCCAGGAACAGCGAGGCGAGGGTCAGATAGATGGCCGTGCCGTCGAGATTGAAGGAATAGCCGAGCGGCAGGGTGAGGCCGACCGAGCCCTTGGAGCAGCCGAGGCGTTCCAGCTTGTAGAGCACAGCGGGAAGCACGGGCTCGGTGGACGAGGTGCCGAGCACGATCAGCAGTTCCTCGCGGAAGTACCGCAGCAGCCGGAAGAGGCTGAATCCGTGGAACCGCGCCAGTCCCCAGAGGACGACGAAGACGAAGAAACCGCAGGCCACATAAAGCGTGAAGATCAGCAGGCCGAGGTTGCCGATGGTCTTCAGGCCGCTCTTGGCGACGATGAAGGCGATGGCTCCGAAGGCGCCGATGGGGGCAAGCCGCATCATGTAGCCGAAAGCGGCGAACAGGGCGCGGGAGAAGGCTTCGACGCCGCGCAGGAACGGCTCGCCGGACACGCCCGCCTTGCGCAGGCCGAACCCGGTGATGAGGGCGATGAACAGCACCGGCAGCACCTCACCCTCCGCGAAGGGCGTGAAGAAGCTGGGCGGGATGATGTGCAGCAGCACGTCCACGGTATCGAGCTTCTTGGCGCCCGCAGCGTAGCGGGCGGCTTCCTTGGCGTCGATGGCATGCACGTCCATGTGCATGCCGGCGCCGGGCTGGATGGTCTCGACCGCGATCAGGCCGGTCATCAGGCCGATGATGGTGAGGCCGTAGAACAAGAGCATGGTCTTGAGCAGCGAGGCGCCGATCTTGCGGTCCGCATGCACGCCGGCCACGCCCACCACGATGGTGCAGAAGACGATCGGCACGATCATCATCTTCACGAGCTTGATGAAGCCATCGCCCAGGGGCTTCGCCATGGGCGCGATCTGCGGGTAGAAGTGCCCGAGCGCGATGCCGGCGGCGACGCCGATCAGCACCTGGACATAAAGCTGCTCGTAGAAGCGTTTCGGCTTTCGCCCGGCGAGGGGCTGTGGCTCTGCATGGGCCGGCATGAACTTTCCTCCGTTGGTCTTCTTTTGCTTGTTCTGCGCGGGCGCTGCGCCGTCAGGCGGCGGCGCGGGCGCCCTCATCTTGGTCGATGCGCGCGAAAACCGCCCCTTCGAACAGCCGCCGCGCCGTCCTGAGGACAGAGATGCGAGGCGTATCGCCCGGCGATTGCTCGATGCGCAGATCGAGACGGCCGGCAGGGTGGCGGATGGACAGCGACGCTGGAGACTGCGCGCCGATCGCCTCGGCCGCAACCGTTCCGGGCGTTGCGGCGGCCATGGCGAGGCCGATGCCGCCGGTCACCGCGAAGGCCTTGTGGCAGCTGTGCGGCATGAAATAGCGGGCGGCGAGCGCCGGTGTCTCCGCCGCGAAGGGTGACAGGATGACGGGCTTCGGGATCACGAGGCCCGAGACATCGCCAAGCCCCATCCGGCGGCCGGCCTCGATGCGGATGGCGTTCAGCCGGTCCATGAAAGGACGGTCCCGGTCGAGATCGGCCGGCGCTTCGAGCGCCGTCTTGCCGAGATCGGCGGCCCGCAGGATCACGAGCGGCATGCCGGCATCGACGCAACTCACGGGCAGGCCGTCGATTTCGTCCTGCGCCTGACCCGTCGGCAGCAGGCGCCCGGTCTTGGCGCCGGCCACGTCGAGGAAGGTCATGAGGATGGGCGCCGCCGACCCCGGAACGCCGTCGATGACCGCATCGCCCTCATAGGTCACGCGGCCGCCGGGCGTAGAGACCGTCACGTCGATCAGCTTGCCGGTGTTCACATTGTGCACGCGCGCCGTCGTCGTGCCGGGCGTCGCCGCGATCAGGCCCTGCTCGATGGCGAAGGGCACCACGGCAGACAGCATGTTGCCGCAGTTGGGCGAGGTATCGACCACCCGCTCGGACACCTTCACCTGGGCGAAGAGATAGTCCACCTGCGCACCGCCGCGGGTGGAGGGGCCGATGATGGCGACCTTGCTGGTGAGGGGGTTGCCGCCGCCGATGCCGTCCACCTGAAGCTCATGGCCGGCACCGAGCGCCGAGAGCAGGATTGCGTCCCGCAGCTCAACGTCGGTGGGCAGATCGCTCGAAAGGAAGAACGGGCCGCGTGATGTGCCGCCCCGCATCAGAACGCATGGCACCCGAATGGAGGGCATGGACTCTCTCCGAAAGGCGTATCAGTGGGCTCGATTGATGCTATCCTTCACAAAATCGGCCGTTCCGTTAAATGCAAAGATTTTCAGGTTTGATGTGAGATGCGCATCAATTTCGAGCTGCTGGACCTGCGCGCCTTCCTGGCGGTGATTGACCATGGCGGTTTTCACCGCGCGGCCGAGGTGCTGAACCTCTCCCAACCGGCGCTGACCCGGCGGGTGCAGGCGCTGGAGGCGACGGTCGGTGTCCCGCTGCTGGAGCGCACGACCCGACGCGTGGCACTCACCTCGGCTGGCCGTTCCTTCGCGCCGCTCGCCCGCCGGCTCATCGGGGATCTGGAGGAATCGCTGCTCGGCATCGCCGGGGTCGGCGGGCGGCAGGGTGGCCAGATCACGCTTGCTTGCGTGCCCACGGCGGTGGTCTACTTCCTGCCCGAAGCCATCGAGCGCTTCGCCGCCGAATTTCCGCGCATCCGCTTCCGCATCCTCGACCTCTCGGCCAATGACGGGCTGGAGGCGGTGCGCACGGGCGAGGCTGAGTTCGGCATCAATCTGGTGGGCAGTTCCGACCCCGATCTCACCTTCACGCCGCTGATCGAGGATCCCTTCGTGCTGGCCTGTCGCTCCGACCACCGTTTGGCCAAGCTGACCTCGGTCTCATGGAAGGACTTGCAGGGGGAGCCTCTGATCGGCGTGAGCCGGGCAAGCGGCAACCGGCTGACGCTCGAGAATGCGCTGGCCGGGGCGAAGGTGCAGCTCGATTTTCAGTATGAGGTGAACCATCTCGCAACTTCGCTAGGTCTGGTGGAGCGCGGCCTCGGCGTCTCGGTGCTTCCGAAGATGGCGACCCCCAGTGATCACCCGGTCATCGTTACCAAGCCCATCAAGGCGCCGGTCGTGCGGCGCACCATCGGGCTCGTGGAGCGCCGCACCTCGCGGCTGTCCCCGGCGGCCAAGAAGTTCCGCGACATGCTGGTGGAGCACCTGAACCCATAGGAAATCGGATACGGCACCCGCCGGCTTTCAGGTGGCTGCACGGGCCCGTGTCGAGCGGGCGAACAGTTCCGCCACCCAGTCCACGAACACGCGCAGGCGGTTCGATATGTGGCGGCTGGGCGGGTAGACCACGTGGATGGGCATCGGCTGCGTGTGCCATTCGGGCAGCACGCGCACCAGCGTCCCGGCGTCGAGGTGCTCCTGCATCATGAAGATGGGACACAGGATCACCCCAAGGCCGGCAAGACCAGCCGATACATAGGCATTGCCGTCGTTCAGGGCCACACTGTAGCGCCCCAGAACCTCGACCTCCTCCGCGTCGCGAATGAAGTCGAAGGCATAATAATGGGCGGTCGTGGCGCTGAAATAGCGCACCATCACATGGTCCTTCTCAAAATCCTTCGGGTGCTGGATTTCCCCGTGGCGCGCGATATAGGATGGCGCGGCCGCAGCGGCGAAATTGAGTTCTCCGATCCGCCGCGCGATCAGGCTGGAGTTGCGGATTTCGCCGACCCGGATCACGCAGTCGACATTTTCGCCCACCAGGTCCACCGGCCGGTCGGTGCAGCCGATGTCGATGTGAATCTCCGGATAGCGGGAGAAGAAGTCGGGCAGCGCCGGCATCAGGATGCCAGTGGCGAGCGAGGGCGAAATATCGATGCGCAGGCGTCCGCGCGGGCAGGTCAGGTTGGTGGACAGTGAGCCGTCCAGTTCGTCCACGTCCGTAAGGATGGCGAGCGCGCGTTCATAATAAGCGGCGCCGTCTGGCGTCACCGTCACCTGGCGCGTGGTGCGATGGAGCAGGCGAGTCGAGAGATGCGTCTCCAACTGCTGGATCTGTTTCGAGAGCGTGGCCTTGGGCAGGGCCAGAATGTCCGCCGCGCGGGTGAAGCTGCCGCTCTCCACCACCCGCACGAAGGCGCGCATTGCCGCCAACTGGTCCATGTGCCGCGTCCTCTTTGGGGCTCATTGTCTCCAGACGTGAATAATGAGTTCCCGATTGGCCTGTTTATCAACGGTGCAAGGATAAAATAGGGTCTTCGCATCGCACAAGGCCGCGTCGATGCGGCTGACGGGATCACCGACCATGACCGCTGCCGCTGCCGCTGGGACGCCCTGGCGGGACATCTCCATCGAGACCGGAACCGGCGCCGTGCCGGCGCGGCTCTATGGCCGGCGCGCGGGCCGGGGTCACGTGCCGCTCGTCCTGCATCTGCACGGCGGCGCCTTCATCGGCGGCACGCCGGAGTGCGGCGCCTTCATCGCGGCCCTGCTGGCGGAAGCCGGTGCGGTCGTGGTTTCGGCGGACTATCCGCTAGCGATCGACCATCCCTTTCCCTTCGCGCTCACCGCCGCGCTGGGTGTTCTCACCGCGCTCGCCGGTCGTCGGGCTGCGCTCGCCGGTCGGGGCGCGCCGCTCTATGTGGCGGGCGAGGAGGCGGGGGGCAATCTCGCGGCCGGTCTCGCCATGATGGCACGCGACCAGAAGTCTCCGACCCTCGCCGGCCAGATCCTTGTGTCACCGATGCTGGATCCGTGCCTCGGCACGGCCTCGATACGCGAGGCCGAGGCGGGGGCGTGCGGATGCAAATACGCGGACGGCTGGCAAGCCTATCTGGGCTCGCCGCAGGCCGCGGACCATCCTTATGCCGCGCCTCTTGCGGCCCGGCGGCTCAAGGGCTTACCGCCCGCGCTCGTGGTGAGCGCGGAGGATTGCCTGATGCGCGACGACAGCGTGCGCTATGCGGCCGCGCTGGACGCGGCCGGTGTGCCCACCGAGATGAATTTGCTGCCGGCGCCGACCGAATGGCCCGACGCTCTCGCCCATCTCTTGGATGCGCTTCCGGCAGATGCCGCGGCGGTGCAATCCCGATCCGCCCGTCCGCCCCAGTGGGCGGGGGCGCTCAGAGCGATGTTTACCCGCTTTTTCGAGACCACGGGTCGTGCCCGGCCGGTCGCCTCGCCGTCTGTTCCCTGAACCGCCCCGCTTTCAGGATTACCCCCGATGACCGCTTCCGTATCCCCGTCCGAGCCGGCTGTGACCGGCGTGTCTGATCCGTCCCCGTCCACCCGGTCTTCTTCCCCGTGGCGCCGGCGCCTGCTGCTTGGTGCAGTGGTACTGGTCGCCATCGGTGCCGGGATCTATGTCGTGCCCTCGGCGCTCAAGCCGGCAGGCGGTGCGGCGTCTGCCGCAGCCCCAGGAAGCCCGCCCCCCGTGCCCGTGGCGGTTGCGACCGTGGAGGCGCGCGATACGCGCCTTTACGAGAGCTTCTCCGGCCGTCTGGAGGCGGTGGAGCGGGTGGAGGTGCGCTCGCGGGTGGCCGGTGCCATCAAGGCTGTGCACTTCCGCGAGGGCGCACTGGTGAAGGCCGGCGACCTCCTCGTGACCATCGACCCCGAGCCCTATCAGGCCGCCCTCGATGAGGCGGACGCGCAGGTGGCCTCGGCAGAGGCCCAGCTGGAACTCGCGCGCAACGAGCTGGAGCGCGGTGAGCGCCTGTTCACGAGCCGCACCCTGTCCCAGCGCGATCTCGACGAGCGTCTCAATACGCAGCGGGCGGCCCAGGCCGCCCTGCGGGCGGCGGAGGCCCGGCGCACGGTGGCGCGGCTGAACCTTTCTTACACGCAGGTCCGCGCGCCGGTTGCCGGCCGTGTCGGCAAGTCGGAGATCACGGTGGGCAATCTCATCGCTGCCGGCCCCGGCGCGCAGCTTCTGACTTCCCTTGTCTCCGTCGATCCGATCTATGCCAGCTTCAACGCGGATGAGGCGACTGTCGCCCAGGCCCTCGCCGCGCTTGGCACAGGCGCCGACGTGACCGAGCGGCTGGACCGCATTCCGGTGCGGATGACGGCGGGCGGCAATCCGCCGGTGACTGGCGTCATGCAACTGGTGGACAATCAGGTCGATCCGCGCACCGGTACGGTCCGCGTGCGTGCCCGCTTCGCCAATCCGGACGGACATCTTCTGCCGGGCCAGTTCGCCCGCCTCGAGATGGGCCAGCCGCAATCGGCGCCCGCCGTGCTCGTGAGCGAAAGGGCCGTGGGCACCGATCAGGACAAGAAGTTCGTCTTCGTGGTGGACGCCGACAACAAGGCGGTATGGCGCGAGGTGACGCTCGGCGCGCCGGTGGACGGCCTGCGCGTTGTCACGCGGGGCCTCTCCGCCGGAGAGCGGGTGGTGGTCAACGGCCTGCACCGCGTCCGCCCCGGCGCTGCCGTGACACCTGAGACCGCACCCATGCAGGTGACTGAGGCGACAAGCCGCTCGGCTGCCGCCAACTGAGATCCTGATCCGGCGGGCCTTATCCGCCGGCACGGCTGAAGGTGCCGCCGACGCAGGCCGTATGGCTCCGGCCCGGCACCGTTAACAGGTTTCCCACCCCCGTCCGCAAGCGGGGATGGGAGCGGGCTGCGCCGGGCGTCAACCGCCCCCGACGCACGGCGCAGCCCTAACTTTTTATCATTTCGCCAACCCATCGCAGATCCGGCGCCGCAGCCCGCGGCGGCCGCGCGATGACGCATGTCCGCCTGCCGGCCCGGGAGGGTCCCGTGAACCTGTCCAGATTCTTCATTGATCGCCCGATCTTCGCGGGCGTGTTGTCGGTCCTGATTTTCCTCGGCGGCCTCATCAGCATGCTCGCCATGCCCATCTCGGAATATCCGGAGGTGGTGCCGCCGCAGGTGGTTGTCCGCGCCACCTATGCGGGCGCCAATCCCAAGGTGATCGCCGAGACCGTTTCGACGCCTCTGGAGGAGGCGATCAACGGCGTCGAGGGCATGCTCTACATGTCGAGCCAGGCCACAACCGACGGCCTGATGACGCTGACCGTCACCTTCAAGCTCGGCACGGATCCCGACAAGGCGCAACAGTTGGTGCAGAACCGCATCTCGCAGGCCGAACCGCGCCTGCCTGAAGAGGTGCGGCGCCTCGGCGTGACCACCGTCAAGTCCTCGCCGGACCTGACCATGGTGGTGCATCTCATTTCCCCGAATAACCGCTACGACACCACCTATCTGCGCAATTACGCCGTGCTGAACGTGAAGGACCGCCTCGCCCGCATCGACGGCGTGGGGCAGGTGCAATTGTTCGGCGCGGGCGACTATTCCATGCGCATCTGGCTCGACCCCCAGAAGGTGGCCGAGCACGGCCTCTCCGCCGCCGACATCGTGCGCGAGATCCAGGCGCAGAACGTGCAGGCGGCGGCGGGCGTGGTGGGGGCCTCGCCGGGAGCGAACGGTCTCGACCTGCAGCTCTCGGTGAATGCGCAGGGTCGCCTTGCCAGCGCCGAGGAGTTCGGCCGCATCGTGGTGAAGAGCGGCGCCAATGGCGAGATCGTGCTGCTGAAGGATGTGGCGCGCATCGAGCTTGGCGCGTCCGAATATGCGCTGCGTTCGCTGCTCAACAACACGCAGGCGGTGGCCGTTCCGGTGTTCCAGGCGCCCGGTTCCAACGCCATCCGCATCGCCGACGACGTGCGCCGGGTGATGTCCGAGATCAAGGAGAACATGCCGGAAGGCGTGGATTATTCCATCGTCTACGACACCACCCAGTTCGTGCGCGCCTCCATCGACGCCGTGGTGCATACGCTGCTGGAAGCGGTGCTGTTGGTGGTGATTGTGGTCATCGTCTTCCTCCAGACCTGGCGGGCTTCCATCATCCCGCTGCTGGCGGTGCCGGTGTCGATCGTGGGCACCTTTGCGGTGATGCACCTGTTTGGCTTCTCGGTGAATGCGCTGACCCTGTTCGGCCTCGTGCTCGCCATCGGCATCGTGGTGGATGACGCCATCGTGGTGGTCGAGAATGTGGAGCGCAACATCGAGGAGGGGCTGGAGCCGGGGGCGGCCACCTACAAGGCCATGCAGGAGGTCTCCGGACCCATCATCGCCATCGCCCTTGTGCTGGTGGCGGTGTTCGTGCCGCTCGCTTTCATCACGGGCCTCACGGGCCAGTTCTACAAGCAGTTCGCCCTCACCATCGCCATCTCGACGGTGATCTCAGCCATCAACTCGCTCACCCTGTCGCCGGCCCTGTCGGCCCTGCTGCTGAAGGGCCATGACGCGCCGAAGGATCGGCTGACGCGCATCATGGATGCCGGTCTCGGCTGGTTCTTCCGCCGCTTCAATGTCGCTTTCGTGCGCGGTGCCAATGGCTATGGCTCGGTGGTGAAGCGGGCGGTGAGCCACAAGGCGCTGATGATGGTGGTCTATGTGGTGCTGCTCGGCCTCACGGGCGTTCTGTTCCGGGCCGTGCCTCCGGGCTTCGTGCCGGGGCAGGACAAGCAGTATCTCGTGGGCTTCGCCCAACTGCCGGACGGCGCCACGCTCGACCGGACGGAAGAGGTGATCCGCAAGATGAGCGACATCGCCCTCAAGACGCCTGGCGTTGAATCCGCCATCGCCTTTCCCGGCCTTTCCATCAACGGTTTCACCAACTCGTCCAACTCGGGCATCGTCTTCGTGAGCCTGAAGCCCTTCGAGGAGCGCCGTACGCCGAACCTCTCGGGCAACGCGTTGGCGCTGGCGCTGAACCAGCAATATGCGGCCATTCCGGACGCCATGATTGCCATGTTCCCGCCCCCGCCGGTGCAGGGGCTCGGCACCATCGGCGGCTTCAAGCTGCAGATCGAGGACCGCGCGGGCCGCGGCTATGCGGCGCTCGATGAGGCGACCAAGGCCTTCCTCGCCGCCGCCATGAAGGCGCCAGAGCTGACCGGCCTGTTCTCCTCCTATCAGGTGAACGTGCCGCAGCTCTTCGCCGACATCGACCGCGTGAAGGCCCGCCAGCTGGGCGTCGCCGTGACCGATGTGTTCGAGACCATGCAGATCTATCTCGGCTCCGCCTATGTGAACGACTTCAATGCTTTCGGACGCACCTATACGGTGCGGGTGCAGGCGGACGCGCCATTCCGCGCCCGGCCCGAGGACATCGGCACGTTGAAGGTGCGCTCGCAGTGGGGCGAGATGATCCCTCTCTCGGCGCTCCTGAAGGTGCAGAGCGCGGCGGGACCCGAGCGTGCCATGCGCTACAACGGCTTCCTCTCGGCGGACGTGAACGGCGGGGCGGCGCCCGGCTTCTCCTCCGGCGAGGCGCAGGCGGCGGTGGAGCGCATCGCGCGGGAAACCCTGCCCAAGGGCTTCTCCTTCGAATGGACAGAGCTGACCTATCAGGACATCCTCGCCGGCAACTCCGCCGTCTGGGTGTTCCCGCTGGCCATCTTCCTGGTCTTCCTCGTGCTGGCCGCCCAGTATGAGAGCCTGATGCTGCCGCTCGCCATCATCCTCATCGTGCCGATGGGTCTGCTGGCCGCGCTCACCGGTGTGTGGCTCTCGGGGGGCGACAACAATGTCTTCACCCAGATCGGCCTCGTGGTGCTGGTGGGTCTCTCGGCCAAGAACGCCATCCTGATCGTGGAGTTCGCCCGCGAGCTGGAGTTCGCCGGCCGCAAGCCCGTGGCGGCCGCCATCGAGGCCAGCCGGCTGCGGCTGCGGCCGATCCTCATGACCTCGCTCGCCTTCATCATGGGCGTGGTGCCGCTGGTCACCTCCATCGGTGCCGGCGCGGAGATGCGGCAGGCCATGGGCATCGCGGTGTTCTCGGGCATGATCGGCGTGACCGTGTTCGGCATCGTGCTCACGCCTGTCTTCTACGTGCTGCTGCGGGCGCTCTCGGGCAACCGGCCGTTGACGCAGCACGGGGACGCCGCCGTGCCGCACCCGGAGGTGTCCCATACGCTCCAGCCGGGCGAATGAGGCTGTGCGCCGGCTGACGCGTTTCATCAATGGCCATTGAAATGCTCGGGGCCTTGGCGGATCAGATGAGATCCGCCAAGGCCTTGCTGCGTGGTGGTTTCTGACAATGCTGCGGCAGCTGTATTGCGGCCGCAGGCGCGGATCGGGGACCCGCCGCCAGCTTGACAGTCCACAAGGGCAGGGCATGTCTTCACCATGATCGCTTGGGGGATTGCACGCGATTTGCCGGTGGGATGTTGCGATGGCCGATACGCAGGAAAACTTCACGTCCACGATCGTCGACCAGCCGAAGGGCGGGCTCTATAGCGGCAGTATCAGCACAGTGGGGCTGGACCCCAATGTGAAGTCCGAACTGATGGATTATCGCTGGACCACGAGCTTCAACGGTTCGCAGCCCGCGACGGTCATGACCTACGCCTTCCCCACATCGGCGGCGGACTATTCCTCCATCGCCGGAGGCTATCCCGACACCCAGGAACTCGCCCAGTTCGCTCCCCTCACCCAAACCCAGATGGACGCCGTGCGCACAGCGCTCGGCCTCGTGGCGTCCTATACCAATCTGGTGTTCAGGGAGGTGACGTCCGGCCTCGCCAGTGAAGCCACGCTGCGTTTTGCTCAATTTACCGATACGGGCTCAGAATCCCGCTTTCCGGCCAATAGCGGCCCCTATGCCAGTTCCGACAGCCGCGTTGCGGGCGATACGTGGCTGGGCGGGAACGGCCAGGCGCCGGCTGCCTATTTCGGCACGGATGCTCTCAACACCATCATGCATGAGATGGGGCATGCGTTCGGCCTGAAGCACGGGCACGACGGCAGCTTCAACGGCGCCCTCGCACCGCAGTTCAATGACAACGAATTCTCTGTCATGAGCTATGCGAGCTATTTCGGCGCGAATACAGCAGGCTCCACCGAAGCCATCGCCGGCTCTTCGCCCCAAAGCTACATGATGTTCGACATCGCCGCCTTGCAGGAGCTCTACGGCGCCAATTTCAGCAAGGTCGGCACGACGGACGTCTATAAGTGGGATCCGGTCACCGGGCAGGAGACCATCAATGGCGTCCCCGCGCCCAACACGGGCGCGTCGAGCACCGGCAAGATCTTCTCCACCGTCTGGACGGCAGGTGCGACGGTCACCTATGACCTCAGCGCCTTCAATGAGGATCAGGTGGACGACCTGCGTCCCGGTCAGTGGCTGACCTTTTCCAAGGCGCAGATCGCCGATCTCAACAACGAAGCGGTGGCCGGAACGGCCCAGTACCAGGCCCAGGGCAACATCTACAACGCGCTGCTCTATCATGGCGATGCGCGCTCGCTGGTCAGCAACATCATCACCGGCAACGGCAGCGACAAGATCACCGGAAACGACGGCAACAACGTCATCAGCGCCGGGGCCGGAAACGACTGGATCAGCGGCGGCAACGGCAACGACATCATCAGCGGCGGCGCCGGTGCCGATACGATCATCTTCGGCTCCGGCCGCAACATCCTGCGCGACAAGCTCGCCGATCTGCAAGGCGACACCGTCTATGGCTTCGGCAAGACTGGCACGCTCGACATTCTGGATGCCCGCTACGATCCCGCGGCCGTCCATTCCACCAAGACGGCGGATGGCGCGATGCTGACCATCGGCAGCGTGTCGTTCGAGCTGAAGGGCGACTATGCGGGCGGTGACTTCATGTCCCCGGTGCGCAAGGTGGGTGGAACCACGCACATGGACATCAGCTTCGTCAATTATACGCCGTCGCTGTCCGAGGGCTCGCCGGTCGCGAAGGGCGCCGTCAACGGCATCGCGGACGAGGATTTCCTCATGGGCGATGGCGACGCGTCCTTCACCATGCACATGGAAAGCGCCGGCTCGGCCTATGCCAACACGCTGGGTTACTATTTCGTCGGCGACGACGGCAGGATCTCCAACGTCCATCTCGCCTATACGAATACCCTTGCGTCTGGAAACGCTCAGAAGGCCATTGCCCTTGGCACGCCGGGGCCGGATCAGCACATCGGCTTCTTCCTGGTGCAGAACGGGCACAATGTCTTCGGCGATCTGCCCGACGACCTGATGTTCGTCTCGGCCGACGGCTCGGGCGCCGCGAATGTGGATTCAGGCGCGGCGCCCATCCTCGTCAGCGCCAGCCGCGGCGTTCTGACGGGCGCCACGGTCTTCCACTCCTACGACGAACTGAATCCGGGCCATGACATCCATGTGCTCTCGGGGACGGAAACCGGCGGCGACGTCCTGGAGATCGGCTTCGAGGACCTGGCGAGCGCCATCGCCGATAACGATTTCCAGGACGTGGTGATCAGCATCCACGCCACCTATCAGGATGTCATGTTCGCCTGAGACCAACCCGTGGCGGGCCTGGCGGCGGTTTGTCGTCCGTCGCGGCGTGAGATGACAGTGGCGCCCGGGGGCGCGCTGCCATCTCAACCGTGGGTCACATGGAGTGTCCCCGACCGCGAAGGGCGAGTGGGGGCGTGATGCAATCGCCGGCCGGTTCAAAGTCGAAGGCCGGCCTCCTTGAGCAGGGGCAGGATCTCGCGGGTGAAGTGGTCGAAATCCTCGCGGAAGTCATAGAAACTCAGCTGAACGCCATCGATGCCGGCCGCTTTCAGGGCGGCGAACTGCTCCACCACCTGTTCCGGCGTGCCGATCACCTCGATATTGCCGCCGAGTCCAAGGCCCTGCTTGTTGCGGGCATCCTTGCGGCCCTGCCAGGCCAAGGCATCGCTGTCGTAATTGTTGTTCTGGAAGAACTGCACGTGGTCCGCGCCCGGCTTGTTCTCGGCGATGGCGCGGGCATGGGCCCAGCTCGCCTCCTCGGTCGAGCGGCTCACCACCACGGGATTGATGATGGTCTTCACCTCCCGGCCGAGCGCCCGGGCGCGGGCCTTGATGGTGGCGATGTGGGCCGGCAGCGTCTCCAGAGCGCTGTCGATATGCGCCCCGCCCGGAGAGGTCACGAACAGCAAGTCCGAATGGGTCGCGGCGAAGTCGATACCGGCGGGCGATCCCGTAGCGGTGACGAGGATGGGCCGGCCATAAGCGGGCTTGGGCGTGATGTAGCCATTATGCACCCGCCACGGATTGAGGCGGCCGACATGGGAATAGTTCTCCGTGTCCGTCCACAGGCGGTGCAGCACCTCGAACAACTCGGCCGTCATCTCGTAGCGCTGGTCGTGCTCGATGCGGTTCCAGCCGAACATCTCATGCTCGATGGCCCGGTGGCCGGTCACGATGTTGATGCCCCAGCGGCCCTTGGCGATATGGTCGAAGGTGGCGCCGATCTTGGCGATGTGCAGCGGATGCCAGGGGCCGTAGAGCACGTGCAGGGTGGAGACGAGCAGGATGTTCTGCGTCACCGCCGCCATGGCGCCGAGCGCCACGAAGCTGTCGAGAGAGGCCTCCCCGTCATAGCCGCCCTTGGGCAGCCACTGGGTCCGGCTGAAGGCGAGATCAAAGCCCAGCGCATCCGCCTTCTTCACCAGCTCCACGTTGTAGTCATAGGTCCAGCTGTTGGACGTGGGCACGCTGGAGATGCGGATATCCTGAAGGTTCAGGAACAGGCCGAGCATGAGCGGCTGCCGCGCCGAGCGCGAGAGGGGGCTGTCGGGAAAGTCCAGCGGCCCGCGCAGCACGGGCGCTGCCGGCGCACCGGGTGTGACCTCCGGCCTTTCGGTTAGGACGAGGCTCATGACGGCATTCCTTTAAAACGGACGGGATCGGGAAAGGGGGCCGCCGCCGGCAATTGCCCCCGGTTCATGCCGGCGGCGGCTTTCAGCCGGCCTTGGCCAGCACCACGGGCGCGCGTGCCTCGACCTTGGCGGCGGCAGGAACGCCGCCGGTCCAGGGCACGCGGCCTTCGATGGGATGGCTCGGGTCGGTGAAACCGGGCGTCGAGGGATGACCCTCGCGCACGAGGCGATCCACCAGCGCCTCATCCTCCGCGGTGAAGCGATAGTCGAGGGCGCGGACGTAGTTGTCCCAATGGGCTTCCGTGCGCGGGCCGGCGATGGGCGCGGTCACCAGTTTGTTGTTGAGCACCCACGCAAGAGCGAAATCCGCGGCAGAAATCCCTCGCGCTTCCGCATGGCGCTTGATCTCGGCGGCGACCGCCAGCGATTCCGGCCGCCATTCGGTCTCGTAGATGCGCTTGTCGTTGCGCCCGGCGCGGCTGTCGGCCTCGGGGGCGGCGTCAGGGGCGTATTTGCCGGTAAGCACGCCGCGCGCCAGCGGCGAATAGGGCACGATGCCGAGGCCGTAGTGGGCGGCGGCGGGCAGTTCCTCGGCCTCGGCTGAACGGTTGACGATGTTGTATAGCGGCTGGCTCGCCACCGGGCGGTCGATGCCGAACTCATCCGCCAGATTGGCCACTTCGGCGATGCGCCAGCCGCGGAAGTTGGACACACCGAAATAGCGCAGCTTGCCGGCGCGGATGAGATCGGCGATGGCGCGCACCGCCTCGCCCAGTGGCTGCTCGAAGGGCGAGCGGTGGAAATAGAGGATGTCGATATAGTCCGTACCGAGCCGGCGCAGGCTGTTCTCCACCGTCTCGGTGATCCACTTGCGCGAGATGCCGCCCCGGTTGGGGCCGATGCCGTGGTTGTTGGCGAACTTGGTGGCCAGCACCCAGTAATCGCGGTCTGATCGGATGGCGTTGCCCACCACCACTTCCGACTGGCCCTTCTGATAGCCGTCGGCGGTGTCGATGAAATTGAAGCCCTGATCCTTCGCCTTGGCGATGATGCGGTGGGCGGTGGGCTCGTCGGTGGGGCCGCCGAACATCATGGTGCCGAGCGCGAGCGGGGACACCTTGAGGGCACTGCGGCCGAGATAGCGATACTGGACCATGAGGTCTCCTTGAGGGATCAGTGAAGCGGGGGCACGTCCGCGTGGTGGCAGGCCACCGCATGGCCGGAGGATGCGGCGCGCAGGGCCGGCTCCTCCGCCACGCAGCGGGCGCTGGCGAGCGGGCAGCGTGGATGGAAGCGGCAGCCGGTGGGCACGTTGCGCGGGCTCGGCAGGTCGCCGCCGAGGGAGGGCGCGTGGCGCCGCCGGCCGGGCGTCGGCACCGCCTCCATCAGCGCCCGCGTGTAGGGATGCAGCGGGCGCTCCCACAGGCTCTGCCAGGAGCCGCTTTCCACGATGCGGCCGAGATACATGACCAGCACGCGGTCGGCGAAATAGCGGACCACAGACAGGTCATGGGAGATGAACAGGAAGGAGAGGCCGAGCCGCGCCTTCGTATCCGCCAGCAGGTTCAGGATCTGGGCCTGGATGGACAGATCGAGCGCCGAGACCGGCTCGTCGCAGATGATGAGACGCGGCTCCAGAATGAGCGCGCGGGCGATGCCGATGCGCTGGCGCTGGCCACCCGAGAATTCGTGCGGATAGCGCTTCAGGGCATCGCGCGGCAGGCCGACGCCGTCCAGCGCCTCCAGCACCCGCTGCCGCCGGTCTGCCCGGCTACCGATGCCGTGAACGGCGAGGGGCCCGGAGAGGATCTCCTCCACCGTATGGCGCGGATTGAGCGAGCCGAAGGGATCCTGAAACACCATCTGCACCTTGCGGCGATAGGCGCGAAGTTCCTTCTGCCCGAGCGCGCCCACGTCCACCCCGTCGAAGAGGATGCGTCCCGATGTGGGCTGCACGAGGCGCAGCAGGGTCTTGCCCAGCGTGGACTTGCCGCAGCCACTCTCGCCCACGAGGCCGACGGTCTCGCCCGGCGCGATGGCGAAGGAGACGCCGTCCACTGCCTTCAGGAGGCCGCCGCCGGCGTCGTAATGGGTCTTCAGGTCATCAACCGACAGCAGCGGCATGATCCACCTCGCGCGATGTGGTGACGGGGCAGGCGACGAGATGGCCGGCGGCGACGGGCCGGATATCCGGCGGCACGACCCGGCAGGAGGGCCGTGCCAGCGCGCAGCGGGGCGCGAAGGCGCAGCCGGCTTCGCCGGCAGCGGTGGTGATGCTGCCGGGGATCTCGGTGAGCCGGCCGGAGGTGTAGTGCAGGCCGGTCTCAAGGCGCGGCGAGGCGTGGAGCAGGCCGCGCGTATAGGGATGGAGCGGCGTGCCGAACAGCGTCTCGAAGGGCGCTTCCTCCACCTTGCGGCCGGCATACATGACCACCACCCGGTCCGCCCATTCGGCCACCACGCCGAGGTCATGGGTGATGAGGAGGAGCGCCATGTTGAGCTCGCGGCGCAGGCGGTCGAGCAGGTCCAGCACCTGCGCCTGAATGGTGACGTCCAGGGCCGTGGTCGGCTCGTCGGCGATGAGCAGCTTCGGCGAGCAGGCCACCGCGATGGCGATCATCACCCGCTGGCGCATCCCGCCCGAGAGCTGATGGGGATATTCGTCCACCCGCCTTTGGGGTTCGGGAATGCGCACCAGATCGAGCAGCTCGATGGCCCGTGCCCGCGCCGCCGCGCGGCCGAGCCCCTGATGCAGGCGCACCACCTCGATGATCTGCTGGCCCACCGTGACCACCGGATTGAGGGAGGTCATCGGCTCCTGAAAGATCATGGCGATGTCGCGCCCGCGCACCTGCCGCAGGGCGCGCGGCGGCAGGCTGGAGAGCACTTCGCCCCGGAAACGCACCTCGCCGCTGGCGATGCGGGCGCCCGCCGGCAGGAGACGCAGCAGCGCCAGCGCGGTGAGCGACTTGCCGGAGCCGCTCTCGCCCACCAGAGCCACGGTTTCGCCTTGCTCCACGGTGAGCGAGAGGCCGCGCACGGGCGTGGCGCGGGGAAAGGCGATGGAGAGATCGCGTACGTCGAGCAGCGGGGCCATCAGCGGCGCTCCCCGGACAGGCGCGGGTTCAGCGCGTCATTGAGCCCGTCGCCGATGAGGTTGAGCGAGAGCACGGTGAAGACGATGGCAAGGCCCGGCACGGCGCTGAGATACCAGGCGGTGCGCAGCATCTCGCGCCCGGCGCCGATCATGGAGCCCCAGCTCACCACGTTCGGATCGCCGAGCCCCATGAAGGAGAGCGCGCTTTCCATGAGGATGGCGGTGGCCACCGTCACCGATGCCATGACAATGACCGGCGGCAGGGCGTTGGGAAGGATCTCGCGGAAGATGATGCGCCCGTGCCCGTAGCCGAGCCCGCGCGCGGCCATGACGAAATCCTTCTCCCGCAGCGAACGGAACTGCGCCCGCACGAGACGCGCCACCGAGGGCCAGGAAACGAGGCCGATGGCAAGCGTGATGGCGGGAATGGAGGGCTGGGCGATGGCCACCAGCACGATGAGCAATATGAAGCCCGGAATGGTCTGGAAGACCTCGATGAGCTTCACCAGCACATCATCCGTCCGGCCGCCGAAATAGCCGGCGAGCGCGCCCACCAGCGTCCCCGCCAGCAGGCTGACGATGGTCGCCATCGCGCCGACGAGCAGGCTCACCCGCGCGCCATGGAACACGCCGGCTGCCACGTCACGCCCGAGGGCATCGGTGCCGAGGGGAAATTCCGGCGACTGGCCCGGCCAGATCAGAGGGCGGCCCGCCATTTCCAGCGGATCGTCCGGATAGAGGATGGGCGCGGCGAGCGCGGCGGCCAGCACGGCGAGGAGAATGAGGCTGCCCGCCACGGCGTTGGGATTGGTGAGGAAGGCGCGCAGCGCGCGGTGGCGGCCGGAGGGGGCGAGACGCTCCACGGCCTGTTCGGTGGCCCGTGCCGCATCGGGGGCGTGCACATTGGGCCAGTTGGCGAGATCGCCGGTGCCGGCGGCCGGGAGGGCGGCGGGGCCGGAGGACGGATGCTCCAGCGTGGCGGGAGCGGGGAGGGCTTGGCTCTTGGTCATCAGCGCACCTCGATCCGCGGGTCGAGCCAGGCCTGGAAGAGGTCGATCAACGCATTGACCGCGACCACCAGCAGGGACGAGAGAAGGAGGATGCCGAGCAGCACGTTGAAGTCGCGGCCCATCACCGCCTCATAGGCGAGGCGGCCGAGACCCGGCCAGCTATAGACCGTCTCCACCACCACGGCCCCGCCCATGAGGCCGCCGAGATGGATGCCGGCCATGGTGGTGACAGGCAGCAGCGCATTGCGCAGCACATGGCGAGTGGTGACGGCGAAGGGCGGCAGGCCCTTGGCCTGCGCGGTGCGCACATAATCCTGCGCCCGTACTTCCAGCATGTCGCCGCGCGTCAGGCGGGCATAGATGGCCACATAGAACAGGGCCAGCGACAGGCCCGGCAGCACCATGAAGCGCAGGCGATCAACGAACGCCTCCCAACCCGTATAGCCGGCGCCGATGCTTTCGGCCCCGCCACTGGGCAGCCAGCCGAGCTTCACGGAGAACAGCACGATCAGCATGAGGCCGATCCAGAAGCTGGGGATGGAATAGAACAGCAGCGCAAGCACCGAGAGCACGCGGTCCGGCAGGCGGCCGACGAAGCTCGCCATGAGGGCGCCCAGCGCGATGCCGATGACGAGCGCGAGGCCGAGCGCCAGCGCCATGAGCGCCAGCGTGTTGGGCAGCCGCTGGCCGATGAGGGCTGCCACCGGCATGTTGTAGCGCGGGGAGTCTCCGAGGCTGAAATGGGCGAGCGTCCAGAGATAATCCGCCAGTTGCTGCAGCACCGGCAGATCGAGCCCGAAGCGGTTGCGCAGGGCGGCAAGCGTCTCGGCGGTGGCCGAGCCCGCTTCCCCCGCCATCACTTCGGCTGCGTCGCCGGGGGCGAGGCGCAGCAGGAAGAAATTCAGGATCACGATGATGAGGACCGTCGGCACGGCCTGGAGGGCGGTGCGACGGAGCGCCTTTGCGACGCGCAGCGGTCCGGGCATGGATGTGTCTCCTGAAAGCCGGATCACTTCTCGAAATAAACGTCGGCGAAGCTGGCGTTCACGCCCGTCACGCCCAGCGTGTGGTTCTTCACCTTCTTGTTGAAGAGGGTGACGCCCGCCGGCGAGATGAGGTTCACGGCCGCCACGTCGTCATGGGTCACCTGCTGGAACTTGCGCCAGATGGCGATGCGCTTCTCCTCGTCCGCCTCCACAGCGGCGGCTTCCAGCAAGGCATCCACCTCCGGATTGTCGTAATGGGAGGCGTTGGAGAAGGGCAGGCCGATCTTGAAGTTCTTGGACCAGTAGACGCGCTGCACGCCGGGCGTCGGGTCGAACGTGGTGGAGAGGGATTCCAGCGTCAGGTCGAAGTCGCGGACCGTGTAGGCCTTCTGGAGATAGGTGGAGAAATCGAAGAACTGGAAATCCACCGGAATGCCGATGCGCGCCAGCGCCTGCTTCACGAAATCCCCGGAGGCCTGGGAGTTGTACGGATTGGCATAGAGGCGCAGCGGAAAGCGCGTGCCATCGGCCTTGCGCGGATAGCCGGCCTCGTCCAGCAGCTTGTTGGCGGCAGACAGATCGAAGCCATAGGTCTTGATGTTCGGGTCGATGAACTTCTTCACATCGACGCCGAGCGGCGAGGGCGCGATGGTGCCGTAGCCGAAATACACGACGTCCAGCAGTTTCTTGTGGTCGATGGCCTTGGCGATGGCGAGGCGCACCTTCTTGTCCTTCAGCACCGGCGTATCGAAGTTGAAGAAGAGCTGGGTCATGTTGCCGTTGTATTCATAGCCCCGGGTGTCCGAGCCGATGTTCGGCAGGGCCTGAATGCGGGCGAGATCGGAACGCGGCACCGGCGGCCCGCCGCCGAGATCCAGTTCGCCGGTCTCGAAGGCGGCCGAACGGGCGCTCTGGTCGGCGATGAAGCGGACCACGACGCGGTCGAGATAAGGCTTGCCGGGGTCCCAATAATTGGGGTTGCGGTCGAGGATGATGTGGCTGCCCTTCACCCATTCACGGAACACGAACGGCCCGGTGCCCACGGGGGCGCTGGCGTTCTTGTTGGTCAGCGGATCGGTGCCCTCATAGAGGTGCTTGGGCACGATGGGGGATTCGGAGGCATCGAGCGCCACCAAGAGATAGGGCGCCGGCTTCGACAGGCGGATGATGGCGGTGAGCGGATCGGGCGTCTCCACCACGGTGACAGACGAGAAGGTGGCGCGCCCGCGCGGGTGGTTTTCCTTGAGCAGCTTGATGGAATAGGCGACGTCGGCGGAGGTGAAATCCTTGCCGTCATGCCATTTCACGTTGGGACGCAGCTTGAAGACATAGGTGAGGCCGTCCGGGCTCTCGCTCCACTCGGTTGCGAGCTGGGGTTTCGGCTCATAGTCGAAGCCATATTGCAGCAGGCCCTCCGTCACCTTGGGCGAGACGCGGGTGGAGGGGCCGGCGGTGTGGGCGATGGTGACGAGCGTCGTCGGTTCCTGCTCCACGAGAAAACGCAGCACCCCGCCGCGCACCGGCGTGCCGCCTGCATCCGCGCCGGCCGCGAACGCGGCACGGCCAGCGAGGGGTGCGAGGCCAAGGGAAGCGGCAAGGCCGAGGGAGAAAGAACGGCGGTCGACAAAGGGACCCGACATGGCGGTGAATGTCCTCGGATAAGGCTGGGGGAGAGCGGAGCGGGGCCGAAACTGCGGCCTATTGGAACGTGCTGGGGGCCGGCGGTTCGCCGGTGAGCACCCAGGCGCCCACGTTGCGGGTCTTGTATTCGGCGGGGTTGTGCAGCGTGTGGGTGCGCACGTTGCGCCAGAAGCGGTCGAACCCGTGAGCGGTGGTGGCTGAGCGCGCGCCCATCACCTCGAAGATCTGGCTCGTGACTTCCAGCGCCACATTGCCGGCATAGACGTTGGCGGCGGCGATCTTCACGGCGGCGGCGCCGCGCTCTTCCTCTGTCAGATCGCGGCCGCGCGCCCACACCGCATCGAGCGCCTCGGCGGCTTCATCGGCGAGGGCGGTCGCCGCCTTGGTCTTGATGTAGAGATCCCCATAGACCCGCTTCACCCACGGATCGTCGATGTGGCGCTCGACGCCGGAATGCAGCCAGGGGCGGGAACTCTCGCGCGTATAGTCGCGCGCCGCGATGAGGGCGCCCTGCGCGCTGCCGACGAAGACGTTGAGCAGCACGCTCTGCTGCTGGAAGGGCGTCAGCGTTTGGAAGGGCTTGGCCTCATTGGCGCGAAAATCGAAGATCTCGTCCGACCGGATGCGCACGTTCGTATAAGTGACGCGCCCGCTGCCGGTCTGGCGCTGGCCGATGCCGTTCCAGTCATTCTCGATGGTCAGCCCCTCCCTGTTTGAGGGGATGGCGGCGAAGTGCCGTTCGTTGGTGGCCTCGTCCTCGAAGGCCACCTGAATGTAATCGGCCACATGGGAGCCGGAGGTGAAGGGACGATAGCCGTCGAGGATCCAGTCCGCCCCATCCCGCCGCCCGAACAGGCTGCGGGAGAAGCTGTTGGCCGTATTGCCCCAGAACCAGTTGCCTGCGGCCGAGCGGCGATAGAAATCGGCCGCCTGCTCCGGCGTGCCGCGCACATAGGCGGCGTGCACGGAGTTGAAGTGGTAGGCATAGATGTGGCCCAGCGAGCCATCCACCTTGGCGAATTCCCGGGCGATCTTCAGCGCCGTGGACCAGGGCTCGCCGGCGCCGCCATATTCCTTCGGAATCAGCGCGTTCAGCAGGCCGCTCTCCTTCAGCAGGCGAATCTGCGCCTCCGGCCGCCCGCCCTCCTGATCGCGCTCCACCGCATCGCGCGCGAAGATCTCGCGCAGCGCGATGGCCTTGGCGAGGTGAGGGTTTGCGGCATCGAGGGCGAACAGAGGGTGAGGCATGGCGAACGCTTCCTTGGCCCTGGCGATCACGAGCGGATCGGCGCGGGAGAGGGAGTTTGCCAGTCTCTAAGATTTAATCAATCAAATTTATCGAATTAATGTGCTGGCTCGCCTGAACCTCGCATGTACGACATGTCCAGCAGGACGCTGCAGGCCTTTTTCACCCGGCATCTTGCCTGACTGCGCTCCGCAATCACCTCACGCGGGGGTGGGGAAGCCGCACAGCCGCTGGGCGCTATGGGCGAGGCGGCCGCGGAGGAAGCCGTGTCGGTTGCCCCAACCGGATGATCCTGCTTAAGTCCTTGCGAGCGAGGGCATCAGCGAGGAAGGGATGAGCGCGTCCGATCCGGCGGAGCAGAAGAGCGAGGTCGCCCGGCCGCGCCTGCAGAAGCCACGTCGCGCTGCCGCCGCTCCACGCGAGGAACGCGACGGGGAACCGAGGCTGCGCATTCTCGCCGCCGCCGAAGCCGTGTTCGCCACGCGCGGATTCGATGCCGCCACCCTGCGCGAGATCACAGAAGCCGCGGGCGTGAACATCGCCGCAGTGAACTATTATTTCAGCTCCAAGGACGAGCTCGTCAGGCAGGTCCTCGACCGGCGCATGACCCCCTATACCGCCGCCCGCGCGGCCGCGCTCGAGGCGCTGGTCGCGGCGGCTGGCGGGAAGGCGCTGAAGATCGCCGAGATCATCGAGGTGATGGTCCGGCCCATCGTCGAACTGAGCCGCGATGACAATGGCGGACGCTCGCTCATCCGCTTGCTGTTGCAGGTCCGCGCGCGACCGAGCGAGGACACGATCCGCGTCTTCGTGGACCGGGTGGACCCGCTGGTGCACCGCTTTGTCCGGGTCATTCAGGATGCCGCCCCGCATCTGTCGCGGGCGGACATCTACTGGCGCTACAATTTCTCCATCGGCGCGGTGATGCAGGTGCTGACCGACGCCGACCCCACCTCCCTGCGTCTCAAGCGCCAGTCGGGCGGCCTGTGCGACACGCAGGACGATGAAGCCATCGTCCGCGAGCTGGTGGCCTTCATCGCGGCTGGCTTCGCTGGGCCCGGCATGCCGGCGGTTCAGAGCCTTACGGCGGCCGCGAGGAGTGATGCGGCGGCGCCGCGCCGGGCACGGGTCCGCAGTTAGATTTTCCCGCGGCCTCTTAGAGCCCGTTTGGAAATTCACGGATGGGCATTTCTTCGGGCAAGATTTCCGCCCATCGCGACGAGGATCATCGCCGTTGAGACGTCGATGCGGCGCTCATAGTCGCGCACGAGGCGGCGCCATCGGGTCATCCAGCCGAAGGTGCGCTCGACGACCCAGCGTCGCGGCAGGACTTCGAAGCCCTGCACGCCATCGCGGCGGCGGATGATCTCGACCACGAAGTCGAGATAGGTGGCCTTGTCCATGAGCTTGAGCCGGTCGTAGGCGGCGTCGGCGAAGAGATGCTTCACCCACGGCCAGCGCCTGCGGATCGCATCGAGGATCATCTGTGCGCCGGCACTGTCGGAGATGTCCGCGGTCGTCAGATGGACCATCAGGAGCCGCCCGTCGGTGTCGACCGCGATGTGGCGCTTGCGCCCGACGATCTTCTTGCCGGCATCGTAGCCCCTGGCTTCGGCTTGCGGCGCCTTGATCGTCTGACTGTCGATCACCGCCCCCGTCGGGCTCGCCTCACGCCCGGCCCGCTCGCGATCGAGCATCAGTTCGACATCGTGGATGGTCTGGAACAGAAAGCGGCGCGCCAGTTCGCGGAACCAGCCGTAGACGGTGCGCCAGTGTCCGAAATGGATCGGCAGCATCCGCCAGCCGCCGCCTGAACGCACCAGATAGCGCACCGCATTGATGACTTCCCGGAACTCCACCTCGCGGGGGCGCCCCCGGCGCCCAGGAGCCGGCATCAACGGCGCCATCCGCTCCCATTCCTCATCCGTCAGGTCCGACGGATAGCGTTTCGTCTTCCGGGCGATCCTGGCCATCCGGTCCCGCTGCTCTGCTGTCCACATCCAGAGCTTGAATCATAAGCACGGACAAACAGGAATCCCCGGATCACGAATTTCCAAACGGGCTCTTAGGCAGCCAGACGGGATACGCGCTGGCGCATCCCGTCCGGGAAACGTCCTCAGGCTGAGAGCCAGACGTTCTCGAAGCTGCCGCGGATGCCCTCCGGCATGTCCATGACGCCATGCACGCGCTTGCTGATGATCGCGGTGTAATCGAGATCGAGCAGCGGCAGCACGGGGAGGTCGGTCATGGCGAGGCGCTGGAAGTCGTGGAACAGCGCCTTGCGCTTGGCCGGATCCATCTCCGTGGAGGCGCTTTCGAGAATCTTGTCCATCTCCGGGCTGGAATAGCCGCTGGCGATCACGAAGGGCGAGCCCGGCTTGGCCGCCTTCGACCAGTAGAAGCGCTGGAGGCCCATGGAGGGGTCGAAGATGGGTGCGTAGAGGAAAACGTTCAGGTCGTAATCATAGTCGCCATAGATCGTCTTGAGGTAAGTCGGCAGGTCGGAGGAGCGGATGGTGATGTCGATGCCCACCCGCTGGAGCGACTGCTTGATGAATTCCGCCGCCCGCAGGTTGGCTTCGCCGAGCGGCAGCCAGTCGAGGCGCAGTTTGAAGCGCATCTTGTCCGCGCCGCGCGGATAGCCGGCGGCATCGAGCAGGGCTTCTGCCTTCTTGACGTCGAAGGGATAGGCGGGCGGATTGGCGAGCCTGAGGTCGCCGGCCTGATAGGGGATCGGGCTCGTGGCGGGACGGCCGCTCTGATACCAGACCGCGCGGGCCATGGCCTCGCGGTTGACCGCCTGAAGGATGGCCTGGCGCACCTCCACCTTGGCGAGGATGGGGTTGCGCAGGTTCACCTCGATGGCCTGCGCGTGCTGGAGAAGCTCCTCACCGCGTGTCTCGACGTCGAACTTCGGATTGGCACGGAAGCGCGCCAACTCGCTGTAGGGCACGGGATTGGGGCCGGCGAGCAGGATCTCTCCCGTCTCCAGCGCTGCTGCGCGGGCACCGGCATCGTTGATGATGCGCATCACGATGCGGTCGAGATAGGGCCGCTCCTGCGCCCAATAGCCGTCGAAGCGCTCCAGGATGATGTGGCTGCCGCGCTTCCATTCCACGAATTTGAACGGGCCGGTGCCGATGGGCGCGTTGTTGGCCGGGTTCCGCAGCGGGTCCCCATTCTCATAGATGTGCTTGGGCAGGATGGGGCTTTCCATGCCCGACAGCGCGTTCATGACCACCGGCGAGGGCTTGGAGAAGCGCAGGATGGCGGTGTGGGCGTCCGGCGTGTCCACGGCGGTGAGGTTGGCGAAGGTGCCACGCCCGCGCGGATGGTTCGGCTTCAGCAGGTTGAGGAAGGAAAAGGCGACGTCGGCGGAGGTGAAGTCCGTCCCGTCATGCCACTTCACGCCCTGGCGGAGCGTGAACTTGATGGACAGACCGTCGGCGGACGGCTCCCACGCGGTGGCAAGGCGCGGGCGGGGCAGGAAGTCGTAGCCATAGGCCACGAGCCCCTCGGTCATCTTGGCGGAGGAGAGCACCACCTGATCGGAAGACGTGAAGGCGCACACCAGCGCGGTCGGGTCCGGCCACACGGCCATGGTGAGCGTGCCGCCCTTCTGCCCGGTCTCGGCGGCAAAGGCCTTGCCGTTCTGGCCGATGAACAAAGTTGCGGCGGCAGCGCCCGCGCCGCCAAGGAACAGGCGGCGGGAGATGGGACCGAAGGGCAGGCGATCAAGCTCTGAGGTCATGACGGGTCTCGTTCAGACGGGCGCAGGCGCCGTGATGGGTTCAAGGGAGAGAATCTCGGACGGGGAACGGGCCTCGCCTGCACCGGTCACCTCTACGCGGTGGCAGGCCACCTGACGGCCATCGGGGAGGGCGCGAAGCGCGGGCGCCTCGGCGGTGCAGCGGTTTTCCACGAACGGGCAGCGGGTGTGGAAGCGGCAGCCCGAGGGCGGGTTGGTGGGGCTCGGCATGTCGCCGGTGATGCGCACGCGCGGCCGGTGGGCGCCGGCGGGGTCTGGCGCCGGATGGGCGGCGAGAAGGCCCGCCGTATAGGGATGGAGCGGCTGCTTCCACACCCGCGCCCGGTCCGCCACCTCGACGATCTTGCCCAGATACATCACCAGGATGCGGTCGGCGATGTAATGCACCACCGCCAGATCGTGGGAGATGAACAGATAGGAGAGCCCCATCTCCTTCTGGAGGCGCACCATCAGGTTGATGACCTGCGCCTGCACCGACACATCGAGCGCGGAGACCGGCTCGTCGGCAACGATGAGCGCGGGATTAAGGGCGAGCGCGCGAGCGATGCCGATGCGCTGGCGCTGGCCGCCGGAGAATTCGTGCGGGAAGCGTCCGCCCGCATCCACCGGCAGGCCCACGCGCGCCATCAGCTCCTGCACCTTGGCCCGCCGGTCCTGCGCGGTCCCGATGCCGTGCACCTGCAGCGGTTCCGCGATGATGTCCGCCACGCGCTTGCGCGGATTGAGCGAGGCGTAGGGGTCCTGAAACACCATCTGCATGCGCCGCCGCAGCGGGCGCAGCTGCGCATAGGGCAGACCCGAGATCACCTCGCCATCGAGCCGCACCGTGCCGGAGGTGGCCGGGGCGAGGCCCATGAGGGTGCGGCCGAGCGTGGACTTGCCGCAGCCGGATTCGCCCACGAGGCCGACCGTCTCGCCAGCAGCGATGGAGAAGCTGACGCCATCCACGGCGCGCACGTCGCCATGGTGCTTCATGAGGTTCTGGACGTCGAGGAGGGGCGTGCCGTGGCTGCTCATGGGATGGCCTCCTCGGCGCGGAAACAGGCGACAGCGGTGCCGCCCAGCACCCGCAGGGCGGGCCGGGCCTCCTCGCAGGCCGCTGCGATGATCGGGCAGCGCGGGCCGAAGGCGCAGCCGCGCGGCAGGGCCGACAGGGCGGGAACGATGCCGGGGATTCCATCAGCGGCACCCGCGCGCCTTCCCCCTCCGCCTCGGGGTTGGGCAAGGCCCGCAGCAGGCCGCGCGTATAGGGATGGCGCGGCGCGCGGAACAGCTCCGCCACCGGGGCCTCCTCCACCTTGCGGCCGGCATACATGACGAGCACCCGGTGCGCATTCTCCGCCACCACGCCGAGATTGTGGGTGATGAGGATGATGGCGAGGCCGAGCTCCGCCTGCAATGTGCGCAGCAGGTCGAGGATCTGCGCCTGCACTGTGGCATCGAGGGCCGTGGTCGGCTCGTCGGCGATCAGCAACTTGGGATCGCAGGCGAGCGCCATGGCGATCATCACCCGCTGGCGCATGCCGCCCGAGAGGTGATGGGGCAGGTTGTCCAGCACCCGCTCGGGATCGGGAATGCGCACCTTGCGCAGCAGCTCGGCCGCATGGGCCCGGCGACCGGCCCGGTCGAGGTCCCGGTGCTCCTCGAACACCTCCTCCAACTGCCGGCCAATGCGCATGACCGGATTCAGCGAGGTCATGGGCTCCTGGAAGATCATGGCAATGTCCGCCCCGCGCAGCCGGCGCATCTCGCGCTCGGGCAGGGCGAGGAGGTCGCGTCCGTCCAGCAAGGCGGTGCCGCCGCCGTTGCGCGCGACGCCATCGGGCAGGAGGCGCATCAGCGAAAGGGCGGTCATGGACTTGCCCGAACCGCTTTCGCCCACGATGGCGAGCGTTTCGCCCGCATGGACGGTGAGGTCGAGAGCATCCACGACCGTCACCTCGCCGGCGCGGGAGAGGAGGCGGGTGGTGAGGCCGCGCACCTCCAGAACGGGGCGGGCGGCGGGGGAGGGGGAAGGCGCGCCGGACATCAGCGCAGCTTCAGCTTGGGGTTCAGGGCGTCGTTCAGCCCCTCGCCCACGAGATTGAGGGCCAGCACCACGAGGATGATGGCAAGGCCGGGCTCAGCCACCAGATACCAGGCCGAGCGCAGGCTTTCGCGCCCGGCACCGATCATGGCCCCCCAGGTGACCACGTTGGGATCGCCAAGGCCGAGGAAGGACAGGCCCGCCTCGGTGAGAATGGCGGTGGCCACCATGATGGAGGCGGTGACGATGATGGGCGTGAGGCAGTTGGGCAGGATCTGCCCGAAGATGATGGACCGCTCGCTCATGCCGATGGCGTAGCAGGACTGCACGAACTCCCGCTCGCGCAGGCTCATCACCTCCGCCCGCACCAGCCGCGCCACCGGCGGCCATGAGACCAGCGCCAGCGCGATGATGATCGAGGAGAGCGCCGGCCCCACGATGGCCACCAGAACCACCGCCAGGATGAACTGCGGCATGGTCTGGAACATCTCGGTGATGCGCATGAGGGTGTCGTTCACCCAGCCGCCGTAATAGCCGGACAGCGCGCCCACCGTGATGCCGATGGCGAGCGCCACAAGGGTGGAAATCCCGCCGATCATGAGGGCGCTACGGGCACCGTGCATGAGACCTGCGGCGATGTCGCGGCCGAGGGGGTCGCTGCCGAGCGGATAGGCCATGTCCTCGCCGGGCCACAGCAGCGGCGGGGCCACCATGTCGGCCGGGTCTTCCGGATAGAGCACCGGCGCAAGCAGCGCGGCGGCGACGATGCCGAGGAAGATGACGAGGCCGAGCACGGCCGTGCGCTTGCGGCGGAACAGGCGCCAGAAATCGAGAAGCCGGTTCATCGCGCCTTGATCCTCGGGTCCAGCCAGGAATAGGCGAGATCCACCAGCATGTTGATGAAGATCACCAGAGCCGAGCTCATAAGCAGGATGCCGATGAGCAGCGCATAGTCGCGCTGGAACACGGCGTCATAGGTGAGGCGGCCGATGCCCGGCCAGTTGAATACTGTCTCCACCACCACCGCGCCGCCCAGCAGGGAGGCCATCTGCATCCCCAACATGGTGACGATGGGCAGCAGCGCGTTGCGCACCACGTGGCGGATCGTCACCTTGGCGGCGCCAAGGCCCTTGGCGCGTGCCGTGCGGATGTAGTCGAGCCCCATCACCTCCAGCATCGAGGCGCGCATGAGGCGCGTGTAGATGGCGAAGTAGAAGAGCGAGAGCGTGAGGGCGGGCAGCACGAGGTGTCGGCCGATGTCGACCGCGCGGGCGAGGGGCCCCACGTCCTGTCGCGCCACATCCATGAAGCCGCCCGAGGGCAGCACACCCAACGTGACGGAGAAGAGGATGATGAGCATGAGCCCGATCCAGAAGATGGGCATAGCGTAGGCGAGCAAGGCGACGAGCGAGATCAGATCATCAAGGAGGGTGTTGCGGCGGATCGCGGCGATGGCGCCGAACAATACGCCCATGGCCACCGAAGCGACGATGCTGACGCTCATCAGGAGCAGGGTGGGCCCGAGGCGCTGGAGGATGAGATCGCGCACCGGGCTGTTGTTACGGATCGAATATCCGAGATCCAGTTGCAGGATCTGCGTGCCATAACGCAGCAACTGGACCGGGAGAGGCTGGTCGAGCCCGTATTTGGCACGGAGTTCGGCCATGTACGCGGCATCGCCCGTTCCGGCTTCGCCGGCCATGACGTCGACGGCATCTCCAGGGGCGAGATGCAGGATGACGAAGCTGAAGATGACGATGCCCAAGAGAACGGGCACGGCCTGCAGCAGGCGGCGGGCGAAGAAGCGCGCCAGTCCGTTCGGTTGTGCGCGGGTGGCTGTGGCCATGCCGTTGGCTCCGCTCCGGTTGCTCGCTGCGATCCGAAATCCTCCGGCGGAGGCATCCCGGGCGCTTCCTGCGGCCGTGCGGCAGGGGTATGGCCCCGGCGTTCAGCCTGCTATTGTGCGGCGGCGCATTTCACGTCCGCCATTTGTTGAATAATTCAATCTTCTAACTCAACATGGGCAAAACCGCGGGTGGATTGCAAGCGCTTTTGCAAACAGGCGTTTGAAATCCACGGTCCGGGACGTCACAGGTCGGTGCCGGGGTGGGTCGCACGGCCAGCGCGCGGCTGGCCGTGGAAACCTCAGTACGTGCCGGGATATTGCCCGCCATCGATCAGGATGCTCTGGCCGGTAATGAAGCCGGCCTGTGCCGAGCAGAGGAAGCCGGCAAGCGCCCCGACTTCGGACGGCTCGCCATAGCGGCCCGCCGGATTCTGGCCCGCGCGTTCCGCCCAGATGTCATCGAACGGACGCCCTGTCATCTCGACGAGGCTGTGGACATGATGACGCTGTGCATCCGAGGCGATGATGCCGGGCAGGATATTGTTGATGGTGACGTTGTGCTTCACCGTCTGCCGCGACAGGCCGGCGACGAAGCCCACGAGCCCGGAGCGGGCGCCGTTGGAGAGCGCCATTTCCAGTTGCGGCGTCTTCACGCTGCGCGAGACGATATTGACCACCCGGCCGAAGCCGCGCGCGATCATCCCATCCACCGTGAGGCGCATCATCTCGATGGGCGAGAGCATCATGCGGTCGAGGGCGCGGATCCAGTCGGCGCGGGAATAATCCCGATAGTCGCCGGGGGGCTCGCCATCGCCATTGTTGATGAGGATGTCCGGCTCGGGGCAGGCGGCCAGCGCCGCTTGCCGGCCCTCGTCGGTCATCAGGTCGGCCACCACGAAATCGACCGGGGCGCCGCTGGCGGCGGAGAGCTCCGCCGCCGCCAGTTCCAGCGTCGCCCGCGTGCGGGCGGCGATGGTGACTTTTGCGCCGTCACGGGCGAGGACTTCGGCGACGGCGCGGCCCATGCCGCGACTGCCGCCGCTGACCAGCGCCCGCCGGCCGGAGATGCCGAGATCCATGGCGCTCAGGCCGCGACGGCGGAGAGCGGCGCGATCTTGAAGCCGTACTTGCGGTCCAGCTCCAGTTCCTGAACGATGCGCACGCCCTTGGCCAGCGCCTCGCCCTCAAGGCCGCGCAGCGGCTTGCGCAACTCGCCCACCGGCAGGCCGACGGCCTTCATGAGCGACTTCACCGCCACCGGATTGATGGCCGAATAGGTGTAGTGGAGCATGGGCAGCAGGCCGAGATAGGCCTCCTTGAACGCCGCCGCGCCCTCATCGCCGTTCCACGGGCGGGAAATGGCGACGAGTTCGGCCGGAGCGATGTTGCCGGTCATGTTGGCCGTGCCATGGCCGCCGAGGCTCATGGTGGGCACCACAAGGCCGAGGTTCGGGCTGTCGCAGCACATCACCGAGACGTCCGGACGGGCGGCGAGCACCTGCGCCACCTGGCCGACGCGGGTGGTGGATTCCTTATGGATCACATAGTTCGGGTGCTTGAAGATGCGCAGCAGGTTGTCCCAGTGCAGGTCGCTCTTCACGCGGGGCGGGTTGTTATAGATGCCGAGCGGCAGGTCGGTGGCATCCGCCACGTCGAGGAAATAGCCCTCGATGTCCGCTTCCGGTGCGCAGATATAAGCGGGGGCCGCGAGAATGGCGCCGTCCGCGCCATTGTCCTTGGCGAAGCGCACGTTCTCGATGGTGGTTTCGGTGTTGTTGCCGGTGCAGCCGTAGAAGAGGGGCATCTTCGCCGTCTTCATCTTGGCGGTCTCGACGATGACCTTCTTCTTCTCCTCAGCCGAGAGCATCGAGGTCTCGCCCGTGGAGCCCATGATGAGGATCGCGGCGGTGCCGTTGTCTTCCTGGAACTTCAGAAGCTCGCGGAAGGCGACGAAATCCACCGAGCCGTCCTTGTTGAAGGGCGTCACGATCGCGACGAAGGAACCGGTGATCTTCTGCATGGGTGGCCTCGTGCCTCTGCGGGCCTGCTGCCCGCCTGCGCTTCGGGAAGAAATGGGCCGTCGAGCAAGCAGACGGAGCCGTGAATTCAGCTCTGTGCTGCTGCTTTTCAAATAATTGTTTGAAATCTGACCCGCATCCTGCACCCTGTCAATAGCGTGTCGCCGCCCTGTCATGGGCCGGCGTCGGATTTCGGAAGAGGCGTCACATGGTCGTCCAGCGCAAGCCCCATCTCGCCCATTGGGGCGCCTTCACCGCGCTGGTGGAGGACGGGCAGCTGGTGGGGTGCGAGCCCTTCGCCGCGGACCCTGCGCCCTCGCCTTTGCTGGGCAGTATCGTGCCCTCTGTCTATTCGGACCGGCGCATCCAGAAGCCCATGGTGCGGGAGAGCTTCCTGAAGCACGGCGCCGCGGCGGGAGGGGAGGGCCGTGGGCGCGAGCCCATGGTGGAGGTCTCCTGGGAGACCGCACTCGATCTCGCCGCCCGCGAGATAAGCCGGGTGGAGGTGGAGCATGGGCGCGGCGCGCTGTTCGCCGGCTCCTATGGCTGGTCCTCCGCCGGACGGCTGCACCATGCGCGCTCGTTGGTGCGGCGCTTCTATTTTTCCGGCGGCGGGGCCATCGATCAGGTGGGCAATTACAGCTGGGGCACGGCGCAATTCCTTTTGCCCCATATCATCGGCACCTACCAGCCGCTGACCGGCCGTGCCACCTCCTGGCCGAGCATCCTCAAGCACTGCCGGCTCTTTCTCGCCTTCGGCGGGCTGGCGCTGAAGAACGGGCAGATGGCCTCGGGCGGCGCGGCCGAGCATACGCAGGAGCACTGGCTGCGCGAACTCGCGAAGGCCGGCATCCCGGTCATCAATGTTTCGCCCACGCGCGGCGACTGCCCGGACTTCCTGAACGCGGAATGGGTGCCCATCCGTCCCACCACGGATGCGGCCTTTCTGCTGGCCCTACTATCGGAAGTCCTCCGCATCCAGGGTGCGGACCTCGCCTTCCTCGCCACCCACACGGTGGGCTTCGAGCCGCTCGCCGCTTACGTGCGCGGGGAGAGCGACGGTGTGCCGAAGACGCCGGAATGGGCGCAGGACATCTGCGGCGTGCCAGCGGAGCGCATCCGGCAGATCGCGGCGCGCCTCGTGGGCGTCCGCAGCTACATCACCTGCTCTTTCGCCGTGCAGCGGGCGGAAAATGGCGAGCAGCCCTATTGGCTCGCTATCGCGCTCGCCAGCGTGCTCGGGCAGGTGGGCCTGCCCGGAGGCGGCTTCGGCTTTGGCCATGGCTCCATGAATGGCGTCGGCAACCCGAGGCCCGCGACGCCCGGCCCGGAGATGGCGGTTGGCGCCAATCCTCTGAAGCGGGCCATTCCCGCGGCCCGCATCACCGAAATGCTGGAGGCCCCCGGCACGTCCTATCCCTTCAACGGACGCACCGAGACCTATCCGGATGTCCGGCTCATTCATTGGGCGGGCGGCAATCCCTTCCACCACCATCAGGATCTCAACCGCTTCTCCCGCGCGTGGCAGAAGCCCGAGACCATCATCGTCAATGAAATCTGGTGGACGCCCACCGCCCGGCGCGCCGACATCGTGCTGCCGGTGACGACCACGCTGGAGCGCAACGACATCGGCGGTTCCTCCCGCGACCGCTATGTGATCGCCATGCATCAGGCGATCGCACCGCTTCATGCGGCCCGCTCGGATTTCGACATCTTCGCCGATCTTGCCGAGCGGCTGGGGCACGGCGTGGCCTTCACGGGCGGCCTCGACGAGCAGGGCTGGATCGAGCGCATCTATGCCGACTGCGCGGCGGCCAATGCGAAAGCGGGCATCACCTTTCCCGATTTCGAGACCTTCTGGCAGGACGGCAGCTTCGAACTGCCCCGGCCGGCGCAGGATTTCGTGCTGTTCGCCGATTTCCGCGCCGATCCGCAGGCCCATCCGCTCGCGACGCCCTCGGGCCGGATCGAGCTTTACAGCTCCGCCATCGCCTCTTTCGCGCTCTCCGACTGTCCGCCCCATCCGGTCTGGCGGGCGCCGGGCGAGTGGCTGGGGAGCGCGGGCGCCAAGCGCCATCCCTTGCATCTCGTAACGGTGCAGCCCTCGGACAGGCTGCACAGCCAGCTCGATTTCGCGCCCTTGCCTCAGGGCAACAAGGTGGATGGGCGCGAAGCGCTCCTCATGCATCCGGACGACGCCGCTGCGCGCGGCTGCGTGGCCGGGCGGACGGTGCGCGTGTTCAACGACCGGGGTGCGCTGCTGGCGGGTCTGGTGCTGGACGAAGGCGTGCATCGCGGCGTCGTGGTGATGGCGACGGGCGCCTGGTTCGACCCCGATCCCTCAGCCCCCGACGCGCCGGAGCGGGCCGGCACGGTCAATGTGCTGACGCGCGATGTGGGCACATCCAGCCTCACCCAAGGGCCGAACGCCATGAGCTGCCTCGTGGAGGTGGCGGCGGTCTAGCGCGCCGGGCGGCCGTCAGTTCCGGAGAAATATTCCGGGTGTGACTGGCGCAACTGCTCGACGAAATCCAGCGAGCGGGAGAGGTGGTCCCGAAGCGCCTCCTGCGCCGCCGGGGCATCGCCCGCGGCGACCGCATCGGTGATGGCGGTGTGGGCGGCGAGGATCTCGCGAATCTTGCCGGCCTTGGGCAGATGCAGGCGCCGCAGCCGGTCGATATGGCCGCTGCGGCGCCGCACCAGATGCCAAAGATCGATAACCCCTTCGGCCTCATACATGGTGCGGTGGAAGGCCTGATCGGCGGCCGAGAACTGCTCATATTCCCCGAGGTCGGCGAACACGCTCTGCTGCCGGATGAGGCTCCGGAGCCGTTCCACCAGCGCGGGCGCTGGAGCGAGGGCGAGGCTGCGGACCAGTTCCAGCTCGATGGAGCGGCGTAGGAACTGGGCCTGCCGCGCCTGCTCCACATCGATGGGGCTTACCACGGTCGCGTGCTGGGGGAAGACATCCACCAGCCCTTCCTCCTGTAGCTTCATGAGCGCATCGCGGATGGGCGTGGAGGAAAGGCGGAAGCGCTCCTGCAAGTCCTGCCGGGACAGGACGGCGCCCGGTGCCAGCGCGAGCGAGAGGATGTCCTGCCGCAGCACGTCGAGGACATGGGCCGCCCCCCGCTTGGCCGCATCCCGCGACAGCACGCTCACCTCCGCAACCGACATTCAACCGCTCCTCGTCTCGTCTGCCTTCATATCACTCTCGTCCTCGCTTGACCAACTAATGCATTAGTGCTTCAGTCCGGGGTGCAGACGGCGTCAACGCCGCGCGGGGCGCCAAGCCCGGAAGGAAACGCCAAACCCAGTTCGCAGGCCATCGCATGGCCGAGCGGAGGGGCAGGGACGCGGCGGCGGACCGAGATCCGCGGTAACGCGCATCCCTGACATGACGGCCGGAGCGGCCGCAAAGGGGAGGGATGCGGATGATCACCCGCAGGCAGACACTTGCGCTGGCCGCCGGCCTTGCCACGGCCCCGTGCTGGCCGGCCGTGGCGCAGGCGAAGACCGAAGTCTCGCTCAGCCGGCAGCCGGGCATTCTCTATATGCCCACGCATGTCATCGAAAAGCAGAAGCTGATCGAGAAGCACGCCGAGAAGCTTGGCGTGCCGAACGTCACCGCCAAATGGATGTCGTTCTCCAATGGCGGAGCACAGCAGGATGCGCTGCTTTCCGGCGGGGTCGACATCATCAACACCGGCACCGGGCCGCTTCTGGTGCTGTGGGACAAGACGCGCGGCAAGGTGAAGGGCATCGTGGCGAGTTCCGCCCAGCCGCTCCAACTCATCAGCCGCGATCCGCGCATCAAGAGCCTCAAGGATCTCCAGGCCGGCGACAAGATCGCCGTGCCGACCGTGCGCGTCTCGACGCAAGCCATCCTTCTCCAGATGGCGGCAAGCCAGCTCTACGGGCCGGACAAGTGGAACCATTTCGATCCCATGACCGTCCAACTTGGCCATCCCGATGCATTCGTCGCCATGAAGAATGCCGGACATGAAGTGAAGAACCACTTCGCCGCGCCGCCCTTCCAGACCTACGAACTGCAGCAGATCCCCGAAGCGCACGTGGTGGCGACCTCCGCCGACATCATCGGCTCGCCCCTGAGCCAGGGTCAGTTCATGACCATGACCACCTTTGCGGAGGCCAATCCCAAGATTATCCAGGCCCTGCGCAATGCGGCGGAAGAAGCCAAGACCTTCATCGAGAAGAACCCTGCCGAGGCGGTGGAGATCTATCGCGAGGTGACGGGCGACAAGACGTCGACGGCGGAACTGCTCGAAGTGCTGAAGCAGCCGGGCATGATGGAATGGAACATCTACCCGCAGGGTACGATGAAGTTCGCCGCTCATCTGAACCGGACCGGCGCCATCAAGACGCTGCCAACCTCGTGGAAGGACTATTATCTGCCGGTGGCCCATGACCTCCCCGGCAATTGAGTTCGCCGCCGGCGGGCCCGTCATGGCCCCGGCGGTGGCTGCCGCCTCTCCTGTGGCGGCCGTGACAGCGCAGGATCGTGCCATGTCCGAGCCCTTGCTCAACGTCTCTTCCGTGACGCTGCGCTACAAGACGCCCGGCGTGGTCGTCACCGCCACCGAGCGCGTGTCGTTTGAGGTGAACACCTCCGACCGCTTCGTGCTTCTCGGCCCCTCGGGCTGCGGCAAGTCCACCCTGCTCAAGGCGGTGGGCGGCTATATCCGGCCGAGCGAGGGGACCATCACCATCAAGGGCCGGCAGGTCACGGAGCCGGGGCCGGACCGCATGATGGTGTTCCAGGAGTTCGATCAGCTCCTGCCATGGAAGACGGTGCTGGAGAATGTGGTCTTCCCGCTGCGCGATGCCCGCCGGCTGCCCCGCAAGGAGGCCGAGGAGAAGGCGCGGCATTACATCGAGAAGGTGAACCTCACCCGCGCCATCGACAGCTATCCGCACATGCTGTCCGGCGGCATGAAGCAGCGCGTCGCCATCGCCCGCGGCATGGCCATGGAGCCGGACATCCTCCTGATGGACGAGCCCTTTGCCGCGCTCGACGCCCTCACCCGGCGCACCTGCCAGGACGAACTGATCCAGCTCTGGGAGGAGACGCGCTTCACGGTGATGTTCGTCACCCATTCCATCGCCGAGGCAATCAAGATCGGCAACCGCATCCTCCTGCTTTCGCCCCATCCCGGCCGGGTGAAGGCCGAGGTGGTGGATGTGGACACGGTGTCGCCGACGGACGGCAGCGCGGGCCGGCTGGAGCGCGAGATCCACGATCTCCTCTTCGCCGATGCCGGCGCGGCGGATCACTGAAAGGAAGGCGACATGTCGATCCAGAGCCCGTCATCGCCTTCCGCCCGCATCATCCTGCGTCCGCCGGCCGGTGCGGCCGGTGCGGAGGTGGAGCGCCGCATCGGCGTTCTTGAGGCCGCATGGGACATCGGCGCCGTGCGCAAGGTGCTGATCATCGTCGTGCTGGCGGCGGTGTGGCAGGCCTATGGTGTCTATCTCGACAATCCGCTGCTGTTTCCGAGCCTGACGGAAACCTTGCAGGCGCTCGCCGAGAATGTCCGCAGCGGCGTGCTGCCCGCCCGCGCCTGGGCGTCGCTTCAGGTGCTGCTGATGGGCTATGCGGTCGGGGTTTTGCTGGCGGGCATCCTCACCATTGTCGCCATCAACACGCGCATCGGCTCGGACTTCCTCGAGACCGTCACAGCCATGCTGAGCCCGCTGCCGGCCATCGCGCTGCTGCCGCTGGCGCTGATCTGGTTCGGCCTTGGCAACGGCAGTCTTGTCTTCATCCTTGTCCATTCGGTGCTGTGGCCGGTGGCGCTCAACACCCACTCGGGCTTCCGGGCGGTGTCGCAGACACTGCGCATGGTGGGGCGCAACTACGGCCTGAAGGGCTTCGCCTATATCCGCAAGATCCTGATCCCGGCAGCGTTCCCCTCCATCCTCACGGGTTTGAAGATCGGCTGGGCCTTCGCCTGGCGCACGCTGGTGGCGGCGGAACTGGTGTTCGGCGTCTCATCGGGGCAGGGCGGGCTCGGCTGGTTCATCTTCGAGAACCGCAATCTCCTTGAAATCCCGGCGGTCTTCGCCGGCCTCCTCACGGTCATCCTGATCGGTCTCGTGGTCGAGAACGTGATCTTCCGCACCATCGAGCGCCGCACGGTCCTGAAATGGGGCCTCCAGCACTGACCCGCGCCTCCCACGACCGAGCCCCTTCCATGACCAAGACACCCGAGCAACTGCGCAGCGCACGCTATTTCGAGCCCGACGACTTCCGCTCCTTCGGCCATCGCTCGCGCATGAGCCAGATGGGCTATGCGGCGGAGGAGTATCGCGGCAAGCCGGTCATCGCGATCATCAACACCTGGTCCGATCTCAACCAGTGCCACGCCCATTTCAAGCAGCGCGTGGAGGATGTGAAGCGGGGCATTCTTCAGGCGGGCGGCTTTCCGGTGGAACTGCCCGCCATCTCGCTCTCCGAGAGCAAGGTGAAGCCCACCACCATGCTCTACCGCAACTTCCTCGCCATGGAGACGGAGGAGCTCATCCGTTCCCATCCCGTGGACGGAGCGGTGCTGATGGGCGGTTGCGACAAGACCACGCCCGGCCTGCTGCTGGGCGCCACCAGCGCGGGCGTTCCGGCCATCTATGTGCCGGCCGGACCCATGCTGCGCGGCAACTGGCACGGCAAGGTGCTGGGCTCCGGCTCGGACGCCTTCAAATATTGGGACGAGCGCCGCGCCGGCAACATCTCAGACAAGGACTGGGCCGAGATGGAGGTAGGCATCGCCCGCTCCTATGGCGTGTGCATGACCATGGGCACGGCGGCTACCATGACGGCGCTCGCCGATGTGATCGGCATGACACTGCCCGGCGCCTCCTCCATCCCGGCGGCGGATGCCAACCACATCCGCATGTGCGCGGCCGCCGGCCGGCGGATCGTCGAGATGGTGTGGGAGGATCTCACCCCGGACAAGATCCAGACCGAGGGCGCGTTCCGCAATGCCATCAACGTCGCCATGGCCATGGGATGCTCGACAAACGCGGTGATCCACATCATCGCCATGGCCCGCCGCGCCGGCCACGCCATCGGGCTCGAGGACTTCGACGCGGCGAGCCGCAAGGTGCCGGTGATCGCCAACATCCGCCCGAGCGGCGAGCGCTATCTGATGGAGGATTTCTATTACGCCGGCGGCCTCCTCGGCCTGCTGACCCGGCTCACGCCCCATCTCGACCTGTCGCTCATCAACGTCTCCGGGCAGACCTGGGCGCAGTCGCTGGAGGGAGCAGAGGTCTACAATGACGATGTGATCCGCCCGCTGGACAATCCCATCTATGCGGAAGGCGCGCTGGCGCTGCTGAAGGGCAATCTCGCGCCGAGCGGCTGCGTGATGAAACCCTCCGCCGCCGCTCCCCATCTCCTCACCCATTCCGGTCCCGCGCTGGTCTTCGACGACTATCCGGCGCTTAAGGCTAATATCGACCGGGACGATCTCGACGTGACGCCAGACACGGTTCTGGTGCTGCGCAATGCCGGTCCCTTGGGCGGGCCGGGCATGCCGGAATGGGGCATGCTGCCCATCCCGAAGAAGCTGGTGAAGCAGGGGGTGCGCGACATGGTGCGCATCTCGGATGCGCGCATGAGCGGCACCTCCTATGGCGCCTGCATCCTGCATGTCTCGCCGGAATCCTACATCGGCGGCCCGCTGGCTCTCGTGCGCACCGGCGACATCATCACCGTGGACGTGCCCAACCGTAGCATCCGCCTGGAGGTGTCCGACGCCGAGCTGGAGCGCCGCCGGGTCGAGACGCCGCCCCCCGCGCCGCGCTACGAGCGCGGCTATGGCTGGATGTTCTCCCGCCACATCGGCCAGGCCGACCAGGGCTGCGATTTCGATTTCCTGCGCACCGACTTCGGCGCGCCGGTGCCCGAGCCCGCCATCTTCTGACTTCCCGACAATCCGGAGTTTGCCCGATGCTGTCCGACGCCACCCGCGAGAAGCTGAAGCACGTCAGCACCGCGACCCTCGCCACGGCCCTGTTCAAGCGCGGTTTCCGCAACCAGTTCATCCAGAACGTGCACCCGCTCGGCTTCAAGGGCGAGAACATGGTGGGGCCGGCCTTCACGCTGCGCTACATGCCGGCGCGTGAGGATCTGAACCCCATCACCGTCTTCCTCGATCGGGCGCATCCCCAGCGCAAGGCGGTGGAGGAATGCCCGCCGGGAGCGGTGTTCGTGGTGGACAGCCGCAAGGATGCACGCGCCGCCTCGGCCGGCTCCATCCTCGTGGCCCGGCTGATGAAGCGCGGCGTTGCCGGGATCGTCACCGACGGCGGCTTCCGCGACAGTCCGGAGATCGCGGCCCTCGACATCCCGTCCTATCACCAGAGGCCGGCGGCGCCGACCAACCTGACGGTCCATCAGGCCATCGACATCAACGTACCCATCGGCTGCGGCGATGCGCCGGTCTTTCCAGGCGACATCATCGTCGGGGACGGGGAGGGCGTGATCGTCCTGCCGGCGCATCTGGCCGACGAACTGGCGGACGAGGCCACCGAAATGACCGCATTCGAGGATTTCGTGACCGAGAAGGTGCTCGAAGGGCGCACCATCCTCGGCCTCTATCCGGCCACGGAGGAACAGACGAAGACGGACTTCGCTGCCTGGCGGAAGGAAAAGGGGCGCTGAGCCAGATCCGAGGGGTCTTGCGGCTCAAGCCGCGATGAAGCCAGTTCCGGTCCGGAGATGCCTCCGGGCCGGAACACGCTCAGCAGCCGGCAGCACGGTCATCCTTGAACAGGGACCAGATGGCGACGAACATCGCCGCGATCAGCGGCCCAATGACGAAACCGTTGACGCCAAACAGCGAAATGCCACCCAGCGTCGAGACCAGCACCATGTAGTCCGGCAGGCGCGTGCCTTTGCCGACGAGCGGCGGGCGCAACAGGTTGTCGATCATGCTGATCACGAAGATGCCGATCCCCAGCAGGATCGCGCCCTTCAGATACTGCCCGGACAGCATGAGATAGGCCGCCGTGGGGCCCCATACCAGCGCCGCCCCCACCGCTGGCACCAGCGAGAGCACGGCCATGGACACGCCCCAGAGCAGAGGCGCGCCAATGCCGAGGCCCCAGAAGGCAAGGCCGCCGATCAGGCCCTGCACCAGAGCGATGATGACGTTGCCCTTCACCGTCGCCTTCAGCACGTCGGAGAATTTGGCGAACAGGCTCTCCGTGTGGTGGGGGCTCAGCGGGCTGGTGCGGCGGATCGCTAGGGCCAGAGAGGCGCCGTCCCGGAACAGGAAGAACAGCACATAGACCATGACGCCGAGGCTGACGAAGAGCTGCGCCGTGCCTTGCCCGACGCTCACGGCGCTGGAGGCGATCACCTGCGACGCCTGCCCGAGGAAGGAAGCGAGGCGGCTCTCGATCTCCTTGAAGGTGTCGCCGGTGAAGGGCGGGAGGAGATCCTTCACGAAGTCCGGCAGCAGATCATGCGCGCGGGCGGTGATCTCGGTCGGATTGAACTGGCGGCTGGAGACCTGCTGGTACAGTTCGCTCGCCTCGCGGGCGAGGGAGGCGAGGATCATCGAGCCCGGTATCACCACGATGCAGATACAGGCCAGCACGCTCAGCGCCGCTGCGAGATTCGCGCGCCCGCCGAGCAGGCGGGTCAGCCAGCGGTTCAGGGGATTGAAGAGGATGGCGAGGATCACCGCCCAGAGCAGCGCGCCATAGAAGGGCAGGAGCAGCCAGGCGAAGGCCACCGAGACGAGGACGATGAGGGCCAGGAAGCTCCCCTGCTGGACGTTCGGTGACGACATCTGGGACGGGGCCCTCTCTTTTGGTCCTGCGCCGGTGCAGGTGTCTGCAGCCGCACACCAAACGCACGCGGTGCCATCCCTGCATGTAGACGGATGGAGGGCCGCCGTCACGTGCCGCGGCCCTTAGGAACGCCGCGGGCCGCTGCGTGTCGTCTCGTTCGGGGCGAAGGAGGGCGAAGCCGTCCACGCGTGGCGGTGTTGCCGCGACCTCGCCGTCTATCAATCCAAAAAATGGAATGATCCATGCCGAATGCGGCGCTGACCGGTATGGGAGAGTGCGTATCGTGTGGCGTCACGGCCCCTGTGCCGCACGGTCAAGAACGGCCCCAGCCGTCGACGGCCGGAGGAAATGCCAGATCGCCGCTTCAGGTCGCGAGCGTCGGAAAGGGGCGTCCCGCCAACGGGTTCCCCACAGCTTGATGCGCCTTCACGGGGCACGTCCGCGCGCGCTCGCGTCCGCGCCAACAACAATGCGCCCCGGTCCACGGGGCGGGAGCAAACGCCAGCCCAGGGAGACAGGCCGTGGCCATCTCGACCGCTTATGCCGCGCAGGCCCGCAGCCGCGCGCGCTACTGGATCGTCTTCGTTATTTTCGCGGTCACCGTGCTCAATTATGCCGACCGCGCCATCATTTCCATCGCCGGGGCGCCCCTCGCCAAGGAATATGCCATCGATCCGGTGGCCATGGGCTACATCCTCTCCGCCTTCAGCTGGTCCTATGTGGCGGCGCAGATCCCCGGCGGCTGGCTGCTGGATCGCTACGGCACCAAATGGGTCTATGCGGCGGGTATCTTCTTCTGGTCTCTCTTCACCTTCATGCAGGGCTGGGTCGGCTTCTTCGGCGCCGGCGGGGCCATCATTGCGCTCTTTGCCTTCCGCTTCATGGTGGGCATTGCGGAGGCTCCGTCCTTCCCCGGCAACGCCCGGATCGTCGCCGCCTGGTTCCCCACAGCCGAGCGCGGCAAGGCCTCCGCCATCTTCAATTCGGCGCAGTATTTCGCGCCCGTGCTGTTTGCCCCGCTCACCGCCTGGGTGACGCAGGAATTCGGCTGGCGCTATGCCTTCATGTTCATGGGCGTGATTGGCATCGCCTTCGTCGCCATCTGGGCGAAGGTCATTCACGGCCCGAAGGATCATCCCGGCATCAACGAGGCCGAGCTGAACCATATCCGCGAGGGCGGCGCCCTGATGGAAATGGGCGCGTCGCCCAAGGACAAGGGCGCGCCGGCCTGGGGCTATATCAAGCAGCTCCTCTCCAACCGGATGCTGCTCGGGATCTATCTCGCGCAGTACTGCATCAACGTCATCACCTACTTCTTCCTCACCTGGTTCCCCATCTATCTGGTGAAGGAGCGGGGGATGACCATCCTCAAGGCGGGCATGGTGGCCTCCCTCCCGGCGCTCTGCGGCTTCATCGGCGGCGTGCTGGGCGGCGTGATCTCGGACGCCATCCTGCGGCGCACCGGATCGCTGACGCTGGCCCGCAAGATTCCGATCATCGGCGGCATGCTGCTGTCCATGACCATCATCGGCTGCAATTACGTGCAGACGGAAGCCTTCGTGGTGGGCCTGATGGCGCTGGCCTTCTTCGGCAAGGGCATCGGCGCGCTGGGCTGGGCGGTGGTCTCGGACACCTCGCCGAAGCAGATCGGCGGCCTCTCCGGGGGCCTGTTCAACACCTTCGGCAACATGGCCGGCATCACCACGCCCATCGTCATCGGCTACATCGTGCAGGGCACCGGCTCCTTCAACGGCGCGCTGCTGTTCGTGGGCATCAATGCCTTCATCGCCATGGCGGCCTATCTGGTCATGGTGGGCGAGATCAAGCGCGTCGAACTGAAAGACGCCTGATCGCAAGGCTGGCGGTGCTGCTTGCACACCGGCGGTCCTGCGACCAAGACTGGCCGGTCAGGGCCTTGAGATGCCGCGCCGCTGGGCCCGCCAGCCGCGCGGCATCGTCATGTCCTCAGACCGCCAGCGAGAACCGGCCGGGACAGGAGCGTCATGTTCGATCTCAACCAGATCCGCTGCTTTGTCGCGGTGGCGGAGGAACTTCACTTCGGTCGCGCCGCCGAGCGCCTGAACATGACGCAGCCGCCCCTGAGCCGTCAGGTACAGATTCTGGAGCGCATCCTCGATGTGGCGCTGTTCGAGCGCACCAGCCGTTCCGTGCAGCTCACGCCCGCCGGCCGCAGCTTCCTGCCCGAGGCGCGCCATCTGCTGAAGCTCGCCGGCAACGCGGCGCTGGTCGCCAAGCGCGTGGCCGCCGGCAAGGCCGGCTCCATCCGCATCGGCTTCACTGCAGCCTCGGCCTATTCCTTCCTGCCTGATCTCGTTGCCGCCTGCCGCACCCAACTGCCGGATGTCGATCTGGCGCTGAAGGAGATGGTGAGCGGCGAACAGCTTGAGGCGCTGGGGGCGGGCGAGATCGACGCCGCGCTGCTGCGCCCGCCGGTGCCGGCGGCGGGCATGGGCTTCTTCCGCGTGGCCTCCGAGCAGCTGCTGGCGGCGGTGCCGGAGGCCCATCCGCTGGCCGCGAAGGACACCCTGACGCTCGATGATTTCATCGAGGTGCCGCTGATCATGTACGATCCCTATCAGGCCCGCTATTTCCACGATCTGGTGGCGGAGCTGTTCTCCGGCGCCGGCTTCCTGCCGCGCCCCGTGCAGCATCTGACGCAGGTGCATTCCATCCTCGCCCTCGTCCGCTCGGGGCTGGGGCTCGCGCTTGTGCCGGAGGCGGCGCGGAACCTCCATGCGACAGGCGTGATGCTGCGCCCCGTTGCGGCGCGCGCCCCGCGACCGGTGGAGCTTTTCCTGGGCTGGCGGCGCGACAATGCCAATCCGCTCCTGCCCATCCTGCGCGACATCGCCCGCGGCCTGCCGGAGAGTGGCGCGCGGTCGTAACTGATCCCAAAAACGCATCGATCCATGCCGTATTTGGTCTGACTTGGCATCGATCCGGCAGTACCACTGATGCTGGTTTCAGCGGCCCGAGACAAGCGCCGCTCTCCCAGGCGAGGACATGAGATGACCAAGATGACCCCCCGCGAAATGGCGCAGACCCTGGGCTCCGGCCTCCTGTCCTTTCCGGTGACGCCTTTCCATGCCGCTGACTATTCGTTCAACGAAGCGCAGTACCGGCAGAATATGGACTGGCTGTGCGGGTACAAGGTCGCCGGTCTGTTCGCTGCGGGCGGTACGGGCGAGTTCTTCTCGCTGACGCCGGCCGAGGTGGAAAAGGTCGTCACGGTAGCGGTGAACGAGACGCGCGGCCGTGTGCCCGTGCTCGCCGGTGCCGGCTATGGCACGGCCATCGCCAAGGATCTCGCCGTTGCCGCCGAGCGCGCGGGGGCCGACGGCCTGCTGCTCCTGCCGCCTTACCTCGTGAATTCCGAGCAGGAGGGCCTGATGGCCCATGTGGAGGCGGTCTGCGCCGCCACCAAGCTCGGCGTCATCGTCTATAACCGCGACAATGCGGTACTGACCGAGGACAGCCTCGCCCGCCTCGCCGAGCGCTGCCCCAACCTCGTGGGCTACAAGGACGGCATTGGCGATATCGAACTGATGGTGCGCATCCAGTCCAAGATCGGCGATCGCTTCACCTATGTGGGCGGCCTGCCCACGGCCGAGACCTTCGCGCTGCCCTACCTGGAAATGGGCGTCACCACCTATTCCTCGGCGGTGTTCAATTTCGTGCCGGAATTCTCCACCGCCTTCTATGCCGCGGTGCGCCGTCGCGACCGTGATGCGGTGGCTGCCGGCCTGAAGGATTTCATCCTGCCGCTGCTCGCCATCCGCAATCGCAAGAAGGGCTATCCGGTCTCCATCATCAAGGCCGGCATGAAGGTGATCGGCCGCGACAGCGGCCCGGTGCGCCCGCCGCTGACCGATCTCACCCCCGCCGAGATCGACGAACTCGCCGCGCTTGTGGCTGCCCTGCCCAACGGGGGGCTTATCTCGCGCGCCGCCGCGGAGTAAATCGTTCGTACTCAAACGATCCAGGCGAGATGCGACCATGAGTGAAATTGCGTTGAACTATATCGCCGGCGCGTGGGTCTCGGGGGCTTCGGAGACGAAGAATATCAACCCCTCCGACACCAATGACGTTGTGGGCCTCTACACCCAGGGTTCGCGGGCCGATGCGGAGCAGGCCATTGCCGCTGCCGCCGCCGCCGCGCCCCGCTGGGCGCGCTCCACGCCGCAGGAGCGGCACGACGTGCTGAAGAAGGTGGGCGACGAAATCCTCGCCCGCCGCGAGGAGCTGGGCCGCCTGCTCTCCCGCGAGGAGGGCAAGACCCTGCCGGAAGGCATCGGCGAGGCCGCTCGCGCGGGCCAGATCTTCCTGTTCTTCGCCGCCGAGGCCCTGCGCCTTGCCGGCGAGAAGCTCGCCTCCGTGCGTCCGGGCCTTGATGTGGAGATCACCCGCGAGGCCTTGGGTGTCGTCGGCATCATCGCGCCGTGGAACTTCCCCATCGCCATTCCCGCCTGGAAGATCGCCCCGGCGCTCGCCTATGGCAATGCGGTGGTGTTCAAGCCGGCCGATCTCGTGCCCGGCTCGGCCTATGCCCTGTCCGAGATCATCTCCCGCGCCGGCCTGCCGGCGGGTGTGTTCAATCTGGTCATGGGGCGCGGCTCGGTGGTCGGTCAGGCCTTCCTCGAAAGCCCGAAGGTGAACGCCATCACCTTCACCGGCTCGGTGGAGACGGGCCGCAAGGTGGCGCAGGCCTGCGTCCTCAACGACCCCATGAAGAAGTGCCAACTGGAGATGGGCGGCAAGAACCCGCTCGTGGTGCTCAACGACGCCGATCTGGCGGTGGCGGCGGAATGCGCGGTGAACGGCGCCTTCTTCTCCACCGGCCAGCGCTGCACGGCGTCCTCGCGCTTCATCGTGCAGGAGGGCATTCATGATGCCTTCGTCGATGCTGTCACCGAGCGCCTGAAGGCTCTCAAGGTGGACAACGCGCTGGAAGCCGGCACGCATATCGGCCCGGTGGTGGACGAGAAGCAGCTGGAGCAGGATCTCAATTATATCGAGATCGGCCGCTCTGAAGGCGCCAAGCTTCACTGGGGCGGCGAGCGTCTCAACCGCGCGACACCGGGCTTCTATCTCCAGCCGGCCTTCTTCACCGAGACCACCAATGCCATGCGCATTGCCCGCGAGGAGATCTTCGGCCCCGTCGCCTGCACCATCCGCGTGAAGGACTATGACGAGGCACTCGCGGTGGCCAATGACACGCCGTTCGGCCTGTCGTCCGGCATCGTCACCACCAGCCTCAAATATGCCAGCCATTTCAAGCGCAACAGCGAGGCCGGCATGGTGATGGTGAACACCCCCACCGCTGGCGTGGATTATCACGTGCCGTTCGGTGGCCGGAAGGGCTCCAGCTATGGCGCCCGCGAGCAGGGACGCTACGCGGCCGAATTCTACACAACGGTGAAGACCGCCTATACCAACGCGGGCTGAGCGGCGCCGCGCCAATAACAAGAACAGGCGCGTGCCAGACGGGAGGACACAGATGACGTACCAGGGCCCGGCCGGGGTCGAGACCCCGCGCACCATCAAGGTCCACGAGAGCGACAATGTCGCCATTGTGGTCAACAGCTTCGGCCTCAAGCCCGGCACCGATCTGCCCGATGGCACGCGCCTCGTGGAATTCGTGCCTCAGGGCCACAAGGTGGCCCTGACCGATATTGCCGATGGCGCGCCCATCCTTCGCTATGGCGAGGTGATCGGGCGTGCCATTGGCGACATCCCGCGCGGGGCGTGGGTGGAGGAATCCCGCGTCGCCATGCCCGTTCCACCGGATCTTTCGGCGCTGGAAAAGGCCACGCGTGTTCCCGCCCCGCTGCCTCCGCTGGAAGGCTATACGTTTGAGGGCTACCGCAATCCGGACGGATCGGTGGGCACCAAGAACATCCTCGCCATCTCCACCAGCGTGCAGTGCGTGGCCGGAACGCTGGATTTCGCCATCAGGCGCATCCGTGAGGATCTGCTGCCGCGCTATCCCAATGTGGATGACGTGGTGGCGGTGACACACGCTTATGGCTGCGGCGTCGCCATCGGCGCCCCGCAGTCGGTGGTGCCCATCCGCACCCTCCAGAGCCTCGCCACGCATCCGAACTTCGGTGGCGAGGTGATGATCGTCTCGCTGGGCTGCGAGAAGCTCCAGCCCGAGCGCCTGTTGCCCGAGGGCAAGCAGGGCATCGTCCGCCTTCAGGATGAGGCCTTCCACGGCTTCGATGCCATGATCGGCGCCATATTGGAGATGGCCGAGGCGCGGCTTGAGGTGCTGAACCGCCGGAAGCGGGAGACCGTGCCGGCCTCGGAACTGGTGGTGGGCCTCCAGTGCGGCGGCTCGGACGCTTTCTCCGGCGTCACCGCCAATCCCGCGCTCGGCTATGCCGCCGACCTGCTGGTGCGAGCGGGCGCGACGGTCATGTTCTCGGAAGTCACCGAGGTGCGCGACGCCATCCATCTGCTCACCCCGCGCGCCGCAACGCCCGAGGTGGCCGATGCGCTGATCCGCGAGATGGCCTGGTATGACGATTATCTGGAGCAGGGCGGCGCCGACCGCAGCGCCAACCCCTCTCCCGGCAACAAGAAGGGCGGCCTCGCCAATGTGGTGGAGAAAGCGCTTGGCTCCGTGGCCAAGTCCGGCTCCAGCACCATTGCGGGGGTGCTCGCGCCCGGCGAGAAGGCGAAGCAGAAGGGGCTCATCTTCGCCGCGACGCCGGCCAGCGACTTCGTGTGCGGCACGCTTCAGCTGGCCTCCGGCATGACACTTCAGGTCTTCTCCACGGGCCGGGGCACGCCCTATGGCCTTTCCGCCGCGCCGGTCATCAAGGTCGCCACGCGCACGGACCTCGCCCGCCGCTGGCATGACCTCATCGACCTCGACGCCGGCCGCATCGCCACGGGCGAAGCCACCATCGAGGACGTGGGCTGGGATCTGTTCCGCCTCATGCTCGATGTGGCCAGCGGCAAGGTGAAGCCCTGGTCCGACAAGTGGGGCCTCTTCAACGCGCTGACGCTGTTTAACCCGGCGCCCATCACCTGACGTTTCGGCGGCCGCCTGGCCGCCTCTTTTCGTTTGGTAATGCCTAATCAAGCTGGACCGGATTCTGCTGGATCCGGTCCAGCTTGATTAGGCATTACCTTAAGTTTCTCTCACGGCTTTCCAGATCGTCTTTCGTCGCGAGGATGGCGTGGGTCCCCTGTGCCACCGCACGTGCGATGGTGGCGCGTAGACCGCTGTCGCCCTCAGATCGGGCCTTCTCCAGCCAACGCAGCGGCGAGCCGCCGCGATGGATGCGCATCCGTCGCCGGCGCCGCGCGTCAGAACTTCAGGGAGAACTGCGCCGACACGGCATTCTGGCTGGCGGTGGTGGCGAGTTGGCCGGAATAATTCACCTGGATGGTCGCGAGATCCGACAGGGCATAAGCCAGGCCCGCCCCGACCAGCATCGTGTCCTCGGCGATGGGCACGCCCTGCACCTGGAATGGCGTCGCGCCGCCCAGGAACCGTGTGGCGGCGGTGGGCGTGGTGTCGCCAAAGGCGTGCTGCCAGCCCAGCGTGGCGCTGGGGGTCAGCGCCCGCCCGCCCAGCAGGAAGCTGGTGGCCGCTCGCACGCCCAGAGTGCTGTAGAGCGTGCTCATGCCCTGGACATTCACCCCGAGCCCGGCGCTGCCATAGCCTGTCTCCGTGGCACTGCCGCTGGAGAGGTTCACATAGGCCAGCCCGGCGAAGGGCTCCAACTCATAGGCGCCGAACGCCATGCGGTAGCCCGCCTCGCCGAACAGCTGAGTGGTGCCCAGCGAGTAGCCGCTGCTTTGCGCACTGGAGAAGCCGGAGAAGAGGACGCTCCGGTCCGCCTGAATGTCGTGCCAGCTATATGAGGCGCCGCCCCGCAGGCCCAGCGCGCCGAACTGCCCGCCGAGATAGAGGCCGACCGTGTAATTGTCGATGGTGCCGGTGGACGAGCGGGCATTCACATCGACCTTGGTCTGGCTGAAGCCCCCCACGATGCCGGCGCGCACATTCGGTGCCACCGCCACGTCGAGACCGGCGAGGAAGCCCCCCACGGAGGAGGCGATGGTGGCGGCATTGCCATTGCCGAAGGCGTTGCCCCAGGCCCCATAGCCCTGCGCCCAGAGAGTGGGCGTCAGGTCCTGGCTCAGCGCCGCCGTCGCCTGCCCGGTCGCTTTCGCGGCGGCGGACAGCGCGTCGGCGTCTCCTCCCGTCACGGACTGGCGCAGGCGCGCACCCACGGCATCGCGCACATAGATGCTCTCCTGCTGGATGACCGTGCTCACCGAGGGATAAATCTCGCCACTCAGCTGATCGAAGGCGGGGGCCACGGCGCCTTGTGGCAGGGCAAACAGGGCCTGGTACACCGGGCTCGCATCCCCCAGCGCCTGCGCCGCCACGGCCACATTGGCCTGGTTCGGCGTCCGCGCGTAATCGGAGAACCGGATGCCGTTGTAAACGTAGTTCAGATAGACATTCTGCTGGTCGTAGGTGAGCGACGGCGTCAGGAAGGCATAGTTCGACGTCACGGCGCCGAACGTGCCAATCACCGTGCCGGAGGTGGTGATAATCGTCACCTGGCCGGACCGCGGATAAACGCCTGCGGTTGCGTTCACCGCCACGGTGGCCCCGGAAGACAGGGTCACATTGCCGGAGGCGATGATCAGGTCGTGGGCGCCTTCCGGCGTCAGGTCCACCGCATAGACGGAGCCGGCATTGAACGTCACCGCGCCGTTGACGGTAAGCGTTCCGGGCGAATAGCCCGGCGACGCCGTGCCGCCGGAATTGACCGTGAGGCCGCCGATGGTCGCGGTGCCACCGAGAACGCCGCCGTTATTGACCGTGAAGGGCGAACTGGTGGTCGTCCCCGCGACCAGCCTCACCGTGCTGTCGTCCACGCCCACCGCGCCGGTATAGGGCGCGGAGAACTGCACGGTGCCGCCCCCGAGGAAGGTGACGCTACCCGTGCCGGTGATGGAGCCGGTGAAGGTGTAGGTGTCGGCCCGGTTGAACACCAGGCTCGCATTGTTGACGATGTTGCTCAGCAGCGAGCCGGTCGTGCCGCCATTGCCGATCTGCAGCGTGCCGGCGGAGATGGTGGTCGTGCCCGTATAGGTGTTCGTGCCGGTGAGGACGAGCGTGCCGCCGCCGGTCTTGTCGAGGGCGCCGCTGCCGGAGATTACGCCGGAGACATTCACCGTCTGGCCCGCATCCACCGAGATGGCGGCGTTGGTCGTCGCGGTTCCCGCATTGGAGAGAACCACATTGTTGCCAAAGGTGAAGCTGCTGCTGCCCCGCAGGGTGCCGCCCCGGTTGATGGTCAACCCACCGGAGCCGAGCGCCTGCGCCGAGGAAGCGCGGAGCGTGCCCGCGCCGATCGTGGTGCCGCCGGAATAGGTGTTGGTGCCCGTGAGGCTCAGTTCACCGCTGCCCAGCTTGGTCAGCGTGCCGGTGCCGGAGATCGCGCCCGCGAAGCTCGTGGCGTCCGAGCGGTTGAAGACGAGCGCGGCATTGTTCACCACATCGCCCAGGATGGAGCCCGTAGTGGCGCCGGCGCCGATCTGCAGCGTGCCGGCGGAGATGGTGGTCCCACCCGTGTAGGTATTCGCGCCGGACAGGATGAGGGTGCCAAGATCCGTCTTGACGATCCCGGTGGTACCGGTCAGCGCGCTGGCGATGGTGGCGGTCATCGCCGCACCCGCGCCGGTGCCGTCGCCGACCCGCAGCGTCGCCGGGCCGCTGCCGGTGAGCACGATGGGGGCTCCCGAGACGATATAGCCGCTGGTCGCGAACTGCATCCCCGAGGCCGACACCGGGCCGTTGCTCGCGTCCACGTCCACGGCGCCCGCCGTGCCCTGGAACACCGCAAAACTACCGTTCCAGTTCTGCGCGATGGTGCCGGAACCGTTGATCCAGTTGGTCTGGTTCGACGCTGTCCACGTGCCCGCGCCGCCCACGATGCTCCCGGTCGGCGTGGTGTTCGCGCCGTTCCAGAACAGCAGGGCATTGTTGGGCGATTCCACCAGCAGGTTCACCTGCCCCGCCACCGCTGTCTGCACGCCGCCGAGCAGACCGCCGGAGAGGGCGCCCACATCGAGGCCGTTGTCCGTGAGGGTGCCGGTATAGCTCGCGAGGCGATAGATGCCGATGCCGAAGCCCGGCGCCTGGGTCACGTTCAGCGTGCCGTCCAGCGTCACGTTGCCGTTCACCGTGAACAGGCCGCTCCCCGAAGGCGCACCCAGCGTCACGTTCATGTTCGCACCCGACGCCAGGGTGAGCCCACCCATGGTCAGGCCCGTGGGCTGCGTGCCCGATAGCGTGCCGCCGGAGAGGACATTGACCGTCCCGCTCACGCTCCCGGTGCCCGACAGGGTGGCAGCGGCCGCCACGCTGACATCGCCGCCGACGCTTCCCATCAGCGCCAGGGCGCCGGAGCTGATCTGCGCGGTGCCCGTGAAGGTGTTCGTGCCACTCAGGGTCAGTGTGCCCGTGCCGGTCTTCGTCAGCCCGCCCGTGCCGCTCAGCACGCCCGAATAGGTGGTGGAGCTGTTGTCCCCGCCGACGGACAGCGTGGTGGCATTCAGCTGCACATTGCCCGCGCCGCTCAACCCGCCGAGGATCTTCGTCCCGGTCATCTGCAGGTCGAGGGTAGCCCCGCTCGCCACCGAGACGGCGGTGCCGTCCGCAAGCGCGGCGTTGCCCTGCGCAACCAGTGTCCCGGCAGAAACCGTCGTCTGGCCGCTATAGCTGTTGGTGCCGCCGAGCGTCAGCGTGCCCGTCCCGACCTTGGTGAGGCCGCCGGTGCCGCTGAGGGTGCCGGTGAAGGTGGAGCTGGTATTGTCGCCACCGGCCGTCAGGGTCTGGCTGCCCAGCGCGACGGTGCCCGCGCCGGCGAGCGATCCCACGGTCTCGTTCGCGTCCAGGAGCGAGAGCGTGGCGGCCGAGGCCACGGTGAGGCGCGCGCCGTCCGCCAGCGAAGCGCCGCCGCTGATCGCCAGCGTGCCGCCCGCAACGGTGGTGGCGCCCGTGAAGCTGTTGCTGCCCGACAGGGTGAGTGCGCCCGCGCCCTGCTTGGTCAGCGTGCCGGTGCCGGAGATGGCGCCAGCGAAGCTCGTCGCGTCGGAGCGGTTGAAGACGAGCGCGGCATTGTTCACCACCGTGCCGGCCAGCGTGCCGGAGGTGCCGCCATCGCCCACCTGCAGCGTGCCGCCGGAGATGGTCGTGGTGCCCGTATAGGTGTTGTTCCCCGTGAGGGTGAGAGTGCCCGATCCGGTCTGGGTGAAGCCGCCATTCCCAGAGATCACGCCACCGAAACTCACCGCATCGCTGCGGTTGAAGGCGAGCGTCGCGCCGGACGCGACCGCGACGTCGCCGAGAATGCTGCCGGCGCTTCCGCCATTGCCAATCTGCAGCGTGCCGGCCGAGACGGTGGTGTTGCCGGTATAGGTATTGGTCCCGGTCAGGATGAGGGTGCCGAGGTCCGTCTTCTCAAGACCCGTGGTGCCGTCGATCACCGAGCCTAGGGTCGCCACATAGGAGGCGCCGAGCCCGGTGCCGTCGCCCACCCGGACCTGCGTCTGGCCGCTGGTGGCGGCAAGCACAATGGTGCCCGCCCCCAGCGAATAACCATCCACCATGAACTGCATGCCCGTGGTGGACACCGTTCCCGAGACGCTCACATTTCCGGGGGTGCCGGAGAATACCGCGAACTCGCTGTTCCACGGAACCGACTGGTTGAGCCCAGCCGTCAGCCAATTGGCCGGAGAGACACTGGACGACCAGGTGCCGCTGCCGCCATGGACCGTCCCGTCCGGCGTTGTGGTGGTGCCGTTCCAGTACCGCAGGCTGCCGTTGAGGACGGACAGGTTCACGTGGTTCGGGACCACGTCCACGCTATAAGCAAATTGCGACGGCACGGTGCCGATAGCGAGCCCGTTGTCCGCGACCAAGGTCGTGTAGTCGATCAGGCGATACACGCCGAGCGCCATGCTGCCGGTATTGCTGATGTTCAGCACGCCATCCAGCGTGAGGTTGGTGGCCTGCAACACCGCGACGCCCGTGTTGGCACCGAGATTCACATTGATATTGGCGCTATTCGACAGCGTAAGCCCGCTCATGGAGAGGCCATAGAGACCGGGCGTGCCGGTGGCCGCGGCACGGATCGTGCCTCCATTCTGCACGGTTACCGCGCCGTTCAGCACGGCGCCGGCGGTGCCGCCGGTCTCGCCCTGCAGCGTGGCGCCGGACCCGACCACGACGTTGCTCGCCAGCGTCGCACCACTAAGGATTTCCAGCGTTCCGCCGGCAACCGACGTCCCGCCCGCCGCGCTGTTCGATCCGGTGAGCGTGAGCTTGCCGGAGCCCATCTGCACCAGGCTGCCGCTGCCCGTGATCGCGCCGCTGGCGACGATATCGTCGGAGCGGTTGAAGGCCACCGTTCCACTATTGGCGATGGCGCCGACGATGGAGCCGGTCGTGCCGCCAGCGCCGATCTGCAGCGTGCCGGAAGAGACGGTGGTTCCGCCCGTATAGGTGTTCGCGCCCGTCAGGATCAGCCCGCCGCTGCCGGCCTGGGTGACAGAGCCGCTGCCGGACACCACGGCTGCGAAGGTCAGGTCGTTGGAACGGTTGAAGACGAGGGCGCCGTCATCCGCGATGTTGCCGGCCACCGAGCCGGTGCTGCCGCCATTGCCGATCTGGAGCGTACCCGCCGCGATGCTCGTCCCGCCCGTATAGGTGCCCACCCCCGAGAAGATCAGGGTGCCGGCGCCGGTCTTGGACAGTCCGTCCGTGCCGGTGAGGTTCGATGCGATGGTGGCCGAGGCACCGCTCTCCACATAGATCGCGGGCTTGGTGCCGGCCGAGAAGGCGGAAAGACCGATCGATCCGCCCGTGACGGTATAACCGGACACCATGAATTCGAGGCCCGCCACCTGGGGCGAGGTGCCTCCGCTCAGGGTGACGGTGCCAGCGGTGCCGCCGAACACCGCGAGGCCACCTTGGCCCCAGGCATCCGCGCTGGAGCCATCCGTGTTGGTCCAGTTGGTGGTGCCTGCGGCGACGTTCCACGTGCCACTGCCGCCGACCACGGCGGAGCCCCCGGCGGTGGTCGTGGTGCCGTTCCACCACTGACCGGCCGCGACCACGAGGTTCACCTGCCCAAGGGTGGCGGTGTCAATCCTGTAGAGGCTGTGGGTGGGCGCCGTTCCGATGGCAAGGCCGTTATCGGTGAAGCTGCTGCCATAATTGATCAGGCGATAAGTGCCGGTGGAAAAGCCGTTCCCCGCCGTGATGTTGAGCGTGCCATCCAGCGTCAGGCTGCCGCCCAGTCCCACCGCTGCCGTGGTGGTGGGCGTGCCGGCGGTAAACGCGAGCGTCGAGGCGGAGCCGAGGCTCAGAGCGCCGGCGGTAAACAGGTTGCCGCTCGCCACGGCCAGCGTGCCGCCGTTCGCAATGGTGACGGTTCCGCCGACAATCCCGGTGGTGCTGCCGCGCAGCGTGGCGCCGGATGCAACGTTGACACTCCCCGCGAGGCTTCCCGTGAGGGCGAGCGTGCCAGCCGAGACGGTCGTCAGCCCGGTCGTCGCGTTGGAGCCGGAGAGGGTCAGGGTGCCGGTGCCTGTCTTCTCCAACGTGCCGGCACCGGAAATGCTGCCCGCATAGGTGGTATCGCTGGACAGGTTGAAGACCAGCGCAGCATTGTTGACGATGTTGCCGGCCACCGAGCCGGTACTGCCGCCGTTGCCGATCTGAAGCGTGCCGGCGGTGATGGTCGTGCCGCCCGTGATGCTCGATGTGCCGGTCAGGATGAGCGTGCCGGCGCCGGTCTTTTCAAGCCCGTCACTGCCGGTGAGCTGTGAGGCGATCGTGGCCGACAGGCCGGTGTCCACCAGAATGGCGGGTGTCGCTCCCGTGGCGAAGGCAGAAAGGCCAATCTGGCCGCCGGTGACGGTGTAGCCATCGGTGAGGAACCGCAGGCCCGCCACTTGCGGGGCGGTGGGGCCGCTCACGGTCACGGTGCCCGCGGCGCCGCCGAACAGCGCCAGTCCGCCCTGCCCCCACGCGTCGGCGCTGGAGCCGGTCGTGTTGGTCCAGTTGGTGGTGGCGGCTGCCACATCCCACGTCCCGTTCCCGCCCGCCACGGAGGAACCGCCGGCGGTCGTCACCGCCCCGTTCCACCACTGCCCGACCGCAACGAGCAGGTTCACCTGGCCGATGGTGGCAGTGTTGAGATAGTACAGGCTGTCCGAGGAGGTGCTGCCCAGCGCCAGGCCGTTATTGGTGAGGGCGCCGCCATAGGTGATGACGCGATAGGTGCCGCTGCCAAAGCCGGTGCCTGCGCTGACGTTCAGCGTGCCCCCGAGCACGAGGCCGCCGGTGACGCTCACCGCCGCAGTGGTCGTGGGAGTGTTGGCCGTTAAATTGATGATTGAGCCGGACGCGAGCGACAGCCCCGCGACGGTAAACAGGTTGCCGCTCGTGGCCGTCAGCGTGGCGCCGTTCTCGATGGTGAGCGTGCCGCCGATGAGGCCGGTGCTTGTGCTGGCGAAGGTGGCGCCGGAATTGACGGTGACACTGCCGGCCATCCCGCCCGTGAGCGCCAGCGTGCCGGCTGAAACGGTGGTGAGCCCGGTCATTGAGTTGTTGCCGGTCAGCGTGAGCTTGCCGCTCCCTGCCTTCTGCAGGGTGCCCGTGCCGGAAATGCCCCCCGAATAGGTGAGGTCGTCGGAGCGATTGAAGATCAGCGCGGCATTGTTGGTGATGTTGCCCGTGATCGAACCGGTGGTACCCCCGTCGCCGATCTGGAGCGTGCCGGCGGAAATGGTGGTGCCGCCGGCGTAGCTGCTGGCGCCCGTCAGGGTAAAGGTGCCCGTCCCGGTCTTGACCAGGCCGATGCTGTTTCCTCCGGAGGCAGACAGAGTGCCGGAGAAGGTGGTGCTGGTGTTGTTCCCGCCGGCGGTGAGGACACGGCTGCCGCCCGTCGCGGTCACGCTGCCAGCGCCGCTCAGCGCGCCGATGGTCTCGGAGGCCTGCAGCGTAAGGGTGGCACCGGTCCCCACGGTCACGTTGGCGGTGTTGGCGATGGCAGATCCACCGGTCACGGTCACCGTGCCGCCGGAAATCTGAAGGCCGCCGGTGAAGGTGTTGGCCCCAGCCAGCGTGAGCGTGCCGGTTCCTACCTTGGTGAGGCTCCCGCTTCCGGTGATCGCACCGGAGAATGTGCCGCTACCGTCCCCAAGACCGATGGTGAGTGCGGTCGTGCCCAACTGCAGATATGCGGTGCCGGTCCCTCCGACCCCGTCATTGAGCATCTTGATGCTCTTGCTGCCGCCGCCACTGAGGGTCAGTTGCGTGCCGGCGCTGAGATTGACGGAGGAAGCCGAGGCGATCGATCCCGTCGTGTTCACCAGCAGGGTGCCGCTCTCAAGGTTGAGCGCCCCCGTGAACGTGTTCGCGCCGCCGAGCGTCAGCGTGCCGGTGCCGGTCTTGGTCAGGCCGCCGGCACCGGAGATCACGCCGGAATAGGTGGTGGATGTGTTTATGCCGCCCAGCGTCAGCTGGCCAGAAATCGCCACCGTTCCGGCACCTGCCAGCGAGCCGATGGTTTCCGCCGCCGAGATCGTGAGGCTCGCGGAATTGCCCATGAGCACTGCGCTGGTATCACCAATGGCGGACCCGCCGGAAGCGACCAGGGCGCCGTTGAGGTTGGTGGTCCCGCCCGTGTAGGTGTTATTGCCGGAGAGGGTCAGCGATCCGGTCCCGCCAACGGTCAGGTCGCCGTCGCCGGAAATGTTGCCCGACAGGGTCTGCGCCGCCGAGGATGCGTAGTTGAAGCTGGTGCCGGAAGCGATGGAGATGTTGCCGGCATAGGTGCCGCTGCCGAGAGAGCCGGCCCCACCGACCGTGAGCGTACCGGCCGTAATGGTCGTGTTGCCCGTATAGGTATTGGCACCGTAAAGGCTCAGTGCACCGTCGCCGATCTTTTCCAGGCCGTTGCTGCCCGCCAGCGGCGCGGAAATGGTGGCCGAAGCGCTGCTCCCGACAACATTCACCTGCGGCATGGTGGAGCCGTTCACCAGCGTCAGCTCGCTGCCGGTGATCGTGTAGCCCGACGTGTCGAACTCCAGCCCCTTGGCGGAAACGGCGCCGGATGCGGCGCTTACCGTCACCGTCCCGGCGGTGCCCGCAAATATGGCGGTCAGGGACGGGTCCGACACCACGCGGGAGGTGCCGGCAGAGTTGGTCCAGTTGGTTACGCCGCTCGAAGCGGCCGTCCAGGTGCCGGTTCCGCCCGCGACCGGGCCCGAGCTGCCGCCAGTGGTGCTGCCGTTCCAGTAAATGACGGTCGGCGCACCACCGGTGACCAGCAACAGCACCTGACCTGCGGTGCTGGACGTATCGACGCTGAACTGGAACGCCGACGGCGTGGTGCCCAGCGTCAGCCCGGGACCCGAAAGCGTGCCCGAATAGCTGAGGAGTGTATAGCTCCCCGCCGCCATGGTGCCGGCGTCGGTGATGTTCAGGGTGCTGCCAAGCACAGCGGACCCTGCCGCCACGGATATCAGGGACTGGGTCGTCGGCGCACCGAGGGTGATGGTGAGCGTGCTGCCGGTATTGAGGTTAAGATTGCCGCTGGTGATGCTGAGAGCAGGCCCGCCACTCACCGCTGTCAGGGAGAGAGTGGCACCGCTCGTCACGGTGACCCCGTTGGTGACGGTCGCCGTTCGCCCGCCATTGGCCAGAGTGCCGCCGCTGTTGACACCCACCGAGCCGAGCAGGGTTCCGGCTGTGCTCGCATTGCCGAGCTGAAGGGTGCCGGCGGCGACGGTCCAGGTCGCGGGCAAGGCGGTCCCGCCAGTGGTCGACGCGCCGGTCATGATCCAGGTGCCGGTGGTGTCAACGGTAAATTCGGTGAAACCACGGAAGATCGTGGCGGCCGAGGAGCCGGCGCCCAGATCGATCTGGCCGACATCGAACACGCCGCCAGCGCCGCCGAACGTCATCTTGTTGGTGGTGCTATCCGCCGGGGTCGCTACCACGTCTCCGATGATGGTCGCATAGGTCGAGCCCGACGTGCCCCCGCTTCCGAGGAGTACCAGCGTGTTGGTGGCGGGCGTACCATCGAAATTCTCAATGAAGATCGCGTTGGCCCGCGCCGACCGGTCCGACATTCCGTTGCCACCGAGGCCACCGGAAATCGTGCTCCCGGCGCCCAGGGTGATGGTGACGGACGGCGCACCGTGGCTCTCGATCCCGTAGCCGCCCGTCGCAGCACTGTCGCTGCCCGATGCATTGCCGCCGATAACCTGTCCGGACAGCAGCGTGATGTCCGAGGTGGCATAATCCAGGTAGATACCGGAGCCACCCGTCGTGTAGGCGCTGCCCGTGACGGCGCCAGCATCGCCGCCCCGAACGATGGCGTTGTTCTGGATCGTCAGCGACAAAGACGGAGTGGCGTAGATACCAATGCCGCCGTAGCCGCCGCTGACGCTGGCGGCCCCGGAATTACCGCCGGTCACATTGGCATTGACAGTAACGGTACTGGCTCCATTCAACCTCAGGCCATAGCCGCCGCTGCCAGCCGACGCCGACGAGCTGGCGCCGGTGCTGCCGCCGGTGCCGCCCGTGACCGCCGCATTGATCATGCCGGTGAATGCGAGGGCAGAAATACCATCACCCCCGGCGCCGCCTCCGACGTCCCCCGCACCAGATGACCCGGCGCCACCGCTCACCATTGCATTCAGCGTCAGGTCCAGCGTGTCCGCTAGAATGCCGTTACCGCCATTGCCGGTATTGCTGTTCGTCTTGGTTGAGGTGCCGCCAGCTCCGCCCTGCACCTGGCCATTGATGGTTGCGCGACTATTCGTGCCGGTTGCGAACTCGATGCCGTTGCCGCCAGCCCTGCCATTGCTGCCCGCGCCGCCCTGTCCGCCGGTGATGAGCAGACTGTTTGAAGAGGTGAAGGTGATATCCTGGCCAAAGTAGAGGCCGTCGCCACCCGTCCCGCCTTCGCCGCCATTCTGCGCCGAGGAGCCGGAGCCGCCGGCGCCACCCACACCGCCGGTGAGGGTGAAAGTGGCCGAAGACCAGTTGAGCACGCCTGAGCTATTGCCGGTGATGACCACCGCCGTGCCGCCGGCACCGCCGCCACCGCCATTGTTGCTGCCGGATGAGCCCGCCGCGCCGTTGCCACCGGTCAGGCTGTTCGTGACACCACTACCGCTGCCCACATAAGCGTGAGTGCCGCCGGCGCCACCGGCACCGTTCGTGCCGTTGGCGGCGCCGCCAGCGCCCCCGGTGAGGCCAGCGCCACCACCGCCAGCACCGCCACCGCTACCGATGGACGTCGCAGCGGTGCCTGTTCCGCCGGTACCACCGGCATCATAATTGTCGAGTCCCCCGGGGGATCCGCTGTTGCCTCCGCCGTTGCCGCCGCCACCTGCGAATGCGGGCGGCGCCAGAAGGACAAGGGCGAGGAAGGGAATCAGCGCTGAGGAGCGCAAGAGGCGCTTGCGGAGCAGGGGCTGCCGGAACGACTCACCCTGCGAACGAAACATGGTTTCCGCAATCCGCGCCGACATAATCCCCACCCACCACTCAAAAACCAAGCGGCCCCAACGACCGCTCCCCGCCTAACCGCCAGCAGGTTTCCGCCGGCGACCGGGACTCACCTCGCGCGGCAAAATTCGCGAAGCATCGGCTACCACCTGAAACACAAGCGCTTTATAAGACACAAGAACGATATGGAAAACAGGCGCACCCGCAATTTTGTGCAAAACAGTTCGCGATCAATCGCTTAAACAGGCAGCAAGCGATGATCCTGTGTGCACCGATATGATTGGGGCGCGCCCCCTTGGAGCCGGCTCCTGTCCTGCGACTGCGGGATAGTTTGCCATTAAGCTGACGTGAAGGCGTCGAGGACGAGTTCCGTCGCGCGCGTGGCTGGAACTATCGTCGGGGCCTGATCTGCTTGGCTCAATGGGATCCTCGGGCGGAGGGTACGTTCAGCGGGCAATGACGGCCCCGCGCGGGCCGCGAAGGGGGTGGTCTTGCCGATACGCGGGAAGATTTCGCGCGCAGTTCCGGAAGCAGCGGCTGGAATTGCAGCATGAAGCGTTCGATGCCGGCACGGTTGAAGGCGTGTATGCGCTCAGCCACCTGATCGCCACTGCCCACGAGACCGGCCGCCTTGCCGCGATGGTGCCGAGGCTGGGCGACTTGGCGGTGGTCTTAAGCATCACCACCTTGTCGTCGATATTGGCCTTCTGCGCGGCCCGGATCTGGGTATCCTTCGCGGCAAGCTCGGCCAGATGCCCATAATAACCCTGCGCTTCCTTCTCGGTCTCGTAGGGCGATGAAGGGGGCGGCCAGGCCGAAGGCGAGCGGCTCTCTCTTGCGTGGCCGGCGGCGCAGGTCGGCGATCTGGGCCTCGTCCGCCAACGGCTGGCCGTTGATGAACATGCGTCTCCATAATCCGCCGCCAGCGCGAGGGTGGCGGCGAGGCAATAGCCGTTCACGGGGGCGGCTGCGGGATAGTGGTACGTCGGATGGATCAGGCCGCCACCGCATAGAGCGCGGTTTCCTCATCGATGATGGGCGCCATCGCTTCTCCCAGCGCCAGCAGCCGGGCGTCACCATAGCGTGGGGCGACGATCTGCACGCCCACCGGCAGGCCCGTGGGGCCCGTGGTGCAGGGGATCCCGAGGCAGGGCACGTGAAGGAGCGTCCACATCGCGTTAAAGATGTGATTGCCGGTGTTGTACGTGCCTTCCGGCGCCTCTCCCGGGGCGGCGGGGGTGAGCACCACGTCGAAATCGGCATAGAGCGCCTCGAAGGCCCTGCGGCATCCCGCGGCCAGATTGTAGGCCGCGAGCAGGTTCTCGGGCGTTATCTCGAGTTTATTGTTCACCCGGTCATGAAAGTCCACGTGCAGCCGTTCGCCGAACTCCAACGCGACGTCCAGGAACGAGGCGCGCCCCTCCGCCATCATGATGGTGTTCTGGGCTTCGAACATGCCGTCGAAGGCGGGCGGGAGGGTGAGATCGATGAGCTTCGCTCCGGCCTTCTCAAGCCGTTTGCTGGCGATCTCCAAAGCTGCGGCGCCGGCCGGTTCGATCTGATCCCAGAACGGCGTCCGGCAGATGGCAACCCTCAGCCCGGCGACGCTGGGAATGCCGATCTCGCCCACGTCGTGCAGGCGGAAGGCGGAGCCCACAAGGGCCAGATCTGCGACCGAGCGGCCATACCAGCCGATGGTGTCCAGCATGTTGGCATACTGCTTGGCGCCCTCCCGGCTGACGGTGCCCCAGGTTGGCTTCATCCCATAGATGCCATTGAAGGATGCCGGGCGGATGTGCGAGCCGCCGGTCTGGGTGCCGAAGGCCAGCTGCACCTGCCGGTCGCCCACCGCGGCGCCCGAGCCGGAGGACGAGCCGCCCGGCGTGTGGGCGGGGTTCTTCGGGTTGCGGGTGGCGGCGCGGCGGCCGGCCGCGGCGAATTCCACCGTGTCTGTCTTGCCGAGGATCACGGCGCCGGAATAGCGCGCCACCGCCACGCAGGCGGCGTCGCGGGCCGGACGATAGTCCTGGAACACCGGGGAGTTGTAGGTGGTGGGCATGTCGGCGGTGTCGATCATGTCCTTCACGCCGATGGGCAGGCCGTGCAGAGGCCCCATGGGCGGGCGCTTGTCCAGTTCCCGGGCGGTGGCGATCGCCTTGGCTTTATCCAGATAGAGCCAGGCCTTCACGACCGGGTCGCGCGCCTCGATGCGGGCGATGCAGGAGCGGAGCAGCGCTTCGCTGGTGAGTGTGCCGGCCCGTATGGCAGAGGCCGCCTCGGCGGCGGTCAGGAAACAGGGTTCCATGGGTATTCCCTTTCCGATGTGCGCGAATGTTCAGGCGGCGGCGAGCAGGGTGGCGCGGGTGTCGGCGAAATCGTCCAGCACCGGCTGAAGAGACTGCGCGACGGCCAGGAGGCGGGCGTCGGAGAGACGGCCACCGACCAACTGGACGCCCACGGGCAGGCCGATGTCGCCCAGCACTGAGGGGATGGCCACGCAGGGCGTGTGCAGCAGGGTCCACAGGCCGTTGAAGATCCAGTCGCCCACCGTGTGGAGACCCTTCGGGGCCTCGCCCGTGGCAGCCGGCGCGAGCACTGCGTCATAACCCGCTGCGATGGCATCGAATTCCATGCGGCAGGTGTCGGCGAGGTCATAGGCCGCGACGAGCGTCTCGGGCGTCACGCCGCGCCCGTTCTCGACGGTGAGCTTCAGTTCGGGGTGGAGACGACCGCCCTGTCGCAGATATTCGTCATAGAGCGCGACGCGCCCGTCTCCGAACATGATCATCGTGTGGGCTTCGGCTATGTCCGCGAAATGCGCCGGGAGCGCGATTTCCTCGACGATGACGCCCGCCCGCTGCAGCCGCTCGACGGCCACGGCCATGGCTTTGCGGGCGCCGGTCTCGGCGCGCGACCAATAGGGCGTCTCGCAATAGCCGATCTTCAGTCCCTTCACGCCCCGGGCGGCGAGGCTCTCCATGCCCGGCAGGCGGAAGGCCTGCGCGCCGAGGATCAGATCGTCCACGCTGCGGCCATACCAGCCCACCGTGTCGAGGATGGCGGATATCATGTGCACGCCTTCGCGGCTCACCGTGCCCCAACTGGGCTTGATGGCATAGATGCCGTTGAAGGAGGCGGGGCGAATGTGGGAGCCGGCGGTCTGGGTGCCGAAGGCGCACTGCACCTGATAGTCGCCCACCGCCGCTCCGGAGCCGGAGGAGGAGCCGCCGGGCGTGTGGGCGAGATTGTAGGGGTTGCGGCTCGCGGCCTTGCGGGAGTTGAAGGCGAATTCCACCGTGTCGGTCTTGCCGAGGATCACGGCGCCGGCCTGGCGGACAATGTTTACGCAGGCCGCATCCCGCGTCGGCCGGTGGTCCTGCCATTCCTGGGAATTGTACGTGGTCGGCATATCCGCCGTGTCCATGATGTCCTTCACGCCGAAGGGGATGCCGTGGAGCGGCCCCGCGGGCGGGCGCTTGTCCAGCTCGCGCGCCTGCCGGATGGCCAGGTCCGGGTCCACATGGAGCCATGCCTTTACGGCAGGGTCGCGCGCCCCGATGCGCTCGAGGCAGGAGCGGATCAAAGCCTCGCTGGTCAGCGTGCCGGCCTTGATCCGGGCGGCGGCCTGCGCGGCGGTGAGGAAGCAGGGGGCGGTCGTGCTCATTTGGTGCCTCGCGGGGCCGTCATGGTGAAGAGATGGGCGGGTTCGTCTTCCTTCGAGGGCTGGCGCGGCAGGGCGAGGCCCGCCGCGCGCACGGTCTGTGCGAGCTCGGCAAGGCGCGCGAACTGGTCATCCGGCAGATCCTTCAGCCCGTGTCGCGCGGCATAGAGGCGGATTCCTTCAAGGGTCGGCGTCTGGAGGTCTGACATGGGTCGCTCCCGGGTTCACAGCGTCGGCCGACGGGCGCGCCACGGGGTGGCGGCCTCGTAGGACTGGGCCACGCGCAGCACGGTCTCTTCGTCGAAGAAGCGGCCGACGATCTGGGCATTCAGAGGCAGGCCACTGGCGTCAAAGCCGGTGCAGATCGACAGGGCTGGATGGCCGGTCACGTTGAACACCGTGGTGGCCGTGTCCGCGGTGAAGGGGGTGATGGTGTCCGGCGCATCAAAGCGCGGGGCCACATGGAAGGCGCCTGCGATCAGAAGGGCGTCGCAGGAGCGCACCAGCGCGTCGGTGGTGTCCACGAGGGAGCGGCGCAGGCGGGTGGCGGCGAGATAATCGGCGGCGCGGACCGTGAAGCCCGACATCATCTTCTCACGCAGGGCCTGCCCCATGAGGGCGCTACGCTCCAGAAAATCCTGCTCATGGATGGAATAGGATTCCGACCAGTTGATCACCTTTGTCACCGCCCGGTACTGCGCCAGAGGGGCCGGCAGGGTGACCTCGCGGATGATGGCGCCCTGTGCCTCCAGTACGCGGGCCGCCTCCTGCAGCGCTGCCGCATTGGCGGCATCAAGAGCTGCCCCTTCCGGGCCGAGGTCGCGGACGAAGCCGATCACCAGCCCCTTCACGCCCGCATGCAGGTTCTTGCGATAATCCGGCACGGGCACGTCGGCGGCGGAGGGATCCCCCGGATCGAAGCCGGAGATGGCCTGCATGACGATGGCATTGTCCTCCACCGTCCAGGTGAGCGGGCCGGTGTGGTCGAGCGTCCAGCAATTGGGCAGGCAGTGGGCGCGGCTGACGCGACCGAAGGTGGCCTTGAAGCCCTGGAGGCCGCAGGCTGCGGCTGGCAGGCGGATGGAGCCGCCGGTATCCGAGCCGAGGGCGAACATGGCGGTGCCTGCCGCAACGGCAGCACCCGCACCGGTGGAGGAGCCGCCGGTGAAGCAGGCGAGATCCCAGGGATTGCGTGCCACCTCGAAGGGCAGGTCATGGTAGACGCCGCCATTGCCGGTGCCATATTCCCAGGTGTTGAGCTTGCCGAGCAGGATCGCGCCCGCCGCTTCCAGCCGCGCCACGGCCGTGGAGGTTGCATCGGCCACGTGATGGAGCATGAGGCGCGAGCCGCCAGTGGTGGGCAGGCCGGCCACGTGGTAATTGTCCTTCACCGCGAAGGGGATGCCGTGCAGCGGCCCCTTCCAGCGGCCGGCGGCAATCTCTGCCTCGGCGATTTTTGCAGCTGCCAGCGCGCGAGCTCGGGTGATCGTGATGTAGCTCTTGAGCCGCGCATCGATGGCCTCGATGCGGGCGAGGAAGGCCTCCACGAGCGTGACCGGCGACAGCCGGCCGGAACCGATGAGCCGCGAGGCCTCGGTGATGCTTAGGAAATGCAGCGGTGTGGCGGCTTCGCTGAAGGCTGCCGTGGTGCTCGGCCCGTTCATGAAACACCTCTCATTCGGCCGGCAGGCGCGCGGCGGCGTGCGTGGGGGGCATCGGCATTACGCCCGTCGCCCGGAGCAGGCGGAACAGGTAGGGCGCCGACAGGATGACGAGGAAGATGCGGACGATGTGGAAGGCGACCACGATCGGCACGTCGAGGTGCAGCACCTTGGCGGTGATGCACATTTCGGTCACGCCGCCGGGCGAGGTGGCGAGCACCATGTTGCCCGGCGAGATGCCCGACACATAGGCCACCAGTACGCCAACGCCGGCGCAACCGGCCATGAGAACCCCGAGATTGATCAGCGCGGCGGGGATGAAGCGCCACATGCTGGTAATGAGTGCACGGTCGAACTGGGCGCCGATGTGGGCGCCCATCAGCACCTGGCCCACCGCCGTAAGCCACGGCGGGACCGAGGACAGCCCGGCCTCCGACAGGCCAAGCACGCAGCCGACCGCCATCGGGCCGAGCAGCCAGGCGTTGCGGAAGCGGAAGCGGGCGAGCAGCGCGGAGAAGGCAAAGGCGAGACAGAGTGAGACAGCAAGGCCGGTGGGCGAGAAGGGCAGGGCGCCGAGCGCACTCGTGCTGCTGCCGCCGGCACCCAGCAGTGTCAGCGTCGTGGGAATGAGGATGGTCACGCTGACAACCCGCAACAGCTGCGTCACCGCGATGGGCATCGGGCGGCCGCCGAAGCGTTCGCCGACCATGCTCATCTCGGCCACGCCGCCGGGCACGCTGCAGAAGAAGGCGGTCACATGGTCGATGCGGGCCGTTCGTGCCAGCAGAAAGCTGGCTGCGGCGCCCACCACCAAGGTGGTGCCGCTGGCCGCGATGATGACCGGCAGATGGGCGAGGACGGCGATAGCTGCTTCTGGCGTGAAGTAGAGGCCGAGTGCGACGCCGAGCACCAGCATTCCAACAATGCGGCCCTCGCTGGACGCTTTCAGCGGCAGGCCGAGGAAGGTTGCGAACCCGCAGCAGATGATGGGGCCGATGATCCACGGCAGCGGCGTGCGGATCCATGCAAACAGGCAGCCGCCGACAAGCCCGATGGCGAGGCCGAGCGCGACCCGTCCGAGCGATGCCCGGTTGAAGGAGGGGGAGGGCTTCATCTTCGCGCGGTTCAGCTGGCCTTGAGGAGCGGGGCCTGCGTGAAGGCTGCTCCCGCCTCATACTGCAGGCAGCGCGCCTTCTGGCCGCCGGGCAGCAGGGTGAGCTCAGGCGCCTGTTCCAGGCATGGTTCGCGCGCCGCCGCGCAGCGGGGCGCGAAGGGGCAGCCGGGCGGCAGGTCGGCGAGATCCGGCGGTGCGCCAGGAATGGGGTCGAGCGCCACCCCGCGCATGTCGGCATGGATGGTGGAGTTCATCAGCCCTTGCGTATAGGGGTGGCGGGGGCTGTCGATTACCTGCTCGACAGAGCCGCTCTCCACGAACTTCCCCGCATACATGACGGCGATCTTGTCCGCGACCTCGCAGGCCACACCGAGATCGTGGGTGACGAAGATGGTCGCCATGCCCATCTCGCGCTGGATTTCCCGCAGCAGGAGGAGGATCTGGATCTGCACCGTGGCGTCGAGCGCGGTGGTGGGCTCGTCGGCCAGCAGCAGCTTGGGTTGGCAGGCGAGGGCGAGCGCGATCATCGCGCGCTGGCGCAGGCCGCCGGACAGTTCGTGAGGATAGGCCTCGAGCCGCCGCTTGGCGGAAGGCACCTGAACGAGCTCCAGCAACTGAAGCGCCCGGGCATAAGCGGCGCGATAGGAGATGCCCTCGTGATAAACGAGCGTTTCGCCGATCTGCTGGCCGATGGTGAATACCGGATCGAGGGCCGTCATGGGCTCCTGGAAAATCATCGAGATCAGCCCGCCCCGGATGCGACGCAGCTGATGGTCCTCGAGCGCCAGCACGTCGATGCCGTCCACGCGCACCTTCCCCTCCAGCCGGGCGGTGGGCGGAAACAGGCGCATCAATGCCCGCATGGTCACGCTCTTGCCGGAGCCGGACTCCCCGAGGATGCAGAGCGAGGAGCCACGGTCCAGCGTGAAAGACACGCCATTGACCACGCTGACGTCGAGATCACGGCCGGTGAAGCGGACGGTGAGGTTCTCGACCTCCACCAGAGGGGCGTCTGCGGCGCTGGCTTGGCTGCTCAATGGACGGCTCCTTCCGAAGGGGCGGCGGTGTGGCCGGAACCGGCACGGTGGGCGTGGCAGGCCACGGGATGCGCGGCCTCGCCATCCGCCGCTTCCAGCGCGGGCGCGACGGCGCTGCACACCGCCTCGGCGATCGGGCACCGCGTGCGGAAGCGGCAGCCGCTGGGCGGATTGATGGGGTTGGGTGGATCGCCGGACAGAGGGGGCGCTGCCATGCGCCTGCGCGGGTCCATGGAGGGGCGCGAGTTGAGCAGGGCGCGCGTGTAGGGGTGCTTGGGCGAGCGGTAGATCTCGTCCACCGGGCCGATCTCCACCGCCTTGCCCAGATACATCACCATGACCCGGTCGCTGATGTACTGGATCACGTTCAGATCGTGGGAGATGAAAATGTAGGTCAGCTCCAGCTTCTGCTTGAGCTCCTGCAGCAGGTTGAGCACCTGCGCCTCCACCGATTTGTCGAGGGCTGAGACCGCCTCGTCGAGGATCAGCAGGCGTGGGCCCATGGTCAGGGCACGGGCGATGTTCACGCGCTGGCGCTGGCCGCCGGAGAGCTCATGCGGATAGCGCGGGGCGAACAGGTCCGGCGTCAGGCCCACCATGCGCAGCATGGACGCGGCGCGGGTCTTGGCCTCCTTTTGCCCCTTGCCCTGCGAGATCAGGCCGAAGGCAATGGAATCCTCGATGGTCATGCGCGGGTTGAGCGAGGAATAGCTATCCTGGAACACCATCTGCATCTGCCGGCGCAGATCGCGCACGGAGAGGCCCCGCATGGCGCCCACGAGATCGCCGTCGAAGATCACATCTCCGGCGTCAGGCGTCATGAGGTGCATCAGCAGGCGGGCGGTGGTGGACTTGCCGCAGCCGCTCTCGCCGACGATGCCCAGCGTCTCGCCCTTGGCCACCGTGAGGTCGACCCCGTCGACGGCTTGTACCCACGCCTGTGGCCGGCCCAGCAAACCACCGCGGATGGGAAAATGCTTCTTCAGGCCCTCGACGATCAGCAGGGGTTGGGCGGGGCCGCCGCGATCGCGCGGATCGACGTCGTTGGGAATGGCGGCCATGGCGACACCGTGTTTCGGGGAAAGGGGGGAGGGGGTCATGCGGATGCCCTCACTGCTTCACGTCCATGGCGCTGCGCAGGCCGTCGCTCATGAGGTTGAAGCACATGGAGGTGATGAAGATCATCACACCCGGCAGGATGGCGTTGAGCGGCGCCACATAGATGGACTGGCGCAGCGTGTTCAGCATCAGGCCCCATTCCGGCTCCGGCGGCGTGATGCCGAGGCCGAGGAAGGAGAGACCGGCGGCGAGCACGATGGAGACGCTGATGAGGCTTGAGGCGTAGCTCAGGATGGGGCCCGTGACGTTGGGCACCACATGGGCGAGGACGATGCGCCAGTTGGCGGCCCCGGTGGCGCGGGCGGCCTCGACGAAATCCTGGTTGCGCATCTGGGTCGCCACGCTTTCGGCCACGCGGGCAACGGGCGGAATGAAGACCAGCGTCAACGAGAAGATGGTGTTGCCGATGCCTGCCCCGAGCACCCCGGAGATGGCGACTGCCAGCAGCACGGACGGGAAGGCATAGAACACGTCGATCACGCGCATGATCAGCATGTTGAGCGCTCCGCCGACATAACCCGCGATGATGCCGAGCAGGCCGCCGATGGCGGTGGCAATCAGCACCGGGGCGAAGCCCATGAAGAGCGAGAGTCGGCCGCCATAGATGAGGCGCGACAGCAGATCGCGGCCGAGCTCGTCCGTGCCCAGCCAATAGCGCGCATCGCCCGGCGCGATCAGGCGGCGGGCCATGCTGGTGCGATAGGGATCGTGCGGGGCCACATAGGGGGCGAAGATTGCCGCGAGCACGATCAGCAGCAGGAGGGTGAGGCACACCATGCTCACCGGGTCGCGCAGCAGGCGACGGCCGACATTGCGCCAGAAGCTGCGGGTGGCGGGGCGCTTGCCCTTGGTGGCGGCCTTGGCGCCGGCGAGGGCGATGGCGGGCTGGGACATGGGTGGCTCTCCCTCAGGCGCGCTTGATGCGGGGATCGACGGCGGTCTGCACCACGTCGACGGCGAGATTGATGAGCACGAAGAACATCGCCAGCACGAGGATCGTGCCCTGCAGCACCGGCAGGTCGCGGGTGAAGATGGCGTTGTTGAGCAAGAAACCCGTACCCGGCCAGGAGAACACCGTCTCCACGAGGATCGATCCCCCCAGCAGCTGCGCGAGCTGGAGGCCCATCACCGCCAGCACGGCGGGCAAGGCATTCTTGACCACATGCACGAAGATGCGGCGGCCGGGCAGGCCCTTGGCGTGCAGGGTCTGCATGAAATCCTGCTTGCGCACCTCGGCGATGGTGCCGCGCACGGAGCGGGCGATGATGCCCGCCGGAATGACCGACAGGGTGAGAGCGGGCAGGATGAGATATTGCAGGCTGTCCCAGCCGAAGCCGAAGGCGCCTGAGCCGCCCTCGCCCATGCCGGTGGCGGGAAGCAGGTTCAGCTCCACCGCGAAGATCACCATCAGCACCATGCCCAGCCAATAGTGTGGAATGGAGACGCCGGTGATGGAAACGGCGGTGACCGCCTTGTCGGTGGGCTTGCCGGCCAGATAGCCCGAGACGACCCCCAGCAGGCACCCGGCGGCAAAGCCGAACAGGACGGCGGCGGCGGCGAGCATGAGCGTGTTGGCAAGCGCCGGCAGCACCTCGGCCATGACCGGGCGTTGGGTCATGATGGAATTGCCGAAATCGCCCATCACCACGTGCTGGAGCCATTTCAGATACTGCACCGGCAGCGGCCGGTCGAAGCCGTAGGCCGCCCGCACCTGTGCCACGGTCTCGGGCGAGGCGCCTTCCGGGATGATGGCGCTCAAGGGGTCGCCGGGTGCCAGATGGATCAGCGCGAAACACACGAGCGAGACGCCCAGGGCGATCGGAACCGTGTAGAGAATGCGGCGCAGCACATAGACGAGCATGGGATCGGCTTTCCGGTCTGCGGCGGCGACCCGGGCGGGGCGCCGCCGTTGCAAGGGGGCGCGCTACTCGACGATGACGGGGGTGAGATCCTGGAACCAGCTTTGCGCCTGCACGAACCCCTTCACATTGGGCCGCAGGGCGCGGGGATTGAGGTCGTGCACCATCCAGATCCACATGGCGTCGTCGACGATGACACCATGCAGTTCGGCGAGAATGCGGTTCTGCGCCTCAAGATCGAAGGTCTCCTTGGCCCGCTTGGCGAGGGCATCGGCCTTGGGATTGCTGTAGCCGCCCCAGTTGAAGCCGAACGGCACCTTGGCGTCCGAGGACGCGGTGCTGACGAGACCGATGTCCGGATCCCAATAGGCAAAGGAATTGTTGATGCCGTGCCGGCCCTTGTTCTCCGGCGCCCAGGCGCCCAGGCGGCGTCGGGTCCGCAGAGCTTCCCAGTCCAACACCTCGAATTCCACTTCGATGCCGACGTCCTTGAAATTCTCCTTGATGAATTCGTTCATGGCCAGCGGCTGCATCTGGCCGGAGCCGGAGGGCGAGATGATCACCTTCAGCTGCACCGGCTTGTCCGGGCCGTAGCCGGCCTCCTTGAGCAGGGCCATGGCCTGTTCCGGGTCGTATTTGATCTCGAAGGTGGGCTTGCCGAACCAGGGATGAGCGGGGTCCACATGCCCCTTTGCCGGCAGGGCGAGGCCGCCCAGCAGCTTTACCAGCCCCTCGCGATCAATGGCGAGGTTGGCCGCCTTGCGGATCCGAATGTCCTTGAAGGGGGAATCCTCCAGCACGCTGATCTGGTAGGGCCAAACATGCGGATAGATGTTGGTGACGATCTGCATCTTCGCCGCCTTGAGGCGCGGGATCACGTCCGGCGGCGGCGCTTCCACGAAGTCCACCTGCCCGGAGAGCAGGGCCGCGGCGCGGGTGTTGGCGTCGGGCATCGGGAACAGGATCAACTGCTCGGATTTCGGGATGCGGCTCTTGTCCCAGTGCTCGGTGTTGCGCACCAGTTCGGCACGCTCGCGCGGCTTGAAGGCGACAAGCTTCCACGGCCCCGTGCCGGACGGCTTCTCGGCGAACTTCGCCCAGTCCTTGCCCACCTCCTCCCAGCGCTTGGGGCTCGACATGAACAGGTTGGCGAGCATGTAGGGCAGGATCGCATCCACCTGCTTGGTGGTGATCTCCACCGTGTAGTCGTCGATCTTGCGCCAGCTCGCCAGCGGCCCGGTCCAGAGCGAGCCCTGTGCCGACTGAGCGGGATCGTACTGGGGCGCGTCCTTCCTCAGCAGCTTGTCGAAATTGAAGACCACGGCATCGGCCGTGAACTCCGAGCCGTCGTGGAATTTCACATCCTTGCGCAGCTTGAATGTCCAGACCTTCCGGTCGCTTTCGCTGACGCTCCAGCTCTCGGCAAGGTCGGGCACGATCACCGGCGCCCGGTCGGCGTGCGAGAGATCCCAGCGGGTCAGGCCATCATAGACGGTGATGCCCATGAAGCGGACGCCTTCGCCACCCTGGCTGGGCTGGCCAGTGGTAAGCGGAATGTCACCGGCGGTCATCGCCACACGCAGCACGCCTGGCTTGCTCTGGGCATAGGCCGGTGCCACCAGCGGACCGGCCATCTCGGCGAGCTCCACGGCGGTAACTGTCATGGCGGTGAGCGACACGCCCGACAGCAGCTTCATGAACCTGCGTCTATTCATCGAAAGATCTCATCTTCGAGCTCGGTTCGGGTGGCCTCTGCTCGCCCTTCCGCGACACAGATGCCGGGACGCATCGTGGCGACCCGGCCGGCAGGCCGGCCGGGTTCACCGCATCAGGTCACCGAGACGGGGGTCAGGTCCTGGAACCAGCTCTGCGCCTGCACGAAGCCCTTCACATTGGGACGCAGGGCACGGGGATTGAGGTCATGCACCACCCAGATCCACATGGCCTGATCCACGAGGTGGCTGTGCAACTCGGCGAGGATCTTGTTCTGCTCGACCGGATCGAAGGCGGCCTTGGCCTTGGTGGACAGTTCGTCCGTCTTCGCGTCGTTGAAATCGCCCCAGTTGAAGCCTCCTGGCACCTTGGCAAAGGATGCGGCGGTGCCGATGAGGCCGATATCCGGATCCCAGTAGGCCCAGCTGTTGTTGATGCCGTGTCGGCCCTTGTTCTCCGGGGCCCAGGCGCCAAGCCGGCGACGGGCGCGCAGAGCTTCCCAGTCCAGCACCTCGAATTCGAGGTCGATGCCGACGTCCTTGAAGTTCTCCTTGATGAACTCGTTCATGGGCAGCGGCTGCATCTGGCCGGAGCCGGAGGGTGAGATGATGAACTTGGCCTTCACCGGCTTGTCCGGCCCGTAGCCCGCGTCCTTCAGCAGTTTCTTGGCGCCTTCCGGATCATATTTGATCTCGAAGGTGGGCTTGCCGAACCAGGGGTGCTTTTCGTCGACCATGCCCTTGGCAGGCGCGGCGAGGCCGCCGAGCATCTTCACGATCCCGTCGCGATCAATGGCGAGGTTGGCCGCCTTGCGGATCCGAATGTCCTTGAACGGCGAATCCTCAAGGTAAGAGAGCTGGTAGGGCCAGATGTGCGGATAGAGATTGGTGACGATCTGCATCTTCTGGGACTTCAGGCGCGGCACCGCATCCGGCGGCGGCGCCTCGATCCAGTCGACCTGCCCGGAGAGGAGGGCCGCGACGCGGGTGTTGGCGTCGGGCATGGGCAGCAGGATCAGCCGTTCGGACTTTGGGATGCGGGTCTTGTCCCAGTGTTCGGTGTTGCGCACCAGTTCGGCGCGTTCGCGCGGCTTGAAGCTCTCCAGGATCCATGGCCCGGTGCCGGACGGCTTCTCGGCGAACTTCGCCCAGTCTTTGCCCACCTCTTCCCAGCGCTTTGGGCTCGACATGAAAAGACCGGCGAGATTGTAGATCAGCACGGCGTCCACGCGCTTGGTGGCGATCTCAACCGTATAATCGTCGATCTTGCGCCAGGAGGCGATGTTCGCATCGTAGGACGCGGCCTGATTGGACTGGGCCTGATCGAACTGCGGCGCGTCGGGCTTCATCAGTTTGTCGAAGTTCCACACCACCGCATCGGCGTTGAAGTCGGACCCGTCGTGGAACTTGACGCCCTTGCGCAGCTTGAAGGTCCAGACCTTCTGATCCTGCGGGTTCACGGTCCAGCTTTCGGCAAGATCAGGGATGACCTGCGCGGCCTGGTCGGCCTTCGAGAGGTCCCAGCGCGTCAGGCCGTCATAGAGCGTGATGCCCATGAAGCGGATGCCTTCCGCGCCTTGGCTGGGCTGGCCGGTGGTGAGCGGGATGTCTGCGGCGGTCATGGCGACCCGCAGCACGCCGGGCTTGCTCTGGGCCTGCGCCGGACCCGCGCCCAGGCCCACCATCTGGCCGAGTTCCGTATCCATGAGGGACACGGCGGTCAGAGACGCGCCCGAAAGCAGCTGCATAAACGAACGTCTGTTCATTGACGGAATCTTCCCTGCTCTTGTCCGGTGGCTCGTCGTGCGTTCCCCGATCGGCGGCGGCCTTATGCGGCCACTCATCATCATTGCGCGGCCATGGCCTCCTCCGGCTGGTGCAGCGACGGCCGGTGGCGGCGGAAATCGGTTTCCCGCTCGAACGCAGCCCCGAGGCGCAGGACAAGCGCGTCTTCGCCCGGTCGCCCAGCGAGCTGCAGGCCGAGCGGCAGGCCTGCGACGTCGAAGCCGTTGCAAAGCGACAGGGCCGGCTGGCCGGTGAGGTTGAACTGGGCCGTGAGCGAGGGCACCTTCGCACCGAAGAAGGTGGGCGGCTCATCGGGCAGCAGGAGAGGGGCGGGCTGGGCGCTGGTGGCCGTGAGGAGGATATCGACCTCCCTCATCACCTCGAACACCTGCGCGGTGAGCTCTGCGCGTGCCCGCATGGCCTGAACATAGTCTTCCGCCCGCAGCAGGGCGCCGGGCAGGATGCGATAGCGCATGGAGCGGCCGAAATCCTGAGGCCGCGTGCGCAGATCCATCTCATGCAGGGAGAAAATCTCGCCCGCCGTGAGCGGCATCTTGGAATCCGTGAAGGTGCGCAGGCTGGGAAGGCGCACCTCGCTGATGTGGCAACCGAGGCGGTGGAACAGCGCGATGCTTGCATCCATGGCGGCGACCACCGCCGGTGCCGCTTCCAGCTCGTCCTCGTACCAGTGGCGCACCACGCCGATCCGCAGCCCGGCAACGGGCGTGAAGAGCCAGGCGGCATAGTCCTCGGCGGGAAAGGCGATGGATGCGGGGTCAAGCGGATCGTGCCCGGCCATGACGCCGAGCATCAGAGCGCAGTCTTCCACCGTCCAGGCCATCGGGCCGCAATGGTCAAAAGAATAGGAGTTGGGCTGCACGCCCCGACGGCTGACCAGCCCATAGGTTGGCTTGAGACCGGCGATCCCGCAGGCAGCCGCGGGCATACGGATCGAGCCGCCGGTATCCCTGCCTGTTGCAGCCGGACAGAGGCCTGCCGCGATGGAGGCACCCGCGCCGCTGGATGAACCCAGGGGCGAGCGAGCGAGGTCCCACGGATTGCGCGCTGGCGGCCAAGGCAGGTCGAACGAGGGGCCGCCCATGGCGAATTCCCAAGTGGCCTGCTTGCCCAGCAACACGCCGCCGCCGGCCCGCAGCTTCGCCTGTACCGTGCAGTCCTCCGTCGGGACGTGGTGCTCCAGCAGCTTTGAATGGGCGGTGGTGCGAACGCCGGCCGTGTCGTAAATGTCCTTCAAACCGTAGGGAGCGCCTTGCATGGGGCCCTTGTCGACGCCCCGTGCAAACAGCGTTTCGGCGTCCTTTGCCTCCGTGCGGGCCCGCTCCGCCGTGATGGTGATGAAACTGTTGAGGGCGCCATCGAGCGCATCCATGCGCGCCAGAAAGGCTTCGGTCAGGTCCACCGGCGACAGCGTGCCGGCTCGAAACTGCCGGCCGGCCTCGGCGATGGTCATTTCATGGAGCGCGCTCATGGCTCAGGCCGTCTGCGGCATGAACTTGCGCGGATCAAATACATGCGCCGGCTCGTCAGCCCGGTCTCGGCCCCGCCGCAGGCGCATCAGCATGGGCTCGATGTTGCCATAGGCTTCGACGAGCTCCTCGAAGATGTCCGGTGGCAGGTCGAGGCCCGCCTGGCGGGCGAGCACCGCAATCTCTTCGCGGGTGGCGGGACGAGGTGGAACGGGGATGCTCATGGCCGTCTTGGGCTCCGTTCGATGACAGGGGAGGACGCTGGCGTCCTCGCGGTGCGCGTCGGTCGGGTGGTCAGTCGAGGTTCGGCACAGCAAGGTGCCATTCGGTGGCCTGCTGGTAGGCATCTCCGGCGCGCAAGACAGTGGCCTCATCGAACGGCCGACCGGCGATCTGCAGCGAGAGCGGCAGGCCCTTGCTGGAAAACCCGCACGGCAGGGCAAGCGCCGGGAGCCCCGCAAGGCTGAAGGGCATGGTGACGAGCTGACGCTTCTTGAAGAAATCGACGCCGTCGGGCACCGCCGGATCGGCGGGCGCCATCCAGCCGGCGGTGACCAGAAGATCATAACGCGAGAAGGCGGCCATCATGCGCGTGGAGAGCTCCGCGCGCCAGCGCATGGCCTGGACATAATCCTCCGCGCGGACGAGACCGCCCACCATGACGCGACTGCGCAAGAGCCGGCCGAAATCCTGCGGCCGGAAGCGGATGTCCGCCTCATGCACGGCGAACAGCTCGGTGATGGAAATGGTGGTCTTGGCGTCGACGTAATCACGCAGCGGATCGAGGGTGAGCGGTTCCACCACGGCGCCGAGCTGGCGTAGCACCTCCACGGCATCATCCACGGCGGCGATCACCTCGTCGGTCGCCTCCTCCTCGTACCAATGGCGCACGAGACCGATCCGCAGGCCCTTGATGGAGCCCGTGAGCGCAGCCGTGTAATCGGGCACGGGCGCGTCGATGGAACCAGGATCGAGCGGATCATAGCCCGCGCAGGCACCGAGCATGGCGGCGCAGTCCGCCGCCGAGCGGGCCATGGGTCCGCAATGGTCCAGCGAAAAGGTGTTGGGATGAACACCGCGCCGGCTGATGCGCCCATAGGTGGGCTTCAGCCCGGTGATGCCGCACATGGCAGCCGGCCAGCGGATGGAGCCGCCGGTATCAGTGCCGATGGCGGCCGGGACGAGGCGACCGCCCACCGCAGCGCCGGAGCCGGACGAGGAACCTCCGGGCAGATAGTCGGGGTTCCAGGGATTCCGGGCCGGGGGCCAAGGCAGATCGAAGGATGGGCCGCCGATCGCGAACTCGAACGTGGCCGTCTTGCCGATGAGAATGCCGCCGGCCGCCTCCAGCTTGCGCGCCACAGTCGCGCTCTCCTGCGGGACACGATCGATGAAGATCCTGGAGTGGGAGGAGGACAGAACGCCTGCCGTATCGACATTGTCCTTCAGGGCGTAGGGTATGCCGTGGAAGGGGCCGCGATCCAGACCGGCGGCGAGTTCGGCCTCTACGGCGGCCGCCTGCGCGAGGGCCGCCTCCGCAGTGACCGTAATGAAGCTGTTCAGCTTGCTGTCGATCCGCTCAATGCGGGAAAGGCAGGCCTTCGTGATCTCGACCGGGGAGGTCTCGCCGGTGCGGATCATTCGACCGAGTTCTAGGACGCCCGCAGTGACGAGATCAGTGTCTCCGACATCGACGCGTTCGCGCGCCGCGAGTTCGAGAGCAGCCATGCGCTTCGACCTTTCGCGATATTGTATACAATCTCGTAATGCGCAGCCAGAGGCAGCCGCGAGATCGTGTCCTGTTGGTCAAGCAATCACCGTGCCAACACAGCTGGATCGCAGCAGATGTCCCGAAGAACAAGCGACGCAAGATGTTGATATATATGCGCGTTTATGGGATTTGAGATCCCGTGGAAGACGTGAAACGCAATGTGCCATCTGCTCCGGGCTGGCGGCCTGCTCCACTTGTTGCCGCGGAGCTGTGCGACGCGTTGTGTGTCTGCCTAATTGCAAGCCATTTTAACAATCCCACGCTCCAAGTGGCATGAAACTGGTCTTTTCGACGCCAGTGCGCGAGAGCTCTCGAGCATCTGGCTCTGATTTCCGGAATTGTGTACAAAATGGGCAGGGGCAGCGCGCGTCTCTGGCGGGCTGCAGGAGAGAGAAGAGCAGGCATGGCGACGCGATCGGAGGTTGTGACGCGGAAGCTCCGGGAGACCATCTTGGACGGCGCCTACGAACCTGGGGCCCGCTTGAATGAGGTGGCTTTGGCCGAACGCATGTCCGTGTCCCGCACGCCGGTCCGCGCCGCCCTCAGCCTGTTGTTCGCAGAAGGGCTATTGGATTACGAGCCAAACTGCGGCTACGTGGTTCGCCGCATCTCACCGGACGACGCGCTGCACATCTATACGGTCAGGGCCAATCTGGAGGGTTTGGCGGCGCGTCTTGCCGCAGAGATTGGCATCACGGGGGAGCCCCGGGAGCGGTTTCAGTCCATTCTCGCGGAGATGGAGAGCCTGATCTCCGGCAAGGCCTGGGGCGAGGTGCAGCAGCGGCGTTGGGGGGAGCTGAACATCACCTTCCATGGCGCCATCTGCCTCGCCGCCGGCAACGATTACCTGACCTCGTCCATCCAGCGCACCCGTACACTCCCGGTGCTGACGGAGCGGGGCCTTAAGACATTTTCTGCCGAACGCGCCGTCGTCTGGTGGGATCGTGCCGCTTATCGGCGCTCGCAGGATGACCATCTCGATATCGGGGAGGCAATTCTAGCGGGGCAGGGGACGAGGGCCGAAGCGGTCATGCGTGAGCATATCGAGCGCGCTGGCCGCCTGATCCGCCAGAAATTGGCCATTCGTGCGGAGGCGCGGCGGGCGCTGCCGTGACACACGGACGCCATCAGGTCCGAAGAGCCATGATCGGAGCCTGTGAACGGTAGTGGACTGGCTATGCCGCCGGGGTTCCGCGATGAGATCGGAGGCTTATTGCGGATGGCCCTTGCGGTCGGTCCTCGTTGTAGTATCTGCCCCAAGCTTTCATCTCTTCGCCTCATACACAATCGTTAGCTCCAGATCCTCTTCCCGGTGATTGAACCGGTAGCAGGTTTCACCCAGATAGAGATGGAAGAACTTTTTCGGCACGCCGCGATACGGATAGAGCCAGTTCTTCGCATAGGACCAGAACCCCTCGACCCCGTCGATGTGGTCGCGTCCGACCGGCGGTCCCTTCTCCTTGCGGATCACCACATGGTCGCCCCGCAGACGCAGCGTGGCGTAGGCCTACCACTCGTCCGTGTAGTAGAGCGAGCCCTCGCGGCTTTGCGCCTGGATCACCTGCATGATGGAGGCGCCGTCATGGGCTTGGATCGGCGCCGCCTTCACCAGACCGTTGCGCTTGATGATCCCGAATACGATCACCTTGCCGGCCGCGCCCCAGCCCCGCTTGCCCTTGCGGGCGCCGCCGAACGTGGTTTCATCGCATTCCAGGCTGCCCTCGAACGGCTCGCGCAGATGCTCCGCATAAGCCATCGCGAGACGGATCAGGCGGTAGAAGCGCTCCGTCGCCGGCCGGCTCGCCACCAGGGAGAACCGCTGCCGATAGACCGGCACGCCCCAGGCAAAGCGCTGCACCAGCTCCGTCTTCGTCCGGCTGTCCAGCCGCGAGGCATCCCACAGGGTCCGCTCCCGGAAGCGTCGTCCGCAGCGCCGACATTTCCGCCGGCCGTCTCCGAGGCGCCAGCTCCAGCCGAACCCACAGTCAGGGCATCGAGACATCGCCAAATCCTCGCGGATTTGGTCCAGCTTCGATAGGCATTACCATGCGGTGAATGGTGAGACGGGGCACTGACGCCTGTGGGCAATTTCGCCACCGAGACCCAACCACGCGGCTTCGCCATCGATCCGCTGGGGCGCTATCTGATCGCGGCGGGCCAGAAATCCAATGCCGCCACCATCTATGCCATCAACCCCGAGAGCGGGGCGCTGAAGGCCATTGGTCGGCAGGAACTTGGCAAGAACCCCAACTGGGTCGAGATCGTCAACTTGCCCTGAGGCCTTGGCCGGGGCGCGGCCAACCGCGCCCCGGCTTTCACACCACCGGCGTCGGCAGCGCCCGCCCGGCGAAGTGGGCATCGAGATTGGCGATCACGAGGGCGGCCATGTCGGCACGCGTCTCATGCGTGGCGCTCGCCATGTGCGGGGTCAGCACCACGTTGGGAAGGCCATGGAAGCCTTCCGGCACGTGGGGCTCGTTCTCGAACACGTCGAGCGCGGCACCGGCGATCTGGCCGTGCTGGACGGCGTGGAGCAGGGCCTTCTCGTCCACCAGAGAGCCGCGCGCCACGTTCACCAGCACGCCCTTCGGCCCGAGGGCCTCCAGAACCGGCCCGTTGATGAGGTGTCGCGTCTCCGCCGAGGCGGCGGCGGCGATGATGAGCACATCGCACCAGGCGGCGAGTGCCGCCGGGCTCTCGAACGCCCGATAGGGCACATCCTGCGGGCTGCGGGAGGCATAACCGATCTCGCCGTCGAAGGCCTGAAGGCGCTTGGCGATGGCACGGCCGATGCGGCCGAGACCGACGATGCCGAACTTCTTGCGCGACATCTTGCGGCCGAGCGGCAGGTCGCCTTTCGGCCATTGGCCGGCGCGCACATGCCCATCGCCCCGCACCAGCTGGCGCAGTGCGGCGATGGTGAGGCCGATGGCAAGGTCCGCCACGTCCTCCGTGAGCACGTCGGGCGTGTTGGCGACGCGATAGCCCCGGCGCCTGGCTTCGGCGAGGTCCACCTTGTCGTAGCCGACCCCGTTGATGGCGACGATCTCAAGGGCCGGCAGCCGCGCGCCCACCGCCGGCGGCAGGCCGATGTGGCCGCCTGTGGCGACCGCCTTGATGGCCGAACCGTGGGTGGCGAGAAAGGCCTCGGCATCCGCCGCCTCGTGCAGGCGGTGCACCGTGAAGCGCTCCGCCAGATCCGCCTCGAGGGACGGCATCAGCGGGCAGAGCTGGAGCAGGTCGGGCTTCATGGAGAGGTCTCGGCTCACTTCACGTCCGCCTTCACGAACTGGCGCAGTTCCGGCGTCTGGGGATTGGCGAACAGCTCCTGGGAGGGGCCTTCCTCCCAGATGCGGCCCTTGTGCATGAACACCGTGGTGTTGGCCACGCGCTTGGCAAAGCCCATCTCGTGGGTCACGAGGATCATGGTCATGCCGTTGCGCGCGAGGCGCTCCATCACGTTCAGCACCTCTTCGGTGAGCTCGGGATCAAGCGCCGAGGTCACCTCGTCGAACAGCATCAGCTTGGGATGCATGGCGAGCGAGCGGGCGATGGCGACGCGCTGCTGCTGGCCGCCGGAGAGCTGGTCCGGATAGGCGTCGAACTTCTCCGACAGGCCGACCAGTTGCAGCACCTCGCGGGCGGTGTCGTGAGCCTCCTTGGCGGCGACCTTCTTCACGATCTTCGGCGCGAGCATGATGTTTTCGCCCACGGAGAGATGCGGGAAGAGGTTGTAGCTCTGGAACACGATGCCGACTTCCGTGCGCAGGTGGCGGAGCTTCTCCTTGTCCTGCGTCACCTCTTCACCGGCGATCTCGATGCGGCCGGACTGAATGGTTTCCAGCCCGTTGATGCAGCGCAGGAGCGTGCTCTTGCCGGAGCCCGAGCGGCCGATGAGGGCGACCACCTGGCCGCGTTCGACGGTGAGAGAGACGCCCTTCAGAACCTCGACCGCACCGAAGCTCTTGTGCACGTTCTCAATGAGAACTTCCGACATTTAACTTCCTCTCGAGCCAGCCCGACAGGCGGGACAGGGGGTAGCAGATGACGAAATAGATGGCCGCAACCGTCAGGAAGACGCGGAAGGGCTGGAACGTCGAGTTGTTGATGAGCTGGCCGGCGCGGGAGAGTTCCACGAAGCCGATGATGGAGGTGATGGAGGTGTTCTTCACCACCTGCACCGCAAAGCCGGTGGTGGGCGGCAGCGCGATGCGCAGGGCCTGCGGCAGGATGATGTGCCGGAACTGCTGGACCCGCGTCATGCCGAGGCATTCGGACGCTTCCCATTGCGGCTTCGGCACCGCCTCGATGCAGCCGCGCCAGATGTCGCCGAGATAGCCGCTCACATAGATACTCATGGAGATGCTGGCGGCAACGAGGGCGGGCAACTGGAAGCCGATGAGGCTCAGTCCGTAATAGGACAGGAAGAGGATCATCAGGACCGGGGAGCCCTGGATGATCTGGATGTAGGCGGCGGTGGCGAGTCGCAGCGGCATCAGCGGCGACACGCGGGCGAGCGCAATGAACAGTCCGGCGATGCCGCCCAGCGTCAGCGCGATGGCCGTGAGCACCAGCGTCCAGCGCAGGCTCTCCAGCAGGAAGATGAAGTCGTTGAGACCGAAGGAGCGGACAAGCATGGCTCAGGCTCCTTCCACGGCCGGGGCCAGCTTCAGCTTCGGCCGGCGCTTGAACAGGTACCAGCCGACGAGGGCAAAGATGCCCCGCAGGACCATGGACAGCGCCAGATAGATGAGCGTCGCGATCACATAGACCTCGAAGCTCCGGTAGGACTGGCTCTCGATCTGCGCGGTGACCGAGGACAGTTCCTCGGCGGAGATGGCCGAGCACACGCTCGAGGCGAGCGTCATCAGGATGAACTGGCTGCACAGCGCCGGATACACCTTGGCGATCGCCGGCGGGATGATGATGTGCCGGTAGATCTGGTAGGTGGTCATGCCGAGGGACTGTCCCGCCTCCACCTGCGAGCGGTGGACGGCATCGATCCCGGCGCGGATGATCTCGGTGGTGTAGGCGCCGAGATTGATGGTCATGCCGATGAGCGCCGCTGCGGTGGCGTCCACCCGCACGCCCAGCACCGGCAGGCCGAAGAAGATGATGAAGAGCTGCACCAGGAAGGGCGTGTTGCGCACCACTTCCACATAGAGCTTGATGATGCGTCCGATCAGCCCGCCATACATGGCGCGGACGGAGGCCAGCATGATGCCGAGGGCGAGGCCGAGCACGATCGAGCTGACAGACAGCTGGATTGTGAGCAAAAGCCCGCTGAGGAGTTCATCGCGGTAATTGGCGATGACCCCGAACTGGAACTGATAATTCACGATCACCCCCTTGAGGGATCAGGCGCGACCCTGAAGTCCGCGCCCTGTGGGCGGTCGATGGCCAGAGCCCGCGCCGATCAGATTGCATCGCAGTCTGATCGGATCACGCGTTCTCTTCTTGAGTCTGGAGGGCGATTCACTGACCGGATTGATTCAATCCGCCGGGATGGCGCCCCAAGCGATCAAAAAGGCGGCCGGGCGGGGAGGCCGCGCCCGGCCGCAGGCGCTCAGAAGGTTTCCAGCGGCGGCAGGGGCGTGTCCGTCCACTTGCGGTAGAGCGTATCCAGCTCACCATTCTTCTTCATGAAGTAGATCGTGTTGTTGAGCCACTGGAGTATCTCGAAGTCGCCGGGGCGCACGGCCATGGAATTGCCCTGCGCATAGATGCTGAAACCGATCTCGAGCTTGGCATCCGGGTTCTGCTTCGCCACCGAGAGCACCAGCGTCTCCGGCAGGGCCGCGGCTTCAACTTGGCCCGAGAGGAGGGCCTGGGTGGTGATGGAGTCGTCCTCGAAGATGGTGACGTTGATGCCGCCAGCGCGGCGCAGGGCGGCCTCCTGCGGCGTGCCGCGGGTGGCGCCGACCTTCTTGCCCTTCAGGGCATCGAGGCTTTCCACCTTCGCGCCCTTGGTCACGACCACCATGTTGAAGGCGTTGTAGGGCATCGTGAACATGACCGAGCGGGCGCGCTCGGGCGTCGGGTTCAGCGTGGCGATGAGGAAGTCCACGCGGCCGGTCTGGAGCGCGGGAATACGGGCCGGGGGCGTGAGCGCCACATATTCCGCCTTCACGCCGAGATATTTGGCGATCAGCACGGCGACATCATAGTCGTAGCCGGTGGGGTTGCCCTTGTCGTCCACCATGCCCATGGGCGGGCCGCCGATCAGCACGCCGATGCGCACTGTGCCGCGCTGGACGATTTCGTTGAGCGTCGTGGCGCTCGCGCTGGCGGCGCTGGCAAGACCGGCGAGGCCGATGCCGGCGGCGACCAGAAGGCCCCGCGTGAGGGATTTCAGGCTCATGGTTTCCTCCCTTTGAGCAGTCCTGTGAGGGTGTCGGGCAGCCGGGATGCGGCTGCGCCCGTCAGAGGCTTTGAAGACGCGGATTGGCGTGCCCGCGGAACGGCGTGATTGTTGATGATCCGGGCGGCGCCGCCGTTCGCGCGCGGCCCGTTGTCCGGGATCAGAGGGTCGCGAGGACGCCGCCGTCCACGTAAAGGACCTGTCCGTTGACGAAGCTCGCCGCCTCGGAGGCGAGGAAGATGCAGGCGCCCTGCAACTCCTCCACATTGCCCCAGCGGCCGGCCGGCGTGCGGTTCTTGAGCCACGCGTCGAATTCGGGGTTCTCGATCAGCGCCTGATTGAGCGGCGTGGCGAAGTAGCCCGGTCCGATGGCGTTGATCTGGAGGCCGTGGCGCGCCCAGTCCGTGCACATGCCCTTGGTGAGGTTCTTCACCGCGCCCTTGGAGGCGGTGTAGGGGGCGATGGAATAGCGCGCCGCCTCGCTCTGGAGGCTGGCAATGTTGATGATCTTGCCGCGCTTGCGGGCGATCATGTGCCGGGCGACCGCCTGTCCCACGTAGAATACGCTGTCGAGATTGGTGCGCATCAGCTCGTGCCACGTCTCGACGGAATAGTCCTCAAGCGGGGCGCGGCGCTGGATGCCGGCATTGTTCACCAGAATGTCGATGGCGCCGGTGTTCGCCTCGATCTCATCGACGCCACGCTGCACTGCAATGTGATCGGTAACATCGAAGGCGGCCACCTCGGCGGCGACACCCTGATCAGCGAGGCGTGCCTGGGCGTCGGCAAGCTTTTCGGCGTCGCGGCCGTTCAGCACCACGCGCGCGCCGGCCTTTCCGAGGCCAAGGGCCAGCGAGTAGCCGATGCCTTGGCTGGAGCCGGTGACGAGCGCCAGACGGCCGGTGAGGTCGAACAACTGGATCGACATCTTGTCTCCCTAGGTGCTGCCCGCTCGTGCCCTGGAGCATCCGGCGGCCTGCTTTTTTGCTTGTGCTCCAGATAGAGCATGTTATCGGTAACAAAACAAGAGGCCCCTCGCATGCGGGCCTCGCACCGGGGAGTGACCATGCGCGCCGCCGTGCTTCATGCCGCCAAGGATCTGAGGGTCGAGGAGATTGATGAGCGCCCGCTCGCTGACGACGAGGTGCGCCTGCGCTTCGCCGCCGGCGGCATCTGCGGCTCGGACCTCTCCTATTATTTCAAGGGCCGCGTCGGGGATTTCGACGTGCGCCAGCCGCTCGTGCTGGGCCACGAGGTGTCCGGCGAGGTGGCGGCGGTCGGACCGCGCGTCGAGACGCTTAAGCCGGGCGACCGCGTGGCCGTGGACCCGAGCCGGCCATGCCTCACCTGCGACTATTGCCGCATGGGGCGCTCCAACCTCTGCCGCAACATGCGCTTCTTCGGCAGCGCGGCGATCTATCCGCACGTGCAGGGCGCCTTCAGCGAGACCTTCATCGCCCGCGCCGACCAGTGCGTGAAGGTGCCCGACAGCATGTCCATGCGGGTGGCCGCCTGCGCCGAGCCGCTGGCCGTTTCCGTCCACGCCTGCCGGCGCGGCGGCGAGATCGCAGGGCGCAAGGTCCTGATCGCCGGGGCAGGGCCCATCGGCATCCTCTCGGCCCTCGTCATGCGCCGCATGGGCGCGGCCGAGATCGCCATCACGGACCTCGTGGAGGCGCCGCTCGCCATCGCCCGCGAAGCGGGGGTGGATGAGACCATCTGCGTCGGCACCGATCCGGAGAAGCTCACCCGTTATGAGGCGGACAAGGGCTATTTCGACATCGCGCTCGAGGCGACTGGCTCGCCGCAGGCGCTCGCGTCGCTGTTCAAGGTGGTGCGGCCGGGCGGTCGCGTCATCCAGGTGGGCATGATGCCGCCCGGTACCATTCCCGTGCCGGCCAACATGCTGATGGCCCGCGAGATCGATTTCGTCGGTGCCTTCCGCTTCCACACCGAGTTCAAGACCGCCGTGGACTATCTGGCGCGCGGCCTCATCGACGTATCCCCCATCCTCTCGGCCCAGATGCCCATGAGTGATGCCGACGCCGCCTTCGCCATGGCCGCCGACCGCAACCGGGCGATCAAGGTCCATCTCACCTTCTGACCGCGCGCATAACGAACAAAGGAAACGCTCATGTATACCCGCTGCGCCATCTTCGAGGGCCAGATCACGCCAGGCCGTGAGGACGAGTTCTTCAAGGCGGTGGAGGAGCGCCTGCTGCCGCTCTGGAAGCAGATGCCCCACGCTGAGGCCGTGCGCGTGCTGCGCGCCGTGCGGCATGATCCCGACGCGCCCCCCGTGGCGATGATGCAGGAGATCGACTATCCCTCGCTGGAGGCCATCGACGAGGCGCTCGCTTCGCCCATCCGCACGCAGGCCCGCGCGGTGACCGAGGACATCGTGAAGATGTTCACCGGCCGCTTCTATCACATCGTCTACAAGCGTCAGGCGGGGTCCTGAGGCGATCATGCCGCCGCTCACGCGCAAGCCCACCATGCGGGACGTCTCGCGTCTCGCGGGCGTCTCCACGATGACCGTCTCGCGGGTCCTGGCCGACCCCGAGACGGTGTCGCGGGAGACGCGCTCGCGCGTTCTGGCGGCGGTGGAGCAACTGGGCTATGTGCCCGACCGGGTGGCGGGAAGCCTGTCTTCCCGCCGCACCAACGTGGTGGCGGCGATCCTGCCGACCCTGACCAACGTCAATTTCGCCGACACCGCGCACGCTCTGACGGAGGTGCTGCGACCGGCCGATTATCAGCTGCTCATCGGCTACACAATGTACCGGCTGGACGAGGAGGAGCGCCTGTTAAGGGCCATGCTCCCCCGCCGACCGGACGCGGTGGTGGTGGCCAGTTCCGTGCACACGAAGACCGCTTCCCAGATGCTGCTGCGGGCAGGCGTGCCGGTGGTGGAGATCTGGGACAATCCCGGTCAGCCCATCGATCATGCGGTGGGATTTTCCAATTATGAGGTGGGCCGGGCGGCGGCGCATCATCTCATCTCCCTCGGCCATCGTCGCATCGGCGCCCTCGGCCCCGGCAGGGACGGCGAGGCGCGGGATTTTCGCGGTGAGGACCGCATGAAGGGCTTTGCCGCCGCTCTGCGCGAGGCGGGCCTGTCGGACGAATGGGTGCTGCATTTCGGTGATGTGCCGGTCGCCTTCGATCACGGCCGCCAGTCGTTCGCCGCCATGCTGGAGCGGGCGCCGGATGTGGAGGCGCTGTTTGCCGTCTCCGACATTTCCGCCTGGGGCGCGCTGATGGAGTGCCAGCGGCGCGGCATCCGCGTGCCCGACGACCTGTCGCTGCTCGGCTTCGGCGATTTCGACTTCGGCCGCCAGTGCGTGCCGATGCTGAGCACCATGGGCATCGACGCGCGGGCCATCGGCACGGCAGCGGGCGAACTGCTGATGCGGCTTCTTCATGACGACAGCGGCGCGGCGGCGGCGCCCGAGCGCATCGATGTGGGCTTCCGGCTGATCGAGCGGGAGACCACCGCGCCGTCCCGCAAGCGCCGCAAGAATGGGAGGAAGTCCAGTTGAGAGAGACCATCGGCATCATCGGCGTCGGCGTCATGGGCAGCGCCATCGCGACGCGCTTCCTGGAGCGCGGCCGCACCGTGCATCTGCGCGACATGGACCCGCAGAAGCTGGCGCCGCTGGTCGCGCGCGGGGCGATCGCCGTGGAAAGCGTCGCGGCCCTGACGCAGGCGAGCGACGTTATCATCACCAGCCTCAACACGGCGGAGATTGTCGAGGCGGTGCTGTTCGGGGCCGATGGCATCGCCGCGGCGGCAAAGCCTGGCCAACTCTTCATCGACATGTCGAGCATCGACCCCAAGGCGACTGCCACGCTCGCCGCGCGGCTGGAGCGGGAGACCGGCATGGCCTATGTGGATGCGCCCTTGTCGGGCGGCGCGCCGGCCGCCCTGGCGGGGCGGCTCACGCTCATGATGGGCGGCAGCCCGGAGGCCGTGGAGCGGGCCAAGGTGGTGCTGGCCGATGTGGCGGCGAATATGACCCATATGGGGCCGTACGGGGCAGGGCAGACCACCAAGCTCATCAATCAGGTGCTGTGCGCCTGCAATTTCCTCGCGGTGGCGGAGGCGACCCGTCTCGCGCTCGATGGCGGGGTGGATGCCGCGCGCATTCCGCAGGCGCTGGCCGGCGGACGCGCCGATTCGCGCATCCTCCAGGAGTTCATGGGCAAGATGGCCGCCTTCGATCTGACCCCCACGGGCCGGATCGACAACATGCTGAAGGATCTGGAGGCGGTGCAGCGCTATGCCATGGCCCTGCGCACGCCCATGCCGCTCACCGGCCTCGTCACCGAACTGCATCGTGTCATGGTGGCGGCTGGCATCGGTCCAGAGGACAGCGCGGCCTATATGAAGCTCTTCGACTTCGGCACCCGCGCCGCCTGATCGCATTTATGGAAAAGCTCCGACCTCAATCGGGCAGGGGCGCGCGCGGGGCCGGGGGGTGCTATATGCGCCGTGCGGCTTTGGCCGCGCCTCCGTCCGCCCGCGCCGATCGCGGGCCATCAGCAGGAAAGCGATTATGAGCATCGTCCGCCTCGACAAGGGCCCGCGCATGAGCGAGGCCGTGATCCACGGCAACACCATCTATCTCGCCGGCCAGGTGGAAGAGGGCCCGGACGTGGCCACCCAGACCAAGAAGGTTCTGGCCTCCATCGACGCGCTTCTGGAGCGCGCCGGCAGCAGCAAGGCGAACATCCTCTCTGCCACCATCTGGCTCGCGGACATCAAGGACTTCGCCGAGATGAACAGCGTGTGGGACCAGTGGGTGGACAAGGACAATCCGCCGGCCCGCGCCACCAGCGAGGGCAAGCTTGCCGCCCCGCAGTTCAAGGTCGAGATCATCGTCGTCGCGGCCAAGCCTTGATCAGCGTGTCCTGATCGGCTCGTCCTGATCGGTATCCCGGCGAGGGCCTGATCCCTCGCCGGTCTTTCAGGCCGCGCTTGAGCCATTGGCAGGCCCTCGCATTTGCCGGAAACTACAGACCGCGCCCGCACAAATGAGAATCGGGCGCCACCTTCTGTCTTCCGGAGTGCGTTTCGTGGCCTTTGCTTGCACCATTCCCGCCGTCCCCACCGTCCAGCAGGATGACGATGCCATCCGCATCACCCGCTGGGATTTCGCGCCTGGCGCCGTCACCGGCTGGCACCGGCACGACTGGCCCTATTTCGTGGTGATGCTCACGGACGGCATCCTGCGCGTCCACAACGGCACGGACGTCATCGACAATCCGTTGAAGGTTGGCCAGTCCTATGGTCGCAAGGAAGGCATCACCCACGACGTGATGAACGGCTCGCCGCACCCGATCGCCTTCGTCGAGATCGAGATCAAGAAGCCCGAGGCGCTCTGATCGCCGGACGGCCGCCTCGTCCGCGGGGCGGTCGATTCCTTGGCGCGCCGTCGTCTGGCGCAGTCAGATTGTCGTGGATTGAATGGTACAGCTGGGTGGGCTCGAACCACCGACCTCCGGTTCCACAGACCGGCGCTCTAACCAACTGAGCTACAGCTGCAAGACCCTTCGCGCGTCGCGTCGAAGTAGGCGCGGAACCTACTTTGAGGATTTGCGCATTGCAAGAGGGCGCGGGTGCCTTTCTGCCGACCTTCGGCCCGGTCATCCACACCCTTGTGTGCCCGCGAAAAAAAAGAGGGCCGCGCCAGAGCATGGCGCGACCCGTCATTGTCAGGCGGAGGGCGGCGCGGCCACGTCCGGGGCGGGCTGGTAGATCTCGCCGCCGCTGGCGCGGAACTTCTCGGCCATCTCAGCCATGCCGCTCTGGGCGATATCGCCGGCCTCGATCTTCAGCTCCTGGCTGATCTTCATGGAGCAGAATTTCGGTCCGCACATGGAGCAGAAGTGCGCGACCTTCGCGCCTTCCGCCGGCAGCGTCTCGTCGTGATAGGCCTCCGCCGTTTCCGGATCGAGCGAGAGCGCGAACTGGTCGCGCCAGCGGAAGGAGAAGCGCGCACGGGACAGTGCATCGTCCCGGATGCGCGCGGCGGGATGGCCCTTGGCAAGGTCGGCCGCATGGGCGGCGATCTTGTAGGAGATCACGCCGGCCTTCACGTCGTCGCGATCCGGAAGGCCGAGATGCTCCTTCGGCGTCACGTAGCAGAGCATGGCGGTGCCGAACCAGCCGATCATCGCCGCGCCGATGGCCGAGGAGATGTGGTCATAGCCGGGGGAGATGTCCGTCACGAGCGGGCCAAGCGTATAGAATGGCGCCTCGTGGCAGAGCTTGAGCTGCTTCTCCACATTCTCGCGGATGAGGTGCATGGGCACGTGGCCCGGCCCCTCGATCATCACCTGCACGTCGTGCTTCCAGGCGATCTCGGTGAGTTCACCCAGCGTCTCCAGCTCGGCGAACTGGGCGGCGTCATTGGCGTCCGCGATGGAGCCGGGGCGCAGGCCATCGCCCAGCGAGAAGGCGACGTCATACTGGGCGAGGATCTCGCACAGCTCCTCGAAATGTTCGTAGAGGAAGCTCTCCTTGTGGTGGGCCAGGCACCACTTGGCCATGATCGAGCCGCCGCGTGAGACGATGCCCGTGACGCGGTTGGCGGTGAGCGGGATATAGGGGAGGCGCACGCCCGCATGGACGGTGATGTAGTCCACGCCCTGCTCGGCCTGCTCGATCACCGTGTCGCGGAAGATCTCCCAGTTGAGGTCCTCCACCACGCCGTTGACCTTCTCCAGCGCCTGATAGATCGGCACCGTGCCGATCGGCACCGGCGCGTTGCGGATGATCCATTCGCGGATGGTGTGGATGTTCTTGCCGGTGGAGAGGTCCATCACCGTGTCGCCACCCCAGCGGATGGCCCACACCAGCTTGTCCACCTCTTCCGCCACGCCTGACGTCACGGCCGAATTGCCGATGTTGGCGTTGATCTTCACGAGGAAGTTGCGACCGATGGCCATGGGCTCGGTCTCGAGATGGTTGATGTTGGACGGGATGATGGCCCGCCCGCGCGCCACTTCCTGCCGCACGAACTCGCCGGTGATGTCGGCGGGAATCGCCGCGCCGAGGCCCATGGCCTGGTGCTTGGGGTGGGCGCCGCCATTGGCGCGGGCGAGATTCTCGCGCGCCGCCACATATTCCATTTCCGGCGTCACGATGCCGGCCTTGGCGTAAGCCATCTGGGTCGGACGTTTGCCGGCTTTGGCGCGCAGCGGCTTGCGGCCCGTGCGATCGAAGGCGGGCAGGTGGCTCACCTGGCCGGGCTTCAGGCCATCGTCCTCCGGCTTCTGGGCACGACCTTCCACCTCTTCGACGTCGCCGCGATCAAGCACCCACTGGCGGCGCAGTTCGGGCAGGCCCTTGGTGAGATCGATGATGGCGTTGGGGTCCGTATAGGGGCCGGAGGTGTCATAGACGCGCACCGGCCGCTCGCTTGGATCGGACAGGCCGATCTCGCGCATGGCGACTTTCACAGCCGGATTCTCGGCCGGGATGAAGACCTTGCGGGAATGGGGAAGGGGCCCCGTCGTCACCTTGAGGGCGGAGGTGGAGGCTTCGTCGAGCATACGGATCTCCTTCAAGCTCGCGCTTCAAATGAGACCCGGGATGAGCTTCAGGAGCAGGTTGGCCTGACAGACTACCCTCTGGGGAGGGACCGGCCTGCTGAGGAGGAGAACCTCGGAGGACGGGGGCGCCAGGCTGATTCCGATCCCTTCGCCGGCATGACCCGGATCAGGTTCGAAGGGTCATCGTGGCGCCGGGGACCATTACGGCCGGACCGGAAGACGATATCTCAGCCCCCTCGCGGGGCCCCCCTTGGAATAAGACCAGTCTGGGAGGGCGCGTGCCGGGTGTCAATCTTGCGGTGCAACACGCGTTACACCGCAAGCCCTTGCAATTTCGGAAGCGCACGGCGTCGGAAGACTGGTGCGGCCCTGTGGTGATACCGGGTTGGGCGGGGCTCAGAGGGCGCCAAGGGCCTCCCACAGGGGCACGCGGATGCGCAGGCACCAGTCCACGCTTTCTCCCACGATCTCCCTCTGACCTTCGAGGCTGGTGATCACGTTGCCGTCGCGGGCGAGCGGCGTGCCGCTGGCGGCGAGGCGGTTCACGATGGTGTCGGTGAGCGCGCCGTGCTCCGGCGTGACGCCCGTGGCGAGGGCGTGGAACACCGCCCCCTCCATGGTGGTGAGGTTGAGACCGGAGCCGGTGAGCGGCGTGGCGATGGCGGCGGTCGCTGCCCGCTGCTCGGCCACTTCCTGCGCCAGCAGGCGGTTGAGGCGCACCGCCGCGTCGTTGCGCGGAAGCTGCTGCGGAGGAATGGCGATGGCCTGCCCGGAGCCGACCAGCACGCCGGCGATCTCCACCATGGATGGTGCGCCCGGCTGGTCCTTCAGTTCCGGCAGGGCCACCAGATCGTCGAGACTGCGGGGCCGCTCCGCCAATGTCGCAAACAGCGGCTTGTAGAAACGGTCAGGGAGCTGCGCCTTGCCGGCGGGAACATCGAGCTCCGTGCGTGCCTCGTGGGGCGGAATGGTGAGGGCGAGGCCGAAGGTGCGCAGATGGGCGTCGCGCTGGCCGTCCGCGATCCGGCGCGGGCCGCGGGCATAAAGATCGCGGCGGAACGGCCGGCTCACCAGATAGTCCTTCAGCGTCTCGCGCAGCGGCCCGGCCGGAACCTCCTCCAGCAACTGCCGCTGCTCCGGCTTGAGCGCGAGGTCGGGGAAATTGTCGATGAGCGAGGCCGAGCCGATGAAGCCGAGCTTGGCCTCGGCCAGTTCCGCCGCCGTGTCCATGTGATACTGCGGGTGCCAGTTGGCATTGAGATATTCATGGGCGAGATAGACGGCCCGGTTGGGCGCGCCGGACTTGTCGCTGCCCTTGCGCAACTGGTCCAGCAGGGCGGCATTGCCGAGTACGCCGGAGCCCGCCGCCTGAAGGCGCTCGATCCATTCGAGCCCCTTCAAGACCTGCACATCGCTGCGCTCGCGGCCGAGGCGGGAATGTTCCAGCAGGAGGCGCTGCATGGGCAGCAGCGCCGTCCAGCCGGGCATGGCGTTGTAGGTCACCGAGACCATGCCGCCCGGCTTCACCCGCTCGCGCATGAAGCGGGTGATGTTGTGCCGGTCCTCCGGTGCGATCCAGGACCAGACGCCGTGCAGCGTCACCATGTCGAACTCGGGCAGGTCCGAGCGGCCGAGCATTTCCGCGAAGCTGAGCTCGAGGAAGGTGATGTTGGACAGGCCGGCTGCCTTCGCCATGGCGCGGGCGCGGGCGATCTGCGCCGGGTTGAAGTCGGTGGCGATGATTTCAGCCTGCGGATTGGCGGCGGCGATGACGAGCGCCGTGACGCCCTGGCCGCAGCCGAGTTCGCAATAGGTGAAGGGGCCGGACACGAAGGGGGGCTCGAAGCCGTTCACCAGCGCGCCGAGCATCAGATGGTTCGGCGCCTGCTCCACATAAAGACCCGGCAGGTACTCGATGTCGGCCACGTAGCCGGAAGCCCAGTCGGTCATGACGTTTCCTTGCAGATCGGATGAGGAACGAGGCGCGGCGTCAGTCCAGCGCGCTCAAGGGGAAGATGGCGTCGTTGCGGTCGATGGGGCTCGGGGCACTGAGCACCCAGGCGAGCTGGCCCAGCCGGGCTCCGCCCGGATCGTCCTCGCCCTGGCACAGCCGCGCTGCCGGAACGCTCGCGGCCTTGATCATGACGTTGAGGTCGAAGCTGAACTCGAGGCCGCAGAAGAGCTGGACGAGATCGCGGATCAGCGCCGCCCGCGGCGTGCCCGGCAGCAGGGAGACAAGTTCGGCTTCGTCCGTGGGGCCCACATGGATACGGAAATGGTGCTGGGCCACCCAGGCGCGGGCGCCGACCATGGCGCTGGAATCGAGATGGGCGTGCTGCCCCTCGAGGGCGCTGGCGCCGCCGAGACGCGTCTGTTCGGCCGCCGGAACCTCCACCCACCCGCCGGTGAAAGGCTCCACGCGCACGCTCTGCCCGAGTTCGCGGCTCAGCAGCGCTTCCAGCGCCGCCAGCGGTCGGGTCTGGCCGGAGAACAGGCCGGCATTGTGCAGCACGAGATCGTCGGGAATGGCGAGGCGGTTCTCAAGCTGCGGCGAGCCGAGCCCGGTGAGGCCCCGCAGGCTCAGCGTGAACACGTCCCGCAGGTCGTGGTTCGCGCCCTCGTGGGCGAGCGCGATCCGGTACTTGGCGCTGGCGCGGCAGAAGAGGGACACCGCGCGGTGGTTGAACATGTCGAGGAAGGCGCGCACGCCCTCATTGCGTTCGCGCATGCCTTCGTTGGCGTGCGCCGTATAGGCATAGGGCAGCACGCCGAGGGGCCCGATCAGGCCGATGGTGGAGACGGTGAGTTCCAGCGGGTCGCCCGGCTCCCGCTGGGATGCGCGGGTGATGGCGGCCACGGGATAGCGCAGGCTGGTGTCGCTGATGAAGCGGATGCTGCCCCCATCCCAGAGGCCCGGCGCTTCCCATGCGTCGCTGGTCGCGGTCTCCTCGCTGCCCTCGCTGTCGGCATGGGGCAGATTGAACAGCGCATCCACCACGCGCACCGCCTGCGCGAGGTCGAAGCTGTGGGGCGCGCGCAGCAGCGCGTCGATCACAGGAGAGGACGGAAGCCTGCGCGCGCCGGCCATGTGCGGAGAATTCCCGGTTGTCCCTTCACGGTGGCCGTGAGGCGGGTGAATGAATTGATCGATGCATGCAGCCCGAAGAACTGGTCGAGCACCATGGCGAACAGGAACAGGCTGCTGCCGCTGAAATTGGCCGGATTGAATTCGACGGCGAGGTCGATGCCCTGGCAGATCGCATCACCCCAGGCGGCATCGCCCGGCCGGCGGGGCGCGCGGGCGGTGCCGCGCCGCGCGGACAGGTCGGTGATGCCTTCGATCATGAGCCGTGTCTCCGGCGAGCCACGGAAGTCGTAGAGCATCAGGATTTCCTGCAGGGCCTCAAGCCCGCCCGCGCCGACGAGAGAGAGGTGGTTCAGCAGCAGGTGCGAGATGAGGCGCCAGTTGCGGGACTCGCCCTCCGGCACGCGGATGGTGTGCGTGAGGGGCGAGATGCAGTTGACCTCGCCGATGGCCGCGGCCGCCTGGACGGGGGTCAGCTTGGGATGCCCGCCGCCATAGGGCAGGCGGGCCGGCAGGTCGCGGTTGAGGCAGAGCGTCTCGGCCGAGACCACGATGTCCGTGCTGGCGAAGGCCGGATCGATTTCGGAGAAGGAGAGGAAGACCTCGGTGCCCGACAGCCGCCCCTCCGACTTGCGACGCGCCATGGCCCAGTAGCCGGCGTGTGTCTCGTCGCCCTTGGGACGGCGCGCGTAGAAGGGCGAGATGGTCTTGCGGCGCCCCTCTGCGTCGGTGGCGACGACGGAGTTCAGGGAGTGGATTTCCAGCGCCTCCGGGCGGCGGGCATCGGCGATGACACGGTATTCGAGGCGATTGTGCCCGACGATCACCGGCTCGCTGCGCTGGCGGAACAGATTGACGATGGGGGTGCAGCCAAGGGCGAAGAACTCCTTGGAAATGCTGCGCTCCAGCGCCAGATCGCTCTTGTTGAAATAGATGAAGACGGAAAGCTCCGCCCCGGCGTTCCCCAGCACCTTGGTGCTGAGATCGACGTCGAAATACAGGAACTTGTCCGGGAAGACGAAGAATTCGGTGAGGGTCCGGTATGCGGGCTGCGACTGCGCTGGGTAGGGCAGGATCACCTCGTCGGGCCCGAAGCCCACCGGGCGGATGGCGGTGGGCGGCAGCAGCACGGGAGTGGGATCGCTCGCCGAATCCGCCAGAGCCACGGCGACGGCGTTGTTGAACAGCATCTCGTGCAGCGCATAGACGTGCGAGGGCTGTCCGCGCAGGAAGAAGCGCAGGTGATCCGGCTGCAGGTCCGAGAAGGTCGTATCGGGCGCCGAGCAGCGCAGGGTGAGCCGCAGGCAGGAGAAGGCGCCGGCCGTGCGTGGGCCGCTGGGGGCCACGATGGGACGCCCCTTGAGGCTGGCATCGGCGACCGTGACCGGCCAGAGGGTGACCGGATAGCGGGTGCGGAAGCGGCAGGTTTCCGAATCCACGGGCTCGGAATCCAGTTCCGTGTCCACGGGGATGGTCTGCGGGGTGGTCACCTCGGGCTTGGGCTTGAACTGCACCGTCGCCATGGAAGGAATGGGCGCGAGATAGTTCGGATAGAGAATGTCCAGCATCGTGTTGACGAGTTCGGGGAACTCGTCGTCCAGCTTGTGGGCGATGCGGGCATTGAGGAAGGCGACGCCTTCGGCGAGACGGGCGACGTGGGGATCGTCGATGCCGTCCCCGCTCATGCGCAGGTTGCCGGCGATCTTGGGGTGACGGGCGGCAAATTCCTGCGCCATGCGGCGCAGATAGAGAAGCTCGCGATTGTAATACGGAAGGAGATGATCGCTCACGGTGTGGCGCTCGACAGCGAAATGGCGTTCAGCACCGGATCGACGACCGTGTTGAAGATGATGGGCTCAACCTCGTTCTCCACATAGATGCGGGCCTCGATCCGCAGGCGGAGCGAGCGATCGGAGGGATCGGCATTGGCCAGCGCATGGATGCGCATGTCCGAGAGGCGCGGCTCGTAGAGCCGGATCATGCGGCCGATCTCCTCCACCACGGCGGCCCGCTGCTGCTCCGTGGAGAGATTGGCGGTGCACAGATCCATGATCCCGTAGTTCAGGATGGACGTCTCGAGCTGATCCAGCGCCTGCGACCAGCCGATCACACGGTTCGGCGTGTTCAGCAGATCCTGCAGGTCCTGCCGGATGCCGTCGCGGATGCGCGCGACGCGGGGACCCTCGCCCCCGCGCAGGCGATCCAGAACAGACAGCGTCACACTGGCCGGAGGGCTCATTGGACGTCGAACTCCAGTCGTCCCAACTGGAGAATGGTAAGGCTCTCCTCGCCCACGAGGAAGGTGCGCAGGCCCGAGCCGCGGACGCAGTCGGGCGCCACCTCGGTCCAGTCGGTCTCACGGCCGAGACGGACCGCATCGGACGGAGCCTCTCCCGTGGCGGGATAGGTGGAGGGGATCGCCACCTCGCCCTGAGGCCCGCCGCGCACGCTGATCTGCGCCATGCGCCAGGCACTGTCCAGCATCCGGCGTGGCGCCTCGAATTCCAGTGTCTCCACCCTTTCCATGGGCACCCAGAAATATTTGCCCGTGGTGGTCATCACTTCGAGGATGCCGCCGAGAAGATCGTCGAGATCGCGAAAATCCACGAACCCGATGTCGTTGTGGCGGCCGGCGAGCGGGGGACGCAGCTCTTCCGCCTTGGCAAGGCTCGCCCCGGCCTCCGCCGCGCGCCCTTCCCGCAGGTGCATCAGGGCCTCGAGGCGCAGCGCCACATGGGCCGGCGGCTCCTCGAGGACGTCCGGCGCCCGGCCTTCCAGGAACACCTGGCGGCGGGCCTGGCTCGACCGCAGGAGTTGGCGCAGGCTCCCCACCTGCAGGGCGGTCTTCGGGTCCTGCTGGGCGATGGCCTCGAACTGGCGCTCGGCCCGGTCGAGGTCGCCCGCCACACACAGAAGCTCCGCCAACTGGCTGCGCAGCGCGATGTCCAGCGGCTTTTCCTTCACCTGCTGGTTCATGGCGGCGATGGCGTCCGTCAGCTTGCCTTCCTGGAACAGATGAAGTGGCGTGTCCTGCATGGTGGTTTCCCCCGGAAAGGTCAGTTGACGGGCCGCTGCACGTGAAGGGCGAGGTCGGTGACGAGCTTGAAGGTGGTGAAGATCTGGTCGAGCTGGAAATGCGGACGCAGTTGCAGGACGCAGGCAAAGGCGCCCGGCCGGCCGGGCACGGCGCGCACCTCGGCGCTCGCCTCCCGCAAGGGGTAGCGCGCCTTCATCTCGGGGCTCGCGTCGTCATTGCCCAGGCAATAGCTGAGCAGCCAGGTCTGGAGATCGCGCTCGCAGGCTTCGGCGGTCTCATAGCTGCCGATACGGTCGCGCACGCGCACCTTCACGTAATGGGCGAAGCGCGAGACGCAGAGAATGTAGCGCAGCATGGCGGAGATGCGCGCGTTGGCGGCGGCCGCCGAGGCGCGATAGTCCGGCACGTTCTGGAGCGAGGAACTCGTGTAGAAAACGAGCCGCGAGGTGTCCTTGCAGACGTTGAGGCTGATGAGGCCCAATTCCCAGAGGTCCTGCTCGATCTGGGTCGGGATCACCAATTCCGAGGCGAAGCGCTCCACCGTGCCGGGAGAATCCGTCTCCACACTCGGGGCGCTCAGATGCTCGACGATCCCGTGGTCGAGCGCGTCGCGGCGACCGCCGCAGATGTCGGCGAACCAGCCGTGCTGCTCGAAGGCGCGGATGACCACCTCGCCGAAGGCATATATGGCACTGCCCCAGCACATTTCGTCGTGGCGCAGGCCGTGGCGGTCCTCGCGATAGCGGAAGCCGATGCCGGCGACGCCGTCGAAGGTGTGGGGTTCGCGCATCAGGATGCGCGGCAGGACGAGCCCGAGGAAGCGGGCGTCGTCGATGCTGCGCAGGCGATTGAAGCGGGTGTATTCGGCGCCGCGATAGAGGCCCGACAGCGTCGAGACATGGTCCAGCGCGCGAAAGTGCTCGAGCCCCAGCAGGCGGGGCGAGGCTGCGAGGATGGCCGGGGCGAAGGCCGCGGCGGCGACGCTGGCGAGGCCGGACAGGGTCGCCACGTCATCCACCGGGCTTTCGGTGGTGGGGCGATGGCGCACCTCATAGTCGCAGAGCAACACGCCGTAGGGTGTGCCGCCCGGCATGCCGAATTCCTGGCTGTAGATCTTCTCGAACAGATGGCTCTGGTCGAAATCCGGCGCCCGTTCGAAATCGCTGGCAAGCTCCGACCAGGAAACGTTCAGCACCCGGATGATGACCTTTTCCGAGTGGGCGGCGCACTGGGTGAGATAGGCGATCCCCCGCCAGCCGGACTCCAGGCGCTGGAACGCGCGATGATGGAGGATGGCGTTGAGCTGCCGGGTGAGCATGTCATCGAGGAACGCGATGTCGCGTTCCAGCGCTCCGATCAGGGACTGCGGATCGGTGAAATGGGCGATGTCCGTGCCGAACCACTCGCGCAGGGCGGCCACGAGATCCAGTCCGGGCTTCAGGAAGGCGTCGAGACGGTCCGAAGGCAGACGCTTGCAGGCCATGTCCGCCGCGAGCCGGCGCAGCGGCCGGAGCGAGGGCGGGGCATCGCTTGGGGCCGACGCCTCGGCCGGCGTCACCGGTGGTGTCGGCAGGCCGGAGGTTTCGGGCGTCAAGGACAAGGCGTCATCCCGTGCGGTTCAAACGAGGCCAGTCGGTGGACATCGGCCGGACCATGCGCGGCCGGTGCCCCTCCGCAGGCAAAAGGACGGGCGGACGTCGGCCGTCCATCCCGTCCTTGTGACCGGTGCCGACGCGGGGCGAGTGGCCCCGCATCGGAGAAGTCGGATTACGAGGAGGCCGGAATGCGGGCCACCATGCGCAGCGAGGTGGTCAGCTCTTCCATCTGCAGCCAGGGGCGGAGCCACGCGACCGCGTTGTACGAGCCCGGCTTGCCGGGGATCTCGCGGACCTCCACCTTCGCCTCGGCGAGCGGATACTTGGCCTTCATGTCCTGGCCGGCATCCGGGTTGCCGTTGACGTAATTGATGATCCAGCGGTTCAGCCAGGCCTCGCAGTCGCTCGCTTCCATGAAGGAGCCGACCTTGTCGCGGCCCATGATCTTCAGGTAGTGCGCGAAGCGCGAGGTGGCCATGATGTAGGGCAGGCGCGCCGAGATGGCGGCGTTCGCCGTCGCCTCGGGGCGGTCGTACTTCTTGGGCTTCTGCGTCGTCTGGGCGCCGAAGAACACCGCATAGTCCGTGCCCTTGTAGTGGCACAGCGGCAGGAAGCCGAGCTTGGAGAGCTCCGCCTCGCGCCGGTCGGTGATGCCGATCTCGGTCGGGCACTGCTGGTCGCTGTCGCCGTCGTCGGAGACGAAGACGTGGCTCGGCAGGTTCTCCACCTTGCCGCCGCCCTCGGCGCCGCGGATGGCGGTGCACCAGCCGTGCTGGGCGAAGGCGTCCGTGAGACGGGCGCCGAGTACGTAGGACGAATTCATCCAGCAATAGTCTTCGTGCTTCATGCCGCGCGGGGTGCCGTCGACGATGGGGCTTTCCTCATAGTCGAAGTCTTCCACCACCTTGGTATTGGCGCCATAGGGGAGGCGGGCCAGCGTGCGCGGCATGGTGAGCGTGACGAAACGGGAATCATCGGATTCCCGGAACGAGCGCCACTTGGCGTATTCCACCGTCTCGAAGATCTTCTCGAGATCGCGTGGCTTGGACAGCTCGGTGAAGTCGTCGAAGCCGAACATCTTCGGGCTCGCCGCCGTGACGAAGGGGGCGAACGCCGCCGCCGCCACGTTGGACATGAGCGAGAGCAGCTCGGTGTCCTCGGGATGGTTGCCGAACTCGTAGTCGCCGATGAGCGCGCCATAGGGCTCGCCGCCGGGGCTGCCGAACTCGCTCTCGTAGATCTTCTTGAAGATGGTGGACTGGTCGAACTCAGAGGCCTTGGTGAGCGACTTGTAGAGCTCGCGCTTGGTGCAGTTGATGACCCGGATCTTCAGGCTGCTGCCGGTCTCCGAATTCATCACCAGATAGTTCAGGCCCCGCCACGTGCCTTCCAGCTTCTGGAAGTCGGGATGGTGCATGATTGCATTGAGTTGCGTCGAGATCTTCGCGTCGATCGCAACGATGGCGTTGTTGATCGTCTGCGTGAGGTTCTTCGAATAAGTGACGGTTCCGGCGAGCGCTTCCTGCGTCAGCGTGCGCAGAAGCTCAGCCGTGCGGTCCGGGTCGGTCTGCTTGGTGGCCGCGATGGCCTGGTCGAGGAAGGAGGCTTCCTGCGTTTCCGTTGCGCCGGCGGCGGCTTGTTCCTGAGTCTCGGCCATGATCTCAGCCCTCCTTCTTTTCGGCGCCGACGCCGAGCTGTTCGCTCAGGGCCTTCAGCTGTTCCTCGTTCGACAGGATCTTCTCCAGGAGGCTTTCCAGGTTCTCCGACCGGTCGGCCTTGGAGAGCAGGTCGCGCAGCTGGCTGCGCACGTCCATCAGCTTGCGCAGGGGCTCGACCCGATCGACCACGGCGGCCGGGGAGAAATCCTCCAGCGACTTAAAGCTCAGATCGACGCTGAGCTGGCTGCCGTCGTCCGCGAGGGTGTTGTCCACCTTCATCTTCAGCCCGGGCGTCATGCGCGCCAGCACCTGATCGAAATTGTCCCGGTCGATCTGGATGAACTTGCGCTCGTTGAGCGGTTTCAGGGGCTCGCTCGGATCGCCGGAGAAATCGCCCATGACGCCGACGACGAAGGGCAGCTCCTTCTCGACGACCGCGCCTTCGGTCTCGACATCATAGGTGATGTGGACGCGCGGCTTGCGCACGCGATTGAGTTTTTCATGGATGCTGGGCATGAGACTTCCCCGTTGACTGGATCATCAAGTATTTCAGGCCTGCGACACATTCATGTCGGTTATCTTATTCTTGCGGTTCCGGATTTGCCGGCGGCCTCAAGCCTGCGGCAAGGTAGAAGTAACGACGGGCTTCCGGATCGACGATGAGTTCCTCGATGAGCGCGCCCATGGGCAGGCGCGCCCGCCGGACGATCTCCTCCAGCGTGTAGGAGATCGGCGAATGCGGCTCGTTGGTCCGGAAGAAGCGGGCCGCCTCGAGGATCAGCCGCAGGGCCTGCTCGCGATTGGCCACGGGCCCGCGGGGGGCGCCGGGCGCTCCGCCCGTTTCGGCTTCCCCGTCGCCCGCGGTCTCGCCGCCGCCGGCCGCCTCGTCAGATCCGGCCTGCTCGGAGAGCTGGCTGGCGCTCGCCTGCTCGAGCTTGGACGCCGCGAAGATGCGCACGTCGTCGAGGACAGTGTTGAGCAGGTTGCGGATGGCCCCGGCCGGCGGGGCATCCACGCCCACACGCTCGGAAAAGGCATCTGACAGAGCGTTCAGCGCGGCCAGCGCTGCCTCGATCTGGGCGATGAGATCCGCGAAGAAGGACGGCGGTGTCGAGCCGACGGCCTCGTCGAAGGCGTCCATGCTCAGCCCACCGGCGGCGATACGCGCCTCCCGGCGGTCGGCATCGCCGATTTGCGCGATCTCGCGGGCCTGCTCGTACTGCCAGTAGGAGAAATGCTCGCTGCCGGCCGTCAGCGGGATCTTGCGCAGCGGCTGGATGAGAAGGCCCTCGCCATCCTCGCCGTTGAGCGCCACGAAGGGCGAGAGGCGCCCGTCATTGCCGTCCTCATCGGGCAGCGGAAAGATGCCGTCCCAGAAGGTGCGGACGAGGCCTTCGGCCAGCAGGCAGCCCGTATAGAGGCCACGGTAGCCGTCGAGCCGCACGAGCGCCTCGATGACCCAGGCGGCCACCTCCAGATCCTTGCCGACGCCGGACAGGATCTGCATGCCGAGTTCGCCGGCCGAGCCCCAGTCGTCCTCCGCGCCCGGTGCGTCGGGGTCCACGTCGAGCGCCCGTTCCTTCCGGCGCGCGTCGGCGCGCGCGTCCTTCATCTGCAGGAAGGGCGAGTTGCCGGACATGTCGGCGCGCGGATCGGTTCCGCAACCCGGCGGGTCGCCGATCGGCGCAAGACCTTCAGAAACGTCAAAAGTCGGTTCGACCGTCATGCTGTTCTCGCTGTCCTTCACTGGGCAGCCAAAGGAGGAAACCGCGGAGTTAGCCTAAGTGGACCCGATGCCCCTGTCCAAGGCGATGTTTGACCCGACCTCTGCGGCGGTCCGGCGTCGTGCGGGAGCATGGAAGGACCCCTACTGAACGAGGGATGTCGGGCAGCGGAAGCCCGCGTACGGCGGCCGCTGGAAGGGATTGTTCACGCTTGCCGCGTCGAGCGCGAAGCTCGCGGAGCGGGGGCCGAGCGTGACGCCGAAATTGATGCGGGTCGGGCTGATGCGGTTCACGCCCCGTCCGGCCAGGAAGCGGAACAGCGCGAACGGGCCCGTGTAGCTCACCGCCGCCGGTCCGCTGTCGCCGCCGACGCCGAATTCCACGCGCACGGAACCGACGTTGCCCGGCCACTTCATCGCCGTCGGCACCGTCGGGCCGTACTGGTAGATGAAGGACTGGCCGTCGATCTCCACCTTCACCCGCATGGCACCGGGGTCGAGATCGGTCGGCGTGATGGAGAAGCTGACTTCCGGGGTCGTGCCGCCATTGGGGAAGAAGACGGCGCGGATCTTCGCCGCCTGCTCGAACACGGCGAGGCCGGCCGGCGAAATGTCCGGGTGGGTCGCGACATTGGTCAGCGGGCGCCACGGCGAACTCAGCGTGTCCACGAAGTTCTTCAACTGCTTGTTGAAGAACTGGTCCATGAGCCCGTCGGGGGCGAACATGCGGGCGAAGTCGGCCAGGGTCACGTCGTTCGGCGAGTTGGAGAACGGGAACTTGCCGTTGATGGCCGCCTGGCAGAAGGGCAGGACCTGCGTCTTCCAGGCGCTGTCGAGATCCGCCTTCACGCCGGCATTGGCGATGGTCGAGGTCTGGCGGACCAGCGAGACGATGGAATCCGTCAATGCCGGCGGCGCCGTGAGCGTGTTCAGCTTCAGTTGCGAGAGGATCTGCGCGAACTGCGGGCCCGAGGTCATCTCGGTAATCTGCGCGGGGTCCGCGCCGCCCATGCTGGCGGCGGGGCCGAGGAGGGCGCGCAACTGGCTCATGGAGCGCAGCACCTCGTCGAGCGGGCTCGGGGTTCCGCTGGCGAAGGTGTGGAGATCCGAGAAGCGGGATGTGACGGACTGGGCCAGTGCTTTCATGCGCGCATTGCCGGATTGCAGGACCGCATTGACGGCGCCCGCGGCCGGCCCGGCGACGGCAGCTGCCGCAGTGCCGACGGCCTTGGCCGCGCCGCCCGCCGCTTCCGGCAGTTCGATGGTCGTTTCCTTGGTCACCGCCTGGAGATAGCTCGACAGCGGCGAGGGCGGGCCGAGGGCGGCCTGGAGCACGGCGAGTTCCGCCTGCAGGTTGTCGAAGCCGGCGAGCGTCACGTCGCTCACCATGTTCTGCCAGACGGAGATGTAGTCGTTGACATAGAGGTCCGTCATGTCGCGCGTGAGCTGCGAGATGCGGGCCGCCTCCGGAGCGGAGGGCGTCGAGGGAAAGCGCACCCAGTCGTCGGAGATGATGGAACTGGCGACCTCCGAGATGGCCGGTATGACCACCGGAAAGAAGGCCGCCGATGTGTACATGCCGTCGATCGGCTCGTTGAGCGGGCGCCCGGAGCGGCGCGCCAGCGCATAAGGGGCGAGGGGACCGGCCACGTCGGTGACGCGCCAGACGGGCAGGGCGCGGATCTCGCTGCGGTTCTGCAGGATCGCCATGCCCTGATTGGCCGCCGGATAGGCGTTGAGGACGGCCCGGGCCTGGCTGATGAGCTCCTGTTCCAGCTCGATGGGCGGCACGCCGACTTCCAGCATGTTTTCCACATGCTCGAGCAGCGCGTTGCGCAGCGGCGCCTGCGTGGGACCCGGATAGATATTGGCGAGCAGGTTGTGCATCCAGGTCACGACCACGGTGCGGTCCATGGGGCCGGCGTGGCCCAGCATGAGATAGACCTTCAGCGCCTGATAGAGCGCATCGGGATTGCGCATGTTGGCGGCAATTTCCCGCTGCAGGGCGATGATGACGCGCGGCGTGAGCAGGGCTTCGAGCCCTTCCACATATTCCTGGCGCGTGGCCTCGGCGAGGTAGCGCTTCTGCCCGAGTGCGCCTTCGAGCTGCCAGGCGACATGCTGATGGCGGGCATCCCAGCCCGTGGGCAGCCCCGCAAGGCTGTTCAGCACCGGCAGGACCGATGCGAAGTCGGTCTCCGCGCTCGGTTGGACGGTGGGATTGGCGTCGAGGGCGGCGATGGCCGTCTTGGTGCGGTCGGTCGCCCGCTCCACTTCCCCGATCAGGTAACGGTTGGCCACGAAGCTGATGGTCATCCAGGACAGGAGGGCGAGGCTGAGCGTGATGCCCGCCGTGGCGATGCCCCAGCGCAGCACGTTCTCGTTGCGGCGCACGGTCGGGTCATGCTCGACGAGGCCGGCCTCCTTGAAGATCACCTTGTCGAACAAATCGTGGATGAACAGGCCGGTCTTGCGGGTGGCGGCAGGGTCCGGCGTGCCGGCGGGCGGCAGCGCATTGGCGTCGCGCGGCGAGGTCGCCTGCGTGCTGGTGAAATAGAAGCCGCGCAGCAGCAGGGGGCGGTCGTAGGTGGTGGGCTTGAACACGTCCTCGATGAGGTCGGCGATCAGCGGCTTCACCGTGGCCAGATGCGGCAGCATCATGAAGCAGTCGAAGCGCGGACCGACGCCGAAGCCCTGGCTCACCTGGCTCGCCATGCGCGGCATCTGCCAGCGCAGGAAATTGTCGAATTCCGCGGAGAAGGTGGCGGGCAGCGGCTTGCCGCGCGTGGTGATGCCGCGCTCGTCATAGAGCGGCAGCGTCACGCCGAACACGCCCTGCCGCTCGACGGAGGTCAGGTCGGCGCAGAATTCGTCGAAGCCGGGGATGATGTCGGCCTTTGTGAAGACCACGTAGATCGGCACGCGGGCCTTCACGGTGGCCTGGAAGCGCTCCAGCTGGTCGCGCAGATCGGCATGGAGGGAAAAGCGCTCGGCGTCGGTCGCCCGCATCATGTCGCTGAGCGAGAGCACGAGCACGATGCCGTTGATGGGCTGGCGGTGGCGGTAGCGCTTCAGCAGCAGGCCGAACAGGCCCCAGGTGTTCTCCTCCGAGGGCGGGACCATGGGCCCGCGGGTCTCGATGAGCACCGCCTGATCCGTGAAGGACAGGCTGATGGTGCCGCCGTTGATCTGGCCGTTGCGCGCCTCGTTCAGCGGAAAGCGCAGGCCTGACGCGCGGATGAGGGCACTCTTGCCGGCCTGCTCGGCGCCGATGATGGCGTACCAGGGCAGTTCATATTTGTAGCTGCGGTTGAAGAAGCCCGGCGTGCGGATGCGCTTCAGCACGCCGAGCGCCAGCTGGAATCCGCGTTCCATCGCCTCCCGCTGCGCCCGCGAGGCGGTCGGCGCTTCGAGGGCCGGCAGCGCCTTTTTCGGGGCGCTGGGCTTTGTCGTCTCGCTGGCGGTGGCGGGATGGCGCTGATTGAGAGCCCAGTAGAGCGCGACGAGGCCGGCCAGCAGCACGATGATGAGCGTGGTCATCACGCGCGGCGTGACGCCCGCGAAGGGAGAGACCCCGTCAAAGGACAGGCGCGGCCCGAGGAGCCACACCAGCAGCGCGAAGACGGCCGCCGCGGCGAACAGCAGCACCCAGCGCCAGAATGTCCATGTGGTGAGGGTCATTTGCATCGTCAGGGCTTGGCTCGGGGCCTATTGCGGCGTGAGAACGATTTCGACGCGGCGGTTCTTCTGCCGCCCGTCCGGCGTGTCGTTGGACGCGACGGGGTCGGCGTCGCCTTTGCCGACCGTCGTGATGCGGGCGTTGCCGCCGAGGCCCGCCGCGAGGGCCTGTCCCACCGCGCGGGCGCGGGCCGTCGAGAGGGCGAGATTGTCCGGGAAGGTGGCGGTGCGGATGGGCACGTTGTCGGTGTAGCCCAGCACGTTGACCGGCCCCTTGAACTTGGCGAGCGCCGCCGCGACCTTGGCGATCACCTCAGGATAGGGTGGGCGCAGGGTCGTGCTGGCGGAGGCGAACAGCTCCTGCTGGGTTTGGATGACCACTGAATTGCCACGGCCGAACACGGTGATGAGCTTGGCCTGCTGCTCGGGCTCCAGGAAGCCGGAGATGACCTGAAGGGGCGTCTCGGCCGGCGGCTTGGGCGCGGGCGGAGCGGCGGGCGTGGGAGCAGGTGCCGGGGCGGCGGCCGCCGTCGCCACCGGCGGCGTGCGGATGACCACCGGCTCGGCCATGAGGTTCTGCACCTGCTGGACGGCGAGGTTCGCCTCGCGCCGCAGCACCAGCGAATAGCCGATGAACAGCAGCAGCAGGAAGAGCGCGATGCCGGCGCCGTAGAACACCAGCGGCAGCAGATCGCCGGGGCCCTGGTTCTCGGCGGAAAGGCCGCGCCAGTTGGGCGAGAGTTCCGGCTTCACGCCGCCGCGCACGCTGCGCAGGAACTGGAAGACGTCGTCCTTGAGCCGCGTCAGTTCCCCGCTGCCGTTGGCGGCGAGGCGGTATTTGCCCTCGAAGCCGAACTGAAGGCAAAAATAGTAGAATTCGATCTCGCGCACGACCGAGTGCGGCGCCGCCATCATCTGGTTGAGCAGGCCGAAGAACCGCTCGCCGCCCCAGGTTTCCTGGAAGAGCGCCGAGACCAGCGTCTTCGCCGCCCAGTCGCTCTCGTTGCCCCAGCGCGTGTTCAGGATGCAGTCGTCGGCCGTGGCCGCGATCGCGTAGAGGATCAGGCGCGTGTGCTGTTGCGACAGGCCGCGCGAGATGGCCTGGGTCTCGAAGGTCTGGAGCTCATCGAGCAGGTGGTCGTGGAACTCGTCCGCGTCGCCGGTGGGCTGCAACTGCGCCCGCACCAGCAACTCGAAGATCGGAACGGCGAGCGCAAGGCCCGGATTGTCCTGATAGACCTCAAGCGCCGCCTTGAGGGCACGGTCATCGGTGCGCGCGGTCGGCAGGGGCGGCACGGTCGGCGCGGCCGGTCCCTTGCGCGGGGCCTCCCGCTCGACAGGCTTCAGGCGGCCGTCGCTGCCTGGCGGCCGGGGAAAGGGGAAGGTGCCGACAGGCGCCGCACGGCCCGGAGCGACCTGCGACACAGGTTGCTCATTGGCCGGAGCACGCCACCGCGCGGCGGGAGCGACGATGGTCGTCTCCGCGTCCGATTGTGGATCAGTGTCTCTGGCCATGGCTCCCTTCCAGTGATCAGGACGGAAGCATCATCCGCCTGAGTTGCACGAGCGTGTCATGTGTTTCGACGGCCGGATCCGACTTCCAGATTAGCGTGACCGATGCCGAATGCCCGTTTCGGAGCGCTGCCATTCGATCAATTGCGCGTGCCGACGTTTGCACGCGATCGACTGCAACCTTCCGTTCGGCATCGGCATTTTTTCACCAATCCGGACGTCATTTTAAGACGGGAGTAACCTACCGCCGAATGGCCCAGAGTTCCATCGCCGCATCAGGGAAATCACCCGCCAGATGTACGGCAATGCCGCCCGAAGAGGCCATTTGCGACCACATGGTATTGTCCGACTCCAACTGGAAATAGACTGCCCCCGAGCGGTACGGAATCTGGCGTGGCGCCACCGCGAGGGGCTGAATGCGGATGCCCGGCAGCTGCACGTTAACCAGTTCTCGAATTTGCTCCACCGGACCGATCTTGATGAGTGCGGGAAGCGTCCGGCGCACGGCCTCGTCCGGCAGGCTCGCCTTGAAGATGAGCACGAACACCGCGCCCGTGAGGAGCGTGCGGTCGGCGATCACGCCGACGCGGATGCCATACTTGCGGTCCTGCAGCGGGATCTGCACCGCCGCCTGCTCCAGCACGGCGCTGAGCTGGGCGCGCAGTTCCGACATCAGGGCGAGGAAGGTCAGGGCTAGATCGTCGTGGCGGTAGGCGGGGAGCTCGCGCGGACGCTTGTCCGGCGCGGTGAAGGTGGACAATTCGCCGGCCAGTTCCAGGAAGGTGGCGTAGAGCCGCTCGGGATGGAGATGGGGCAGCCCGGCGAGATGCCCGAGCAGCGGCTCCATGCGGTTGGTGAGCTGGAGCATCAGGAAGTCCGCCACCTCCGCGACGCCGTGCGCCGTCGAGCCGGTGAGCCTTGGGGCGAGCGCCGAACCGCGATGATGCAGCATGGCGGAGACCTCGTTGAGGAACCCGCCGAGGACGGGCGAGGCGGCGCAGCTCAGGCTCGGGGGGATGTAGCCGGTATCGAGATTGATCTTCCGGTCGGCCACCACCTCCTGGATCCGCACGACGCCGAGGCACTGGTAGCCGGAGCGATCCTCATGCTCGAGCATGAGCGACAGCCGCAGCCGGGCCGTGCGGATGCGCGAGACGCCCTGCGCGCCGCTGATGGCGTCCACCACGTCGCTCTCCTCCGAGGCGAAGCGGGCGGTCGAATTGAACTGTTCGGAGACGTCGAACTCGGGCGCGCCGCGCAGCGTGACGGGCAGGCACAGATAGACGGTGCTTTCGGACAGGCCCACTGGCAGGTCGATGGCCGGAGGATGGGCATCGTCATCGGGAATGCGGAAGGGCGTGCCGTCGGGAAATACGCCGTCGGCCGAGGCGAGGGCGAACTTGCCGAGGCCGAGCAGGCCGCGGTCGATCTCCAGCGAGCGGAACCCCCAGGCGTAGGGCGTGATGCCGTCCACGCGCTGGCGCACGAGCCGTTCCGTGTAGCGGTCCTGCTGCTGGAAGTGCTGTGCCCTGAGGAACATGCCCTCCGACCAGACGACTTTGCTGTTGGAACTCATGGCTGATCGTCTCCGGGAGCGCGGAACGGGTTCGGGACGCGCTCGGGCAGGTCAAGGTCGGGGAAATCGGGAATGATCGCGCTGCGCGTGCCCGGGGGCACGGCAGGGGCAGCGGGCGGCTGGGTAGGGCCCAGCCTGTCTGCGATGCCCGCGGACAGGCTGACGAGGGACAGGCCGACCCATTCGGGATCTTCCCGCAACAGGCGCTCCAGCACCCCCTCCGGCGGTCCGGCCAGCATGCGGGTTTGGCCCGGCGGCAAGGCGGCATTCTCAATCACGCTCAGGGCCTCGATGAGGGAGAGCGTGAGGCGCTCGTCGGCCGTCGGTGTCGGCGCCGGTCGGGCGGCGGGTGCCGAGAGATCCGGGAACGGCGGCGGGGCGGAGGGAAGGGCAGGAGGCGACGCCGGCGGCGCCATGGGCGGCACCACCGGCTGCCGGGCGGGTGGCGGGGCGGCCGCCTCGCTCGTCGTTCCGTCCAGATACCAGTCGTCGGGGATCTGGGGCGGCGCCATGCGGATGACCGGCAAGGCTTCTTCCTCCACCGGCAGGTGGTCCGGCGGCGTGCCGTGGGGCTTGATCTCCGGCTGAGGCAGGTCGCCGAACGGCGTGTGGGCTGGAGCCCAGCCGGTGTTGAGCGGTGTGTTGAAGTCCGGCACGGGGGGCGGCGGCACTTCGGGCGAGAAGCCGACCGTCCGGCGGGCCGGTGCCAGAAGCGGCGCCGAGGACACGGCCGGCGGATAGACCGGGACAGGCGGCGGCTGCGGCGTCTCGGGCGCGCCGATGCCGAGATCCGCCGGCATGCCGAGGGGCGGCAGGATGGCGCGGAAGGCATCCGCCTCGTCCGTGCGCGCTACCACCGAGACTTCCAGCGTCAGGTCGCCGATGTGCAGCAGGTCGCCTTCGCTCAGGATCGCCGAATTGCCGCGCCCGAGGGCACGCTCGGCATTGTTGATGAAGACGCCGTTCCCCGACGTGTCGATGATGGTGAACAGGCCCGCCTGTGCGGTGATGGTGCAGTGATGGCGGGAGATCAGGCGCGACTGGTCCTCCAGCACCCAGTCATTGTCCGCGTCGCGCCCGATGCGGAGCGTTCCGTCCGACAGGCTGCGGGCCCGCTGGTCCGGCGGCACGGCGCCGGGCACCATCAGCTTGAGATGCAGCACCGCGCTCATGACGGCTGGCCCTGGGCTTCGGTGAGGCCGACGCCGCCGTTGGCGATGTCGATGCCGATGGCGAAGGCGGCCTGCTGGCGCTGGCCCGTGTGCTTCGCCGGGCCGGGCACGCAGCACAGGATGACGGAGGCCGCGATGGCCGACCCCGTCAGTCCGTCGCCCGGCGGGATGACGAGCGCGACCTCGGGCGGCGCAAGGCTGCCGCCGGACCAGAAGGTGCCAAGGGCGGCATAGGCGCCCGCGGTCTCGAACTTCAGCGCCTCGCCGGGCGCGAAGCAGGCGCGGCGCAGCGGCTCCGACGGCTCATAGACCCACGCTTCCGCCGCCTGCCAGGCAGTCGCTTCGGCCACGGGCAGTTCGGCCGGCAGGAAGGTGCGCCGGCACGCGCAGGCCCACCACACCGCCTCGCGACGGGGCAGGGCGACGGCAAGATAGCGGATGGCATCCACGAACAGCCCGGCGCCGGCGAGCGCCGACAGGAACTGCCCGGCGCTCATGCCCGGCTTCAGCAGCGCACGCGCCTCTTCGCCCGGCTCCAGAACGGTGCACAGCTGCTCCGCCAGCGAGAAGCGCAGCTTGGGAAGGAAGCCAAGCTCCATCGATCCCCTCTCAGTTGATGGTGACAAGACCGCCCTTCACCTGGACGGTTCCATCGCCGCTGACGTTTACCATGGAGCCGCTCACCTGAACCTTGGCACTGCCGGAAATGGTTATCTGCGTGCCACTCAGCGAGATGCCGCTCTGGCTGATGGTGATGGAATTGCCGCCGACCTTGAGCGTGATCGTCTGTGCCGCCTGCAGGGTGATGCTGCCGCCGTCGCACTGCATCGTCGCATTGCCGGAATCCAGCTTCAGCGTGTGATTGCCTCCGTTCAGCGTCGTCGTGACGTTTCCCTTCGCAAGCGTCAGCGTGTCATTGCCCTCGGAGATGGTGGCGCTCCGGTTGCCCTTGGTCACGGTCAGGCTGTCGTTGCCCTCGGACACCGTGAGCGTTCGGTTGCCCTTGGAGATGGTGACGCTCTCGTTGCCTTCCTGGACCGTCTCGGTGCGGTTGTTCTTGATGGTGATGGTCTGGTCGTGGGAGACGGTCAGCGTGTCGTCATTGGTGACCTCGCGCGTGAAGTCCTTCTGCGCGTGCATGTAGACGAGTTCGCTGTCCTTCTTGTCCTCGAAGCGCAGCTCGTTGAACGTGCTGGCGCTGCCCTGCGGGGAGGAGCGGGTCTTGATGCCGCTCTGGGTCTTGTTGTCGGGCAGGGTATAGGGCGGCATGTTCTGGCCGTTGTAGACGGCGCTCACCACCAGCGGCCGGTCGGGATCGCCCTCCAGGAAGATGACCACCACTTCCATGCCGATGCGGGGGGTGAACTGCGTGCCCCAGCTCGAGCCGGCGAGGGACTGGGCGACACGCACCCAGCAGGAGCTGTTCTCGTCCTTCTTGCCGAGACGGTCCCAGTAGAATTGCAGACGGATGCGGCCGTACTTGTCGCAATAGATCTCCTCGCCCGAAGGCCCGACCACGAGAGCGGTCTGCGGGCCGGGGATGAGGGGGCGGCGGGTGATGCGCGGTGGCCGGAAGGCGGTCGCGGCGGGCAGGGCGGTGAAGCGGTTGCGATAGAAGACGCTGCCGCTCTGGTTGCCGAGATGGGAGAGGTCCTGCGCGCTGTGCTCGACCGTGCGCAGCGCATAGCTGCGGCCCTGCTCGCTGACCACCTCATGCTTCGACATGGTGAATTTCGCGCCCGGCAGGAAGCCGGCATAGGTGGAGGCCCCCGGCGAGACGGCATAGTCCACCTCTTCCGCCTCCATGCGCAGGCGCGAGAGGGGGGTGCCCTTGTCCTTGGTGTCGTAGTCGCCGGGATAGTCGTAGAGTTCCCAGCTCTTGAAGGCGGAATTGTCGAGCACGGTGGTGGTGCTCGCGGTCAGATCGTTGGCCGGCTGCTCGAAATTGTAGTCGTTCAGCGTCGCCTTGCCGGACCGGAAATGGAAGCCGCTCGCCCATTCCTGCACGGCGATGGTCTCGCCGGTGGTGACGGGGGCGTGGATGACCGACTTGTCGATTGAATCCACATAGCCGGCCGTGCTGTCGCTCAGCACCAGCGTGTGGCTGGAAGAGTCGTACTGGAAATAGAAATAGATGCCCTCCTCCGCGAAGATGCGCTGGAGGAAGGCATAGTCCGTCTCGCGATACTGAACGCAGTAATCGCGGCTGGGGTGGCTGCCGGAGAGGCCCTGCTTCTTGTAGTCGGTGATGCCGCCCTCCGAGAGCAGCGTGTCGGCGATCTGCACCACGCTCTGGTTCTGGAAGATGCGGCAGTCGGACGTGCGGGTGAGCAGCCAGAGCTTGGGCGAGAGTTCGACCCGGTATCGGCGCATGCCGTCCACCGTGCGGTCCCCGGCCTGAAAGCGCGTGACGATGCCGTTGATGTAGCGCGGATCGCCGCCGGGCCGGGCGATGGCCACGGTGATCGGCTTGCCGAGAAGGCTGTCCGGCGTGATGTCGGCCTTCGTGGACGTCATGGTGAGGGTGAACAGGAAGAGCTCGGACAGGCCTTCCTTGCCCTCGAGGTGCGTGGCGATGAGCACATCGCCGCCGAGCGGCGTGGTGAGCGTCAGCAGCCGGTCGGTCTGCACGGGGGCTGAAGCGTCACTCATGCGATCCCCTCGCTGCGGGCAGGCCGGCGCCGGCGGACCTTGATAGTCCCTGCGCGCTCAGGCCCCACGCGCCGCCGCCTCGACCATATCCCAACGTCGTCCATTCTGCCTGACCGGCGGGGCAGAGTCGCCTGTGCCCCGCAAACTGGAGCGCCGCGCGGGACAGGGTCCCGCGCGGCCAAGCCTGTGAACCTGACCTTCGATCCGCGCGTCACGAGCTCTTGGTGGTGGCGAGATCGTAGGACACGGTGACCGGGGTGCCGGCCTTGTTCTTGTCGTCGTAGGGGGTGAACTTGAACTCGAGCTTGGTGAAGCTGATCGAGATGGACTCGGTGGGGCGGTCGCCGCCCGAGGACACCGAGTAGGACGAGATCAGCGCGTTGGTCAGCGTGTAGGTGCAGTAGGTCGCGCCCGGGCTGCCGGTGGTGGTGAGGTCGATCTTCACGGTCTTGCCGGTGTTGCCCGTGCAGGCCTCCGTGAAGAGCTTGGGCGAGGACGCATCGAACATCTTGACGATGGACACTTCGCTGATGGAGGGCTCGGAGGCCTCGCGGTTGTTGCCGGAGCCCGAGACGGTGGAGATGCCGCGCCCGACGCCCCAGGAGAGCGAGAGGACGTCGATCCACTTCTTGTGGTCCTGCTGCGTGGCTTCGCCGTCGATGCCGTCATATTTAACGTAGATGGCCATAGTTTACTCTCCTGTTGGCGTTGAGATTTCGGAGCCGAACTTGCCGTTCAGAGGGGTAAAATAGAAAGCTTGGGGAAAACGTTCTGGATATATGGCATGCGGGCAGAGTAGGTAAGCCTGAATTCGGGCTAATCTTCTTCCGCCTTGTTGATTTCATCAATGAGAAGATGGAGGCGCTCCTGCGTCTTCGTCCAGTCCTGATAGCCCATGACGATCCGCCCCACATCGACATAGGCAAGAACGCAACAGGCGAACAGATACATCATGGTCCGCTCGGCCGTGCTTGCGCTACGCGACAGGCGGCTCGCCATCGGGTACCGCAGCTTCGCGTTCGGCCCGGAGCCCGTCAACTTGAGCTTGTCAGCCTTGTCGTAGCTTCCGAGCTTCCGGTAAAGATTAACAAAGCCGAGGTCGCTCAGGCTGGCGACATACCGGTCATCGATCTCTATCCCCTTGCCGGCGGATGTCTGCACCATCACCTGATTCACGATGAGGGTCGCGGCGAGATAGAGCTTGACCGCGCTCGACAAACCGACACGGTTGTTCAGGCTTTGAGAAAAGCCCTGCGCCATCTCGTTGACGAGCGCGTTCTTTACCAGCGAAACGTAAGTCTTGGCCTTTTCGCCGATCTGCGCCCATTCGACGGCCGTCTCGCTCAGGGAGAGTTGCGGCAGGGATTTGGTGGCGTTGAAGGCACTGATAATCGCCGACGAAGTCTCATTCTTCGATACGTTGGAGAACGCGCTGAATTTCGGAACGACGTCTTGTCCCTGCGGGATCACAACGGAGCTGTCTTGAGGCAGCATGAAGGTGGTCTGGCTGCCGGTGCCGGGCATGGGCATGTGGCGATAATAGACGGCAATGTGCCGCCTGTAGGTCTTGCGCAGCGGTTCGCTGGATTTGAGCAGACGATTGAAATAATAGCCGAGGATCAGAAGGGTAACGACATGCTCTTCGCGATATTTCGGCGTATTGAGCCACCTTGGCCCCAGCGTCGGATCCGAGAGCTTGATCCTCATCTCGGCGAGCCGGCTGTCGAAGGACTGGATCATCGGCGCGAAGGACTCCACCAGGCTGGCATTCGCGACCTGGAGGACGAACTTCTTATAGCTGTCGAAGACGTCCGGTATCTTGTTGAAGAAGGCGGTGAGGCTGTCTTCTTCCGTCTGGAGCTTGTCCTTGAGATTTTTGCCGGCATCCTGAACCAGCTGCGGAATGGCTCCGCCAAAGCGCGATTGCTGAACGCGCGCGTTCTGGGCCAACTGATGCTGGTCCAGCGGGTTCTGGACCATCGTGTTGCCGAGGGACTGCAGGATCGCGTTATCGTCTCCAAGCCCCCGAAGCTGTTCGAGGCGCTTGGATTCATCCTTCGCCGATTTGCCCTTGTAGAGATAATAGATGAAGCTGGCTGGACCCGACGCCTTCGATCCGGCCTTGCCGACCATGCCGCCGACATTGAGCGTGGCATTCTTGGAAATGACGCCAGAGATGCCCTTGTTCATGTTGGTGGCAGTCGTATAGCCCATGCCCTGCGAGCTGTTCTGGATTCCCGTGATGGCATTGACGGGGTTGTCCGTCTTGTCGGGCGGTGTGAATTGCGAGGCAATGGCGTTTCCGCCCACCGTGAAGGCGGCGGCAAGGCCTGTGCCGAAGCCTCCCAGCAGGCCGGAAAGCACCGGTCCGACATAAGGCACCGCTGAGACCGACTGGATCAGAATCACGTCCAGCAACTGCACGAGGACGGGCGCCGTCGTGATCACCGAACCTTTGACGGCGTCGACATTCTCCTTCACCGCCCCGCGGAAGTTCTCGATGTTGAAGGTTAGACTGAGGGCTGAATCAACGCTGCCGTTGCCGGATATGACCGTGGCGCCCGAGAGATTGGTGGCGATCTGGCTGACGGTCGTGAGGAAGGATTGATCGTTCTGGGCGGTCACACAGGCCAGCATCACCGCTGCATCGACGGTGCTTTCCTTGCCCGCTTTGCCCGTAAGAGGGCCGAGTTCCGTCACGAGGGCATCGACCGGGGAGGCGAGGGTAGCCGTGACCGTGTCCCAGTTTTGCTGGGCCGCCTTGTTCATGATCCGCTGGATGGCCGAATTGATATCGGTCGTCGCGCCCTTTTCGAAGATGCCCATCTCTTGTGCCCCCTGATTGAGCGCGCGCCTTACGCGCTCTTGGTGGTGGCGAGGTCGTAGGACACGGTGACCGGGGTGCCGGCCTTGTTCTTGTCGTCGTAGGGGGTGAACTTGAACTCGAGCTTGGTGAAGCTGATCGAGATGGACTCGGTGGGGCGGTCGCCGCCCGAGGACACCGAGTAGGACGAGATCAGCGCGTTGGTCAGCGTGTAGGTGCAGTAGGTCGCGCCGGGGCTGCCGGTGGTGGTGAGGTCGATCTTCACGGTCTTGCCGGTGTTGCCCGTGCAGGCCTCCGTGAAGAGCTTGGGCGAGGACGCATCGAACATCTTGACGATGGACACTTCGCTGATGGAGGGCTCCGAGGCCTCGCGGTTGTTGCCCGAACCCGAGACGGTGGAGATTCCGCGCCCGACGCCCCAGGAGAGCGAAAGGACGTCGATCCACTTCTTGTGGTCCTGATGCGTGGCTTCGCCGTCGATGCCGTCATATTTAACGTATATGGCCACCACAGACCTCCCTGAACGCTTCCGCAGGCGCGGATCGATGTTCGATTAGCATTCTTATTTGACGGGACGATAATCAGGCTGCTTGGTGGCCTGAAGAAACATCCTTTTTTGAAGCGAGAAAGACATAGGCCTCGTAGTGGACGACTGCATTGTCATGCAGACGGACATGCCAGGGCAGGCGCAGTTCTTGCGCCATCCCGGAAGCGGGGGCCCCCGCAGGCGCGGGAAAATGGCCCTGGAGCACCGCCCGCGCCGCGGCGGGGCCGTCAAGCCATTCGTTCGGCGGCGTCGCGTGGGTTGCCCAGTCGAAGGGCGTGGAGAGGGCAAGGCCCCCTTCGGCTTTGAGCACGCGCCGGGCTTCCGCGATGAGCGCGGTCGGCCGGCTCACGCAATCGAGTACGTTGAACGCGCTCACATAGCCGAACGTGCCGCCCGCAAACGGCAGGGCCAGCGCGTCGGCGATCCAGAAGTCGCACAGCGCCGCGCCGGGCAGGTTCACCCGCGCGCTGCGCCGCTCGAAACGGTTGCCGGAGCGCCGCAGCGGATAGAGGACGTGGCCGTCGTCCAGCACCGTGCGGCCGAGCCTCAGAAGGTGCCAGTTGAGGTCGATGCCGAGCGCCGGGCGGCCGGTGGCGGCGGCGAGATCGAAGGTGGTGCGGCCGGCCGCGCAGCCGAGATCGATCGAGGGACCAGCCTTCGCAGGCAGATGGGCGAGAGCCTGCGCGAGGGCCTGGCGCACGCTGCCCGTCGGCGCGGCGACGCCGCCGGAAAACACGTCGCCGTAGTGGTCGTGCCCATAGGTCGATTGCTGCTGGCGCACCACGTTGAAGGCGGCGTCCGGTCCGAGCGCATCGCCGAGCAGGCTTTCCACGGCTTCGCTTTCGACCTCGCCCTGCAGCACGAGGTGCAGGTTGGCGGCGAGCCAGGAGCTGACATCCGGCACGAGGATGGGGGTGCCGGAGAGGATGGGATAGGCCTTGCCGCAGGCGGGGCCACTGCACCGCAGGATGCCGGTTCGCACGTCGCCCTCGACGATGACGGCACCAGCCTCCAGCGCCAGTGGGTGCTCGGCTCCCGTCTGGCGGCAGGCCGGGCACACCGGCTTCAGGGTTTCATGGTGCAGCAGCCGCATGGTCACCCGCCGATGATGACGGTGGTGCAACCCGGTGCCATCACCGTGCCCGTGGGTGCAGGAATGGGCGCGACGCAGCTTGTGTGGGCCGTCATGTCGCCCACCCGCGCCGCCGGCAGGCTGCCGATCAGCACGGTGGCGGAGCCCATGGCGATCATGCCGGGCCCGCCGGGGACGCAGCCGGCCAGCATGCAGGGGGTGGTGGTGTCGGTGGCCCGCGCCGCAGGCATGTTGCCGATGAGCACGGTCGTGCAGCCCTTCATGATCGGCAGTTGCATGGGCGGATGCGGCACCGGCGTCGGCACAGGCGCGGCCGGATGCATCGGCGCGTGGCAGTGCGGGCCGGCTTGCATCACCTTGTCGCCGAGGCGGGCTGCGGGGGGCATGGCGCGGCGCCCCGCTCACTGCAACTGATAGGAGAACTGGCCGTCCTCCTTCAGCCCGACACTGATCGCGGTGATGGGCTTCGCCTGCGCCATGGCTTCCAGTAGGTGGCCGGAGAGTTCGGGCAGCAGCGTCCGCGACAGGATGTTCTCGATGTTGCGCGCGCCCGAGGCGCTTTCGGTGCAGCGCGCCGCGATGGTTTCCACCAGCTCCGGCGCGTAGGTGAAGCTCGCGCCATAGGCTTCCATCACCCGGTTGCGGATGCGGCCGAGCTGGAGCACCACGATCTGGCGGATGATGGCATCCGTCAGCGGCAGATAGGGCACCAGCGTCACGCGGCCGAGGAAGGCGGCCTTGTAGTATTTCTCGAGCTCCGGCCGCAGCGCCTGCGCCAGCACGCCCGGCTCGGGCATGGTCTCGGGATCGGCGCAGAGCTTGGTGATGAGGTCCGATGCGGCGTTGGACGTCATGATGATGACGGTGTTCTTGAAGTCGATCTCCCGGCCTTCGCCGTCCTTCATCGACCCCTTGTCGAACACTTGGAAGAAGATGTCCTGCACGCCCGGATGGGCCTTCTCCATCTCGTCGAGGAGAATGACCGAATAGGGCCGCCGGCGCACCGCCTCGGTGAGCACGCCGCCCTCGCCATAGCCGACATAGCCGGGCGGGCTGCCCATGAGCAGGCTGACCTTATGCTCTTCCTTATATTCAGACATGTTGATGGTGGTGAGGTTCTGCTCACCGCCATAGAGCTGGTCCGCCAGCGTCAGCGCGGTCTCCGTCTTGCCGACGCCCGAGGGGCCGACCATCAGGAAGACGCCCAGCGGCTTGCGAGGGTCTGTCATGCCGGCCCGCGACGTGCGGATGGCCTGCGCCACCGCCGCGATGGCGTGGGACTGGCCGACCACCCGCTGTTCCATGGTCGCCTGCAAGCCGAGGACGTTGCGGATCTCGTCGCTGCGCATCCGGCCGGCTGGAATGCCGGTCCAGTTCTCCACCACTTCCGCGATGGCCTGGCCATCGACCAGTGGGAAGACCAGCGGCGCCTCGCCCTGCAATTCGGCGAGCTTGGCGCTCTCCTCGGCATATTTCACCCGCAGCGCGTCATGCGCGGTGGCCTCCGCCTCGGCTTCCAGCTGCGTGCGCAGGTCGCCCAGAGACTTCACGAGCGCCAGCTCCGCTTCCCAGCGCTCGGTGAGCGTAATGCGCTCGGCATCGAGGGTGGCCCGCTCGGCGGCCAGCGTCTCCGCACGCTTGGTGTGATCGACGCCGGAGGCCTGCTCGCGGGTGATGAGCACCATCTCGGCGTCGATCAGCTCGATCCGCCGGTTGCGGTCGTCGATGGCGGCGGGAATGGTAGTCTGGCTTACGGCGACCCGTGAGCAGGCGGTGTCGAGCAGCGAGACGCCCTTGTCCGGCAGCTGGCGCGAAGGAATGAAGCGGGCGGACAGGCGCACGGCCTCGCTCAGCGCCTCATCGAGGATGCGGACCTTGTGATAGCCCTCCAGCGTGGGCACGAGGCCGCGCAGCATGGCAATGGCGATGGGCTCGGAGGGTTCTTCCACCTTCACCACCTGGAAGCGGCGGGTGAGGGCGGCGTCCTTCTCGAAATATTTCTTGTATTCGGCCCACGTGGTGGCCGCGATGGTCCGCAGTTCGCCACGGGCGAGGGCCGGCTTCAGCAGGTTGGCGGCATCGCCTTGTCCCGCCGCACCGCCGGCGCCGATCAGGGTGTGCGCCTCGTCGATGAAGAGGATGATCGGAACGGGCGAGGCCTTCACGCCGTCGATCACCGCCCGGAGCCGGCTCTCGAACTCGCCCTTCATGCTGGCGCCGGCCTGGAGCAGGCCGAGGTCGAGGGTGCGCAGGACAACGTTGCGCAGGGCCGGAGGCACGTCGCCGGCGGCGATGCGCAGCGCAAAGCCTTCCACGACCGCCGTCTTGCCGACGCCCGCCTCGCCCGTGAGGATCGGATTGTTCTGCCGGCGGCGGATGAGGATGTCGACGATCTGGCGGATCTCTGAATCGCGCCCGATGATCGGGTCGATCCGACCCGCCTTGGCTTCGGCGGTCAGGTCCACCGTGTACTGCGCCAGCGCATCGCCCGCCTTGCCGCCGGTTCCGGGAGCCGCGAAGCCGGGGGCGGGCTGCGCGAGGGCCGCCTGCTGCTCGCTTGAGCCGGCGGTGATGCTGGCGAAGTCCTTTTGCAGCGCGTCGGCGGAGAGCGTCTTGAAGCCCGCCGACATGTCGTTGAGCTTCAGCGCCAGCGAGCTGTCCGAGAGCATGGCCCAGAGCAGGTGGCCGGACCGCGCCTGGGACAGGCCGCCTTCGATGGAAGCCAGCAGCCAGGCCTGCTTGGCCGTCTCCACGATGTCCGGCGAGAGGCCCGGCGGGCGGCTGTTGCCGGTCTTCAGCCGGTCGAGGCTGCGGGCGATGTCCCGTTCCACGGCGCCGAGCTCGACACCGTAATGAGCGAGAATGAGCGGGATGTCCGTATTGGCTTCCGCCAGCAGGCGCGAGAGCCAGTGCTCCATCTCCACATTGTAGTGGGTGCGCATGAGGGCGAAGCCGGCTGCCCCCTCCAAGGTCGAGCGGCAGGTGCCATCCAAGCGGCCGATCAGAGCCTTGAGGTCAACCGCAGCCATTCTTGTCTCCACCCTAGCCGTGCAAGGAGTAAATCAGGAATCCGCGTCAGACTAGCGGTATAAAGGTCACGAGAGTGTGTCGTCTCGGCCACTGGGGGTGGCGATATTTGGGTGTTTTTAACCGATCGGCCGCGGCGGTAGGGGGAAAATAAACGGTAAACGGATTGTATGCGGACGGGCGTTTGGTTTCGCTTGCGCAGCCGCGCGGGCGCAGGTCATAGAAAATGGTAGCGTGCGGCCGGCTATGTGGGAGTGCCCCTTGTCTGAACGAGAAGTGCCGGAAACGCAGGTCCGACCGACGATCCTTGCGGGGTCCGGGGCGGTGCTCGCGCGGCGCACGTTCGTTGCCGGCGGGCTTGCGGGTCTCGCCGGCTGCGGCGCCATTCCCACCCCGCCGCCCAAGCCGACCATCATCGGCGTGCGGCTTCTGGCTGACGACACGATCAATCCGAGCCTCGTGGGCGTGGCCTCGCCGGTGACCGTCCGGCTCTATGTCCTGAAGGACGATACCAATTTCATGCAGAGCGACTTCCAGACGCTCTGGTCGCAGGACGCGCAGATCCTCGGTCCCAGCATGGTCTCCAAGAAGGAGATCGTGGTGCCGCCGAACGGCAACATTCCGGTCAAGGAGGAGGCGCCGCCCGATGCCACGCTCGTCGGCGCCATCGCGGCCTTCCGCACCATCGACCAGGCACAGTGGCGCACCACCATCGGCCTGAAGCCCAGTCTCGTGAACGACGTGCAGCTCAATCTCGTCGGGCTGACCGCGCAGTTCATTCCCGTGGTGGTCGGCTGGAAGGGCGATCCGACGCCGCCCCTCTTCCCCTTCTGAGCCGGCCCCGCCTCATCCGGCGGAGGCGTGCCGGGGCTCCAGATAGGCGAGCACATCCCGCAGCGCCGTCACATACGGAGCATTGGGCGTGACGGCCGCAAGGACCGCGGCGCTGCCGAGCCGCACCAGATCGTCGCTGAGCGGCAGCACGCAGGCCACGGGCGAGCGGTAGGCGGCCTCGATCTCACCTTTCAGTTCCACCGCATCGATGCTGCTGTGAACCTTGTTCACCACCAGCAGCATCTGCGGAACCTCCAGCCGCATCGCCAGCTCGAGCGTGACCGCCGTGCCCTGATAGTCCTGCTGGTCCGGCCGCAGCACCATGAGCAGGGTGTCCGAGATGGCGACGGAGAGCAGCGTCTCCTCGTTCACGCCCGGATGGGTGTCGATGATGAGATAGTCGAGGTCGAGCCGGCGGCAGAGCTCGTGGATGCCCTCGTTGAGCACCTCCACCGCATAGCCTTCCTTGAGGATGCGCGCGATCTCCCCGGTGCGCATGCTGCTCGGCACCAGCAGCACCTGCCCGCGCCCGCGCGGCGTGCCGGGCACGGCGGCGCGCGTCACGTCCACGATGGCCGCATCGACGCTGCACCGGCCCCACAGGAAGTCGTTCAGCGTGTGGTCGATGTTCTGCGGTTCAAGCCCGAACAGCACGTGGATGCCTGGCGAGCGGATGTCCACGTCCATCACGCCCACCCGATGGCCCGACTGTGCCAGCAGGGCCGCCACATTGGCGCTGATGTTCGATTTGCCCGTGCCGCCGCGATAGGAGTGAACGGAGATGATGGTGGTCATTCGTCTCGCGCCTGGTCGCTCCGCATGTGCCGCGCCCGCATCTCACGCGCGCGCTGTTGCAGATCCTGGAAATATTCGGTCTCGACGATGGCGCCCACGTGCTTCTTCAGCTCCTGGCGGTCGATCTCCACCGTGAGGCGCTTCAACTGCACGCTGAGTTCGGCATTTTCCTGCTTCAGCTTGCCGTTGGCGATCTCCAACTGCTCCTTGAGGCCCGTCAGGTCCTCGATCAGCATGTTGAGCCGCATCTCGCGCGCCTCCACCTGCACCAGCATGAAGCCGAAGGCCTCGGCCAGCTGGTGGATGGTCTCGGAAGCATCCTCGGCGACCGTCAGCGCGAACAGGTCATCCACATTGTCGTAGTCGCCCTTGGCGATCTGGCGGCAGATCCCCTCGAGGCGGGACAGCGCCTCATGGTCGCCGGCGCAGGGCAGGGCAGACGGATCGGCCTCGCTCATGGGGTGCCTCCCACATGGCGCAGGACGATGGCGGTGGCGTCGTCGCGCCCGGAATAGCAGTCGGCGGCTTCCAGCAGCGCCGTCGCCAGATCGCGTCGCTCGAGGTCGAGCGTCGCACCGATCACCTCCGGCGGCACCGCGTCGAAAATGCCATCCGTGCACAGCAGCAGCCGCGCACCGGGGTCGATCTGCACGATGCGGAAATCGAGTTCGGGGTCGGGCGTCGCGCCCACCAGGCGCGTGACGAGGCGCCGCCGGTCGCGCAGTTCCACATGGTCCGTGGTGAGCTGCAAGAGGCGGCCGTGGTGGCGCAGGTAGGCGCGGGAATCCCCGGCCCAGAAGAGCCCGGCACGATCATCTTCCACCTGTGCGGCGACCACCGTGGAGGCCATGGTGAAGGCCTGCGGCGCCGTCATGCCCGCCTGATAGAGCGTATGGTTGGCGGCGAGGAGACGATCCTCCAGCCACTCCAGCCGATCCATGAAGGAGAGGTCCGCGGCATGGATGGCGGTGCAGGCCTGCACGATCTCCCAGCTCGCCACCTCGCCATAGGGCAGGCCGCCGACGCCGTCGGCCACCAGATGAACGCCGGTCTCCGGATTGCTGAAGACCGCGTCCTCATTGTTCTCGCGCCCCGGACCCTGCCGGCTGGCGAGCGAAATCTCGAAGACGCCGGCGCGGACGACGCGGACGGTGTCGTAGGGCCGCGCGCCGGGCTGGGCCTGCATGTCGTCAGCCATTCTTGCGTGCCGACCAGAAGGAGAAGAGGGAATTGCGGTTCTCCGGTTCGGCGGTGAAGGCGGCAAGGAATGCGCCGGCATCGGCAGGCCGCTGGGCTTCGTCGAAGGACAAAGCGGCATTGACCGCGCGGCGGGCGGCGGGCGGCAGCATGGGCAGTTCGTACGGCGCGATGCCGGCGGCCTTCGCCTCGCTGCCGCTCATGCGGTCGTAGGGATGGCGGCCGGTCAGCAGCAGATGCACGAGGCAGCCCAGCGCATAAACGTCGTCCGAGGCGGAGGGCGGCCCGCCTTCGTTGCGCTCGGGGCAGGCATAAGAAGGCGTGAGGCCGCTGATCGGCGCCTCTTCCAGCGCGTTCTGGCCGGCCACCGCCGAAATGCCGAAGTCGAGCACCTTCAGCCGCCCGTCGGCGCACAGGAAGAGATTGCCGGGCTTCAGGTCCGCATGGATGGCGCCGCGGCTGTGGGTGAAGGCGAGCGCCTCCATGAGGTCGCGCAGCACGCGCTGGGCATCCTCGCTGCCGCAGAAGGTCGGCTCCTCCCGCAAAAGGCGGTCGAGGCCGACGCCCTCCAGCAGCTCCATCACGATGAAGGCGTGGGTCCCGTCCCGGTCGAAGTCATAGACGGTGGTGATGCGCGGATCGGCGAGATCCTGCGTGCGCCGGGTCTCCGCCTCCAGTGCCCGCAGGGCGTCGGGATGGCTGGCGAAGCTGAGGTTCAGCATCTTGATGGCGACATACGGCTGGCGCGCGCCCGCTTCCAGACGGCGCCGGTCGATGGCGCGATAGACGATGCCCATGCCGCCGCGCCCGAGCTCGTTCTCCAGGATGAAGCGGTCGCGCAGCACCATGCCCTTCTGGGCTTCCGCCTCCGGCTTGGTCTGGAGCGGCGGGCGCACGGCGCCTTCCGTGGTCTCTCGCGCGTAGCGGCGCAGGCGCAGCCCTTCATAGGCGGACAGGGCGGAGCCCAGCGTATCGTGCTTCGCCGCCGGATTGCCGCCGCTGCGCTCCTTCTTGAAGCGATCGACGAAGGAAGACAGGACCGCGTCCTCCACCATGCCGGGCAGGTTGCGCGGCGGGGCGCTGCGGCTGGCCGGTGTCTCGACGGGTGGAGCGGCGGCGAGAGTCAGCGTTTCGCTCCGAATGCCTTCCGCCAACGAGACGCCGAGCCCCTGGACGTCGATCCAGCGCTGGAGCAGGTCGTCCAGCGCATCGGCGCCTTCAGCGGTCCGGCACAGGGGGGCAAGGGCGCGCGTCAGCTCGGGGAACGGCAGCTTTCCCACCACGAAGCGGTTGAGCAGCTGGCCCATCTGGTGCGCGGTGTCGCGATCGTGATCCATGCCCGCCTGCCGGGAATCTCGGAGCCGCGATCTTAGCGGCCCCGCCCCCCGAGGGATATGCTGCAACTTTGGCCCCGTGGGAAGCCGGGCCCTCGGCTGTCGCGCGATCGCATCACGGCGCTCCGCCGGATTGGTGCGACTCGCCATTCCTTGGGCGCCGTCGCGGTCTGGTGTTTCGACGCGACTGGCGTACCGGAATGCGTCCGATATTCTGCGCGCGCAGACTCGCGCCGCCGCGTCAGTCGGGCCTATATGATATAATCCATGAATTATATAGCATGCATTCTTACTGCTTCCGGCTTGCCGGACTCGTCCAGGAGACAGGGATGAAGCCTTTGCTCGGAACGGCCCTTCGCTTCGCGACCGCCGTTTGCCTCGCCGCCGCCGTTCTGCCTACAGCCTCCGCCTCAGCCGCCGACAAGGTCCTGGTCGGTCTCGCGATTCCCCCGACCATCACGGACGGCGGCGTCTATGCGATCGCCGATGAGCTGGGCCTGTTCAAGGAACAGAACATCGAGGTGGAGAGCGTGGTGCTGCAGGGGGCGGGAGCCATCGTGCCCCAGCTTCTGCAGAAGAAGGTGACCTTCGGCTTCCCGCTGCCCGAGACACTGCTCGCCGCCCACAAGCCGGGCGAGCCGCCGCTGCCGCTGACCTATGTCTATAATGCCAACCCGTACAATTCCCTCGAGCTGTCCGTTCTCGCCTCCTCCGACATCAAGAGCATCAAGGATCTGAAGGGCGGCAAGATCGGCGTCGGGGCGCTGACCTGGGGCACCATCCCGCAGACCCGCGCCCTGCTTCGCAGCGAGGGGCTGGAGCCGGGCAAGGACGTCTCCATCGTCGCCGTGGGCAATCTGGGCTCGGGCTTCCATGCCCTGCGCGAGAACCGGGTGGAGGCGCTGAATTTCAACAGCACCTGGATCGACCTCATGGAGCTGGAAGGCACCAAGGCGCGGCGCCTTCCCTATCCGCCCGTGTTCGCCAACATGATCGTCAACGGCTTCCTCACCCATGCCGACACGGTGAAGCAGCAGCCGGACCTCATCGCCCGCTTCGGCCGCGCCTATGCGCAGGCGGTGGTGGCCTGCGACGCCAATCCCAAGGCCTGCGTCGAGGCCTTCTGGAAGCGCAATCCGCAGGCCAAGCCCCAGGGCGATGCGGACAAGGCGCTTGCCGACAACGTGGAGATCCTGAAGCGCCGGCTCGCCCTCACGGTGCGCGACGCGCAGGGTAAGGACCGCGTGCCCGGCGCCTTCGATCTGGAGATCATCCGCGCCTATGTGAAGGCGATGCATGAATACGGCGAGTTCGCCACCGCCGACATTCCGCTGGAAACCTATTTCAGCAACCAGTTCGTGCCGGAATATTCCAAGTTCGACCGCGCTGCCCTCATCGCCCGCGCCAAGGCGCTGCCATGAAGATGGAGCCCGCCGCGCCCGCCGGTGTCCCCGGCGGAGCGCCGGACGGCCGCCTCGTCCTCTCCGATGTCGCCTTCGGCTATGACGGCAGGACGGGCCGCAAGGTGCTGGAGGGGCTGTCGCTGAACGTGCGGGATGGCGAGTTTGTCGCCATCCTCGGTCCCTCCGGCAGCGGCAAGTCCACCTTGCTGCGCCTCGTCGTCGGTCTCGAACGCCCGACAGGCGGCGCGATCCGCCTCGACGGACGCCCCATCACCGGCCCGCGGCAGGACATCGGCATGGTGTTCCAGAAGCCGACGCTGCTGCCCTGGCGCACGGTGCGGGACAATGTGCTGCTGCCCGCCGGCTTTGCCCGCGCCGCCGGTTCCGAGGCACGGACGCAGGCGGACCGGCTGCTGGCGCTGGTGGGCCTGTCGGATGTGGCCGGCGCCTATCCCTTCCAGCTCTCCGGCGGCATGGCGCAGCGCGTGGGCATTGCCCGTATGCTGCTGCATGATCCGAGCCTCCTCATCCTCGACGAGCCCTTCGCGGCGCTCGATGCCATGACCCGCGAGGATCTCTCGCTGGAACTCCAGAGCATCTGGATGGCGGGCCGCAAGACGGCGCTTTTCGTCACCCATTCCATTCCCGAGGCGGTGCTGCTGGCGGATCGCGTGGTGGTGCTGGCCGGCCGGCCGGCGAAGGTGGTGGCGGACGTCGCCGTGCCGCTGCCGCGCCCGCGCACCATCGAGACGCTGACCTCGTCCGAGTTCAATACCATCGCCTATGAGCTGCGCCGCCTGTTCCGTGATCTGGCTGGTGCGGCACGGAGGGCGTCATGAAGACTGTGCAATCCATCCTCTACCCGCTCATCACGCTGGCGCTGGTGATCGCAGCCTGGGCCTTCGCCACCCGACCCGGCGGGTTGCCCTCCTATCTGCTGCCGCCGCCGGGCGCGGTCTTCTCCACTCTCTATGGCGGCCTCGTGGATGGCAGCTACTGGCCGCACATCCGCTTCACGCTGCTCTCGACGCTCACGGGCTATGCCATCGGCAGCCTCGCGGCGGTGGTGGTGGGCATCCTGATCGCGGAATCGGAGACATTCGAGAAGTTCGTCTTCCCGCTCATCGTCGCCGTTCAATCCATGCCCAAGGTGGCGCTGGCGCCGCTCATCCTCGTCTGGTTCGGCTTTGGGCTGATGTCCAAGGTGGTGCTGGTGGCGCTGCTCTGCTTCTTTCCGCTGCTGGTGAACACCATCGTCGGCATCCGCCGCACCGATCCCGAGCTTGTGGAGATGTGCCGCTCCTTCAACCGCTCGCGGGCCTTCATCTTCCTGCATGTGAAGCTGCCCTCGGCGGCGAGCTCCATCTTCGCCGGCCTCCAGATCGGCATTGTGCTGGCGCTGATCGGCGCGGTTGTGGGTGAGTTCATCGCCTCCGAACAGGGGCTCGGCTATCTCATCGGCTCGGCCACCGTGAACATGAGCGTCAGCACCATGTTCGCGGGCGTCCTCATCCTCGCCGCCATCGGCATGGCGGGATCGAGCCTCATGCGCTTCATCGCCAAGCGCATCGTCTTCTGGGAGGGCGGGCGCACCGCGGCTCCGTCCGAGGAGGTTTGAGCATGACCCGTTCCGACACCATCCTGCCGGCGCCCGAGGCGCTCGCCTTCGCCTCGGCCATCGATCTGCTGGAGGCTCTGCGGCGCGGCGACGTCACCTCCCGCGCCCTGCTGGAGCTCTATCTCGGCCGGATCGAGCGCCACAATCCGGCGCTGAATGCGGTGATCTTTCTGGAGGCCGAGGCTGCCCGTGCTCGTGCGGACGCCGCCGACGCCGCCCGCGCCCGCGGCGAGAGCTGGGGGCCGCTGCACGGCCTGCCCATGACGGTGAAGGAATCCCACCATATCGCCGGCTGGCCCACCACCTGGGGCGATCCGGCCACCGCCGATTTCCGGCCGGAGGCGACGGGCGTCGTGGTGCAGCGGCTTCTCGATGCCGGGGCCATCGTCTTCGGCAAGACCAATGTGCCGATTCATCTCCTGGACTGGCAGAGCTACAACGCCATCCATGGCACCACGCACAATCCCTGGCGGCGGGGCGTGACGCCGGGCGGCTCCTCGGGCGGCTCGGCGGTGGCGCTGGCGGCGGGCTTCACGGCGGCCGAGCTGGGGAGCGATGCGGGCGGCTCCGTGCGCATGCCCGCCCATTTCTGCGGCGTGTTCGGCCACCGGCCCAGCATTCATGTGGTGCCGCAGGCGGGCAATGACCGGCCGGGCAGCACCATTGGCAACGAGGTCTCGACCTCCGGCCCCATGGCGCGTTCGGCGGGCGACCTCGACCTGCTGCTCGGCATCCTCGCCGGCCCGGCCGGGCCGGATGCCATCGCCTGGCGGCTGGAACTGCCCGAGCCCCGCGCCCGCAAGCTTACGGACTTCCGCGTGGCCGTGCTCTACGGCTCGTCCATCGCCGAGGTGGACGAGGCCTATGCCTCGCGTCTCAGGGCGCTGGTGGAGCGCCTGCGCGCCGAGGGCGTGAATGTGAACGACAACGCCCGGCCGGATTTCGACGATGCCGAGCACCATCATGTTCTGCTTCAGGTGCTGCGCGGGGCCGCGAGCGCCCGCCCGCCGCAGGCAGCCGTCGACGCGGCTCTGGCACGCCTGAAGACCACCGCCGCGGACGACCATTCCTATGTGGCCGAATCCGACCGGGCGCTGACCCAGAGCCACCGGGCGTGGCTCGGCATTCAGGAGCGCCGGGCCGCCATCCAGAGGGCCTGGGCGTCCTTCTTCGAGAGCTATGACGTGCTGTTGGCGCCGGCGACGACCGGGGCCGCCTTTCCGCTGGACGAGGACCGCCCCCGCGAGGCGCGCACCCTCACCATCAACGGCCGGCAGGCGGATTATAACGACCAGCTCTTTTGGGCGGGCATTGCGACGCTGGCGGGGCTACCGGCGAGCGTCGCGCCCATCGGCGAGACGGCGGACGGGCTGCCGGTTGGGGTCCAGATTGTCGGTCCCTATCTGGAGGACCGCACGCCCATCGCCTTCGCCGCCGCGCTCGAAGCGCTCTACGGCTTCCGCCGCCCGCCCGGCCTCGATTGAGGCGGGGAGGGGCGACGAGCGCTCATCCGATCAGGCCTCGGGGAGGCCGAGGGTGGCGGCGAGTTCCCGCCACTCGCGGGCGGAGAGGCCGCTGGTGGCCGCTGTCACCTGTTCACCAGCGATCATGCGCTTCACCGCCGCCAGCGCCGTGCGCGAGAGGCTCGCCGATTCCATGCGGTGCTCGATGAAGGCTTCCGTGGTGATCGGCACCCAGCGCTTCATGATGTCGAGCATCTTCTCCGCATAGACGCGGATCTCATACTGCGCATGCGGATCGGCCCGCAGGCGCAGGAAGTGCATGAGATTGTGGAGATTGGTCTTCCAATACCACTGAGTATAGGTGTTCAGCGTCAGGTTCATCCGGGCGAGTTCACGCGCCAGGCCCGAGCGGTCGGGATCGGCGGCCTGCTCGTCCGTGCCCTCGTTCAGCATCCAGGCATAATCGGCATAGGTGCGCTCGGCATCGCCGCGCAGCAGGTCGAGCACCCGCTGGGCTTCCTCACCCTCCAGCACGTCGCCGCGCCCCTGCCGGTTCGCGCTCGATTGGGCGGCGAGCTGCTCCGGCGCCGGCAGATAGAATTCCTTGTCGAGGATGGAATAGCGGGCGGAATATTCGTTCACGCTGGCGGTGCGATGGCGGATCCACTGGCGCGCCACGAAGATGGGCAGCTTCACATGGAACTTGATCTCGGCCATCTCGAACGGCGTCGTGTGCCAGTGCCGCATCAGATACATGATGAGGCCGCGATCCTCGCTCACCTTCTTGGTGCCGCGTCCGTAGGAGACGCGGGCGGCCTGCACCACGGCATTGTCGTCGCCCATATAGTCGATCACCCGGATGAAGCCGTGGTCGAGCAGCGGGATGGGCTCATAGAGCACCTCCTCCAGCGCCGGCACGGTCGGCCGCAGGGTGGCCGTGGTCGTCGCGCGCGCCTGGCGGATGTCCTCGAGTTGCTGGCCGGTGATGCTCATGGCGGTCCTCGTGATGGTCCCCCCGCTTAAGGCGGCGGCCGTTCCTCGGCAAGCCCGTTGGCTGCGGCATGAGGCATCCGGGCCGGAAGGCTCTCACGCCTTTTTGCGAGGGGCGGCCGTAACAAGGCCACGCGTCATGACGTAGTAGAAGCAGGTTCCGCACGAGGTCAGGTGAGCGCATGTCGCTGTTTCACGAGCGCAACGGAAAATTCAGCCCCGAGAAGACGCTGGCCTTGGTCGGTAGCGTGCTGCCGGCCATCTGGCTCGGTGCGTGGGCGGTGGCGGGCGATCTGGGCGCGCGGCCGGTTTCGGCGGCGATTCACTTTTCCGGCCTCTGGGCCATCCGCCTGCTGCTGGTGAGTCTCGCCGTCACGCCGGCCCGGCGCATCTTCCACTGGCCGAAACTCGTGCTGGCGCGCCGCATCCTCGGCGTCGCCGCCATGTGCTACGCGCTGCTTCACCTCGGCCTCTATGCGATGGACCAGGGCTGGAACGTCGGCACGGTGGCGCGGGAGATCGTGCTGCGCTTCTATCTGACGATCGGTGCGGTGGGCGCCGCCTTCCTCGTGGCGCTCGGCGCCACCTCGTTCGACAGCGTGATCCGCCGGATGGGTGGCAAGCGCTGGAATGCGCTCCACGCCACCGTCTATGGCATCGCCATCCTCGCCAGCGTGCACTTCTTCATCCAGTCGAAGCTGGATGTGACGGAGGCGGTGCTGACCACCGGCCTGCTGATCTGGCTGTTCGCCTATCGCATCTGGCACCGCCGCACCAATGCGGTCGGCCCGCTGGCTCTGTTCGCGCTGGCGGGCCTCAGCGCCGTGCTGACCGCGCTGCTCGAGATCGCCTGGTATGGCCTCTTCACTGGCGTCAGCCCGTGGCTGGTGGCGCAGGCCAATGTCCAGCCGGGGCTCGGCATCAGCCCCGCGCTGTGGGTGCTGGCAGCGGGGCTCGGCGTCGCGTTCGCCGGCACGGTGCGCCTCAAGGTGCTTCCGCCCGCGAAGGTGGCGCGGGCGCGCGCCTGATCAGAGGCGAAGCGTCCCGGTCAGTTGATCGAGCGCGGTGTCGGGCGTGCCGCGCATCCAGTCCGGCATCTGGTGGCGGAACCACGTGACCTGCCGCTTGGCATAGCGGCGGGTGTCGTTCTGGCCTTCCGCGATGGCGTCCGCCCGCGACATCTCGCCCCGCAGATAGCGGGTGAGGGCAGGGGCGCCATGGGCCTTCAGGATGGTCCGGTCCGCTGGCAGTTCGCGCGCCGCCAGCCGCTCCACCTCAGCCAGCGCGCCAGCCTCCATCATGGTCTCGAAGCGGCGGTCGATGCGTCCCCGCAGCGTTTCGCGTTCCACCTCCAGCACGAAGCGCACGGCGGACGCTTCCTCCAGCACCGGCCGGTGGGTGGCGCGCTGCCACTGGCTGAGCGGCTGGCCGGTGGCCTCGAACACCTCCAGCGCCCGCAGGATGCGCTGGCGATCCTGCGGCTGCAGGCGCACGGCGGCTTCCGGGTCACGGGTGGCGAGGCGGGCGTGCAGCACCACCGTCACCTCGTCTTCGGCCATGCGCCGCACGCGCTGACGCACCTCCTCGGGGATCTCGGGAATGGGAGCAAGGCCCCGCGTCAGCGCCCGGAAATAAAGGCCCGTGCCGCCGATGACGATGGGCAGGCGCCCCTCTGCGCGGGCGGTGGCCATCGCCGCCGCTGCATCGGCGATCCAGCGCGCGACGGAGTAATCGGCGGCGCCGTCCACGTGGCCGTAGAGGCGGTGGGGCACCCGCATTTCCTCCTCCGGGCTCGGCCGGGCGGTCAAAATGCGCAGATCGCCATAAACCTGCATGGAATCGGCGTTGATGATGACGCCGTCGGTCCGTTCCGCCAGATCCAGCGCCAGCGCCGACTTGCCGCTGGCCGTTGGACCTGCGATGAGCACCGCCAATGGTTTCAATGCTTCAGAGTCCCGCAGTCCCATGGTCTATGTCGCGACACTTATCTCAAATCCCGCCCACCCCGCCATAACCCGCGAGGTGGTGGCTGCCGCCCGCGCGGTTCTGCCCGGGGCGGACGAGCCCATCACTCTTAATGCCGACGTGGCGAGCGAGATCCATTTCGACCCGCCCGCCGACGTCTCCGTCCACGGCCTGGAGGATGAGGTCCGCGCCGCCCTTGATGGCGCGCCGGTGGATGTGGTGGTGCAGCTTGCGGCCGGGCGGCGCAAGCGCCTGTTCCTCGCGGACATGGATTCCACCATGATCGGGCAGGAATGCATCGACGAGCTGGCCGATCTTGTCGGCCTCAAGGCCCATGTCTCCGCCATCACCGAGCGGGCCATGCGGGGCGAGATCTCCTTCGAGCCGGCGCTCCGCGAGCGCGTGGCGCTGCTGAAGGGCCTCGCCGCCGAGGTGGTGGATGATGTCCTGCGCGAGCGCATCACGCTGATGCCGGGCGGCAAGGCGCTCGTTTCCACCATGAAGGCGAACGGGGCCTATACGGCACTGGTCTCGGGCGGCTTCACGCTGTTCACCAGCGCGGTGGCGCAGATGATCGGCTTCGACGAGAACCGCGCGAACATTCTGGAGACGGACGGCGGCAAACTCTCCGGCACCGTGACCGAACCGATCCTTGGCAAGGAAGCCAAGCTCGCGACCCTCGTGGAGCTGCGCGACCGCCTGCACCTTTCGCCCTCGGAGACAATGGCCGTGGGCGATGGGGCGAATGATCTCGCCATGCTGGGGGAAGCCGGTCTTGGCGTCGCCTATCACGCCAAGCCCAAGGTGGCGGCGGAAGCCAAGGCCCGTGTGGACCATGGCGACCTCACCGCGCTCCTTTATATGCAAGGTTACCACCGCGACGATTTCCGCGAGGGCTGACCTGGACCTTCAGGTGGCACGCAAAGCCCCCGGCAGGGCCGGGGGCTGGAGCGGGCTCAGGCGCTGCGGATGCGGGCGACGAAGTTCTCCGTCGCCCGGCGCAGTTCGCCCGACGTGCGGGACAGATCGGTGGAGGCGCCGAGCACCTGAGTGGCGGTCGTTCCCGTGTCCGCCGCCGTCTGGTTAACCTCCGCCATGTTCTCGGAGGCATCGCGCACCCCCTGTGAGGCGCGCGAGATGGAATGGGCGATCTCGTTCGTTGCCGTCGTCTGCTGCGACACCGCCGACGCGATGGTGTTGGAGATTTCGTTCATGCGCCCGATGGTGGACGCAATGCCGGTGATGGCCGATACCGCTTCGTCCGTGGCGCCCTGAACGGTAGAGATCTGAGCTTCGATTTCCGCCGTGGCCTTGGAGGTTTGTTCCGCGAGATTCTTCACCTCGGAGGCCACCACGGCAAAGCCGCGACCCGCCTCGCCCGCACGGGCCGCCTCAATGGTCGCGTTGAGCGCCAGCAGGTTGGTCTGGCCAGCGATGTTGCTGATCAGACTCAGGATGTCGCCGATGCGGCGGGCCGCTTCCGACATGGTGTTGACCTTGGAGGCCGCAGCGTTGGCTTCGGTCACCGCAATGCTGGCGACACGGGCGGATTCCTTCACCTGCGAGCCGATCTCCGAGACGGAGGCGGACAGTTCCTCGGCGGCCGTGGCGACGGCGCCCACCATTTTGTTGGCTTCTTCGGACGCCCGGCTGGCGACGCCGGATCGGCTGGACGTCTGTTCCGCCATGGTCAGCATGCTCTGGGCGGACGCCTGAAGGCCCTCCGAGGCGGTGGACACCACGCCTGCGATCTCGCCGACCACGCTGCCGAGTTCGTCGGCCACGAGATCGAATGCCCGCCGCCGCTCTTCCTCGGCCTGGGCGCGAAGCGACACCTGCTCGTCCTGCAGGCGCACCATCTCCTGGCTGTTGCCCCGCAGGATTTCCACGGCACGGCCGATCTCCCCTACCTCGTCCTTGCGGTCGAGGCCCGGGATTTCCACGTCAAACTCGCCCTTTGAGATGCTCTCGATGCCGCTGGCCAGGGTGCGGATGGGCCTCACCACACGATGGGTGATGAAGACGGCAAAGCCCGCGACGACACCGACGATGGCCAACATGAAGAGGCAGGCGAGAATGAAACCGGTGCGGCTGTTGCCGATATTCTGTTCGCTCTGAATCTGGGCGGCTGCAAAGGCAGCATCGCGGGGCGCCAGAGCCTTGATCAGCGGAGGCGCGATCTGCGCGCGAAACTCCGGGAGGGTCATCGGCGGGGGCGTATCGGAAATCCCGCTGGCATAAATCTGGCGGGTGATGCGGCCACCGACGCCGATGAACTGGTCCTGCGCCGTGGCGAGCGCTTCCTTGATGCCGGGGACATTTTCCAACGGCTTGGCCGCATGCTTGACCATGGCCCAATAGGCTTCGGCCTCACCGTCGAGCATGAGGAACTGTTCAAGCTGCGCCGGCGTGAACTTTTTCCCGGAGCCGAGATACAGCAGGACCACCGCGGAACGGCGGCCACCCGCATCCCGCATGGCCGACGAGAGACGGGCCACAGAGACGAAGCTTTCCATGGCCGGATCTTCGTCGCCGATCCGCAGTTCCAGGGCCTCCATAAGGGAGGTCACGGAGCGCAGCAGTTCTGCGGCGGAGGGGAGGAAGTTCTTCGTGACGGCGGGATTCCGGCTGTCGCGGGGCTTTCTCGCTTCTTCCCACGCATCATCCCGCAGTTTCCGCAGGTCCGCGATGGCCTTGGTGATGGCCCCTTCGGCGATCGCGCGGTCCGCCGGTCGCAGGGATGCGGCGAGCGTCTTCGCCGCAGCCAACGTTTCGTCGGTGCGGCCCATATTCTTCTTGGTGGTCGCGATCTGCGCTTCCGATGCCGCGCTTTCGCCGAGCAGCATCTGGTTGAAGTCACCGCGCTCAAGTCCGAAACGCTCGGTGGAATAGGAAAGATTTGCGAGCACCTGCATCAAGGCTTGGGCGCTGATGGCCGATTGCCATCGCTGCCATTCGCGCACGGCGAACATGACGCTTCCCGCCAGTGCCACGGCACCCAGCGTTGCGATGCAAATGAGGAATATCCCCCGGATGCGCATAAAATTCTCCAACTTATTACTTGTGAGACTGTCTATCAGTCACCTTGCCTGAAGCTGGAGTTGTCTGAACATGCAATTAATCGGTGTAAAAATGTCTCTATAATCTACTTCTGATATATGTTTTTCGTCAGGGACGGGCCCGACCCGTTCTCTCGGAGCTCCGAACGGGGGGCTTTCCGATCTCTGCATTCGGGACGGCGAGAAACCGTCGCCGGATTGCCGCGGCCTTCGATTCGTCCGGCCAAACGCAAAGCGGCGCGCCAATGGCGCGCCGCGGATCGCATTTCAGGGGTGCTGGCGTTCGAACCGGACGCCGCCGTCAGTTGAGCGGCACGGCCGCGAACTGGACCTGGCCTTCGCCGTCGGAAATCAGCAGCAGGGCCGACTTCTTGTTGTCCTTCTTCAGCGCATCCACCCGCTTCTGGAGGTCGGCCGGGGCGGAGACCGGCTCCTGGCCCACTTCCACGATCACCTGACCGGCCTTGAGGCCCTTGTCGGCGGCGGCGGAATTGCGGTCCACGGAGGTGATGACCACGCCCTTCACCGTGTCCTTGATCTTGAAGCGGCGGCGCAGGTCGTCGGTGATGCTGGCGACTTCGAGGCCGAGCACCTTCTTCACCACCGGCTTGTCGGCGTCCGCGCTCTGGGGCTTGGACTTGTCGGCGGCGGTCTTCTCCTCCTCGGGGGCGCGGGCGACCGTGATCTTCAGGGTCTCTTCCTTGCCCTTGCGCAGGACGACGATGTCCACTTCCTTGCCCACCGGCGTGTCGGCCACGATGCGGGGCAGGTCGCGGACATCCTTCACGTCCTTGCCGTCGAACTTGACGATCACGTCGCCGGCCTTCACGCCGGCCTTGGCCGCCGGGCTGTTGTCGTCATTGAGGCCGCCCACCAGCGCGCCGCGCGCCTTGCCGATGCCCAGGCTCTCGGCGATCTCGTCGGAGACGTTCTGGATGCGCACGCCGATCCAGCCGCGCCGCACTTCCTTGAACTGCTGGAGCTGGGCGATCACCGGGCCGGCGGTGGAGGAGGGCACGGCGAAGCCGATGCCGATGGAGCCGCCCGAGGGGGAGATGATGGCGGTGTTCACGCCGATCACGTCGCCTTCCATGTTGAACAGCGGGCCGCCGGAATTGCCCCGGTTGATGGCCGCGTCCGTCTGCAGGAAGTTGTCGTAGGGGCCGGAATTGATGTCGCGGTTGCGGGCGGAGATGACGCCCACCGTGAGCGTGCCGCCGAGGCCGAACGGATTGCCGATGGCCATCACCCAGTCGCCGACCCGCATCTTGTCGCTGTCGCCGAACTTCACGGACACCAGCGGCTTCTCCGGCTTCACCTTCAGCAGGGCGAGGTCGGTCTTGGTGTCGCGGCCGACGAGTTCGGCCTTGAGCTTCGTGCCGTCGTTGAAATTGGCGTAGATCTCATCCGCGTCGGCGATGACGTGATTGTTGGTCACGATGTAGCCGGTCGGATCGATGACGAAGCCCGAGCCGAGGGACGAGACGCGGCGGGGGCGGCGGTTCGACTGTTCCTGGTCGCCGTCATCCTGCTGTTGCCGGCGCTTGAAGAACTCGTCGAAGAAATCCTCGAAGGGCGAGCCGGGCGGGAGCTGCGGGGCGGGGACGCTGCGGGACGGGGCGACGTTCTGCGAGGTGGAGATGTTCACCACCGCATCCATCACCTTCTCAGCGACATCCGCGACCGTGTCCGGCCCCTTGCTGGCAGCGGCATGCACGGGGCCGGATACGGCCAGGGCAAGCGCCAGCGCAGGGGCGGCCATCGCAGCGCGCAAACGATCGATACGGAACATGGGATCTCCTCGCGGACCCGGACTTTCGATGACGAACTGGCACGGAAGCACCATCCCCCGAGAAGGGCAATGAGACTTCAAAAACGCGTTGGACGAGAGTCACGCTCGGGTGAACGGAACGTCAATCCTCCGCGCTGCGCCGTAACGGGGCGCGGTCCCGGCTCGGCGGACGCAAGCGGGCCGGGTGGCGCAGCGTCCGATGATCGGAAGCACTGCGGCACCACCATGGCGGAGGAGGCCGGGTCCCCGGCTAAAAATGCGCCCGGACGAGCCAGACGAGCACCACACCGACAACGCCGGCCACGAGGCCGGCGATGCGCATGGGTTGTTCGGGCGCCTTCAGGATCGCCTTCATGGCGCGGCGCCACGCGGCGGGGAACGCCGCGAGGCTGAGGCCCTCGATGACCAGCACGAGCCCGAGGGCGGCGACGAGATCGCGCACGTTTCCCGGACCTTCAGCGGGCCGGAACGGGAACGGGCGTGACGCTGTCCGCCGGGGCCGCGCCGACCGGGCCCCGTGTGCCTTGCGGGTTGCGCAGGAAGCGGAAGAAGTCCGCCTCCGGGCTCAACACGAGACGGGTGTCGGAAGCCTTGATCGACTGCTCGTAGGCCTGGAGCGAACGATAGAAGGTGAAGAACTCCGGATCGCGCCCATAGGCCTGGGCGAAGATCTGGTTGCGTTCCGCATCGCCCTGGCCGCGCACGGCCTCGCCCCGGGAGTTGGCTTCGGCGAGCAGGATCGTCACCTCGCGGTCGGCACGCGAGCGGGTGCGCTGGGCTGCCTCGCCGCCCTGGGCGCGGATCTCGGCGGCCTCACGCTGGCGTTCCGTCTGCATGCGCTGGAACACCGCCTGGCTGTTGGCGTCCGGCAGGTCCGCGCGGCGGATGCGCACATCCACCACCGTGATGCCGAAGTTGGAGGCCTCGCGGTTCACCTGCTCCTTGATGCGGGCCATCAGGCCCTCGCGCTCATCGCGCACCACCTGGGTGAACGTGCTTTCGCCCAGCACGCGGCGCAGGGCCGAGTTGAGGACGGTGGCGAGGCGGGAGTTGGCGCCCTCAACCGTGCCGACCGCCTGATAGTACTTGAGCGGATCGGAGATGCGGTAGCGCGCGAAGGCATCCACCACGAGGCGCTTCTGGTCCGAGGCGATCACTTCCTGCGAGGGGTTCTCGAGGTCGAGGATGCGCTTGTCCAGATAGACCACCGTGTCGATGAACGGCACCTTCCAGTGCAGGCCCGGCGTCGTGATGGGCGGCCGCGGATTGCCGAGGCGCAGCACCAGCGCCTGCTGGTTCTGGGTCACGGTGAAGGCCGAGGAATAGAGGCCGATCACCACGATGAGGAAGACGACGAGGATGCCGCCGCCGAGGAAAGAGTTTTTCATCGGGCGGCTCCCTGGGTCTGCGGGCCGGTGGGGGCGGGGGCGCGGCGGGCCGGCTCGTTGAGCGGCAGCACGGGCACCACGCCGCCGCTGCGGCTGGCGTTCTGGTCGACGATCACCTTGTCGGTGCCGCCGAGCACACGTTCCATGGTCTCCAGATACATGCGCTCGCGCGTCACGTCCTTCGCCTTCACATATTCATCGTAGATCTTGAGGAAGCGCTCGGCCTGGCCGCGGGCTTCCACCACGGTGCGCTCGCGGTAGGCCTGGGCGCCGTTTTCGATGCGGGCGGCTTCGCCTCGCGCCTCGGGCACGACGCGGTTGGCGTAGGTCTGCGCCTCGTTCTGGGCGCGCTCGGCGTCCGCGCGGGCGGCCTGCACGTCGCGGAAGGCGTCGATGACCTGCGCCGGCGGGTCCACCTTCTGGAGCTGGACCTGCGTGATCTTCACGCCGGCGCTGTAGCTGTCGAGCACCCGCTGCATCAGGTCCTGCACGCCGGTCTCGATGTTCTGCCGGGCGCCGGTGAGGATGGGCTGGATGTTGTTGCGGCCGACCACCTCGCGCATGGCGCTCTCGGCCACCGCCTTGATGGTGCTCTCCGGGTTCTGCACGTTGAACAGATACTGCTCGGCGTTGTTGATGACCCAGAAGACGGCGAAATCCACGTCGACGATGTTCTCGTCGCCGGTGAGCATCAGGCTCTCCTCGGGAACGTCGCGCAGCACGGTGGCGTTGCGTCGGGTGTCCTCGGCGAGGCGCATGCCGATGTCGATGCGGTTCACGCGCGTGACCTTGGGGGTCAGCACGGTCTCGATCGGGTAGGGCAGGTGATAGTTGAGGCCCGGCTGGGTGAGCTGCACGAAGCGGCCGAAGCGCAGGACGACGCCCTGCTCGTCGGGCTCGACGCGGTAGAAGCCGGAGAGGAGCCAGCCGGCCACCACCAGAGCGACCAGAAGGATTGCGCCCTTGGTGCCCATGGAGCCCGGGAGCATGTGCCGCAGGCGGTCCTGACTGCGGCGGATGATGTCTTCAATGTCTGGAGGCGTCGGTCCGGAATTGTTCGGTCCCTGACCCCAGGGCCCCCGCGGCCCATTTCCCCAGGGGCCACCGCCCTGATTTTTCCACGACATCGTCGACTCCCGTAGGAGCGCCGCGCGATGGCGGCGGTCCAGACCTGTACCACTCTGCCACCGCTTCGCGGTCCGGGCACACGCGCCCCATGGACGCGCCGGGCCCCGCGAGCCGGCGGGCAGGTTATAGAAAAGCGCGCGTCCCCTTTCAACGCGGCGCGCGCCTCATGCATTCAGATAGGAACTGCTATGCGATTACGCAACGGTAGCGCTGCCGGCTCCGACGCGTTCGCCCATGCTGTGTCCGCGCGCGGCATTCGCGGTGCCGCGATAATAGTCCAGCACGAACAGCCGGATCGCGGACGACAGGTTGCCCTGATTGCGGCCGGAGTCGATGGTCGCCACCAGGTCGGACAGGGTCAGGCGCCGCTGCCCCGCGATTTCCTTGAGCGCATCCCAGAAGGCGTCCTCCAGGCTCACGCTGGTCTTGTGACCGGCAATAACGATGGATCTCTTCACCACGGGGCTTTTCATGATTCTTCCCTTTCGGTGCGGGCGTGACCATCCAGGCGCTTGGCCTGCAGGCGTTCCTGCGCGGCCTGAGCTTCACGCTCGGCCTTGGTGCGCCCGAACCGGATCCGGTTCTCGGCAGCCTCGGCCTGCGCCTGCTGTCGGGCCCGCGTCTTGCGGGCCTTATTGAGGTTCACGACGTCGCCCAAAGTGTTTCTCAGTCTCGACTCTGGCCCCCAACCGAGCCGGGTTAACGCGCGTCGTCCTGATCCGAACCCAGTCCGACGTTACCATCACATAGTGCGCGGACTCGCATTGTCATCCGCCTGCGCCGCGAAGCTAGGGCCAAAATTACCGATCCCGGCGTCATTAGGTACCTCCCTGCAATTATTTTGATCGCGCCCGGCGCTCACGGACTTCTGATGACGTGTGCTAGAAGCCTGGCCGCTGGACAGTCCAAGGAGAGTACCGGACCATGAGTGCCACCCGCGTCGAAACTGACACTTTCGGCCCCATCGAGGTGCCGGCGGACCGTTATTGGGGCGCGCAGGCGCAGCGATCCTACGGCAATTTCAAGATCGGCTGGGAACGCCAGCCGCTTCCGGTCGTCCGCGCTCTCGGCATCGTGAAGCGCGCCGCCGCCGAGGCCAACCGTGACCTCGGCAAGCTGGACGGCAAGATCGCCGACGCCATCGTCGCGGCCGCCCAGGAAGTGATCGACGGCAAGCTCGACGACCATTTCCCGCTGGTGGTCTGGCAGACCGGCTCGGGCACCCAGTCCAACATGAACGCGAACGAGGTCATCTCGAACCGCGCCATCGAGATGCTGGGCGGCGAGAAGGGCTCCAAGAAGCCCGTGCACCCGAACGACCACGTCAACATGAGCCAGTCGTCCAACGACACCTATCCGACGGCGATGCATGTCGCCTGCTCGGAAGAGATCGTGCACCGGCTGCTTCCCGCCCTGAAGACGCTGCACGGCGCCCTCGACGCCAAGGCGAAGCAGTGGGCCTCGATCATCAAGATCGGCCGCACGCACACGCAGGACGCCACCCCGCTGACGCTCGGCCAGGAATTCTCCGGCTATGCCAAGCAGGTGGAAAACGGCATCGCCCGCATCGAATCCACCCTCCCGGCGCTGATGCAGCTCGCCCAGGGCGGCACGGCGGTCGGTACCGGCCTCAATGCGCCGGTGGGCTTTGCCGAGAAGGTGGCCGAGAAGATCGCCGCCATCACCGGCCTGCCCTTCACCACCGCTCCGAACAAGTTCGAGGCGCTCGCCGCCCATGACGCCATGGTGTTCTCGCACGGCGCCATCAACACGGTGGCGGCCTCGCTGTTCAAGATCGCCAACGACATCCGCTTCCTCGGCTCTGGCCCGCGTTCCGGCCTCGGCGAACTGGCCCTGCCGGAGAACGAGCCCGGCTCGTCCATCATGCCGGGCAAGGTGAACCCGACCCAGTGCGAGGCGCTGACGCAGGTTTGCGTGCAGGTGTTCGGCAACAATGCCGCGCTCACCTTCGCCGGCAGCCAGGGCCATTTCGAGCTGAACGTGTTCAACCCGGTGATGGCCTACAACTTCCTGCAGTCGGTGCGCCTGATCGCGGATGCGGCGGTGAGCTTCACCGAGCACTGCGTGGTCGGCATCGAGCCGCGCGAGGACAACATCAAGGCCGGCCTCGAGCGCTCCCTGATGCTGGTCACCGCGCTGGCACCGAAGATCGGCTATGACGCGGCCGCCAAGATCGCCAAGACCGCCCACAAGAACGGCACCACGCTGCGCGAGGAAGCGGTCGGCGGCGGCTATGTGACGAACGAGGAGTTCGACGCGGTCGTCCGTCCGGAGAACATGATCTCTCCCGGCTGATCCGTTTCAGGCCGATTGCGTTCATGGGGGTGCGGCGCCGGTCGCCGCACCCCTTTTTCGTCTCATGCTCCGGAAGCGCGTCATGGCCAGCCTGCCCGACCATCTCGAATCCGTCGCCATCGACGATCTGCACCCCACCCAGCTCACGCTCGGGATGCAGGAGGTCGCCCGGCGGGCCAAGAAAATGATGGCCATGGGCGAAGAGGAGGCCGAGGCGCTCTTCCGCAAGAAGCCGATCCCCTGCGTGCGCGGGCCCGGCAACCAGCTCTATCTGATAGATCACCATCATCTCTGCCGCGCCGCTCTCATCGCCGGCTTCAAGGAGGTGTATCTGGACCTGTCCCGCCAGGCGGATTGGTCCCATCTCGACCGCACCGCCTTCTGGGAAGAGATGGAGCGCGAGGGCAATTGCTGGCCCATTGATGCCGACGGCAACCGGCGGCCCTATGCCCGCATTCCGAACCATGTGCGCGACCTCACGGACAATCCGTGGCGCACGCTCGCCCGCTCGGTGCGCGGCCCCGCCTTCCGGGACGATGACGAGACGCCGTTCAAGGAATTCATGTGGGGCGAGTATTTCCGCTCCTTCATGTCGAAGCGTCTGATCGAGACCGATTTCGATCTCGCCCGCGACCTCGCCATCAAGCTCGCCCGTCTCGACGAGGCCCAGGACCTGCCCGGCTATCTCGGCGACACGTCCAGGGACTGACGCGCCGGCCCCGGCTCGTGCCAGAGGCGGTCTCGGCGCGGCGCGAGCGATTCTCAAAACCTCAAGACAAGATGGTGGGGTGTATGCCCTGCCTCCATGCGTGCCGCCGGGGTGTCGAGGTGCACCGTCGGCTGTTTGCCACCGAGCACCGGGTCGGCCGGCGGGCAAGTCAGCGCCGTTGCCCACGCAGGGAATTTACTGCTGCGGAACATCGGGCGCGTGCTTATTCTTGCGGCGCAAAAAATATGCAGGCAGTCTTCCAAGATGAACTAAAAATAGCACCACATTGGAAATGAATGACCAATGATGGTTTTTATCTGCACTTATCGTGGGCACTTACCGTCGATAGCTTGCTGTGCATGAGAGCGCCAAGCTGGCGCTACGACGGATGGCTTGCGAGGGTGCCGGGCAAAAGCGACGGCCAACGTTCGCAACAAAACACGGGGGACGCCATGAGCTACGCAAATCTTCCCATGACCTGGAAGGTGGTGGTTCTGCTCGCGTTGCTGGGGGTGATCAGCCTCGGCGGCGCGCTCTATTCCACCTCCACCATGTCCAGCATCGACAGCGCATATGGCGAGCTGGCGGACGGTCCGCAGACGGCCATCAACAAGATCGCCCGTTCGGCCCGTTCGGCGGCGACCGTCAGCACGGACATCATGCGCGCCATCATCTCCACCTCGGACGATGACAATGTGAAAGCGGCTGCCGCCCTGAAGGCTTCCATGAAGCGCTTCGGCGAACTGATGGACGAAGGCGCGGACGCCGTGCCGAACAAGCGCGCGGAGATCACCCAGTTGCGCGACCGGCTCACCACCGTCGTGGCCAATGAGTGCGGGGAGGTGGTCCGCATCGCCACCACCGAGACCTCGCTCGATTCCATCGCCCGCGCCGGTGCGCTCATGTCGGCGCGCTGCGAACCGGCCATCAATGCGGTGATCGCCGCCACCGTCGAGTTCAACGGCAAGCTCACCGCCGAAAGCAATGCCATCCGCGCGACGCTCCAGGCGCAGACCCGCCACTCGGCCCTGGTGACGTTGCTCGGCATCGCCGGCGCCACCCTCGCCATGATCGCCGTGGCGATCCTGCTGGTGCGCAGCGGCATCGTCGCTCCGATCCGCACCATGATGGGCGCCATGGCCGACATGGGGCAGGGCAAGCTCGGCACCCCGGTCGCCGGCACCACCCGCAAGGATGAGATCGGCGCCATGGCGACCTCGCTCGAGCATCTGCGCGGCCAGCTCTCCGAGGCGGAGGTTCTGCGCCGGGCCCAGCAGGAGCGCGAAGAGGTGGAGCGCCAGACCATGGTCCGGCGCGAGGCGCTGGCCCAGAATTTCGTCGCCCGCATGAAGGAGCTCGCCTCCAGCTTCGCGGGCTCGTCCGGCGAGGTGGCACACGCCGCCCGCGATCTGTCCGCTTCGGCCGACCAGACCGCGCAGCAGGCGCAGGCCGTGGCTGCGGCCGCCGAGCAGGCCGCCACCAATGTGCAGACCGTTGCGGCCTCTTCCGAGGAACTGGCCGCCTCGGTGCGGGAGATCACGGCGCAGGTGAGCCATTCGGCCACGGTCGCGGATCTCGCCTTCCGCGAGGCCGATGCCTCCAACCAGCGGATCAGCGAACTCGCCCGGGCGGCGGCGGACATCGGCGAGGTCATCAACCTCATCAAGTCCATCGCCGACCAGACCAACCTGCTGGCTCTCAACGCCACCATCGAAGCCGCCCGTGCCGGCGACGCGGGCAAGGGCTTCGCGGTCGTCGCCTCGGAGGTGAAGGAACTGGCCTCCCAGACCGCCAAGGCCACCAGCGACATCTCGCAGAAGGTGGAGGAGATCCAGTCCGCCACCAACGGCACGGTGGCCTCCATGGCGGAGATCATCCGCGTGGTGACCAACATCAAGGAGATCTCCTCGGCCATCTCCGGCTCGGTGGCGCAGCAGGGCGAAGCGACGGGCGAGATCGCCCAGAACTGCCAGCAGGCGTCGACGGGCACGCAGGAAGTGACCGACAACATCACCGGCGTCGGCCGGGCCGCGCAGGCGACGGGGGCGGCCTCCAACCAGTTGCTCAGCCTCTCTCAGGGTCTCTCGGCCCAGGCGACGGACCTGCGGTCGGTGGTGGAGACCTTCGTCCGCGACCTTAACGCTGCGTGAGATCAGGAGCGGCGTGCGGGCGCGCGCCGCTCACTCCGGCCAGCCGCCGGGCATGGCCCCGGTGGCGGCGAGGTCCAGCTTGGCCCGGCGGGGCAGGGCCTTGATGCGCAGTTCGGCCCTGAGCGCGGCCCCACGCGAGGCGAAGGGACGCGACCAGAGCAGGCGCTTCACGCCGCCATGCCCGCGCACATAGCGGGCGCCCTTGGGCGTCGCGTGGTCGCGCATCCGCCGCTCCACATCGATCGCCACCCCGCAATAAAGCGAGCCGTCGCCACATTCGACGAGATAGGCGGACCAGGGGCAGGGCAGCTCGGAAGAATCGGACATGTCGCAAGGGGCTGAAGGCGGGGCGGATGGCGTCCCGTTTGTGCCATCGGGTGCGGCGTGGTTCCAGTCACGCAGGGGCGTTATAAGGGGCAGCCGTTCGTGTCCCAGGGAGACGCCCATGTCCGCCTCGCGCCTTGCCACCTGCCTCCGCCTGCCGGTTCTTCTGCTGACCCTCGGGCTGGCCCTCGGCGGCTGCGGCATCAACGGCATTCCCACCGCCGAGGAACAGGCCAAGGCGAAGTGGAGCGATGTGCTGAACCAGTACCAGCGCCGTTCCGACCTCATCCCCAATCTCGTGGAGACGGTGAAGGGCTACGCCCAGCAGGAGAAGGACGTGCTGACGCAGGTGGTCGAGGCCCGCGCCAAGGCGACCTCCGTGCGCGTCGATGCCTCCACCATCACCGATCCCGCACAGTTCAAGCAGTTCCAGGATGCCCAGACCCAGCTTTCCGGCGCCCTCGGGCGGCTGCTGGCGGTGAGCGAGGCTTATCCGGACCTGAAGTCGAACCAGAACTTCCTCGCGCTCCAGTCGCAGATCGAAGGGACGGAGAATCGCATCGCCGTCGCACGTCGCGACTATATCGAGGCGGTGCGCGTCTATAACACCGAGCTCAAGACCTTCCCCGGCGCCATCTGGGCCTCGACGCTCTACCGTAACAACAAGCCCATGGAGACCTTCACCATCTCCGAGCAGCAGATGCAGGTGCCCAAGGTGAAGTTCTGAGCGGGCGGTGCGCGCCATGAGCCGGCCCCGCATGAACCCGCCCACGGTCTTCCCGCGCCGCCCGCTGCGCGTTCCGGGGGCGCTGGCGGGCATCTTGATCCTGCTCGCGGCAGTCCTCTTCGCAGTGGCCGCTCCGGCCTGGGCGGATCTCTCCTTCCCGGCACTCAGCGGGCGGGTGGTGGACGCGGCAAACGTCCTGCCCGCCACCACGCGGGCCACGCTCGACGGCAAGCTCGCCGTGCAGGAGGCCAAGGCCACCGATCAGTTCGTGGTGGCCACCGTGCCCTCTCTGCAGGGCACCTCGATCGAGGACTATGCCAACCGCCTGTTCCGCTTCTGGAAGCTGGGACAGGAGAAGAAGAACAACGGCGTGCTGCTGCTGGTGGCGCCGAACGAGCGCAAGGTACGCATCGAGGTGGGCTACGGGCTGGAAGGCATCCTGACCGATGCGGTCGCCAGCACCATCATCCAGACCACCATCCTGCCGGCCTTCCGCAAGGGCGACATGCCGGCCGGCATCGTGGCCGGCGCCGAGGCGGTGCTGGAAATCCTCAATCTCGATCCCGAGGAGGCCCGCCAGCGGGCGGCCGGCGCCCCGGCAGCGGCGGTGGGCGACGACGGGATGGTGCTGTTCGCCATCTTCGTGATTCTTGTCGTGGTGATCCTCCTGATCATCTGGTTCGGCGGCGGCCGGGGGCGTGGTTTCTCCGTCGGCAGCGGCGTGGGCGCCTCCTCCTCGAGCTGGCGCTGGGAGAGCAGTGGGGGCGGCGGCAGTTCGAGCGGGGGCTTCTCCGGCGGGGGCGGCTCGTCCGGCGGCGGCGGCGCTTCGGGAGGATGGTGATGACCCCTGTGCTCGATCACGCCGCGCGCGAGCGCATCCTCGCCGCCGTCCGCGCCGCCGAGGCGCAGACCAGCGCGGAAATCCGGGTGGTGGTGCTCTCCCGCCCGCTGATCCGTCATTCCTTCTATCCGGTGCTCTGGGCGGCGCTGGCTGCGCTCGCTCTGCCCTGGCTGCTGGTGCTGGCGGTGCCGCTGCGCCCCATTCCGCTGTTGGCGGTGCAGGGCCTCATCTTCCTCGCGCTTCTGGCCCTGCTGTCGGTGCCGGCGCTCGCCCGCCGCACCGTTCCGCCGGCCGTGAGACGGGCTGCGGCGCGGGCGGCGGCGCTCGACCGATTCTTGGCCCTCGGCATCCATCTCACTGAGTCCCGGACCGGACTCATGATTCTTGCTGCTGCGCCGGACCGCCTCATCGAGGTGGTGGCGGACGAGACCATCCTCGCAAAACTGGGCCCCGGCGTTTGCGAGGAGGTCTGTGCGGTGGTATCGAAAGCGGCGGCGGACGGCGATCTTTCCGGTGCCTTGGCAGCTGGCGTTAACCAAGCCGGCATAAGGCTTTCCGAAACCTTTCCCGCGAGCGCGCAGGACCGCAACGAACTGCCCGATCATGTGATCTTCGCGTGAGCGCGATTGCATGGCTGGAGTGCGCGGAAAATAAGCGCTGGCGGCATCTCGGCCCTTGACGCGGGGCAGGGGGGACGCTAGACACCACCCACTTTCGCGGCAGGCGTCGGTGTCCCAACGCGATCGGAGTGGCAGTCTTGAGCAACATCCTGCGGGGTGGGTTCAGTCAGGCCCCGATCGGTTCACCGATACGCTGCCAGGTACAGCACTGAGAAAGTCAGGTGCACGATCGCGGCGCCGGTTCCCGAAAGGGGATTGAGTTTCGTGATCCTCTGTCGCGAACGGGCGCGCCCGCTGTGACCAGCAGCGGACAGCGCTTTTCGTTCGTGGTCCCGCCGATGGGAATTTTCCCGCCGGCGCGAATTTTTCGTTGGCGACCTCGGTCGCCGAACCGTTGCGGTCCGTAAGGGGCGCGAAACATTGGATGCGGCGCAAGCCGCAGGTCAGGACGAGGCGAAGGCTACATGCCGACGATCAACCAGCTGATCCGGAAGCCGCGGGAAGCGCAGAAGGCCCGGGACAAGGCACCCGCTCTTCAGTCGAGCCCGCAGAAGCGCGGCGTGTGCACCCGCGTCTACACCACGACCCCGAAGAAGCCGAACTCGGCGCTTCGTAAGGTCGCCAAGGTGCGGCTGACCAACAGCTACGAAGTGATCGGCTACATCCCCGGCGAAGGTCACAACCTTCAGGAGCACTCCGTGGTCATGATCCGCGGCGGCCGCGTGAAGGACCTTCCGGGTGTGCGCTATCACATCCTGCGTGGCGTTCTGGATACCCAGGGCGTGAAGAACCGTAAGCAGCGTCGTTCGAAGTACGGCGCGAAGCGGCCGAAGTGATAAGGGGAGCCTGAACAATGTCTCGTCGTCACAAGGCTGAGCGTCGCGAAGTCATTCCGGACGCCAAGTTCGGCAACATCATCGTCTCGCGCTTCATGAATTCCATCATGCGCGACGGCAAGAAGTCGGTCGCCGAGAGCATCGTCTACGGTGCGCTCGACGTGGTCGAAGCCAAGGCCAAGAGCAATCCTCTGGATCTGTTCGTGACCGCGCTCGAGAACGTCGCTCCCGCCGTGGAAGTGCGGTCCCGTCGCGTCGGCGGCGCCACCTACCAGGTGCCCGTCGAAGTGCGCACCGAGCGTCGCCAGACCCTCGCGATCCGCTGGCTCATCGCCTCGGCCCGTGCCCGCAACGAGAAGACCATGGTGGAGCGTCTCTCCGCCGAGCTGCTCGATGCGGCCAACAATCGCGGCAACGCCGTGAAGAAGCGCGAAGACACGCACCGGATGGCGGAAGCCAACCGCGCCTTCTCGCACTACCGCTGGTGATCGGAGAGGACCTCAGTCATGCCGCGTACGCACGCCATCGAGGACTACCGCAATTTCGGCATCATGGCCCACATTGATGCCGGAAAGACCACGACCACGGAGCGGATCCTCTATTACACCGGCAAGAGCCACAAGATCGGCGAAGTCCATGATGGCGCTGCCACCATGGATTGGATGACGCAGGAGCAGGAGCGTGGCATCACGATCACCTCTGCTGCGACGACCGCCTTCTGGTCGGGCAAGCGCCTGAACATCATCGACACCCCCGGGCACGTGGACTTCACCATCGAAGTCGAACGCTCCCTGCGTGTGCTCGACGGTGCGGTGTGCGTGCTGGACGGCAACCAGGGTGTTGAGCCCCAGACGGAGACCGTCTGGCGCCAGGCCGACAAGTACAACGTGCCGCGCATCGTGTTCGTCAACAAGATGGACAAGACCGGCGCGGACTTCTACCGCTGCGTCGAGATGATCATCGACCGCGTGGCCGGCAACCCCGTGTGCTGCCAGCTGCCGATCGGCTCCGAGAACAACTTCAAGGGCATCATCGACCTGGTGCGCATGAAGGCGGTGGTGTGGGAAGACGAGGCGCTCGGCGCCAAGTTCCACGACGAGGAGATCCCCGCCGATCTCGCCGACAAGGCCGCTGAGTATCGCAACAAGCTGGTCGAGGCCGCCGTCGAGCTCGACGACGATGCCATGGCCGCCTATCTCGACGGCCAGGAGCCGGACGAGGCGACGCTGAAGCGCCTGATCCGTCTCGCGGTCGTCGGCCGCAAGTTCAACCCGGTCTTCTGCGGCTCGGCGTTCAAGAACAAGGGCGTGCAGCCCCTGCTCGACGCCGTCGTGGACTATCTGCCGAGCCCCATCGATCGCGGCGCGATCAAGGGCATCGACTTCAAGACCGAGGAAGAGACGGTTCGCAAGCCTTCGGACGAGGAGCCCCTGTCGGTGCTCGCGTTCAAGATCATGGACGACCCGTTCGTCGGCACCATCACCTTCTGCCGCATCTATTCGGGTGTGATGGAAGCGGGCATGGGCCTCCTCAACTCGACCCGTGACAAGCGCGAGCGCGTCGGCCGCATGCTGCTCATGCATGCGAACAACCGGGAAGACATCAAGGAAGCCTATGCGGGTGACATCGTCGCCCTGGCCGGCCTCAAGGAAGTGCGCACCGGCGATACGCTGTGCGACCCCGCGAAGGCCGTGATCCTGGAGAAGATGGAATTCCCCGAGCCGGTCATCGAGATCGCGATCGAGCCGAAGTCCAAGGCCGACCAGGAGAAGCTCGGCATCGCGCTCTCCAAGCTCGCCGCCGAGGATCCGTCCTTCCGCGTGTCGACCGACCACGAGAGCGGCCAGACCATCCTCAAGGGGATGGGCGAACTGCATCTCGACATCAAAGTCGACATCCTGAAGCGCACCTACAAGGTGGACGCCAACATCGGCGCTCCGCAGGTCGCCTATCGTGAGACCCTCACGAAGAAGACCGAGGTGGACTACACCCACAAGAAGCAGACCGGTGGTACCGGCCAGTTCGCGCGGGTCAAGTTCACGGTGGAGCCGAACGAGGCCGGCAAGGGCTTCGAGTTCGAAAGCGCCATCATCGGCGGCGCGGTGCCGAAGGAGTACATCCCGGGCGTCCAGAAGGGCCTCGAGAGCGTGCTCGGCGCGGGTGTCATCGCCGGCTTCCCGGTGGTGGACGTCAAGGTGACGCTCACCGACGGCGCCTTCCACGAAGTCGACTCGTCGGCCCTGGCCTTCGAAATCGCCTCTCGTGCCGGCTTCCGTGAAGCCCTGCAGAAGGGCGGCTCGGTTCTGCTCGAGCCGATCATGAAGGTCGAGGTCGTGACCCCCGAGGATTACACGGGTTCGGTCATCGGCGACCTCAACTCCCGTCGCGGCCAGATCCAGGGCCAGGACATGCGCGGCAACGCGAATGTCGTGAACGCCATGGTCCCGCTGGCGAACATGTTCGGTTACGTGAACACCCTGCGCTCCTTCAGCCAGGGCCGCGCGACCTTCACCATGCAGTTCGACCACTACGAGCAGGTGCCGTCGAACGTCGCTCAGGAGGTTCAGGCGAAATACGCCTGAACTTCTTAAGTCCTTATCGTTTTCGCAAGAAATCACCGCCAGAGAGACCCAACGGAGAGTCCCATGGCCAAAGCTAAGTTTGAACGTAACAAGCCGCACTGCAACATTGGCACCATCGGCCACGTTGACCACGGCAAGACCTCTCTGACGGCCGCGATCACGAAGGTGCTCGCCGAGACGTCGGGTGGCGCGACCTTCACCGCCTACGACCAGATCGACAAGGCGCCGGAAGAGAAGGCGCGCGGCATCACGATCTCGACGGCGCACGTCGAGTACGAGACGCAGAACCGCCACTATGCGCACGTGGACTGCCCCGGCCACGCCGACTATGTGAAGAACATGATCACCGGCGCGGCCCAGATGGACGGCGCGATCCTGGTGGTGTCCGCCGCCGACGGCCCGATGCCGCAGACCCGCGAGCACATCCTGCTCGCCCGTCAGGTCGGCGTGCCGGCTCTGGTGGTGTTCCTGAACAAGTGCGACATGGTCGACGATCCGGAGCTTCTTGAGCTGGTCGAGCTCGAGGTCCGCGAGCTTCTGTCCAAGTACGACTTCCCCGGCGACGACATCCCGATCGTGCGCGGCTCTGCCCTGTGCGCGCTCGAGAACAAGTCTCCCGAGCTTGGCGCCGAAGCCATCCTGAAGCTGATGGCCGAGGTGGACAAGTACATCCCGCAGCCGGAGCGTCCGGTTGACCAGCCCTTCCTGATGCCGATCGAAGACGTGTTCTCGATCTCCGGCCGCGGCACCGTGGTGACCGGCCGTGTCGAGCGCGGCATCGTGAAGGTGGGCGACGAAGTCGAGATCGTCGGCATCCGCCCGACGGTGAAGACCACCGTCACCGGCATCGAGATGTTCCGCAAGCTGCTCGACCAGGGCCAGGCCGGCGACAACGTCGGCGTGCTGCTGCGCGGCACGAAGCGCGAGGACGTGGAGCGTGGCCAGGTGGTGTGCAAGCCGGGTTCGGTGAAGCCGCACACCAAGTTCAAGGCCGAAGCCTACATCCTGACGAAGGAAGAGGGCGGCCGTCATACGCCGTTCTTCACCAACTACCGCCCGCAGTTCTACTTCCGCACGACGGACGTGACCGGCGTGGTGACGCTGCCCGAAGGCACCGAGATGGTGATGCCGGGCGACAACATCTCGGTGGACGTGCAGCTGATCGTCCCGATCGCGATGGAAGAGAAGCTCCGCTTCGCCATCCGTGAGGGCGGCCGCACCGTCGGCGCCGGCGTCGTCGCCTCCATCATCGAGTGAAACAATAAGAAACGGGGCCGCGCCGCCAGCGCGGCGCGTCCCTCTTTTTCTTGGAGCCCTTGAGCCATGAACGGCCAGAACATTCGGATCCGCCTTAAGGCGTTCGATCACCGCATCCTCGATGCGTCGACCCGCGAGATCGTCGCCACGGCCAAGCGCACTGGCGCGCAGGTGCGCGGCCCGATTCCGCTGCCGACGCGGATCGAGAAGTTCACCGTCAATCGCTCTCCGCACATCGATAAGAAGTCGCGCGAGCAGTTTGAGATGCGTACTCACAAGCGGTTGCTCGATATCGTCGATCCGACTCCCCAGACCGTGGACGCGCTGATGAAGCTCGACCTCGCCGCTGGCGTCGACGTCGAAATCAAGCTCTGACGTGAGGCGAGGAGACACGACCATGCGGTCAGGCGTCATCGCCCAGAAACTCGGCATGACACGCATCTTCACGGATGCGGGCGAGCATTTGCCGGTCACTGTGCTGAAAGTTGAGAGCTGCCAGGTGGTCGCCCACCGCACGCTCGACAAGAACGGTTACGTCGCGGTCCAGCTCGGTGCTGGCAAGCGCAAGCCGAAGAACACCAACAAGGCCGAGCGCGGGCAGTTCGCCCGGGCCGAGGTCGAGCCCAAGCGCAAGCTCGCGGAATTCCGCGTGGACGCCGACGCTCTGATCCCGGTCGGCGCCGAGATCACGGCTGACCACTTCGTTGTGGGCCAGTATGTGGACGTCACCGGCACCACGATCGGTAAGGGTTTTGCCGGCGGCATGAAGCGGCACAACTTCGGCGGTCTGCGCGCCTCGCACGGCGTGTCGATCTCCCACCGCTCCATCGGTTCGACCGGTGGTCGCCAGGATCCGGGCAAGACCTTCAAGAACAAGAAGATGCCCGGCCACATGGGTGACGTCACCGTCACCACCCAGAACCTGAAGGTCGTGATGACCGACGTCGAGCGCGGCCTGATCGCCGTGGAAGGCGCCGTTCCCGGTCACGCCGGCGGCTGGATCATGGTCCGCGACGCGGTGAAGAAGCGCCTCCCGAGCGAAGCGCCCAAGCCCGGCGCGTTCAAGCTGCGCGAGACCGCTGGCGCTGTCGCGGCCGAAGCCACCAACGAGGAGGGCGCGTGATGGAACTCACCGTCAAGACGCTCGACGGCGCTGAAGCCGGTTCGATCCAGCTCTCGGACGCCATCTTCGGTCTCGAGCCCCGCGCGGACATCCTGCACCGCATGGTGACGTGGCAGCTCGCCCGTCGCCAGGCCGGCACGCACCGCACCAAGGGCCGTTCGGAGATCAACCGCACGTCCAAGAAGCTCTACAAGCAGAAGGGCACCGGCAACGCCCGTCACGGCGCTGCCTCCGCTCCGCAGTTCCGCGGCGGCGGACGGGCCTTCGGGCCGGTGGTGCGCTCGCACGCTTTCGACCTTCCCAAGAAGGTCCGCGCGCTTGCCCTCAAGCATGCGCTGTCCTCCAAGGCCAAGGCCGAGCAGATCATCGTGCTCGACGCCGCGACCCTGACGGACGCCAAGACCAAGGCTCTGAAGGAGCGTTTCGAGAAGCTCGGCATCGCTTCGGTGCTGGTGGTGGACGGCGAGCAGGTGGCGACCAATTTCGCTCTTGCGGCCCGCAACCTCGCTTCCGTGGACGTGCTGCCTGTGCAGGGCATCAACGTGTACGACATTCTGCGGCGTGACACCCTGGTTCTGACCCGGGCCGCCGTGGACGCGCTGGAGGCGCGCTTCAAATGAGCCCGCAGGCCAACATCGAGCCGCGTCATTACGACGTGATCCGCTCCCCCGTCATCACCGAGAAGGCGACGGCGCAGAGCGAGCAGAACAAGGTGGTCTTCAACGTCGCCGCCGACGCCACCAAGCCTCAGATCAAGGAGGCCGTGGAGAAGCTGTTCGACGTGAAGGTCAAGAGCGTGAACACGCTGGTCCGCAAGGGCAAGGTGAAGATCTTCCGCGGCCGCAAGGGCGTCCAGAGCGATGTCAAGAAGGCCGTCGTGACCCTCGAAGAGGGCCAGCGGATCGACATCACCACGGGCCTGTGAGTGAAGGAACGGAACTAAGACCATGGCGCTGAAGCATTTCAAGCCGGTCACGCCGGGCCTTCGCCAGCTCGTGATCGTGGACCGCTCCGGCCTCTACAAGGGCAAGCCGGTGAAGACGCTGACCGAGGGCAAGAGCTCCTCGGGCGGCCGCAACAACAACGGCCGCATCACGGTCCGCTTCCGTGGCGGCGGTCACAAGCAGACCTACCGTCTGGTGGACTTCAAGCGCGCCAAGCGCGACGTGTCCGCCACCGTGGAGCGTCTGGAGTACGATCCGAACCGCACCGCCTTCATCGCCCTCATCAAGTATGAGGACGGCGAACTCGCCTACATCCTGGCGCCGCAGCGTCTGGCCGTCGGCGACAAGGTGATTGCGGGCGAGCAGGTGGACGTGAAGCCCGGCAACGCGGCTCCGCTGTCGAACCTGCCGGTCGGCACCATCGTGCACAACGTCGAGATGAAGATCGGCAAGGGCGGCCAGATTGCCCGCTCCGCCGGCTCCTACGCTCAGATCGTTGGCCGCGACCAGGGCTATGTGATCGTTCGCCTGAATTCGGGCGAGCAGCGCCTCATCCATGGCGCCTGCTATGCCACGGTCGGTGCGGTCTCCAACCCGGACCACATGAACACCTCGCTCGGCAAGGCCGGGCGCAGCCGCTGGCTGGGCGTCAAGCCGCATAACCGCGGCGTGACCATGAACCCGGTCGACCATCCGCACGGCGGCGGTGAAGGCCGCACGTCTGGTGGCCGTCATCCTGTCACCCCGTGGGGCAAGCCCACGAAGGGCATGAAGACCCGCTCGAACAAGGCGACCGACAAGTTCATTGTCACGAGCCGTCACAAGCGGAAGAAGTGAGGGCCTAACCTATGTCGAGATCTATCTGGAAAGGCCCGTTCGTCGACGGCTATCTGCTCAAGAAGGCAGATGCGGCGCGCGCTTCGGGTCGCAACGAGACCATCAAGATCTGGAGCCGTCGCTCCACGATCCTTCCCCAGTTCGTTGGCCTTACCTTCGGTGTGTATAACGGGGCGAAGCACGTTCCCGTTTACGTTTCGGAGGACATGGTCGGCCATAAGTTCGGCGAGTTCTCGCCGACCCGTACCTACTACGGGCATGCGGCCGACAAGAAGTCGAAGCGGCGGTGATCAGCCATGGGTAAGCAGGCAACTCCCCGCGCTCTCGCGGACAACGAAGCCAAGGCTGTTGCGCGCAACCTGCGCGTGTCGCCCCAGAAGCTCAACCTTGTCGCGGGTCTGATCCGCGGCAAGAAGGTGTCCACCGCCCTGGCGGATCTCGAGTTCTCCCGCAAGCGCATTGCGCGTGACGTGAAGAAGTGCCTCGAGAGCGCCATCGCGAACGCCGAGAACAACCACGACCTCGACGTGGACGATCTGATCGTCGCCGAGGCGCACGTGGGCAAGGGTTTGGTCATGAAGCGGTTCTCGCCGCGTGCGCGTGGTCGCGCCTCGCGCATCGAGAAGCCCTTCTCCCACATCACCATCGTGGTGCGGGAAGTCGAGGAGCGGGCCTGATGGGTCAAAAGGTCAATCCGGTCGGGCTGCGGCTCGGCATCAACCGCACCTGGGACAGCCGCTGGTTCGCCAATAAGGGCGACTACGGCACGCTGCTCCACGAGGACATCAAGATCCGCCAGATGCTGCTGAAGCAGCTGAAGCAGGCCGCGGTGTCCAAGGTGGTGATCGAGCGTCCGCACAAGAAGTGCCGCGTGACCATCTACTCGGCGCGTCCGGGCGTGGTCATCGGCAAGAAGGGCGCGGACATCGACAAGCTGCGCAAGAAGGTCGCCGACATGACCAAGTCGGAGGTCTTCATCAACATCGTGGAGATCCGGAAGCCGGAAATCGACGCGCGCCTGGTGGCCGAGTCGATTGCCCAGCAGCTGGAGCGCCGCGTGGCTTTCCGTCGCGCCATGAAGCGGGCCGTGCAGTCGGCCATGCGTCTCGGCGCCGAGGGCATCCGTATCAACTGCTCCGGCCGTCTCGGCGGCGCCGAGATCGCGCGTCTGGAGTGGTACCGCGAGGGCCGCGTTCCGCTGCACACCTTGCGTGCGGACGTGGATTATGGCACGGCGACCGCCTTCACCACCTACGGCACCTGCGGGGTCAAGGTGTGGATCTTCAAGGGCGAGATCCTCGAGCACGATCCGATGGCCGTGGACAAGCGCATGACCGCGGAGAGCGAAGGCCCGTCCAGCGGTCGTCCGCCGCGTCGTGACCGTGATCGTGACCGCGATCGCGACCGCGACAGCGCCGCGTGACCGGCTGCAAAAGGAAGGCGATTAAGCCATGCTGCAACCCAAGCGCACGAAGTTCCGCAAGCAGTTCAAGGGCCGTATCCACGGCGTCGCGAAGGGCGGTACGGAACTGAATTTCGGTGAGTTCGGTCTCAAGGCTCTTGAGCCCGAGCGCGTCACCGCCCGCCAGATCGAAGCCGCGCGTCGCGCGCTCACCCGTCACATGAAGCGTGCGGGCCGGGTGTGGATCCGCGTCTTCCCGGACGTGCCCGTCACCTCCAAGCCCACCGAAGTTCGTATGGGTAAGGGCAAGGGCGCCCCGGAATATTGGGCGGCCAAGGTCAAGCCCGGCCGCATCATGTTCGAGATCGACGGCGTGCCGGTCGACCTCGCCCGTGAAGCGCTGACGCTCGCCGCCGCCAAGCTGCCGATCAAGACGCGCTTCATTCAGCGCATCGCCGAGTGAGGGAGAGGCTCATGAAAGCCGAGGACGTTCGGGCCCTCAGCCCCGATCAGCTCGCCGATGAGCTGCTGAAGCTGAAGAAGGAGCAGTTCAACCTGCGTTTCCAGAAGGCCACCGGCCAGATGGAAAACACGGCGCGCTCCAAGGAGATCCGTCGCGACATCGCCCGGATCAAGACGGTGCAGAACGCCAAGCGCGTCGCTGCTGCCAACGTGAAGTGAGGGTGAGCGATGCCGAAGCGCGTGCTCCAGGGCGTCGTGGTGAGCGACAAGCAGGACAAGACTGTGGTGGTCCGGGTGGAGCGTCGCTTCACCCATCCGCTGCTGAAGAAGACCGTTCGTCGGTCCAAGAAGTATCACGCCCATGACGAGGCCAACACCTGGTCCATCGGCGATACCGTCTGGATCGAGGAGCATCGGCCTCTGTCGAAGCTGAAGAACTGGATCGTGGTCCAGGGCGAGAAGCGCGCCGAGGTCTGATTCCGACAGAAGCGGCCGTTCATGGGAACCGCCTGTGCGATTCCTATGGACGGTGAAGCCGTCTCTGTTTATGGAGTGGGGCGCGATTCACTGGGTAGCCGGCAACAGCAACTGTTGCAGCCGTCCCATTCGCGTTTCAGGACAACGCTCCGGTGCTGGGTCCGTCGCATCCTTGCTTCCCGTTCAGGAGGTCCGGATCGAGTGGAGACCGCATCGCGGCGGCAACCGTGTTCCGATGAGCGGGCACGGCAGTGTGGACGAGCAATGCCGTTAAATCGGCGGCGCTGGATGACGAGAGCAGGTGCGTCATGATCCAGATGCAGACCAATCTCGACGTGGCGGACAATTCCGGTGCGCGTCGCGTCATGTGCATCAAGGTGCTGGGCGGCTCGAAGCGGAAGTATGCTCACGTGGGCGACATCATCGTTGTGTCGGTCAAGGAAGCCATTCCGCGCGGTCGCGTGAAGAAGGGCGATGTGATGAAGGCGGTCGTGGTTCGCACGGCCAAGGACATCCGTCGCGTCGACGGTTCCGTGATCCGCTTCGACCGCAATGCGGCCGTGCTGATCAACAACAACAAGGAACCCGTCGGGACCCGTATCTTCGGGCCGGTTCCGCGCGAGCTGCGCGCGAAGAACCACATGAAGATCATCTCGCTGGCGCCGGAGGTGCTGTGATGGCCGCGAAGATCAAGAAGGGCGACAAGGTCGTCGTCCTCGCCGGCCGCGACAAGGGTCGCACGGGCGAGGTGCTCCAGGTGCTGCCGAAGGAAGAGCGTGCGCTCGTCCGCGGCGTCAACGTTGTGAAGCGTCATCAGCGCCAGACCGCGCAGTCGGAGGGCGGGATCATCTCCAAGGAGGCTCCCATCCACCTCTCGAACATCGCGGTTGCCGACCCCAAGGATGGCAAGCCCACCCGCGTCGGTTTCGAGGTGCTGGACGACGGGCGCAAGGTCCGCGTGGCCAAGCGTTCCGGGGAGAGGATCGATGGCTGAGGCGACTTATACCCCGCGGCTGCGCACCCACTACGATTCCGTGGTGCGCCCCAAGCTGATCGAAGAGTTCGGCTACAAGAACCCCATGCAGGTGCCGGTCATCGAGAAGATCGTCATCAACATGGGCGTGGGCGAAGCCACCGCCGACACCAAGAAGGTGACGACGGCCGCCGCTGATCTCGCGCGCATTGCCGGCCAGAAGCCGGTGCTGACGCGGGCCCGCAAGGCGATCTCGAACTTCAAGCTGCGCGAGAACCAGCCGGTTGGCGCGAAGGTGACCCTTCGCCAGGCGCGCATGTACGAATTCATGGACCGCCTCATCACGGTCGCGCTGCCGCGCGTCCGCGACTTCCGCGGCCTGAACCCGAAGAGCTTCGACGGCCGTGGCAACTACGCCATGGGCATGAAGGAGCACATCGTGTTCCCCGAGATCAACTATGACCAGGTCGAGCAGATCTGGGGCATGGACATCATCGTGTGCACGACGGCGAAGACGGACGACGAGGCGCGGGCTCTGCTGCGCGCCTTCAACTTCCCCTTCCGCCAGTGACAGTATAGAAGGATCGGCGTCCGGCATGGCCGGGCGCCGAACCCTTTCATCTATGTGACGGGTTTTGATTTTCCGGCAGTGGGGATGCGGTGACGCACCTCAGACGCGGAGAACAGGAGCAAGACATGGCGAAAAAGAGCGCGATCGAGACGAACGAGCGTCGCCGCAAGCTCTCCCAGAGCAAGGCGGCGAAGCGCGCAAGTCTGAAGGCGATCGTGAACGACAAGACCCTGCCGATCGAGGAGCGCTTTGCCGCGACCCTCAAGCTCGCGCAGATGCCGCGCAATTCCGCGAAGATCCGCGTGCGCAACCGGTGCGAAGTCACCGGCCGTCCCCGTGCGTTCTATCGCAAGCTGAAGATGAGCCGTGTCGCGCTGCGCGAACTCGGTTCCCAGGGCCTGGTTCCGGGCCTGGTGAAGTCGAGCTGGTGAGGAGAGGCCGATGTCCATCAATGATCCTATCGGCGATCTGATCACCCGCATCCGCAACGCCCAGATGCGCCGCAAGGACAAGACGTCCACGCCGGGTTCGCGTCTGCGCGCCAGCCTCCTGGATGTCCTCCGCGACGAGGGTTACATCCGCGGCTACACCACCACCGACCATGGCAACGGCCGTACCGAGTTCGAGATCGAGCTCAAGTACTTCGACGGCCAGCCGGTGATCCGCGAGATCACCCGCGTGTCCAAGCCCGGCCGCCGCGTCTACGCCTCCGTAAAGGCGCTGCCGCGTGTTGCCAACGGCCTCGGCATTGCCGTGCTGTCCACGCCCCAGGGCGTGATGGCGGATCACGACGCCCGCGACAAGAATGTCGGCGGCGAAGTGCTCTGCACCGTGTTCTGATCGAGCGGCGGAGAGAGAAATGTCGAAGATCGGCAAGCATCCCGTCGCCATTCCCGCCGGCGTCACTGCCAGCGTGGACGGTCAGACGGTCAAGGTGAAGGGCCCCAAGGGCGCCCTCGAAGTCGTGCTCGTGGAAGAGATTCAGGCGTCGCTGGAAGGCGGCGAGCTGAAGATCGCCATGCGCGGCGAAACTCCGCGTCACAAGTCCATGTGGGGCATGTCCCGCACGCTGGTGGCGAACCTGGTCGAAGGCGTGACCAAGGGCTTCGAGAAGAAGCTCGAGATCAACGGCGTCGGCTACAAGGCGGCGGTTGCGGGCAAGAACCTGCAGCTTTCCCTCGGCTACAGCCATGACGTGATCTACCCGATCCCGGAAGGCATCCAGATCGCGGCTCCCAAGCCGACCGAGCTGGTTGTGACCGGCATCAACAAGCAGCAGGTCGGTCAGGTCGCCGCTGAGATCCGTGAGTTCCGCGGCCCCGAGCCCTACAAGGGCAAGGGCGTCAAGTACGCTGGCGAATTCATCTTCCGCAAGGAAGGCAAGAAGAAGTGACGGAGGCGAACCATGGCTAGAGATCTGGAGGCGCTTGAGCGCCGCAAGGCCAAGGTGCGTCGCGCGATCCGCGCCGCGGCCAACGGGCGTCCGCGCCTGTCCGTGCACCGCACCTCGAAGCATATCTACGCGCAGATCATCGATGACGCGAAGGGCGAGACCTTGGTCGCCGCCTCGAGCCTCGAGAAGGACCTGCGCTCCTCGCTCAAGACCGGCGCTGACGTCGAGGCCGCCAAGGCCATCGGCAAGCTGGTCGCCGAGCGGGCCACAGCCAAGGGCGTGACCGCGGTCGTCTTCGACCGTGGCGCTTACATCTATCATGGGCGCGTCAAGGCGCTCGCTGAGGGCGCCCGCGAAGGCGGCCTTCAGTTCTGACGCGAGGACGCAGCGATATGGCCCGTGATCGGGAACACCGCGCAGAGCGCGAGGATCGTGACAACACGTTCGTGGACAAGCTTGTCCACATCAACCGTGTTGCCAAGGTTGTGAAGGGCGGCCGGCGCTTCGGTTTCGCCGCCCTGGTCATCGTCGGTGACCAGAAGGGCCGCGTGGGCTTCGGCCACGGCAAGGCCCGTGAGGTGCCGGAAGCCATCCGCAAGGCCACGGAAAGCGCCAAGCGTGCGCTGATCCGCGTGCCGCTGCGCGAAGGCCGGACCCTGCACCACGACGTGCATGGTCACCACGGCGCCGGCAAGGTCATCCTGCGCGCTGCGCCTGCGGGTACCGGCATCATCGCCGGTGGTCCGATGCGCGCCGTGTTCGAGACCCTCGGCGTCCATGACGTGGTGGCGAAGTCCTTCGGGTCTTCCAACCCCTACAACATGGTTCGTGCCACTTTCGACGCCCTGACCAACCAGGACAGCCCGCGCTCCGTCGCGGCCCGTCGTGGTCTCAAGGTTTCCCAGCTCCAGTCCCGCCGCCGCGTCGAAGACGCCGAAGCGACCGACTGAGCCCGGCCGCATCTGAAAGGATAACGCCATGGCTAAGGCGTCTGAAACCAAGACCGTCACCGTGGAGCAGATCGGCTCGCCGATCCGCCGTCCGGGCGACCAGCGCGCGACGCTGGTGGGCCTCGGGCTGAACAAGCGGCACCGTCGCTCCACCCTCCAGGATACTCCGGCCGTGCGCGGCATGATCGCGAAGGTCCAGCATCTCGTCCGCGTCGTCGCGGACGAGTGAGGGGAAGCGAGATGAAGCTCGACGAAATCAGGGACAACGACGGCGCGCGCAAGAAGCGCATGCGCGTCGGCCGGGGCATCGGCTCCGGCAAGGGCAAGACCGCTGGTCGCGGCGTCAAGGGTCAGAAGGCCCGTACCGGCGTCGCCATCAAGGGCTTTGAAGGTGGTCAGATGCCTCTGCATCGGCGTCTGCCGAAGCGTGGCTTCCACAACATCTTCGCGCTCGACTTCAACGAAGTGTCGCTCGGCCGCATCCAGGCCGCCATCGACGCCGGCAAGCTGGACGCGTCCGCTCCGGTGACCGAGGCCGCCCTCGTGGCGTCCGGCGTCCTGCGCCGCGCCAAGGATGGCGTGCGGGTTCTCGGCAGCGGCGAGCTCAAGGCCAAGGTTGCGCTGGACGTGGCTTATGCCACCAAGTCCGCGACCGAGGCTGTCGAGAAGCTCGGCGGCTCCGTGAAGGTGTCGGTCAAGGCGGAAGCTGCGGAAGCGGTCTGAAGCCTCGCGTATTGGACCGGCCCCGGAGCGATCCGGGGCCGTTCTGTGTTTGTGGGCTCGGGTGCGGTCCGCTGGTCCTGAGCGCCGTTCGGTTCCTGTGTCGCGTGCCCCGTGCCGCGACCTGCGGCAGGGCCTGTTCCAGTCGGTGCGCGAGCGCGGGGAGGGCACCTGCGCGGCAAAGCGGCTATGGATGGGCCGGACAAAGCCGGTTATGACCGTCGGGGAAGAGGATTCGCGGCCGACCTGGGCTGCTTACGATTTCCCGGTTTGACGCCGCTTTCCGTGCGGCCGATGCTCCGGGGGTCTTTCGCGGCTCACACGCGCCTCTCATCTATAGCCCGCCTCCCGGTGCGGCGGCGGAAGCGGAGCAAGGCATGGTCTCGGCGGCCGAACAACTCGCGGCAAATCTGAATTTCGGTTCCCTCGGCAAGGCCGAGGAGCTGAAGAAGCGCATCTGGTTCACCCTCGGCGCGCTCATCGTCTTCCGGCTCGGGACCTATATCCCGCTTCCCGGCATCAACCCCGATGCGCTGCAGGACGTGTTCCGCGGCGCCCAGCAGGGGATCATCGGCCTCTTCAACATGTTCTCGGGCGGCGCCGTGGAGCGCATGGCTATCTTCGCCCTGAACATCATGCCGTACATCTCCGCCTCCATCATCGTGCAGCTGCTGACGACCGTCTCCCCGACGCTCGAGGCGCTGAAGAAGGAAGGCGAGGCGGGCCGCAAGAAGATCAACCAGTACACCCGCTATCTGACCGTCGTTCTGGCGGTGTTCCAGGCCTATGGCATCGCCGTCGGCCTTGAGCGCTCCACCGGCGTCGTCATGGATCCGGGCTGGTTCTTCCGCATCTCCACGGTGATCACGCTGACCGGCGGCACCATGTTCATGATGTGGCTGGGCGAGCAGATCACTTCGCGCGGCATCGGCAACGGCACCTCGCTCATCATCTTCGGCGGCATCGTCGCCGAACTGCCGGGCGCCTTCGTCCGCACGCTGGAACTGGGCCGTCAGGGCGCCATCTCCACGCCGATCATTCTCGGCGTGCTTGTGATGGTGGTCTGCCTCATCGCCTTCATCGTGTTCATGGAGCGCGCCCAGCGCCGTCTCCTGATCCAGTATCCCAAGCGTCAGGTCGGCAACCGGCTCTATGAGGGCCAGTCCTCGCATCTGCCGCTGAAGCTGAACACGTCGGGCGTCATTCCGCCGATCTTCGCCTCTTCGCTGCTGCTGATCCCCACCACGATCGCCAGCTTCCTGCAGGGCGCGGGTCCCGAGTGGCTGAATCAGGTCACGGCCCTGCTGGGCCACGGCCGTCCGCTGTACATGCTGCTGTATGTGCTGCTGATCGTGTTCTTCTGCTTCTTCTACACCGCCATCGTGTTCAACCCGGTGGAGACGGCCGACAATCTGAAGAAGCACGGCGGCTTCATTCCCGGCATCCGCCCCGGCGAGCGCACCGCGGAATATATCGACTATGTGCTGACCCGGATCACGGTGGTGGGCGCAGCCTACATCGCGGCGGTCTGTCTCTTCCCCGAAGTGCTGATTTCCTACGCCGCCGTGCCGTTCTATTTTGGCGGAACGTCGCTGCTGATCGTGGTGAGCGTGACCATGGATACGGTCTCGCAGATCCAGGGACATCTGCTGGCGCATCAATATGAGGGCTTGGTCAAGAAGTCCAAGCTGCGCGGGGGGAAACGGAAATGAGGTTGGTACTGCTTGGTCCTCCCGGTGCCGGCAAGGGCACGCAGGCGCTGCGTCTCGTCCAGCGTCACGGGATCGTCCAGCTCTCCACCGGCGACATGCTGCGGGCGGCGGTCGCCGCCGGCACGCCGGTGGGCCTCAAGGCCAAGGCGGTGATGGAATCGGGCGGCCTCGTCTCGGATGAGATCGTCATCGGCATCATCGCCGAGCGGCTCGATCAGCCGGATGCCCGCAAGGGCTTCATTCTCGACGGCTTCCCGCGCACGGTCGCGCAGGCGGACGCCCTCGACAAGCTGCTGGCGGACAAGGGCCTCAAGCTCGATGCCGTCATCGAGCTGAAGGTGGATCAGGCCAAGCTCCTCGATCGCATCCTCAACCGCGCTGCCGAGGCCAAGGCCAAGGGCGAGCCGGTGCGCAAGGATGACGATCCGGAGGTGTTCAAGACCCGCCTCGAGGCCTACAACCGCGATACCGCGGTCGTGGCGCCCTATTATTCGGCCCGGGGCCAGCTTCAGCAGATCGACGGCATGGCGCCGATCGAGAAGGTGACGCAGGCCATCGACTCGATTCTCGAGACGGCCTGAGCATCCCTCGCGCTCCGTGACAGCGCCTGGAGGCGTTGCGGGGCGTTGACAGAATCCGAAAAAGCGCGTAATGGCGCTCCTTCCTTTTCGAGATCCGTGCGTGTCGCCCTCGCATGAGGCGCGACTCGCACGGATTGTTGTTGTCTCCGCAAGGGCCGGCCTCCACCGGACGCGGAGCTTTCCGCCGCCCCGCCGGGGTGGCTGAGATGGAGAGAGCAGTGGCTCGTATTGCAGGCGTTAACATCCCGACCAACAAGCGCGTCGTCATCGCGCTCCAGTACATTCACGGCATCGGCCCGAAGAAGGCTGAAGAGATCGTGGAGAAGGTCGGCATCGCGGCCGAGCGTCGCGTGAACCAGCTCACCGACGCGGAAGTGCTGCAGATCCGTGAGACCATCGACCGCGACTACATCGTGGAAGGCGATCTGCGCCGCGAAGTTGCGATGAACATCAAGCGTCTGATGGACCTCGGCTGCTACCGCGGCCTGCGTCACCGTCGCGGCCTCCCGGTCCGCGGCCAGCGCACGCACACCAATGCCCGCACCCGCAAGGGTCCGGCCAAGCCGATCGCCGGCAAGAAGAAGTGATCGCCGCGATCGCATGAGTTTGAGGGAAAGGCCGGGCTCCGGCCTTTCCTTTTATCCCGGGTGCCCGAAAGGGTGCCCATCCCGAGCGCCTGGAGCTACGGGCGCGCCTGAAGGATCGAAGACGAGATGGCTAAGGAAGCAGCACGCGTTAAGCGCCGCGAGCGCAAGAACATCGCCTCGGGCGTTGCGCATGTGAATGCGTCGTTCAACAACACCATGATCACCATCACCGATGCGCAGGGGAACACCATCTCCTGGTCGTCCGCCGGTGCCATGGGCTTCAAGGGTTCGCGCAAGTCCACCCCGTACGCCGCGCAGCTCGCGGCCGAGGATGCGGCCCGCAAGGCGGCCGAGCACGGCATGCGCACTCTGGAAGTGGAAGTCTCCGGTCCCGGTTCGGGCCGTGAATCGGCCCTGCGCGCGCTGCAGGCCGCCGGTTTCCTGGTCACTTCGATCCGTGACGTGACGCCGATCCCGCACAACGGCTGCCGTCCGCGCAAGCGCCGGCGCGTCTGAGCGTGCCAATGGCCCGCGGGATTTTCCCGCCGGGCCTCTGCTCGGTTCATCCCCGGCGAGCGGGGCGGGCCGGCGCCGCACAGGACCAGCGGGGTTTCCGTCCGGTTGATCGAGTGCCGCCGCCCGGCGAGAAGGCAAGGTGACGCAAGTGATTCAGAAGAACTGGCAAGAGCTGATCAAGCCCGAGAAGCTGCAGGTGACTGCCGGCGCCGATCCCAAGCGCCTCGCCACCGTCGTGGCCGAGCCGCTGGAGCGCGGCTTCGGCATGACGCTCGGCAATTCGCTGCGCCGGATCCTGCTGTCGTCCCTTCAGGGCGCGGCGGTGACGTCGGTGCACATCGATGGCGTGCTGCACGAGTTCTCGTCCATTCCGGGCGTGCGTGAGGACGTCACCGACATCATCCTCAACATCAAGGACATCGCCATCAAGATGCAGGGCGATGGCCCCAAGCGTCTCGTGGCGAAGAAGAACGGTCCCGGCGTCCTCGTCGCCGGCGACATCCAGACCGTGGGCGACATCCAGATCCTGAACCCCCACCTCGTGCTCTGCACGCTGGACGAGGGCGCGGAACTGCGCATGGAATTCACCGTCGATACCGGCAAGGGCTATGTCCCCGCCGAACGCAACCGTCCCGAGGATGCTCCGATCGGCCTCATCCCGATCGACAGCCTCTACTCGCCGGTCCGCAAGGTCTCCTACAAGGTCGAGAACACCCGTGAGGGTCAGATCCTCGACTATGACAAGCTGACCATGCAGATCGAGACCGACGGCTCGGTGTCCGCCGAGGACGCGCTCGCCTATGCGGCGCGCATCCTGCAGGACCAGCTTGAGATCTTCGTGAACTTCGAGGAGCCCAAGCGCGAGAGCGAGACCGCTGCCATCCAGGAACTGCCCTTCAACCCGGCGCTCCTGAAGAAGGTGGACGAGCTCGAACTGTCGGTGCGTTCGGCGAACTGCCTGAAGAACGACAACATCGTCTACATCGGCGACCTGATCCAGAAGAGCGAGACGGAGATGCTCCGTACGCCGAATTTCGGCCGCAAGTCGCTCAACGAGATCAAGGAAGTGCTGGCCTCCATGGGCCTGCACCTCGGCATGGAAGTGCCGGGCTGGCCGCCGGAGAACATCGAAGAGCTCGCGAAGCGCTTCGAGGACCACTACTGACCATTCACCCCGCGGCTCGAGCCGCTTAACCAATCTCGGCTCGAAACGCCGGAGGCATTTAGGAGTTCGCCGTCATGCGTCACGGCAAGGTTCACCGCAAGTTCAACCGCACCGCGGAGCATCGCAAGGCGATGTTCGCCAACCTCGCCGGTGCGCTCATCACCCACGAGCAGATCGTCACCACCCTGCCGAAGGCGAAGGACCTGCGTCCGGTCGTCGAGAAGCTGGTGACGCTCGCCCGCCGTGGCGACCTGCACGCCCGCCGCCAGGCCATCGCCGAGCTGCGCGACCTCAACGTCGTGAAGAAGCTCTTCGACGTGCTGGCCAAGCGCTATGAAGGTCGTCCGGGCGGCTACACCCGCATCATCAAGGCCGGCTTCCGTTATGGCGACTCGACCCCGGTCGCCGTGATCGAGTTCGTGGACCGTGACGTGGACGCCAAGGGCGCCGCCGATCGTGCCCGCGCCGAGGCGGCCGAGGCCGTCGCGGCCTGATTTGCGCACGCGGGGGATCCCGCGCCGCAGTGCAGCGTTTCTGGAAGGGCGGCCTCACGGTCGCCCTTCTTTCGTTTAATCAGCACGAAAGCGTGCCGACTCGTCCGGGCCGGCGCGCGACGACTTGAGCGAGGGTGACAGACCATGGGTTTTGCCGGCGTGCGGTCCTGGGTGGGAGCGGTTCTGGCGGGCGGCCTCGTCGTTGCCGGTCTTTCGGTCGCCGTGGCGCAGCAGGTCGAACGGCAGGCCCCCGCCGGGCCGCCGGCGCATGCCCAGGCGGGAACCGTCGTTCCGTCTTCGGCGGCGGCGATGAAGATGAGTTTCGCCCCCGTGGTGGCGCGCACCGCACCGGCGGTCGTCAATGTCTATGCGCTGAAGATCGCCCAGCGCACCAATCCCTTCATCGATGACCCCTTCTTCCGGCGCTTCTTCGGCGGCGGCCCTGGAGGCGGCGGGCTCGGCGCGCCCGAGCGGGTGCAGCGTTCGCTCGGCTCGGGCGTCATCGTCGATCCCAGCGGCCTCGTGGTCACCAACCAGCACGTGATCCAGGGCGCGGACCAGATCCGCATCGCCCTCAACGACAAGCGCGAGTTCGACGCCGAGGTGCTCCTCTCCGACCAGCGCACGGACCTTGCCGTGCTGCGCATCAAGGGGGAGGGGGCCAAATTCTCCTCGCTGGAGATCGGCAATTCGGACGAACTCGCGGTCGGCGATCTCGTGCTTGCCATCGGCGATCCCTTCGGCGTCGGCCAGACGGTGACGCAGGGCATCGTCTCTGCGCTCGCGCGCACGCAGGTGGGCGTGTCCGACTATCAGTTCTTCATCCAGACGGATGCCGCCATCAATCCCGGCAACTCCGGCGGCGCCCTCGTGGACATGGACGGGCGCCTCGTGGGCATCAACAGCGCCATCTATTCGCGCTCGGGCGGCTCGCATGGCATCGGCTTCGCCATCCCCGCCAATATGGTGAAGGTGGTGGTCGCCTCGGCCAAAGCCGGCGGCAAGACGGTGCGCCGGCCCTGGCTCGGCGCCAAGCTCCAGCGCGTGACGCCGGAGATCGCCGATAGCCTCGGCCTCCAGCGGCCCACTGGCGCACTTGTCCAGTCCGTGGCGACGGACGGACCCGCCGCGCGTGCCGGCCTGAAGACGGGCGACCTCATCGTGGCGGTCGAGGGGCAGGCGATCGATGATCCCGAATCCCTGAACTATCGCTGGGGCACCCGCCCGCTCGGCGGCAAGGCCAATCTCGGTATCGTCCGGCAGGGCCGCGACCAGACCCTTGTGGTGACGCTGGAGCCCCCGCCGGAGAGCGTGCCGCGGGACGAGGTGGTGATCTCCTCGCGCTCGCCCTTTGCCGGCGCGCGGGTCCTCAATGTCTCCCCGGCCGTCGCTGACGAACTGCGCCTCGATGTGGACGAGGGCGTGGTCGTGATCTCGGAGGTGGCGGACGGCTCGCCCGCCGATGCGGCGGGCTTCCGGGCGGGCGACATCATCCTCGAGGTGAATGGCGGCCGCATCGAACGCACCAAGGATCTGGTGGCCGCCACCCGCACCCCGTCCCGCGCCTGGAAGGTGACGGTGGCTCGCGGCGGGCGCACCATCACTGCCGTTCTCGGCGGCTGAGTCGCATGCCCGCCGGCTGGCGGGCGGGACACGAAACACCATCTATCAAGGGCTGCCGGTTGCCGGCGGCCCTTGTCCGCGTGATGCGCGGACCCCGGAGACACCTGATGACCCTGTCGCTGTTCGAGGAGGCTGCCCCGCGTCCACTGGCCGAGGTGCTGCGCCCGCAGCGGCTGGAGGATGTGATCGGGCAGGAGCATCTGCTCGGCCCGGAGGGTCCCATCGGGCGGATGGTGAAAGGCAAGCGGCTCTCCTCCTTCATCCTCTGGGGGCCGCCCGGCTCGGGCAAGACCACCATCGCCCGCCTCGTCGCGCGCGGACTTGGCTTCGAGTTCGTGCAGTTGTCCGCCGTGCTTTCCGGCGTCGCGGACCTGCGCAAGGTGGTGGAGACCGCCCGGCAGTTGCGCACGGGTTCGGGGCGCCAGACGGCGGTGTTCGTGGACGAACTGCATCGCTTCAACCGCACCACACAGGATGCGCTGCTCCCCCATGTGGAGGACGGCACCATCGTTCTGATCGGCGCCACCACGGAAAACCCGAGCTTCTCCATGGTGGCCGCGCTGCTGTCGCGGGCCAAGGTCTATACGCTGCGCCGGCTGGAGAAGGCGGATCTCGCCCGCCTGCTGGAGCGGGCCGAGGCCCATGCCGGCCGCTGCCTGCCGCTGGACGCCCAGGCCCGCGAGGCGCTGACCGAGATGGCGGACGGCGACGGGCGCTATCTGCTGGGCCTCGTGGAGGAACTTCTGGCGCTCCCGCCGGGGCCGGACCTCGATCTGGAGGCCCTGGCCCAGACGGTGCAGAAGCGCGCGCCCGTTTATGACAAGGCGCAGGAGGAGCACTACAACCTGCTCTCCTGCTTCCACAAAAGCCTGCGCGGTTCGGATGTGAATGCGGCCATGTACTGGGCCGCGCGCATGATGACCGGCGGCGAGGACCCGGGCACCATCTTCCGCCGGCTTGCCTGCTGCGCCTCCGAGGATGTCGGCATGGCCGATCCGCAGGCCATGCCGCAGGTGATCGCCGCCTGGACCGCCTTCGAGCGCGTGGGCTGGCCGGAAGGCCGACTGTTCATGGCGCAGGCCATCGCCTATGTGGCGACCGCGCCGAAATCCAACGCCGCCTATTCCGCCTTCAATGCAGCCTTAGCGCTGGCGCAGAAGACAGGCTCGCTCGCCCCGCCCAAGCACATCCTGAATGCGCCGACCAAGCTCATGAAGGAACTCGGTTACCACGCGGGCTATCGCTACGATCACGATTATCCCGACGCCTATGCGGGGCAGGAATTCTTCCCCGACGAGCTCGCGGGCGACCATCGCCCGGACCTCTACCAGCCCAATGAGCGCGGCTTCGAGCGCGAGGTGAAGAAGCGCCTCGACTATTGGGCCCGCCTGAAGGCGGACCGGGCCTCCGACTGAGGGGCGGGTGCCTTGAGGCCGAAAGCGGAGGAGGCGCGTCGATGTTTGTGAATGCCGACGCCCTGTTCAACGTGCTGGTGCTGTTCAACGTGGTCGTGGCTCTGGCGGCCCTTGCCTTCGTCTATGTGGTCCTGTGCCTGCTCGGCCGCGTGCTTCCGGCGCCTGAGGGCGGGCGGGGGCGCATGTCCCGGATGTTCTATGTGGCGGTCGGCTTTCTGGCGCTCCTTGGCGCGGTTTCTGCCGTCGCCCTGCTGGCGTGAGCGCGCAGGGCCTTGCGGTCTCGCAGCGTGATCTTGCCGGGTGGCGCGGCCCTCTGTAGCAATCTCCTGCAACGCAGCATGAGGGCCAACATGATCCCCGCCGTTCTCGTGTTTCTCGGAGCCGGCTTCGGCGGGTTGATGCGCCACATCGTGAACATCACGACCGTGCGCCTGTTCGGCACGCTGTCCTTTCCTTTCGCGACCATGTTCATCAACGTGCTCGGCTGCTTCATCATGGGCGCGCTCACGGCGGCCTTCGCCATGCGGGCGGGGCAGGGCAGCTTCTGGACGCAGCACGTGCGCCTGCTTCTGACCACCGGGATGCTGGGCGGATTCACCACCTTCTCCACCTTCTCGCTGGAATTCGCGGTGCTGGTGGAGCGCGGCGAAATGGGCCCGGCGGCCGCCTATGCGGTCGGCTCCCTCGTCCTGTGCCTCGTCGGCGTGTTCGCGGGCCTTTCGCTCATCCGCGCCATGGGCTGATCCGCTCCCGAATGCCCGCCATTCGCGCAAAGCTCTGGACGCCGCGCCCGTTCTGTGACCGATAGGCACGAACAGGTGTCCCGGCGGCGAAGCCGCGCCGGATGGAGAGGTGGCCCGCATATGGCGGTGGAGTTGAAGCAGGTGACCGAGGACGAGGCCGACATGCGCCTCGACCGCTGGTTCAAGACGCATTTCCCGGATCTGTCCTTCGGCCATCTGCAGAAGCTGGTGCGGACCGGTCAGGTGCGCGTGGACGGCGGGCGGGTGAAGACCTCGACGCGCCTTTCGCCCGGCCAGAGCGTGCGCGTGCCGCCGCTGGGCGACGATGCCGCGCCGGCTGCGTCTCCGGCGCAGTCCAAGACCAAGGGCGAGGGCGCCGTCGCGGGGGAGGAGGGTGGCTTTGCCGGCTCCGGCAGTCCCTTCGCGCCGGCCGCGCATCAGGTGCGCGCTGCCGCCCGCCGCGAGCAGACGGATGCGGAATTCCTGCGCTCCATCATCCTGTTCGAGGACAAGGACGTGCTCGTCCTCAACAAGCCGTCCGGCATCGCCGTGCAGGGCGGATCGGGCACCTTCCGCCACATCGACGGGATGCTGGACGCCCTGCGGGCCAAGGACGGCCAGAAGCCGCGCCTCGTCCACCGCATCGACAAGGACACCGCCGGCTGCCTGCTGATCGCTAAGAACCGTCTGTCGGCGGCGCAGCTCGCCAAGAACTTCCGCTCCCGCGAGGCACGCAAGATCTACTGGGCGCTGGTCCCGGGCGTGCCGAAGCCCCGGCAGGGCCGCATCTCCACGTATCTCGCCCGCGAGGAGGCCGAGGAGCGCATGCGCGTTGCCCGCCATGGCGAGGAGGATGCCAGCCACGCCGTGACCTATTATGCGGTCGTCGAGCATGCGGCGCAGAAGATGAGCTGGTTGTCGCTGAAGCCGGTGACCGGGCGCACGCACCAGATCCGCGCGCATCTGGCCCATATCCATCACCCGATCGTGGGCGATCCCAAGTATTTCAACATCGAGAACTGGGAATTGCCCGGCGGCTTGCAGAACAGGCTGCATCTCCTGGCGCGCCGGCTGGTGATTCCCCATCCGCGCGGGGAGGGGATGATCGACGTCTCTGCGCCGCTGCCGCCCCACATGGCGCAGTCGTGGGCCGTGCTCGGCTTTGATGCAACCCAGTACGATCCTATCGTGGAATCGCCTGAGGGCTGAACATTTCATGGGCGTTGCTGCATTGCAGCACGTCGGCTCAAGGTATTTCAGGCGTTAGACTTTCGGACAGACTTGCGCATTGACGGGCTTTGCCTATGGTGCGCGGCTCGGCGGCGGATGGACTTTTGTTCATCTGCCGTTCGCTCGTCACCGCAGGCGGACCCGAACGGGCCGTTGCGATCAGAAGCGGGAATCCGCATCGCCGGGGGGAAATCCCATGTCCGTTTTGCTCGCGCTCAGCCGGGCGATCGATGCCATCAATGCCCGCATCGGGCGTCTGGTATCCTGGCTGATCCTCGTCGCCATCATCGTTTCCGCCGGCAATGCGGTCATCCGCAAGCTGTTCGACTTGAGCTCGAACGCCTGGCTCGAACTGCAATGGGTGCTATTCGCCGCGGTGTTCCTGATGTGCTCGCCCTGGACGCTGATGGACAATGAGCACATCCGCATCGACATCGTGAATTCCCGCCTGTCCAAGCGCCTGCGCGACGGCATCGACATCTTCGGCAATGTCTTCTTCCTGATGCCGTTCGCCCTCGTGATGCTCTACACGTCCATTCCCTTCGCGCTGAATTCCTACCGCATCAACGAGCAGTCCCTGAACGCCGGCGGCCTGCCCCAGTGGCCGGCCAAGATGCTCGTGCCCGTGGGCTTCGCTCTGCTGCTGATCCAGGCGATCTCCGAGCTCATCAAGCGCGTCGCCATCTTCACCGGCAAGATGGAGGACCCCAACGAGGGGGCGGGCGGCCACCTTGCCTCCGCCGAGGCGGAAGCCCAGCGCCTGCTCGCCGATGTCGAGCCCGTCGCCATCGTCGCCGACACCAAGACGCCCTGAGGAAACGCGATCATGATCCAGAACCGCGTCTTCAAGACGGGCCTCCTCTGTGCCCTCGCCGTGGCGCTCAGCACCCTCGGTCCGGAGATGGCCTTCGCCGCCGATGGCGGCCTGCGCGCCTTCGTCACCCACAACATGGCGCCGATCATGTTCGGCGCCCTCGTGATCTTCCTGCTGCTGGGTTATCCGGTGGCCTTCGCGCTGGCCGCCAACGGCCTCGTGTTCGGTGTCATCGGCATCGAACTCGGCCTGTTCCGGCCGGACTTCCTTCAGGCGCTGCCCGAGCGCGTCTATGGCACCATGAACAATGAAGTGCTCCTCGCGGTGCCCTTCTTCACCTTCATGGGCCTCATCCTCGAGCGCTCCGGCATGGCCGAGGATCTGCTCGACACCATCGGACAGGTATTCGGCTCCATCCGCGGCGGCCTTGCCTATGCGGTGATCTTCGTGGGCGCGCTGCTCGCCGCCACCACGGGCGTCGTCGCGGCCTCGGTCATCTCCATGGGCCTCATCTCGCTGCCCATCATGCTGCGCTACGGCTATGACCGGCGCGTGGCTTCGGGCGTGATCGCGGCCTCGGGCACGCTGGCCCAGATCATCCCGCCCTCCCTCGTGCTCATCGTCATGGCCGACCAGCTCAACCGGTCGGTGGGTGACATGTACGAGGGCGCCTTCGTGCCCGGCCTGTTGTTGGCCGGCCTCTACGCGTTCTACATCTTCCTCGTCTCGGCCATCTTCCCGAGCGTGGCTCCCGGCCTGCCGCTGGAAGCCCAGACCCTGCGCGACAAGAATCAGAAGCGCGGCCCCTCGCGGCTGCTCGGCGCCATCTTCGCCGCCGGCTTTGCGGTGCTGATCGCCACCGGGTCCTTGCCGGGTCTCACGGCCGGCAGCCTGCCGGGCGCGGCCAATCTGGCAGTCTGGGGCGTCGGTGCCTTCGTCCTGTTCTATTTCATCATGAGCGGCACCGCCCGCCTGCTCACCCCCTCGCTGTTCATCGCCTTGTCCATCGCCATCGGCATCTCGATCGCGGTGATGGAGCGCTCCGGCATGCGGGTCGGCTCGGACTATGTGGTCCTTGCCATGTCCATGACGGTGGGCCTCGCCTTCGTGGTGGCGGTCATCAACCGCGTGTTCCGGCTGGGCCTGCTCTCGAAGCTGGCCGAGCAGGTCATCTTCGTGATGGTGCCCCCGCTGGCCCTGATCTTCCTTGTGCTCGGCACCATCTTCATCGGCGTCGCAACGCCGACCGAGGGCGGCGCCATGGGTTCGGTGGGCGCGCTTCTGCTCGCCGCCGGTCGCGGGCGCCTGAAGTTCGACCTGATGCGGCAGGCGACCTACTCGACGGCCAAGCTCTCGGCCTTCGTGCTGTTCATCCTGCTCGGCTCGCGCGTGTTCTCGCTGACCTTCTATGGCGTGGACGGCCACCGCTGGGTGGAGGAACTGCTCGTCTCGCTGCCCGGCGGCCAGACCGGCTTCCTCATCGTGGTGAACATCCTCGTGTTCCTGCTGGCCTTCTTCCTCGATTATTTCGAGCTGGCCTTCATCATCATCCCGCTGCTCGGACCGGCCGCCGACAAGCTCGGCATCGACCTGATCTGGTTCGGCGTGATGCTGGCGGTGAACATGCAGACCTCCTTCATGCATCCGCCCTTCGGCTTTGCGCTGTTCTTCCTGCGGTCGGTCGCACCCAAGGTGCCCTATCTCGACCGCGTGACGGGCAAGCGCATGGAGCCGGTGACCACGGGCCAGATCTACTGGGGTGCGGTGCCGTTCGTCGGCATCCAGCTCATCATGGTGGCGCTGGTCGTGCTCTTCCCCGGCATGGTGACGCACTACAAGAGCAGCTCCGTGCAACTGGATCAGGGGGCGGTGCAGAAGCAGTTCGACAACCTCACTCCGGATCTCGACTCCGCGCCGCCTCCGCCGGCACTGGATTTCGGCGCTCCCAAATAGGCGCCCGACGGTCCACGACAAAGCCGCCCGCTGCGCAAGCGACGGGCGGCTTTGCATTTTCGGCGGTCGCCTGCGCGCCTCGCCTCTGCTAGACAGGGCGCCCTGTCCGGCCGTGCGCGGCGGTCCGGGGCATCGCGTCGCCGGGGGGGGCTGGCGGCGTGGCTGGGTTCGCCCGGTCCCGGCCGTCGCAAGGCCGATGCCGCCCGTCAATCATCGGAGGTGCCCCCATGTCCCCACAGACCGAGACCTGTCCCGGCTGCGGTGCACCGGTGCATCCGGACGATGTCGCCTGCGCCGCCTGCGGCCTTGAACTCGTGTCGCCTGCGCCGTCCCGGCGCGCGCTTCCCGTGGTGGTGGGGATTGCCGGTGTACTGGTGGCGCTGGCCGCCGGTGCCGGCGTGTGGGTGCTGCTGACGCCCAAGGCGCCGTCATCCGCAGCATCGGCTCCGCAGCAGCAGGCTGCCGTTGCACCGCCGCCCCAGGCCGCGCCTGAGCCGCCGCCGGCTCCGACACCTATCCCCCAGACCGCGACGCCGGATCCGGCCCCCGCCGCACCTGCGGCTGCGCCGACCCTCCAGACGGTGCCGCCGGGCAGCCAGCGCCCGCCCATGCCCTCGATCCCGAGCGATCCCGGCACCCGGCGGGACTATGCGAAGTCGACGCAGGATGCCTTCAAGGAGAACGGCCTCGACATGACGGTGACGGCCACCGGCGAGGGCGCGACCGTGATGACCCTGAAGTTTAACTTCCCCGCCAAGACCGCCGTGGACCTGATCAGCGGCGGCCCGTTCCCGCGCCAGTGCAAGGCGCGCGGCTTCAAGCAGGTGGTGTTCATCGATGCCAACGGCACCACCACCTGGACCCTCGACCTCGACACCGACAAGTTGACCCAGAAATGACCCTTGAGCCCATCCTCGCCCTGTTCGACTGCGACGGCACGCTGGTGGACAGTCAGCACATGATCGTCGCCGCCATGGGCACGGCCTATGCCCGGCAGGGCCTCCCCGCGCCGGACCGGCTGCGCATGCTCTCCATCGTCGGCCTGTCGCTGCGCGAAGCCTTCACCGACCTCGCCGAGGGCGATGCCGCCTTTCCCGTGGAGGAGATGGTGGAAGCCTATCGCAGCGCCTTCATGGAGCTGCGCGACCGCGAGCCGCCCGAGCCCATGTACCCCTTCGCCCGCGATACGCTCGATGGGCTGCGCCAGCGCGACGACATGCTGCTCGGCATGGTGACGGGCAAGGCCCGGCGTGGCGTCACGCGCGTTCTGGCGGCCAATGCCATGGACGGCTGGTTCTCGACCATCCAGACCGCCGACGATGCGCCCTCCAAGCCCCATCCGGCCATGGTGCAGCAGGCCATGGCGGAGATGGGACAGCCCTCCGCCCGCACGGTGGTGATCGGCGACACCGGCTTCGACATGGCCATGGCCAAGGCGGCCGGGGCCCATGCCATCGGTGTCGCCTGGGGCTATCATCCGCTGGAACAACTCACTGCGGCCGGTGCCGATGTGATCGTGCGCGACTTCCGCGAGATTCCGGACGCCATTGCGGCGCTGGTCGGCGGTCGCGCGCCCGCCGTCGCCTGAGATTTTCGAGGAACCGAGCCATGCGCGACATCCTGAGCGACCTTGAGCAGTCGCCGCTCGATCCGGCCGAGGCCATCCGCGCGCAGGGCCGCCGCACGCTGCCGAAGCGCTTCTACAAGGAGGTGACGGTCGCGGAAGGCGAGGGGGGGCACGAGGTGCGCCTCGACGGCCGTACCCTGCGCACGCCGGCCAAGGCAAAGCTCGCGGTGCCGAGCGCCGCGCTCGCCGCCGCTCTGGCGGAGGAATGGGCGGCGCAGGGCGTGGAGATCGACCCGTTCACCATGCCGCTCACCCGCCTGGTGAACGTCGCGCTCGATGGCGTGGCGCGCAATCCGCAGGAGGTGAAGGAGGAAATCGTGCGCTACATGGGCAGCGACCTCCTGCTCTATCGCGCCGAGGGGCCGGAGGGGCTGGTCGCGCGGCAGGCGACCCATTGGGATCCGGTGCTGGCCTGGCTCGACCGCGCGCACGACGCCCGCTTCTTCCTCGCCGAAGGCATCCGCCACGTGGAGCAGCCCGCCGACATGGTGGCGCGTGTGGCTGCGCTGGTCGGAACCGACGATCCGCTCTCGCTCGCGGCCTTGAGCACGCTGACCGCTCTGACCGGCTCGGCCTTCCTCGCTGTGGCGCTGGCCAATGGCGTCCTCGATGCCGATGCCGCCTGGCGCGCGGCCCATGTGGACGAGGACTGGACGATCGAGCGCTGGGGCGAGGATGCGGAGGCGACGGCCCGCCGCGCCGCCCGCGAAAAGGAAATGCGCGCGGCGGTGCGCCTGCTCGATCTCGTCAAGGGCTGAGACGGGCGCGGGGAGGCCGAGATGGACCGCGATGATCTGGCCGACCTCCTTGCGCCGCTCGGACCCGTCGAGATCAAGCGCATGTTCGGCGGTCACGGCATCTTCTACGACGGGCGGATGTTCGCCCTGGAGAGCGGCGGCGACCTCTTCATCAAGGCCGATGGGGACTTCGCGCAGGAACTGGCCGCACTCGGCTGTGCGCCGCTGGGCTATACGGCCCGCAACCGGCAGGTGACGCTGCCTTACTGGACCCTGCCCGAAGCGGCGCTCGACGACCCCGAGGCGCGCGAAGTGCTCTTTCGGCGGGCTCAAGGGGTGGCGCGGGCGGGCGCTGTCAAAAAGGCACGCGGAAAGAAGGCGGCTTCCAAGGCGCCCGCCGGGCCGGCGCCGGACTTCGATGCGCTGGGGATCGGCGTCCCGGCTTCGCAACGCCAGACGCGCCGGAAGCCTTAAGGCAGTTGCGTCCCCTCCGATGTCGAGCCAGCGCCGCTGCCGCCGGTCCGAGGAGGGGAGATGTCCGGTCCCTCCGTCCTGTCGTCGCCTAGCCGTCCTGCTCCCGAGCCGAGGGCGGCCGTCTGCTTGCGTGTGTCGGTGGCCTATGTCCAAGTGCCCGCCTGGGGAGTGCTGCGATGGACATCGAATTCATCAGATTGCGGAAGCGGATGTTGCGGCTGTTGTTCGCCATCGGCTTTGTCTGCAACGGATGGTTTCTGATTTTCGAGAGCACCAGCGGCATCATCACCGCGCGTGATGCCTATGTGACCTATCCCTCGGTCATGTTCATCTATGCCGCCGGCTTCTTTGTCATCGAACTGGGTGATCGGTGGCGCGCAGCGACGGAGTGGCTCGCCTTCCTGTCCTTCTGTGCCAATTGCGCCAGCGGCGTGCTGTCCTTCACGGCCGCGGACGAACCCGTGCGCTACTACGCCATTGCCGATACGCTGCAATGGATCCCGCTCATCAGCATCATCGCCTTCATGATCTTTCCCGGCCGCCAGAGCGTGGTGGCGTCGGTGGTGGGCTTCCTCATTCCGGCGGGAACGGCGGGCTGGGTGTGGTGGGGAAGCGATGCAGCGACCTGGCCGGCCACCACGAGCACGCTTTTGTTCAATGCGCTCGTCATCCATGTGGTGTCGGTGGCGGCCCTCGTTCTGTTCTCGCATTCGCAGGCCGCCTTCCAGCAGGCCCGGGCGGAGGCCAGGATGATGGAGAGTGCGGCCCTCTCCGACCCGCTCACGGGCATTGCCAACCGGCGCGGCATCGAGCGGGCGCTGGAGACACAGACGGCGGCTTCGGTGCCCCGCCCGTGGGCGCTCATCCTTCTGGACATGGATCACTTCAAGATGGTCAACGACGAGCGTGGCCACGTCTTTGGGGATCGCGTGCTCCAGAATGTGGTGAATGCGCTCCGCCCTATCCTGCGTGGCGGCGATGTCATCGGCCGGTGGGGCGGCGACGAATTTCTGGTGATCTCCCCCGGCGCGCCAGCGGCCGAGGCGGAAGCGCTGGCCGAGCGGCTGCGGCAGGCGGTGGCCGGCCTTCCGGAGGATGACAGCGGCGGCGTGACCATCTCCGTCGGCATCGCGCTGTGGAATGGGGAAGGCGGCCTTGTGGAGGCGCTCCGGCAGGTGGACGCGGCGCTTTATCGCTCCAAGCAGATGGGCCGGAACCGGGTGGTGTTTGCCTGAGGCGGAAGAGCGGGCCCGGGTGCTGCGTCGAATGCGCCATTCGCGATAACGTGCGTATCTGGATGGAGCACCGCTTCCCAAGGCTGACAGGCTCACAACACAACGCGTCATTCGCGGATGAAGAACATGCTCCCCTCTGGCCGAACGCGGACCAAACCCGAAATGAGCCCGGAATTCGCCAGACTGCGCACGCGTATCATGCGAATTCTGTTCGCTATCGGCTTTGTCTGCAATGTCTGGTTCTGGTTTTACGACAGCTATCAGGGCATCATCAGCGCACGAAATGCCACCCTGACGGATCCGTTGCTGGTTCTCATCTGCGCGGTCGGCTTCATCGTCACGGATATCAGCGAGCGCTGGCGGATCGTTGCGGAGCGAAGCCTGTTTCTCGCCTTCTGCATCGGCTGCGCGACCGGTGTCTTCACATTCGGCGATCCGGACCCGCAGATCAGGCTCTATGTGATCGCCGACACGCTGCAATGGCTGCCGCTGATCAGCGTGGCGGCCTTCATCATCTTTCCCGGCCGCGAGAGCATTCCCGCCGCGGTGATCGGCTTCCTCATCCCGGCGGCAACGGCGGTCTGGGTGTGGTTCAACAGTGAGCCGGCGAACTGGCCGGACACCACCAATGCGCTATTGCTGAACGCCATCATCGTGCAGGCCATTTCGCTGCTGGTTCTCGTGCTCTTCTCCTACTCGCAGGCCGCCTACCAGCAGGCCAAGGCGCAGGCGAGCATGATGGAGAGCGCGGCTCTGTCCGACCCGCTTACCGGCATCGCGAACCGGCGCGGCATCGAGCGGGCCCTTGAAATCCAGGGCGCCTCATCCCGGCAGTGGGCGCTGATCCTGCTGGACATGGATTACTTCAAGACCGTCAATGACCAATGGGGGCACGTGTTCGGCGACCGCGTCCTTCAGAACGTCGTCGATGCGCTTCGGCGCGTGCTGCGCGAAGGCGATGTCATCGGCCGTTGGGGCGGGGACGAGTTTCTGGTGGTCTCGGCGGATCTGTCGGCGCCGGAGGCCGAAGCCCTCGCCGAGAAACTGCGTCAGGCGGTGGCCGTGTTGCCGGACGACGAGAGCGGTGGGGTCACCATTTCCGCCGGCGTCGCGCTCTGGGACGGGGATGGCGGTCTCGCCGAGGCTCTGCGGCTCGTGGATGCGGCGCTCTATCGGTCGAAGCAGATGGGCCGGAACCGCGTCGTCTTTGCCTGAGCGGCCTTGCCGAGGTCATCAGGTCAGCCCACGCCTGCTGCTGGACCGTCAGTTCAGGGCGGGATCATCCGGCTTCTCAGGCTGCCGGGACGTGCTGCGCGGCAGGCTTGCTCGGAATTCAAACGGCCGGATCGCGATGCAATCCGGCCGGAATGGGCGTCAGGAGGAGGCCTTGATGCGCACCGGGCGCAGCAGGAAGGCGGGCAGGTGGGACATGTCCGCCGGCTCGCTGGCGGAGCGGTCGCGCCGGTTGCGGCTGGCCGCGTCCGCCGTCTCGGGACGGGGCTTGCGGGCGCGCTCGCCTTCGGGGCGGGCCTCCCGTTCCGGACGGGCCTCACGCTCAGGACGCGCTTCCCGCTCGGGACGCGGCTGACGCTCGGCGCGGGGCTCGCGCTCCGGCCGGGGCTCGCGTTCGGGGCGTCCTTCGCGGGCGGGACGCGGCGCGCGCTCGGCGCGGACCTCGACCCCATCCTCAACCTCGGCCTTGCGCTCGCTGCGGCCACGGCCCGAACGCTTGTTGCGCTCGCTCCGCTCCCCACGCTCTTCGCGGCGGTCACCGCCACGGGAGCGCTTCTCGCGCGGCGGGGCTTCGCCCAGCGGCTCGCCCTGCCAGGGGATGGCATTGCCGATGAGCTTCTCGATGGCCGCCAGGGACTTCGCGTCGTCGTGCGTCACCAGCATGATGGCGGTGCCGGTGCGGCCGGCTCGGCCGGTGCGGCCGATGCGGTGCACATAGTCTTCCGAGTGGTGCGGCACGTCATAGTTGAAGACGTGGCTCACCGCCGGAATGTCGAGGCCACGGGCCGCGACGTCGGAGGCCACCAGCAAGGTGGCTTCGCCGGTGCGGAACTGGTCCAGCGCCTGCGTGCGGGCGTGCTGGTCCATGTCGCCATGCAGGCACACCACGTTGAAGCCGTGCTTCTGCAGCGAGCGATGCACCACCGCCACGTCGCGCTTGCGGTTGCAGAAGACGATGCCGTTCTGCAGTTGGTCCGCGTTGCGGATCAGCTCACGCAGGGTCTCGCGCTTCTCGTAGTCCTCGCGGCCCGAGGCGACGAGAAGCTGGGTGATGGAGGTGTTGGCGCTGGCGGGCTTCGACACCTCGACCCGCACCGGGTTCGAGAGGAACTGCGAGACGAGGCGCTGGATCTCCGGCGGCATGGTGGCCGAGAAGAACAGCGTCTGGCGCGTGAAGGGCACCAGCTTGCAGATGCGCTCGATGTCCGGGATGAAGCCCATGTCCAGCATGCGGTCGGCCTCGTCGATGACGAGCACCTCGATGCCGGAGAGCAGGAGGCGGCCGCGCTCCACATGGTCGAGCAGGCGGCCGGGGGTGGCGATCAGCACGTCCACGCCGCGCAGCAGCTTGGTGTCCTGATCGCCGAAGGAAACGCCGCCGATAAGCAGGGCGACGTTCAGCTTGTGGTTCTTGCCGTAACGGACAAAATTCTCCTCCACCTGCGCCGCGAGCTCGCGCGTCGGTTCGAGGATGAGAGTGCGCGGCATGCGCGCGCGCGCCCGGCCCTGCTCCAGCAGAGTCAGCATGGGCAGCGTGAATGCGGCGGTCTTGCCCGTTCCGGTCTGCGCGAGGCCGAGCACGTCCCGCCGGGCGAGGACATGCGGAATGGCTTGCGCCTGGATGGGCGTAGGGGTGGTGTAGCCCGTGGCCGCGACGGCCGAGAGGACTTTTTCGCTCAGGCCGAGTTCAGAAAATGACATTGGGTCGCTTGATGTGGCAGCGCCCCGCTGATCGAAGGTCCCATGCCGTGTACGGGCCCAAACGAGTGGTCGTCGGTCGGCGCGCTTGGATTCGAATACATCTCGGACGACGCGGTAGAAAATAGAAGCATTGTGCGCTGTGTCAATGTTAATGCCATGCGCTGGCTCGGGGCGCACAGCGCATGCCATGCAATTCCGCTGCTTGACCGGCCCGCCGGCCCGTCGGAGACAGGACGGGACGGCGCACCGGGCGCCCTTCCGTCCCTAGTGTAGCCCCCCATGTCCTTTCTGCTTATTCTTGGCCTTGCGGACTTCGCCAGCGCTTTTACGGCGCGTTCCGTCGATCCGATGCTCAATCTTTTGGCGTCTGATCTTGGCGTTTCGCTCCAGGCCGCGGCCCTGCTCGCAACCGCCTTCACGCTGCCCTATGCGCTGATGCAACTGGTGTTCGGGCCCATCGGCGATGCCTTCGGCCGGGTGCGGCTTATCCGCATCACGCTCGCCTGCCTCACCATCGGCCATCTGGCCTGTGCCCTTGCGCCGAACCATCCGGTGCTGGTGGCGGCGCGGGTGTTCGCCGGCGGTTGGGCGGGCGGCATCATTCCCGTGTCCTTCGCCATCGTGGGCGATCGCGTCGCCTTCGAGCAGCGCACCGTGGCGCTCGGCCGCCTGCTGCTGGCCGTGGTGCTGGGGCAGTTGGGGGGCGCCATCATCTCCGGCACGCTCGCCACCTATTTCGGCTGGCGCACGGTATTTTTCGCTGCAGCGGCCGTTTCCGCCGCCGCGACCTTGTGCACCATCCTGTTCCTGAAGGAACTGGGTGCCCGCAAGCCCATCTCGGTGGCCGCGACGCTGGAGGGCTATCGCACCGTCTTCCGCAATCCGGTCTCCATCCGCCATTTTGCCGTGTCGGCGGTGGAGGGCGGCATCATCTTCGGCGTCTTCCCCTTCGTGGCGCCGCTGATGGTCGAGTTCCACATCGGCGACGCGGTGGAGGCGGGCATTGCCATGGGCGCCTTTGCCATCGGCGGCGTGCTCTATAGCGTGGTGGTGCAGAAGCTCGTGGATCTGCTGGGCCTCAGCGGCATGGCGGCGACGGGCGCGCTCATCGTCGGCTGCTGCCTCATCGGCATCGCCTTCGCCCCCTCGCTCGTGTTCATGATGGCGCTGTTCGGCGTCATGGGCTTCGGCTTCTACACCATCCACAACACGCTTCAGATCATGTCCACCGAGCTGGCGCCCAGCGCGCGCGGCTCGGGCGTGTCGCTCTATGCCACCTTCTTCTTCGCCGGGCAGGCCTTCGGCGCGGTGGTGGCGGGGGCGGTGTCGCACGCGGTGGGCTCGCTGCCCGGCATGTTCGTGGTGGCGGGGCTTGCCATGTTCGCGCTGGCCTGGCCGGCCTCACGCCTCGCGCCCTTGGCCGAGCGTGTGCGCCGGGAGGCGGAGGAGACCGCCGCCCGCAAGGTCCAGTCGGTGGAGCCGGTCTGAGCCGCGACAGGCGCCTCAGACTCTCGGGACCGCGCTCCGGGGCTCAGATGTCGAGCAGTTCCTCGCCCGCGAAGGCGGCGTGCTCGGAGATGAAGGCGAAGCGCGCCTCCGGCTTGTTGCCCATGAGGCGTTCCACGATGTCGTCGGTGGCGGCGCGGGCCGCCTCCTCGATGCTGACCTGAAGCAGCGTGCGCGTCTTCGGGTCCATTGTGGTTTCCTTGAGCTGCGCCGGCATCATCTCGCCGAGGCCTTTGAAGCGGCCGATCTCCACCTTGCCGCGCCCGTTGAACTCCTTCTTCAGGAGCTTCTCCTTGTGGGCGTCGTCGCGGGCATAGAGCGTCTTGGCGCCCTGCGTGATGCGATAGAGCGGCGGCACGGCGAGGAAGAGATGTCCCTCGTCCACCAGCTTCGGCATCTGGCGATAGAAGAAGGTGACGAGGAGGGAGGCGATGTGGGCGCCGTCCACGTCCGCGTCGGTCATGATGATGACCTTCTCATAGCGCAGGTCCGCCTCGCGATAGTGCGAGAGCGTGCCGCAGCCGAGCGCCTGGCCGAGATCGGCCAATTGCTGGTTCTGGGCAAGCTTGTCGCGGCCGGCATTGGCGACGTTGAGGATCTTGCCGCGCAGGGGCAGCACCGCCTGGGTGCGGCGGTCGCGGGCCTGCTTGGCGGAGCCGCCGGCCGAGTCGCCCTCGACGATGAAGAGTTCGGAGCCGGCCGCCTCGGTGTTGGAGCAGTCCGCCAGCTTGCCGGGCAGGCGCAGCTTGCGCACGGCGGTCTTGCGGGAGATTTCCTTCTCCTGCTTGCGCCGCAGCCGCTCCTCCGCCCGCTCCACCACATGGTCGAACAGGCGCGTGGCCTGGGCCGGATTGGCGGCGAGCCAGTGGTCGAAGGGATCGCGCACCGTCTGCTCGACGATGCGGGCCGCCTCGGCAGTGGCGAGACGCTCCTTGGTCTGGCCCTGGAATTCCGGCTCGCGCACAAAGACGGAGAGCATGGCCGCGCAGCCGGCGGTTACGTCCTCGCCGGTGATGAGGGCGGCGCGCTTGGACTGGTTGGTCCGCTCGCCATGCTCGCGCAGGCCCTTGAGCAGCACGGCGCGCAGGCCGTTCTCATGGGTCCCGCCGTCCGGCGTCGGGATGGTGTTGCAGTAAGAGGAGATGCCGCCGTCGCCATCGGCGATCCAGGCCACCGCCCATTCGGCCGAGCCATGGCCGCCCGGCTTCTGCACGCGGCCCGAGAAGATGTCGCCATGCACGAGGGTCTGGCCCTCGATGTCGGCGGCCAGATAGTCCCTGAGGCCGCCGGGGAAGCGGAAGGTCATCTTTTCCGGCACGCCGGTGGTGCCGGCGAGCAGTTCGGGATCGCAGGACCAGCGAATTTCCACGCCACCGAACAGATAGGCCTTGGCGCGCGCCATGCGGAACACGCGGCCGGGCTCGAACTTGGCGCTCGGGCCAAAGATGTCCGGATCGGGATGGAAGCGGATCTTGGTGCCGCGCCGGTTGGTGATGCGGCCCACTTCCTTCAGCTTGCCCTGCGGCGTGCCGCGCGAGAAGGTCTGGCGGTAGAGCGTCTGATTGCGGGCGACCTCCACCTCGAAGGCATCGGAGAGCGCGTTCACCACCGAGACGCCGACGCCGTGCAGGCCGCCGGAGGTCTCATAGACCTTGCTGTCGAACTTTCCGCCCGAGTGCAGCGTGGTCATGATGACTTCGAGCGCCGACTTGCCGGGGAACTTGGGGTGTTCCTCCACCGGGATGCCGCGCCCGTTGTCGATCACCGTCAGCGAGCCGTCATTGGAGAGCTGCACCTCGATGAAAGTGGCATGGCCCGCCACCGCCTCGTCCATCGAGTTGTCGATCACCTCCGCGAAGAGGTGATGCAGCGCCTTGGCATCGGTGCCGCCGATATACATGCCGGGCCGGCGCCGCACCGGCTCCAGCCCTTCCAGCACCTCGATATGGGCGGCGGTATAGTCGCTCGCCATCTGCGGCACGACCGTGGTCTTGCGGCCGCGGGAGGGAGGGGGATTGGAGAAGAGGTCGTCGGAATTGGACATGTAGCGATCGGATCTCGCGAGGCGCCCGGCCTTGCGGCGGACGCGGGATGTACACGGTTTGTGCCCTTGTAGCCGAACTTTCTAGCCGAGTCGCCTCGGCCCGCGCACATGGCAGCCTTCTGGTGCCGGCGATCGTTCCGTTTCGCTGTGCGCAGGCGGAGGAAATGACACGGAGATGGGAAAAGCGCCTATCCCGTCGCTGACCGGCGGGTGGCCCGGCGCGCCTTCTTGGTCTCGTACATGAGGGCGTCGGCCCGGCGCAGAATCTCCTCGGGCGCGCTCTCGCCGGGTTCGGCTTCGATCACGCCGATGCTCGCGCCCTCATAGTCGATGCGCCAGCGGCCGAGTTCGTAATGGCCCTCGATCAGAGCAGTGAGGCGCTGGCGCGTGGCATCGGCCGGCGCGCGGCCGGGCTCGCCCGGCGCGGTGAAGCCCACCATGACGAATTCGTCGCCGCCGAGCCGTCCCAGCACGTCGCCGGCCCGAAGACCCAGCGACAGGCGGCGGCCCACCTCGATCAGGAAGGCATCTCCGGCGTCATGGCCATGGGCATCGTTGATGGCCTTGAAGCCGTCGAGGTCGATGAAGGCGACGATCAGGTTCTGCCCGCTGCGCGCGGCCTGCGCCATCATGCGCTGGAGCTCGTCGAGGATGAAACGGCGGTTGGGCAGGCCGGTGAGCGCGTCCGTAAACGAATAGGCCGCGAGCTGCGCATTGGCGCGGCGCAGCTCCTGCATCAGCTGGTCCTGCTGGATCTGTTGTGCGATGAGCGCCGAGAACAGGCGCAGCACGTGCTGGCCGTCGGACGAGATCGGCTTGCGATCGCAACTCGCCGCGCACAGCGTCCCATAGAGCGAGCCGCCCTCGAGATAGACGGGTGTGCTCGTGAAGGTCTCGATGCCGAGGACGCGGGCCGCCTCAGAATCACCCCAGCGGGTCGAGACGTCGTCGGCATAGGGGCATTGCTCGGCCAGCGCGCGCTTGCACAGCGTGTCGCCCCAGGGAACCGAGAGCGTCTCCGGCAAGTGCAAGGTGCTGCTGTTGCGGGAAAACAGGACGTTCTGGATGCCCGCTGCGAAATCGATGCGCGTCAGGAAGGTGCTCTCAAGGCCGGTAATCAGCTCCAGAAGCTCCAGCAGCGGCCGCGTCAGCTCCTCCAGTGAGCGCGCCGAGCTCACCGTCTCGGAGAGGCGGGCGAGGACCAGATCCTTGGAAACGTGCTCGTTCATGGGGGTAAGGCCGGCTCCCTGCGGCGTGCCCTCCGTTGCGTCGGATGGGTTCTGTTGCAGTCAATGCAGTCGCTCCTAGCTTGGCAACACTGGTTGCATTCGTAAAGCCTAGATTGCATCGAAAGCTATTCAAGGGGAGACGGCGTGTCGGCAGCGCGGCCCAGTGATGCGCTTCCCGTCTTTTATGCGACATGGGAAGGGTGTAATCACCGTCGCCCGCGTGGCCGCGTCCGAAAGGGCGCAGGTGCGCCGGTCTCAAGTTGGTCCCGCAAGAGGCGGGCAGGAGCGTGTCATGTCGGAAGCGAAAGCACGGATCGCGGTATTGGGCGCCTCGGGCTATACGGGCTCTGAGCTTGTGCGCCTTCTGCTGCGACACCCGCGCGTGGAGCTTGTGGCGCTCACCGCCGACCGGAAGGCGGGCCAGTCCATGGCCGACGTCTTCCCGCAGTTCGCGCCTTTCAAGCTGCCGACGCTCGTGACCATCGACAGCGTGGATTTCACGCAGGTTGACCTCGTTTTCTGCGCCCTCCCGCACGCCACCACCCAGACGGTGATCAAGGACGTGTTCGAGAAGGCGCCGAAGGTGAAGGTGGTGGACCTCTCGGCCGACTTCCGGCTGACCGATCCCGGCGCCTATGAGAAGTGGTACGGCCACGTCCATGCCGCCCTCGACCTCCAGAAGGAAGCGGTGTTCGGCCTCGTCGAGCTTTACCGCGACGAGATCAGGAAGGCGCGCCTCGTCGCCAATCCGGGCTGTCACACCACCACTGCCATCCTGCCGATCGTGCCGCTGCTGGAAGCCGGCGCCATCGAGCCGGACCAGATCGTGGTCGACAGCAAGACCGGCATGTCCGGCGCCGGCCGGTCCGCCAAGGAGGCCATGCTGTTCTCGGAAGTCTCCGAGGGCATTCATGCCTATTCCGTGTCCGGCCACCGGCACATGGGCGAGCTGGACCAGGAATATTCCAAGGCCGCCGGCCGCACCGTGCAGCCGGTGTTCGTGCCGCATCTCGCGCCCATGAACCGGGGCATCTACGCCACCATCTATGTGCGCACCACCGGCGGCACCGCCGAGGACCTGCACCGCATCCTCGCCGAATTCTACAAGGACGAGCATTTCGTCCATGTCCTGCCCTTCGGCCAGGTGCCGCAGTCGCGCCATGTGCGCGGCTCCAACTGGGCCCATATCGGCGTCGTGGCGGATCGTGTGGCGGGCCGGGCCACCGTGCTCTGCACCACCGACAATCTGGTGAAGGGCGCCTCCGGACAGGCGATCCAGAACATGAACCTCGTGCTGGGTTTCCCCGAGGCCATGGGCATCGACCAGATCGCCCTCATGCCCTGAGGCGGCACGGCGCGGGCATCAAGCCGCCCGCGCCTGCCGTTCGGCAAGCGGAACCTTTGCGGGCACCGCAGGTTATCCGGGTATCTGGTCGAGCAGCTAAGCTTACCTTATGTTGAAAATCGGAAGAGGGCACGCTGCGATCTTCCGGACGGCGGATCGCGCCGTCTCATAACAGAGCTTTCAGAACGGAAGCCGAATTCAAGACAAAGACGGCGCGGGCGCCTGCCCAAGAGCCGCTTCGCCGGGTCCGTATCCTCAGGAGCGGGCTCACATGCGGCGGTGCGGGGCTCATCAGCCGTTCCGTTTCGCCGGGAGGAAGACCGTGCCGGCGGCCAGGGCGCCTTGACGCCACTGCCGCGCACAGGTCCCAAGGAGAACCGGGATGAGCTTTCTCATCTGCCTGGGCGCGCTCGCCTTTCTGATGTTCGTCGCCTATCGCGGCTTCAGCGTGATCCTGTTCGCCCCCGTCGCCGCCATGGCGGCCGTGGCGCTGACCGATCCGACCGCCGTGCCCGTGATCTTTTCCGGCCTCTTCATGGACAAGATGGTCGGCTTCATCAAACTCTACTTCCCGGTCTTCCTGCTCGGTGCCGTCTTTGGCAAGGTCATCGAGCTCTCCGGCTTCTCCCGCTCCATTGTCTCGGCCATCATCAGGATCCTCGGCCCCAGCCAGGCGGTGCTGGCCATCGTCCTCGTGGGCGCGGTCCTGACCTATGGCGGCGTTTCGCTCTTCGTGGTGGTGTTTGCGGTCTATCCCTTCGGGGCCGAGATGTTCCGCCAGATCGGCATCCCCAAGCGCCTCCTGCCGGCGGTGATCGCGCTCGGCGCCTTTTCCTTCACCATGGACACCCTGCCGGGGACGCCGCAGATCCAGAACATCATCCCGACCACCTTCTTCAAGACCACGGCGTATGCGGCGCCGATCCTCGGCTTCGTGGGCACGGCCTTCATGCTGGTGGTGGGCGTCGGCTATCTGGAATTCCGTCGCCGGCAGGCCCTGCGGGCGGGAGAGGGCTACGGCACCGGCCACACCAACGAGCCGAAGACGGAAGGCGAGGCAACGCTGGTCCATCCGCTCATCGCGCTCCTGCCCCTGGTGGTGGTGGGTGTCGCCAATCTTCTGCTCGCCCGTATGATCCCCGTCTGGTTCGGCCCCAATGCGACCGCGGTCCTCGTGGAAGGCCAGCCGGCCCTGACGCTGCCGACCGCCTCCGTCGCGGCCATCTGGGCGGTGATGGGTGCGCTGCTGCTCGGCATCTTCACCGTCTTCCTCTTCGCCTTCCGGCGCGTGGCGGCGCAGTTTGCGGAGGGTTCGAAGTCCTCCGTCGCCGGGGCGCTTCTCGCCTCCCTGAACACCGCGACGGAGTATGGCTTCGGTGCCGTCATCGCCGCGCTGCCCGGCTTCCTCGTCATCCGCAATGCGCTGTCGGCCATCCCCAATCCGCTGGTCAACGAGGCCATCTCCGTCACGACGCTGGCCGGCATCACCGGCTCGGCCTCGGGCGGCCTGTCCATCGCGCTGGCGGCCATGTCGGAGCAGTTCATCGCGCAGGCCAATGCGGCGGGCATCCCGCTCGACGTGATGCACCGTGTCGCCGCCATGGCCTCTGGCGGCATGGACACGCTGCCGCACAATGGCGCCGTCATCACCTTGCTGGCGGTCTGCGGCCTCACCCACCGCCAGTCCTATGGCGATATCTTCGCCATCACGCTGGTGAAGACCATGGCCGTCTTCTTCGTGATCGGCTTCTATTATCTCACCGGCCTCTATTGAGGTTCGGCCGCCCGTGTCCCGATGCGGGCGGCCATCACCTCTTCTTCTGGCGGTGATCAGATTTAGCGTTTTCCCCTATGGGGTTTCCGCTTGCTAGGAAGGGAGCAACACCTTCCTGGGAGCGGTCATGAGCGGGACCATCGAGGCCATCGACGCCAATTTCTCCGACATCCGCGAAGCGGTCCGCAAACTGTGCGCGGACTTCCCCGGCGAATACTGGCGCAAGCTCGATCGGGAGAGCGCCTATCCCACCGCCTTCGTCGAGGCGCTGACCCATTCAGGCTTTCTCGCCGCCCTCATCCCTGAAAGCTATGGCGGCGCCGGCCTGCCGCTCTCGGCGGCTGCGGCGATCCTGGAGGAAGTGCAGCGGGCCGGATGCAATGGCGGCGCCTGCCATGCCCAGATGTACATCATGGGCGCCCTGCTGCGGCATGGGACCGGGGCGCAGAAGGAGACCTATCTGCCGAAGATCGCCTCTGGCGAACTGCGGCTTCAGGCCTTCGGCGTCACCGAGCCCACCTCCGGGACCGACACCACGGCGCTCAAGACCTTCGCCGAGAAGCGGGGCGACTATTATGTGGTGAACGGCCAGAAGGTCTGGACCTCTCGCGCCGAGCATTCCGATCTCATGCTGCTGCTCGCCCGCACCACGCCGCGCGATCAGGTGCAGAAGCGCACGGATGGTCTCTCGGTCTTCATCGTGGACATGCGGGAGGCCAAGGGCAACGGCCTCACCATCCGCCCCATCAGGGCGATGATGAACCACTCCACCACCGAGGTCTTCTTCGACAATATGAAGGTTCCGGCGGAGAACCTCGTGGGCGAGGAGGGCAAGGGCTTCCGCTACATCCTCTCCGGCATGAATGCGGAGCGCATCCTCATCGCGGCCGAATGCGTGGGCGATGCCAAATGGTTCATCGACAAGGCCACCGCTTACGCCAAGGAGCGCGTGGTTTTCGGCCGGCCCATCGGCCAGAATCAGGGCGTCCAGTTCCCCATCGCAAAAGCCTATGCGCAGATGCGTGCCGCCGAGCTGATGGTGCATCGGGCGGCGTCCCTTTTCGAGGCGGGGCAGGACTGCGGGCAGGAAGCCAACATGGCCAAGATGCTGGCGGCCGATGCCTCATGGGCCGCTGCGGAAGCCTGCGTGCAGACCCATGGCGGCTTCGGTTTCGCCGAGGAATATGACGTGGAGCGCAAGTTCCGCGAGACGCGCCTCTATCAGGTGGCGCCCATCTCCACCAATCTCATCCTCTCCTATCTCGCCGAGCATGTGCTCGGCCTGCCGCGCTCCTATTGAGGCCACCATGGCGACGTTGGACATCGACCATCTGCGCAGTTGGATCGGCCGCACCGAGACGGTGCGCGACCTGCTCACCGCACGCGCCTTGCGGGAGTTTCGTGTGACACTGAACCTTCCCGCCGGGGCGCCCGCGCCGGGGGAGCCGGCGCTTCTCACCAGCCACTGGTGCCTCGCGCCGCCCGCCGTGCCCATGGATGGGCTCGGGCCGGATGGTCATCCCGCACGAGGCGGTTTTCTGCCCCCGGTGCCGCTCCCGCGCCGCATGTGGGCGGGCGGACGCCTCGAATGGCACGACGCACTGCGGGTGGACGATGAGGTGACGCGCGCCTCGCGCATCGCGGATGTGGTGGTGAAGGAGGGGCGCACCGGCGTCCTGTGCTTCGTTACCGTGGAACACGAAATCACGACGGCGCGTGGTGTTGCAGTGCGGGAGCGGCAGGACATCGTCTATCGCGGCACCGATGCGCCCCCGGGAGGGGCGGGCACCGGGCAGCCGGCGCCAGTGGCGCAATGGCAGGAGAGTGTCGAGACCTCGCCCGTGCTGCTGTTCCGTTATTCCGCCATCACCTTCAACGGTCACCGCATCCATTACGACCGGACCTATTGCATCGAGGAGGAGGGCTATCCCGGCCTCGTGGTGCATGGTCCGCTTCAGGCGACCCTGCTGGCCGAGTTCGCGGGCCGATTGCTGGGTCGCGCGCCCCAAACCTTCGCCTTCCGAAGCGTTCGCCCGATCTTCGATGGTCCGCCCATGACGCTCAATGCGGTGGCGACCGGCGAAGGGCTGGAACTCTGGACGGCCGGAACGGACGGTCAGCCGTGCATGAAGGCGGAGGCGGCCTGAGAGGACGCTCCATCGGGAGGGGATTGAGGCTCTTCCCGATTCGCCGTCAGGAGACCATGACGGGCGGCAGCGTGCCGATGGTCGGCCGGGCATAGTGGAAGCCCTGGAAGAGCGTAATGCCGAGTTCGCGCAGGGCGGTGCTCTCCTCTCGGGTCTCGACCCCCTCGGCGATGAGGTCGATGTCGAGCGCCCGCGCCAGGCTCACGACGGCGGCAACGATGGCCTGCCGCCGCTTGTCGGCTGAGATGTTGCGCACGAGGCCCATGTCGATCTTGAGGAAATCCGGCTGAAGGCCTGCGAGCCGCAGGAGGCCGGAATAGCCCGAGCCGAAATCGTCGAGCGCCGTGAGCAGGCCGAGGTCGCGGTATTTCTCGACGAGATTCGCCGTGCCTCCCAGATCCCCGAAATGGCCGGTTTCCGTGAATTCGAACATCAGTTGGTTCGGCCGCAGTCCGGCCCGGCTCGCAGCATCGAGGGACGCCCGCATGGCCGCCTTGGGCACCTGCTCGTGGTCGGGCAGGAAGTTCACCGAGAGGCGTGTGCGCTCATCGGGAAAGAGCCGGCCCGCCATTTCGATGGCGCGCTGGCGGCAGGCCTGATCGAAATGGTGCTTTCTCGGCTCTTCCACCTGGGCGAAGATGGATGCGGCGCTCTCGCCATTCTCGCCACGCACTAGCGCTTCATAGCCCCAGACATGCTCGCGGCTCACATCGACGATCGGCTGAAAAGCGATGGTAAAGGATGTGGGCTGGCCACCGTGTCCGCCGGTTTCACGGGCGTGTGACGTGGTTTTCGTAAGGTAACGCCGGCCCATCGGGATACTCGTATCCAGCAACGAGAACGAATTGTCCCACGGGACACCCTCCGAACGCCGCTGAATACCGGAGGCGATACGAGACGTTAGCAGTTCCGATGTCCGAGACAAGGCGATCGTGGCGCCAAATGGTAAAAGAATGTGCCTCGTTCAGTGCGACCCTGCGCCGCCGTCAATATCGAGGACCGTCCCGCTGACATAGCCGCAGGCGGGTGATGCGAGGAAGGCCGTGGTGCGGGCGATCTCCAGCGGCTCGGCGAGTCGGCCGAAGGGCGCGCTGGCGCCCACATCGGCGATGGTGCGGCCCTCCTGTGCTGCCAATGTCTCCATGCGCTCGGTTCGCGTGCCAGAGGGATTGATGCCGAATACGCGCACCCCGAAATCCGGCGCCTTGCCGCCCACCGCATGGGTGAAGGCCATGAGCGCCGCATTGCCGGTGGCGCCGCATACATAGCCATAGCGCGGCTGGCGGCCGGCCTGTCCGATGATGTTGACGATGACGCCGCTTCCCCGCGCCTTCATGGTCCCGAGCGCGAGCTGGGTCAGGTGGATATAGCCCATCACCTTCAGGGCCCAGGCGGCTTCCCACTGCTCCATGGTCATGTCGAGCAGGCCGCCGCGCGGGATCGCCCCGGCATTGTTGACGAGAATGTCGTAGCCATCCGCTTCCCGGTGCAGCCGCTCCCGCTCCTCGGCGCGCGAAAGGTCTCCGGCCCAGGTGGCGACGGGGCCGAGGCCGGAGAGGTCGGCGGCGGTTGCGGCGAGCTGGCGTTCGTCACGGGCGGCGAGCAGCACGCCGGCGCCTTCCCCCAGGAAGACGCGCGCACAGGCCGCGCCGATGCCCTTTGAACCGCCGGTGATGAGGACGCGACGCCCCTTGAGATCGAGGTCCATGGGTCAGCTCTCCGGGGAAGCGGCGGTGGTGAACCAGTCGCAGATCTGGCTGCCGGTGACGAAGGCCACTTCGGGCGAGGCGGCCAGCGCATCCACCATATTGACCAGCTCATGCATGCGATGGGGCACGCTGATGAGATGGGGGTGCAGCCCCAGCGCCAGCACACGCGGTGAACGGGTGCATTCGGCCTCGAACAGCGCCAGCGTGTGCCTGAGCCGTTTCTCCATCTCGCCCGTGGCGTGCCGCTCGATGGCGTAGATGATGCTGTCGTTGATCTCCAGATTGTAGGGCATGGCGACCAGCGGCCCGTGGGCGGTGGTCATCCAGTTCGGCACGTCGTCCACCACCCAGTCGCAGACATAATCGACGCCCTGCGCCTTCAGGAGATCCGGCGTACGCTCGCTCTCCCGCAGGCCCGGCGACAGCCAGCCGCGCGGGCGGGCGCCCGTGAAGCCGGCGATCTTGTCGAGTGCGGCGGCGATCATCTCGGCTTCCGCATCGCCGTCCGTGTTCTGGATCGCCTTCTGGTGCAGGCCGTGGCCGATGAACTCCCAGCCGGCCCTGAGCATTGCCTCGGCGGCTTGCGGATAGGCGTCGATGACGCCGGCATTGAAACTGGTGGAGGCGGGCAGGCCACGGGCTCTGAACAGATCGAGGATGCGCGGCAGGCCCGCGCGCATGCCGTAATCCGCCCAGGAGAAGTTGGGCACGTCCGGGATCGAGCCCTGCCCGTGGGGTGGGGTGATGATGGTGCGTGGCATGGCGCGGTCGAACTGCCAGTGCTCCACGTTCACCACCAGATGGACGAGGATGCGCTTGCCGTTCAGCGGCGGCAAAGGCGGCGCGGAGGTGGAGAAGCGATAGGGAATGCGCGGGTTGGCCATGACGGTCCTCGCAGGAGAGCCTGAGGCGTTCAGCGGCAGGTGGTGCAGCCGGCCCATTGGGACATGGCCGGCCGTATGGGGGAGCGGCGCCTTAGTGCGCGCCGCGCATCTCGGACATGATCTGCGCCTTGAACGCCACGAAGGCGGGGCTGAGCAGGTCGTCGATGGTGCGCGGGCGCGGCAGGGTGATGGGGATGTCGCGGGTGATGCGGCCGGGGCGGGCGGTCATGATGCACACGCGGTCCGCGAGGAGGATCGCCTCGTCGATGTCGTGGGTCACGAACAGCACCGTGGTCTTGAAGCGCTGCCACACCTCCAGTAGCAGCTGCTGCATGGAGAGGCGGGTCTGGGCATCCAGCGCGCCAAAGGGCTCGTCCATGAGCAGCGCGCGCGGCTGCATCACCAATGCACGGGCGATACCGACGCGCTGGCGCATGCCGCCGGACAATTGCGCCGGCAAAGCGTCGTGGAAGGCATCGAGCCCCACCACCCGCAGGATCTCCTTCGCGCGGGGCTCATAGTCGGCGCGCGGCACGCCCTGAACCTGCGGCCCGAACACCACATTCTGCCAGACGGTGAGCCAGGGCAGCAGCGCTGCCTCCTGGAACACGACGCCCCGGTCGGGGCCGGGCTTCACGACGCTGCGGCCGTCGAAGCTGATGGCCCCCTCGGTCTGGCCCTCGAAGCCGGCGAGCATGTTCAGCAAGGTGGACTTGCCGCAGCCCGAGGGGCCGAGCAGGGCCATGAACTCGCCCTCGGCAAGATGCACGTCCACATTGTCCAGGGCACGGACGCCGTGGGCGCCGCCATACACCTTGGACACGCCGGTCATGGAAACGGTGCCCATGGTGGCCTCACGCGTTGAAGGATTGCAGGCGCCGCCAGCGCAGCACCGTGTGCTCGAGGCGGACGATGAGGACGTCGCTGAGGTAGCCCAGCAGGCCGATGGAGACCATGTCGGCGATCACGATGTCCATGCGGCCGACGTAATAGGCATCCCACAGCACGTAACCGAGGCCGGACTTCACGGCGACCATTTCGGAGACGATCACCGCCGTCCAGGCGATGCCGAGGCCGATGCGCAGGCCCGTGAAGATGGACGGCAGGGCGGCGGGCAGCACCACCCGCCGCATCACGGTGAGCGGGGAGGAGCCCATCATCAGCGCGGCGCGGATCCAGTTCTTTTCAACATCCCGCGTGCCGTGGGTGGTGTTGATGACGATGGGATAGAAGGCGCCGATGGTGATGAGGAAGATGGAGCCGAAATCGCTGATGCCGAAGATGGCGATGGAGATCGGCAGCCAGGCGGTGATCGGCACGGGCCGCAGCCACTGGATCGTCGGGTCCACCACCATGGCGAACAGCTTCCACCAGCCGATGGCGATGCCGAGCGGCACGCCCACCAGAATGGCCAGCGAGAAACCCTTGGCGACGCGGATGGTGGAGAAGGTGACGCTCTCCAGCCACGTGCCGGAATAGGGATTGAGGCCCATGCCCTTGGGTCCGAAGGCCCAGGTGACCCACGCGTTCCAGACCCGGTCGGGTGTCGGCAGTGCGCCGCCAAATAGCGCGCCGTCCTTGCCCGAGAGCTGCCAGAGGATGACGAGCGCGACAGGAAGGATCAGCGCCAGCACGAGGGCGCCAGCGCGCGGGATCGGCAGGCGCCAAGGTCGGCGGCCGGCGCGCGCGCCGGTGGTGAGGGTGGTCATGTCGCGGCTCCGCAACGTCTTGCCTCGCGCATCGTCAGGATCGAGGCATCCATGATATCGGCGCGGGCACCCCGGGGGAGAGGGGAGAGGGGTGCCCGCGCTCCGGAAGGTCCCTGCGGGGCAGAGACCTCCGAACGGAAGGGGGATCGGCTCAGGACTTCAGCGCCTTGTCGAGATAGGTGCTGTTCCAGGCGCCATCGATCTGGCCGGTCACGTCCTTGGGGATGACGCCCAGATCGTTGAAGGCCTTGGCCTGACGCTTCAACTGGTCCGGCGTCACCACCGGGCCGAGCTTGATGATCTCGGCGATGCGCTTGGAGATATCCGCATCGAGGCCGGTGAGGGTCTGGATGGCGGTGGCGAAGGCGGCGGGAGAGGCTTCCAGGGCCCTCATTTCCTTCACATAAGCGGAGACGAAGGCCTGAACGGCGGCGTCCTTGCCGGCGATGTTGGTCTTGTTGGCCACCAGCATGCCCAGTTCGGCGCCGGCCGCCTTGGAAGTGCTGTAATCGAGGTTCTTGGCGAAATAGCCATAGCCCTTCATCACCGGGATGGATTCGAAGGGCTCCCAGGTGACGATGGCATCCACCTCACCCTTCTCCAGCGCCTGGTCGAAATTGGCGCCGCCGCCCTGGATGTTGATGGCCTGGAAGGAATTGTAGGGCACGCCCTTCTCGATGAGCGTCGCCGCGAACTGGAACCATACGGCCGAGCCGGGCGCGATGGCGATCTTCTTGCCCTTGATGTCGTCCCAGCTCTCGAACTTGGTGCCGGTGCGGGCGATCACGTATTTGGGCGAGGACCCGACCCCCATGATACCCACGAGGGCCGTGGAGCCGTTGGCGAGAGAAATCGGAATATCGGCCGGCCCGACGGTCGCAATGTCGAGCGAGCCGGCCTGAAGTGCGGTGCGCGCATCCGCATAGCGCGCGAATTCCACGAGCTTCAGCTCCACGCCCTGCGCCTTGAGCTTGTCCGCAATCAGGATGATGGGCGCGAGATGGGCGACCTTGGCGTAGCCCACCGTCAGGGTGACGGGGGCGGCGCCCTGTGCGAGGGCGCCGGAGACGGGAAGGAGAGCCGAGGCACCAAGCCCCGAAAGTCCGGCGAGAAACGTCCTGCGATGCATGTCCTGGTCCTCTGGATTTTTGATTGGGGGACGCAACGAACGGAACGGCGTGGGAAAGGCTGGCGCTCAGGCGCCGGTAAAGCGGGGCGGTCTCTTCTCCTTGAAGGCAGCCTGACCCTCGCGATAGTCGGCGCTGGCAAAGCAGGCCGCGACGCGCGCGGCCACCGCGTCGAGGTCTCGCTCAGCTTCCGGGCGGGCGAGTTCCACCAGCGCGCGCTTGGCCGCCACAAGCGTCAGCGGCGCATTGGCGGCGATCTGGCCGAGATAGGCCGCGCTTTCGGTCTCGAAGGCCTCTGCCGCCCAGGCCCGCGCCACGACGCCGAGGCGTTCGGCCTCCGCGGCATCGAGGATGCGGGCGGAGAAGAGGATGTCGGCCGTGGCGTCTGGCCCCAGCTTGCGGCTGATGAGTTTCACGCCTTCATAGCCATAGCCGAGCCCGAGCCGTGCCGCTGGCACGCGGAAGCGGGCGTCGGCGCGGGCGAGGCGGATGTCGCAGGCGAGCGCGAGGCCGAAGCCGCCGCCGAAGCAGATGCCCCTGATGAGCGCCACCGTCGGCTTCTCAGCCCCGGCGAGGGCGGTCATGCCGGCCGCCACCGCATGGTCATAGGCTGCGACCGCCTCCGGATCGGAACGCCGCGCGCCGAACTGGGAGATATCGGCCCCGGCGCAGAAGGCCTTCTCGCCGGCACCCGTGAGCACGATGGCGCGGATGGCGGGATCGGCGGCCGCGCGCGAGATGAGGCCGGGCAGGGCCGACCACATCTCGAAGGTCATGGCATTCATCTTCGCGTCCTGCGCGATGGTGATGCGGGCGAGACCTTCCGTCGCCTCATAGAGAAGGGTGGCGCTCACAGGATGCCCTCCGCCCGGAGTGCGGCGATGCGGCCGGCGTCGAGGCCGATTTCGGCGAGGATGGCATCGCCGTCCGCGCCCTTGTCCGAGAGCGGGGCGACCACGGCCGGCGGGGTGCGCGACAGGCCGATGGGCTGGCCGACCAGCGTCACTTCGCCGAGGCGCGGATGCGTCACGCTCCGGGCAAGGCCGAGATGCTTCACCTGCGGGTCTTCGAACACCTCATCCATGCGGTAGATCGGTCCGGCGGGCACGCCTACTTCCTCCAGGCGCTGGAGCCAGTTGGCGGAGGTGTCGGCGGCGAAGATCGGCGCGAGGAGCGCCCACACCTGCGCCCGATGGGCGAGGCGCTGGGGCTGGGTGGCATAATCGGGATGCTCGGCGAGATCGCTGCGCTGGATGGCGCGGCAGAGGTCGCGCCATTGGCCGTCGCCCCCCACCGCCAGATTGATGAAGCCGTCCGCCGTGGCGATGACACCCATGGGGGTGGAATAGGGATGGTCGTTGCCGGACTGTTCAGGCACCACGCCATCCACCAGATAGCGGGCGGCCTGGAAATCGCACAGGGCGATCTGCGCCTGAAGCAGCGAAGTCTGCACCCATTGGCCTTCGCCCGAGACGTCGCGTTCGCGCAGGGCCACCAGAATGCCGGTGGCGGCATAAAGGCCGGCGGTCGAGTCCGCCACCGCCGCGCCCGCCCGCACCGGCCCCTGTCCCGGCAGGCCCGTGACCCACATGAGGCCGCCCATGCCCTGCGCGATCTGGTCGAAGCCGGCGCGGCGGGCATAGGGCCCGTCCTGCCCGAAGCCGGAGATGGAGGCGAGGATGATGCGGGGGTTGCGGGCCTTCAGCGCCGGATAATCGATGCCGAGCCGCGCCTTCACGTCGGGGCGATAATTCTCCACCACCACATCGGCCGTCTCCACCAGCTTCAGGAAGAGTTCCAGCCCTTCCTTGCGCTTCAGGTTGAGGGAGAGCGAGCGCTTGTTGCGGTGGAGATTGAGCATGTCATAGCCGTCGCGGGCCCCCGACATGCTCTCATTGGGATCGACGCCATCGGGCGCCTCGACCTTGATCACGTCCGCGCCGAAGTCCGCGAAGATGCGGCAGCAGGTCGGCCCGGCCCGCACGCGCGTCAGGTCGAGGATGCGCAGGTTGGCGAGGGCCGTGGAGGCGGCCGGACGGTCGGCCGCGGGGGCCTGTGCGGTGGCGCTCACGCGAGGGGCTCCTTCCGGGACGGATCTTTGTCGTGGGGCGGCCAAGTGTTTTCGGCCATGAGATGGTGCACGCCGGCGATGAGGGCGCGGTCACTGCCGCGGGGCCCCACCAGTTGCGCCGCCACGGGCATTCCGTTGGCATCAAGGCCGATGGGAAAGGTCACGACCGGCAGGCCGAGGCCGTTGGCGAAGCGGGTGAAGGCGGAGAGGCGATAGAGCGTGCGGCCGGAGAAGCCGGGCGTTGCCGGATCGCAGGCGGCGATGGTGGGCGTCGCGCAGGGCATGGCCGGCAGCAGGAGGGCGTCGCAGGTGGCGAAGATATCCGCCGCCATGGCCTCCGCCGCGCGTAACTGGTCGCGGCAGGCGGCGAGATGCGCGTCCGAAAGGGCGCGGCCTTTGGCGAGGCGCTTGGCAAAGAGCGGATCGGCTTCCGCTTCCGGCAGGTGCGCCAGCGACCGGGCGCTTTCTCCGATCAGCAGGTCGAGCACCGGGCCGTCGGTTGCAGCGATGAGCGGCGCGACGGGGACGTCGGTCGTGGCAAAAGACGTCCGCGCGTGATCGGCTTGCGTGCGGAAGATTGCCGCCACATCCGCGTCGCAGGCCTCCAGCAGGTCGCTTGCGAGGCCGATCCGGCGGGTGGCATCGCTGGCGACCGGCGCGAAAACCGCGGCGGCACTGTCCAGCCAGTCCGCATCAATGCCGAGGAAGCCCAGCGTGTCGAGGGTCGGCGCGAGGGTGAGTGCCCCGTCCAGCGGAATGAGCCCGGCGGTGGCCTTCCAGGACAGCACGCCGCAGCAGTGGGCGGGGATGCGCAATGAGCCCGCCGTGTCCGATCCCAGCGCCAGCGGCACCGCGCCGAGCGCAACCGCCACCGCCGAGCCGGAGGACGAGCCGCCGCAGATGCGGTCAGTGTTCCAGGGGTTGAGCGGGCGCCCCTGCCAGCGGTTGTCGCCGGACGGATCGAAGGCCAGCGGCGTCATCTGCGCCAGCGCCACGGCGCGTCCGCCTGCGGCTTCCAGCAGACCGATGACGGGGGCGGAAGCGGTGCGGGGCGAGCCCTGCGAATGGGCGAGGCCATAGGTGGGGGCGTGGCCGGCCACCTCCACCATGTCCTTCACCGCGAAAGGAAAGCGGCCGCCCGGTGCGGGGTCCAGAAGCGCGACGAAAGCATTGGAGGGGGTGGCTGCTGCGCACCGGGCGCGGGCGGAGGCGATGGCGTCGCCTTCGGTCGTCCCCTTCTCCCGCAGTGCACCTAAAGCAGTCATGCCTGTTTCTCCAGCACAGGCAGGGTAAGCTCAGGTGCGTGCTTCGCGGAATTAGAAAAGAAAGCATTCAGATTTCGCGAAATGCGCAGGCGCTAGCTCGTCAGCAACTCGTCCAGCAGTCGGCGCGTGGCGCTCGGCAATTCCTCGTTTTCCCTCAGGCAGATGGCGATCTCGCGCGCCGCCCAGGTCTCTTCCAGTCGGACGAGGGTGAGGCCCAGCGCCGTGGCGAGCGGGCGTAGCGCCGCCTCGGGCAGGATGCCGATGCCGAGGCCGTGGTGCACCATCTGGCACATTACTTCGAAGCTGCGCACCTGCACCCGTACCTTGAGGAACCGCCCCAACTCCCGCGCCCGCTCCATCACCAGCCGGTTGACGGCGGTGCCGGCTTCGAGCGCCACGAAATCCTCGTCGAGCAGGTCCGAGAAGGCGACGGCCGCCCGATCCGCCAACGGATGATCGCTGCGCACCACAACGGACAGGCGGTCAGTGGAATAGGGAAGAAGCGTCAGCCCCTCCACCGCCTGTCCGCGCACGATGACGCCGAGGTCCGCCTGCTTGCGGGTCACGGCGGCGATGGTGTCGGCCGTGGGCTGTTCTTCCAGGTCGATACGGATGTCGGGATGGCGCTTGGCGAAGTCCGCAAGGTCGGTGGCGAGGCGCTCCACCAGCGCGGAACTGGAGGCCGAAACCCGCACCCGTCCGCGCGCACCGGAGCGGTGGTCGGCGAGACCCGCCACATAGCGATCCGCCAGCATGAGCACGGACTGGGCATAGGAGAGGGCGGTCTGCCCGGCCATGGTGGGCTCGACCCCATGGGGCAGGCGGCGCACCAGAGGCATGCCCGCCTCCTCTTCCAGCAGGCGCAGGCGGCGGCTGGCGGCGGAGAGCGCCAGATTCATCCGCTCCGCCGCCTTGGAGAGGCTGCGCGTCTCGCAGACGGCGACGAACAGGCGGAGCGATTGCAGATCGTGATGCAGCATGGCGCGCATTTTGGCGCGGCCCTCCGCGCGGCGCGAGGAGAAAGCGCGCGGCCGAACTCACGCCGCCTTGGGGATCTCCAGATCCGCCCATATCTCCGAGAAATGCGCGTTGAAGACGGGATCAGCCCGCAGCGCCACGGGATCGCGTTCGCCCTTCGGCAGGCGGATCTCGTGCAGTGCTTTTACCGTGGCGGGCCGCAGCGAGAGCACGAGCACCCGGTCGGCCATGGCGATGGCCTCGCCGATGTCGTGTGTCACGAGAATGGCGCTCTTGCCCTGCTCGGCGATGATGCGTGCCACATCCGCCTGAAGCAGAAGCCGGGTCTGGAAATCGAGCGCGGAAAAGGGCTCGTCCAGCAGGATGACGGTCGGATCGAAGGCCAGCGTGCGCATGATGGCGACGCGCTGGCGCATTCCGCCGGAGAGGGTGGCGGGCTTCGCCTTCTCGAAGCCGGCAAGCCCATAGGCGGTGATGAGCTTCTGGGCGACGGCGCGGGCCTCCGCCTTTGGCGTGCCGCGCACCTCAAGGCCCAGCACCACGTTGTCCATGACCGAGCGCCAGGGCAGCAGCAGGTCCTTCTGCAGCATGTAGCCCACATGGCCGGTGGCATCGTCCACCCGCACGCCATCCACCTCGATGAGGCCGCGCGTCGGCTTCAGCAGGCCGGAGATGGCGTTGAACAAGGTGGATTTGCCGCAGCCGGAGGGACCGACGATGGCCAGCGTCTCCCCCTCATAAAGCTCGAAATCCACCTTGCGGATGGCTTCCACCGGGCCGTTCGTGCCCGGAAAGACGACGCTCACATCATCAGCCCGCAGGACGATCCGGCGCCCGCCTGATCCTTCGCTCATTGGTCGATCTCTCCGCAGAAGCCGAGCAGCATTTCGTTGAAAACGTCCGGCGTCACCGCGCTGAACGCGTGCGCGCCCCAGTCCACCTCGGCGATGCGCGCGTCCGGAATGCCTTCCGCCAGCAGGGTCGAGAGATAGGAGGGCACGAGCGCATCGTCCTTCGCCGCAGCGAGCAGCGTCGGCACGCGGATGTCCGCGAGGCGCTCGCGCCCGTCGAAGGCGAGGAAGGTCTCGATGCGGTTCAGCATGGTCTGCGTCCCGGGAAAGTGCGCCACCATTTGCGCCTCTTCCTCCTCCAGAACGGCGATGTTCTCGGCGATCCAGCGGGGCGGATAGAGGAAGAGCGGCTGCGCGCGCACATAGGCTTCCGGGCCGGAGGCGAGGAGGATGCGCTTGCGCACCTCGAAGCAGCGCCGCAGGAAGCCGTCCGCCCGCGCCCAGCCGTTGACGATGGTGAGGCTGCGCACCCGCTCGGGCGCCGCAAGCGCCAGTTCCATGCCGATGATGCCGCCGATGGCGTGGCCCGCCACATGGGCATCCTCCACGCCCGCCGCATCGAGCACCCGCGCCATGTCACGCGCCATTTCCGTGATGCTGCGCGGGCCGATGTCCCGCCCACTGCGCCCGGTGCCGGCATGATCATAGAGGATCACCTGATGCCGGGCCGCGAGGGCCTCGATCTGCGGGCGCCAGAAGCCGGCGCCCCCGCCCATGCCGGCGGAGAGCAGGATGGGCGTCCCCGCGCCGTGGATTTCATAATAGAGGTCGGCGTCGCCGCCGTGCGCATAGGGCATGGAACGTCTTCGCTTTTAACGGGATTTTGGGATGGTCAGGCGCGCAGGCGCCGTTCGATCAGGTCGATGACGCCGTACATGGCCAGCGCGACACCCATGAGCGCGGCGATGCCCACCCACACGGCGTTGAGGTCGTAAAGGACGCCGGCATAGTAGATCATGTAGCCGAGGCCCTCCTTGGAGGCGATGTATTCGCCCACCACGGCGCCGATGAGCGCGAAGCCGACGTTGAGCCGGAAGGCCGAGACGATCCACGGCATGGCGCCGGGCACGATCACCGTCCGCCAGGTGCGCAGGCGGCTGGCGCCCAGCGAGCGCATGAGCTTCACGAGGTCCGCGTCCACCTCTTTCGCGCCCTGCTGGGCGGTGATGAGGGCGACGATGAAGGTGATGATGGCGGCAATGGCGATCTTGGAGCCGAGGCCGATGCCGAACCACACGATGATGAGCGGGGCGAGCGCGATCTTCGGCAGGCCGTTGAGCGCGATCATGTAGGGCCGCAGCACCGCCGCGCCCGTGGGGAACAGCCAGAGCGTGAGCCCGGCGGCACTGCCGAGCACCGTGCCGATGGCAAAGCCGGAGATGGCCTCCCAGGCGGTCAGCGCTGCGTCACGGGCAAGTTCCCCGGAAAGGATGAGCTGCCAGCCCTTGGCGATGACGCCGCTCGGGCGGCCATAGAGGAAGACCGGCAGCCAGCCAAGGGCGACGCCCGCCTCCCACAGCGCCAGCAGGGCGAGGAGGAGGGCGATCTGGTAGAGCGCGACGCGGGAGGGGGAGGGCATGGCCACCCGCCATCCGCCGCGGTGAGGCAGGGTCCGGGCAGGGGCCATCGCCATGGCTCAGGCCCGCTTGTGGGCGATGGTGGCGATCTCCACCAGCGCGCCGGGCTTCACGAGGCCCACCTGCACGCAATAGCGCGCGGGCTTCTCGCCGGGGAAATATTCCGCATAGACGGCGTTGATGGCGCCGTAATTCGCCCAGTCTGTCAGGAAGATGTGGTTGAAGGTCACGTCCGCCATGCCGGAGCCGGCGGCTTCCAGCACGCCCTTGATGATCTCCAGCACATGCCGGGTCTGGCACGCAGCGTCCCCCAGATGGACGACGTTGTTGTCCTTGTCGAAGGGCAGGGTGCCCGAGACATAGATCACATTGTCCGCCTGCATACCGGGCGAATAGGGCGCCAGCGGCACGCCGGAGCCGGGGGGAATGATGGCGCGGGAGGTCATGGCCGGTCAGTCTTCCTTGGGAGGGATCTGCGCGAAGGCGCGGCGGAAATCGGCGACGGTGGAAACCCAGCCGAAGAATGTCTCCACATTGTAGATGGCGGCCTTCTGCACGTATTCGGGACCGGCCTGATGGGTCGCGTCCTCCAGCAGGATGCCGAAATATTCGAGGTGGAAGCCGTCGCGCAGGGTGGATTCCACGCAGACATTGGTGGCGATGCCGCAGAAGACGAGATTGCGGATGCCGCGCGCCCGCAGGATGCTGTCGAACTGTGAGTTGAAGAAGCCGGAATAGCGCGGCTTGGGCACCACGATGTCGCCGGGCTGCGGGGCCAACTGGTCCACCAGCGCATAGTCCCAGCCGCCCTTCGCCAGAAGCTGGCCCTGAAGCTCGGGCTTCTTGCGCATGGTCTTCAGCGCATTGGACTTGTGCCAGTTGGGCGAGCCGGGGCCGCCCGCCTCCACATAATCCTTGTCCCAACCGTTCTGGAAATAGATCACGGTCACGCCGGCCGCGCGGGCCGCCTCCACCGTCTCGGCGATGGCCGAAATGGCGGCCTTGGCGCCGGAAATGTCGAAGCCGGCGATATCGAGATAGCCGCCGGGCGAGGCGTAGGCATTCTGCATGTCCACGACCACGACGGCGGTTTCCTCCACCGCCACGGACAGGGGTTCGGGCCGGGCCGGCAGCACGACGGTGCGGCGGGCCGGGGGATAGCTGGTCGCAAAGGTCATCCGGCCACTCCGAAATCCTTCGCCGCCTTCAGGGCGAAGGAATTGTCCACCATCTGGGCATAGGGCAGGGCTTCCTTGATGGAGCCGCCGCCGAGTTCGAGCTGCATGTCGCGCTCCCACTCCTCCTGCGAGATGGTGGGGTTCTGGGGAATGGCGGTGCGCGAGCCGAAGAAATTCTTCGTGGCGTTGGCGATCACCGAAGGCGCAACTTTCGGGAAGTACTTCTCGGCCACCTGCGTGAAGACCGCATTGTCCTGGTGCATCAGCTTCTGCGCCTCGGCCAGCGCATTGCAGAAGCCCTGCACGGTGGCCGGATTCTTGGCGATGAAGTCCTCGCTCGCCATGGCGGAGGTGAAGCAGAGCGGGCCGATGATGTCGCCGAAGGACAGCACCGGCTTGAGGCCGAACTGTTCGGCGCCGATGGAGATGTCCCATTCGAAGGCTGTGGCGATGTCCGCGCGCCCGTCCTTCACCGCTGCGGCCTGCGCGCCCGGCGGCAGTTCAAGGAAGGTGACGCCCGCTTCCTTCGGGTCGAACTTGCCCACGGCCTTCATGGCGTAGGTGGGCACCTGGATGGTGGAGGAGGGAAATTTCAGGGTGGCGATGGTCTTGCCCTTGAGATCCTCGATGGACTTGATCGGGCTGTCGGGCCGCGCCATGGCCCACATAGAGACGCCGCCGACGATCTTGGCGATGTTCTTGATCTTGCCGCCCTCGCGCACCGCATTCACCGACATGCCGGGGCTGGTGACGCCGAACTGCGCGCGGCCGGAGAGCACCATGGGGGTGGGCAAAGCAATGCCGCCGGCGGTGGAGACATCCGCCTCCAGCCCGTGCTTGGCGAACAGGCCCTTGTCGGCCGCCACATAGAGCGTCGCATACATGCCGAGGCGCAGGGCCTCCGACACCACCACGGGCGTGCCGGCCGCGCGGGCGATGCCCGGCAGGCCGAATGTGCCCGCCGCCGCGCTGGCGAGCGAGAATTTCAGGAGCGAACGCCGGTCCATCACCATGGGAAGGCCTCTTGGAAGGAAGGCGGCGGCGCGTGGTCCCGCACCGTCCATGCTGGCGGCGTGAGGGCCGCTGCACATTCATTGTTCACGGTGAAAATGGTGGCATCCGCTCAGCTTATTAACAAGCCGGGAAAAACCAATATATTCATAAGATATGTCGATGAATATGAACTTGCGCCAGCTACGGGCCTTCGTGGCGGTGGCCCAGACCGGCAGCTTCAGCCGCGCCGCGCGCCTCCTCGGCCTCTCCCAGTCGGCTCTGAGTCAGGCCGTCCAGCAACTGGAAGCCGACCTCGGCGTGCGGCTTCTGGACCGCACCACCCGCAGCGTGCAGCTGAGCGCCATCGGGCGTGAATTCCTCCCCGGTGTGCAGCGCGTGCTGGCGGACCTTGATCACCAGTTGCAGGATCTCAGGGACCTCAAGGAGCACCGGCGGGGCCACGTGACAGTCACCTGCGTGCCCTCCGTCGCCCTGCGCCTGCTGCCGCAGGTGCTGGCGCAGTTTCAGGAGGCCCATCCCATGGTGAGCGTCGCCGTGCGCGAGGCGCCGCGCCACCAGATCATCACCGCTCTGCGCAGCGGTGACGCGGAACTCGGCGTTGCCAACGTGCCGGGCGATGATCCGGATCTCGACAGCACCTTCCTGCTCACCGACAGCTTCGCCCTCGTGATGCGGCGGGACCATCCACTGGCCGCCCATGAGAGCGTGACATGGGAGGAGGCCGGGCAGGCGGGCCTCATCGCCATGGCGCCGGGCACGGGCATCCGGCTGGAAATGGAGCGCGGCCTGCCCGCGCCCGCCGTGCCTCACCACGAGGCGGAGCATCCGGCGACATTGCTGGCCATGGTGGAGGCAGGCGTCGGGGTGGCGCCGCTTCCGGGCTTGGCCTGGCCCCGTCCGGATCACGCCGGGCTCACCTTCCGTCCATTGGTGGAGCCGCGCGTGGAGCGGCAACTGTTCCTCATCAAGCGGGCGGGCCGCGATCTCACGCCCGCCGGCCGCGCCCTGCACCGGGCGATCCTGGCCGGCGTGGCGAAGGAGGATTTTTCAGGTGCCGCCGTTCCGCGTGGCGGACGCCGCCCGCGTGGACAGTGACGCAAGGGACGGTCTAATCATCGGGAAAGGGACCATCAGCGGGGATCAGTGATGACGCGGCCGGACATCCTTGTGGTCAATCCCAATTCCAATGCGGTGGTGACCGCCGGCTTCGATGCCGCGCTGGCGCCGCTGCGCTTCTCGGACGGCCCCGCGATCCGCTGTGTCACGCTGGAAGACGGTCCCTATGGGGTGGAGACGCAGGCGGATGTGGAATCCGTCTCCTTGCCCCTGCGCCGGCTCGTGGAGCGCGAGCAGGGCGCGGGCGCCTTCGTCATCGCCTGCTACAGCGATCCGGGCCTGCATGTGTGCCGCGAGGGTACGAAAGCGCCGGTGTTCGGCATCTGCGAGGCGGGCTTGCTCACGGCGCTGGCGCGGGGCGACCGCTTCGGCGTCATCGCCATCGGCGAGGGCACCATGGCGCGGCATCAGCGCTATGTGCGCCAGATGGGCCTCTATGAGCGCTTCGCCGGGGAGCGCCCGCTCAAAATGAGCGTCGCGGAGAGCGCGGCGGGGGAAAATACGCTCGCCCGCATGATCGAGGTGGGCCGCGACCTCATGCGGCTCGACCGCTGCGATGTCATCGTCATGGGCTGTGCCGGCATGTCCCGCCACCGCCGGCCGCTGGAGGAGGCGCTGGGCGTGCCGGTTGTCGATCCGGTGCTCGCCGCCGTCACCATGGCTATCGGGGCGGTGCAGGCGGCGGGGGCCTGAAGGGCCTCAGGTGCCGTCCTTGCCGCCGCGCGCCTTGAAGGCCTCATAGGTCTCGCGCTCCATGCTGAAGCGGTCGTTCAGATGGGCATAGAGCGTCCCGCCGAGGCGGGCGATGGGCTGGTAGACCTCGTAATTGGTCCGGAGCGTGCCGGCATCCAGAATGCCGGGGCGTGTGTGGAGCGCCAGCACTTCCCCGAGCACGAGATCGCGGCGCGGACCGAAGTTCAGCGTCGTCACCTGCCGGCATTCCATGGCGACCGGCGCATCCCGAAGGCGCGGCACCGGGCCGTGTGTGCCCGGCACGAGCGCGAGGCCCAGGGCCTCGGGCTCGCCTTCCGCGCCGGGAAAATCCATGGCGGTGTCGTTCATCGCCTTGGCGGTGGCCTCGTCCGGCAGATGCACCACGAAGGCGCGGGTCTCGCGGATGTTGACCAGCGTGTCCTTCGGGCTGCCGTCGCTGCGGGTGTCGATGCCGAGCACCAGAAGCGGCGGCTCCTGCGCGAACACGTTGAAGAAGGAGAAGGGCGCCGCATTCACGACGCCCGCCGTGGAGCGGGTGGTGACCCAGGCGATGGGACGCGGCACCACGAGGCCGGTCAGCAGCTTGTAGCGCAGGTCCGGCGCCGTGGCGGCGAAATCAAAGCTCAGCCCTTCGGCCGCGTCCGTATCGCTCATGGGATCAGGCCTCCGGCGGCAGGATCACGCCCGTCTGGGTGTTGATGCGGCCATAGTGTTCGATGCGGCGGTGGCGGGCGAAATCGAACACCGTCTCCTTGCCGAAAACCGTGGCATCGAGATCGCAGGCGGCGATCACCAGTTCATCGTCCTCGGTCCTCGATTCCGCGACGATCTCGCCATCCGGATTCACGATGACGGTGCCGCCCATCAGGTGATGGCCGTCCTCGGAACCGGCCTTGGCGACGGCGATGACCCAGGTGGAATTCTGGTAGGCGCCGGCTTGCACGGAGAGCTTGTGGTGGAACATGCGCTGGGCATGGGCCTCGGCGCCCTTCTGGCCGTTCACCGACGGGGTGTTGAAGCCCAGCAGGATCATCTCCACGCCCTGAAGGCCCATCTCGCGATAGGTCTCCGGCCAGCGGCGATCGTTGCAGATCGCCATGCCGAAGATGCCGCCCATGGTGCGCCACACGTTGAAGCCGAGGTCGCCCGGCTCGAAATAGCGCTTCTCCAGATGCTGGTGGCTGCGGTCGTGGTCGTATTCCGCATGGCCCGGCAGGTGGATCTTGCGATACTTGCCGACGATGTTGCCCTTGTCGTCCACGAGGATGGACGTGTTGAAGTGGTGGCCGTCCGGGGTCAGCTCCGCATAGCCGAAGCTCATGGCCATGCCATATTCGCGCGCGGCGTCGAACAGCGGCTGGGTCGCCTCGTTGGGCATCGCGCTCTCGAACCACACGTCCGCCTCGGCGCGGTTCTCGTGGTACCAGCGCGGGAAGAAAGTGGTGAGCGCGAGCTCGGGATAGACGATGAGGTTGCAGCCGGCGGCTTTCGCCTGGGCCATCAGGGCGAGCATGCGGCCGACCACGGCCTCCCGGCTCTCCGCCTTCTGGATGGCGCCCAACTGGGCCGCCGCGACCTTGATTTCACGCATCTTCCTAGACTCCTGGGGGCCTGCGCTCCGCCGCGCCGGGCCGTTTCGCTTGAGAGGGGATCAGGTTCCGAGCCGGTGTTCCAGCCGGCTCATGAGGCGCACCACGGGCCACAGCAGGGCGAGGTAGATGAGGGCGGCCAGCATGATGGGAGAGGAATTGAAGGTCAGCGAGCGGGCCATGTCCGCCGAATAGAGCATCTCCGGCAGGGCCACGACGCTGGCGAGCGAGGTGAGCTTCACCACCTCCACCGTGTTGGACACGAGGTCCGGCAGTACGTTGCGCACCGCCTGCGGGATGATGACGTAGAACATGGCCTGCGAGGCGCTGAGGCCGGTGCAGCGCGCCGCTTCCCACTGTCCGTGAGACACGCTGTCGAGGCCGGCGCGATACACCTCGCCATAATAGGCCGAGGTGTTGAGGAACAGCGCCAGTGTCACGCAGGCGAAGGGCGAGAGGCGGATGCCCGCGAAGGGCAGCCCGGCCGAGATGGCGATCAGCAGCACCAGCGGCGGCAGGGCGCGCAGCACGTCGATGAACCCGGCCAGCAGGCCTCTCGCGAGGCGCGAGCGCGCCCGGCTGCCGAGCGCCACGATAAGGCCGCCGACGAGCCCGAGCGGGATCACCGCGCAGCACACCATCAGCGTCATGCCGAGGCCCTGGAGTACCAGGGGGGCAGCCTGCCGCATGATGTCCAGATTGAAGAACTGGAGGAGGATCGCGTCCATCAGGCCCGCCTCCACGCGAAGCGCGTCTCGATATAACGCCCGGCGATGACCACCGGCACGAAGAGGATGAGATAGGCGACCGCGCCCATCATCAGCGGCGTGGCGCTGCCGGAGAAGCTCTGGGCGGTGGTGGCCTGGTTGAGGATTTCCGGCACGCCGATCACGGTGCCGAGCGCCGTGTTCTTGGTGATGGCGATGGTACGGTTTGTGAGCGGCGGCACGGTGAGGCGGATGGCCTGCGGCAGCACGATGTAGCGCAGCGTCTGGAATTCGGTGAGGCCAGTGCAGCGCCCCGCTTCCCACTGGCCCTTGCGCACCGAGACGATGCCCGCCCAGAACACCTCTTCCGCGAAGGCCGCCAGAACGAGGGAGAGCACCAGCCACAGCACGGCGAAGCTCGGCAGGGTGAGGCCGACGTTCGGCAGGCCGAAATAGACGAGAAGGACGAGCACCAGCGGGGGCAAAGCGCGCAGGATGTCCACCATCACGATGATGGCGGCATTGACCGCCTTGAGACGGAAGCTGCGCACCACCGCCAGCGCCAGCCCGAGGGCGATGCCGGTGACGATGACGCAGGCGGCCACCTCGATCGTCACCAGCATGCCCTTGCCGATGGCGGGCAGGTAGCGCGCGATGATGACCGGGTTGAAGAAGGTTTCGAGAAAAAGCGCGCCATTCGTCATGGCGGCCTCAGCGGGTGATTTCGGTGAGGAAGGCGCGCACGCGCGGATGGGCGTCGGGGCCGAAGAGGCGGGCCGGCTGCCCCTCCTCGACCACTTGGCCGGCTTCCATGAAGACCACGCGGTCGGCATCGTCGCGGGCAAAGCGCATTTCGTGGCTGACCACCACCATGGTCATTCCGGCGTTCTTGAGATCACGCATGACGGCGAGCACGCTTCCCGCCAATTCGGGATCAAGCGCGGAGGTGGGCTCGTCGAAGAGCATCACACGCGGTTCGAGCGCGATGGCACGGGCGATGGCCACGCGCTGCTGCTGGCCGCCGGAAAGCTGGCTCGGATAATAGCGGGCGCGTTCCGCAAGGCCGACGCGCTCCAGTGCCGCCATGCCGATGGCCTCCGCCTCGGCGGCGGACTTGCCCAGCACCTTGCGCAGCGCGAGCGTGACGTTCCCGAGCGCGCTCATGTGCGGGTAGAGGTTGAACGACTGGAACACCATGCCGACGCGGCGGCGCATGGCGTTGATGTCCGTCTTGGGGTGCAGGAGGTCGACGCCGTCGACGAAGATGGAGCCGTCGGTCGGCTCCTCCAGCCGGTTCATGCAACGCAGGAACGTGCTCTTGCCGGAACCCGACGGGCCGATGATGAACACCAGTTCCTGCTGGGCGACCTTGAGGTCGATACCCTTCAGCACTTCCACCGCGCCGAAGGTTTTGCGCAGGGCGCGGATGTCGAGCATCGGCTCGGTGCGCGGGGCGTCGGATGGGGTGGTTTCAATCACAGGAGAACCGTGCCGTGGGATGGGGAGCGCGGGGCAAGAGCGCCCCGCGCTGGGTCAGGTCTTGCGGATCAGGAGCAGGAGAGCGGGTGCTCCGTCTTGTCGTAGCCGGGCATGTCCGGCACGCCGTAACCGGGGAAGATGGTGGCGGCAGCAGAGCCCGGGGCCGGCTTGGTGCCGAACCACTTCTCGTGCATGGAGGCGAGGGTGCCGTCCTTCTTCATGCATTCGATCGCTGCATCCAGCTTGTTGCGGAGCGCCACATTGTCCTTGCGCACCGGGATCGCCCAGACGAGGCCGGTGGAGTGCAGGTAGGACAGCTTGATCGCCGGGTTGTTCTTCACCGCCCAGGCCGAGACCGTATTGCCGGCGACGTTCGCATAGGCGCGGCCGGTCAGAACCGCCTGGATGGCATCGGAATTGGTGCCGTAGGATTCGACGGTCCAGCCGATCTTGTCGGCAAGGTCGCGCGCCCAGCTGTCATAGGCCGACCCCTTGTTCACGGCGATGACCTTGCCCTTGAGATCCTCGAGCTTGGTGATCTCCGGCGCGTCCTTCTTCACCACGAACTGGAAGTCGGTGTTGAGATAGCCCTCGGTGAAGAGGAGCTGTTCGGCACGATCCTTGTTCACGGTCACCGGAGCCGCGATGAAATCGTAGGTGCCGGCCTGCAGGCCGGGCACGAGACCGGAGAACTGGGTAGCGTCGATGGTGACCTTGGTACCGAGTCGCTTGGCCAGCTCATTGGCGAGGTCGATGTTGAAGCCCTGCACGCCGCCCGAGAGGTTCGGCATGGCATGGGGGGCGAAGGTGCCGTCCACGCCGGTCTTGAGGCCCGCATCCTGCGCCAGCGCAGAAGTGGCGGCCCAGGGAAGGGCGGCGAGGGCCATCGCGAAGGCGGCGGCGCGGGTGCTCTGGAAGGTCTTGCGCATCGTTGGGTGTCCTGTGCCTGGACGCGGGCCCTGGCGATTTGCGTCGCCACCCGCCGGGTCCGCTACGCCTTGCGCAGTGGGGCTTTGCAAGGGGTGCGAGAAATAGTATGCCGGTGGTATTCCATGTCGGTCAATTGGATTGCATGCTCATTTTTTATGCGGTCCATGCCCCGAGAACAGCAGGAGCACGCTGAGGATGGTCACGGAGACAGACGCGGGAACGGCCGCACCCCGCCTGACCGAAGTGGCCTATCGCCAGTTGCTCGACATGATCCTGAGCGGCGCGCTGGAAGCCGGTTCGCTGGTGCAGGAGCGCAAGCTTGCCAAGCAACTCGACGTCTCCCGCACGCCTTTGCGCGATGCGCTCTTTCGCCTCGAAGGCGAAGGACTGCTGATCCGGCGCGGCGAAGGTGCGCTACAGGTCAAGACCGTGACGCTGGAGGATTACAGCCACGCCTTGCGGGTGCGCCTCGTGCTGGAGCGGGAAGCCGCGCGCCTGGCTGCCGGCCATGTCCCGCCGGTGACCCTTGCGGCGCTGCGGGCGCGGATCGAGGCGGTGACGCAGCATGAGGAGGGCGACGATCCCCATCCCAGCCGCACCGATCTCGATGGGACGGACGACGACCTGCACGACGTCGTCGCCAATGCCAGCGGCAATCCTCTGCTCGCAGAACTCATCCGGCAGGTACGCCAGCGCTCGCGCCTCTTCGGTCTCGAACGCCGGCCGCGCCGCATCGGCGAGATCGCCCGCGAGCACCTCGCCATCCTCGACGCTGTGGCCTCCGGCGATGCGGATGCGGCCGAACAGGCCATGGCGCGCCACATCGGCAATGTGATGGAAGATCTGCGCCAGCGCTTCTTTGATCGCCGCTGATCGGTGCCCTTCCGGTCTTCGGCGTGCCGTGTATGGTGCGCGCCCAAGCCGGACGAGACGATGATACCCTGGACGCTGATCGACACCGCACCTCTGCCGGGCGGCGGCACCTTGCGCCTCAAGCAGCGCGGCACAGAATTTTCCATCATGCTCGGCACCAACGAGCTCATGAACAGCCGCCTGTTCGGCTCCGAGGAGGCGTTGGCGCGCCTCGCCTGCGAACGGCTGGCGGGCCGGGCCCAGCCCCGCATCCTCATCGGCGGTCTCGGCATGGGCTTCACGCTCCGCGCTGCGCTGGCCGTGGCGCCTGCGGATGCCGCCATCACCGTGTGCGAACTGGTCCCGCAGGTTGTGGACTGGGCGCGCGGACCCATGGCCGAGGTGTTCGCCGGCAGCCTCGATGATCCCCGGGTGCGCCTGCATGTGGGCGACGTCGCCCCCCTCATCGCCCAGAGCCGTGCCGCCTTCGACGCCATCCTGCTCGATGTGGACAATGGGCCCGAGGGCCTCACGGTCGAGAGCAACGACCGCCTCTATGCGCCGGGCGGCCTCGGCCGGACGAAGGCGGCGCTGGTGCCGGGCGGCGTCCTGGCGGTGTGGGCCTCGGCGCCGGACGAGCGCTTCACAAGGCGCCTGCGCACCGCCGGCTTCCAGGTGGAGGAGCAAGCCGTGCGGGCTTCAACCAAGGGGCGCGGCGCCCGCCACATGATCTGGCTCGCCGCCGCCTGAACCGGGCGCCACCACATCCCATCGGGTATCATATCGTTAACAATGGGTGAGTCGGCGCGGCAGGAGACGGAACGGCGCATGGCACAGCAGGCCGATTTCTTCGCCTTGCTCAATGTGGACGAGCGGCAGACGGATCTGTTCGGCGCTGAGCGCCCCCGGCGCAAGGCAGCCGCAAAGCCGCGCAAGGGGCCGGCGCTGGCCTTCGACGCCCGCCACGACAGCTATGTCCACGAACTTGAGGAGACCGGCCGCTTCCGGGTGCTGCGCCGGCTGGAGCCGCGCCGGGTCGTTCCGCGGGCGCTGGAACTCGGCGAGAAGCTTGCGGTCATCGTGGATACCGAAACCACCGGCCTCGATCACACCAGGGACGAGGTGATCGAGCTCGGCATGGTGGCTTTCACCTATCGCGAGGGCGGCGCCATCGGCGATGTGGTGGACACCTTCAGCGCCCTGCGCGAGCCGACCGTTCCCATCAGCCCCGTCATCACCAAGCTGACCGGCATCACGCCGGAAATGGTGGCCGGGCAGAGCATCGATCTTGAGGCGGCAGCCCGTTTCATCCAGCCGGCCTCCATCGTCATTGCCCATAACGCCCGCTTCGACCGACCCTTCTGCGAGCATCTGGTGGAGGGCTTCGATGTGAAGCCCTGGGCCTGCTCGGTGGTCGAGGTGCCGTGGGCGGACTTCGGCTTCGAGGGCACGAAGCTCGGCTATCTCATCGGCCAGTGCGGCATGTTCCACAATGGCCATCGCGCCGTCGATGACTGTCACGCCTTGCTGGAAGTGCTCGCGGCCCCGCTCAAGGAGGCGACCGGCACCGCCTTCGGCCGCCTGCTGGAAACCGCCCGCCGCCCGCGCTTTCGCGTCTGGGCCGAGAACAGCCCCTTCGACATGAAGGACGCGCTGAAAGCGCGCGGCTATCGCTGGAACGACGGCTCCGACGGTCGCCCGAAATCCTGGTACCGCGAGGTTGAGGACGAGGCGCTGGGCGAGGAGATCGCCTTCCTGCGCGAGGAAGTCTATCTGCGCGCCGTCGAGCCCTATGTGCAGAAGCTCACCGCCATGAACCGCTACAAGGCCTGACGCAGCGCCATTTCCAGTGCTCGCCGGCGCGGTTATCCTCGCTTTCGGGAGCGGGGGCGCCGATGGGCTGGCAGCGATGGTGGCGATGGCTTCTTGTGGCCGGCGCGGCGGGCCTGCCGCCGGCTGTCGCCGCACCGTCCAATGTCGATGGCAGCGATGTTCGGGCGCGTTTCCTGCCGGCCGCGGCCTGCGAGATCCGTGAACGGCTCAGGATCGTCGGAGCGAGACCCAACGGCCCCCACCGATTCGTCATCGTCGAGGCGCGCCGCATCGGGCAGGCCTACGTACAGTGCCTGTTCGTGAAGGACGGCGGACTGCTCTGCGAGGTGTCGTCCGGCTTTTACGGACGCCCTAAGGACCGGATGGAGGTCACGCCAAGCGTTGCGGCGATCCTGTCCGGTGCCGGGTTCAGCACCGATGGATCCCATGGCAATTTCCAACGCATGCGCCCGACCGACGATGTGCCCGCGCGGATCGAGGAAGCGGCGCAAGTCTTGGCCGTTGTTCTGCACGACCTTTATGGTGCGCGGACGTTGGATGACCTCAAATATCAGGTGGCCGATGCTCCCCGTCTGGCGAATGCCCGGCTGTGCGGCGGCATTTCACGCGCTCCGTCCGGCGGTGTGGAGATCGCCCGCCGCTGAGCCGCGCACCTCAGCTTGAAACACGGGTGAGTTTCGGCTTGGAGATGGAGGTCGCGGCCACCTGGATTTCCTGCGCCAGCTCCGCCTCGGCGCGCTCCGGGGTCCAGCGGCTGGTGGGCACTGAGATGTTGATGCCCGCGACCGGGCGGCCGTGCTCGTCGGTGATGGGGGCGGAGATGGAGATGTCGCCCATCACCGTCTCGTTCACGATCATCGCATAGCCGCGCTCTCCCGCCTGCCTCACACGCGCCAGAAGCGCCTCGGGATCCGTCACCGTGAAGGGCGTGCGGGGCGAGAGATTCGTGCGGGCGAGAATCTCCCGCTGCTCCTCTTCGCTCAGCTGCGACAGCATGGCGGTCCCCGAGGAGGTGAAGAAGGTGGGCAGGCGGCTGCCGACCACGATGTCGATATTGTTCATGTGCTGGCCGGGGAATCGGGCGACGAACACCACCTCCGGCCCGTCCAGCTCATGCAGGTTGGTGGTCTCCCCGAGCCGGCGGCTGATGTCGAGCAGATAGGGCGAGGCCTTGTCGATCAGCTCATTGGCGCGGATGTAGCTGTAGGAGAACTGGAGCACCTTGGAGGTGAGGGCATAATTGCGCGTGTCCGGCACGCGGCGGATGTAGCCTAGCGTTTCGAGCGTGTGCACGAGCCGCTGCGCGGCGCTCCGGTCGAGGCCGGAGGCGCGCGCGATGTCGGCCAGCGTCATGAAGCGCAGCGGCCCGTCGAAGGCATGCAGCACCTGGAAGGCCTTCTCCGTCGAGCCGACGAAGAGCGAGGAGCGCTTCTTCTCGGCGACCGCCGCGCCGGCATCCGCGCGTTCCGTACGGACGGGGGAGGGAGCGGCGGGCTTGGCACTGGCTGGGCGGAGGGAGGTCCGGCTGGGCTTGCGCATGATGCCTTTAAATTTCGGGTTCGCCGCGCGGCCGTCAATGGCAATGCAGATGCACAATACGGCCGCGCGGCCTTCGGGTTCAGGAGGCGAGGGCGTGCGGAACGCATTCGAATTCCTGCAACAGCGGTTGAAGTTCCTTCCTCAGCCGCGCGGCGAGATCGGGTGCGGCGGAGACGAGCGGCGCCAGCATGCGCGGGGCATCCACGCCGATGAGATCCATCACCGCCTTCATGGGGCCGGGGTTGGTCTCGGCGAAGGCCATGTTCATCAGCGGGATCAGGCGGCGATGCAAAGCCAGCGCGTCCTGCGTCTTGCCGGCGAGGGCAAGGTCGAAGATCTGGCGCCAGGCGTTCGGCACCAGGTTGGCCGTCACCACGATGCCGCCCTTGGCGCCGGCCGCCACGTGCAGCGGGAAGAGCGTGTCCTCGCCGCTGAGCATGGTGAAGCTCTCGTCCACGCCCGCGACCGTGCGCAGGAAGTGGTACATGTCGGTGTTGCACGCCTTCATGCCGATGATGCGCTCATGGCGGGAGAGCTCGTGCAGGATCTCCGGATTGATGGCAATGCGGGTACGGTAGGGGATTTCATAGATGAGGATCGGCACCGGCGAGGCATCGGCATAGCGCAGGAAATAATCGCGGATGCCGGCCTGGGTCGGGTTCGTGTAATAGGGCGTGAGCACCAGCAGGCCGTCCACGCCCGCCGCCGCAAACTCACGGCCCGCCTGAAGCGCGTCGTGATAGCCGGTGTCCAGAACGCCGGCGATCACCGGGCCCTTGCCCGTCATGGCCTCCGCGGCGAGACCCGCGAACTTGATGCGCTCGGACCGCGGCAGGGCGCCGTATTCGCCCGTGCCGCCGAGCGGGACGAGTCCGTCGATCCCCTGCTTCAGTAGCCAGGAGAACAGCGCCTTCGAGGCGCCCACGTTGATGGTGTCGTCCGCGTTCACCGGCGTCGGAGTGGCCGGAAAGATGCCGCGCAGTTGGGAAGAGGTCAGCATGGAGAGCCCTGGGTCTGTGACGGGGTTTGCGGTCAGCTGGCGAGGCTGCGCCGGCGCAGCCGGTCGGCAACGAAGATCAGCACCGCGATGAAGATGAAGAGGCAGGTCGAAACCGCTGCGATCATGGGGGACACCTGGAGCGTCACCTCGTCCCAGAACTGCTTGGGCAAGGTGGCGTTGAGGCCGCCGGAGGCAAAGAGCGCGATCGTCAGCTCGTCGAAGGAGGTCGCGAAGGCGAACAGGAAGGACGACAGCATGCCCGCCCCGAGGATCGGCAATGTCACATAGCGCAGCGTTGCGAGCGGGCGCGCGCCCAGGCTCTGGGCCGCGAGATCGAGGCGGGTGTCATAGTTCCGCAGCACCGCCATCATGGTCATCACCACATAGGGCACGGCGACGACCGTGTGGCCGAGGATGAGGCCGAGGGCCGTGCCGACGAGGCCGATGCGGGCGAACATGTAGAACAGGCCCACAGCGATGATCATGCGCGGCACGACGATGGGCGACAGCACGAAGGCGAGGATCGCGCCCTTGCCCTTCATGTCGCTGCGCACCAGGAGGAAGGCGGCGGGCGTGCCGATGAGCATGGCAAGGAAGCCGGTGCCGAGGCCCACCAGCAGCGAGCGCATGAGCGCCTGCCCCCAGACGGGCGACTGGAGCATCTGCTCATACCATTCCAGCGTGAAGCCGCGCGGCGGCCAGTTGAGTCCGCCCGAGCCGAAGGACAGCGGGATCATGAGCACGGCCGGAAGGCTCATGAGCACGAGCAGGGCGACGACGAAGAAGACGAGGGGGAGGGGTGCCTTTCCGCTCGCCGTCTTGCGGTGGGGAAAGAGCGAGATCAGCGCGTCGCTGGCCGTGCCGAGGGCGGTGAGCAGGGCATCGCCGATCCGCTGCGAAAGACCGCCGGAGGTGGCCTTGGCCGGGCGCGTGCTGCCCGAGCCGGTCATGGTCGAGAGGCCGACGAGCTTGTCATAGGCGAGGAAGACCACCAGCACGACCACCAGCAGCAGCACCGAGATGGCGCCGGCGAAGCCCCAGTTCATGGTCTGGAGCACCTGGTCGATGATGAGCTGCGTGATCATCGTCTCACGCCGTCCGCCGAGGAGGGCGGGCACGATGAAGAAGCCGATGGCGGTGACGAACACCATGATGGCCGCCGCGGCAACGCCCGGCAGAGAGAGCGGGAAATAGATTTTCCAGAAGGCCGTGCCGGGCCGCGCGCCCAGCGTCGAGGCGGCGCGGGGCAGGGTGCGGTCGATGTTCTCCATCACCGAGAGCATGGTGAGGATGGCGAGCGGCATCAGCGCATGCACCATGCCGATGATGACGCTGCTGAAATTATAGAGGAGGTCGGCGGGCTGGTCGGCGAGGCCGAGGCTCAGCAGCAGATGGTTCACGACGCCCCGGCGGCCGAGGATGACGATCCAGGCGAAGGCGCGTACGAGGAAGCTGGTCCAGAAGGACAGCAGCACCCAGAACAGCAGCCGCGCCTTGCGCTCGGGGGCGGAGACGGAAATGAGATAGGCGATCGGATAGCCGCCGATCACCGACAGGAGCGTGGTGATGGCGGAGATCTTCAACGTGATGAGCAGAACGTTGATATAGAGGGGCGAGGAGAACAGCGGCGCGTAGGCCTGAAGGCTGAAGCCCTTGGCGCCCCAGACGCTGAGCAGCAGTAACTGCCCCACCGGATAGACCAGGAAGACCAGCAGCAGCACGATGAGCGGCGCCGCCATGAGCGCGCGGCCGAACGCCTTCCGGCGGGCCGCGGCGCGGGCGGGAGCGGAGAGTGCGGTGCTCATGTCACTGTCCCGCTGGAATGGCGACCGCATCCTGCGCCTGCCAGTCCAGTTCGAGCACGTCGCCGATGCTGTGGTCGTCGCTGAGGGTGCGGGTCGGATAGGCCGCCACGAGCTGCGGTAGCCCGGGTGCCAGCGCTTCCAGATAGAGCTTGGTGAGGCTGCCCGTGACCATGATGTCGGTGAGCCGACCCTTGAGCCTGCCCGATCCCTCGCCGGCGGGGCGCACCGTGATGTTCTGCGGGCGCACCATGACCGTCACCTTCGCGCCGGCTGCCAGATCGGCGCCATTGCCGATCGCCTGCCCGCTGCCGGCGCCTCCGTCGAGCGTCACGGCCAGCGTACCGGCTTCGTTGCGGTCCACCTGTGCGGGCAGAAGGTTCGATTCCCCCAGGAAGTCCGCCACGAAGACCGTCCGCGGGCGGAAGTAGAGATCGCCGGGCGCGCCCAGTTGTTCGATCTTCCCGCTGTTCATCAGGCAGATGCGATCCGACATGGTCATCGCCTCTTCCTGATCGTGCGTCACATAGACGATGGTGGTGCCGAGCTCGCGGTGGATGCGCTTGATCTCGAGCTGCATATGCTCGCGCAGCTTCTTGTCGAGCGCGCCGAGCGGTTCGTCCATGAGAATGATGGACGGGCGATAGACGAGGCAGCGGGCGAGCGCGATGCGCTGCTGCTGGCCGCCGGACAGCTCTCGCGGGAAGCGCTTGGCCACATGGGGCAGACGCACCAGCTCCAGCGCCTCGGCGGCGCGCTTCTTCGCGTCCGCGCCCTTCACCTTCCGCATCTTGAGCGGGAAAGCGATGTTGTCCTCAATGGTCATGTGCGGGAACAGGGCATAGTTCTGGAACACCATGCCGAGGTCGCGCTCATAGGGCGGGCGGTAGGTCACGTCCGCGCCGCCGATGCGGATGGCGCCGTCATCCGGCGCCGCGAGGCCGGCGATGAGGCTGAGCAGCGTGGTCTTGCCCGAGCCCGAGGGGCCGAGCAGCGTCAGGAACTCGCCGGCAGCCACCTCCAGATCGGTGGGCGCGAGGGCGACGAATTCGCCGTAGCGCTTGCCGAGGCCGTGGACGGACAGGCTGGACGAGGACATCAAACGGCTCCGGGACAAGTGTCTGCGACAAGAAGGGGGTGCCGGCCGGATGGGGAAGATCCGGCCGGCACGCTCGGCGCCCTGGGGAGGGGAGAGCGGGCGCCGAGTGGGATCAGCCGAGCACCCAGCTGTTGAAGCGCTCGATGACGGCCGCCTGGTTCTTCAGCCAGTAGGCAGCGTCGATCTGGAGGCCGGACTGAATGTTGGCCGGGAAGGTCGGGCAGTTCTTGGCGATGTCCGGCTTGATGTAGTCGAACGCCTTCGGCTGGGTGACGCCGGCGGGGAAGAATTCGGTCAGCTTGGCCATGCGCTCCGGATCGGAGGCGAACTTGATGAACTCGCGGCAGGCGTCGGCGTTGGGCGTGCCGGCGAGGATCGACCAGTGGTCGCCGCCCCAGATGCCCTGGTCCCAGATGATCTCCACCGGGGCGCCCTTGGCCTGCGCGGCCTGTGCGCGGGAAACCCAGGTCGGGATCATGTCCACCTCACCGGAGGTGAGGACCTGTTCCACCAGCGCGCCGGAGGTCCACCAGACGGCGATGTTCGGCTTGATCTGGTCGAGCGCCGCGAAGGCCTTGTCCACATTGCAGGGGTAGACGAGGTTGGTGGGGACGCCGGTCGCCATCAGCGCTTCCTCGACGGTGTCGAAGGGATGCTTGCGCATGGCGCGGCGGCCGGGGAAGTCCTTCACGTTCCAGAAGTCGGCCCAGGACTTGGGCGCCTTCTTGCCCTGGAAAGCGTCCGTGCGATAGGCGAGCACCGTCGTATAGACGTTCGTGCCGACGCCGTAGGGGGACATGTACTGGGCCGGGATCGACGCGATCACCGGATCGCTCTCGAGGCCATGCTTCTCAAGATAGGGCGTGCCGCCGTCGGTGAGGATCAGGATGGCCGGCTTGCTGATCTTGGCCATGTCCCAGGTGTAGTTCTTCGTCTCTACCATGCTCTTGATCTGAGCGGTCGGTTCGGCGGCGGCCTGCACGCCCACCACCTCGATGCCGGTCTTCTCGGTGAACGGCTTATAGAACACCGCGCCGTAGGCCTTGGTGTAGATGCCGCCGTCGTCGCGCACTACGATGCGTTTGCCGGCGGCGCGGGAGGGCGACCAGACGGCCGGCATCATGACCGCGGCTGCGCCGGCGGCGGCGCTCTTGAGCAGCGTGCGGCGGGAGGGACCGGTACCGGAAACGTCAGTCATGGGCTCACCTCTGAAGTTTGTTATGAGGACCTGAGACACTGTTTGAACGTGGGATCGGCCGTTTCCCGGCTCAGGCTGCGGGAGGCAGCAGGCGGCCGGGGTTGAAGAGGTTGTCGGGGTCGAAGGCGGCCTTCACCGCGTGCATGAGCTTGAGTTCGACGGGCGACTTGAAGTGCGCCATCTCCGCGATGTGCGTGCGCCCCACGCCGTGCTCGGCACTGAAGGTGCCGCCGAGAGCGTGGGAAACCTCGTTCACCACATGGCGCATCCGGTGCGCCATGGCCTCCTTGTCGGCCACCGCCTCCCATTCTGGATAGGTGAAGAAGGGAATGAAGTGGGCATTGCCGTCGCCCATGTGGGCGACGACGATCACCGGCAGGTCCGGAACAATGGCGCGAACGGCTTCCGTCGCCTGCGCGATGAAGGTCGGCACGGCCGAGACCGGCACCGCGCAGTCGGTGGTGAGGCCGACGCCGGCCTTCTTGTTGGCTTCCGACACCGAGTGGCGGATCTCCCAGAGGGCCGCGCGCTGGGCTTCGCTGGCGGCGAGGACGGCATCCTCGATGAGGTCGGCTTCCATGGCCTCTTCGAGCACCCGGCCGAGAACGGCGGACAGCTCCACCTCGGGGCTGTTGTCGCTCAGTTCCACCAGCACGTGCCAGGGATGGCTGGCCGAGAAGGGATTACGGCGGCCCGGAACATTTGCGAGCACGAGATCAAGCTGGAGGTCATTGATGAGCTCGAAGGCGGAAAGGCGGGCACCGCAGGCGGACTGGAGCCGTCCGAGCAGGGACAGCGCCGCATCCGGCGAGCTGACGCCGACCCAGGCCACACAGAAGGCGGTCGGCAGCGGGTGCAGCTTCAGGGTGGCGCCGGTGATGATGCCGAGCGTGCCTTCCGAGCCGATGAACAGGTGCTTGAGGTCGTAGCCCGTGTTGTTCTTGCGGAGCGCCTTCAGACCGTCCCAGATGGCGCCGTCCGGCAGCACCGCTTCAAGGCCGAGGATATTCTCGCGGGTGTTGCCGTAGCGCAGGACGGCGGTGCCGCCGGCATTGGTGGCGATGGTGCCGGCGATCTGGCAGGAGCCTTCCGCCCCGAGGCTGATGGGATAGAGCCGGCCAGCCTCTCGCGCCGCCTCCTGCACGTTCGCAAGCACGCAGCCGCCGTCCACCACCATGGCATTGTTGGCGGGATCGACGGACCGGATGCGGCGCAGGCGGGAGAGCGCGACGATCACCGGGGGCTGCCCGTCCGTGCCAGGCACCGCGCCGCCGCACAGGCTGGTGTTGCCGCCCTGCGGCAGGACCGGAACGCCATGGGCGTGGCACAGGCGCACCACATCGGACACTTCCTGCGTGCTCCTTGGCAGCACGACGCAGGCCGCGGGGCCGCGATATCGCTCGCGCCAGTCTTCGATATGCGCCGCGACGTCCGCCGCCTCCGTGAGGAGGCTGTCGGCGCCGAGGAGCGCGGTCAAAGCGGAGACGATATCGGAAGACGGACTGGCCATGCTTAGACCTTGAGTAATCGCATTACAATTACTATGATTGGAATACGCTACATATGTTTTGGCATGCGCACAAGCGCCTGCGCAGCCTCATCTGGGGCTGGGCCGGTGGATTTCCGCGGCTGATGAGATCGGGCTTATCAGCCCTGTGTGTCCGGACCGAGCATCTTGCGCAGAAGAAACTGCAGGGCCACGCGTTCCGCCGCATTGAGATTTTGAAGCGTCAGTTCCGTGATCCGATGGGCGCAGGGCACCATCTCTGCGATTGCCGTCCGGCCGCCGTCCGTCAGCGTTGCGATCACCTTGCGCCGGTCTTCCGGGTCTGTGGTGAGAGAGATGAGTTCGCGGGCGCGCAGGCGGTCGATGATGCCGCGGATGGTGCCCTGGTCGACGGCCGTCAGGCGGACCAGTTCGCTCTGGGAACTCGGGCCGTTGTCGCGCAGGGCGCAGAGGGTGACGAACTGGACTGCGGTGAGGTTGGGGTCGGCCGCGTGCTGCTGGAAGATCGCCAGGTGGCGCTGGTAGGTCTTGCGCAGGAGGTGGCCGACCTGTTCGCGGAAGTCGTAGGGGCCGTCCGCGTGCGGAGCGTCGGCCGTTCCGGTCGAAGTCTCGCGGTGGCGATCGTCGGACACGCTGTCACTCCGGCCGTGACGGTCCCGTCGTTCCGTCACGACGGCGCTCATCTATGGGATCGTAGTGTGCACTCTTCTTCTCGCGCAATCGGGAAATGTTGATTTCGCGCTGCGTCTCGAAATTTGTGCGTGTGCAAATTAAATTGGCACGCGCTGCACAAAATATCCTTGCTCGAAAACGCTCGCGAGGCCGCCTTCTACGTTGACGAACTAAAAAGTGTGTACTCTACTTCGCAAGCAATCGATCGGTACCGGATAGGTGCACGCTCCGCCGCAGGCACGCTTCTGCGGCTTCCCCTCGGTCCTGCGACGCCTATTCTGCGTGGAACGACACAGCCAGCGGGGTCAGCTTCATGTCCTTCTTCCCGTCCATCCGGTCCTTTGTGGCTGCGGTCACGATCACCGGCGTCGCCGCCGTCGGCGCCGCCAAGGCCGACGAGATTTCCGTGACCCAGTGGGGCACGAGCCTCTATGGCGCGCCTTATGCGGTGGCCATGGCGGAAGGCCTGTTCAAGAAGGCGGGTGTCGACATCACGAGCATCATCGGCTCCGGAGGCGGCGGCACGACGGTGCGCAATCTTCTCGCCAGCGATACGCCTTATGGCGATGTGGCGATCGCCGCCGCGCTCGCGGCGCAGCGTCAGGGGCTCGATGTCATCATCGTCAACACGGGTACCCGTTCGGTGGCGGAAGCCTCCCTCGTCACCATGCCGGACTCGCCGATCAAGTCGCTGAAGGATCTGGAAGGCAAGAAGGTCGCCATCACCTCGCCCAAGGGCGTCTCGGAGATGCTGCTGCTGATGGCGCTCAAGGAACAGGGCGTGGACGCGTCCAAGGTGGAGCGCGTGGCCTCGGGCGGCTATGTGAACGGCCTCACCATGCTGGAGCAGGGCGCCGTGGCCGCGGCGGCCCTTATTGAGCCGCTCTCCATCATCCGCGCCGACAAGTACCGGACCGTCGTCAATTACGGCAAGGTGCTGCCGCCCATGACGACCTCGGTGGGCATCACGACGCGCGCCTTCGCCAAGGCCAATCCGGCAAAGCTCAAGGCGATCATCGCCGGCCGGGCCGACGGTGTGAAAGCCATCTATGCCGATCCCGCCAAGGCAGCGGAGATCGTCGGCAAGGACTTCAAGCTTGAGCCGAAGATCGCAAAGATCGCGGTGGACAACATGATCGGTCCGCGCATGTGGAGCGAGGGCGAGTTCTCCATTCCCGAATTGAACCGCACCGTGGACGGCTTGAAGCTGATCGGCGAAGTGACGGCCGACGTGGACTGGTCGAAGCTGCTCGATCCGAGCTACCTGCCTCCGGCCCTCCAGGGCACGAAATGAGCGCGGTGCTCGCAGCGGTGCCCTCCGCCGCCACCGACGACCACCACGCCCGGCTGACGGGCGTGACCCGGGTCTTCGGCTCCCCCAAGGGGGGCGCAGTCCACGCGCTTGGACCGGTGGATCTCGACCTGCGGCGGGGGGAGTTCTTCTCGGTGGTCGGCCCTTCGGGCTGCGGCAAGTCCACCCTGCTGGACGTCCTCGCCGGTCTCTCGGCCCCTACGGCCGGACGTGCGGAATTCGAGGGCAAGCCGATCACCGGCGTGCCGGCGGGCGTCGGCGTGGTGTTCCAGGAGGACGCGTCCTTCCCCTGGTTGAATGTGCACGACAACGTCTCTTTCGGCCTCCGGCGCTCGGGCGTCGATCCTGCGGAGATCGAGCGGCGCGTGGACTATGCCCTCGGCTTCATGGGGCTGAAGGATTTTGCCAAGGCCTATCCGGCGCAACTCTCCGGCGGCATGCGCCAGCGCGTGTGCATCGCCCGCACGCTGGTCATGCAGCCGCGCCTCATCCTTCTCGACGAGCCCTTCGGCGCGCTCGACCAGCAGACCCGACTGCTGATGGGTGACGAACTGCTGCGCCTCTGGCGGGAGACGAACGCGACGGTTCTCCTCATTACACACGCGCTGGACGAGGCGGCCATGCTCTCCGATCGCGTGGGCGTGATGTCGGCCCGTCCCGGCCTGTTCATCGACGTCCTGGAAACCGGCTGGCCGCGCGATCGGGACAGCCGCATCGTCTCCCATCCGCGCTTCGGCGAACTCACCGCGCATCTGTGGGAGAAGCTGCGCGCTGAATCCCTCAAGCACCTGCGCGGAAGCTGAGGAGGCGGCCGTGGCGACTTCGGCGCTCTACCGCTTCTCCGGCTATGCCTTCTGGCTGCGGCTCGCTGTCATCGTGGGCGCGGTCGGGGCGCTGGAATTTGCCTGCCGCATCGGCTGGATTCCCATGACCATCCTTCTGCCGCCGTCGGTCATGGCGGCGAGCCTTGCGGAGATCCTGGCGCGCGGCACCTACAATCGCGACATGCTGGTGAGCTTCAGCAACGTGGCGGCGGCGGCCGTGATCGCCATCGTGCTCGGCTTTCTCATCGGCGCCATCCTGCACGCCCTGCCGAAGGTGCGCGGTGCGGTGGAGCCTCTGCTGGCCAGCTATTATGCTGTCCCGACCTTCATGTTCTACCCGGTCTTCATCATCCTGTTCGGGGTCGGCAGCGGGGCCATCATCGCCATCGCCGTGCTGCTCGCCATCGTGGCCATGATCACCGCGACACTGAACGGCATCGACCGCATTCCGCCCGTGCTCGGCAAGACCGCGCGCATGCTGCGCATGGGGCCGGTGGAGCGGGCCTTGAAGATCAGCCTGCCGGCGGCGCTGCCCTATCTCTTCACCGGCATGAAGCTCTCGGTTGCTTATGCCTTCATCGGCGTCATCGCGTCCGAATTCATCCTGTCGGGCGCCGGCATCGGTTATGCCATTGCCTATGCCTATAACAACTTCAACAACCGCGACATGTACGCCTTGATGTTGCTCATCATCCTGGCGGTCACGGTGATCAATGCCGGGCTCGACGCGGTCGACCGGCGGCTCCAGTCCCGGCTGAGGCGGTGATCGCCATGCGCCATGTCCTTGGTCCTCTCCTCGTCATTCTCGCCGGCCTCGTCGCCTGGGAGGCGCTGCACCTCGGTGTCGCCAATTCCAGCCTGCCCTCGCCGCTGGAAACGCTCCGCCAGATGGGCGTGCTGCTGGGTGATCCCACCTTCTGGAAGCAGGCAGGCCAGACCTTTTATGCGTTTGCGGTGGCGGTTGTTCTCTCCACGGCGGCGGGCATCACTCTTGGTGTCCTGCTCGGCATGAAGCGGCTCGCGGGGGAGGTGGCGGAGCCCATCCTCGTGAACCTCTATTCGCTGCCGAAGGTGACGCTCTATCCGCTGGTGCTGCTCATCTTCGGACTCGGCATCTCCGCCCGCATCGCCTTCGGCATCATGCATGGTCTGATCCCGCTCACGCTCTTCACCATGAACGCCATCCTGCAGCTGAAGCCGGTCTATCGGCGAAGCGCGGCGGTGATGGGGCTCACCTCGTGGCAGACGGCGGTGAGCGTCATCCTCCCCGCCATCCTACCGCAGGTCATCACCGGCGCCCGGCTCGGGGTCTCGCTCTGCCTGCTGGGCGTGCTCATCGGGGAGATGTTCGCCTCGCGCAACGGCCTCGGCTATATGGTCACCCATGCCATGGAGCGGGGCGACATGCCGACCGTTCTGGCTGTCGCCCTCCTCATCGCCATCGTGGCGCTCGTCGCCAACGGCCTCCTGCTCGCGCTCGACCGTTCGCGGCGGCCGTCATGAGGAGGTGCCGCACCTGAAATCGTCCTTCCGGTCCTGACGGACCACCGCTGATCGCTCTGAAATTCTGTCCCGCCGGGCCGCCACGACGGCCTCCCGGCGCCGGCGGCAACACGCCTGAATTCAATGCGCCTTCCTCGGGAGAAGCCCCATGTATGATCCCTTCCAGATTGACCGGCTGATCGACCTCTGGCTTGCCGAGGACATCGGCTATTGCGACCTCACCGTGCAGGTGATGATCGAGCCGGACGAGCAGGGCCATTTCTACATGAATGCCCGCGAGCCCATGACCATTTCCGGCATCGAGATCGCGGCCGCCATCTTCCGGCGCTACGACAAGCGGCTCGACGTGGAAGTGAAGGTGAAGGACGGCGATGTGGTGGAAAAGGGCGCGGTGCTGCTCACCGTGCGCGGCCCGGCGCGGGGCATCCTCACCGCCGAGCGCACGGCCCTCAATATTGTCCAGCGCATGAGCGGCATCGCCACCGAGACGGCGAAATATGTGGCGGCGGTTGCCGGCACCAAGGCGCGCCTCATCGACACCCGCAAGACCACGCCCGGCCTGCGCATGATCGAGAAGCATGCCGTCACATCCGGCGGCGGCCTCAACCATCGCCTCGGCCTCGATAACGGCGTGATGATCAAGGACAACCACATCGCCGTGTGCGGCGGCATCGGCCCGGCTGTCGCCCGCGCCCGGAAAAGCCTGCCGACCCTCACCAAGATCGAGGTGGAATGCGACCGCCTCGATCAGGTGGGCGAGGCGCTCGCAGCGGGTGCGGACGTGATCATGCTCGACAACATGTCCATCCCGGACATGAAGGCGGCGGTGGAGCTGGTGGCCGGGCGCGTGCCGCTGGAAGCCTCCGGCGGGATCCGGCTCGACACCATCGGCCCGATCGCGCAGACGGGGGTGAACTACATTTCCACCAGCAAGATCACCCAGTCGGCGCCAGCCGTCGACATCGGCCTCGACGAGGCGGAGTGAGCGTCATGGGATCGGGACTCTTCTTCTTCGTGGTCGGGCCGAGCGGCTCGGGCAAGGACACCCTCATCGAGGGGGCGAAGGCGGCTCTCGGTCCCACCGGACGTTACGTGTTTGCGCGCCGGGCCATCACCCGGCCGGCCGATGCGGGCGGCGAGGCGCACGAGGCGCTGAGCGTTGACCAGTTTGACGCCGTGCTGGCGCAGGGCGGATTCCTGATCCATTGGGAGGCCCATGGGCTCAAATACGGCCTGCGCGCCACACTGCTCGACGACATGGCCGCCGGGCGTCACGTGATCGCCAACGGCTCGCGAGCCATGGTCGCGGCGCTGGCGGAGCGGGTGCCGCATCTCGTGGTGGTGGAGATCACCGCACCGGAGGCGGTGCTGGCCGAGCGGCTGAAGGGCAGGGGACGCGAGGGCGCGGAGAACATCGCCGCCCGGCTTGAGCGCAAAGTGCCGCCGTTTCCGGAGAGCGTCACGGTCATTCAGGTGCCGAACGACAGCACGCCGCGCGCCGGCATCGAGAAATTCGTCGCTGCGCTTGTCGCGCAGACCGCCCGCCTGAGGCTGGTGCGGATGGCCATTGAGACCGGACGCCGCAACGTCGCCTTTCTGGCTCGTGGGAATACCGTTGTGGCCGCACCGGACTATCTCGGGCCGGGACGTGTGGACCTGATCGGGGAGGGGCGCAGTATCCGCGCCGAAGTGGCCCTGGTGGGCGATGCCTTGCTGCCGTCCGATGCCGTCGGCCTGTCGTCGGAAGCCTTCGGGGCTCTCGGCCTGCCCGAAGGCGCGGAACTGGTCCTCACCCGCACCCCCGTGCCCGAAAGCCGCGCCGCGCTCCGCCGTAAGATCCAGGGCGCGACGCTGGATGAGGGCGCTTATGCGCAGGTCGTCGGAGACATCGTGGAGGGGCGTTATCCCGACAGCGAGGTCGCCGGCTTTCTCGTAGCCGCCGACCGCAGCCTGAGTGACGACGAAGTGCTGGCGCTCGCCAAGGTGCGGGCGAAATTCGCGAGCCGCATCACATGGGACGAGCCCATGGTGGTGGACAAGCATTCCATGGGCGGCATTCCCGGTTCCCGCATCACCATGATCGTGGTGCCGATCGTCGCCGCGCACGGGCTCGCCATCCCCAAGACCTCCTCCCGCGCCATCACCTCGGCGGCCGGCACGGCGGACGCCATGGAGACGCTGGCGCGCGTCGATCTCGACAGCGCCGAGGTGCGCCGGACGGTGGAACGGGCACGCGGCTGCATCGCCTGGAACGGGCGGCTCAGTCATTCGGCCCTCGATGATGTCATGAACGCCATTACGCGGCCGCTGGGGCTCGATTCCACCCGCTGGTCGGTGGCCTCCATCCTGTCCAAGAAGCTGGCGGCTGGCTCGACCCATGTGGTGATCGACCTGCCGTTTGGCGCCCGCGCCCGCGTGAAGGGGGCGGGCGAAGCCCACGAGATGGCGCGCCTGTTCGAGCAGGTCGGCGCCGGGCTCGGCCTCACCGTCGAAGCCATTCCCACCGACGGCAGCGCTCCCATCGGGCGCGGCATCGGGCCGGCTCTTGAGGTCCGGGACGTGCTCTGGGTCCTGGAGGATCATTCCGAAGCCCCGCCGGACCTGAAAGAGAAGGCCCTCTTCTTCGCCAGCCGCATTCTCGCCTGGGATCCGGCCGTTGGTCCGGACAGGGCGCGCGCCCGCGCCGAGGAGCTTCTCGCTTCCGGTGCCGCCCGCGCGGCGCTGGAGCGGATCGTGGAGGCGCAAGGGCGCTGGAGCGAGCCGGTGCGTCCCGCCCGCCTCACGCACACCGTGACCGCCCAAAATGACGGACAGGTGAGCGATATCGACGGGTTCGCCGTGGCCGGCATCGCTCGCCTTGCCGGCGCGCCGCTGGACAAGGGTGCCGGTATCGATCTGAAGGCGCGGGTGGGCGACGTGGTGCGCGCGGGAGACCCGCTCTTTGTCATCCATGCCTCCACGGCTGCCGATCTCGAGGCGGCCGCGGGCGCCGCGCTCGCGTTCGACGGCTACGGCATCATGATGGACGGGAAAGCATTCCGCAGGATCAATCCGGAGCGGTAGCTCCGTGGCGCAATCTCCGGGCAAGGCCGGCGAAATATAAGGCAGGCTGGACGTAAATGCCGCTTGAAGAAGGCGGCAGGCCAGCTACAGCCTTAGGGAGACGCCACCCGTGACGATCAAGCGCCTGCTATCTCTGTCCATCCTGTGTGTTGCCGCGATAGCCTGCGCGCTATCGATCATGATGGCCGTGCGGCAGTACAACCAGCTCACCCTGAGCCAGGATGCGCGCCTCCGCCTGGAGGTGGTCCGTGCGCTTGCCGACGTGCCGCGGGTGATGAATCCGGAGCGGGGCCTGCTCACGCTCGCCATCCAGACCATGACGAGCGATCAGGTCAGCCGCACCGATCTGCCGGCCTATCGCGAGGCCTCCGAAAAGGCGCTGGCCGCCATCCGCGCCCGCACCGAGGCGACGGTCGGCCAGCTTGCCGACGCGGACGCCATCATCGCGGTGTCGAAGCAGCTGGACGAGGCCTATCGCCAGATCAAGGACACCCAGTCCAGCGCCATGGCCCTGCCCATCAACCAGCGCGGCACGGCGGCCAATGTGGTGACCGACAAGGCGAGCGCCATGAATACGCTTGCCGCGCAGGCGCTCAACACGCAGCTGCGCAAGATGGCGCCCGCCAACGGCGTCGCCTTCGCCTGGGGCAATGTCGGTGCCGCTGTCCTGGATCTGCGTGATTACGGCGGACGTCAGGCGGGCATGCTGCAGTCGCTGGTGGCGGCGCACAAGCCGGTGACGCCCGAGCAGCGCATCCAGTTCTACACCCTCCAGGGCCGCGTGGATCAGCTCTGGGGTGGCCTGTGGGAACTGCGGAACGTGACGGGCGGTGCGCCCTCCTTCAAGCCGGCGCTCGACAAGGCGAACAGCGACTACATCCAGTTCTTCGCCGGCCTGCGGGACGAGATGGCGAAGTATTTCGAGACGGGCGACTTCCCCATCGACGGCAGCACCTATCGCGAGCGCACCTTCCGCATGTGGAACGTCGTCATCGCCTTGCGCGACGCCGCGTTCGAAGGCTCCGAGCTTGCCATCGACAGTGCCATCGCCTCCGCGCGCCAGAACCTGATCCTCTCGGTCGTCGGCCTCGTGGTGGTGGTGCTTGCTGCCATTGCCGTGCTCGTGGTGGTGCAGCGCCGGGCCATTCGTCCTCTGTTCCAGATGACGGCGGCCATCGGCCGGATCGCCGACGGCGAGCTGGAGACCGAAATCCCCGGTGTCGGCCGCAAGGACGAAATCGGTCATATGGCCAGCTCCGTGCAGGTGTTCAAGGACAGCCTGCTGCGCAACAGCGCGCTGGAGGCGGAAACCGCCGCCGCCCGAGCGCGTTCGGAGGCCGAGCGCCGCGATGCCATGCAGCAGCTCGCGGATCTGTTCGAGACCAATGTGGGCGGCATCATCGGCGCCGTGGGGGCTTCCGCCGACCAGCTCAAGGCCTCGGCACAGGTGCTCTCGCAGAGCGCCGACGACACCGCCGGCCGCTCGAACACCGTTGCCGCTGCGGCCGAGCAGGCGGCGGCGAACGTCAACGTCGTCGCCTCCTCTGCGGAGGAACTCGGCAGCTCCGTGCAGGAAATCCGCCGGCAGGTGCAGCAGGCGGCGGACGTGTCCATGACCGCCGTGAACGAGGCGCATGCCACGGGCGAGATCGTCCGCGAACTCTCGCTGGCTGCGGCCAAGATCAGCGACATCCTGAACCTCATCAGCTCGATCGCCGGCCAGACCAACCTCCTTGCCCTCAATGCCACCATCGAGGCGGCGCGTGCGGGTGAGGCAGGCAAGGGCTTCGCAGTGGTGGCGAGCGAGGTGAAGGAACTCGCCGACCAGACGGCCAAGGCCACCGCCGAGATCTCGGGGCAGGTGGGCGCCATCCAGTCCACCACCGGCAAGGCGGTGGATGCCATCGGCCGTATCGCCACCACCATTCAGGAGATGAACACCTACGCCAATGCCGTCGCGGCGGCCGTGGCGCAGCAGGGTGTCGCCACCGGCGAGATCGTGCGCAGCGTCGCGGAAGCGTCCGCGGGCACGAGCGAGGTGACCGGCAACATCACTGGCGTTGCACAGACCGCGCAGAGCGTGGGGTCTGCGGCGGGGCAGGTGCTGACGCTGTCCTCCGACCTCCAGGGCCAGGCGCAGGCGCTGAGCGCGGAAATGGCGCGCTTCCTCCAGACGGTCCGGGCCGCCTGAGTCGCATCGCCCCGCAAGAGACACGCAGCGGGCGGCTTCGGCCGCCCGTCTGCGTTTGGAGGCACGTTCAGGCGCTGGCGATCTGACCGCCCCAGACCTGCGAGAGGAAATCCACGAACACTTGAACGCCAGGCGACTGCGTCGGGCTGATCCAGGCGGCGCAGGTGAGAAGCTGGTCCGGCGTGTCCTCGATCTCGCGGATGACGATGCCCCGGCGCTGGAGGTTGCGCACGCAGCTCGCATAGAGGCTGATGCCCGCCCCTGCGGCCACGAGGCCGAAGATGCCTTCGGAGGATGAGGCTTCCTGCACGATGTCCGGCACGAAGCCGGCCCGGTGGCAGAGTGCGAAGAGCTGGTTGCGGAAGGCGCCCCAGTTCTCGCCGGACCCGAGCACGAAGGGCTCGCGGGCGAGATCCGACAGGCGCAGGTTGCGCACGTTCGAGAGCGGGTGGGTGGTCGGCAGAAGGACCACGTAGCGGTCGCGGTCGAAGGTGTAGCTGGCGAGCCCCGGCTGGTCCACGGGGCCGATGAGGAAGCCGATGTCGATACGGTCCGCCAGCAGCGCCTCATACTGCTTCAGGGTCGCGATGAAGGACAGTTCGAGCCGGATGTCCGGCCGCATGCGGCTGAAGCTGCGCAACAGTTCGGGCAGGCGCCCGTTGATGGCGAAATCCATGTAGGCGATGCGCAGGATGCCGGTCTCGCCCTTGGCGGTACGCCGGGCGATGGACACCGCGCGGTCGAGCCGGTCCATGGCGAGCGCGCATTCCCCAAGGAAGGCCTTGCCGGCTTCCGTCAGCTCCACGGTACGCGTGGTTCGGCGGAAGAGGGGAACGCCCACCTCCCGCTCGAGCTCGCCGATCAGCCGGCTCATGCCGGGCTGGGTCATGTTCAGCCGTTCCGCCGCCCGGCCGAAATGCAAGGTCTCGGCGAGGACGATGAAGCTCCGGATGTGGCGCAGGTCGAAACGCATCCGGAATTCATACCAAAAACCGTATCAATAGCGAAGAAATTAGAATTTCCAATTCTCGATCGAACGGCCCCATCGTTGCGGTCAAGCGCAGCAACAACAGCGCGAACCTCCAGAGGACGACAGCGATGGCTTTCGATGCGGAACTCGACGCAGCCCTTTCGGCTGCCTTCGGCAAGGCGAGCGAACTCTATCAGCGCAACGGCTTCCAGCGCCGTGTCGGCTTCGGCCGGCGGCCCGCGCTGATCAATGTGGATCTCGCCAATGCCTGGACGCGCCCCGGCAATCCCTTCACCTGCGAGAAGATCGACGAGGAGATCATTCCGGGCGTGCAGGCGCTGCTGGCCGCGTGCCGCCGCAACGGCCATCCCGTGGTTCATGTCACGACCTGCTATCAGGTGACCGACCGCGCCAGCGATGCCACGGACATGGGGCTCTGGCACCAGAAGATCCCGGTCGAAGTGGTGGCTCAGGACAAGCCGGACCTCTGGGCCATCGACAGCCGCATCGAGCCGGTGCCGGGCGAACAGGTTCTCATCAAGAAGCGCGCCTCGGCCTTCCATGGCACCTATCTTGCCGGCTTCCTGCGCGCCAACAATGTGGACACCATCCTCGTCACCGGCGTCACCGCTTCCGCCTGCGTGCGCACGACGTTGTGCGACGGGCTTGCGGAAGGCTTCCGCACCATTGCGGTGAAGGAATGCATCGGTGATCGCGTGCCGGGTGCGGTGGCCTGGAACCTGTTCGATATCGACGCCAAGTTCGCCGATGTGGAGCCCCTGTCGCGCTGCATCGCCTATCTGGACGACGTGGGTACGCGCGCTGCCGCCTGAGGCCGGTCCGTCCACGAGGCGCGCGCTCCGTGCGCGCCTCTTCGCCACGCACGCATCATAAAAATCCAGAGGCGGACATGACGAAGACGACTACTCCCTTTTCTGCGCCCCTTTCGCGCCGCTCTGTCCTCGTGGGCCTTGGCCTTGCTGCCGGCAGCGCCGTGTTCGGCCTGCCCCGTGGCGCCGCCGCCCTTGAGGGCACACTTGTGGTCTCCAACTGGGGCGGCGACTGGAACGAACGCACCATCAAGTTCGTCGAGGCGCCGCTGGTGGAAAGCCAGGGCATCAAGATCGTCCGCGACCTCGGCATGGAGCCGGAGCGCAAGGCCAAGCTCATCGCCGAGAAGCGCCTGCGTCGCGGCACCATCGACGTCATCCATATCAATGAAGGCGACAGCGTCGAACTGAACGGCCAGGACGTGCTGGCCGACATCGATTTCGCCAAGGTGCCGAACTATGCGGACGTGGTGCCGGCGCTGAAGTCCAAGCCATTCTTCGTGCCGTGGCTCTATAGCGGCGTGACGCTCATCTACAACAAGGACAAGGTGCCGAACCCGCCGAAGTCCTATGCGGAGTTGTGGGACAAGAAATGGGCCGGAAAGCTCGGCCTCACCAACCAGCTCTATTTCAATTATGTGATGATGGCCGGGCTCATCAAGGGCGGAAACGTCACCAATACGGAAGAGGGCAAGAAGCGCCTCATCGAGCTGAAAGAACTCACCCAGCCGCGCATCTATGCGGCCCATCAGCAACTGGCGGCAGGCCTTGCCAATGGCGAGGTGGACATCGCCATCAATTACAAGGCGCGCGGCCTCCAGTGGGCCAATGATGGGGCGCCGCTCGCCATCCAGTATCCGGCCGAGGGCGCTATCGCCGTCATGTTCGGCGCGGCCCTGCCCAAGCGGGCCCCGAGCCCGGAGCTGGCCTATGTCTATTTCAACGCCATGCTCGATCCCAAGGCCATGGCGGGCCTCGCGGGCGCCAGCTTCTACGCTCCGGCCAACGCCAAGGCAGCCCTTTCGCCCGAGCTGAAAGCGAAGATCGATTTCACGGCGGCGGAGGCCGCGGCGCTCAAATTCCCCGATTATGAGCACGTGGCCAAGAATACGGCCGAATGGCTGGAGTGGTGGAACAAGAACATCGCCCGCTGAGCCGCGACATGCCCGCCTCAGCGATGAACGGTCAGATGGAAATGGATGTGCCCGCGCCTCGCGCGCGGGCCGGCGTCCGGGTGTCGCCGGCCTTCGGGCTGGCGACACCGGCCACGCTCTTCGTGCTGCTCGGGCTGGTGGCGCCGCTGGCGCTGATGTTCCGCTACAGCCTCAACCGCTTCGTGCCTGGCCAGATGATGGTCGAGGCGCTGACCCTCGCCAATTATCAGAAGTTCTTTTCCGACAGCTTCTATCAGGAGGTGCTGGGCACCACGCTCTGGGTGTCTGCCCTCTCCACCGTCCTGTGCCTGCTGGCGGGCTTCCCCGTCGCTTACGCGCTGGTGCGCCACGCCGGGCCGAAGTGGAAGCCGCGCCTGCTCATCCTCATCATCCTGCCGCTGCTCATGGGCAATGCGGTGCGCACCGCCGCCTGGATGGTGATCCTCGGCGACAAGGGCCTGTTCAATGCCGCGCTCGGCAGCGTGGGCCTCTCCGCCGTCAAGCTGATGTACACGCCGACCGCCGTCGTCATCGGCCTCGTTTCCGTGATGCTGCCCTTCATGATCGTAACGCTCCAGAGCGTGCTGGAGGGCATCGACGAAAATCTGGAGGCTGCCGCAGCCAGCCTCGGCGCGCCGCATGGGGTGGTGCTGCGCCGAGTGGTGCTGCCGCTGGCGCTGCCGGGCCTCCTCGCCGGCACCATGCTGTGCTTCATCCTCTCGATGAATGCCTATGCGACGCCGGTGCTGATCGGCGGGCCGACCTTCCACATGATGGCGCCCACCGTCTATCAGCAGGTGGCCAAGGCCATGAACTGGCCCTTCGGCGCCGCGCTCGCCTTCGTGCTGATGGCCGTCACCCTGTGCCTCACCACCACCGCAAATGTGCTGGTGCAGCGGCATTACCGGAAGTGGAGCGAGTGATGGGCGCGCTTGCCATCCGCCGCATCTATGCCGGCCTCTCCGCCACCGTGCTCGCCTTCGTGCTCCTGCCGCTGGTCGCCATCGTCTGGGTGAGCTTCTTCGAGAACCGCATCCTCTCCTTCCCGCCCACCGGCTACACCTTGTCCTGGTACGCGCGGGCCTGGGAGCAGGAGGCCTTCCGCAACGGCTTCCTCACCAGCGTGGAGACGGCGATGTGCGCGGTCGTCATCTCGCTCGGGCTCGGCATTCCGGCGAGCCTTGCGCTGGTGCGCTATCGCTTTCTGGGCCGCGATGCCATCCAGACGCTGCTGCTGGCACCCATGGTGGTGCCCGGCATCGTCGGCGGCGCGGCGCTGTTCATCGCCTTCATCGAGCTGGAGGTGCTGATCGACCGGGACGTGACCGGCACCTTCGGTGGCCTGCTGGTCGCCCATGGCCTCATCGCGCTGCCCTGGACGGTGCGACTTGTCACGGCGGGTCTCGCGGGCGCCAACCGCTCCTGCGAGGAAGCGGCTTCCTCCCTCGGGGCTGCGCCCTTCACGGTGTTCCGGCGGGTGACGCTGCCGATGATCCGCCCCGCCATCGTCGCGGCGGCGCTGTTCTCCTTCGTCATCTCCTTCATCGATCTGGAGAAGTCGATCTTCCTCGTGGGGCCGGGCCGCACCACGCTCCAGATCGCGCTCGTCTCCTATCTGGAGTGGAACCTCGATTCCACCGTCGCCGCCGTCGCCACCGTCCAGATCCTCATCATCGGCACGCTGCTCATCGTCAGCGACCGCTACGCGAAACTTGCCCGCGCCTTCTGAGCGCCGGGCTGCGAACACGGGTGCTTCCATGTCCGAGGTCGTTCTCCAGTCCATCGTCAAGCGCTACGAGCACATGGTCGCAGTCGACCATGTCTCCCTCTCTATCGGGCAGGGAGAACTGGTGGCGCTGCTCGGCCCCTCCGGCTGCGGCAAGACCACGACGCTGCGCATGGTCGGCGGCTTCGTGCCGGTGACCGAGGGGCGCATCATGGTGGGCGGGCGCGATGTCACCCACCTGCCGCCGCACAAGCGCAACATGGGCTTCGGCTTCCAGAATTACGCGCTGTTCCCGCACATGAGCGTCGCGCAGAACGTCGCCTTCGGCCTTGAGATGCGCAAGGTCTCCAAGGCCGACATCGCCGCGCGGGTGAAGACGGCGCTGGACAAGGTGCGCCTCGGCCACCTGTCGGAGCGCCTGCCCAAGCAATTGTCCGGCGGCCAGCAGCAGCGCGTGGCGCTGGCGCGGGCGCTGGTGATCGAGCCGGACGTGCTGCTGCTCGACGAGCCACTCTCCAATCTCGATGCCCAGTTGCGGCAGGAGATGAAGCTGGAAATCCGGCAGATCCAGCGGTCACTCGGCATCACCACCATCTTCGTAACCCATGATCAGGACGAGGCGCTCTCAGTCTCCGACCGGGTGGTGGTGATGCGCGCCGGGCGCATCGAGCAGGAGGGCTCGCCGGACGAGGTCTTCGCCACGCCGAAATCCCATTTCGTGGCCGAGTTCATGGGGGTGACCAATCTTCTGCCGGGGCGCCCCGACACCGGGGGCTTCCGGCTCGCGACGGGCGAGGTGGTCCCGGTCGCCGGCCCGCCGCCGGGCAAGGAGGACGTGGCCCTCGGCGTGCGCCCCGAACGGATCGTCATCGCGGTGGGCGAGGGCGGGCAGGGCCATCTGCCCGGCCGGGTCGAGCTGGCCACCTATCGGGGCCTCGTCATCGACTATCAGGTGCGGGCCGCTTCCGGTCTCACCCTCACCGCCCGCTGCCCCTCGCCGGCCGCCGGCGGCCCAAGCCCGCTGAATGCGGGTCAGCCGGTTCATGTCTCCTGGCAGCCGGAGGCGGCGGTTCTCGTGCCGCTCTGAGCTTCCGGTCTCCGCCCATTTTCCATTTTTCAAGCGAAGGAAGAGTATCGTGTCGACGCTTCACGACAGCCTGATCGTCATTGACGGCCTGATCATTTCCGATTTCAGCCGCCCGGTTTTCGAGGACATGCGCAAGGGCGGCCTGACGGCCGCCAACTGCACCTGCTCGGTGTGGGAGAACTTCACCGAGACCATGCGCAACATCGCCAAGTGGAAGGCGGATTTCCGCACACACGCGGATCTCATCACGCAGGTCTACACCACCGGGGACATCCTCCGCGCCAAGGCGGAGAACAAGACGGGCATCATCCTCGGCTGGCAGAACACCAGTGCCATCGACGACCGCATCGAATATCTGCCGCTGTTCCACGAACTCGGCATCCGCATCATCCAGATGACCTACAACACCCAGAACTGGGTGGGCTCGGGCTGCTACGAGAGCCGCGACAGCGGCCTCTCCGACTTCGGCCATGACGTGGTGGCGGAGATGAACCGCCTCGGCATCCTGTGCGATCTCTCGCATGTGGGACCGAAGACCTCCGAGGATGTCATCAAGGCGTCCAAGCAGCGCGTGGCCTATTCCCACTGCCTGCCGTCCGGCCTCAAGGAGCACAAGCGCAACAAGAGCGACGAGCAGTTGCGCTTCATCGCCGAGAAGGGCGGCTTCGTCGGCGTGACCATGTTCCCGCCCTTCCTCAAGAAAGGCCCGGCCGCGACGGTCGCCGATTATGTCGAGGCGATGGAATACGTCATCAACCTCGTGGGCGAGGATATCGTCGGCGTCGGGACCGACTTCACGCAGGGCTATGGCCAGCCCTTCTTCGACTGGATCACCCACGACAAGGGTTTCGGCCGCAAGCTCACCGACTTCGGCGCGGTCATCAATCCCGAGGGCTTCCGCGAGATCGGCGACTTCCCGAACCTCACCGCCGCCATGGAGCAGCGCGGCTGGTCCACGGGTCGCATCGAGAAGGTGATGGGCGGCAACTGGCTGCAGCTCCTGAAGGACGTGTGGGGCCGCTGAGGCCCCGCTCATCGCGCCGCAACAGAAGGAACCGTCCGTGGCCAAGCCTGAAATCGAACTCGACGTCGATCCGGAAACAGGGCGCTGGTACGCCGACCAGATGCCGATGATCCTGGTGCCCCAGCATTTCTACAACAACAACCACTTCGCCATCGAGGCGGAGATCGGCGCGGAGGCGTTCAACGCCGCCCTCGCGCCCGCCGGGCACAAGTCCGCCTATGTGTGGTGCAAGAAGCAGAGCGAGGTCTATGGCCTCAGCGGCGTCGATGTGTTCGCCCATTATATGAAGCGCCTCTCCCAGCGCGGCTGGGGCAAGTTCTCCATCCTCGCCATCGATCCGGTTGCGGGCACGGCCACCGTGCGGCTCGACCATTCCTCCTTCGTCACGGACGAGACGCGAGGGGCGGGGCGCAAGCTCTGCTACATGTTCGCGCCCTGGCTCGCCGGTGCCCTCGAATTCGTCTGCGAGCAGGCGGGCGCGCCGCGCAAGCTCCAGTCGGCCGAGACGCAATGCGCCGCGGAAGGCCATGCCTTCTGCCTGTTCGAGGTGACGCCGGCCGCCTGATCCGCCGCCGGTTTCCAACCCCAACGATACCAGAACGCGCCTCAAGGCGCGCAGGCCTTCGCTCAACTCAAGACGGGGAACAGACAATGACGGACAAGATCCGCCTCAGCCGCCGCTCGGCGCTCAAGGGGCTCGGGGCGCTCGCCGCCGCGCCGCTGGCGGCGCCCGCGGTGATCACCCGCTCGCTCGCCGCGGGCGAGACGCTGGTGGTCTATAATTTCGACGGCCTGCTCGGAAAGGTCATCAAGGATCACTGGATCGACCCCTTCACCCAGAAGACCGGCGTGAAGGTCGAGGTGCTCACCATGCAGGGTTCCTCGCCGCCTATGGCGAAGATCAAGGCGCAGGTGGATGCGGGCCGGCCCGATGCCGATGTCATCCCCATGCAGATGACGGACTATGTCTTCGGCGTCCGGAACAACTTGTTCCAGACCATCGACGCGAAGGACATGCCGGAATATGCCAACCTCTATCCCAGCTACATCACCCCGCACGGGCCGAAGCTGGTGCTGTGGAGCTATGGCATCGGCTACAACACCGAGAAGGTGAAGACGCCGCCCACCAAATGGGCGGACCTCTGGGACCCGCAGTACAAGGGCAAGGTGGCGCTCAACGAGGCCCTGTTCGATCAGGCCCTCGAAATGGTCAATCTCGTCGTGAAGGGCAAGCCCCTGCCGGTGGACGATGCGACCTTCGCCGCCCTCACCAAACTGCGGCCCAACCTTGCCACCCTCTGGACGACCGGCGCGCAGGCGGAGCAACTGATCCGCTCGGGCGAGGTTTCGCTCATCGCCGTGTGGAACGGGCGCGTCTATCCGCTGAAGGATCAGGGCGTGCCGATCGATTTCGTCAGCCCGCAGGAAGGTTTCTTCACGCGCGCCGATCCCTTCTGCATCCCGCGCGGCGCCCGCAATCCGGATCTCGCCAAGGCCTTCATCAACTTCTCCTGCACCGTCGCCCCGCAGCAGGCGATGGCCGAGAAGCTGTTCTACGCCTCGCCCAACAAGAAGGTCGTCTATTCGCCGGAGATCGCCAAGCGCGTGGTCGTCTCGACGCCCGAGGAACTCGCCCGCGCGGTGCCGGAGGATTACGAGGCTATCGTCGACAATCTGCCCGAATGGCGCCGGCGCTGGGATGCGTGGAAGCAGAGCTGAGCGGAGATCATCCATGGCGCTCCGCACCGGCCGGCGGATCTTCTGGTGGGGGCTCATTGCCCCCACCTTCGTCCTCTATGCCCTCATCTTCTTCGTGCCGCTTGGCATCCTCGGCTCCGAGAGCCTGCATGCCGGCGCCGGCGGCGGGCTGACCTCCGCCAATTACGCCGCCTTCTTTACGGATGGCGTCACGCTTTCCATCTTCTGGCGCACGGTGCGGCTGTCGCTGCTGATCACCGCAGCGTGCATCCTGTTTGGCTATCCGCTGGCGCTGTTCATGCGCCGCGCCGGGCCCGTCCTGCGGCTCGTGGCCCTCACCATCGTCATCTCGCCGCTGCTCACCAGCGTCGTGGTGCGCAACGTGGCCTGGCTGCTGGTGCTGGGGCGCGAGGGCATGGTGAATGCCCTGCTGCGCCAGAGCGGTCTCATCGATGGCCCGCTGCCGCTCCTCTACAACACGTTCGGCGTTGTCGTGGGCGTGACCCACGTCTATCTCGCCTTTCTGGTGATGCCGGTCTTCTCCTCGCTTCTGTCCATCGACCCGTCCGTCGAGGATGCGGCGGCGAGCCTTGGCGCCTCGCGCACCACGGTCTTCTGGCGCGTGACCTTTCCCTTGAGCCTTCCGGGCCTCATCGCGGGGACGACGCTCGTCTTCGTTCTGTCCATGGGCGTCTATCTGACGCCGGTGATCATGGGCGGCAGCTTCGTCACCACTTTGCCGATGGTCATGACCGACCTCGTGCGCAACCAGTTCGACTGGAGCCGGGCGGCGGCCTTCGCCATCGTGCTCCTGGCCTTCATCCTCATCGTCCTCGGCCTGTCGAGCCGGGCGGAGAAGCGGATCGAGCGCATGCGCGGGGAGGGCGCCTGATGACCGACGCCAAGCGGCCCCTGGGCCTCCTCGTCAGCATCGTCGCCGTGGCGGTGATGATCTTCCTCATCCTGCCGCAGGTGATCCTGCTCATTCAGTCCTTCACCGCCGAGGACTATCTGTCCTTCCCGCCGAAGGCCTATGGCCTGCGCTGGTACGGCTTCATCTTCCAGGATGACACCTGGCGGAAGGCGCTCGGCACCAGCCTGATCGTTGCCGGCGTGGTGACGCCACTGGCGCTGCTGTTCGGCACGGCGGCGGCACTCGGCCTCGACCGCGGACCGCTCATCACGCGCAAGGCGTTACGCACCCTGCTGGTCTCACCCATGGTGCTGCCACACGTGGTGCTGGGCATGGCCATCTACCGGGTGTTCCTGCCGCTGCGCTTCGACGACACGCTGATGGGCTTCATCGCCGCCCATCTGGTGCTGTGCATCCCCTATGTGATCGTCACCGTAGGCGCGAGCCTTCAGGCCTTCGACCGCTCGCTGGAGCAGGCGGCAGCCAGTCTCGGCGCGCCTCTGCCGGTGGCGCTGTGGCGGGTGACACTGCCGATCATCCGGCCCGGTCTCATCGGCGGGGCGGTGTTCGCCTTCATCACCTCGTTCGACGAGTTCATCGTCACCTATTTCCTCGCGAGCCGCATGACCACGGCGCCGATCCAGATCTTCTCCAGCCTTTCCTACCAGTTGGAGCCTTCCATTGCGGCGGTCTCCGGCCTGACGCTGGTCGTCACCGCGGCGCTGTCCGGCCTGCTGATCCTGCGCGGCGGCGTGGCGGGCAAGGGGGGAGGTTTTGCCGCATAGCAGGGGCGCTGCACCGGCGCTTGCGGGGGGCGCCGGCGTTTTGTATCGCCTGACCATGGATCGGGATGACGACCGCTTCGTTTCGGCGCATCGTCCCGCCACCACTTGGGGGATGCGCATGGAACGCTTGCAGGCCCTAGGCCTCGCGCTTCCGGGAGACGAGACCGGGCCGCGCCGGTTGACGGCCGCGAGCGTCGTCTACCATCAGTTGCGGGACGAGATCGTATCCCTGAAGCGGGTTCCCGGCGAGGTGATCGCCGAAAAGGAGATCGCGGCGGCCCATGGGCTCAGCCGCACGCCGGTGCGCGAGGCGCTGCTGCGGCTGGCGGACGAGGGGCTGGTGGAGATCGCCCCCAAGTCCGGCACCTATGTCTCCCGCATTCCGCTGGCGAGCCTGCACGAGGCCATGATCGCCCGCGCGGCGCTGGAGGACGTCACCGCCCAGGCGGCCGCCGAAAAGGCGAGCGCGGCGGACCTCAAGCGGCTCGACGCGGTGATCGCGGACGAAATGGCCGTGGCGGCGCGGGGCGACCATCGTGCTTTCCATGCGGCGGATGATGCCTTGCACCAGACCATTGCCGAGATCGCCGGCCTGCCCGGCATCTGGCGGCTGGTCCTGCATCTGAAGACGCAGGTGGACCGTTGCCGCCATCTGAGCCTGCCCCATCCGGGCCGCATGGACCGGGTGATCCGCGAGCATAGCGAGATCGTCGCGGCCATCGCAGCCCATGACGTGGAAGCGGCCTCGGCCGCCATGCGACGGCACGTGAAGACGCTGCACGGCAGCCTCGGCCTGATCCGCGACGTCAATCCCGACTATTTCGACGCCGATCCCCGCGGGGTCATTGCGGGCTGACGGGCGTCGGCGCGGCCAGCCGATCCATATAGAGCCGGACCTGTGCGGCCTCCGCAGCGCTGGGCGCGAGATCTAGGCTTCGGGCATAGGCCGCGTAAGCCTCTTCCCGCGCGCCGGAACGCTCCAGCAGATGGCCGCGAGCCGCGTGATATGGAAAGTAGCCGGCCAGCACCTGCGCCAGCGGTACGATCCGCGCCAGACCTTCGGCCGGACCTTTCGCCCGCGAAAGCGCCACCGCGTGGTTAAGGATGACGACCGGCGTCGGCTCCATGTCCGCGAGCACGCCATAGAGCTGCTCGATCTGCGCCCAGTCCGTGCGATCGACGTCCGGCGCGCGGGCATGCAGGGCGGCGATGGCGGCCTGAAGCTGATAGGGGCCGGGCCGGTGCATGCGGAACGCGCGGTTGGTGAGCGCCGTGCCCTCGGCGATGGCGACAGGGTTCCAGAGGCTGCGGTCCTGATCCTCCAGCAGGATGATGGAGCCCTCGGCGCTGAAGCGGGCCGGCGCGCGGGCCTCATGGAGCAGCATCAAGGCGAGAAGACCGAGCACCTCCGGCTCCTCGGGAAAGAGCGTCGCCAGCAGACGGCCGAGCCTGATGGCTTCCATGCAGAGGGGCGCCTTGCGGCCGCTTTCCTGCGCGGATGCCGAATGGCCCTCGGTGAAGATGAGATAGACCATGGCCGAGACGGCGGACAGGCGCGCCTGCCGCTCGCGGGGCGCGGGCGTCTCGAAGGGAAGGCCGGCCTGCGCCACCCGGCGCTTGGCGCGGGTGATCCGCTGTTCCATCGCCGCTTCGCCCATGAGAAAGACGCGGGCGATCTCCGGCACGCTGAGCCCGCAGACCACGCGCAGGGCCAGCGCGATCTGATGCGCCGGCGCCAAGTCAGGATGGCAACAGATGAACAGGAGGCGCAGCACATCGTCGCCGAGGCCGGTCTGGTCGAGGGCGTCCGCGCGCCGGTCTTCCTCGTCCGGCGTTGCGGGCACCAGATGTTCGGTCGGCAGCCGCGCCTCTCGGGCGTGCCGGCGGAGCCGGTCGATGCCGGCATTGCGGCCGACCCTCACCAGCCACGACGTCGGATCGTGGGGCGAGCCGCGCTCCGGCCAGTGGGTGAGGGCGCGCAGGCAGGCCTCCTGAAAGGCGTCTTCCGCACGGTCGAGCGTGCCCAGCCCGCGCAAGAGCGCGGCCATGGCGGCGGGGGACGCGGCCCGAAAGGCCGCATCCATGGAGGCGCGATCCCGGCGCAGGCTTGGGCGCGGCTCTTTCGCCTGTGCGGCCTCGTCGTCTGTCACCGTCACATGTATTTGCCGTGCTGGCCTTCGATGGCGGCCGTGAGGCGCTCCACTTGCGCTTCCACCTCCGGGGTCACCACCTCGCCGAAGTCCGAAAGCGCATAGAAGGGGCGGATTTCGAGATCGGAATCCGAGAGCTGCGGATTGGGGCAGCGCTTTGCCCATTCCACGGCCTGCGCCATCGACTCCACCTCCCAGATCCAGAAGCCGGCCACGAGCTCGCGGGTCTCGGCGAAGGGGCCCTCGGTCACGGTGCGCTGGTCGCCCGAAAAACGGATGCGCACCCCTTGCGAGGACGGCTTCAGTCCCTCGCCCGCGACCATGATGCCGGCTTTCACCAGTTCCTCATTATAGGCCATCATGTCCTCCAGCAGCTTGGCCGGAGGCAGGGCGCCCTGCTCGCTGTTCACGTCCGCCTTCACCAGAACCATCACGCGCATCCTGTCCTCCTCTAGATGATGCGCCCCAAGGACGTCCGGCCGGCTCGCAAACCGACACTGCGCCGCGATTTTTTTCCGGACGCTTCTTTTCCACCTTTGCCGGCTCCCGGAGCCGCAGGGTGGGATGCTTTTGTCTATCACATGTCGCAAGGTTGGTTTAAGTCCTGCGATGTCGTCGACCCAAGATGATCAGAACGAGACGGCAGAGTCCAAGTTTCACTGAAATAAAGGGGAGCGCCACATGCCACATGGAGACTTCAGCTGGTACCAGCTCTGCACCACGGACGTGGAGGCCGCCGGTGCATTCTACCGTCGCCTGCTTGACTGGCAGAGGCGAGATGCGGGGATGCCGGGCATGACCTACATCCTTCTGTCGAAGGACGGTGTCGATGTCGGCGGCATGATGGCGCTGCCGGAAGACGTGCTGAAGGCTGCCATCGGTCCCTACTGGATGGGCTATGTGGAGGTGGAGGATGTCGATGCCACCGCCGCACGCGTGTCGGCGTCCGGCGGCGTCATCCATTCCCCGCCGGCGGACATTCCCGACGTCGGCCGCTTCGCGGTGATCGGCGATCCGCAGGGCGCGGTGCTGTCGCTGATCCACTGGAACGAAGGCAACGCGCCGCCGCCCGCGCCGGCGAACCGTATGGGTGCGGTGGGGTGGCACGAACTCGCCGCCAGTGACTGGCCGGCGGTCTTCCCCTTCTATGCGGAGCTGTTCGGCTGGACCAAGGGCGAGCCCATCGACATGGGGGGTATGGGCACCTACCAGCTCTTCGAGCACGGTGGGCGGGCCATCGGCGGCATGTTCAACAAGCCGCCGGAGATGCCGGCGCCCGGCTGGCTCTATTATGCGCAGGTGCCCGACATCGCCGCGGCGGTGGCGACCATCGCCGCGGAAGGCGGGCAGGTGCTTCACGGGCCCATGGAAGTGCCGGGCGGCGCCTGGATCGCGCAGGGTCGCGATCCGCAGGGCGCCTATTTCGCCGTCGTCGCCCCGCCGGCGGGCGAGATGACCTGACGCGCCTCAGGCCGGGAAATTGGGATTGGCGGGACGCTGCAGGCCGAGGTGGTCGCGCAGCGTCGTGCCCTCGTAATCGGCCCGGAACAGGCCGCGTTCCTGAAGGAGGGGCACCACAAGATCGGTGAAATCCGTGAACCCCTCGTGGAAATAGGGCGGCATGACGTTGAAGCCGTCCGCCGCTCCGGTCTCGAACCAGTCCTGCAACGTGTCCGCCACGCTCTCGGCGGAACCGCACAACACCCAATGCCCGCGTGCAGCAGCGACCAGATTGTAGAGATCGCGAAGCGTCATGCTTTCGCGCCGGGCCTTGGCCAGCATCACGCCGGTGAAGGAGTGATAGGTGTCCGCCTTGGGTAATTCGGGGATGGGACCATCGAGGTCGTAGGCGCTCATGTCCACGCCGAAGCGCTCGGACAGCATGCCCAGCGCATTGCTGGCGTTCACATGGCGCATCAGCGCGTTGAGCTTGTCGCGGGCCTCCCGGTCGGTGCGCCCCACCACCGGCATCACGCCCGGAAGCACGCAGACGTCCTCCGGCCGCCGGCCGAGGGCGGGGAGGCGTGCCTTGAGGGCCTGATAACCAGCGCGCGCTTCGTCAATGTCCTGCACGACGGCGAACACCAGATCGGCGGTGCGTGCGGCCAGTTGCTGGCCGGGTTCGGAGCCGCCCGCCTGCGAGATGATGGGATGGCCCTGCGGCGCCCGGCCGATGTTCACCGGCCCTTTCACCTTGAAGAAGGCGCCCTCGTGATCGAGGGGCTTCACCCTGGCGGGATCGATATAGAGCCCGCTCTCCCGGTCGGCGACGATGGCATCGTCCGCCCAGCAGTCCCAGAGCCCCTTCACCGTATCGAGAAATTCGCCGGCGATCTCATAGCGGCGGGCGTGGTCGGGATGCTGGGTGCCGAAATTCGCGGCGGCGGCGGGCGCAGCGGTGGTGACGGCATTCCACGCCGCGCGGCCATGGCTGATGTGGTCGAGGGAAGCGAACGCGCGGGCGACCGTGAACGGATCGGAATAGGTGGTGGAGACCGTGGCGCCGAGGCCGACGCGCTCTGTTGCCATGGCGACCGCGGAGAGCAGCGTCAGCGGTTCGAGGCGCGCCGTATAGGAGGGATGGGCGGCGGGATCGGCATTGAGATTGTCGCCCATGAAAATGAGGTCGAACTTCGCCCGCTCCGCCGTTCGGGCGATCTCGCACACCGCTTCGATGTCCTGGAAGCTGTCCACCGCGCCGGGCATGCGCCAGCCCGCGATGTGGCTGCCCGTGCCCAGCAGGAACAGGCCGAGATGCATCTGCCGTTTCATGATTTCACTTCCAGAAGATGATGCGCTTTTCGGCAAAGCCGATGAGGCCGAAGAAGGCGAGGCTGGCGGCGGAGGCGACGAAGATGGCGCCCCACACCTGCACGAAGTCGATCTGGAGCACCGCCTGATAGATCACCCAGCCGAGGCCCCCATAGGCGCCCAGCATCTCCGTGACGATGGCGACGATCAGCGAGCGGACGGTGGACACCCGCAGGCCGGCGGCGATCAGCGGCAAAGCGGTGGGCAGGCGCAGACGCCACAGGATGGCGAGCCGCCCGGCCCCGAAGCTGCGCAGCAGATCGACCGAGCGTCGGTCCACCCGGTCGAAGCCGGCAAGGGCGGAAAGGAAGACGGTGAAGCTCACCGCCAGCGCCACCATCACGAACTTCGAGCCCATGCCGATGCCGAACCACAGCAGGATCAGCGGCGAATAGGCCACCACCGGCACGGAATTGATGGCGGTGGCGGCGGGTAGGAGCACGGCGCGCGTGGGTGGAATCAGCGTGATGACGATCGCGAGCCCGATGCCGATGAGCGCGCCCAGCACATAACCCACCAGCGCCTCGGTGAGGGTGAAGCCGGCTGCGGTGAGAAGAACCGCGCGCTTGGCATAGATGCTGGCGAGGATGTCGCTGACCGCCGGCAAGGTATAGGCCGGCAGGTGAAAGCCCCGCGCGATGCCTTCCCAGGCCAGTACGAACAGCACGATGCCGAGCACGCCGCGCTGGAGCGTGAGGCTGCGAGGGCGGGCGGTGCCGACCATCTCCGGAGCACTGCTCATTGCTCAGCCCCCCAGAAGACGAAGGCCCGTTCGGCGGCGGCCACGAGGGCGTAGAAGCCGGTGCCGAGCAGGGCCGAGACGAGCAGCGTCGCCCAGATGCTCACGACATTCTCCGTATACATGCCCTGAAGGAGCAGCACGCCGAGGCCCACGGTGTCGCCGAACCATTCACCGACGATGGCGCCCACGAGGGCGAGCGAGGAGGCCAGGCGCAGCGCCACGAAGATCTGCGGCAGGGCAGTGGGAAATTGCAGCCGGGTGAGCAACTGGAGCGGGCTTGCGCCGAAGGAGCGCAGCAGCGCTTCCTGTCGCGGGTCAACGCTTTCGAGCCCCAGCAGGGTGTTCACCGTCACCGGGAAGAAGGTGAGATAGAAGGCAATCGCCGCCTTGGCGAGGAGCGTATTGCCGAACCACAGCACCACCAGCGCGCCGAAGGCGATGACCGGGATGGTCTGGGACACGATGAAGAGCGGGAAGACGAGTTCCCGCAGCGCCCGCGCCCGGAAGAACAGGAGCCCGATGCCGATGCCGAACACGCCGCCCGCGACGAAGCCGAGGAGCGTCTCGCTGAGCGTGCGCAGGAAGCCCTGCACATAGGGCGCGGGCGTCTGCCAGAGGGCGGCGAAGATGACGGTCGGGCGCGGCAGATAATAGGGGCGGATGGCGAAGGCGACGACCAGCGCCTCCCAGGCCGCGAAGACGGCGACGAGAATGGCGAGCCCGCGCAACGCGCGCAGCAGCGGCAGGAGGAGGCGGAGGGAGGCGCCCGACGGCGGCTGGGCCGGCTGGGCGAGGCTGGAAGTGCTCATCGCTTCCTATTCTTCGGTGGGCGGGGCCACGGCCGGGGCAGAAGGTGAAAAGAAGAGGGACGGGCCGCATCGGCTCAACTTGCTCCCTCCCCCCTTGAGGGGGAGGGGTGGGGAGGGGGGTGACGCCCTCCCTCATGGAGGCCCTAGCGGGCTTGAGCCTAATTCACTGGCGGCGGACCAGCGGCACCCGCTCTACCCCCCTCCCAACCCTCCCCCGCAAGGGGGGAGGGCTTTGAAGGTGGCCCCGCTCACGTCTTCACGGCTTGCGGTCGGCCAGCGGAATGGCTTCGAGGAAGCTTGTGTTGAAGGTGGCGCCGAGGTCCACGGGCTTGGAAATGACCTTGGCGTTCAGGAACAGGTCCTGAGTGATCTTCACGGAATCCATGTCGATCCAGAACAGTCCCTTCTCAGGCACCTTGCCGGCCACCATCAGCTTCTTGGCCTCGGCGAGCTGGAATTCCTGATGGGCGCGGTCGAGGGTCGGGGCGATGGCCATCACCGTATCCACGGCGCCCTTGGGATCGTTGAAGGCGTCCTTCCAGCCCTTGATGGAGGCGCGCAGGAAGGCCTTCACCAGCTCCGGCTTCTCCTTCGCGGTGGTCTCCGAAACGATCAGCGTGTCACGCGGGAAGGTGATGCCGCTGTCCTCGGCCACGAAGGTGCGCAGCTTCTCTTCGCCCATGCGGGTCTTGATCGTGTAATATTCATTGTAGCGCGTGGCGGTGATCACATCGACCTGCCCGTCGATGAAGGGCGTGACGCTCACCTGCTGCGGCTGGATGGTCACGAGCGCCGGATCGATGCCGTTCTTGGCGAGAATGGCGTTCAGCACGTGGTTGGCGCCCGTGAACCACGTGGTGACGGTCTTGCCTTTGAAGTCCTGGATGGTCTTCACCGGCCCGTCGGCGCGGGCGACGAAGACGAAGGGCGTCATCTGGTGGGAGATGCCGATGCATACCACCGGCATGCCCTTGTCGCGGGCGGCGAACACGCTGTCGAGGCCGCCCGACAGGCCGAAGGTATCGGCGCCGGTGGCGACGAGGTTCTCGGCCAGCAGGTTCGGGCCGCCGGGATTGATGGTGAGGTCGATGCCCTCGTCCTTGTAATAGCCCTTGGCGACCGCGACGTAGAAGCCGGCGAACTGGGTCTGCGGTAGCCACTTGAGGCGCAGCGTCGCCTTGGTGAGATCGGCGGCCCTGGCGGGAGCGGCGCCGGCCCCGCCCATCATCGCAAGCCCCGCGGCGAGGCCGGCCATCACATGCCGGCGGCTCGGACCTGTGCGGCGCGTCTTTTCAACCCGTTCAGTCATCGTCTTCGTCTCCGGAAGGTGTTGGCTGTTATTGGCGGTAGGACGGATCTTCGCGGTCGAGCTGGCGCATGAGCGCGGGCCATTCGCGCTCGCCGGGCACGAGAATGTCGCCCTTAAGCTCCCAGAACTGGCGGGCGGCATGCTCGCAGACCTCATGCGGGGGCATGACGAGCTTCACACCGGAGGCGCAGGCGGCCTGCATGGCGAGCTGGATCTTGGCGGCACGCTCGAAATAATAGAGCAGCATGAAGGCTTCCCCCGGCGTGCGGCCGACGGTGAGGATGCCGTGGTTGCGCATGAGCATGACCTTGTGGGGCCCGAGATCGCGCACCAGACGCTGCTGCTCGTCGAGGTCGATGGCGACTCCCTCGTAATCGTGGAAGGCCTGCCGGTTGTAGAAGCGCATCGCGAACTGGCTGAGCGGCAGGAGGCCCTGCTCCTGCCCGGACACCGCGACGCTGGCATCCGAATGGGTGTGCAGCACGCAGACCGCGTCATGGCTTGTCTTGTGGAGCGCCGCATGGATGACGAAGGCGGCGAGGTTCACCTCATAGGGCGTTTCCTGCAGCTTGCGGCCCTCGATGTCGATCTTGACGAGGCTGGAGGCCGTCATCTCGCTGAACAGCAGGCCATAGGGATTGATGAGGAACTGGTCCTCATGCCCCGGCACGCGGCAGGAGATGTGGTTGTAGATGAGATCATCCAGCCCGAGCTTGGCCACCATGCGGTAGCAGGCGGCGAGCGTGACGCGGGCGTCCCATTCGCTCGGGTCCATGTGCGCCGGGCAGGCGGCGGTGGTGTCGGTCGCGGTCATGGGATGATCCATCAGTGGGTGCCGGAAGCGCCGGGGGCGAGGAAGGACTTCATGGCCTCCTCCTCGATGGCTTCCAGCAGGATGCGCTTCAGGCGCACGAATTCCGGGTCCGTGACGAGTTCGGCGGAGCGTGGGCGTGGCAGGGAGACGGGAAGCTCCAGCTTCACCCGGCCCGGCCGCGCCGACATGACGAGCACGCGGTCGCCGAGGAACAGCGCCTCGTCCACATCGTGGGTGATGAAGAGGATGGTGCGGCGGTGCTTGCGCCACACCTCCAGCAGCCAGCGCTGCATCATGGTGCGCGTGAGCGCATCGAGCGCGCCGAAGGGCTCGTCCAGCAGCATCAGCTCGCGCTTGAACATGAAGGTGCGCATGAGCGCCACGCGCTGGCGCATGCCGCCGGAGAGCTGGTGCGGATACTGGTCGCCGAAGCCGGCAAGCCCGAACTCGGGCAGCATCTCGCGCGCCTCGGCCCGCGCGGCCTTCCGCGAGCGGCCCTCGATCTCCATCGGGATGACGGCATTGTCGATGACCGTTCGCCAGGGCAGGAGCAGGTCGCGCTGGGGCATGAAGGACACCTTGCCCAGAAGTTCGCGCGCATGGCAGCTGCGCCCCTCGAAGCGCAGGATGCTGCCGCTGTCCGGCTCCTCCAGCCCGGCTACGATGTTGAACAGGGTGCTCTTTCCGCAGCCGCTGGGGCCGACGACGGTGACGAACTCGCCCGGCGCGATGGCGGCCTCGAAGCCGGAAACGGCGGTGACGTTGGCGAAGCTTTTCGACAGTCCCTTCATCTCCAGAAGCGGACGCGCGTCCGCAGCGGAGGTCGAGGCCGTCGGACCCGCCGCTTCGGCCGGAAGCGGGAGGCTGCTGGATGCGAGGGTCAAAAGCCGTCCTTCCACCATGTATAATGAGCGGCACTTTCCGCATACGCCAAACGCGCCGCTTTCCTTCATCCCAAGCAATCGATGTGCCAACGGAAGGGAAAGCACCGCGCCGGGCGCAGGCGGCGCCAACGCGCCCGCCATGTGGGCCTTACGCGGCGCCGACATTTGCTTGCGGTGGCGAGTTGGGAGAGACTGGTGGTGAGCGACCCGCCTTTATGTATACCGAGGAAGAGAATGAGTGCGCGAATGAGCAGTATCCGTGCACAGGATGACGCGGAGTGCGCGCCTTTTGGGCAAGACGGCCTCCGCAGCGCCGCGCCCACACTGGCCGAGAAGCTGCGCGGAGAGCTTGAGACCGCCATCGCCGCCGGGCGTCTTGAGCCCGGCAGCCGTCTCGATGAGCAGGAAATCGCTGCCCGCTATGGGGTTTCCCGCACGCCGGTGCGCGAGGCGTTCCGCCTTCTCGCCGCCAGCGGTCTGGTCGAACTGCGCGGCCGGCAAGGGGCGGTGGTGCGCTCAATTGGTGCGCATGCGCTGATCGAGATGTTTCAGGTGATGGCAGAGATGGAGGGGCTGTGTGCCCGCCTCGCCGCGCGGCGCATCACGCCGGCCCAGATGGACAAGCTGAGGGCCATCCACGAGAAGCTGGAACAGGTCGCAACCCTAAAGGACATCGACCTTTTCTACGACGTGAACCAGGAGTTTCACGAGGCGCTCTATGAGGCTTCGGCGAACGCCTTCCTAGCCGACCAGACCCGCCGGCTGCGCAATCAGGTGGCCGCTTATCGGCGCCGTGTCACCCGGATGCCGACCCGCATCTCGGATACCCTGCGCGAGCATGCGGAGGTGATTGCGGCGATTGCCGACCATGATGCGGAGCGGGCCCACAAGGCCATGCGGGACCATGTGAATCTGTTGGGCGATAATTTGCTGGATTTCCTCGCCGCCTTTGGATGAGCGCGAGTGAGGCAAGTTGGTATGCAATTTGCTAGCTATTGTATATCCATTTCGCCCGGAGACCTGCCTTGAAGTTGGACCTCACGAACAAGACCGCCCTGATCACCGGCGCCTCGAAGGGCATCGGCCTTGCGGTGGCACAGGTGTTTGCTGCCGAGGGCTGCCACCTGCATCTGGCCGCCCGCAATGGCGAGGCGATGGCGCAGGCCAAGAGCGAGCTGGAAGCCGCCCACGGCGTGCGCGTTACCGTGCATGCGCTCGATCTGTCGTCCACCGAGGCCATGGAGAAGCTGGCCGAGGACGTGGGCTATGTGGACATTCTGATCAACAATGCCGGCGACATCCCTGCCGGCTCGCTGGAGATCGTGGACGATGCCGCCTGGCGGCGCGGCTTCGATCTCAAGGTCTTCGGCTACATCACGCTGGCCCGCGCCTTCTATAAGAAGATGCGCGGCAAGGATGGCGTGATCGTCAATGTCATCGGCAATTCCGGCGAGAACTGGGATGCGAGCTATATCGCCGGCTCCACCGGCAATGCCGCGCTCATGTCCTTCACCAAGGCGCTCGGCGGCGCGAGCCTCAATGAGGGCGTGCGCGTGGTGGGCGTCAATCCGGGGCCGGTGGCGACGGATCGCATGCTCAAGATCATGAAGCGCAAGGCCATCGACATGCTGGGCGATGAAAGCCGCTGGGAGGAGCTGTTCGACAAATATCCGGGCAAGCGGCCCGCGACCTCCGAGGAAGTGGCGGACCTCGTCGCCTTCCTCGCTTCGCCCCGCGCCGGCTACATCACCGGCACCAACGTGACCATCGATGGCGGCATCTCGGCCCGCGGCTCGGTCATCTGAGCGCCAGCGCTTTCCTGCGGCCGGCCCGCACCGGCCGCGTTCCTTCCCGGCTCGCCCCAAGGACCGCTCATGTCATCCGCCAGCCAGCGCAATCGCTATTTCGATGCGCTCTCCAGCACGCCCGGCCTCATGTGGCTGGGGCAGAACACCAATCACATCCCGGCCCATCCGGCGGTGAAGGCGGCGATGATCGCGGCCATCGAGGAAGGCGCCTTCAACGCCTATGCCCCGCCGCTGGGCTTCGAGGCGCTGCGCGCGGCCATCGTCGCGGATCTCGGCACGCCCGGGGCCGAGGCGCTTGTGACGGAGGGCGGCGTCTCCGCCCTCGCCATGGTGTGCCGCGCCTATTGCCGGCCGGGCACCACCTTCGTCACCACTGATCCCACATGGAAGTGGCCCTGCCTCTTTGCGAAGCAGGCGGGCGCGGAGGTGATCGAGATCCCCATCTATGATCCCGCCTGCAACTATCGCCTCACGCCCGAGGCGCTGAAAGCGGCGGTGGATGAGCGCACCGCCATCATCTATCTCGTGGACCCCAACAATCCGCTCGGCATCCGCTACACGCGCGAGGAGATCGAGGCCTTCGCGGCCATCGCTCGCGACTGCGGCGCCATGCTGGTGCACGACTGCACCTATCGCGATTTCGCGGATGGGCATTATCCGGCGCTGCTCGCCGCGCCAGAAGGCGCCATTGTCTCGCTCTCCTTCTCCAAATGGCTTGGTCTTGCCGGCCTGCGCGTGGGCGCGCTGGTGGCGGCGCCCGCCGTGCTGGAGGCCTGCGCCGAGCGGGCGACCAGCGTGCTGGGCGCCAGCGTCATCGCCCAGCGGGCGGCCGAGGCGGGGCTGAAGGTGAAGCCCGAATGGATGGGAGAGGTGCGCCGCATCGATCGCGCCAACAAGGCGAAGATCAAGGAGGCTGCGTCCGCCATCGAAGGCTTCGCGTTGCCGGTCTATCCCTCGCACGGCAATTTCCTCGTGCTGGAAACCATCGGCGCCGGCATCCGGCCCGAGGCACTGGTGGAAGCGGCCCGGCGCGAGAAGATGATGATCCGGCAGGGAACCTATCACACGGCGCGCTTCGGCGACCGCTTCGTGAAAGTGAGCACCTCGGTCCCGGAGGGCTGGGTGGATGCCTTCTGCGCGCAGCTTCCCGCGCTCGTCGCCACCGCCCGCACGCTCAACGACATCGGCCCCCAGTTCTGAGCCTTGAGAGACGCACCATGCATGTGACCACGAAGGACGGCATCCGCCTGCATGTGGAAGAGGCGGGCGAGGGCACCCCCATCCTCTTCGTCCATGAGTTCGGCGGCAATCACATGAGCTGGGAGCCGCAGATGCGGTTCTTCGCCCGCCGCCACCGCTGCATCACCTATGCGGCGCGGGGCTATGCGCCGTCCGACATTCCGAGCGACATGGAGCAGTATTCGCAGGCGCTTGCCGCAGACGATGCGGTGGCGGTGCTGGACGGCCTCGGCATCGGGAAGGCGCACATCGTCGGCCTCTCCATGGGCGGGTTTGCCACCGTCCATTTCGGCCTGCGCACGCCCGAGCGCGCCCTCTCGCTCACCGTGGCCGGGGCCGGCTATGGCTGCGAGAAGGAGTTTGAAGAGTATTTCCGGGGCGTCTCGCGGGAGGTGGCGGACAATTTCGAGCGCCAGGGCGCCAAGGAATTCTCCAAAATCTATGCGCTGGGCGCGAGCCGCGTGCAGTTCCAGAACAAGGATCCGCGCGGCTGGAAAGAGTTTGCCGACCGCCTCGCCACCCATTCGGACCTCGGCGCGGCCATGACCATGCGCGGCGTTCAGGCCCGCCGCCCCTCCTTCTGGGATCTGGAAGAGGGGCTGAAATCCATGAACGTGCCGACCCTCATCATGGTCGGCGATGAGGACGACCATTGCCTCCAGCCGGGCATCTTCCTCAAGAAGACCATCCCGGCGAGCGGCCTGTGCGTCTTCCCCAAGACCGGCCACACGCTGAATCTGGAAGAGCCCGCCGCCTTCAACGCGCAACTGGCGGAGTTCATTGCGCAGGTGGAGGCGGGGCGCTGGCTGCCGCGCGATCCCCGCGCCATTCCCGGCCAGATCATGCGGACGAACTGACCAATGGCCTATCCTTTGATCGATGCCGGGCGGGTCTGGAACCGCCTGATGGCGCTGGCCGAGATCGGCGCGCTCTCGCAGGGCGGCGTCAATCGTCAGGCTTTGACCCTCGGCGAGGCCGAGGCCTGGCGGCTGATCCTCGACTGGGCGCGGCCGCTCGGCTTCGAGCCCTCCACCGACGCGGCGGGCAATCTGTTCCTCACCTTGCCGGGCGAGGATCGGAGCCTGCCGCCGGTGGTCGCCGGCAGCCACATCGACACCCAGCCCACCGGCGGCAAGTTCGATGGCGCGGCCGGCGTGCTGACCGCCTTCGAGGCCGCCGAAACGCTGGCGGCCGCCGGCGTGCCACGCGGGCGCGATCTGGTGGTGGTGGCCTGGATGAATGAGGAAGGCAGCCGCTTCGCCCCCGGCATGACGGGGTCGGAGGCTTTTTCCGCCACCCGTCCACTGGCCGAGATTCGCGCCCGCACGGATCTTGCCGGCATTACCATGGGCGCGGAGCTGGACCGGCTGCATGCCAGCTTCCCTGACGTGCCCCGACGCCCGCTGGGGTTCCCGGTGGGCGCCTATGTGGAGCTGCATATCGAGCAGGGGCCGGTGCTGGAGGCGCAGGGTAAGGAGATCGGCATCGTCACCGGGATGCAGGGCAAGCGCACGTTCCGCATCACCATCACCGGCGCCGAGGGCCATGCGGGCACGCTCGCCATGGCGGAGCGGCGCGATGCCATCGCCGCCTTCGGCCGCATGGTTGTGGAGCTGAACCGGCAGGTGGGCGCCCATGATGCGCTTATCAAGTTCACCATCGGCCGCGTGCAGGTGGAGCCCAACGCGCCCTCGGTCATTCCCGGCAAGGTCACGTTCAGCATCGACATGCGCCATCCCGACAATGCCGTGCTGGAGCTGCTGGCCGAGCGCATCCGCACCATCTGCACGGCGGAGGCAGCACCTTGCGCCGTGACGCTCGATCTGCTGGTCAACGAGCCGTCCAACGATTTCTCGCCGGTTCTCCAGCAGGCCATCGGTGCGGCGGCGGAACGGCACGGCTATGGCGCCATGCCCATCCTCTCTTATGCCGGGCACGATTCCCGCCACCTCGCCAAGCGCGCGCCGGCGGCGATGATCTTCATTCCCTGCCGCGATGGCATCAGCCACGCCGAGGCGGAATGGTCCGAGCCCGCGCATGTGGCGGCTGGCGCGCAGGTGCTCTGCGATGTCCTGGCCGATCTGCTCGCCTCTTCTGAAATGCCGTCTGCCTGAGGAGTTGCGCCCATGACCGCTTCCGCCAAGATCACCACGCCCGTGATGGACATGGCGGATCTGCCGCCGCAGAGCGCGCTCGCCCCGGCGAGCGAGGCGGAAGCGCGGGCGCGCTATTTCAATTCGGGCAATGCCTTCAACATCAAGCTGCCGCCGGTCCCCGGCGGCGTCTTCACCGAACCTGCGCGACAGGCCCTCTCGGCCGATACGGCCACCGGCTTCATCGCCTGCGACCAGTCGGCCGCCATGGGCTGCGCCTTTCCCGTGACCTCGCCGCTCATGCTGGCCCGCTATGCGGTCATCGGGGCGGGCGAGCACCTCGTTGCGGATTTCGAGGCCACCGGCTCCATCTGGTACGTCATCGAAGGGAAGGGCCGGGCGGTTCAGGGCGGCGAGACCATTGCGTTCGCCAAGGGCGACGTGTTCCTGCTCACCGGCGCGCCGGCGGCGCTAGAGGCCGCCACGCGCACCGTGCTCTGGGTGGTCACGAACGAGCCTCAGCTTGCCTTCGATGCCGACCGCCGGCCGACGGAAGAGGCCCGCCCGGTCGATCCCGTGCATTATCCGGCCGCCGAGATCGCCCGGCAGATCGAGATCATCTATGGCGCGGCGCCAAACGCCCAGACCTCGGGCATGGCGCTGATCTTCTCCTCCGACCGCCAGCAGGCGGCGCGCAACATCCTGCCGACGCTCACGCTGTCGCTGAACACCCTGCCCCCGAAGACGCACCAGAAAGCGCACCGGCACAATTCGGCGGCGCTCACCCTCGTGCTGAACGGGGACGACAGCTATTCCATGGTTGGCGGCGTGCGCTGCGACTGGTCGCCCTTCGCGACGCTGGTGACGCCGCCCGGCGCCCCGCATTCCCATCACAATGGCGGCGACAGCAGGGCGCTGTTCCTCATCGTGCAGGACGGCGGGCTGCACTATCACGCCCGCACCATGGGGTTCGAGTTTCTGGAGTGAGAAGAGGGGGCGATGCCCCCTCAGGCCCGCAGGCGATAGAGCGAAACGTCGATCACACCGGCGCGGAAGCCCCCCTCGCAATAAGCGAGATAATACTCCCAGAGGCGCTTAAAGGTGGTGTCGAAGCCCATCTTCTCGATGGCCGGCCAGGCGGCAAGGAAGCGGCGGCGCCATTCGGCGAGCGTCATGGCATAGCTGAGGCCGAAACTCTCCACCTTCTCCAGCACGAGGCCCGCCGCCTTCGCCTGCGCGGCCATGATCTCCTTGGTCGGCAGCATGCCACCGGGAAAGATATAGTGCTGGATGAAGTCCGGATTGGCGCGGTAGCCCTCATAGCGCGGCTCGTCGATGGTGATGCCTTGCAGGACCGCGACGCCACCGGGCACGAGATGCTTCTTGATGGCTCCGAAATAGACCGGCCAGTATTGCTCGCCCACCGCCTCCAGCATCTCGATGGAGACGATGCGGTCGAACTGCCCCACCACATCGCGATAATCCTGAAGGCGCAGGTCCACGCGCTCGGCCATGCCCTCGCGCGCGATCCGCTCCTGGGCGAAGGCAAGCTGTTCCTTGGAGAGGGTCAGTCCGGTCACATGGGCACCCATGTGCGCGAGCTTGGAGGCGAGCGCGCCCCAGCCGCAGCCGATCTCAAGAATGCGGGTGCCCGCGGCACCGATATCGAGCCAGCTACCGATCCGGGCGAGCTTCGCGTCCTGTGCCTCCTCGAGGGAGAGCGTCGGCGGCTCGAAGATGGCGCTTGAATAGGTCATCGAGGGATCGAGCCAGAGGCGGTAGAAATCGTTGCCGAGATCGTAGTGGAAGGAGATGTTCTTCCGGCTGCCCTTCTTTGTGTTGGCGCGCCGGGCGTGGGTGAGGCGACGCGCGAGCCGCACCGGCCAGAAGCCGCTGAGCGCCGCCTCCAGCCGCTCGATATTGATGGCCGCAAGCTCGATGAGCGCCGCCGGATCGGAGCTGCTCCATTCCCCCGCCATATAGGCTTCGGCAAAGCCCACCTGCCCGCGCGCGGCGAAGCGGCGGAAGGTGCGCCAGTTGTGGAGAACGAGGGTTGCTTCCGGCCCCGGCGCGCGCATCGCGCTCTCGATCCGCCCGCCGGAGGGGAGAATCACCGTCAGCCGCCCACGGGACAGGCGCGACAGCAGGCGCTTCAGGATGAAGGGGCCGATGCCCCGCGCGGGGGCTTCACGCGACACGACGGCGCCGCGGTGTTCACTTTCTACCGACATTTTCCGCCAGAACCCTCATGTGTCGGAACGCGCAACCGTGACGGGGTGGACGGGCGGAGGGGGGCGGTGCCTCAACCCGATGCCCTTCAGAAAGATCTGAAGGGCTTCCCAATGGATGCCACCGATCACCTTAAGGGTCAGAAGCGGACAGGAAAAGAAGGCGTTGAGCAGCGCGTTGTCCGTCAGTTCAACCCGTGTGGATGCAAGCGTGGCGGAGAGGACGAGCCCCGAACGGTCCCGGGTCGCGATGCCGATGCCCACCCGGGCGCCCGGCGGCTGCACGCGGAACTGGTAGGTCAGGTCCATGTCCATGAAGGGCGAAACGAAGAAGCGCTTGTCCGTCCGCTGGCGAATGGTCGGCGCGAACGGATCGTCCGTCGGCAGCAGGTAGCTGTGCCGCTCGCCGAAGGTGTTGTTCACCTCATAGAGGATCGCAGCCAGACCCCCGTCGCGGCGGTAGCAGAAATAGACGCTGAGCGGATTGAAGGCATAGCCGAGGATGCGCGGCATGGTGAGCAGCCGGATCGGCCCGCCATCGAAGGCGATGCCGGCGGCCGCAAGATGCCGCTCCACCTGCACCCGCAGCGGCGTCCGCGATCCGTCGCCATAGTCCCGGTCGCGGAAGCCGAAGACGTTGAACCGGTTGCGCGAGAAGAGGCGCAGCCGCCCATCGAGCGCGTCGAGTTCGTCGAGGTCCAGCAGCAGCGAGAACATCTTGTAGCTGAGGCGATGGGCGCGGGGCCGCACCCGGTGGTGCACCACCGTGCCGGAATAGAGGGCCGAGGCCGGGGGCATCATTCGGCTGCCTCCAGTGCCGGCATGGCCGCTTCACGTGGCTGGAGGAAGATGCGGCCGGATTCGTTCGCCACGGTCCACGGCCGCCGCACGCCGCCGAGCGCCTCGGCCACGGCGAGGCCCGCCTGCAAGCCGTCCTCATGGAAGCCGGCCCCGAAATGGGCGCCGCAATACCAGGTGTTGTGCTGGCCCTGAATGGTCCAGAGCTGCTTCTGGGTCGCCATCGCCTCGGTGTTGAAGGTGGGATGGGTATAGGTCTCGCGGCGCAGCACGGTGCCGGCGCGCGGCTCGCGTGGCGGGTTGAGGGTCACGAAGAGGGGCTGGTCCATGGGCAGGCCCTGAAGACGATTCATCCAGTAGGTCACGGAGAGGCGCGCGCCGTCCCCATCCCGCTCCGACATGTAGTTCCAGGCAGACCACACGGCCTTGCGCTTTGGCATCAGAGACGTGTCCCGGTGCAGGATGGCCTCGTTGGTGGAATAGCGGAAGGCTCCGAGCAACTGGCGCTCGGTCAGCGTCGGGTCGGTGAGCAGGCGCAGCGCCTGGTCCGCATGGGTGGCGATGACCACGTGATCGAAGAAGGCGCGGTTGCCCGACTGGTCCGTCACGTCCACCAGACCGGAAACGCGGCGCACGCTGCGCACGGCGCACCCCACCCGCACCCGGTCGCCCAAGGGGGCGAGCAGGCGGCGGACATACTCCCGGCTGCCGCCGTCCACCGTCCGCCAGAGCGGCCGGTTGAGCACCTGAAGCAGACCGTGATTGATGCAGAAACGGATGAAGGCGGCCGCCGGATAGGCGCCGATCTCCGCCGCCGGCGTCGACCAGATGGCGGCGGCCATGGGATAGAGATGGTCGTCCCGGAAGGCGGCGCTGTAGCCCTCGGCGGCGAGATAGACGTCAAGGGGCGTATCCTCCAGCGCGGCCACCGCGGCCGGGGCCTCGCGATAGAAGCGCAGTAGGTCACGCAGCATGGTCCAGAAGCGCCCGCTCACCAGATTGGCGGGTTGGGCGAACAGCTTGCGCAGGCTGTCGCCGGAATATTCAAGCCGTCCCCGATCGAGGGAGACGCCCAGCGACATGTCCGACCATTTCGTGGGCACGTTCAGATGGGCGAAAAGGGCCGTGAGATTGGGATAGGCCGCCTCGTTATAGACGATGAAGCCGGTGTCCACGGGGCCGGCCGGCGTGTCCACAGTGTTGCTGTGCCCGCCGATGCGCCGGTCCGCCTCATAGAGTGTCACCTCGTGGCGCGAAGACAGCAGCCAGGCGGCTGACAGGCCGGAGATGCCGCTGCCGATGACGGCGATGCGCAGGGGGCGGTCGGCTCCGGGTGCACGCAGCGAACTCATTGATATGACCTTGTTTTGGAGAGCGGGCCTGCGCCGCCGGAGAAGCCGTCAGCTTGTCTGTTCCTACGTCAGCGTTCCAAAGCCGGATCACTTGCCCGCGCGCTGATCCAGATCACGCCACCCGCCGTAGAAAATTCGCGACACATGTAGCGCCGCAGGGCGCGGGAAGCGGAAGCGTGACAGGCGAAGACAAAGGCATCGTGAACGGGCGTCAGGTGCTCCATCACCCGAGCGACGAGACGCTGCTGGCCTATGCGGCGGGGCGGCTTGAGGTCGGACCGGCGGTGGTCACCCAGAGCCATCTGGCATTCTGCTCCCATTGCCGGGAGCGGCTGCGGGTCTTTGCAGCCGCAGGCGGCGCCCTTCTTGACGCCCTTCCGCCCACGGAAATGTCCGACGCTGCGCTCATCGAGACGCAGGCGCGCGCGGATGCCCCCGCCCCGCCGCCGCCCCGCAGCCGTCCGGCGCGCCGGCAGCCCGCGGACGTGGACCTGCCGTCCGTTCTCGGAGCTTATGATTTCGGGCGATGGCGCTGGCTCGGGCCGGGCGTGAAGGCCCGGCACATTCTGCTGCCGGGTCATCGCTTCACCGGCGCCCGGCTGCTGCGGATCGCGCCGGGCTCCAAGATTCCCGAGCATGGGCACACCGGCACAGAGTTCACGCAGGTGATCCACGGCTCCTTCTCGGACGGCCATCAGGATTACCGGCCGGGCGATTTCTGCGAGGCGGACAGCGCCCTCGACCATGAGCCGGTGGCCGGGCCCGAGGGCGACTGCATCTGCGTCGCTGCCATCGAGGGCAGCATGCGCTTCAGCGGCGTCATCGGCCGCCTCATGCAGCCCTTCGTGGGATTCTGACGATCGCGGCATCAAGAGGGAAACGGCCCGCATGACCTATCCCGTGCTCCTTCTGCTGCTGGCGGCGATCTTCACCCTCGCCATGTCGCTGGCCTGGGCGGTGGCGCAGGCAACGCGCCAGTCGGGCTGGATCGACAGCATCTGGTCCTTCACCCTCGGTGGGGCCGGGCTTTTCGCCGCCCTCGCCCCGATCTGGCCGGACGGCGGGACCACCCCGCGGCAATGGCTGGTGGCCGGCCTCGTGGCGCTCTGGGCGTTGCGGCTCGGCGGGCACATCGCCGGGCGCACCCGGGGCGGCGGGGATGATCCACGCTATGCGCATCTGCGCGCCCTGTGGGGGGATAAGGCGGCCAGCGAGCTATTCCTCTTTCTCCAGATCCAGGCGCTTAGCGGCTTTCTGCTCGCGCTTGCTGTGCTGGCCGCGGCCCGCAATCCGGCGCCGGGGATCAACGCAATGGACCTCGCCGGAGCCGTGCTGCTCGTCTCCTGCATCCTTGGCGAGGCGGTTTCCGACGCCCAACTGGCGCGCTTCCGGCGCGATCCGGCCAACCGGGGCAAGGTGTGCGACGTCGGCCTCTGGGGACTGTCGCGTCACCCCAACTATTTCTTCCAGTGGCTGGGCTGGTTCGGCTACGTGGTCATCGGACTTCAGGGGCTGAACGCTTATCCTTGGGGGCTCGTCACGCTGGTGGGGCCGGCCTTCATGTACGCCCTGCTGGTCCACCTTTCCGGCATTCCGCCTCTGGAAGCGCACATGATGCGCAGCCGCGGAGACGCCTTCCGGGCCTACCAGCAGCGGGTCAGCGCCTTCCTGCCCTGGCGCCCTCAGCCGAAGAAGGCCTTGTGAAGCGCCCGCGCGGCGAGGAAGCCGAGGGTGGAGGCGGATGCGGTGAGAACCGTGCCCCAGGTCAGATCGACGAGGGTGAGGACGAGCGGCCAGTTGCGCAGGGTTGCCTGATTGGTGAGATCATAAGTGGCATAGGCAAAGAAGCCGAAGGCAGCGCCGAAGATGAGTGCGGTGGTCCACTTGCCGTTGGCGAGGGCAGGAGACACGGCGAAGATCACCATCCCGGCCACATAGAGGAGATAGAAGGCGATCGCCGGGCCCATGCGGAAGCCGGGCAGAACCATGTCGCCCATCAGGGGTTTGTAGAAACGGTCGCCCATGGCGGTGAGCCAGACCGCGTCGATGACCAGGAACACAAGCGCCGTGCATACATAAGCGAGAAGATAGAGGGCCACGGCATTGTCTCCCGGATGCTGGGTTTCGGTGGTCTGCTACGGACGGGCACGGGCCACGGATCAGGTAAACCGGTTCCAGCACCTTCGGTCCGCCGGCGCGGACGGGCGGCTTTCGGGCCGGACATACAGCGAGGATCATGAGATGACGGCACAGCGCATTCGGCTTCTTTCCCCGCAGGGTCTCGGGCAGGTGGCGCTCGCGGTGCTGCCGGTGGTTGCCGCCTCCGTGCTTGGGCAGATCGCCACCTTCCCCAATCTGGCCCCCTGGTACGCGGGGCTGGTGAAGCCCGCGTTCAACCCGCCGAACTGGATCTTCGGCCCGGTTTGGACGACGCTCTATGTGCTGATGGCCTATGCGGCGTGGCGCATCCTGCGCCTGCCGGAGGCGACGCCCGGACGCTCGACGGCGCTAACGCTGTTCTTCCTCCAGCTCGTGCTCAACGCCGCCTGGTCGTGGATGTTCTTCTATCTCCACAGCCCGCTGCTGGGCGTCCTCAACATCGGCCCGCAGTGGCTGGTCATCCTCGCGACCATCGGCGCCTTCTGGCGGCTGGACCGGCTGGCGGGCGCCTGCCTCGTGCCGCTGGCCGCCTGGGTGGGGTTCGCCAGCGTGCTCAACTTCACCCTCTGGCAGCTGAACGGCTGAGGGCGCATCTCATTCCGCGGGCGCCGGCGCAAGCCGGCGGCGGCGCTCGCGACCCCGCAGGCGATCCAGCCAGAGATAGACGACGGGTGTCGAATAGAGGGTGAGCAACTGGCTCACCAGCAGCCCGCCGATGATCGAGATGCCGAGCGGCTGGCGTAGCTCGGCACCCGTGCCGGAGGCGAGCGCCAGTGGCAGGGCGCCGAAGACTGCCGCCAGCGTGGTCATCAGGATCGGGCGGAAGCGCTGGAGACAGGCTTCGCGGATGGCGGCGGCCGGCGGCAGGCCCTGCTGGCGCTCCGCTTCCAGCGCGAAGTCCACCATCATGATGGCATTCTTCTTCACGATGCCGATGAGCAGGATCACACCGATCAGCGCGATAAGGCTGAACTCGGTGTTGAAGGCGATCAGCGCCAGCACCGCGCCGAGTCCGGCGGAGGGCAAAGTGGAGAGGATGGTGATGGGGTGGATGAAGCTCTCATAGAGCACGCCCAGCACCACATAGACCGTCGCCAGCGCCAGCAGGATCAACAGCGGCTGGGAGGACAGCGACTGCTGGAACACCTTGGCCGTCCCCTGGAAGGTGCCGTGGACGCTGGCGGGCGTGCCGATCTCCACCATCGTGCGCTGGATGGAAGCCACCGCATCGCCGATGGTCTTGCCCTCCGGCAGGTTGAAGGAAATGGTCGCGGCGGCGAACAGGCCCTGATGGTTCACCGCCAGCGGCGCATTGCCCGGCCCGTAGGAGGCGAAAGCAGACAGCGGGATGGAGGGCGAGAAGCGGGTGCTCACCGCCGCGCCCGTGGAGGTGCCGGATTTCGTGGTGTTGGCGATGCGGTTCGTGCTGGCGTTGCGCACCGCATCGAGCGTCGTATCGGTCGTGCCCGTGGCGGCCGAGAGCGCGCTGGAGACCGTTGAGGTGATCTGGCTCGTGACCGATGCGGTGGCAAGGCTCCCCGCCAGCGCCGCGCCGCTGGTGGAGATGCGGATGTCGTCCAGCGTGCGCGGGTCCTGCCAGTAACGCGGCGCCACCTCCATGACCACGTGATACTGGTTCAGCGGCGCGTAGATGGTGGAGACCTGCCGCTGGCCGAAGGCGTCATAGAGCGTGTTGCTGATCTGGCTCATGGAGAGCCCCAGCCGGGCGGCGGTGTCCCGGTTGATGTCGAGCTGCATCTCCAGCCCCTTTTCCTGCGTGTCCGAATTCACGTCCACGAGGTCGGGGTTGCGCTTGAGAGCTTCCGTGATCTTGGGCGTCCATTCGCGCAGCAGGGCGAGATCGTCGCTCTGGAGCGTGAACTGGTACTGGGCATTGGACTGGCGCCCGCCCGCCCGCACGTCCTGCATGGCCTGAAGGAACATGGTGGCGCCGGGGACGGACGACAGGCGACCGCGCAGCCGGGCGATGACCTGATCGGCGGAGGCGTCCCGTTCCTCCTTGGGCTTCAGCGAGACGAAGACGAAGGCGGAATTGGTCTGCCCGCCGCCGGTATAGCCCACCACACTGTCCACGGCCGGATCGGACTTGATGATCTCCACGAAGCGCATGAGCTTCTGGCGCATGAGCTGGAAAGAGATGCTCTGGTCCGCCTGCGCGCCGCCCACCAGCATGCCGGTGTCCTGCTGCGGGAAGAACCCCTTGGGCACGACGGAGAAGAGGTGGACGTTGAGCGCCACCACGCCGCCGAGCAGCAGCAGGATGAAGAGACGGTGCGCCAGCGCCCAGTCGAGGGAGCGCGCATAGCCGGCGAGGATGCCCTTGAACACGCGTTCCGCCGCACGGCCCAGCCGGTTGCCCGGCCGCTCTGCCCGGTGCGGGCGCAGCAGATAGGCGCACATCATGGGCGTGGTGGTCAGCGACACCACCATGGAGACGAGGATCGCCACCGAGATGGTGACGGAGAATTCCCGGAAGAAGCGGCCGACGATGCCGCCCATGAGCAGCAGCGGAATGAAGACGGCGATGAGCGAGATGCTCATGGAGAGCACGGTGAAGCCCACCTCCCGCGCCCCCGCCAGCGCCGCCTCGAGGCGCGACTTGCCCGCCTCCATGTGGCGGATGACGTTCTCCACCACCACGATGGCGTCATCCACCACGAAGCCGGTGGCGATGGTGAGCGCCATGAGGGAGAAATTGTCGAGGCTGTAGCCCAGCAGATACATGGCCGAGAAGGTGCCGAGCAGCGACACCGGCACCGCCACGCTGGGGATGAGCGCCGCCCGCGCATCCCGCAGGAAGGCGAAGACGACGACCACCACCAGAATGACGGCGATGAGGAGGGCATGTTCCACGTCCGCCACCGAGGCGCGGATGGTGGCGGTGCGGTCCTGCGCGATGGCGAGCGTGATGTCGGCGGGGATCGAGGCCCGCAACTCCGGCATCAGGTCCTTCACCCGGTCGATGGTCTCGATGATGTTCGCGCCGGGCTCGCGGGAGATGAGGATGAGTACCGAGGGCTTGCCATTGGCGAGCCCCTCGTTGCGGATGTTCTCCACCGAGTCCTCGACCGTCGCGACATCCGAAATGCGCACGGGCGCATTGTTGCGATAGGCAATGATGAGGGAGCGGTAGGCGTCCGCCTTGGAGGCCTGGTCGTTGGTATAGATCTGCCAGCGCTGGCCTTTGGACTCGATGGCGCCCTTGGGGGAATTCGCATTGGCGGCGGCGAGCGCCGCGCGCACGTCCTCAAGCCCGATGCCGTATTGCGACAGGGCGCTCGGATTGATTTCCACCCGCACCGCCGGCAGGGAACTGCCGCCGATGGTCACCTGCCCCACGCCCTTCACCTGCGAGAGCTTCTGCTGGAGCACCGTGGCGGCACTGTCATAGAGCTGGCCGCGGCTCAGCGTGTCCGAGGTGAGCGACAGGATCATCACAGGCGCGTCCGCCGGGTTGACCTTGCGATAGGTCGGATTGCTGCGCAGGGCCGCCGGCAGGTCCGCACGGGCGGCGTTGATGGCAGCCTGCACGTCGCGTGCGGCACCGTCGATGTCGCGGCTGAGGCCGAACTGGAGCGTGATGCGGGTCTGGCCGAGCGTGCTGTTGGAGGTGATCTCGCTCACGTCGGCGATCTGGCCGAGATGGCGCTCCAGCGGCGTCGCCACCGTGGAGGCCATGGTGTCCGGGCTCGCGCCCGGCATGGAGGCGCTCACCTGGATGGTCGGGATGTCCACCTGCGGCAGCGGCGCCACCGGCAGGTTGAAATAGGCGAGCAGCCCGGACAGGCCAAGGCCGATGGTCAGCAGCGTGGTGGCAACCGACCGTCGGATGAAGGGCGCCGAAATGTTCACGGCAGCGCCTCTTCCGGCGCGCGGCCGGTCCAGCGGGCGAGGCGCCGGGCGGCGCGCTCGAACATCAGATAGATGACCGGCGTGGTGAACAGGGTGAGGATCTGGCTCGCCACGAGACCGCCGATGATGCAGATGCCGAGCGGCGACCGCAGCTCCGAGCCCGCGCCCTGTCCCAACACCAGCGGCAGGGCGCCGAGGATGGCCGCCATGGTGGTCATCAGGATCGGCCGGAAGCGCAGCAGGCAGGCCTGATAGATGGCTTCCTCCGGCGCCATGCCCTGGTTGCGCTCCGCATCGAGGGCGAAGTCGATCATCATGATCGCGTTCTTCTTCACGATGCCGATGAGCAGGATGATGCCGATGATGCCGATGACATCCAGCTCCCCGCCGGTCGCCATCAGCGCCAGCAGCGCGCCGACGCTGGCGGAGGGCAGGGTGGAGAGGATGGTGATGGGGTGGATGTAGCTCTCATAGAGCACGCCCAGCACCACATAGACCGTCACCAGCGCCGCAAGGATCAGCAGGAGCTGGTTTGACAGCGCCCCCTGGAAGGCCAGCGCCGCGCCCTGGAAGGCGGTGGTGATGCTGGCCGGCAAGCCGATGCCGCGCTCCACCTCCTTCACGATCTCCACCGCCTCGCCCAGCGCCACGCCGGGCGCGAGGTTGAAGGAGACGGTGACGGCGGGAAACTGGCTCAGATGGGCGATCTGGAGCGGCGCCGTGCGCTCGGTGATGGTGGCGATGGCCGAGAGCGGCACCTGCCCGCCGGCGGAGGAGGGCACATGAACATTCTCCAGCGACTTCAAATTGGCCTGGAGCGCCGGGTCCGCCTCGAGGATCACGCGATACTGGTTGGTCTGCGTGAAGATGGTGGAGATGATGCGCTGCCCGAAGGCGTCATAGAGCGCATTGTCGAGCGTCGCCGTGGTGATGCCGAAGCGCGCGGCGGTGTCGCGGTCGAGGGTGATGTCAACCGCGAGGCCCTTGTCCAGAAGGTTGCTGGAAACGTCCTGCAACTCGGGCCGCGCGGCGAGGGCGTCCACGAGCTTGGGCACCCACTGGGAGAGCTCCTGCGGATTGGTATCCGAGAGGATGAACTGGTACTGGCCCCGCGCGACCGTGGCATCCACGGTAAGATCCTGCACCGGCTGCATGTAGAGCGAGATGCCGCGCACGTTGGCGACGCGCGCGTTCAGCTCGCGGATCACGTCGAGCACGCCCATGTCCCGGTCGTCGCGGGGTTTCAGCGCGATCTGGAGCCGGCCGCTGTTCAGCGTGGTGTTGGTGCCGTCGGCACCGATGAAGGAGGTGACGTTCTCGACGTTCGGATCCTTCAGCAGTTCCGTCACCAGCGCCTGCTGGCGCTCGGCCATGGCGGAGAAGGAAATGGACTGGGAGGCTTCGGTCACGCCCTGGATGAGCCCCGTGTCCTGCACCGGGAAGAAGCCCTTGGGGATGACCACGTAGAGCGCCACCGTCAGGGCGAGCGTGCCGAGGGCGACCATCAGGGTCGTGATCTGGTGGCGCAGCACCACCTTCAGCATCCGGCCATAGGCGGCGATCAGCCGGTCGAACCAGCCGATGCGCCGGGAGGCCTCGGCGGGGCGGTGGGGCGCCGCCTTCAGCATGCGCGCGCACAGCATGGGCACGAGGGTGAGCGAGACCACCGCCGAGATGAGGATGGTGACGGACAGGGTGATCGCGAATTCGCGGAACAGGCGGCCGATCACGTCCGCCATGAACAGCAGCGGGATCAGCACCGCGATCAGCGAGACGGTGAGCGAGACGATGGTGAAGCCGATCTGCGCCGAGCCCTTCAGCGCCGCTTCATAGGGCTCCATCCCCTCTTCCACATAGCGGGCGATGTTCTCGATCATCACGATCGCATCGTCCACCACGAAGCCGGTGGCGATGGTGAGAGCCATCAGCGAAAGATTGTTGAGGCTGAAGCCCGCCAGATACATGACCGCGAACGTGCCGACGATGGAGAGCGGCACGGACAGGCTCGGGATGACGGTCGCCGGCAGGTTGCGCAGGAAGAGGAAGATCACCAGCACCACGAGGGCCACGGCGAACACCAGCTCGATCTCCGTATCGAGCACGGAGGCGCGGATGGTGGTGGTGCGGTCGGTGAGGATGTCCACCTGAACGGCGGAGGGCAGGTTGGCGGTGAGTTCCGGCAGGATCGCCTTGATCTCGTTCACCACCGCGATGACGTTGGCGCCCGGCTGGCGCTGGATGTTGAGGATGATGGCCGGCGTCGTGTTCATCCAGGCGGCGAGCTTGTCGTTTTCCGCTCCGTCGATCACCTCGGCCACCTGCGACAGCCGGACCGGCGCGCCCTTGCGATAGGCGATGACGAGGTCGCGATAGACGGCCGGGTCCTTGATCTGGTCGTTGGCCGTCACCGAATAGGCGCGCATCGGCCCGTCGAAATTGCCCTTGGGGCTGTTGACGTTGGCGTTGGAAATGCTGGTGCGCAGATCGTCGATGTTGAGGCCGTAGGCGGCGAGCGCCGAGAGATTGGCGCGAATGCGCACCGCCGGCCGCTGACCGCCGCCGAGGCTGACGAGACCGACGCCCTGGATCTGCGAAAGCTTCTGCGCCACCCGCGTGTCGGCGATGTCCTCCAGCGCCGTCGGGCTCAGGGTCTTCGACGTGACCGCAAGGGTGAGGATCGGTGCGTCGGCCGGATTGACCTTGGCATAGATGGGCGGGGCGGGCAGGTCACTCGGCAGCAGGTTGCCGGCGGCATTGATGGCCGCCTGCACCTCCTGCTCGGCCACGTCCAGCGTCAGGTCGAGACCGAACTGGAGCGTGATGATGGAGGCGCCGGCGGAGCTGACCGAACTCATCTGCTTGAGGTTCGCCATCTGGCCGAGCTGGCGCTCCAGCGGCGCCGTCACGGCCGAGGTCATCACCTCCGGGCTGGCACCGGGATAGAAGGTGCGCACCGCAATGGTGGGATAGTCCACCTCCGGCAGCGCCGAGAGCGGCAGGAAGCGGAAGGCGAGCGCGCCCACCAGCAGCACCGCCGCCATAAGCAGCGATGTGGCGACGGGGCGCTCGATGAAGGGACGGGACGGGTTCACGGCGTCGGTGCCTGCGACCGGCGCGGCTGGCCGTTGCCGGGCGCGCCCGGTGCGCCGGAGGGGCCCTGACCGGCCGCGGCGTTGGGGCCTCCGGGCCGGCGTCCGGGCTGGCCCGGCGTCTGGCCGGCGTCCGGCTCGGTCACCTGCGCGCCTTCACGCAGCTTGTCGGCGCCGTCGACCACCACCTTGTCGCCAGGATTGAGCCCTTCAAGGACGGCAATTTTGTCGCCGGCCGAGGGGCCGAGCTTCACCTTGTGCACGCTCACCGTCTGATCGGCGCCGACCACATAGACATAAGGCCCCGGCGCGCCGCGCTGGACGGCGGCGGAGGGCACGATGACCGCGCCGTCCATGGTGTTCACCAGAAGGTCCACATTCACGAACTGGTTCGGGAAGAGGCTGCCGTCGTCGTTCGGAAACTGCGCCTTCAGCTTCACCGTGCCCGTGGTGGTGTCCACCTGGTTGTCGATGGTGATGAGCTGGCCGGTGGCGATCTTGGCGCGCCGGTTGCGGTCATAGACGGTGACCGGCAGGTCGGCCTTGGCCTCGAGGCGCCGGGCCACCTGCGGCACCACGTCTTCGGGCAGGGAGAAGACCACCGTGATGGGCTTCAACTGCGTGATGACCACAATGCCGGTGCTGTCGCCCGCCTGCACGTAATTGCCGACGTCCACCTGCCGGATGCCGAGGCGGCCGGAGACGGGCGCGACGATGTGGCAGTATTCGAGATTGAGTTCGGCCGTGCGCACCTGAGCCTGGTCCATCTGGACCGTGCCCTGATACTGGGCGACGAGGGCTTCCTGCGTATCCACCGACTGCTGCGACGCGGCGGATTTGGCCACCAGCGTCTGGTAGCGGGTCAAATCGAGCTGCGCATTGCGCAGCTGGGCCTGATCGCGGGCGAGCTGGCCCTGCGCCTGCTTCAGCGCCGCCTCATAGGGGCGCGGGTCCACCTCGGCCAGCGGATCACCAGCCTTCACATCCTGGCCTTCCTGAAAGCTGATCTTGGTCAGTCGGCCCGAAATCTGGCTGCGCACCGTTACCGTGGTGAGCGGCGTCACGGTGCCCAGCGCGGTGAGCGTGACCGGGAGCGAACCTTTCTCCACCGTCGCGGTGGCGACCGGCACGGGACCGTTGAAGGCGCGTCGCATGCCCGGTCCCGCCTGCTGCTGCGGGCGGATCAGCCAGCCGGCGCCGACCAGAGCCACCAGAGCCGCGCAGATGAGCAGCGACCAGGGAAACCGGCGCTTCTTGCGCGCGGGAACCTCGGGCAGGTCAAGCTGGACGGGCTCGCCCTTGGGATCGCGGAAGGGCTCGTTCATTTGGGTCGCTTCTTCTGTTCGGGGCCGGTTTCGCCTGAGGGAATCCAGCGTGCGAGACGTTCGCGGCCTTCCGGTGACATTGCGATGGCCGCTTTCACCAGAGCGCTGTGAATTTCGATCCAGATGCGCTCGCGCGCCTCGCGCAGGGCACCGAGCGCCTGCGTCGCAGCGTCAGGATCGAAGGTCGGCGCGGTCAGGGCGACGCGCACGTTCTGCTGGGCATCGCGGGAGGCCTGCCGTGCGCGCTCGACGGTGGCCTCCACCGCCCTGAACTGCGTCTGCAACAGGGCGGCATCCTGCGGCGGCAGGCTGTTCGTCAGCCGGTCGATGCGGGCCTCCAGCGTGCGGTCCGCGGGTGTCGGCGGCGGCCGGGTGAAGCCGTGCGAGGCCACGGACACCAGCCCGCCGATGAAGAAGACGTTCAGCGCCAGCGAGGCGATGAGCAGCCAGCGCCGCGCGCGCCCGGCGGAGGCGGATGGGGGCACGTCGGTCAAAATCCGTTCTCCGTGATGGGATCTGGCTCGAACAGCAGCGCGCTCACGTCGGCCGCATTGGCGCGGGTGGCGCCGAGGCCGTAGGAGAGGCCGAGGTCCGTCAGGTTGGCGCCCAGCACGAAGCCGAGCAGGGCCATGCCGGTGAGGGCGGCGACGCCGGGCCACGCGGGGCGCAGGTCCACCGCCGCCAGCCAGCCGACCACGCGGCGGGCGAGGGACACCCGCTGCTCGGGCAGCGGCATCACGGCCAGCCGGGCGGCGACCTTGCCGCCGAGCGCCATGTCGGCGGGCGTGAGGTCGCCGCCGAGGGCGGCCCGCAGGTTCGCGTCGAAGCGCCAGGCCTCCTCGAACGCGGCCCGGAAGGCGGGATCGGCGGCGCAGGCCGCCTCCATCTGCGCCCGCACTTCGGCCGGCCAGAGCGCCAATTCGCCGCCATGGCGAGCGAAGGCGAGGTCGATGGCGTCGAGCGGCGGGGCGCTCGGGTTCTGGCGTGTCGTCATGATCTATTTCCCCCCTTCGCGCGGCTGGAGACGGTCGCGCAGCGCCTTGCGGGCGCGCACGAGCAGCGTCTCGACACTGCCCACGGTGGTGCCGAGGGCATCAGCCACGGCGCTGTTGGAAAGGCCTTCCCAATAGGTGAGGAGCAGCGCGGCGCGCTGCCGGTCCGGAAGGTGCGAGACGGCGTCGGCGATCCGGTCCCGTTCCTGGGCTTCCTCCCAGCGGGCTTCGGCGTCGGGGGTCGGATCGACGGGCTCGGGCACGTCGTCGAGCGGCGCGGGCTCGGCGCGACGCTTCTGGTTGAGGCAGAGATTGACGACGATCCGGTAGAACCAGGTGGTGAAACGGGCGGTCGGCTGCCAGCTCGGCGCGGCGCGCCAGACGCGCAGCAGGGCTTCCTGCGCGACATCCTCGGCGTCGGCATCGCTGGACAGGTAGCGCCGGGCGAGCGCGACGGCGCGCGGCGCGTGGCGCGCGCTGAGAACGCGGAACGCGCCCGCATCTCCGGAAGCAACGCGGGCCATGAGATCTTCGTCGCTCGGCTCACGCATCCCGGAACTCGACGCCATGTCGGGAAGCACAATGACACCATGGTGCATTCCTCCTCAATCCCACCCCTTGGTTTCGCAGGCGTCTGAACTGCGCCTTCGAGGGGTTTAACCCGGCTGCCGCCGAAACCCTGCGCTACGTCATGCGGTCACGGGTGCGTGATGGCGGACATTTCCGCGCAGGGTTGCGCACGCGCGGGGGTTCAAACCCGTTGAACCTATGAGGGCCTTACGATGCGGCGGTGGATGTGGGCGGTGTTGGCGTTGGCGGCCGCAGGCGGGGCGGCGGCCTGGTGGCATGGAGTGCCGGGCATGTCCCCGGCGGTCGCCGCAAAGCCGATCCCCGCCGCCATTCCCGTGGTGGTCGCCGCGGCCGTGCCCAAGGACGTGCCGGTCTATGCCACCGGCATCGGCGCCGCCCAGGCCTACAATTCGGTCACCGTGAAGGTGCGCGTGGACGGCGAACTGCAGAAGGTGCTGTTCAAGGAGGGGCAGGATGTAAAGGCGGGCGAGGTGCTCGCCGAGATCGATCCGCGCACCTATCAGGCTGCGCTTGCACAGGCGAAGGCCACGAAGGCCAAGGACGAGGCCCAGCTCGCCAATGCGAAGCTCGACCTCGACCGCTATGCCTCGCTGGTGGAAAAGAACGCCACCTCCCGCCAGACGCTCGACACGCAGAAGGCGCTGGTCGCGCAATATGAGGCGGCCGTACAGGGCGATCAGGCGGCCATCGACAATGCCACCGTCCAGCTCGGCTACACCACCATCCGCGCGCCCATCGATGGGCGGACGGGCGTGCGGCAGGTGGATCAGGGCAACATCGTCCATGCCACAGACACCACCGGGCTCGTGGTCATCAGCCAGCTCAAGCCCATGTCGGTGATCTTCGCGCTGCCGCAGGAGCGTCTCGACGAGGTGGCGGCGGCCATGGCGCGCGGTCCGGTAGAGGTGATCGCCTACAAGCGCGACGGCGTGACCGAGGTGGGCGAGGGCAAGGTCGAGCTCATCGACAACACCATCAATGCCGACACCGGCACGCTGCGCCTCAAGGCCACCTTCCCCAATGATAATCTGACCCTGTGGCCCGGTGCCTTCGTGAACGTGAAGGTGCTGGTGAACACGCTGAAGGACGAGATCACCATCCCGTCCCGCGCCGTCCAGCGCGGCCCGGCCGGGCCTTACGTGTTCGTCATCGGCGCGGACAATGTGGCCCAGAAGCGCGATATCGCCGTCGTCTCGATGGCGGGGGAGACCGCCGTCATCAAGAGCGGGCTCAAGCCCGGCGAGCAGGTGGTGATCGACGGCCAGTCCCGCCTCACCCCCGGTGCCAAGGTGGCGGTGCGCTCCGGCAAGACGGACGGCGGCGCCGTTCCTGCCGCCAGCATCGAGACGGGTGAGAAGGGCGCATGAGCATCTCCACCCCCTTCATCCGGCGTCCCATCGCCACCACGCTGCTCATGGTGGCGCTGGTTCTGGTGGGCGTCGTCGCCTATCCGCTGTTGCCCGTGGCCCCTCTGCCGCAGGTGGACTTCCCCACCATCCAGGTCTCCGCCAGCCTGCCGGGCGCCAGTCCCGAGACCATGGCCTCGTCCGTCGCCACCCCGCTGGAGCGCCAGTTCGCCCAGATCGCCGGCGTGACGCAGATGACCTCGTCGAGCGCGCTCGGCGTCGCCTCCATCACCATCCAGTTCGATCTCAACCGCAACATCGATGCGGCCGCGCAGGACGTGCAGGCGGCCATCACCGCCGCCTCGGGCCAGTTGCCCGACAATCTGCCGAGTCCGCCCACCTTCCGAAAGGTCAATCCGGCGGATTCGCCCATCCTGATCCTGTCGGTGCAGTCGGATCTCTATCCGATCACCAAAGTGGACGACATCGCCGACACCATCCTCGCCCAGCAGATCAGCCAGATCCCCGGCATCGCGCAGGTGGCGATCACCGGCGAGCAGAAGCCGGCGGTGCGGGTGCAGGTGGACCCCTCCAAGCTCGCCGCCCTCGGCATGAGCCTTGAGGATGTGCGCACGGTGCTGGCCAATGCGACGGTGGACCAGCCCAAGGGCAGCTTCGACGGGCCCTCGCAGAGCTTCACCATCTATGCGGACGACCAGTTGCTGGCCTCCCAGCCCTGGAACGACGTGGTCATCGCCTACAAGAGCGGCGCGCCCGTGCGCATCCGCGACATCGGCCGGGCGGTGGACGGGCCGGAGAATGCGCGTCTCGCCTCGTGGCAGAACGGGCGGCGCGGCATCCAGCTCATCGTCTTCAAGCAGCCGGGTGCCAATGTGATAGACGCGGTGGACCGGGTGCGGGCGATGATCCCGCGCCTCGAAGCCTCGCTGCCGCCGGGCATTGACGTGCGCATCATCACCGACCGCACGCAGACCATCCGCGCCTCGGTGGACGATGTGCAGTTCACCATGATGCTGACCATCGGCCTCGTGGTGGCGGTGATATTCGCCTTCCTGCGCAGCGTCTGGGCGACCATCATTCCCAGCATCACCGTGCCGCTGGCGCTCATCGGCACCTTCGCGGTGATGTATCTCTTGGGTTACAGCCTCGACAATCTCTCCCTCATGGGCCTCACCATCGCGGTGGGCTTCGTCGTGGACGATGCCATCGTGATGCTGGAGAACATCTACCGCCACATCGAGGAGGGCATGGCGCCCTTCGAAGCCGCCATCAAGGGCGCGGCGGAGATCGGCTTCACCATCATCTCCATCAGCGTCTCGCTGATCGCGGTCTTCATTCCCATCCTGCTCATGGGCGGCATCGTCGGCCGCCTTTTGCGCGAATTCGCCATGACGGTGACGATCACCATCCTCGTCTCCGTCGTGGTGTCGCTGACGCTCACCCCGATGATGTGCTCGCGCTTCCTCAAGAACGAGCATGGGGTGAAGCACGGCCGGGCCTATATGGCGGCGGAAGCCTTCTTCGACGGCATGCTGGCGCTCTATGACCGCGGCCTGAAATGGGTGCTGCGCCACCAGACGATCACGCTGCTCGGCCTGCTCGCCACCGTCATCGCCACGGGCGCCATCTATGTGGCGATCCCGAAGGGCTTCTTCCCGCAGCAGGACACCGGCTTCATCGGCGGCTTCGCGGAAGCGGCGCAGGATATCTCCTTCGCGGCCATGTCCGAGAAGCAGCAGCAGCTGATGGCCATCGTCGCGAAGGACCCGGCGGTCTCCAGCGTCTCGGTCTCTGTGGGCGCCACCGGCGGCTCCCAGACGGTGAACACCGGCCGCATGTGGATCAACCTCAAGCCGCAGGACGAGCGGGACGCCAGCGCCACCCAGGTCATCAACCGCCTGCGGCCGCAGACAGCGCAGGTTCCGGGCATCCAGCTCTATCTGCAGGCGGCGCAGGACATCAATGTCGGCGGTCGGGCTTCCCGCACGCAATACCAGTACACGCTGCAGGATTCGAACCTCGAGGAACTGAACAGCTGGGCGCCGCGCATGCTCGCCAAGCTGAAGACCCTCCCGCAGCTTCAGGACGTGGCGACCGACCAGCAGGCTTCGGCGCCCATCGTTTCGCTGACCATCGACCGCGACACGGCGGCCCGCTTCGGCATCCAGCCGCAGGTGATCGACAACACGCTCTATGACGCCTTCGGTCAGCGGCAGGTGGCGCAGTATTTCACCCAGCTCTCGCAGTATCACGTGGTGCTGGAAGTGGAGCCCGGCCTCCAGCAGGACTCGCTGGCGCTGGAGAAGATCTATGTGAAGTCGCCCATCACCGGGGACATGATCCCGCTCTCCACCTTCGTGAAGGTGGACACCAGCAAGACCTCCTATCTCTCCATCAGCCACCAGGGCCAGTTCCCGGCGGTGACGCTGAGCTTCAACCTTGCCCCCGGTGCCGCGCTGGGCGACGCGGTGACGGCTATCCAGCAGGCGGAGCGGGAGATGGGCAAGCCCGTCACCCTCATCACCAACTTCCAGGGCACGGCGCAGGCCTTCCAGGATTCCCTGCGCACCCAGCCCTACCTCATCGCGGCGGCGGTCATCGCGGTCTACATCATCCTCGGCGTGCTCTATGAGAGCTTCATCCACCCGCTCACCATTCTCTCGACGCTGCCGTCGGCGGGTCTCGGCGCGCTGCTGACGCTCTATCTGACGGGGCAGGATCTCAGCGTCATCGGCCTCATCGGCATCCTGCTGCTGATCGGCATCGTGAAGAAGAACGCCATCATGATGATCGACTTCGCGCTCCAGAAGGAACGCGAGGAGGGGATGGCGCCCGAGCGGTCTATCTATGAGGCGTGTCTGACCCGCTTCCGGCCGATCATGATGACCACCATGGCGGCGCTCCTGGGCGGCGTGCCGCTCATGCTCGGCACCGGGACGGGATCGGAACTGCGCCAGCCGCTGGGCTATGCCATCGTCGGTGGTCTCGCGGTGAGCCAGATCCTGACGCTCTACACGACGCCAGTGGTCTACCTCGCCATGGGCCGGGTGAGCCGGGCCATCGACAGGCTTCGGGGCAAGGGTGGGGCAGCCACGCCGCACCCCGACACCCACGTGCCGACGCCTGCCGAGTGAGGGTCCGCAGCGGAAGGCTCAAAACGTTTTGAGTCTTGCGCCGCGCGGGTTTGCGCGCGGGGAAATGGCGCCTCGGGCCTAGAGACGGATTCACCGAGCACATTGAACCGCCAGCGTTTCAATGTGCTCGGTGAATCCGTCTCTAGCCAATAAGTTAGAGGGCGATTCACCAGCCAGATGGGACCGCGTTGCGGTCCCATCTGGCTGGATCGCGCTCTAGCGGAGCGCCGCCCCGGTGATTAGGTTCGCCGGGACGGATCGCTCAAGCCAGGAGGCACCCCCATGGCCATCCAAGCCACCCTCAACGCCCGCGTCGGCGAGGTGACGGAACGTATCGTCCAACGCAGCAGCGGTCCCCGCCAGCGCTATCTCGACCGTATCGCCGCCGCCGGGGCCGAGGGGCCGCGCCGTCGGGCGCTCGGCTGCGCCAACCAGGCACACGGCTTTGCCGCCTGCGGTCCGGCCGACAAGGCAGAGCTTCGCGCGGGTGATGGCGCGAACCTCGCCATCGTCACCGCCTATAACGACATGCTGAGCGCCCATCAGCCCTATGAGCGCTATCCTGACCTCATCCGCGCGGCCGCCCGTGAGGCCGGCGGCGTGGCGCAGGTGGCGGGCGGCGTGCCGGCCATGTGCGATGGCATCACGCAGGGCGAGGCGGGCATGGAGCTTTCGCTCTTCTCCCGCGAGGTGATCGCCCTCTCCACCGCCGTCGCCCTGTCGCACCAGACCTATGATTCCGCCGTCTTCCTTGGCATCTGCGACAAGATTGTGCCCGGCCTGGTCATCGGCGCGCTCTCCTTCGGCCATCTGCCCACCGTCTTCCTGCCGAGCGGCCCCATGACCTCGGGCCTGCCCAATGACGAGAAGACGCGGGTGCGCCAGCTCTTCGCCGAGGGCAAGGTGGGGCGCGATGCGCTGCTGGAGGCCGAGTCCCAGTCCTATCACGGTCCGGGCACCTGCACCTTCTACGGCACCGCCAACACCAACCAGATGATGATGGAGATCATGGGCGTGCACCTGCCCGGCGCCTCCTTCATCAATCCCAACACCCCCTTGCGCGATGCCGTGACCCGCGAGGGCGTGAAGCGGGCGCTGGCCATCACCGCGCTCGGGAACCACTACACCCCGCTCGGCCGCATTCTGGATGAGCGCGCCTTTGTGAACGCGGTGGTCGGTCTGCACGCCACCGGCGGCTCCACCAATCACACGCTGCACCTCGTCGCCATGGCGGCGGCGGCGGGCATCACGCTGACCTGGGACGATTTCTCCGATCTCGCCGAGGTGGTGCCGCTGCTCGCCCGCGTCTATCCGAACGGCAAGGCGGACGTGAACCATTTCCACGCCGCCGGCGGCATGGGCTTCGTGATCCGCGAACTGCTCTCCGAAGGCCTGCTGCACGAGAATGTGGAGACCGTCTGGGGCACGGGTCTCTCCGGGTACACTTCGGAGCCGGCGCTGAACGAGGCCGGCCAGCTCACCTGGACCGACGGCGCCACCGCCACGGGCGACGAGGCGGTGCTGCGGCCCGTGGCCAAGCCCTTCCAGCCCACCGGCGGCCTCAAGGTGCTCGACGGCAATCTCGGCCGGGCGGTGAGCAAGACCTCCGCCGTCGCGCCCGAGCGCCACGTCATCGAGGCGCCCGCCCGCGTCTTCCACTCGCAGGAGGAGCTTCAGGCCGCCTTCAAGGCCGGCAGCCTCACGGGTGATTTCGTGGCGGTGGTGCGCTTCCAGGGGCCGAAGGCCAACGGCATGCCGGAACTGCACAAGCTGATGCCGCCGCTCGGCGTGCTGCAGGATCGCGGGCAGAAGGTGGCGCTCGTCACTGACGGGCGCATGTCGGGCGCCTCCGGCAAGGTGCCGTCCGCCATCCATGTAACGCCGGAAGCCGCCAATGGCGGCGCCATCGCCAAGATCAAGGATGGCGACATCGTCCGCTTCGATGGCGTGAACGGCCATCTGACCGTGCTGGTGGACGAGGCCGAATGGGCCGCCCGTCCGCTCGCTGAGCAGGACCTTTCCGGTTCGCATGTGGGCGTGGGGCGCGAACTGTTCGCCCCGCTCCGTGCCGCCGTCGGCAGCGCCGAGCACGGCGCCACCATCTTCGACCGCACGGCGGCCTGACCGGCCTTTTGCACGTGGGCTGCGGTGTCCGCATCGCTGCCCGCGTGGCATGGTTTGGTGGCCTGCGGGGCCGTCGTCGTGGAGAAACGTATGCGTGCTGCGCTCTGGCTGGCGGTCCTGCTGTCGACACCCGTATTGATGCCTTCGGCTTTTGGCCAGCCGGTGACCCCGCCTGCCGCCACGAGCCGTGCCTGGGCGCAGGACCCCTCCACCGGCTGCCGCTTCATGGTGCCCAAGTCCCTGACAGCCGGGCCGACCTTCTGGATCGGCACGTGCAAGGACGGGCTTGCCACGGGCCTCGGCATGCTGCGCCGGCGGGATGGGGCAGCACCCCGTCCCGCCTTCTATGGCGAGATGCAGGCCGGCGTGCCGAAGATCGGGGCGATCGATTTCGACGGCGGCTATCAGGTGGGACCGTTCAGGGACGGCGACATCGGGCAGGGGGAGATCGAGCCCAATGACCGCATCACGGGTTTCACCGTCGCTTCGAAGGCGGCGCTGGCGGTGAGCGCCAGCTACAAGGCGCAGAACAACGCCGCTTCCGCCCGCCACTATGAGGGCGTCGCGAAGACGCTGGCGTTGCAGGCGGATTTCTGAGCCGGGTAGGGAAGCGATGCGCGGATTCCGGATCCTTGCCCTGTGCAGCTCGCTTCTCGGCACGGGCTTCCCGTCGCTCGCCATAGCGCAGGGGCGGAGCGCCGCGGAACTGGCGGGATTGCCGGCGGACGTGCGGACCTTCATCCAGCGGCGGGACGGCTGCGATCATTTTCGCGGCGAGGAAGCGACCGACCCGGAGCGCGCGACATTCCTCGCCGCCCAGTTGAAGAAGCTGTGCACCGGCACCGATGCCCAACTCGCCCGTCTGCGCAAATCCTATGCGGCCAACCCTGTGGTGATCCGCGCGCTTGCCGACTACGAGCCGAACATCGAGTAGCCCGAGGTCGGCCCGCTTGCGCAGCGGCGGTCAGTGTGACGCCTCTCCCGTGTGAAGGACTCCGAAGGCTTCGTCGGCGATGACCTGTTCCTCATCGGTCGGGATGACGAATATTCCGACGCGGCTGTCCGGCGTGCTGATGCGGGTCGCATTGGCGGCATTGGCGGCCGGATCGAGCTTCACGCCGAGCCAGGTCAGATGCGCGCAGACGGCGGAGCGGACCTCCGGCTGATGTTCGCCAATGCCGGCAGTGAAGACCAGCGTATCGAGCCCGCCGCCGCTGGTCGCCAGCGCGGTGGCCTCGCGGGCAATGCGGAAGGCGAAGACCGCCAGCGCCTCGCGTGCCTCGGGGGCCGGGTTGCCGATGAGATCGCGGCTGTCCGCGCTGATGCCGGACAGGCCGAGGAGGCCCGAGCGGTAATAGACCATGTCCTGCACCTCGGCGACGCTCTGTCCGCCCTGCGTCAGCAGATGCAGCAGGACGCCGGGGTCGAGCGCGCCGCAGCGGGTCGCCATGGGAATGCCGTCGAGGGTGGAAAAGCCCATGCTGCTGTCGAGGCTGAGGCCGCCCTTCAGCACGCAGAGGCTCGCTCCGCTGCCGAGATGCGCCGCCACCACATGACCTTTCGCCGCCTCCGGCGCGACGCGGGCGAGGGCCGAGGCGATGTATTTGTAGGACAAACCGTGGAAGCCGTAGCGCTTGATGCCGGCGTCGAACAGCGCGCGGGGAATGGCGAAACGGCGCGCCACATCCGGCTGGGTCCGGTGGAAGGCGGTGTCGAAGGAGGCGACCTGCGGCAGGTCGGGCCGCAGATGGCTGATGGCCTTGATGAGCCGCACGCTGTGGGGCTGGTGAAGGGGGGCGAGCGGCACGACATCGGCGATGGCGCCCGCCACCTCCGGCGTGATGCGCACCGGCCCGCTGAACCGGTCGCCGCCATGAACCACGCGATGGCCCACGGCCGTCAGCTCGGCCACCTCGAAATGGTGCGCAAGCCAGGAGAGCGTTTCCTCGATGACCTCATGCAGGTCATCGGTCACCTGGGCCTTCAGCGGGATCTCGGCCGTGCTGCGGCCTTCCACGATGTTCAGCACCAGCGGCTTGTGCCGCAGGTCGATGACGCCCTTGCCGATGCGGCGGACGGCCTCCGGGCTCGCATCGAAGAGGCCCAGCTTGATCGTGGAGGAGCCGGGATTGAAGGTGAGCAGGATGTGTCGGCTCATGCGGGCACCGCCACCGCATGGCCACCGGCGATGGACAGCTTGGCGAGCGCCACCGAGGCGAGGCGTACCCGCAGCGAATCCGCCCGGCTGGTGAGGATGATGGGCACGCGCGCCCCGAGCACGAGGCCGGCGGCATCGGCGCCGGCGAGATAGATCATCTGCTTGGCGAGGAGGTTGCCCGCCTCGAGGTTCGGCACCAGCAGGATGTCCGCCTGCCCGGCGACGGGCGAGACGATCTCCTTGATGCGCGCGGCGGCGAAGCTGACCGCATTGTCGAAGGCGAGCGGCCCGTCCACCTTGGCGCCGGTGATCTGGCCGCGCTGCGCCATCATGCTGAGAGCGGCGGCGTCCAGCGTCGCGGGCATGTCGGGGTTGACCGTCTCCACGGCGGCCAGCACGGCCACGAGGGGTTCCGCCACGCCGAGGCGGTGCAGGAGGTCGATGGCGTTCTGGCAGATGTCGCGCTTCTGCGCGAGGGTGGGGGCGATGTTGATCGCCGCGTCCGTCACGATCAGCGATTTGGGATAGGTGGGCACATCGAGCGCATAGACGTGGCTGATGCGACGCTCGGTCCTGAGGCCGGAGCCGGAGGCGACGACGGCGCCGAGGATCTCGTCCGTGTGCAGGCTGCCCTTCATGAGCGCCGACACGGTACCTGCGGCGGCAAGTTCCACGCCCCGCGCGGCCGCCGCATGGCTGTGGGCGGCCGGTTCGATGCGCAGGCCATCCAGCGATATGCCGGCGGCTTCCGCCGTTGACCGGATCTTGGCCTCAGGGCCGATGAGGACGGGATCGATCAGGCCTTCGTCTCTGGCTTCGATCGCCGCCTGAAGGGCTTCGGCGCTGCACGGATGGACGACGCCCACCGTCATGGTCGGCAGATTGCGGGCCCGGGTGATGAAGGCCTCGTAATGGGTCTGCGGACGCACCGAGATTTCCGGCACCGCCATGCGGGGCAGGCGCAGCTTCTCGGTGGGGGCGATGACCGTCGCCGTGCCGGTGAGCACGTCTGTCCCGTCCTGATTGGTGCAGCGGGTTTCCAGAATGACGATCTTCTTCTCCGGCCGCTTCTCTGCCACCTTGACCATGGCGGTGATCAGGTCGCCGGGCGAGACGGGGCGGCGGAAGCGCAGGTCCTGCTCCAGATAGATGGTGCCGGGGCCGGGCAGTTCGGTGCCCAGCACGCTTGAGACCAGCGCGCCCGTCCACATGCCGTGGGCCACCACGTGCCCGAAGATGGCGGTGGCGGCGTAAGCCGGGTCCATATGCGCCGGGTTCACATCGCCGGAGACGGCGGCGAACAGCTTGATGTCCTCCTCGCTGACCGCCCGCGTGATGCAGGCACTGTCGCCGATGGCGAGTTCGTCGAACGTGCGGTTCTGGAGGAATTCGGTCGTCATGGGATCGCTTATCCGCCTGTTTCCGGAAGCCGCGCCGGCGCGCGGCGACGTATGCAACATGCGTTGAGGCGCGACCTTCCGCCTTGAGCGAAGGCAATTTCATTTGCCTGCGGAAAAGGCCGGGGGCGGTGCCAAGGCCAATGGCCCGCCCCCGGCTGGCGGTCAGCCGCCGTACTTCAGGTTCAGGATGGCACCGGCCGTGTCACTGCTCACGCTGCTGGTATCGTTGAAGAGCTGGAGCACGGGATCGGACGCGCTGTTGTTCTCGATGTCGTATTTGATGGAGAACTGCTTGAGCAGCTTGTCCACATAATCGGGATCCTGAAGCTCCTCGATGTCGATATGCTTGGAAATCAGCGCCGCCTGGGCTTCGATGCCCGCGTTCGACATCTCGTCAGGGATGTTATAGGTGGCCTTCACCACCTTATAGAGCGCCTCATCCGCCAGGATGCTGTAGGCGGATGTCACCGTGGATGCGTTGCGCTTGAAATAGAGCGCCAGCTGAACGCCGGTGTCGCTCGCGCCCGCATTGTCTTCCATGGTCTGCTGGGCGTACTTCGTCTCGACCGTCGACACGGTATCGCTGCTGACGGCTTCGCCGTAGGTGAGGGATTGGAAGGCCTGGGCGAAGGCCTTGAAGCGGCCGTCGGACAGGCTGTTGGCAAAGCTGCTGTCGTCCGTGAGGTCGCTTTCCAGCACCTTCTTCATATAGGCCTTGGCATAGGCCATGTCCTCAAGGCCATAGGCCTTCATGGCATAGGTGAAGACCCGGTAGTTGTTCACGAAATCATCGACGCTCGTGATGCTGCCGATGGACTTCTCGAAGTTGGCCGTCTCCAGCTTGGTGGAGCCGGTGGTCGCTTCCTGTTCGAGCGCCTTGTCGTAATTCTTCGAGAGGTAGGAGTAGGTGAGGTAGGTGGAGCCAAGGTCGATCGTCATGGGACACCCGGTGTGGTGACCCGTGCCGGGCGGCACGGGCAAGGGACGAGCCAACCGGAAATCGGCCGGCTCACGGGCGAGCTGCGCCCGCCTGCCCCACCACAGAGGGAAGACGCACTCACATAGCCAGATACTGGCTGTAGCTGTGCAGAACCTGTGCCCGCGAACGAATGGGCTCGTCCGTGTACCGCGCGTTGGCATTCTCCTCCTGGCCGGGGCCGGGGAGGTGCTGCTCGTTGGGCTTCTGGGTGTCCGTCGCGGTCGGGTCGGACGCCGCCTCGACGCCGGTCTCGCGCTTCTTGTCCGCTTCGACCTGAACATGGCTGCGGGCGCCGGACGTCTCCACCGCAATACGCGAGGAGAGGTCGATCAGAACCGCGCCGGCATTGGCCGCATCGATCACCTTCGGAGCGGCGATTCCCTGCTGCTCGGCACGGGCGGCCAGCGCATAGGCCTTCTGCTCGTCGGAGGGCTCACCACCCTTGCCCACGGCGGAGCGGGCGCGGGCGAGATCGCCCACCTGCACGGCGGTGATGAGTGCGCCATAGCCGGACCGGCGGTCGGAGGAGGCGTCGGCCGTGCCAACCTGCCGCAGTGCAGCGGTGCCCTGAGGATCGTTGACCTGCATCTGCGCGAGATAGCGCTGCGCGGCAGCCATATCGCCGGCGAGGACGGCGGCGGCCATGTTTTCCGCAAGTTCACGCGCCTGCTTGGCAGCGAACTGCAGGGTCACGCTCTCAGCCGGTGTCACAGGTTGAACTGACATGCCAATTCTCCGCCTGCAGAACTCCGCCCTCGCGACCCCGCAATCGGAAGGCAATCGTACAGCGTTATGAAACTGGAATGAGTGTATCTTGCCTGAAGCTAACCCGCGCATGAATTTCACTCCGCTCCGGGAGCCCAATTCCGCGCCTCTTCGACGTGAACCCCTTGAGAAACCGAAATCTTCGGTTCCTCCATTCGGGGGCACGCGCAGTCGGGTTTGATCACGTTTTTGTGAATACGTGATGTCGGTGCCACACATTCCTTGCGCTGCACCATGGTGAACCGGCGGCGACAGGCCCCGCCGGTTCCTTTTGCGTCAGCGTCCGAGGCCCGCCATGCGCGGCAGCCAGAGGGTGAGCTCGGGAATGTAGGTGATGGCCAGAAGCGCCAGCATCAGCGGCACCAGCCACGGCAGGATGGCCATGGTGGTGCGCTCCACCGAGAGCTTCGCCACCCGCGCCAGCACGAACAGCACCATGCCGAGCGGCGGGTGCAGCAGACCGATCATCAGGTTCAGCGTCATGATGAGCCCGAAGTGGATCGGATCGATGCCGAGCTTCAGCACGATGGGCAGCAGGATCGGCACCAGGATGGTGATGGCGGCGATGGTGTCGATGAAGCAGCCCACGAACAGGATCAGCAGGTTCGCCAGCGCCAGGAACACCCATTTGTTCTGGGTGAAGCCGAGGATGGCATCCGAGAGGGCCTGTGCCGCCTGGCTGGCGGTGAGGAGCCAGGCAAAAATGGAGGCGGCCGTGACGATGAACAGCACCGAGGCGGTGGTCTCGATGGTGTCGAAGGTCGCCTTGGCGAGCGCGCGCAGCGTCATGGAGCGGTAGCGCACGAGACCGAGGAAGAGCGACCAGATCACCGCAGCCACGGCGGCTTCCGTCGGCGTGAACCAGCCGAGCGTCATGCCGCCGATGAGGATGACCGGCGCCATCAGCGCCATCACGGCGGAGAAGTCGAAGTACCAGTCCGCCGCCAGCAGGATCGCGAGCGCAATCATCACCGAGGCGTTGATGGAGAGGCCGAGCTCCACCAGCACGTAGACGCCGATGGGAAACAGCGCCACCACGAAGACCTCAAGCCCCGCCCCGCCGAGCTGGCGCCAGGAGAATTTGGCGTCGCTCCCCCATTTGTTGCGGTGCGCGAACCAGGCGACGGTCGCCATCATCATGAGCGTCATCACCGCGCCGGGAATGACACCGCCGAGGAAGAGCGCGCCGATCGAGACATTGGCGAGCATGCCATAGATCACGAAGGGCAGGGATGGCGGGATGATGGGCCCGAGGGTCGCGGAGGCCGCTGTTACACCGACCGAGAATTCAGTCGAATAGCCATGGTCCTTCATGGCCTTGATCTCGATGGTGCCGAGGCCGGCAGCATCCGCGATGGCCGTGCCGGACATGCCCGAGAAGATCACCGAGCCGATGATGTTCACTTGCCCGAGGCCGCCGCGCATCCAGCCCACCAGCGCCACGGCGAAGGAATAGATGCGTCCCGTCACGCCGGCGATGTTCATGAGATTGCCTGCGAGGATGAAGAAGGGCACGGCGAGGAGCGGGAAGCTCTCGACGCCGGCGATCATCCGCTGCGCCACCACCACGTCCGGCACGGTGCCGGAGACGGCGATGTAAAGCAGCGAGGACACCGCCATGGAAATCGCCACCGGCACGCCGAACAGCATGAGGGAGAGGAAGGCTCCGATCAGCAGCCACATGGATCAGGCCTCCAGATTGTCAAAGGCTTCGGGGCGTTCGAGCACGCTGTAGCCGCGCCGGAAATTGGCGATCGCCACCTGGATGGCGCGCAGCAGCATGATCACGAAGGCGGCGAACACGCTCCAGTAGACGACGCCCTTGGAGCCTTGGAGCATCACCATGGGCTCGTCGCCCACGAGGCCGACATAGCGCCACAGCAGCCAACTCGCATAAGCGAAGAAGCCGATGCGGATGATATCGACGAGCGTTGCGACCACGCGCCCGGCGCGGGGCGGCAGGAAACGGTAGAGCAGGTCCACCTGGATGTGCCGCGAGAGGCGCACGCACATGGCCGAACCGAGGAAGACGACGCCCACCAGCGTGTAGCTCGCCACTTCCTCGGTCCAGGCATAGCTGTCGTTCAGCACATAGCGGGTGAAGAATTGCAGGAAGACAAGGCCCGCCATCACCCAGAACAGGATCAGCGTGATCCAGTCTTCGGGGGCGTAGGGGGAGAGATCGACCTCGACGTCCTGTTCGAAGGTTTCCGCCAGCTCTTCGCCGGTCACGCGTGTATGCACCTCGGCCGTCATCGGAACTCCGGGCAGTCAGGCAGGAGAGGACCCGGCGGCTCCTGAGGTCCGCCGGGGGGCAGGGCAGGGCGGCCGCGCGAATGGCGCGGCCCGCCGGTCTCACATGCTGCTCTTGAGCGCCTGGATGCGTTCCCAGTCCGCCTTGCGGTAGCCGAAGCTCTCGAACGGGATGTTCTTCATCACCGTGTCGCGGAAGTCGTTGGTGTCCACCTCGACGATGGTGAGGCCCTTCTCCTTGAAGACCGCGATCAGTTCCTTCTCGCGGGCGGCCACTTCCTTGCTGGCCTTGGCGGCCGCTTCCTGCGCCACGTCGGTGAAGATCTTGCGGTCCTCGGGGGAGAGCTTGGCCCAGAGCGAGGGCGAGAGCACCGTGTTCAGATGGTCCACGATGTGACCGGTGAGGATGATGTTCTTCTGCACCTCGAAGAACTTCTTGGCTTCGATGGTGGTCAGCGGGTTTTCCTGCGCGTCCACGGTGCCGTTCTGGAGCGCGAGATAGACCTCGGCGAAGGCGATGGGGGTGATGTTGGCGCCGCAGGCCTTGGGCATGGCGAGATAGGCGGGCGCATCGGGCACGCGGATCTTGAGGCCCTTCATCTCCGCACAGGTCTTGAACAGCTTGTTCGAGGTCGCCTGCCGCACGCCGTAATAGGTGACGGCCACGATGTGGTTGCCCGTCTTGTCCTCATAGCCCTTGGCGAGATCCTTGAAGACGTCGCTCTTGGCATAAGCGAGCAGATGGTCGGCATCGCGGAAGGTATACGGATAATAGGTCACGCCGATGGGCGGATAGGCCTTTCCGGCGAAGCTCGAACCGGAAATGATCATGTCCACGGTGCCGAGCGTCAGCCCCTGATTGAGGTCGCTTTCCTTGCCGAGCTGCGAGGAGGGATAGACGTCGATCTGGTAGCGGCCGTTGGTGCGCTTGGCGATCTCGCCGGCGGCCCAGACCGAGGCGGTGTGGAACGGCTCGGACGGCTCGTAGACGTGAGCCCACTTGAGCTTGGTCTGTGCGGCCGCGGGATCGGCCGCCAGCGGCGACAGGATGAGCGCTGACGCAGCAAGGCAGGCCGCGGCGAGGCCGCGCGAAAACAGGGACATGGGCTTCCTCCAGATGAGCCCGGCCTTGGCAGCCGGTTAAATCGTTTTGATCGACGGACGTGCCGCGCCGTCAATGCGGCCATCGTACTCAGCCCATGCCGCAGGGCAAGCCTGAGGCAAGCCTCGTTCAACTACGAATTAGTATGAAGCACATACGAACGGCAGCGAATGTCCAATGATCGCTGCGCTGCGGTATGGGCGTGACGGCGCGAATGCTGGGCCGTTGCAGGGCGAGGGGAACGGGGACATGAAAATTCAAGACGTTAGAATTGCTTATAAAATAACACTTATTTTGATCCTGGCGGGGGTTATTACGCTGGCCGCGGTCGCTTACCTGAACGGACGTACATCTGCGATCATCGAGCGTTACGCCTATTTGACGGAGAACCAGGAGCCCGCGCTTCTGGCACTGGTCCGGGCCAATATCCGCACCAACAACTGGGAAGCGGGGCTCATGACCTCGATCGCGTATGAAAAACCGGACTTCGAAACCATCCTGAAGACGGTGACCTCCTACAAGGCCGAGATCGACAAGATTCTCGCCGAGGCGGCGCGGCTCGACCCCGAGAATGCGGATTTCTATCGCCGCTACGGCCAGTCGTTCGAGCAGCCCTATAATGAGGTGGTTCGCGGCATCAAGCTGGCGCAGGCGGGCAATATCGCCGAGGCGCGCGCCATCGCGCAGACGGCCGTGCCCCAGATCGCCGCCGTGCGCCGCTCCTCGACGCCGGTGATCGACAAAGCGGGAAAGGTCATCCTCGAAACCTCCAATGATCTTAAGGCCGACACGTCGTCCGCCCGCCTGCTGAGCTATGTGCTCATCGGCGGCAGCACCGTGCTGGCCATCGTCGTCGGCTTCCTGCTGGCCCAGTTCTCCATCGCCCGGCCGATCCATCGGCTCGGCGAGCTGATGCACCGCGTGGCCGATGGCGACCTGTCGGTGACCATCGTCGGCCAGGACCGCAAGGATGAGGTCGGCGGCATGGCCAAGGCGCTGGCGGTGTTCCGCGAGAAGGCCGAGCGCGCCGTGGAGATGGAAGGCCGCCAGAAGGAGATGGAGCAGGCGGCCCAGCAGCGCCGCAAGACGGAACTCGGCGAACTGGCCTCGCTGTTCGAGAGCGCCATCGGTGGCATCGTCACGACCGTTTCGGCCTCCACGGACCGTCTCGAAGGGGCGGCGGCGACGCTGTCCCAGACCGCGACCACCACCCGCTCGCTCTCCGGCGAGGTGGCGAGTGCGTCTGATCTCGCGACGGCCAACGTGAAGTCGGTGGCGGTTGCGGCCGAGGAGCTTTCGAGCTCGGTGGCCGAGATCGCCCGTCAGGTGCAGTCGTCGAGCGAGATCGCCGCCGAGGCGGTGACGCAGGCCCAGCGCACGGACACCCGCATCGGCGAGCTCTCGCAGGCGGCCCGGCGCATCGGGGATGTGGTGGAACTCATCAATGCCATCGCCTCCCAGACCAACCTCCTCGCGCTCAACGCCACCATCGAGGCGGCACGGGCGGGCGATGCCGGCAAGGGGTTCGCGGTCGTGGCCTCCGAGGTGAAGGAGCTTGCCACCCAGACGGCAAAGGCGACGGGCGAGATCGGCGACCAGATCACCCAGATCCAGACCGCCACCGCGGACTGTGTGTCGGCGATGAAGGAAATCGGCGACACCATCAACCGCATCGCCGGCATTGCACAGGCCATCGCTGCGGCGGTCGAGCAGCAGGGCGCTGCGACGCTGGAGATCAGCCGCAACATCCAGCAGGCAGCGGCCGGCACGGAACAGGTGAGCGCCAACATCGCGCAGGTCACCCGCGGGGCTGCCGAGACCGGCGAGGCGTCAGGCGCCGTGCTCGATTCCGCCCGCGCACTGAGCAACGAGGGCGAACACCTCAAGGCGGAAGTGGACCGCTTCCTCGCCACGGTGCGCGCCGCCTGACCCGGCGGCCGGACTAGCTCAGAAGGAAAAGGCCCGCCGGATCGCCGGCGGGCCTTGATCGTTCCGTGAGGGACTGTACCGGTCGCAGCCTAACAGCCGGGAACGGCTTTCTCGTCGATCCACAGCCGGTTCACGTGTCCCATCTTGCGGCCGGGACGGGCTTCGCCCTTGCCGTAGAGGTGCAGATGGGTGCCGGGCTCGGCCAGCAGGGGCAGCCACTGCTCCACATCGTCGCCGATGAGATTGACCATCTCGGCGCGACCGAGCCGGCGGGCATCGCCCAGCGGCCAGCCGGCGATGGCCCGCACGTGCTGCTCGAACTGCGAAGTCACGGCGCCGTCCTGCGTCCAATGTCCGCTGTTATGGACGCGGGGCGCGATCTCATTGACCAGAACGCTCTCGACGCCCTGGTTCGCGACCACGAACAGCTCGACGGCAAACACGCCCACATAGTCGAGGGCGGACGCAATCTGGCAGGCGATGCGCCGGGCATCGCGCATGGCGTCCGCCTGCAACGTGGCCGGCACCGTGGAACGGTGCAGGATATGGTCGCGATGGACGTTCTCGGTCACGTCAAAGGCGGCGAACGCATCGTCCGCACGCCGCGCGGCGACGATGGAGACCTCGCGCACGAAGGGCACGAAGCCTTCAAGGATCGCCGGCTGGCGCCCGATGGCCTCCCACGCGCCCGCAACATCATCGCCCGGCCGCAGCGTCACCTGTCCCTTGCCGTCATAGCCGAATCGCCGGGTCTTCAGCACCGCCGGCAGTCCGATGGCGGCGACCGCAACCTCGAGGCCCGGCAGATCATCGACGGAGGCGAAGGGCGCGGTGCCGATGCCAAGGTCGCGCACGAAGCTCTTTTCCAGCAGGCGATCCTGCGTGATGGCGAGCGCCTTGGCGCCGGGCAGGACCGGCACGTGCATGGACAGGCGTTCGGCCGTCGCGAGCGGCACGTTCTCGAATTCGTATGTCACCACATCGACGCCGGCAGCGAAGCGGTCGAGCGCGTCGAAGTCGTCATAGGCGGCGCAGACGTGCGCGTCGCACACCTGAAAGGCGGGGCTGTCGGCATCGGGGCACAGAACGTGCGTCTTGAGACCGAGCGGCGCGGCGGCGAGGGCAAGCATGCGCCCCAGCTGACCGCCGCCGAGGATGCCAATGGTCGAACCGGGCTTGAGCATGATCAGGAGGGACGCTCCGCCACCGCATCCGTGCGCGCGGCGCGCCATGCGGAGAGACGCTCGGCGAGCGCCTCGTCGGACGTCGCGAGGATCGCGGCCGCCAGAAGGCCGGCGTTGGTTGCGCCCGCCTTGCCGATGGCCAGCGTGCCGACGGGAATGCCGGCCGGCATCTGCACGATGGAATGCAGGCTGTCGACGCCTTGCAGCGCCTTCGATTCCACGGGAACGCCGAGGACGGGCAGGGGGGTGAGGGCCGCGACCATGCCGGGCAGGTGCGCCGCGCCGCCGGCACCGGCGATGATCACCTTGAACCCCTCGGCTTTCGCGTCCTTGGCGAAGGCATACATGCGGTCAGGCGTGCGATGCGCCGATACGATCCGCACGTCATGGCCGACGCCGAGCTGCTCGAGAATTTCCACCGCATGGCGCATCGTGTCCCAATCGGACTGGCTGCCCATGATGACGGCCACCGGCCGCTGCCCCATCGCGTTCGTCCCCGCAAAGGAAAGCGCGGCTTTATCGGATCGGGACTGCCGGGGCAAGGGGGAATCGCTCCCGGTCCGCTCCCCTACTCGGCGCGCTGGCGCACCCGTCCGCCGCCGCTCCGGGCAAGGCCCGAGCCCCGCCCGTCCACGTCGGACACCTCTTCGCCCATGACCGTACGGTTCCGGCCGCCGGTCTTGGCGGCATAGAGCGCAATGTCGGCGCGCTTCATCCATTCGTCGGCATTGTCGTCGGTGGCGTGCTCGGCGACGCCGAGCGAGGCGGTCACCGAGATCGTTCGTCCATCACGTAGCGTCACCGCCGTGTCGGCGATCCGCCAGCGCAGCCGTTCTGCCTCCTCGTAGGCGTCGCTCTCCGTGACACCTGGCAGGAGAATGGCGAACTCCTCGCCCCCAACGCGCGCCGCCCGGCCGGCATAAGCCGACATGGCCCGTGCCACGGCGGTCAGGACCACGTCGCCGCCGTCATGTCCGTAGGTGTCGTTGACCTGCTTGAAGTGGTCGATGTCGAGCAGGATCACGGAGGCCACGATGCCATGACGCAGCAGGTCTTCCGCCTGGATGAAGAAGGCGCGGCGGTTCAGCAGTCCGGTCAGCCCGTCGCGGGTCGCGAGCCGGACCAGTTCGCGCCGCGCCTGATTGAGCCGCTCGGCGGCGCGAAGGCGGGCGTCCAGTTCCATGGGGGCGGGGGGCTTGCGGATGAAATCGTCCGCGCCGCTGTCCAGAGCCTCCGCCAGATGGTCCGCGTCGTTGCTGGAGGACATGGCGATCACGTAGAGCGGGCGATCGCCGTTCGCGATCAGCCGTGCCTCCCAGCACAGCTGGATGCCGGGCACACCGGGTGTCTCGAAGCTGGTCATGAGCAGGTCGATCTCCGACCCGCCGTGCAGATAGGCCAGCGCCTCAAGGCCGTCGCTGAAGCAGACCACCTCGTGGCCATTATCCGTGAGCATCCGGCCAATGAGCTTGAGCGTGACGCGGCTCGCATCCACCAGGACAATTCGCATGCTCACCACCCTCTGCACTATGACGAGGTGCGCGACTGAAAATGCAGGGCCGGGCATGCGGCGCGGTCGCGCGCAGGTGAACCTCCGCGGCCGAGCGCTGTCGCATCCGCCGTGCCCCACGGAATCAGAAGGCAAAGCGCATGCTAGAGCGCTGTCACGCACGATCCATGACAGACAGGGCTATGGGATGTTTCCGGCGGCGGTGCAACGATACATTCAGCCGCGCTTGCAATAAGGCGGTCCCACGGACAGGCTCAGCCTGAAGGCGCGGTGCGCCCGCGGCGACTGGCGGGCCGTCCATATGGGCCGGACCTGCGGAGCGCGGGCACACCGCACAAACGCGAAGGGCGGCCACTGGCCGCCCTTGGGTCGTCCTCAGCCGCCACGCAGCGCGCGGCCGCCGCCGCCGCGGGCGAGGCCGGCGCGGGGCGCGTCCGGGTCCATGATCTCCTCGGACATGACCACGCGGTTGCGCCCACCGGCCTTCGCGGCATAGAGCGCGATGTCCGCGCTCTCCATCCACTCGTCCACATTGTCATCGGGCTTGCGTTCGGCGACGCCGAGGGAGGCCGTGACGGTGATCAGTTGCCCATTGGGCATGGTGACGGCCTGATCGGCGATCGACCAGCGCAGGCGCTCGCCTTCCTCCACCGCCTCGGCCTCGGAAAGGCCGGGTAGCAGCACGGCGAACTCCTCGCCGCCGATGCGCGCGGCCATGCCCTGGTAGCGCTTCATCGACTGCGCCACCTTCATCACCACGGTGTCGCCGCCGGGATAGCCGTGGGTCTCGTTGATGTGACGCAGCAGGTCCACGTCGAGCAGGATGACGGAGGCCTTGGTGCGGTTGTGGATCATGTCCTCGGCGCGGGCGAAGAAGGTGCGCCGGTTCAGCAGATCGGTCATGGCGTCGCGGGTGGCGAGGCGGACCAGTTCGCGCTGGGCGAGGTTCATGCGCTCGGCGGCGCGCAGACGGGCCTCGAGTTCCACCGGGGACGGCGGCTTGCTGACGAAGTCGTCCGCGCCGCTGTCCAGCGCTTCGGCCAGATGGTCGGCGTCGTTGTTGGACGACATGGCGATCACGTAGAGCGGGCGGCCGCTGCTGGCGATCAGCCGCGCTTCCCAGCAGAGCTGGATGCCGGACACGCCGGGAATTTCGAAGCTGGTCATGAGCAGGTCGATCTCGGCCCCGCTCTGCAGATAGTTGAGGGCCTCGCCGCCATCGCTGAAGGCAACGACGTCATGCCGGCTTTCGAGCAGCGTCTTGGCGAGGAGCTTCAGCGTGACGCGGCTCGCGTCGACCAACATAATCCGCATGGGGCCCAACTCATGGAAGCAAAGAACTGTGGTTAGCTGAACAGTAACTCTGCCGGGGTGGGCTGCGCCATAAAGCCCGCCCTTGATTTGGCGCCATTCTGGCGACGAGGCGGGTGCAATATTTCCATATTGGCGGATATGTGCCGGACAAACAGTTACAACACAGGTTTCCGCAATATGGCAAAAGGTCGCCAGAGTTGAAACTCTAGGACAAGTCTGCAACAGCGGCATGATGGGCAGGGCGCAAACCGCCCCGCCCTCCGGCCTCGTTCACCGAATCCAGGTGGCGGAAATCCGCGCATAGGTGCCGTCGTTGAGGCGCAGATGCAGCCACTGGTCCACGAAGGCCTTGAAGACCTCATCGCCCTGCGGAAGCAGGAAGGCCTTCTCGCTGAAGGTGAAGGGCTTGTCCGGATGCACGGCGCACAGGCCGGGATGGCGCTTTTCCTGCAACCTGGTCTCGATGGCGTCGGTCATCATGAGGTCGGCGCGACCGGCCAGGATTTCCTCGAAGATCGTGGTGTTGTCGGGGAAGACAACGATCTTGGCATTCTTCAGCGAGGCGCGGGCAAAGCTCTCGTTGGTGCCGCCAGGATTGACCACGGCGGTGACGCCCGGCTTGTCGATATCCGCTAGCGTCTGGAATTTCGAGACATTCTCGCACTTGGTGATGGGCGTCTTGCCGTCCACCATGATGGGAATGGAGAAATAGGCCGCCTTCTGGCGCGGCAGCGTGATGCTGATGCCGCCCATGGCGATGTCGCAGGCGCCGCCGGTGAAGTCCTTCATGAGGTTCGACCAGGAGGTCTTCACGAACTCCACCTTGACTCCGAGCGCGGTGCCGAGGTCGTTCGCGAGATCGATGTCGATGCCTTCGAACTTGCCGGTGGCCGGATCGAGATAGGTGAAGGGGCGGTAGTCGCCCGTGGTGCACACCTTCAGCGCGCCAATCTTCTGCACCTGCTCGAGGTGACTCTCCTGCGCCCGTGCGGGTGTGCCGAGGGCGAATGCTGCCAGCAGCAGCCCGGTGCCCAGCGCCTTCAGCCTGCGGTGAATCATGTGGTGCTCCTCCCGTCTTTGCGGTGCCCCACCTCATCACGGGCACGGGGCGGACGGGAAGGGACCGCGCCGACTTATCGCCAGCGGCGATGCAGCCAAAGCCACTGTTCGGGATATTGCCGCACCCAGTCCTCGATCACGGAAGTGACCACCTGCATCGCTGGCTGCACGTCGATCCGGCCTTCCGCGTCGCGCGGCAGAATGACTTCCTCGGTGATCTCGATGCGGAAGCGGTTCCTCGGCAGACGGATGACCCGCATGCCATGGACCGGGCAGTCGAACTGCCGGGCGAGGCGGGCGAGGGTGGGATTGGTGGCGGCGGGGCGGCCGAAGAAGTTCACGGTGACGCCCTGCCCCCAGTGCTGGTCCACCAGCATGCCGATGTGCTGGCCCTCCTCCAGCATCTGCGCCATCTGCCGACCGGCCGAGCGGCTGGCGCGGATGAGGCCCGGCATGGTCTTCTCGCGCATGGCGAGCACAACTTCGGCGGCCTTCTGGTTGTTGGGCGCGCGATAGAGCACGCCGCCGGGCACGCCGAGCTTTTCGCCGGTGATGGCGTTGAGCTCCCAATTGCCGGTGTGGGCGGTGAAGAAAAGGGCCGGCCGGCCATCGTCGCGCAGGCGGGCCATGATTTCGGCGCCGACCAGTTCGATGGTGCCCGCGCCGGGGCGGGCCGGGTCATAATCCCAGATGCGGTCGAGGACGGCGAACTCGCCGGCGACGCGGCCGAGATTGTCCCAGCAGCCTGCGACGATGGCCTCGATCTCCCGCCGGCTCTTCTCGGGGAAGGCGGCCCTCAGATTGCCCCGCGCCACCTTGCTGACGAGGAACCAGGGGCCGAACACGCGCGCCAGCGTGCCGATGATGTTGGACGACCAGGAGACGGGATAAAGCCGCATCCACCAGATGGACGCGCGCACATAGCCGGCTACGAACGTATCGAAAGCCGGCTGCATGCGGCGCGCAAACCGGCGCCACAGCTGCTTTGCGTGACCCACGCTGGTCTCCCGGCGGATCGGCTCAGAACTTTACGAGGATCTTGCCGAACACCTTGCGGCTTTCCAGTCGCTCGAGGCCGGCATTGAAATCCGCGAGCGGCACCACGGTGTCGATCACCGGCTTCACGCCCCGGCCCATCTTCTCGAGGCCGTCGGCCACGTTCCGGATGGTCGCGCCGAAGGAGCCGAAGATCTTGTACTGGCGCTGGAAGAGCTGCATCAGGTTCATCTGCGTCGAGACGCCGGAGGTGGAGCCGCAGGTGACAAGGCGGCCGCCGGGCTTCATGGAGAGCAGCGAGCCCTGCCAGGTGTCCACGCCCACATGCTCGAACACCACGTCCACGCCCACCTTCTTGGTGATCTTGCGGACCATGTGCTCGAAGCGCTCGGTCTTGTAGTTGATGACGTGATCGGCGCCCAGAGCCTCGGCCTTGGCGGCCTTCTCGTCATCGCCCACGGTGGTGATGACGGTGGCGCCCACGTCCTTGGCAAGGCGTATGGCCGCCGAGCCGATGCCCGAGCCGCCGGCATGCACGAGGACGGTCTCGCCCTTTTCAAGCTTGGCATTGTCGAACAGCATGTGCTCGACGGTGGAGAACGTGATGCCGGCGCAGGCCGCTTCCTCGAAGGTCACGCCCTCGGGGGCGGGAATGACGAGGCGCTCGGGCATGTTCAGCACGTCGCGGGCGAAGCCGTCCACGTGGAAGCCGAGCACGCCGCCCACGTTCTCGCAGAGATTGTCGCGGCCCTTGAGGCAGTTGGAGCAGTGGCCGCAGGTCAGGGCGCCATACATGGAGACGGTCTGGCCGACCTTCAGGCCGCGCACGTCGGCACCCAGCGCGACGATCTCGCCGGCCGCTTCCGCACCCACCACCAGCGGCATCTTGCGCTTGGCAAAGGCCATGCCGCGCCAGCCCCACACGTCGATGTGGTTGAGGGCGAGCGCCTTCACGCGCACCTGCACCTCGCCGGCGCCGGGGGCGTCGGGCTCGGGCAGGTCGACGAGCTGGAGCGAACGGTCGGAAACGAGTTGAAGGGCGCGCATGTTGGTCCTGACGAGGTTCAGCGGTGGGCGGCGAGCGTGGCGGTGAGGCCGCCGTCCACCGGGATCACGGCGCCGGTGATATAGCTCGCGCCGGGCGAGAAGAGAAAGGCGGCAACCTGTGCCACGTCGTCCGGCTGGGCGAAACGGCCGGCCGGAATCTGGCTTTCGAGGCGCGCGCGATGATCGGCGAACTTCGCCAGCATGGCGGTGTCGATGAAGCCGGGGGCGATGTAGTTCACGGTGACGCCGCGCTTGGCGCTTTCGACCGCAAGCCCGCGCACATGGGCGAGCAGGGCCGCCTTGGAGGCCGCATAGGCCACATTGCCCGGATTGGCCTGGAGTGCCGCCACCGAGCCGATGGCGACGATGCGGCCTTCCCGCGCGCGGGTCATGGGCCGCACCAGGGCGCGGCTGAGGCGCACGAAGGCGAAGTGGTTCACCTGCATGACCGCTTCGGCCTTGTCCTGGTCCACCATGGCGGCGAGCGTGTCGTAGGACGCCCCGGCATTGTGGCAGAAGCCGTAGAAGGTCTCGCCATTCTCCAGTTCTTCGGCCAGTGCCTCAACGGCGGCCCGGTCGGCGAGATCAACGGCGCGGGCGCTCACCTCGGCGTCGGGCAGATCAGCTGTGATCGCCGCAATCAACGCCTCGGCCTCGGCTCCGGCGCTGCGGTATGTGAAGGTCACCGCGAAGCCCTGTGCGGCGAGCGCACGGACGATGGCGGAGCCGAGGCCCCGCCCGCCGCCGGTGACGAGAACGCGTTTCTTCGGTTCGCTCACGCGGGCTCACCCGCAATGACCAGACACACGTTCTGGCCGCCGAAGCCGAAGGACGACGAGATCACCCGCTTCACCTCGGCGTCACGGGCGACATTCGGCACCACGTCCAGCGGAATGGCCGGATCGGGCACGTGGTAGTTGATGGTCGGCGGGATACGGCTGTTCTGGATGGTCAGCAGCGAGAAGGCCGCCTCGATGGCGCCGGCGGCAGTGAGCGTGTGGCCGATCATCGACTTGTTGGACGAGATGGGCACGTTCTTCAGCTGCTCGCCGAACACCGCCGAGAAGCCCACATGCTCCATGCGGTCGTTCTCGGGGGTCGAGGTGCCGTGGGCGTTGATGTAGCCCACATCCGCGATGGTGACGCCGGCATCCGAAAGTGCCCGGTTGATGCAGCCGATGATGGGCTTGGCATCCGGGCTGGAGCGGGTGCGATGGAAATTGTCGGCCATCTCGCCGGCGCCTTCCAGCACGCCGAGGATCCTGGCGCCGCGCGCCTTGGCGTGCTCGTAGCTCTCCAGCACCAGCGCCGCTGCGCCCTCGGCCATGACGAAGCCGTCCCGGTTCTTGGCGAAGGGCTTGGAGGCCTCGGCGGGATTGTCATTGGCGGTGGTAAGGGCCGAGAGCAGCGAGAAGCGGATGAGCGCTTCGGGATGCACCGAGCCGTCCGTGCCGAGGGAGAGCGCAACATCGCACTCGCCGCGCCGGATCGCCTCGACGGCGAGCTGGATGGCGGTGGCGCCCGACGCGCAGGCCGTGGACAGGGAGATCGGTTGGCCCCGCGTCCCAAAACGGTCGGCAAGCGCATCGGCCACAGAGCCGAACAGGAAACGCTCGTGCCAGGGACGGAACTTGCCGGTGGCGGCTGCGCCGAGGAGGTCGTGGTAGACCATCGGGCGGTGGGTCACGACTTCCGCCAGCTGCCGGCGCTCGGGCCACTCGATCTCGACCGGCGGAACGGCCGCGAACAGGGGACCGGGGAAATCGCCATTGCCGCCGATGCCGGCCTCGGAAATGGCTTCCTCTGCGGCGAGCGTCGCGAGCTTCTCGGACAGGTTCGGGGCGGCGACGCGCTCGTCGAACAGGAAGTCCACCGTGCCCGCAATGGTCGTGCGCATGCCCTCAACGGGGAAGCGCGTGATGCGGTGGATGCCCGACTCGCCGGCCGTCAGCTTCTTCCAGTTTTCGGCCTTGCCCTGCCCGAGGGAGGTGACGATGCCGATGCCGGTCACGACCACGATGGGGCGGCCGAACTTGTCGTTATAGGTCTGCGCCATGGGCGCCTCCTGATCTGAGCGGCCCGCGCGCGGCGGGCGGAACTTGGCCCAAACCTAATGCGCCGGAGCGATTTTTCACCCTTGAAACGAAGCCGCCCGGACGAAAAACATCCGGGCGGCCCGCATAACTCTGAAGATCGCCGCGCGAGCGGTCTGCCTCAGCCAGCCTTCTCGACCAGCGCCGCGCCTTCGCCGCGCCAATGGCCGACGGAGGTGACGATGACGCGCTCCAGCGCGCCATCCTGAGCCGTCTCGAGCGGCGAGGCCGCGAGCGGGGCGATGGCCGCACCGCGTGACAGGCTGAGCGCGGCAAGCGCGATCACCGCGGAGAACTGCGCCTCGAAGCCATGGCCAATGCGATTGGTCGCGACGCGCACCGGGAGGCCGGCCGCCTTGAGCGCCTCGCCCTCGGCTTCCGTCGCGCCGGGCGCACCGGTGGCGGCCGAATAAACGACCGTGCCCGGCGTCTTGCCGGCGTCGGCAATCAACTCGCCCACCTTGGCGGCGACCGTTCCCGCCTCAGTGCGGCGGGCGCGTTCGGACCATACGCCGGACAGCTTGGCGATGGGCTTGGCGCCACGGGCCGTGGCGTGCTCGGGCGATTCGAGGACGAGGAAGGCGCCCATGGAGCCGGACGGAATGCCGGGCGCGGTCTCGGCACCCAACACCGGCCGGTAGTCGCCGGTCATGCACAGGTCGTTGAGCGCATAGAGGAGGAGCATGTCCTCGCGCTCGGCATTGTAGGCACCGCCCACGAGGCCGATCTCGCTCTGGCCGGCGGCAATGCGCGAATAGGCGACGCGCGCCGCGTCCACACCGGCGCTCTCCTCGCCCATGAAGGTGCGCGAGGAGCCGGTGACGCCGTGCACGATGGAGATGTTGCCGGCGAGCAGGTTGGAGAGCTGGGCCAGCGACAGGGTGGGGCGCAGGTCCGAGAGCAGACGCTCGTTCAGCGAGCGGCCCCAGTCGTTGGAGGCCAGCAGATCGTTGAGGATCGCCGCGTCCACCTGGAAGTCGCGCTCGCCGCCGCCGGCGGCCACGACCATGTCGGTGCGGCCGAGGATCTCCGGGTTCTTGGCGATGCCGGCGGAATCGAGCGCAAGGCCGGCCGCATAGGTGCCGATGCGCTGCCACGCCTCCATCTGCCGCTGATCGCCCTTCTTGGGGATCTGCTGGTCATAGTTCAGCTTGACCAGCGGATGGACGATGTAGGGCTTGAAGCTCTCTGTATCGACAACCGGGGTCGCGCCTTCAGCCAGCGCTGTCCAGTGGGCGTCCAGTCCCTCGCCAAGCGAGGTGACAAGGCCGATGCCGGTGATCCAGACGTCGCGCTGGCCCGGCTTCCTGTCGTCATGCATCGGCGAAGTCCGCCAGCGGGAATTCCACGCGCTCGGCCACCTTCAGCACCACGTCCTTCATGCGGCCCTCCGGCCAGGGCAGGACGCGGAACACCAGCTCCGCATTGCACACCGGCTTGCCTTCGATGAGCGCCTTGGTCTGCGCCACCACGAAGCCGGAGCCCTCGTGTAGGATGCGCGAGTGGAGGTCGAGCATCTGGCCGGGCACCACGAAGGTGCGCAGCTTGGCTTCCTTCACCGTCGCGAGGAACGGCATCTTGTCGAAGCGGTTGCGGGCGAGCACCAGCCAGCCCGTGGTCTGGGCCATGGCCTCGATCAGCAGTACCCCCGGCATGATCGGGTGGCCGGGAAAGTGCCCCTCGAAGATGGAGCTCTCGTGCGGGACCAGACCTTCGCAGTGGATGGTCTCAAGGCCGGGATCGATGGCGACCACGCGGTCCACCATCTTGAAAACTTCAGGGCGCATTCGCTCCGTCCGACGTCATGCCAACGGCAGCGGCGAGGGCCGTTGCCGCGTGGGTTTCGCTCAAGCGCCGCGCAGGCTTGAATGGTCCGGCGGGCGGGTGCCCGCCGGGAAAGGGCCTCAGGCGGTCTTCGCAGCGACCAGTTCGTCGATCCGGGCGCAGAGGTTCTTGAGCACGAAATACTGCTCGGTGGTCGCCTTGCCGTCGTTCACTTCCTGCGTCCACTGCTCGAGAGGCAGCTTGATGCCGAACGCCTTGTCGATGGCGAAGGCGATGTCGAGGAAGTCCAGGCTGTCGATACCGAGATCGTCGATGGCATGGCTTTCCGGCGTGATCGTGTCACGCGGGATGTCGCAGGTCTCGGCGATGATGTTGGCCACGGTATCGAACGTTGAAGACATCAGTACGCCTCTTTGAATGGTCTCGGCCGCTGGGTGCGCGGCCGACTCGCTTGCGCGAGAACGGCAGCCACGGCAAAGGGTGGCCGGGTGGCCTCATATTGAATCGTCGTGGCCCCTATAGCGAAGGCCGTTCCCGGTTTCAATGGCACCGCCTGCGGAGGACGGTAAAGCGCGCCGTTCAGGCTCCGACCAGCGCCCGCTCCAGAAGCAGGTCCGCGGCGCCTTCGACCTCGTTGGTGCCGATGAGACCCGCGCCGGCCGCAAGGCGGGTGCGCGCGAAGGCCTCGGCTACCGCAGCCGGAGCCTGTCGGGCGAGGGCGGCGGTGGCGGCGAGAATCGCAATGCGCTGGGCCGCAAGGCGTGCGTGGCGTTCGGGCTCCGGGTCGCGCAGCAGGCCGGATACCTGCCGGATGGTCGCCGTCACGCCCGGCAGGCCGCCGGCCTCGCGACCGAGGTCGTCGAGCAGCAGCGCCATGGCCTGCGGATCGCGGCCGGCGGCGCGCAGCAGATCGAGCGCCACCACCGTTCCGGTGCCTTCCCATATGGCATTCACCGGCGCCTCCCGGAACAGGCGCGGCAGCGGACTGTCTTCCACATAGCCATTGCCGCCCACCGCCTCCATGGCTTCATAGATGAAGTCGGGGGCCGCCTTGCAGACGGCGAACTTCACCGCCGGCGTCAGCAGCCGGGCGCGGGCGGCCTCCTGCGGCGATCCGGCGGCCGCGTCGAAGCTGGCGGCAAGGCGCATCGCGAGCGCCGTCGCCGCTTCCGCCTCCAGCGCGAGGTCGGCGAGCACAAGACGCATGGCCGGCTGCACCACCAGCCGCCGGCCAAACACGCTGCGGTGCCGGGCATTGTGAAGCGCCTCGGACAGTGCCCGCCGCATCAGGCCAGCGGAGGAGACTGCGCAGTCGAGGCGGGTCAGCTGCACCATCTCAAGGATGGTGGCGACGCCTCGCCCCTCGGCGCCGACGCGCCAGGCGAAGGCACGGTCGAACTCTACCTCGGAGGAGGCATTGGAGCGGTTGCCGAGCTTGTCCTTGAGCCGCTGGAGCCGGAGGCCGTTCACGCTGCCATCAGGCCGGAAGCGGGGCATGAGGAAGGTGGTCAGCCCTTCCGGCGCCTGGGCGAGCACGAGGAAGGCATCGCACATGGGCGCGGAAAAGAACCATTTGTGCCCGCTGATCTCATATTCGCTGCCACCGGTGCGGTCCGCGCGGGTGACGTTGGCGCGCACGTCCGTGCCGCCCTGCTTCTCGGTCATCCCCATGCCGAGGGTGACGGCGGTCTTTTCCCAGAAGGGCAGGAAGCGGCCGTCATAGAGGCGGGAGGTGAGGCGCCCCAGCCATTCGGCCTGAAGCTCCGGGGCTGCGGCGAGGGCGGCGGGGGCGGCGTGGGTCATGGTAAGCGGGCAGATGTGCCCCGCCTCCACCTGCGCCGTGAGATAAAGCCGGGCCGCCCGGTGGAGGTGCCGCTCCCCCTGCCAGGTGGCGCAGTGCAAGCCGCCGGCGCTGCTCGCCGCCATCAAGGCGTGGTAGGCGGGATGGAATTCCACCGTATCGAGCCGCTGCCCCCGCGCATCATGGGAGTGGAGGCGGGGCGGGTTTTCGTTGGCCTGCCGGCCGAGGCACATGCGCTCCCGGCTGCCCCACTCGGCGCCCGCGGAGCGCAGATGGGCGGGCACCGGACCATGCGCCCCGAGCGCATCGCGCAGAGCGGCGTCACAGGCGAGAAGGTCCACATCCGTGAAGGGCGGCGGCTGGTTGAAACCCTCCGCCTCCAGTCCGGCCACGGGCGGACGCGTGGCCTCGCGCAAGGAAACTGGCATGGGCACCCTCCCGGGGCTGGGCGGCCTCTTTGCGGGCCGCGACTGGCTCCAGAGTGCGCCCGACACGCGCCTCACGCAAACTGGGCACAGCGGTCCGCGTCGTCGGCCGCGCCCTTTGCGGCTCCCCGACTCTCCCTTAGGCTGCGGCCATGCCCGTGTTCGCGATCATCTGGCCCTGGATCGGCCTCGGTGCCGCCGTCGCGCTGCTTGTGGTCCTGTTCGCCACGGATGGGCTGCAGGCGGATCGCCGCGCCTCCCGCTGGTTTGACCTGCAATGGCTGGTCTGGCTCGCCTTTGCCGCCTACCTGCTGCACCAGTTCGAGGAGCATGGGGTCGATCTCTTCGGCCAGCCCTATGCCTTCCGCACCGATCTCTGCCGCATCCTGAGCTATCGGGACCCGATCGCCTGTCCGGTGCCCTTGTCCTTCATCACGGCGGTCAATGTGGGCACGGTCTGGATCGCGGGTCTGATCTCGGGGCTCCTGGTGCGGCGCATGCCACCCATAGGTCTCAGCTTCTTCGCCATCCCGCTCGTCAATGCGCTGACCCACATCGGGTCGGCGGTTGTGGAATGGCGCTACAACCCCGGCCTCCTGACCGCCTGCGTCCTCTTCGTGCCGCTTAACATCTGGACGCTGTGGGTCGCACGCGCGCGCCTCGGCGCGCCGCTGCGGGCGCTTGGCCTGACGCTTGCCGGCGGAATCGCGGTCCATGCGGTGCTGATGGGATCGCTGATGGCCTTTCTGCGCGGCTATCTTCCGCTCTGGCCGCTGAACGGCCTGCAGGTGCTGAACGGGCTGGTGCCGGCGGCCCTCATGTATCTCGGCATGCGCCGCCTGATGGCGCCGCCCCCACCGCCGCCCGCGCCGCAGCAGCCGCGCCGGCGCAGCGCGCCCCGGCCGAAGCCGCAGCGCGCCGAGGTGGAATAGGGCTCAGACGGTGGCACCCTTCGCCTTGGCGCGCTTCAGATGCTCGTCGAGGCGGGGCAGGATTTCCACGAAATTGCAGGGGCGGAAGCGCACGTCGAGCTGGTTGGCGAGGATCTCGTCCCAGCCGTCCCGGCATGCCCCCGGCGAGCCCGGCAGACAGAAGATATAGGTGGCGTTCGCGACCCCGGCCGTCGCCCGGCTCTGGAGCGTCGAGGTGCCGATCTTGGGGAAGGAGATCATGTGGAAGACGGTGGAGAAGCCCTCCATCCGCTTCTCGAACAGCGGCTCCACGGCCTCCGGCGTGACATCGCGGCCGGTGAAGCCGGTTCCGCCGGTGGTGATGACCACGTCCACCGTCGGATCGGCGATCCAGGCACTGACCGCGCCACGGATCTCCTCCACGTCGTCGGTGACAATGCGCCGGTCCGCCAGCCTGTGGCCGGCGAGGGTGAGGCGCTCCACCAGCAGGCTGCCGGAGCGGTCATCCTCCATCACCCGCGTGTCGGAGATGGTCAGGACGGCGATGTTCAGCGCCACGAACGGGCGGCTCTCGTCGATGCCGGGCATCAGGGCGTTCCCTGCAAGGTGTTGCACTGGTTCATGTTTCCGGCCTTCAGTCCACGCATGAACCAGGTGACGCGCTGCTGGGAGGAGCCGTGGGTGAAGTTGTCGCGCACCACCGTCCCGGTGGCCTGCCGCTGGAGCCGGTCATCGCCCACGGCGGCCGCCGCCTTCATGCCTTCGTCCACGTCGCCGGGTTCCAGCACGCGGTAATCCGCATTGGCGTGATTGGCCCAGACGCCGGCTAGGCAGTCGGCCATGAGTTCGGAGCGCACGGAGATGCCGTTGGCCTCCCGCTGGGTCGCGGCATTGCGCTGGGCCTGCTGGAGCTTGGGCAGGATGCCGATGAGGTTCTGCACATGGTGGCCGACCTCATGGGCGATCACATAGGCCGAGGCGAAATCTCCCGGTGCGCCGAAGCGCGTGGCCAACTCCCTGAAGAAGTCGAGATCGAGATAGATCTTCTGGTCCACGGGGCAATAGAAGGGCCCGACCGCTGCCGAGGCGTCGCCGCAGGCGGACTGCACCCGGCCCGAGAACAGCACCATGGTGGGCTTGGTGTAGGTGCGGCCCTGCTGGCGGAACTGGTCGGTCCACACCTGCTCGGTCGTTGCGAGCACCTTGGCCGCGAACTGCGCCACCTGATCGTCCGGCGGCCCCTTGCGGCCCTGCGTCGTCTGCTGCTGGCCAGAGCCCTGAAGGGCCTCCAGTCCGCCGAGCAGCGTCATCGGATTAATGCCGAGCGCCCAGCCCAAGAGGCCCACCACGATGACGGTGCCGATCCCCAGTCCGCCGCCGCCTCCGGGGAAATTCATCCCCCGGCGGTCCTCGACATTGGAGCTGGGTTTGAAGTCGTCCAGACGCATCTTGATCTCCCGGCGTGCAGCGGCCGAGGTCAACCTCCGGCCAGCCCCACGGGTTCATCAGGCAAACGCACGGATGAGTGGCCCCCGCGCCGGTGGCCGTCAAGCACCGGCCTGCGACCGTCTGTGCTCAGCACTCCTCCGAAGTTGCCAAGTGCCCACGGCCCCGTGCATTTTCCCCGACGTTCTGGAACGGGGATGAATCGCATGGCGCGCTCGGCCACGGCCGTGAAGACACTGGCCGGCCTCAGCTTCAAGCGGGAGCGGGCGGTCCTGAAGTCAGGGATGGCACCGGTCGCCGGCGCGGACGAGGCGGGACGGGGTCCACTCGCCGGTCCGGTGGTCGCGGCCGCCGTCATTCTCGATCCCAAGCGCATTCCGGCCGGCCTCGACGATTCGAAGAAGCTCACCGCCACCCGGCGCGAGGCGCTGTTCGACGAGATTTGCGCCACTGCCGAGGTTTCGGTGGTGATGGCGCCGCCGAGCCGCATCGATCGCGACAACATCCGGCAGGCGACGCTCTGGGCGCTGGCCAATGCGGTGAAGGGCCTTCCTGAAGACCCGCGCCTCGTCTTCGTGGACGGCAACGACCGGCCTCCGCTCGAATGCGAGGTGGAGATGGTCATCGGCGGCGACGGGCTGATCGCCTCCATCGCAGCCGCCTCGATCGTCGCCAAGGTGACGCGCGACCGCCTCATGGTGGGGCTTGGTGCGGCCTTTCCGGGCTATGGATTCGAGCGTCACATGGGCTACGGCACCGCGGAGCACGGGGCGGCGCTGCGCCGGCTCGGCCCCTGCCGGCACCACCGCACGTCTTTCGCACCGGTGCGGGCGCAGCAGCTTGTGCTCTTCGAGACGGAAATGCTGGAGATCGAAGCCGAGCCGCTGGTCGACGCGCTCGTGTGACACGCAACATCGCGGCCTTCGGCGCCAGCGCGCGAACAGCAAAAAGCCCCTCCGACCCATGGCCGGAGGGGCTCTGCGTTTCGCGACAAGCTCAGGCCTTCAACGCCTGCTCCTTGCGCCAGGCATCGATGGCGATGGCCAGCGAAGTGATGCCCCAGAAGGCGAGATATTCGATGCCGCCCTTGGCCCAGTACCAGTTGACACCCTTGGTCTGGATGATGGCATAGGCCGCGACGACCATGCAGCCGAAGGAGATCAGGCCGATCCAGCGGGTGAACAGGCCAAAGGTGAAACCGAGAAAGCAGAGGCTCTCGAACAGGATCGACAGACCGAGGAAGAAGGGCGCCGGGACCAAGCCCGCCTTGGTGAAGAAGCCCAGCGAGGCCTCGATGCCGCTCAGCTTCTGATAGACATGAGGCGCGTACCAGAGGCCGGCCATGATGCGCACCACATTCATGCCGTCCGTGAGCGCGAAGCGGTTGGGCAACGTCACCGGGCCGATCAGCTTGCGCAGCAGCGAGCCGTTGCCTTCGGGGATCGCCTTGCCGTGAGAAATTCCGATCGACATGACTGTTCTCCACTTAATCAGTGAGGCTGATCTTGAGCGGGGCAGAACAGTCTGTGATTGACGCAACGCAAAATGTGGCGAAAACGTGGATCACGAAATCTCGACTGGCGCCCACAGCATGTCGTCGAGGCGCCGGGCACCGCTCGCCAGCATAGCAAGGCGGTCGAAGCCGAGCGCGCAGCCGCTCGCCTCGGGCATATGCTCCAGCGCCTCCAGAAGCCCCTCGTCGATGGGATAGCGCTCGCCATAGAGGCGGGCCTTCTCCGCCATCTCGATCTCGAAGCGCCGCCGCTGCTCCACCGGGTCCGTCAGTTCTCCGAAGGCATTGGCGAGTTCGACTCCGCAGGCATAGAGCTCGAAACGTTCCGCGACGCGCGGGTCGGCCACGGTGGGACGGGCGAGGGCCGCCTCGCTGGTGGGATATTCGCAGAGCAGGGTCGGGCGTCCGTCGCCCAGATGCGGCTCCACCTTCTCCACGAGAACACGGGAGAAGAGGTCCGCCCAAGTGTCGTCCGGCGCGGTGCGGATGCCCGCCGCCGCCACCGCCTCGGCAAAGGGAGCGGCTTCCGGCTCGTGCCCCGGCGGCGCGAGAAAGCGGGACAGATCGATGCCCGCATGCCGCGCGAATGCCGCGACGAGCGTCAGCCGCTCGGCCTCGGCAAAGGGATCGCAGCTCCGCCCCCGGAACGAAAAACCGGAGATGCCGCCCGCGTTGGAAGCAAGGCGGAGCAGGCGGACACAGTCCTCCATCAGGGTCTCGTAGGGTTCGCGGGCCCGGTACCATTCCAGCATGGTGAACTCGGGATGGTGCGTCGTGCCGCGCTCGCGGTCGCGGAAGACACGGGCGAATTCGAAGATGCGGGGCTCCCCGGCCGCCAGCAGCTTCTTGGCGGCAAACTCCGGCGAGGTGCGCAGATAATAGGGCAGGGTGCCGCCCTCCGGTCGCCGCCAGAGCGTGGCGAAGGCGTGCAGGTGCGCCTCGTTCCCCGGCGACACCTGAAGCACAGGCGTTTCCACTTCCAGAAAGTCGCGGGCGGCGAAATCGGCGCGGATGGCTGCGGCGATGCGGGCGCGGGCGAGGAGAAAGGGGCGGCGGTCCTCATGGACGCTCGGGTGCCACCAGGGGCTGGGGCGGGTCATGTCAGCGGCCCGGGCGCAGGGTTGCCGGGCAGGACTGGCGCAAATCGCGAAGATCGTTATGGTGCGCCCGGCTGAAACACTGCGGCATGTCGCCGACATCTGTCTGAGGAAGAAAAAACGTGGTCAAGGTCATCGCCAGCTCTCTGCGCAAGGGCAATGTCGTCGAGATCGATGACAAGCTCTACGTGGTTCTCAGTGCCGAGAACATCCATCCCGGCAAGGGCACCCCGGTGACCCAGATGGACATGCGCCGCATTTCCGACGGGGTGAAGATCTCCGAGCGCTACCGCACCACCGAGCAGGTGGAGCGCGCCTACGTGGAAGACCGCCCCTATACCTATCTCTATGAGGATAGCGACGGCTACACCTTCATGAATCCGGAGAATTACGAGCAGATCACCGTTCCCAAGGACGTGGTGGGCGATCAGTCCGTGTATCTCCAGGAAAGCATGGAATGCATGATCTCCACCCACAATGGCAATGCCATCGCCATCGAGCTGCCCCAGCGCGTGGTGCTGGAGATCGTGGACACCGAGCCCACCGTGAAGGGCCAGACGGCCTCCTCGTCCTACAAGCCGGCCATGCTGTCGAACGGCGTGCGCACGATGGTGCCCCCGCACATTGCGGCCGGCACCCGGGTGGTGATCATGACCGCTGACGCCTCCTATGTGGAGCGTGCCAAGGACTGATCCGAAGGTGCGCCGGACCATCGGCTCCGGCGCTGCTCGGCTGTTGCTGACGCGAGCGCGGGACGCGTGCTGCAACTTGGCGGTATGACCCTCCCGCGTTCCATGCAAGGCGGCAAATGGAACCGCGTCTCGTCTTTCCCCGTTGCAACACCAGCGGGGGAAGAAGGTGGTTCTGTGATGAGTGTTTCGGGAAAGCGGATATTGGTGGTCGAGGACGAGTTCCTCGTAGCGCTGGGCCTGCAGGACAATCTGCGCGTCCTCGGCTACGAGACGGTCGGACCCGCCACCACCCTCGCCATGGCCGTTCAGGCGGCCGAGCGCGAGCCGCTCGATGCCGCCATCCTCGACATCAATCTCAAGGGAGAGGTGGTGTTTCCCGCCGCTGAGATCCTCAGCGACCGCGGCATCCCGCTCATCTTCTGCAGTGATTACATCGGCGTCTCGCGCGTGCCCGATCGCTTTGCGGACGCCGTGCGCGTGCCGAAGCCCTATACCATCGCCAGCATGGCGGCGGCGCTGCGCGAGATCTTCGACGGCGACGATGATGCGGGGCCGGACCGGCATTCGGACAACGACCAGTCCATGTCCTTCTGACTTTGCGGCACCACGCCGGTTTGCGTGGACGACGCAGCAGCCTCCGGGCCCTCGATTAGGGAGGAGGGGCCCGCTGCTCTAGGATCGGGCCGTTCCCAGTCATCGGCCGAATCATCCTCATGACCATCCGTCGCCTTCCGCCCGTTCTCATTGATCGCATCGCCGCGGGCGAAGTGGTCGAGCGTCCTGCGGCGGCCGTGAAGGAACTGGTCGAGAATGCGATCGATGCCGGCGCCACGGAGATCGAGGTGCTGGTGGTCGGTGGCGGACGGGAGATGATCCGCATCTCCGACAATGGCTCCGGCATGAGTGCGGACGAACTGTCCCTCGCCGTCGAGCGTCACGCCACCTCCAAGCTCCCCACCGAAGACCTTCTCGCCATTTCGACGCTGGGCTTCCGGGGTGAGGCGCTGCCCTCAATTGGCGCCGTGGCGCGCCTCTCCATCGCCAGCCGCCCCAAGTCCGCGCCCCATGCCTTCGAGATTCGCGTCGAGGGCGGGGTCGTCACCCCGCCCCGTCCGGCGGCGCTCAATGGCGGCACGCGGGTGGAGGTGCGCGATCTCTTCTTCGCGACGCCCGCGCGCCTGAAATTCCTGAAATCCGACCGGGCCGAAGCCGCCGCCGCCGCGGACGTGGTGCGCCGCCTCGCGCTGGCCCGGCCCGATGTCGCCTTCACCTTGATGACTGATGACCGCCAGCCCCTCACCTGGGTGGCGAGGTCCATGGATGAGGCCGGTCGCGCAGCCCGTGTCGCCGATGTCCTCGGCGCGGAGGCGGGGCGCAACCTCATTCCGGTGGTGGGCGAGCGGGGCGGGGTGCGGCTGGTGGGGCTCGCGGGACTGCCCACCTATTCCAAGGCCAATTCGCTCTCCCAATTCCTGTTCGTGAACGGCCGGCCGGTACGGGACAAACTGCTGATGGGCGCGCTTCGAGCCGCCTATTCCGACCTGCTGCCTTCCGACCGCTATCCGGTGCTCGCCCTCTTCCTCAGCCTCGATCCGCGCGAGGTGGACGTGAACGTTCATCCCGCCAAGACCGAGGTGCGCTTTCGCGACGGGGGGAACGTGCGCGCCCTTCTGGTGCGCACGCTGACCGATGCGCTCGCCGCCCGCGTGCCGAGCACCGCCGGCACCATCGCCGACCGGCTGGTGGAACTCGCCCGCACGCCGGAACTGGAGCCGGCGCGCCCCGCCGCCGCCATCCCGGAGTTCCGGCCCTATCGGGCCGAGCCCATGCCGGCCGGGGGCTACGATTGGCGCGCCTCCCCCGCGCGCCCGCTGAACGTGGCGGAGCCGGACGGGGCGCTCGAGGCCGAGATGGAAAGCTTCGCCGAAGCGGTGCAGGCTTCCTTCGACGTCGGGATGCCCGCCGCGGACGCCCGCGCCGATGCGGCCGTGCCCGAGACGGGCGATCTCGACCGGCCGCTGGGCGCGGCGCGCGCGCAACTGCACGAGACCTACATCGTCGCGCAAACCCGCGAGGGCATGGTGCTGGTGGATCAGCACGCCGCCCATGAGCGCCTCGTCTATGAGAAGCTGAAGGCCGCGCTGGAGCGGGACGGGGTGGCACGGCAGGGCCTGCTGGTGCCTGCGGTGGTCGATCTCGATCCGGCCGAGGCGGACCGGCTGGCGGAGCGGGCTGGGGATCTGGCGGCGCTCGGGCTCGTCATCGAGCCCTTCGGCATCGGCGCGGTTCTGGTGCGCGAGGTGCCGGCGCTGCTCGCCAAGGCGGACGTGACGAAACTCGTGCGGGACGTGGCTGAGCATTCCGCGGAATGGGATGACGCGCTCCCGCTGGAGCGGCGCCTGCTGCACGTGGCCGCCACCATGGCTTGCCACGGCTCCGTGCGGGCCGGCCGGCGCCTTAGGGTGGAGGAGATGAACGCCCTCCTGCGGGAGATGGAGGAGACGCCGAACGCCGGCGAGTGCAATCACGGACGGCCGACCTTCATCACTTTGTCCCTGAAGGACGTGGAAAAACTGTTCGCCCGCCGCTGAGGCCCCGTCGCGCTGCGCTGCGGAACGATCCCGCCGCCCGACCGTTGCAGGAGAGGCGCCCCTTGCCGCGGGGCGCCTCTGCCCGCAGCAAAGAGGGATGGCTTGATGCAGCGATGCGCCATGATCCGGGCCTTGTGCCTGGCGCTTTGCCTCCTGTTCAGCTCTGCCAGTTTCGCCCAGACCCCGGCCGCGCCTGCGGGGTCCGTAACGTCTCCCGCCACCGCCGCGCCCAAGAGCGAGGACAGCCTCAAGGTGCTCCTCGACACGCTCTCCGACGACAAGGCGCGGGCGGATTTCACCGCCCGGCTGCGCGCTCTGCTCGAAGCGCGCGACGCCACGACCGGCACGCCGGCCGCCGATGACTGGGTGGCCGGCACCACCCGCTCCCTCTCCGATTTCTCCAGCGGCGTGCTGACCGTGGTGGGCGAGATCGAGAACTTGCCGACCCAGATGTCCGAGGCCGTGGAAGCGCTGCGCGACCCGGCGGCCCTGCGGCGTATCGCGTGGGCGGCCGGCACCGTGGTGCTCGCGCTGGCGGCCGCCTTTGCCGCCGAGTGGCTGGCGTCCTTGCTGCTCGCGCGCCCGCGCCGGGCCATCGAGCGGCGGGCGGGCGATCTTCTCGTCATCCGCCTCTTCCTCATTCTGGTGCGGGCGGTGCTGCTGGCCTTGCCCATCATCGCTTTTGCCGCCGCCGCTTTCGCGGTGCTGGGCGCGGTGGAGATGAGCTTCGTGGTGCGCCTCGCCGTGGTCACGCTGGTCAATGCGAGCGTGATGGCGCGGGCGATCATTGCGTTCGGCCATGCGGTGCTCTCGCCCGAGAGCCGGCGCCTGCGCCTGCCGCCGCTGGACGACGAGAGTGCGGCCTATGGCTTCCTTTGGGTCGGGCGCTTCGCCAACACCGTCGTCTATGGCTATTTCCTGCTGCGGGCGGCCTGGATCCTCGGCCTCTCGACCAGCGCCTATGCCTTCCTCCTGGATGTGCTCGGGCTGCTGGTGGCCGGCATGGCCATCGTCTTCCTGCTCCAGATCCGCGCCTCGGTGGCGGGCTGGCTGCGGGCCTCGGGCGAAGCCGGCACGTCGCTTACGCGCCTGCGCAATCAGGTGGCGGATTTCTGGCACCTGCTCGCCATCGCTTATGTGGTGGCCGGCTATTTCGTCTGGGTTCTGGATGTGCGGGACGGCTTTGCCTTTCTCGCGCAGGCGACCGCTCTCTCGGTGCTTGCCATCGTCGCTGCGCGCTTCGCCGCGCGCCTCCTCCAGCGCGGCTTCGGCATGATCTTCCACCTCAGCCCCGAGGTGCGGCGGCAGTATCCGCTGCTGGAGGCGCGAGCGAACCGCTATCTGCCCATCCTGCGGCAGGTGTTCCAGGGCCTGCTGGCGGTCCTGACGCTGCTGGTGCTGCTGGAAATCTGGGGCGGAAGTCCCTTCGCGTGGCTCGCCTCCGACAACGGCCAGCGCCTGCTCAGCCGCTGCATCTCCATTGGCGTCGTGGCGCTCTCGGCGCTCATCGCCTGGGAGGTGGGCACCGCCTTTGCCGAGCGGCTGATCCGCCGGCATCCGTCGTCAAGCCGGCTAAAGACATTGTTGCCCTTCCTCCAGAATGGCTTTCGCGTGGTGCTTCTGACGCTGGTGGGGCTGATCCTGCTCTCGGAAATCGGCGTCAACATCGCCCCGCTTCTGGCCGGTGCCGGTGTCTTCGGCCTCGCCATCGGCTTCGGGGCGCAGACGCTGGTGAAGGATGTCATCACCGGCATCTTCATCCTCATGGAGGACACGCTGTCGGTGGGTGATGTGGTGGAGGTGGGCGCCCATTCGGGTCTCGTGGAAAAAATCACCATCCGCACGGTGCACATGCGCGATTTCGACGGCAACGTGCATTCCATCCCCTTCAGCGAGGTGCAGACCATCAAGAACATGTCCAAGGGCTTCGCTTATGCGGTCGTGGACGTGATGGTCTCCTACCGGGAGAATATCGACGAGGCGCTGAAGACCATGGCCGAGGTGGCGGAGGACATGCGCCGCGCCGGGCCGCTGGCCGAGACCATCATCGAGCCGTTCGAGGTGGTGGGCGTGGAGGGCCTTCAGGAATCCGCCGTCTGGCTGCGCGGCCGCTTCAAGACGCGCCCGCTCGGCCAGTGGAACGTGAAGCGCGAATTCTACCGGCGCATCAAGGCAGCGTTCGATGCGCGGGGCATCGAGATTCCGCTTCCCCAGCGCCGGCTCTTCTTCGGCACCGACAAGGCCGGCAACGCCCCGCCGCTGCATATCCTCACCGATGCCAACGCCCTTCAGGTGCAGGAGGACCGGCGCCGCGTGGCGGAGGCCGCCCGCGCCGCCCGTCGGCCGGGACCGCATATCGAGGAGCATCCGGGCGCGCGGGAGCGCCGGGACGACGAGGCGCAGGAGATCCTGCCCACCGTGGAGCGCCACCCCGAGCGGGTGTGAAGCTCAGGGTGCGCTGGCCACCGGCTGGAGGAAGGTCAGTTCGCTGTCGTCATAGCGCCGGCGCTCGATTTCCTCGAAGCCGTCCGGCACCGTGAAGGCGCCCGTCTGTTCCTCGACAATGAGCAGCGCATTGGGTGCCAGCCAGCCGCCGTCGCGGGCGGAGGCGAGGGCGGCTTCCGCCAGCCCCTTGCCATAGGGCGGATCGCAGAAGACGAGATCATAGGGACCGCCCGGCCCCATCTCGCCCAGCGCGGTCGCATCACGGCGGAAGATCTTGGTGGAACCGGCCAAGCCCAGCGCGTCCACATTCGCCCGGATGAGGGCGCGGGCCTCCGCCGCCTCCTCCACGAACAGCGCGAACACCGCGCCGCGTGATAGCGCCTCGATGCCGAGCGCCCCGGTGCCGGCGAACAGGTCCAGCACCCGCGCGCCGTCGGCCGCATCGCCATAGGCATGGGCGAGCATGTTGAAGAGGCTCTCGCGCAGCCGGTCCGTGGTCGGCCGCGTCGCCTTGGAAGCGGGCGCCTGAAGAGGGCGCCCGCGATGCTTGCCGCCGACGATCCGCATGGATCAGCCGCGCGAACGCGGACCTTGCGGCTTGCCGCCGCGTGCCGGGCCGCCCTTGCCGCCACCGGGCCGCCCCTTGGGCGCGCCCGTGCGCGGGCCGGCGCCGAAGCCCGGCCGCTTGCCTGCGGGCTTGCCGCCGGGGGAACGGTCTTCGCGAGGCGGACGGCCTTCGCTTTTGCCGAAGCTGCGCTCGCCGCGCGGCTTGTCGAAGCCGGAACGGGCCGGGCGCTCACTTGCGCCCTCTTTGGCGAATCCGCCACGGCCGCGGGGCGCACGCCCCTCGAACCCGCCTTCTCCGGCCGGCTGCTCGCGGCGGGTGCGACCGCCTTCCGGACGGCCGAACGGCTTGTCGGTGCGACGCTCGCCACGGGGCTTGTCGAACCCGAAGCGGGCCGGACGCTCGCTCCCGCCGTCCTTGGCGAAGCCGCCCCGACCACGGGGCGGACGCCCCTCGAAGCTGCCGCCGAAGCCAACGTCCTCGGCCGGCTGTTCGCGACGGCCCCGGCCACCTTCCGGCTTGCCGAAGGGCCTGTCGCTCCGGCGCTTGTCACCGCCGAAGGGGCGGGCATCGTCGCGGTCGCGGCGTGGCTTGTCGAAGCCGCCACGGGCGGGGCGCTCGGCGCCCTCGTCGCGGGAGCGGCGCTTCGGGCCGGCATCGTCGGCCCGCCAGGAGCTGCGCTCGATCCTGTCGCGGAAGGGATAGACGTCCTTCTCGCGGCCCTCGGGGCGCTCGCTCCGGCGGTCAGCACCCTTGCGGTCGCCGAAGGCGCGCTCGCCGCCTTTCCGGTCGGACGGCTTGCGGTCGGCGAAGCCCTCGCCACGCGGCGCGCGCCGGGCGCGAGGGCCTTCAGCCGCCTGGGCGAAGCCGATGGATTCGGCCTCTTCCGTCCGGCGCGAGCGGGTCGGGCGTTCGCCGGCGGGACGGCGGCCGCGCGGGGCCTCCGCCTCGGCCTCGAAGTCCGGCCGGCGGCTGCGGCCGCGCGGCGCGTCGAAGGCGCGACCGTCGTCGGCCTTGCGGCGGGGGCGGCGCTCAACGGCCTCTTCCGTGACCGGCGCGAGCTTGCGCTCGACCTTCACGGCGCGGCCCTTGCGGTCAGCCACCGTGCCCACCTTCACCACCTTGCGTTCCTCGTCCTGCATGCGCTTGCGCAGCGGCACGCGCGGCGGACGCTCGGGATCGATCTCCGGCTCGGCACTGCGACGCTCGCGGCGGGCCGGCTTGGAGACCGCCGCCTTGGCGTCCGCCACCTCGGCGGCGCGCGGCAGCTTGCGCTTGTCGAGGCCGAGGGGGCGGCGGGGGGCCTCCTCCTCAGGCTCGCGCTCGACAAGCGGACCGTTGAAATCGGCGCCCGCAGCAGCGGCGATATCGTTGCCGATCTGGTCGCGCAGGATGCGGGTGCGCACCTCTTCCACGCCGCCTTCAGCGATCTCGCCCAGCTGGAAGGGGCCGTAGGAGATGCGGATGAGGCGGTTCACCTGAAGGCCGAGCGCGCCGAGCACGTTGCGCACTTCGCGATTCTTGCCTTCGCGCAGCGCCACCGTGATCCACACGTTTGCGCCCTGCACCCGGTCCAGCACCGCCTCGATGGGGCCGTACTCCACGCCCTCCACCACGATGCCCTTGATGAGGGCGTCGAGCTGCGCCTGATCCACCGTGCCCTTGGCGCGCACGCGATAGCGGCGCAGCCAGCCGGTCTCCGGCAGTTCCAGAACGCGGGCGAGGCCCCCGTCATTGGTCAGCAGCAGCAGGCCTTCGGAATTGATGTCGAGCCGGCCCACCGAGACAAGGCGCGGCAGATGCCCGGGCAAAAGCTCGAACAGGGTCGTGCGGCCTTCCGGGTCGCGGTTGGTCGTCACGACGCCGATGGGCTTGTGATAGAGGAACAGCCGCGTGCGCTCGCGCTCGGGCAGCGGCTCGCCATCCACGCGAATCTCATCTTCGGCGGTCACGGTGAAGGCCGGGGAGGCCAGCACCTCGCCATTCACCGACACACGGCCGGCGGTGATCCACTCTTCAATCTCGCGACGCGAGCCGAGACCGGCGCGGGCGATGACCTTGGCGATGCGTTCGGCTTCCTTGGGCGCAGCGGCGGGCAGCTCGCGCTTGGCGCGGGGAACGCGGTTCTTGTCCTTGCGGGGGGGCGATGTTCGAGGCATGGAGGGGCGATAGCACGAACCGTGCGGCGAGACGAGATCGCGGGGCATCCGGTGAGCGAGACTTTCATGCAGACGGCCCTTTCCGAGGCCCGCGCCGCCGCCGAGCGGGGCGAGGTGCCGGTCGGGGCCGTCCTCGTGCGCAACAGCCAGGTCATCGCCCGTGACGGCAACCGTACCCGCGAACTGTCCGATCCCACCGCCCATGCGGAGATGCAGGTGCTGCGCGCGGGGGCAAAGGCGCTTGGCGCCGAACGGCTCCTGACCTGCGACCTCTATGTGACGCTGGAGCCCTGCGCCATGTGCGCCGGGGCCATCTCCTTCGCCCGCATCCGCCGCCTCTATTACGGCGCACTCGATCCCAAGGGCGGGGCGGTGGACAGCGGGCCGCGCTTTTTCACCCAGCCCACCTGCCATCATGCGCCGGACGTCTATGGCGGCATCGCCGAGCGGCATTCGGCGGAGATCCTGCGCAACTTCTTCCAGGCGCGCCGCTAGAGCGGTGAATCGCCCGCTACCTCTGCATCCGGCCCTGGGCGGAGCGGATTGCCACAGGGGGAGGATTTTGCACCTGAGCGTGACGCATTATGGTGCAGTGCAGCGGTACTCCCGCATGGGGCAGGGGACATTCATGGAAGTGGAAATCACCAGCGAGGGGCATACCCGCGCGCTGAACCGGGCGGTCGCCATGACCGTCGTGCTGCTCTCGGTCTTCATGGCCGTGGCCAAGATCAAGGACGACAACATCGTCCAGGCCATGCAGGCGGCCAAGGCCGACATCGTCGACACCTGGAACGAATACCAGGCCGCCCGTCTCAAGCTGCATATGAACGAGCAGACGGCCGAGATCCTCAAAGTCCAGTTCGGCGAGGCGCCGCCCGCCAATGTGGTGGCGAAGCTTGCGGCCATCGAGAGCGAGAAGCAGCGCTACCAAAGCCGCTCGGACAAGCTCGCCCAGAAGGCGAAGGACCTGGAAGAGACCTACAATCAGGCGAACATGCGCGACGACCAGTTCGATCTGGCCGACGCGGCGCTCGCTATCTCCCTGTCGCTTGCGGCCGTCGCGGCCCTGACCAGCCTGTGGTGGCTGCTCTATGTCTCCTGGGGCTTCGGGGCTTACGGCTTCTTCATGGGCACCGCCGGTTTCGCCGGCTGGTCTGTCCATCCGGACTGGCTTGTCGCCCTGCTGACCTGAGCCGCCTCAGCGTCCCTGCGCGAGGAAGGGCGTGACGGCGGCCAGCACCGCCTCGGGCGTTTCCTCGCAGACGAAATGCCCGCTTTCGACCGCCTGCCCTGTCACCTCCGGGGCAAAGGCGCGCCAGGCATTGAGCGGGCTTTCGCCCTTGGCGGGAATGCCGCTCGCCCCCCACACCGCCAGCACCGGACAATCGATGGTGCGCCCCGCCGCGCGATCCGCCTCGTCATGGGCAAGGTCGATGGTGGCCCCGGCCCGATAGTCCTCGCACATGGCCCGGATGCGCTCGGGCACGGCGCAGGAGGCCCGGTAATGGGCGAGCGCCTTGGGATTGAAGGCGGAGAGATCCTTGTCGCGGGTCCAACTCGCCAGCGTCCAGTCGAAATAGAAGCCGGGATCCTTGCCGATCAGTGTCTCCGGCAGCGGATGGGGCTGGGCGAGGAACATCCAGTGATAGACGGACATGGCCCGGCTGCGGTCCATGCCGTGCCACATGGCCATGGTGGGCACGATGTCGAGCACCACGAGACGGTCGAGCCGCCCGGGATGGTCGAGGCCGATGCGATAGCCGACGCGCGCCCCCCGGTCGTGCCCCATGAGCGCGAAATGGGCGTGGCCCAGATGCTCCATCACCCGCACCATGGCTTCTCCCATGGCGCGCTTGGAATAAGGCGCATGATCGCGGCCGGGCTCGGGCGCGGCGCTCCAGCCGTAGCCGGGCAGGTCGGCGATGACGAGGCTGTGGGTCTTCGCGAGCTCCGGCGCCACCTTGTGCCACATGACGCCGGTCTGCGGGAAACCGTGCAGCAGCAGGAGCGGCGTGCCCGAGCCGCCGGTGCGCACGAAGATGCGGCCGGCCGCCGTATCGATGTTATGGGCCTCGAAGCCCGGGTAGAGGTCGGCAAGGTCGGGCATGGGCAGTCCTCCGGCGCATTTTCGGTCAGCGTCGCACGCCGTCGGGCGCGCCACCACCCGCACAACGCAAAACGGCGGGACTGGTGTCCCGCCGTTGCAGAAGTCGAAAATCGGCCTGCGGTCAGCGCAGGGCGCGCCAGCCGATGTCGTTGCGGTGGAAGCCATCCGGCCAGTCGATGAGGCCGGCGGCCTCATAAGCCCGGTCGCGGGCATCCTTCAACGTCTTGCCGGTGGCGGTCACGTTCAGCACGCGGCCGCCGTTGGAGAGCAGGCGGGCACCGTTCTTCTTGGTGCCGGCCTGGAAGACCAGCACGTCCGGCAGTGCGGCGGCGGCCTCGATCCCCTTGATCTCGCTGCCCGTCTGGTGGGCGCCGGGATAGCCGCGGCTGGCATAGACCACCGTGATGGCGGCGTCGTCCGACCAGGAGACCTTCACCTGCGACAGCCGGCCGTGGGCGACGGCATTCAGCGTCTCCAGGAGGTCGCCGGTATAGCGGGGCATCAGCACCTGGCATTCCGGGTCGCCGAAGCGGCAGTTGTATTCCACGAGCTTGGGACCGGTGGAGGTGAGCATCAGGCCTGCATAGAGCACGCCGCGATAAGGCGTGCCCGCCGCCGCCATGGCCTTGGCGGTGGGGATGACGATCTCGTCGATGGCCCGCTTTTCCAGCTCCGGCGTCAGCACGGGGGCGGGGGAATAGGCGCCCATGCCGCCGGTGTTGGGGCCGAGGTCGCCGTCGAAGGCGCGCTTGTGGTCCTGCGCGCTGCCGAAGGGCACCACGGTCTCGCCGTCCACGAGGCAGAAGAGGCTCGCCTCCTCGCCCTCCATGAATTCCTCGATCAGCACTTCCTGCCCGCCGGCGGCGAACACCTGATCGATGGCGGAGATGGCTTCTTCCACCGTCTGCGCCACCACCACGCCCTTGCCGGCCATGAGGCCGTCGGCCTTGATGACGATGGGGGCGCCCTCGGCGGTCACATAGGCCCAGGCGGCTTCCGCCTTGGTGAAGCGGGCGAAGGCGGCGGTGGGAATGCCGTTGGCGCGGCACAGTTCCTTGGTGAAGAGCTTGGAGCCCTCAAGGCGCGCGGCGGCGGCGGTGGGGCCGAAGGCGGCGATGCCGGCTTCCGCCAGCCGGTCCACGAGACCCGCCACCAGCGGTGCTTCGGGGCCGACGATCACGAGTTCGATCGCATGGTCCTTGCACCAGCGCACGAGCGTGTCGTGGGCGGACAAAGCGATGCCCTCGATGGCCTCGGCGAAATCGGAAATGCCGGGGTTGCCCGGCAGGGCATAGAATTGACCCATGTCCGGGCTCTGGGCGAGCTTCCAGGCAAGGGCATGTTCGCGGCCACCGGAACCGAGCAGGAGCACGTTCATCGGACTGTTTCCCCGTTTCGGTTTGGCTATCGGGTCGAGAGGCCGTGAACAAGGGGTAGGGCATTGCGCCCGCCGCATATGAGATAGCGGCTATGCTTCTGCCTCGATTGTCTGGTGCCGTCTGATTCGATGACCGATCTGCCTGAAACCCGCGCCAATGCGCCGGAATGGACCGTCTCCGAACTCTCTTTCGCCCTGCGGCGGACGGTGGAGGACGCCTATGGCCATGTCCGGGTGCGCGGAGAAATCTCTGGATATCGCGGGCCCCATTCCTCGGGCCACGCCTATTTCAGCATCAAGGACGAGGGCGCGCGCCTCGATGCGGTGATCTGGAAATCCGCCTTCGCGCGCCTGAAGCTCAGGCCCGAGGAAGGGCTGGAGGTGGTGGCGGTGGGCAAGCTCACCACCTATCCGGGCAAGTCCGGCTACCAGATCGTCATCGAGAGCCTCGAATTCGCCGGGGCCGGCGCCATCATGGCCATGCTGGAGGAGCGCAAGCGCCGTCTCGCCGCCGAGGGCCTGTTCGATGCCGCCCGCAAGCAGGAACTTCCCTTCCTGCCGAAGGTGATCGGCGTCGTCACTTCGCCCACCGGCGCCGTCATCCGCGACATTCTCCACCGGCTCTCCGACCGCTTTCCGCGTCAGGTGATCGTCTGGCCCGTGCGGGTGCAGGGCGAGACTAGCGCGGCGGAGGTGGCCGAGGCTATCCGGGGCTTCAACGCCTTGCCCGAGGGCGGTCCCATCCCGCGGCCGGACGTGCTCATCGTGGCGCGCGGCGGCGGCTCGCTGGAGGATCTGCTCGGCTTCTCCGACGAGGCGGTGGTGCGCGCGGCGGCCGAGAGCTTCATTCCGCTGGTCTCGGCGGTGGGCCACGAGACCGACGTGACGCTGATCGATTTTGCCGCCGACGTGCGGGCGCCGACCCCCACCGCCGCCGCCGAGATGGTGGTGCCGGTGCGTGCCGACCTGCTCGCGGGCATAGACGCCTATGGCGAGCGCCTTTCTGCGGCGCCCCGGCGCCTTCTGGAGCGCCGCCGGGCCGATTTCCGCGCGCTCGCCCGGCACCTGCCGACAGCGGATGCTTTGCTTGCTGTCCCGCGTCAGCGGCTGGATGCCGCCGGCGAGCGGCTGCCGCGCGCGCTCAGGGCCAATGCGGCGGCGCATCGGCTGGCCTTCGAGGCAGTGCGCACACGTCATTCCGCTTCCGCCTTCCGCCTGCGGCTCGCCCGCGCGCAGGACCGCGTCGCGGCTTTGGGCGGGCGCCTCCAGTGGGGGCTGACGGGCCTCGTGTCCCGCCGCAGCGAGCGTCTTTCGGCGATGACGGCGCGCTTCGGATCGGCACGGGCCGCCTCGTTGCGCGCCCATGTCCTCCATCTGTCCCGCTGCCGGGAGCGCCTCTCTGTCCTCTCGACGCGAGCGCAACGGGCGGTGAGGCACGACTTGCGGGAGCGGACCAATCGTCTCGCCGCGATGGAACAATTGCTGAAGGCCCTCTCCTATCGCGGGGTTCTGGCCCGCGGCTTCGCGCTGGTGCGCGATGCGCAGGGCGGCGCGGTGCGGGCTGCCGGCGCGGTCGTGCCGGGCGCGCGACTGGAACTGGAATTCGCCGACGGGCGCTTGGGCGTCCAGGCGCTGGGAGAGGGGGCTCCTGTCGAGCCGCCGCAGGCTGCGCGGCCCTCGAAGGGGGCCCGGACCAAGGCGGCGCAGCCGTCGCTGTTCGACGATTGACGCGCCGCCGCAGGGTGTTGCCCTTTCGGCCTCTCCCGAAAACCAGTATCTTTCGGGCAGGTCTGCCATGTCTGCTTCGTTTCTGGGGTCTCTCTTCGCCGTGATGAATCGATTCGAACGTTTTCCCGAGCCGCAGGGCGAAGCGGAGATCCGGTATCTGGACGGTGAATTCCGGATCATTCGGCCGGGAAGCTATGTGCGTTGCGCCGTGACCGGTCAGCAGATCCCGCTCGATGAACTGCGGTACTGGAGTGTCGATCTGCAGGAGGCCTATGCGGACCCGCAGGCTGTCCTGACGCGGGTGCTCGGCCCGACCAAGATCGAAGCGGCCGACGACGAGGACTGAGCCCTAGCGGCTTCAGCTCCGGGCCGCGGCCCGTGCCTCTGCCAGCCGCAGAATGTCATCCAGGGCCTCGGGCGCATCCAACTGCATGGTCACCGGCAGGGCCGTGATGGCGCCGGCCATGTCGGCAAAGCGCCGATCTGCCAGCCGCACATGGTCCTTCGTGGTGGTGACGAGCTGCCACCGTTCGCGCGCGGCCTCCGCGATGAGCGGAGCGATGTCCGACGGCTGGTAGGGATGATGATCGGGAAAGGGCTGGAGCCGCCCGATCCGCACGCCCGCTGCCGCCAGCGTGTCGGCGAGCTTCTGCGGTCGGCCGATGCCCGCGAAGGCAAGCACGGTCCCGGCTTCGAGCGTGGCGATGACCGACGGATCGGGCCGGACCTGCCCCCTCAGCACCACCTTGCCATGGCTGTGGGCAAGCCTTCCGAGCGCGTCGGCACAGCGCCCGCCACCGGCCACCAGCAGCGCATCGGCGCGATCGAGTTGCGGCGCCAGCGGTGCGCGCAAAGGCCCGGCTGGCAGCACGCGCCCGTTGCCGACGCCAGCCTCACCATCAATGACCAGCAGGCTCACGTCCTTGGCGAGCGACGGGTTCTGGAAGCCGTCGTCCATCACCACATGGCTGGCGCCGAGGGCCACCGCATGGGCGGCGCCGGCGGGGCGGTCGCGGGACACGACGGTGGGTGTCGCCTGCGCAAGCAGCAGGGCTTCGTCGCCCACGTCAGCCGCCGTATGGGTCTGCGGATCGACGAGGACCGGACCTGCGAGGCGCCCGCCATGGCCGCGCAGCAGGGCGAAGGGGCGTGCGCCCTGCTCTTGCAGGCGCGCCAGGACCATGAGGGCGGTTGGTGTCTTGCCGGAGCCGCCGACGGTGGGATTGCCGATGCAGATGACGGGGACCGGGACGCCCGTCGAGGGGCCGGCCATCCGCTTCAGGGTGAGGGCGCCGACAAGCGCGCCGATCGGCGAGAGCACCCAGCCCATGAGGCTGTTGCGGCGGGACCAGAAGGCGGGCGCCTGCCCGATCATTTCCCTTCCAGCCGGATCTGCAGGAGATAGGGCTCGATGGCCGCCAGCGTGCGCGGCAGCGCACCGCTGAGGTTTTCCACCGTCTGCCAGGCGGCGTGGGAGATGCGCTCGTGGCAGCCGGGCGTGAAGAAGATGTCGAGCGTGGCGCGCACGATGTCCTCGGCATCCATCACCGGGACGGAGCCGGCGGCCTCGTCCAGCCGGCCATAGACGGCAGCGAAATTCCACACATGCGGACCGTGCAGCACCACCGTGCCGATCTTGGCGGGCTCGATGGGGTTCTGCCCGCCATGCTCGATCAGCGAGCCGCCGAGGAAGGCGACCGGAGCGACCCGATAGAACAGACCCATCTCGCCGATGGTGTCGGCCACATAGACCTCCGCCTCGGGCAGCGGGAGCGGGGCCTGGCTGCGCTGGGTGGCCGCAAATCCCGCGTCGTGGGCCAGCTGGCGGATGGCACCGCCGCGCTCGGGATGACGGGGGGCGATGATGGTGAGAAGGCCCGGCAGGTCCTGCCGCAGCCGCCCGTGCGCTTCCAGAACGTATTCGTCCTCGCCCGGATGCGTCGAGGCCGCGAGCAGGACGGGACGCTCGCCGATGGCGGCCTGGAGGCGGGCGAGCATGCTGGGGTCGGCGGGCGGCGCCGGAACGTCGAACTTGAGATTGCCGGCGACCTGAACGCGCGGCGCGCCAAGGCCCCGGAAACGTGCGGCATCCTCGGGCGTCTGGGCGAGGCAGAGATCGACGCGCGAAAGGAGCGCCCGCGCGCTGCGGGGCAGGCGGGCCCAGCGCTGCGCTGAACGGGCGGACAGACGGCCGTTCACAAGCACAACCGCCGTGCCGCGCTTGTCGAGCTCGGTCATGAGGTTGGGCCAGAGCTCGGATTCCGCCAGCAGCGCGAGATCGGGCTTCCAGTGGTCGAGGAAGCGGCGCACGAAGGCGGGGGCGTCGAGGGGGACGAACTGGTGGATCACCGAGGCCGGCGCCCGACGGGCGGCGACGCGGCTCGAGGTGAGCGTGCCCGAGGTGAGCAGGATGGCGAAACCGCGATCCTGAAGCCGCTCCACGAGGGGCAGAATGGAGACGATCTCGCCGACGCTCGCCCCATGGACCCAGATGAGCGGACCCTGCGGCCGCTCCACCCGCGTGATGCCGCGCCGCTCGGCGATGCGTGCCGGGTCTTCCTTGCCCTTGCGTACCCGGTACTTCAGCCAGGCCGGGGCCAGCACCGTCGCGAACGAGGCGGCGCCCCGGTAGAGGCGGAGCGGAACCGGGAGCGGCCGTCGGGTCATCGGGCGGCCTCGCCGGGGGCCCTGCCGTCGATGAGGGCCGGGGCGCTGCCGCGTCCCACCAGCGCCTCGGCACGGGCCGTCGCGGCTTCGAGGCGCCGCTGCACCAGAAGCCGCGCGGCTTCGATGGCGGCGTCGTCCGCATCGCGGGGCACCCAGATGGGCGCCGCCGCTACGGCGGCGCCGCGGCTGAAGGGCAGGTTGAGGCTGGCCTTGTCCCAGCTCTTCAGGGTGATGCGGTTGCTTGTGGCCATGGCGATTGGAACGATGGGACGGCCGGAATGACGGGCCACCACCACGACGCCCTTGCCCACATGGCGCGCGATCTTCGGCACGTCCGCCGTCATCGCCACATTGATCCCCTCGGCCAGCGTGTCAATGAGCGCATAGGTGGCGGAGACCCCGCCCTTGCGGTGGAAGTCGCGCGGGGAGGTGGCGCCGGAACCGCGGATGGTTCCGACCCCGAGCTTCTCGGCGGCGATGGCATTGATCTCCGCATCCGCATGGCGGGAGATCAACACCTTCGCCTTGTGGTGCGGCTTCATCACGAACGGCGTGAGGAAGTGCTGCCCATGCCAGAAGGTCATGATGAGCGGCAGGTTCTCTTCGATCCGCGCGTAGATGTCAGCCGGCTCCACCACGAAACGCGTCGTGTGGGCCACAGCCTTGAAATAGTAAGCAAAGGTCGTTCCCAGGGCGACCTGGACGCCCCGGTTGGTCCGAATACGACGCCACATGAGTGAGGGGTTCCGTCCTTCAGCTGCCGTGCGTCTTGTCGGTGTCCGGATCGAGCAGGCGATGCAGGTGGACGACGAAATAGCGCATCATCGCGTTGTCCACGGTCATCTGCGCCTTGCCGCGCCACGCGGCGGCGGCGCTGGCATAGTCGGGATAGATGCCAACGATGTCGAGCTGGCTCAGATCCTTGAAGTCAACCGAGTCGAGATCCTTGAGCTCACCGCCGAAGACGAGATGAAGCAACTGCTTGCGTTCGGTCATGGTCATAAGTTCCTGGGACAGGCGAAAACGGGAGGAACGTCAGGATGCGCCGCCGGCGCCCGCACGCGCCGCAGCGAGAATGTGAGGATGCAGGGCGGTCCCCGCGCAGACGAGCGCCCCGTGCCGGGGCACCGTAGCATTATAGGTGAGAGGCCGGCCATCCAAGCCGGACAGAAGGCCGCCGGCCTCCTGCACCAGAAGGTCGGCCGCCGCGATGTCCCAGTCATGGGCATTGGGGGCGGCCAGCGCCACATCCAGTTCGGCCGTGGCCACGCGGGTGATGCGCAAGGCGAGCGAGCGCACACGCGGGCGCCGCTCGATGGGGGCGTGCTGGGCTAGCCGGTCGAGGCTCGCCACGGGACCGGAGATGCGCGCGCCCGCCAGTGCCGTCAGATCGGAAACGGCGAGCGGGACGCCGTTGCGCGTCGCCCCCGCTCCGACAGAGGCGACGAACAGCTCTTCGCTCGCCGGTGCGAACAGGGCTGCGGCGACAGGCCGGCCGTTCTCGACCAGAGCGGCGGAGACCGCCCAGTCCACGCCGCCCGCCATGAAGCCGCGGGTGCCGTCAATGGGGTCCACCACCCAGACCCGGCTGCGAGCCAGGCGATCCGGGCTGTCCACGCTCTCTTCCGAGAGCCAGCCGTAGTCGGGCGCCAGCGCGGTGAAGCGATCCTTCAGGAAGCGGTCCACGGCGATGTCGGCCGCCGTCACCGGCGAATCGTTGGCCTTGCTCCAGCTTTCAAGCCGGCCCGCGCGGAACATATCGAGCGCGATGGCTCCCGCCGCGGTCACCGCATCGGCCATCAGCCGGGCGATGGCATCCGGCGCGTCCGGCGCCGGTGCGCCGGAACGGGGCGGGGTCTGATCCTGCGACTTCATGGGGCTGCCCTTAAGCGCCTCGCATGTCCGTGGCAAGACGACTTGCGTTCACTCCGGAGAAAGTTGAGGCCCGTTCCCGCCGAGCGCGCACTCACGGCCAAAGGGCGGACAGGTGCTGCGCCACCACGTCCAGGGACAGGCCGACGAAGAAGAGAAGGCCGGCGTCGCGGTTGGACTTGAAGAGCGCAAGGCACAGGTCCGGATCGTCGATATCGAGCCGACGGACCTGATTGAAGAGATGGGCCGCGAAAGCCACGAGCCCCGCCCAGGCGAAGAAGCCGCTCGGCGTCTCCATGAGCGCCAGCGCGAAGAAGATGACGGTGGCCGTGTAGCTCAGCGCCAGCGCCACCCAGCTCGACTGGCCGAACAGCAATGCCGTCGAGCGCACGCCCACGATGGCGTCGTCCTCGCGATCCTGATGGGCATAGATGGTGTCATAGGCGAACACCCAGCACACCGAACCCGCGAAGAGCAGAAGCGCGGGATCGTCGATGCTGCGGAAGACGCTCGCCCAGCCCATCAGGGCGCCCCAGGAGAAGGCGATGCCCAGCACCGCCTGCGGCACCGAGGTGATGCGCTTCATCAGCGGATAGATGGCGACGACACCAAGGGAGGCGATGCCGGTGATGACGGCGAAGCGGGGCAGGGACAGCAGCACCGCGAGGCCGACGAGGCACTGGAACACCAGGAACGCCATGGCCGCCGGCACGCTGACCGCGCCGCTGGCGACAGGGCGGTTCTGGGTGCGCGCGACCATGCGGTCGATCTTGCGGTCGAGGATGTCGTTCCAGGTGCAGCCGGCGCCGCGCATGGCGACCGCACCGATGGCGAACAGAATCAGCAGCTTCGGATCGGGATAGGGCTGGTGCGCGGCACCGGCGGCGAGCGCTGTCGACCACCAGCACGGCATGAGCAGGAGCCAACTGCCGATGGGCCGGTCGAGGCGGGCCAGCCGCAGATAGGGACGCAGGGCCGCCGGCGCATGCCGGTCCACCCAATTGCCGGACGGCGCGTCGGCGACCGCGGCCAGTTCCGGCGCGCGGGCCGCCTCTCCCAGGTCTCCGCTCACGTTCTGGTCACTTGGAGAGGGCGTTGCCGGTCAGCGTGTCGAACACACCGCCGCGGCCGTTGCTCTCGCCGGGCACATAGCCGGTGGTGACACCCAGAGCCTGGGACAGGCTGCCCTGCGGCGGCGGCTTGGCCGGGCCGCCCGAAGCGCCCGTGGCGCCATTGGCCGCAGCCTGGCAGACGCGATCACGCAGCTGGGCGGTCTTCTTGTTGTTCTCCACTGCCTGCTTGATCGCCTCCGGCGGGATCTGGCACCAGTCCTTGTTGTCTTCAAGGTACTTGGCGGCCTTGGCCTCGGCGGTCGTGAAGGTGCGGAACAGCGGGCAGAGTTCCTGCGGACCGGCCTTGGCCTTGCCGGCCGCTTGTAGGGCCTTGCCCTTGGTCTCCATGTCGGCGCGCAAGGCGTTGAAGTCGGTCTGGCAGTCCGCGAGGGCCGGCAGGGTTCCGGCCGCGCAGAAGGCTAAGGCAAGCCCGATGGCGATCGAGCCCTTGAGGCGCGAGGGATGGGAAATCCGGAGCATGGTCTCTTCCGCAACGTCGGAACTGGGGTTTCCTTACAAAGACAGCACGCTTGGGGCAATATCGCGGCAGAGCCGGGGAATAGGTGCCGCAGCGACCGGCGCGCAAAAAAGCGTGAGGGCCCCGCTTGACGGAGATTTCGTCCGTGGGTAGGTTCGCGCAACTTTCGAAAGGGCGGGTGCGCCGATGCGCAACTTCATTATCCTTCTTGTACGTGAGCGCGCCATCGTCGCGGCGGCCTGACGGGCCGTCCGGGGGACAGGTGGCGCGCGATCAGGGGCCTTCGGGCCCCTTCGTTGTTTCTGGAGCTCGGCTCCGGAGCCCACATATGGTGATCAATCGGGATTGAGGGCGCGCGAGGCGCCGGGCAGCTGGGGCTGCGAGGAGTGGACGACATGACCAAGGAGATGACCGGCGCCGAAATGGTGATCCAGGCGCTCACCGATCAGGGTGTCGAACACCTGTTCGGTTATCCGGGCGGCGCGGTGCTGCCCATCTATGACGCCCTGTTCCACCAGAACCGGATCGAGCACATCCTCGTGCGCCACGAGCAGGCGGCTGTGCATTCGGCGGAGGGCTATGCCCGCTCGTCCGGCAAGGTCGGCGTCGTCCTCGTCACGTCCGGCCCCGGTGCCACCAACGCGGTCACCGGCCTGACGGATGCCCTGATGGATTCGATCCCGATCGTCTGCATCACCGGCCAGGTCGCGACACACCTCATCGGCAACGATGCCTTCCAGGAGTGCGACACGGTCGGCATCACCCGGCCCTGCACCAAGCACAATTATCTGGTGCGCGACGTCAACGATCTCGCCCGCGTGCTGCACGAGGCCTTCTATGTCGCCCAGAACGGGCGTCCGGGTCCGGTGGTCGTGGACATCCCCAAGGATGTCCAGTTCGCCAAGGGCACCTACATCGGCCGCGAGAATATCGAGCACAAGACCTACAAGCCGCGGCTCGTGGGCGATGACGGCGCGGTCCGCCAGGCCATCGAGATGATCGCCGGCGCCAAGCGTCCGATCTTCTACACCGGCGGCGGCGTCATCAATTCCGGCCCGGCGGCAAGCCGTGCGCTGCGCGAGCTGGCGCGCCTCTCGGGCGTTCCGGTCACCTCGACCCTGATGGGCCTCGGCGCCTTCCCCGCCGCCAGCAGCCAGTGGCTCGGCATGCTCGGCATGCACGGTACCTACGAAGCCAACATGGCCATGCACGGCTGCGACGTGATGGTCTGCATCGGCGCGCGGTTCGACGACCGCATCACCGGCCGCCTCGACGCCTTCGCGCCGGGTTCGAAGAAGATCCACATCGACATCGACCCCTCGTCCATCAACAAGAACGTCAAGGTCGACCTGCCCATCATCGGCGACTGCACCAAGGTGCTGGAGGCGATGGTTGCCCTCTGGAAGTCGCAGGACCGCCAGACCGACAAGGCGGCGCTCGACGAATGGTGGAAGCAGATCGACCGCTGGCGTGCGCGCAACTCGCTCGCCTACCGTCTGCTGCCGGACGTCATCAAGCCGCAGCAGGCCATCGAGCGCCTCTATGCGGCGACGAAGGACAAGGACGTCTACATCACCACCGAGGTCGGCCAGCACCAGATGTGGGCGGCGCAGTTCTTCCGGTTCGAGGAGCCGAACCGCTGGATGACCTCCGGCGGCCTCGGCACCATGGGCTACGGCCTGCCCGCCGCCATCGGCGCGCAGATCGCCCATCCGGACGGCCTGTGCATCGACATCGCCGGCGAGGCCTCCATCCTGATGAACATGCAGGAGATGTCGACGGCCGTGCAGTTCAACCTGCCGGTGAAGATCTTCATCCTGAACAACCGCTACATGGGCATGGTGCGCCAGTGGCAGGAACTGCTGCACGGCGGGCGCTACTCGCACTCCTATTCGGAGGCGCTGCCCGACTTCGTGAAGCTCGCGGACGCTTATGGCGGCGTCGGCATCCGCTGCGAGAAGCCCGGCGACCTCGACGGGGCCATCCAGGAGATGATCAACATCAAGCGCCCGGTGATCTTCGACTGCATCGTGGACCAGCAGGAAAACTGCTTCCCCATGATCCCGTCCGGCCGCGCGCACAATGAGATGATCCTCGGCGACATGGCGGTCGATCTCGACGAGGCCATCACCGACGAAGGCAAGATGCTGGTGTGAGCCTCCTGCCGCCGGGCGCGCCTTTGCGCCCGGCCTCGCCGCGCCCCTCCATTCCCTGTTTTCGCAGAGTCCCCTCGATGTCGCTCGCGCAAGAGAAGACGGAACGCCACACCCTCTCGGTCCTCGTGGACAACGAGCCGGGCGTGCTGGCCCGCGTCATCGGCCTGTTCTCGGGCCGTGGCTACAATATCGACAGCCTGACCGTGTCCGAGGTGAGCCATGAGGGTCACCTCTCGCGCATCACCATCGTCACCACCGGCACGCCCATGGTGATCGAGCAGATCCGCAACCAGCTGGACCGCCTCGTGCCGGTCCATCGGGTGCGGGATCTCACCGTGGAAGCGGTGTCGCTGGAGCGCGAGCTCGCCATGGTGAAGGTGCGCGGCACCGGGGAAGCCCGTTCCGAGGCGCTGCGCCTCGCTGAGGCCTTCCGTGCCCGCGTCATCGACGCCACCACCGAGAGCTTCGTGTTCGAGATCACCGGCAAGTCCGACAAGATCGACCAGTTCGCGCTGCTGATGGCGCCCCTCGGCCTCGTCGAGGTGGCGCGCACCGGCATCGTCGCCATTTCCCGCGGCCCGGAAGCCATGTGAGCGCCGGCTGCGACCCCTTTCAACCCGTTTTACCAAGAGGAAAACCCATGCGCGTTTATTACGATCGTGATGCCGACCTGAACCTCATCAAGGGCAAGAAGGTTGTCATCGTCGGCTACGGCAGCCAGGGCCACGCCCATGCGCTCAACCTGCGCGACAGCGGCGTGAAGGATATCGTGGTCGCCCTGCGTCCCGGTTCCGCCAGCGCCAAGAAGGCCGAGGGCGAGGGCTTCAAGGTCATGACCCCCGCGGAAGCCGCCAAGTGGGGCGACGTGGTGATGATGCTCACCCCCGACGAGCTCCAGGCCGACATCTATCGCGAGAGCCTGCACGACAACATGAAGCAGGGCGCCGCGCTGCTGTTCGCCCACGGCCTCAACGTGCACTTCAACCTCATCGAGCCCCGCAAGGATCTCGACGTGCTCATGATCGCCCCGAAGGGCCCGGGCCACACGGTGCGCTCCGAGTACCAGCGTGGCGGCGGCGTGCCGACCCTCATCGCCATCGCGCAGGACGCCTCGGGCAACGCCCATGACCTCGGCCTCTCCTACGCCTCGGCCAACGGCGGCGGCCGCGCCGGCATCATCGAGACCACCTTCAAGGAAGAGTGCGAGACCGACCTGTTCGGCGAGCAGGTCGTCCTCTGCGGCGGCCTCGTGGAGCTGATCCGCGCCGGCTTCGAGACGCTGGTGGAAGCCGGCTACGCGCCGGAGATGGCCTATTTCGAGTGCCTGCACGAAGTGAAGCTGATCGTCGACCTCATCTATGAGGGCGGCATCGCCAACATGAACTACTCCATCTCGAACACCGCCGAGTATGGCGAGTATGTCACCGGCCCCCGCATCATCACGCCCGAGACCAAGGCCGAGATGAAGCGCGTGCTGACCGACATCCAGACCGGCAAGTTCACCCGCGACTGGATGCTGGAGAACAAGGTCAACCAGGCCTCGTTCAAGGCCACCCGCGCCCGCCACAACGCCCACCAGATCGAGGCGGTCGGCGAGAAGCTCCGCGAGATGATGCCCTGGATCAAGGCCAAGGCGCTCGTGGACAAGAGCAAGAACTGAGTTTCAGTCAGGTTCTGGAACAGGGAGCGGGCGCCGGAAGGCGCCCGTTTCTGTTTCAGGGTGCCCATCCGATCCGCTGCACGACAGAAGCCTCCTAAAGAAGCGGCGGAATGACTTCGGCACCAAGGCCTTAGCCGCCGTCCCGTCTAATCATTCTCATTTAGAACTGGGCGCCTCCGTCTTGAGGCGCGCCTTCCGGTGCCTCAGCCTTGGGCCTGCCTCACGGATGCGCAGGTCCAGCGGGCGACAGGGCAGGGCGGCTGGGCCGCCGGCCGCACACGGAAGAAGGCAGATGATCGTCAACGTGATTTTCGGTTCGGACGGGGGGGCCACCAAGGCCGTTGCCGCCCGCATTTGCAAGAAGGCCTCGGGCCGCTCCATCGACATCAAGGCCGCGAGCGTCGGTGATTTCGAGCAGTGCGACCTGCTCATCCTCGGTTCGCCCACCTATGGGGCGGGCGATCTCCAGTCCGACTGGGAAGCCAATATCGACACGCTCAAGTCCGCCAACCTCGCGGGCAAGAAGGTGGCCCTCTTCGGCACGGGAGACCAGGCCACCTATCCGGACTCCTTCGTGGACGCCATGGGCCTCCTCTATGATCTCGTGGCGGAGAAGGGGGCCGCCGTCGTCGGCTTCACCGAGACCTCGGGCTATGACTTCACCGGTTCGCTGGCCGAGCGCGACGGGCAGTTCGTTGGCCTTGCCATCGACCCCGACACCCAGTCCTCCCTCACCGAAAAACGGGTCACCGCATGGCTTGCGAAGCTGCTCTAGACCAGGTGACGCTGCGCATCTTCAACCACAATGTCTATGAGTTCCGGCGTGGCGTCCGCTGCCTGTTCCTCATGACCATGGCCGCCCATGACCTGCCGCCCATCCTCGTGCGGCTGGAGGGATCGCAGATCGAGCATTTCGTCCAGCAGGTGAATGCGGAGAAGGTGAATCTGTTCTTCGGCCGGACCGCCTTTGTGCAGACCACCCGCAGCATCGTGACCAAGCCCCTGTGCCAATTGACACCGGAGGAGGATTTCATGCTCGGCTACGACCGCGAGCAGCAGTGCGAGCGCTATCTCTCCCGCTGCGGCCGGCCGCCGTTCGTGTGCACGAGCCATTGAGGGCTGCCGCCCGGAATTCGCGGGTCCGCCCCGGTCCGCTTTGGGCTATCATCCGGCAGTCTGAGAGGAACTGCCGTGGCCGACACGTCCCCCGCCCTGTTCATCCGTCTCGATTTTGGTGACGGCCGGCGCCTCGGCCCCGGCAAGATCGCATTGTTGGAGGCGATCCATCTCAGCGGCTCCATCCTCGGCGCTGCCAAGGCGCTGGGCATGAGCTATCGCCGCGCCTGGATGCTGATGGACGAACTCGGCCGCATGTTCGAGGAGCCGGTGCTGCGCACCTTTCCCGGCCGCCGGGGTGGCGGGTCGGAAGTGACGCCTTTCGGCCATCGCCTCATCGCGCTCTATCGCGCCATGGAGCGGCAGGCGGCCCGCGCCACCGAGGGCGCGGGCGGCGAGATCATGCGTTCGCTTGCGAAGGATTATCAGGCTCGACCAGACGCAGAGCCGGAGTCCCAGGCGGGCTGAACGGGCCGTCCGCCGGCGCCGCGAACAAAGGCGAGCGGGAATCGACAGCCACCGCCTTGATCATCACCCACACCGGCATGCCGGGCTCCAGCGCCAGACGATTGACGCTCTCCACGGTCACGAGCGCGCGCAGGGTGACGTGGCCGAGGTCCACGCCCACGTCCGCATAGGGGCCCTCCTCGCGGCGGATGTCGCTGACCTTGCCCGCGATGCGGTTGGTGACGGAGACATCCATGGGCCGCGACAAGGAGAGCGCCACGTCGCGCGAGCGGATGCGGGCGCGGGCCGGGGCGCCAAGCGGGAGATCCACCAGCGGCACGCGCAGTTCGCCATCGGGAAAGGCGAGGCTGGAGAGGGCATAATGGGTATCGTGGGCGGCGACCGTGCAGTCCACGATGGTGCCGAGGTCGAAGCGCCCCACCACCGGCAGCAGCGCTGGCTGGGACATCACATCCGCCACGCTGCCGGCCGCCACCACGCCCCCGTCCGCCATGGCCACCACCATGTCGGAGAGGCGCAGCACCTCCTCGATGGCGTGGCTGACATAGAGGATGGGCAGCTTCAGCTCGTCCCGCAGCACTTCAAGGTAGGGCAGGATTTCCGCCTTGCGCTGTTCGTCGAGGGCGGCGAGGGGCTCGTCCATCAGGAGCAGGCGGGGCTGGGCAAGCAGGGCGCGGCCGATGGCCACCCGCTGGCGCTCGCCGCCGGAGAGGGTGTGCGGCCGGCGGCCGAGCAGATGGCCGATGCCGAGCATGCCCACCACCGCATCGAAGCCGATTCGCTTTTCGCCCTTCGCCCGCCGTTCGCCATAGCGCAGGTTGGTTTCCACGCGCATGTGCGGAAACAGGCGGGCGTCCTGGAAGACATAGCCCACCCGCCGGCGCTCCATGGCGAGGTCGATGCCCCGCGCGGCGTCGAAAAACACCGTGTCGCCGATGCGGATGCTGCCGCTGTCCGGGCGTACGGTGCCCGCCACCATGTGGATGATGGTGCTCTTGCCCGCGCCGGAGCGGCCGAACAGCGAGGTGATGCCCTTCTCGGGCGCCACGAAACGGGCCGCGAGCCGGAAGCTGGAGGAGCGCGTCAGCGCGACGTCGATCTCGATCATGCCCGCCCCAGGACCATGCGGATGCGCCGGTCGGCGAACTCCGCCAGCAGGAGGGCACCGAGCGCCAGGATGATGGAGACGACCGTGAGGCGCAGTGCGATGGCGTCGCCGTCGGGCACGCTGGTGGCGCTGTAGATGGCGAGCGGGATGGTCCGCGTCACGCCTTCCACGTTGGAGACGAAGGTGATGGTGGCGCCGAACTCGCCCAGCGCGGACGCGAGCGACATGAGCGTGCCGGAGAGAATGCCCGGCAGCATCAGCGGCAGGGTGATGCTGAAGAAGACGTCGAGCCGTGAGGCGCCGAGCGTGCGCGCGGCCGTCTCCAGCCCCCGGTCCACCGCATCGAGCGAGAGGCGGATGGCGCTGACGGTGAGCGGGAACGAGACCACGGCGGCGGCGACGGTGGCCCCAGCGGTGGAGAAGATCAGCCGGATGCCGAACCACTCATAGAGATAATAGCCAAGGGCGCCGCGCGTCCCGAGGAACAGCAGCAGCAGATAGCCGACCACCACGCGGGGCAGGACGAGCGGCAGGTTGATGACGCCATCCACCAGCCCGCGCCCCGGGAAATCGAGGCGGGAGAGGATGAAGGCGACGACGATACCGGGGGGCAGGCTCCACACGGTGGCCCAGAAGGCCACCTGCAGGCTCAGCCGCACGGCCGTCCATTCCTCCGGGGTCAGAATCACGGCGGGTCCTTGAGGATCGGCGGGGGCAAGGAAAGCTTACGCCCCCGCGCATTGCGCTGCGAAGGGGGAAGCGCCTACTTCACCGTGAAACCGTATTTGGCATAGACCGCCTTCGCCTCGGGGCTCAGCAGTTCCGCATAGAAGGCCTTGGCGGCGGCCGTGTCGTGATCCTTCACCAGTGCAAAGGGATAGGTGATGGGCTCGTGGCTATCGGACGGGAACGTACCCGCGATGACGACATTCTTCGCGATGGCCGCATCCGTGCCATAGACGATGCCCGCCGGGGCCTCGCCGCGCTCAACGAAGGCGAGGGCGGCGCGCACGCTGTCGGCGCCCGCGATCTGGGCCTTCACCTTGTCCCACAGGCCGAGCTTGGTCAGCGCCGCCTTGGCATAGACGCCGACCGGCACGCTATCCACATTGCCCGTCACCAGCTTCCCGTCCTTGCCGAGCAGGGCCGCGAAGTCGAAGGCGGGGCTGATGGTGATCTGCGTCGGCTTGCTGGCGGGGACGACCACCACCAGCGTGTTGCCCAGCGCCGGAACGCGCGTGTCCTTCACGATGAGGTTGCGCTGCTCCAGATAGTCCATCCAGCGATTGTCGGCGGAGATGAAGATGTTGGCCGGTGCGCCGGCCTCGACCTGCTTGGCCAGTTCGGAGGAAGCGGCAAACGAGAAGCGCACCGGCACGCCGGTCTTCGCCGTATAGGCCTTGGCGATGTCCTGAAGCGCATTCGTCATACTGGCCGCGGCGAAAACCGTGACGGCCTCCTGCGCGTGGGCGGCAGGCGCCGAAAGAGCGAGTGCGGACAGGGCGAGGGACAGAAAGGTGCGGCGCGCGAAACGGCTGGTGGCAAGGCGTTGAACGGCAAAGGAAACAAGAGACATGTCCGCCTCCGGAAAGGAAGTTATATCTCCTCATATATAGCTTCCCTTCCGAAGGCCACGTCAAAAGAGGGGCACCTTGTGGATGCCTATTTTGGCTGCACGCTGCCGTTTCCGTCCGGTGGCGGGATCACGGGCATGGTCCCGGTGTCTGGCGCAGGCTTGTGCATGTCCGGATCGACACTGCGCGGCGGGGGAATGACGCCGTCGTTGCGGCGAAGCTGGTCGGAGAGCGTGTCGCCCGGCTGGGGCGCGGGCAGGGTTGGGCCGGGCGCGGTCGGCGGGCGGGGATCGTTGCCCGCCTGTGCATGGGCGGCGGGGGCGGCGCCAAGTGCCAGGCTGCCGGCGAGGGCCAGCGAGACGGCGAGGGGGATATGCCAGGTCATTGCCGTTCCTTCCTGTTGTCGGAAGGCAAACCCGGCCGCCGCCTGCCCTGTTCCGGTCAGTAGCCGATGAGCTTGAGCGCGGCCCCGCCCGGTGCGAGCATCACGAAAGCCCAGAGGAGGGCACTCGCCACATTGGCCACTTGGAAAGGGATCTGCCGCATGGCCAGGATGCCGGCGATGAGCGGCACCACGGCACGGGCCGGGCCGAAGAAGCGGCCCACCGCGATGCTCCAGACCCCGAACCGGGCGAAGAAGGCTTCGCCCTGCGCGACCATCTCCGGCCGGCGGGAGAGCGGCCACACGGTCTTCGCCCCGTCCTTGAAATAGTAGCCGAGTGCATAGGACACGCTGTCGCCCAGCATTGCGCCCGCGGCGGCGGCGACCCAGATGGGCCAGAAGGCGAGATTGGATGCCTCGATCAGCGCGCCGATGCCCAGCAGAAGCACCGTCGCGGGAATGAAGATCGAAAGAACAGCCAGGGATTCCCCGAAAGCGAGTGCAAAGACGATAGGCACTGCCCATTGCTTGTGCTGTTCAACCAGGGCCAGTGTATCGGCAACGAAAGAGCTGAAGTCGATCATCGGTCCTCCGCGGAACTAGATCGAGGGCATTGTCGGCGATTGCAAGGCAAGGCTCCGGTCTGACGGGAATTTGCGTCCGCCGGCGGGGGAAAGCGCCATTCCGGCGCGAATAAGCGCGGGCGTGCCTTGAAATCTCCACGGATCTGAGCCATATGCCAGCCGTAGCGATCAGGATGACTGATGAAGCGTCATCTACGGTCGCGCTCGGGCCGCGTAGCGGAAACCGCTCAAGGGTTGTTAGGCAGAGCTTTGCTCGCCGCACCCGAACGGCTTCGGCCCGACTACCGTATGATCGATTGCGACAGCCCAGGCCACGCGGGGTGTCAAACGCCCTCGCGATTGCGCTGCGCCTCAACACGACAGGCGCGCGGCTCTCGCCCATGAAAGACAGAGCTTGACCTCATTTTCTGAACTCGGCCTTGCCGAGCCCATCGTCCGTGCGCTGACCGAAGAAAAGCACGTGACGCCCACGCCCATTCAGGCACAGGCCATTCCGGCCATCCTCTCTGGCAAGGATCTCATCGGCATCGCCCAGACGGGCACCGGCAAGACCGCCGCCTTCGGCCTTCCCATCCTTGACCACCTCTCGCGCAACCCGCGCCGCATCGAGCCCCGCTCCTGCCGGGTGCTGATCCTCTCGCCCACCCGCGAGCTCTCCGGCCAAATCCTCGACAATCTTGACAAGTTCGGCCGCCACATCCGCCTCTCCACCACGCTCGCCATCGGCGGTGTGCCCATGGGCCGGCAGATCCGGGCGCTCCAGCGGGGCGTCGACGTGCTCGTCGCCACCCCCGGCCGCCTCATGGACCTGGTCGAGAACAATGCCCTGAAGCTCGACACCGTCGAGGTGTTCGTGCTCGACGAGGCGGACCAGATGCTGGACATGGGCTTCGTCCATGCCATCAAGGCCATCGTCCGTCGCCTGCCGCACAAGCGGCACAGCCTCTTCTTCTCCGCCACCATGCCCTCGGCCATCGCCGATCTTGCGGCCTCCATGCTCCGCAATCCGGTCACGGTTGCTGTGACGCCGGTCGCCAAGACGGCCGACCGCGTGGACCAGCGGGTCATCTTCGTGGAGAAGCCCGCCAAGGCGAAGATGCTCGCCGAGGTGCTCAGCACCGAGGAGGTCGACCGCGCCCTCGTCTTCACCCGCACCAAGCATGGCGCGGACAAGGTGGTGCAGGTGCTCGCCCGCGCCGGCCACAAGGCCGAGGCCATCCACGGCAACAAGTCCCAGAACCAGCGCGACCGTGTGCTCGCGGCCTTCCGCGAAGGTTCGCTGCGCACCCTGGTGGCCACCGACATCGCCGCACGCGGCATTGATGTCACCGGCGTGAGCCATGTGATAAATTACGACCTGCCGAACGTTCCCGAATCCTACGTTCACCGCATCGGCCGCACGGCCCGCGCGGGGCGCGAAGGCATCGCCATCTCGTTCTGTGACGGCGAGGAGCGCGCCTACCTGCGGTCCATCGAGAAGCTCATCCGCATGACGCTTCCGACCACCGACCGCCGGGGCGAAGCACGCCCGGCGGAGGCTGCGGACGCGGTGGGCGAGGATCGTCCGCGGGCGAATGCCCAGCCCCGGGGCGAACGTCAGGAGCGGCGCGAGCCGCGTGGCGAACGCAAGGAAGCGCGTCCGCCGCGGGCCGAGCGCCCGCAGGGTGAGCGCGTCCAGGGCGATCGCCCGCGCGGTGAACGTCCGCGTGGCGAGCGCACCGGCGCGGAGCGCAACGGTGCCGAGCGCAATGGTGCTGAGCGTCATGGCGCCGAGCGCGTGCATTCCGAGCGTCCGGCGGGAGCGCGTCAGCGTTCGGCGGCCGGGCCTCATGGTGAGGGCCGCAAGGCCGACGCCCGTCCGGCCCATGGTGGCCGCGCCGAGCAGCCGCGCAGCGAGCGTGGCGGCCGGGCGCAGGGCGGTCAGCGCGCTCAGAGCTCCGAGATCGGAGCCATTGGTTTCATGCGGGCGCCTGCCCGCAGCGACAAGACCGGTCCGGCACGTCGTCCGGTCCGCTGAAATTCGGGGAAGCTGGAGAAGACTATATGGCGAAAGAGGAACTGCTGGAGTTCGAAGGAACGGTGACGGAAGTCCTGCCCGACGGGAACTTCCGCGTGCGGCTCGACAATGATCATCAGATCCTGGCCTATGCGGCCGGCAAGATGAAGAAGAACCGCATCCGCACCATCGAAGGCGACCGCGTCGTGGTGGAAATGTCCCCCTACGATCTCGATCGCGGCCGGATCAATTTCCGCCACAAGGCGGAAGGCAACGCGCCGCCGCCCGGCGCCCGGCGCCAGCAGAATTTCCGCCGCCGCTGATTGCGGCCGCGGCGCCAGACGTCAGATGCAAAAGGCCGGGCTTGCGCCCGGCCTTTTTGCGTTCAGGTGTCCCGATGGAAACGTCAGAGGCGGCTCGATGGGAGATCCAGCAGGATCTCGATCACCGGGGCTGCCGGGTCCGCCACCAGCCGGCGCCGCAGGACCACGAGGTCGTGCCGGCCGGAATCGGACAGGGCCACACGGTCGCCCTGCTGCAGCGTGCTGAACAGTTCATCCGCCCGCTCCGACAACCAGGTCATCCGCACCGAAAGGCCGGATTGGACGACGAGGGACTGCGCGGCCTGGCTGAGGACGATGCGCGTCTTGAAGGCCGGCGGAGCGGATGACGCAGGGGCCGTACCGGTTTCACCCGGAGGCGTGCGGACGGGGAGGGGCAGGGCTCGCATCATGGTGCTCCGCTAGCACGCCGCGCCATGCGTGTCATGGCGGCTTCCGTGAACTTTCAAAGACCCATCCGGTCCGGCGATCTTCCGCACCCGGGCTTGCGCCGCCAATCGGGTTGGCTAACCTCACGGCCCCAATCAGCCGGGCTCGACCCCGGCACCGGAGGAAACATGACGGGGCTCAACACGGCCGCCCCCGGCGCGCTTCAGGCGGCGGCGGGCGCAGCACCTGCTGCGCAACTGGACGGCGTCCGGATTTCCTTTCCCGCAAGCGGTCCGCGCGGCGCGGAGTTCATCGCCGTCGAGGGGGCGAGCCTTACGGTGGCCGATGGCGAGTTCGTCGCCATCGTGGGCCCCACGGGCTGTGGCAAGTCCACCCTGCTCAATGCCACCGCCGGCCTGCTCGTGCCGAGCGTCGGGTCGGTTTCCATTTTCGGCGCGCCCCTGAAGGGGCTCAACCGCAGCGCGGGCTATCTCTTCCAGGCCGAGGCGCTGTTTCCCTGGAAGACGGTCATCGATAACGTCGCCATCGGGCTGGACGTCGCGGGCGTGCCGACCGCGCAGGCGCGCGAGCGTGCGGCCGCGTGGCTGAAGCGGGTGGGCCTCGGCGCCTTCGCCGACCGCTATCCCCACATGCTCTCCGGCGGCCAGCGGAAGCGCGTCGGCCTCGCGCAGGTGCTGATCCGCGATCCCAAGATTCTGCTCATGGACGAGCCGTTCGGCCCGCTCGACGCGCAGACGCGCCAGATCATGGGCAATCTGCTGCTGGATCTCTGGACACAGGACCGCAAGGCGGTGCTGTTCGTGACTCACGATCTCGATGAGGCCATCGCGCTCGCCGACCGGGTGGTCATCATGAGCGCGGGCCCGGCCTCGCGCATCATCGGGGAATGGCGGATCGGCCTTGCCAGGCCGCGTGACATCGCCGAGGTCCGGCTGCTGCCGGAATTCCATGCCTTGCACCGGGAAATCTGGGGCGCGCTGAGGGAGGAAGTGGTGAAGGGGTATCGGCAGACGGAAGAGGTGGCGTGATGCGGGGTGCCATGTCCCGGCCCCTGCTGCTGGCCTTGCAGGTTCTCGTCGCTATCGTCCTCATCGCGCTCTGGCATTTCGGCTCGACCATCAAGATCCCGGCCGGTGTCCTCACCGCCAAGGCCTTCTATCCGCTCGATCCCTTCTTCTTTTCCACCCCGATCGCCGTGTTCCAGCGCACCTGGCAGGACTTTGCCACGGGCGTCATCTGGTATCACCTCGGCATCACGGCGCTGGAGACGGCGCTCGCGTTCGCGATTGGGGCCCTCGGCGGCATTCTGGTGGGCTTCTGGTTCGCCCGCCGGCAGATCGTGGCGGCGGTGTTCGACCCTTACGTGAAGATGGCGAATGCCCTGCCGCGCGTGGTGCTGGCGCCCATCTTCGCGCTCTGGCTCGGGCTCGGCATCTGGTCGAAGGTGGCGCTGGGCGTCAGCCTCGTGTTCTTCATCGTCTTCTTCAACGTCTATCAGGGCGTGAAGGAGGTGAGCCCCACCGTGCTCGCCAACGCCCGCATGCTCGGCATGAGCGAGCGCCAGTTGCTGCGACACGTCTATTGGCCCTCGGCGCTCACCTGGATGTTCTCCTCGCTTCACACCTCCGTCGGCTTCGCGCTGGTGGGGGCGGTGGTTGGCGAATATCTCGGCTCGGCCGCCGGCCTCGGCTATCGCATCCATCAGGCGGAGGGCGTGTTCGACGTGACGGGCGTGTTTTCCGGGATGTTCGTGCTCGCCGTCTTCGTCATCCTCATCGATGCCGTGGTCACGGTGATCGAGAACAGGCTCACGGTCTGGCGGCCGGCACCCGCCAGCCAGCAACGATAAATCACCCAACAAGACGCCCCATGGAGAGGAAACCCATGTCCAGCATCACCCTGACACGGCGCACGCTGCTCGCCGTTTCGACGGCGGCAGCCCTGTTCGGTCTCGCGGCCACGCCGGCGGCGGCGCAAAAGGCGGAGAAGCCGAGCCTCACCCTCGGGGTGGGCGGCAAGCCGCTGCTCTATTATCTGCCGCTGACGATCGCCGAGCAGAAGGGCTTCTTCAAGGAGGAGGGGCTCGATGTCACCATCAACGACTTCGGCGGCGGCGCGAAGTCGCTCCAGGCGCTCATCGGCGGCTCCATCGATGCCGTGACCGGCGCCTATGAGCACACCATCCGCATGCAGGCCAAGGGGCAGGACATCGTCTCGGTGATCGAGCTCGGCCGCTATCCGGGCATCGTGCTGGTGGTCCAGAAGGACAAGGCGGCGAAGCTGAAGACCATCGCCGACCTGAAGGGCGCCAAGATCGGCGTCACAGCGCCGGGCTCCTCCACCAATTTCTTCGTCGATTTCCTGCTCGCCAAGAACGGCCTCAAGCCCAGCGACGTCTCCTATATCGGCGTCGGCGGCGGGGCTTCCGCTGTCGCCCAGATGAAGCGCGGCGAGATCGATGCCATGGCCAATCTCGATCCCGTTATCACCAAGCTGGAGAGCGACGGCGACGTGACGGTCCTCGCGGACACCCGCACGGAGGAGGGCAACCAGAAGATCTTCGGCGGAACCAATCCGGCCGCCGTGCTCTATCTCAAGCGCGATTTCGTCGAAGCCAACCCGGTGACCACCCAGAAGCTCACGAACGCCTTCTACAAGGCCCTCAAGTGGCTGGAGAAGGCGAGCCCGGACGATGTGGCGAACGTCGTGCCGCCGGAATATCTGCTGGGTGAACGGGCGCTCTATGTGGCGGCGGTGAAGGCCTCCAAGCCCACCTATTCGCAGACCGGCGTCATCCCCGAGAGCGGCATGAAGAATGCGCTCAACATGCTGGTGGAGTTCGATCCGGAGCTGAAGAGCGCCACCATCGACCTGCCGAAGACCTTCGATGGCAGGTTCGTGAAGAAGGCCGCCGAAACCATCAAGTGAGGATGGTCGCTGCCGGAGGCGTTATCCGCGGCAGAACAGACGTCATGCCCGGGCTCGACCCGGGCATCCACGCCGATCGGCTCGCCAGACCGCTACCGTTCGAAGCGGCGCCCGTAGTTGGCAGGGACAAGCCCGACCAACTACGGCAGGCGTGGCGGACGCGCGGCGCCTGAAAGCCCCTCAGCGCATCACATAGACCGTCGCGCCGACCTTCACGCGATTATAGAGGTCGATGACGTCATCATTGGTCATGCGGATGCAGCCGGACGACACGGCCTGCCCGATGGTCTCCGGCTCGTTCGAGCCGTGGATGCGGTAGAGGCTCGACCCCAGATACATGGCCCGCGCGCCCAGCGGATTTTCGATGCCGCCGGGCATATAGCGTGGCAGGTCGGGGCGACGCTTCAGCATCTGCTCCGGCGGCGTCCAGGAGGGCCATTCCTTCTTCGCGCTCACCGTCTTCACGCCCGACCACTGAAAGCCGTCGCGACCGACGCCCACGCCATATTCCATGGCCTGACCGGGGGCGGTGACGAAATAGAGGCGCCGCTGGGCGGTGTTCACCACGATGCTGCCCGGCTGGTATTTGGCATCGAAGGCTACCAGATGCCGGGGAAAGGGCGAGGTGCCCGCCACATTGCCCGCGCCGCTGAACAGAGCGGCGAAGCCGAAGAAATCGGTGGGCTGGGGGGACTGGTAAGGGGCGGCGACCGCCGACCCGAGGGAGACAGCCAGCACGGCTGCGGCGGCAAGGCTTCGACGCATCATCAGTCGGTCACTCCACGCACGCGAAAGAGCCGGACACGAGACTGCCGAAATCTCGCCGCAAACGCGCAGGTGATGCAACCGAATTGTCGGACGGCGCAAGGGAATGCGCGGCAGGGTTAAGCGTGCATTGCGGCTCAGCTTGAGGCCGAAGGCACAAACGATCGAAGTGTCTGAGCTTTGAGGCCGGATGGTGGGCGATGCAGGGATTGAACCTGCGACCCCTCCCGTGTGAAGGGAGTGCTCTCCCGCTGAGCTAATCGCCCATCCGATGCGGCGCCGGGGCAGTTGCCAACCGGCGAGGTCGGCTGTTTAGGTCGTGGGCTCGGGGGTGTCAAGCGTCCCCCCGTCTCGCCCCCGCTGACACCCTTAGGCGGCTGTGGATGACAGTACGTCTTCCACAGCCCGAACCAAGTCAGCGTAATGCTCGATGAGCCGATCGGCGCCGAGATGGGCGGCCGGCGTCTCCGTATAGCCGAAGGAGACCGCCACCGAGGGAATCTGCGCTGCCTTGGCCGTGGCGATGTCAGTGGCGCTGTCGCCCACCATCACCGCACGGGCGGGCGTGCCGCCGCAGGCGGAAATGGTGGAGAGGAGCGGCAGCGGGTCGGGCTTGGCGATGCCATAGGTGTCCGCGCCGGTAATGGCGGCAAAGCGTGGCGAGAGGCCGAGGCCGTCCAGCAGCAGGCGGGCGAGATATTCGAGCTTGTTGGTGCAGACCGCGAGGACGGCGCCCTGGGCGGCAAGCCTGTCGAGCGCCTCCACCATGCCGGGGAAGGGGCGCGACTCATCTGCGATGTGAGCGGCGTAATGGTCGAGGAATTGCCGGTTCATGCGGTCGAGTTCCTCCGGTGGAACGTCGACGCCGGCGCGCTTCAACGCCCGCACGATGAGCATCCGGGCGCCGCCGCCGATCATGGGGCGTGCTTCCGCGCGGTCCACCGGCGCGATGCCATGGGCGGAGAGCACCACGTCGAGGGTTGAGAGAAGGTCCGGTGCCGTATCGACGAGTGTCCCGTCGAGGTCGAAGGCGATCACCGGGCGAACCTGAGACATGACGCAATCCCTGCTGAAGTCATCGGAGCAAACGCGGCGCACGGGGCGCCTTGCCTCCTTGTCGCAGGTTCGGCCGCACCTTCAAGGGCGGCGTTTGCGGGACGGCACGGGTGGCCGGTGCGCCGCTTTGCCTGTTCAAGCCAGGCGGCAGAGGGACGCGAAGATGCGCCAGCCGCTTGAGGTTCGCGCCGTTCGCGGCTAGGCAACCGGCGAACCGCTGGAGCACAGACATGGCCGACGCCGAAGAGCTGAAACGCGCCGCCGCCGCCAAGGCGCTCGAATACGTGACCGACGGCATGCGCCTCGGCCTCGGCACGGGCTCCACCGCCAAGCATTTCGTGGCGCTGCTCGCCGAGCGGGTCGCCGCCGGCCTCAAGGTGACGGGCGTGCCGACCTCCGAGCAGACCAAGGCGCAGGCGCTTTCCCTCGGCGTGCCGCTGGCGACGCTGGATGAACTGCCGGAGCTCGATCTGTGCATCGACGGTGCCGACGAGATCGGCCCGGAGCTCGCTCTCATCAAGGGTGGTGGCGGCGCTCTGCTGCGCGAGAAGATCGTCGCCAGCGCCGCCCGCGAGATGATCGTCATTGCCGACGAGACCAAGACTGTCGCGACCCTCGGCCGCTTTCCCCTGCCCATCGAGGTCGTGACCTTCGGCGTCGAGGCCATCAAGCTGCGGCTGAAGGGCGCCATCGCGACGGCCGGATGCGATGGCGAGCTGAAGCTGCGCCACAAGGCGGATGGCAAGCCCTTCATCACCGATCAGGGCAATGTGATCGTCGACGCGCATCTCGGCCGCATCCCCGATCCGCGTGCACTCGCCCGTGCGCTGGAAGAGGTGGCCGGCGTCGTGGAGCATGGCCTGTTCCTCGGCCTCGCCCGCCGCGCGGTGCTCGCCGGCGCCAATGGCATTTCGGTCATCACGCCCTGAGGACGAGCGGCCGGAAGCGGCAAGCTTCTGGATGCATCCCACTCTGGATCAGTTATAGAGAACGCCCCTTCTGGAGAATGTCATGGCTGTGTTTCCCTCGGTTCGCTCTTTCGGAGCCGGCCTTCTCGCCCTCGGGCTGATGGCGGGCAGCGCGCTGGCCCAGACAGCGGCGCCCGCCGCCCCGGCCGCCTTGCCCCAGCCGACGGCGGCGCAGATGCAGATCGCCCGCCAGCTCGTGGAAGCCAATGGCGAGGCCCATGCCTTCGACGGCATCATCCCGAACATCGTGGATGGCGCGGCGCTCGGCTTCCTGCAGACCAATCCGGATCTCGCGCCCAAGCTGCGGGACACGGCCAAGGCGCTGCGGCCGGAGTTCGAGAAGCGCAAGGGCGAGCTGATGGACATCCTGGCTGCGTCCTATGCCCAGCGCTTCACCGAGCAGGAGCTGAAGGACGCGCTCGCTTTCTACCAGACCCCCGTCGGCAAGAAGCTGGTGAGCGACCGCGCGCAGATCGTGCAGCAGGCGGTGATCGCCATTCAGGCCTGGGGCGCCAAGCTCAACAGCGAGGCCATGAACCGCATCCGCGAGGAAATGAAGAAGCAGGGCTACGATCTCTGATCGCCCTGCGGGCGCCCCTTTGCCAGAGCGGGCCAAGGATGGGGTTTCGCCCTGTTCTTGGACCCGGCGGGGAAGTGGGGCCTCGTATCCAGGTGCATGTCCGGGCCCGCACTCGCATGACGTCATTTGATGACGCGTGCGGTCCCGGCAGATTCCTTCGACGGGGATGACTTTGACCGGAGCCGGACGCGCATGACCGCGCTCACAGGATCGGGCCGAGCATCGCGACGGAGTTATTCCAGAGCTGCCGCAAGAGGCCGTAGCTCTCTACATGGGCGAGAGTGACCGGCTCCGCAGCATCCATGAAAACCTGCTGACGTTCCCGCAGCGCCTGAGTGAAGGCGGGATCATGGAGCAGGATGTTGTTTTCGGCATTCAGTTCGAAACTGCGGCGGTCGATGTTGGCCGAGCCGATCAGCGTGACTTCGCCATCGATCGTCAGCGTCTTGGCGTGAAGAAGGCCGCCAGCATATTCGCGGATCGCGACACCCGCCTCCAGCAGGTCCTGATAATAGCTGCGGCTGGCGGCGGCGACGATCCAGGAATCGTTCCGCCGCGGGAAGACGATGGTGGTGGCGACGCCACGCCGCGCGCTTGCGCGCAGGGCGGCCTGGATCGGTTCGTCGGGCACGTAATAGGGCGTCGTGATCACCAGTTCACGGCGCGCCGCATTCATCAGAGCCACGAAGGTTTCGGGCATCGCCGAATAGCGCACGCTGGGGCCGGAGCCGATGACCTGTGCCACGAACCCCGCTTTGGACACGTCGCTTGAGACGGTCGGCGTAAATAGGGGAGACAGATCCTCTTCCACCTGCGCCATCCAGGTGCTCGCGAAGAGGTGCTGGTTCTGGCGCACCACCGGCCCCTCGAACCGCGCCATGACGTCCACCCATGGGGCAAAGCGGGCCTTGGGCGCGAAGGCGGCATCCGCGCAATTCTGGCTTCCGCAATAGGTGATGGCATTGTCGATCACCACGATCTTGCGGTGATTGCGCAGATCGATCCGCCCCTTGAACGGCCGCAGCAGCAGGTTGCCCACCGGCAGCGCGCGCCCAAGGCGCACTCCCGCGCTGGCCATGTCGGCCCAATGGGAGGAGCGGATGAGATGCCGCGAGCCGAGATCGTCGGCCATCGCCCGGCACACGACGCCGCGTGCCGCCGCGCGCTTGAGGGCTTCGGCGATCTTCAGTCCGCTGTCGTCCGCCAGCCAGATATAGAACAGCACATGCACGCTTTCGCGCGCGGCATCGATGTCATCGACCATCGACGCGATCGCTGCGGCAGAATCGGCCATCAGGCGGGCCCTGTTGCCGGCGACCGGCAGATAATTGCTCACCGACTGGCCGACGCGAAACAAGGGGACATAGCGTTCCGGCAGGTCGGCCTCGGCGGACGGCCCGGCGATGGTCTGTGCCGGAGGCAGTTTCTCGAATGCCTCCCTCAGGCGGGCAACATGCCTGCGCCCCGGATTGACCTCGCCGAACAACACATAGGCGAGGATGCCCACCACCGGCGCGAGGCCGATCACCAGCACCCAGGCGATGCGCGAGGACGGTTCGCGATGCGGGCGCAGCAGCGCCCGAACGATGAAGAAAAGCTGGAGGCTGGCATGGACCGCGAACAGCAGCCAGGCGAGAACGGCCGAATCGTGCATGGAGTGAAGACATCCCGGATCATCACAGGGCGTATTAAAGCACGCCGCGCGGTGTTCCCACGGTGGTGCGCGGCCTGCACAGGCAGGAGATGCGCGCGCCGACATCGCCCCGTCGCGGCGGTCCTGTGAAAGAAGGTGCCGCGAAAGTTTTTCTTTGCTGTGTGTGGACGTTCTTCGCTTCGCGCGCACTCTCCCTGTCGTACATTTTTCGGATCGGCGCGCCAGCCTTTGGGCGGTTGCCGCCTTCGCCGCGAAACGTCCGATCGTTCGAGCGGCGAGCGGGGCCAGGGACAGAGCGACGGAAGGCATGGCCATGGCGCAAGGCGAGCAGGTGCGAACCATGTGGCTCAAGATCCCCGGCGCCTTCCCAAGCATCCTTCTACCGAAGGTCTGTAATCTCGCCATCTCTGCAATCGGGCTCACGCCCCGCCATCTCCTCTCCCCGATCCGAGCCGCAGTTCCCGCGGCAAAGGAAAACGCATGACCTCCTCACGGCAGATCCGCCTCGGTGCCGACATCGGCGGCACGTTCACCGACATCGTGCTCGATGTGCGTGGGCGGCTTCATTCCACCAAGGTGCTCACCAGTTACACCGCCCCCGAACAGGCGATCCTCGACGGCATCGCGATCCTGACCAAGGAAGCGGGAATCGGCGTGGCGGAAATCGATCTCGTCATTCATGGCACGACGCTCGCCACCAATGCGCTCATCGAGCGGCGGGGTGCGCGGACGGCCTTCGTCACCACCGAGGGTTTCCGTGACGTGATCGAAATGCGGACCGAGAACCGCTTCGAGCAATATGACCTTAACCTGCGGCTGCCCACCCCGCTGGTGCCGCGCGAGCACCGCTTTACGGTGAAGGGCCGCATCGGTGCCGACGGGCGCGAACTCCTGCCGCTCGACGAAGCGGCGCTGGAGGCGCTGGCGGAGCAACTGGCGGGCGCGGGTTTCGGCGCCGTGGCCATCGGCTTCATCCATGCCTATGCCAATCCGGCCCATGAGAAGCGGGCCAAGGAGATTCTCGCGCGCAGGATTTCCGCGCCCATCTCCCTTTCCTCGGAAGTCTCGCCGCAGATGCGCGAGTTCGAGCGCTTCAACACGGTATGCGCCAATGCCTATGTGCGCCCGCAGATGGCCGATTATCTCGGCCGCTTCCAGGTGCGACTGAAGGAGGCCGGCGCCACCTGTCCCATCTTCATGATCCATTCCGGCGGTGGTCTCGTCTCCGTGGAGACGGCGGCGGAATTTCCTGTGCGGCTGGTGGAATCCGGGCCGGCGGGCGGCGCCATCTTCGCGGCGGACATCGCCCGGCGCTTCAGCATCGGGAAGGCCGCCTCCTACGACATGGGCGGCACCACGGCGAAGATCTGCCTCATCGAGGACTATCAGCCCCGCACGGCCCGAACCTTCGAGGTGGCACGCACCTATCGCTTCAGTAAGGGCTCGGGCATGCCCATCTCCATCCCGGTCATCGAGATGATCGAGATCGGCGCCGGTGGCGGCTCCATCGCCTGGGTGGATTCGATGGGCCGCATCCAGACCGGTCCCGAGAGCGCGGCCTCCGAGCCGGGTCCGGCCTGCTACCAGCGCGGTGGCACGCGGCCCGCCATTACGGACGCGGATCTCGTCCTCGCCAAGATCGACCCTGACAATTTCGCCGGCGGCGCCATCCGCCTCTCGCGCGAGAAGGCGGAGGCTGCGATCCGCGCCGAAGTGGGAGACCGCCTCGGCCTCGCCCCCCTGTCCGCCGCCTTCGGCATCTGCGAGGTGGTGGACGAGAACATGGCCAATGCCGCCCGCGTGCATGCGGTGGAGAATGGCAAGAACATCTCCGACAACGTGATGATCGCCTTCGGCGGCGCCGCGCCGCTCCATGCGGCGCGGCTGTGCGAGAAACTCGGTCTCGATCTGTGCCTCGTGCCGTCCGGCGCCGGCGTGGGATCGGCCATCGGCTTCCTCAAGGCGCCCTTCGGCTATGAGGCGGTGGGTTCGCGTCTCGTGCGCCTGTCACAGTTCGATCCGGCGCTGGTGAACGGGCTGGTGGCCGACCTGAAGGCGAGCGCCGAGCAGTTCGTGCGTGCCGGAACCGACGCGCCGCTGATCTGCGAAATCACCGCTTTCATGCGCTATGCCGGACAGGGCTGGGAAATCCCGGTCGCGCTCCCCGATCGCGCCTTCACGGCGGCTGATGCCGATCTCATCCGTGAGGCCTTCCGCGCCAATTATGCGCGCTTCTTCGGCCGCGCCATCGACGGGCTGGATGGTCTCGAAATCGAGATCGTGACCATCTCCGTGAAGATGCAGGACGAACGGCCCGCACCGGACCCCGTCGCCCTGGATACCCGAGGCCGCCCGGCAGCGATCGCCGGCGCCACCCGCGCCGTGTTCGATCCGGCGAGCGGCGCGCTGCGCGACAGCGCCATCGTCGAGCGCGGGGCGCTCTCGGCCGGGGACCGCGTGAGTGGCCCCGCAGTGATCGTGGAGCGGGAGACCGCCACGGTCATCACCTCTCTCTTCGATGCCGTGCTGCAGAGCGACGGCTCCATCCTCCTCGTCCGCAAGGGCCGCCACTGATGAGCGAAATCGACGACATCCGTATGCAGGTGATGTGGAATCGCCTGATCTCGGTGGTGGAAGAGCAGGCGATGACCCTGCTGCGCACGGCCTTCTCGACCTCGGTGCGCGAGGCGGGCGACCTGTCCGCCGGAGTGTTCGACCCGATGGGCCGCATGCTGGCGCAGGCGGTCACCGGAACACCGGGCCATGTGAACACCATGGCCGAGGCGGTGGGGAACTTCATGGCGGAGATCCCCCGCGCCGAGATGTACGAGGGCGACACCTATGTCACCAACGACCCGTGGAAGGGCACCGGGCATCTGCACGACATCACCATGGTGTCCCCATCCTTCCTCGACGGGGAGCTGGTCGGCTTCTTCGCCTGCACCGCCCATGTGGTGGATGTTGGCGGGCGTGGTTTCGGGGCGGACGGCAAGTCCGTCTATGAGGAAGGCATCCAGATCCCGATCATGAAGTTCGCCGAGCGCGGCACGGTGAACCGGGACCTCGTCCGCATCCTGCGCCAGAATGTGCGTGAGCCCAATCAGGTGGTCGGCGATTTCTATTCGCTCGCAGCGTGTAACGACGTGGGCCATCGTCGCCTCGTGGAGATGATGCGCGAAGTGGGCCTCGCCAGCCTCGATCCGCTGGCGGATTTCATCTTCACGCGCACCAGCAGCGCCATGGCCGAACGCATCCGCGCCCTGCCCAAGGGCTCTTGGTCCAACACCATGGTCACTGATGGCTATGATGAGGCGATCCCGCTTGCCGCTTGCGTCACCATTCGGGACGAGAGCGTGCATGTGGACTTCACCGGCAGCGCGCCGGTGAGCCGATGGGGCATCAACGTGCCCATCAGCTACACCAAGGCCTATGCCTCCTATGCGCTGAAGTGCGTGGTGGCCCCGGACATTCCGAACAACTGGGCCTCGCTCGGCTTCTTCACCGTGTCCTCGCCGGTGAACATCCTCAATGCGGAGCGTCCGGCGCCCGTGAGCTTGCGCCATGTGCTCGGCCACCTCGTGCCGGATCTGGTGCTCGGCGCCGTCGCGGATGCCCTGCCGGGGCAGGTGCTCGCGGAAGGCGCGGCCTCGCTGTGGAACATCCATCTCTCGCTGCGGCCGGTGGCGGGCGGGGCCGGCCGCCGCGCGGAAGTGCTGATGTTCAACTCGGGGGGCATGGGCGCGCGCCCCGGGCTCGACGGGCTCTCGGCCACGGCCTTCCCCTCGGGCGTCCACACCATGCCCATCGAGGCCACGGAACAGACCGGCCCGGTGGTGATCTGGCGCAAGGAACTGCGGCCCGATTCCGGCGGCGACGGCACCTATCGGGGCGGCCTTGGCCAGATCATCGAGATCGCCGCCGCCGAGGGGCATGAGTTCGATTTCTCGGCCATGTTCGATCGCATCACCTATCCCGCCCGAGGCCGCGCCGGGGGAGGGCAGGGCGCGCCTGGCGGCGTCCGCCTTGACGACGGCACGAAGATGCGCGGCAAGGGCTGGCAGCATGTGCCAGCGGGCCGCCGGCTCATTCTCACCCTGCCGGGTGGCGGCGGCTACGGGCCGCCCGAGGGACGTTCGGATGCGGCGCGGCATGACGATGCCATCAAGGGGTATGTGACGGAAAGCGAGCACTGAACGGGAGCCCGCCCGGCTTAAGGCGTTCTGTCCGGTCGGCTCTCGCCTCACCGGGAGGCCTGAGACGCGCCCCTGCACGGAGGCGGGGGCACCTTCCCGTGGATGCCTTGCGATGGCGGGCACGCGGGCCTAGCCTTGCGCCCGCTGCCGTGCATCGATCCGGGGGACAAGGGCTGGCGATGAGGTCCGATACCGTTCGTCTGCCCCCTCTCAATGCCCTGCGGGTGTTCCACGCGGTCATGCGTCACGGCAGTTTCCGCAGCGCCGCGGACGAACTGCTTGTCTCCCCGCAGGCTGTGGGCCAGCAGATCAAGCTTCTGGAAGACACCCTCGCGGTGCCTCTGTTCGATCGACGGGGACGGGCGATCGAACCCACTGAAGAGGCCATTCTCCTCTCCCATTACGTGCAGAGTGGCTTCGACGAGTTCCGCGAGGGGGTCAGGCGCATCTGCAAGGTGGGCCATCGCAACCGCATCAACCTGAATGCCAGCCCCTATTTCGCGACGCGCTATCTCGTGGACCGGCTCGATCGATTCCGCGATCGTCTACCCGGTGCGGATATCCGGCTGAAGACGATGGTGGAGCTCCCGGACTTTTCAGCCGACGAGGTGGATGCGGCCATTCAGTGGGGCTTCGGCCAGTGGCGGGATTATGAATCGACGCTGCTGGTCCAGGATCCGAAGGTGATCTGCTGCTCACCGGCGCGGGCCTCGGCCCTGCGCAGTCCGCAGGACCTCAGGACCGCACCGCTGCTCCATCTGGTGCTGGCAACGAACCTCTGGCCGCGCGTGTTGCGCCATCTCGGCGTGGATCCGGGCGAGGTGCAGAAGGAAATCCAGTTCCACGACGCCGCCAGCATGCGCCGGGCGACGCTCTCCGGGCTCGGGATCGGCCTCATTTCCGTGCTCGATGCCCAGGAAGACCTCAAGGCGGGTCGACTCGTCGCGCCCTTCGGCCTTGATGCAATGGCGGGCATGGACCCGGCCGATGTGCCGGGCTTCTATCTCGTGCTGCCGCGCTCCAATCGGCGGCTCAAGAGCGTCGCGGCGTTCTGCGAATGGATCCTGTCGGAAGACTGGTCCCGCATGGAGCCGGATGCCCCTTTTCCGGCGGCGACTTAGGGTGACCGCTCGGAGATAAGCAGAGGATCATTGGCGAGAGAAGCGGCAGGTCAGCAGCTTCCTTTATGCCTGTCGCGGCAACGCCTAAGGTGCTCGAGGGAAGCCTCACACGGCGGCCTCGAGCGAGGCACTGCCTTTCGTCCGTTTCTTACTTCTTGTGCGCCGCAACGTGACGGACACGCGTCCGGGGCGCCCCGCAATCACCGTTGCGGCACCGCTTGACAGGGCCTCGACCCTCTGCATGTAATTCACCGGTTAGTTATTTAGCGAGCCGCAAGAGCCCGCAGATACATGGGAGGAGATCGCCATGGCGTCACGACGCCCGGGATTGTCCGCGCACGCCTTCTTCAATTCGCCGTCCGTGAAGCCCGTCGCGCTTCTTGTCGTGCTTATCGCGCTGTGGGACGTGAGCGTGCGGCTGTTCAAGATTCCGCCCTATCTCATTCCGGCGCCGTGGGATGTGTTCATGGCCTTCCGGACGGAAGGCGGCATGCTGCTCCAGGAAGCCATCCCCACCACCATCGCGACGGTATCCGGCTTCGCGCTGTCCGCGCTGATCGGCATTCCGCTCGCCATGATGATCGCCGGCTCCCGCACCGTGGAGGGCTATCTCTATCCGCTGCTCGTCTTCTCCCAATCCATCCCGAAGGTCGCCATCGCGCCGCTCTTCGTGGTCTGGTTCGGGTTCGGGATGGTGCCGAAGGTCATCTCCGCCTTCCTGCTCGGGGTCTTTCCCGTCATCGTCGCCGGCGTTCAGGGCTTCAAGTCCGTCGAAGGCGACATGCGGGATCTCGCTCGCGCCATGAAGGCCTCCAAGCTCCAGACCTTTGCCATGGTGAGCCTGCCCCATGCCATGCCGGCCATATTCGCCGGCCTGAAGGTGTCGGTGACGCTCGCGGTGGTGGGGGCGGTGGTCGGCGAGTTCGTCGGCGCCAATTCCGGGCTGGGCTTCGTGCTCCAACGTTCCATCGGCAATTTCGAGCTCCCCACCATGTTCGCGGCGCTGATCCTGCTGGCGCTCATCGGCGTGGTGCTCTTCTGGGTCGTCGATGTCATCGAGCGTCTGTGCGTCCCGTGGCACGCCAGCCAGCGGCAGGACGTGTTCGCTACCGCCTGATCCGGCGCCGCAAGGCGGCGCCCTGTGTGCGTGATGCGTTCGCCAGCAAAGAAAAATGTCCGGGAGGAAATCATGACCGTTGTTCGCCGCACCGCCCTGCGGTGCCTTGGCGCCGCGCTGGGTGCCTCGCTTCTCGCTGCCACCGCAATACCCGCGGCCGCTGCCGACAAGGTGACGCTGCTGCTCAACTGGTACGTCTATGGCGAGCACGCGCCCTTCTTCTACGGCAAGGCCAAGGGCCTTTATGCTGCCGAGGGCATCGATCTCGACATCCAAGAGGGCCGCGGGTCCGCCGTCACCATCCAGGCAGTGGCGGCCGGCACCGTGCAGTTCGGTTATGCGGACGTGCCCACCATGATCCGCGCCGCCGCCAAGGGTGCTCCCGTCGTGGCCGTGGGCGTGGCGCTTCAGAAAAGCCCAATGTCCGTCATGGGCTTTTCTGACAAGAACATCCGCAAGCCGGAAGACATCAAGGGCAAGATCGTCGCCACCACGCCGGGTGACTCCATGTCCCAGATCTGGCCGCTCTTCCTGAAGCAGGCGGGGCTGAGGGCCTCCGATTTCCAGGTGGTGTCGGGTGACGCGCAAACCAAGCTCAATGCCGTCGCCAACGGCCGCGCCGATCTGTTGCTCGGCTATGTCATGGACCAGAGCATGAAGCTGAAGGATGCCACCGGAAAGGACGTGCGTCCGATCATGTTCGCCGACTACGGCATCCACATGGTCTCGTCCGGCATCATCACCAACAAGGACCTGCTGAAGTCCAATCCCGACCTTGTCCGCCGCTTCATGAAGGCGACCACGGCTGCCTTCATCGGTGCGGAGAAGGATCCCGGCGCGGCGGTCGATGCGCTGCTCGCGGACCTGCCCAAGGCGGGCAAGCGCGAGACGCTGCTGGAGGGCTTCGCGCTGACGACGCCCCTTTATCACACAGACGAAACCAAAGGCCGCCCGCCGTTTCAGGTCACCGATGCGGACATGACCTCCACGGTGGATCTCCTCATCGAATACGGCGGTCTCGAAGCCTCGGCGAAGGACAACACCAAGTCCTTCTATACGCGCGACTATCTTCCCGCCGCCGGCAACTGACCCGTCGCCGCGCGCCGGTGGTCCGGCGCGCGGACCAGTCGAACTCCGATGGAGAACCTCATGGCCGCCAATACCCTGCGGGTCGTGTCGCGCGACGAGACGACCGACGTGCGCCGTCGGCTCATCGAGATCCGCGGCCTGACCAAGACCTACCGGACGCGCGACGGCGAGATGCCCTCGCTGAAGCCCATCACTCTCGACATCCGCGAGGGCGAGTTCATCTCCGTGGTCGGCCCCTCGGGATGCGGCAAGTCCACCTTGCTGAAGCTGGTGGCCGGCCTCATCCCGGCGAGCGACGGTGAGATCGTCATCGACGGTACGCGCGTCACCGAACCCCCGGATGACGTGGGCATCGTATTCCAGAGCCCGGTCCTGCTTGCCTGGCGCACGGTTCTGCGCAACGTCATGATGCCCGTGGAGGTGCGGGGGCTGGACAAGGCCTCGCACCTTGCGCGAGCCCGCCAGCTTCTGGCGACCGCTGGGCTTTCGGACTTCGAGAACAAGTATCCGTGGCAGCTGTCCGGCGGGATGCAGCAGCGCACCGCCATCTGCCGCGCCCTTGTCCACGATCCCAAGATCGTCCTGATGGACGAACCCTTCGGCGCGCTCGATGCCATGACTCGGGAGCGGATGAACCTGGAACTCCAGCGCATCCATTTCGAGACCCGCAAGACCATCCTGCTGATCACGCACTCCATTCCGGAAGCCATCTTCCTCGGCGATCGGGTGGTGGTGATGACGGACCGTCCCGGCTCCATCGCCGCCATCTACGACGTGCCGCTTCCCCGCCCGCGGGCTCTGGAACTGATGGGAACACCCGCTTTCGCCGAACTGGCCCAGCAGGTGCGCGGCCACTTCTATGCCCGCGGGCACATCGACTGAGCCCGCCATGACTGCGCCCCGCCTCCGCATCCTGTCGGTCGAGGTCCGCGAACGGATGATGCCGTTCGTGCGTCCCTTCCGCTTCGGCCCGTCCGTGGTCGAGGCGGCGCCGCAGGCGTTCGTGCGGATCGAACTGGAGGTAGAAGGCGCGGGTCGTGCCGTGGGACAGGCGGCCGAGATGATGATGCCGCGCTGGTTCGACAAGGCGCCGCACAAGTCGCCCGAACAGACGGTCGACGACCTGCGCCGGGTCCTGCTGCACGCCGCGGCCCTCTATGCGGATGCCCCATGGTCCACGGCCTACGGCCTTTCGGCGGATGCGGCGGCCATGCAACTCGGCTGGGCCGAAGGGCGGGGCATCCCCGCGCTCGCGGCCCATTTCGGTCCCGCCTTGCTGGACAAGGCGGTCGTGGATGCCCTGTTGCGCGCCCTATCCCTGACGTTTCCGGAGGGGCTTTCCCGCAATGTGATGGGGCTTGATGCCCGGAACGCTCGTGACCTCTCTCCTGAGCAGATCCCTGCGCTCCTTGCGTCTCTCACGCCTGTCCCGGCCGTGGCTGTGCGGCACACGATCGGTTTGCTCGATCCGCTGGAGGGGCCGCACGGCCTTTCTGCCGAGATCGCAGCCGCTCGGCTGCGCTTCTTCAAGATCAAGATCGGTGGCGATCTTGCCGCCGACCTCGACCGGCTCGCCGCCATCACGGCCTTACTCACCCATCTCGCGCCGGATTTCCGCGCGACGCTGGATGCGAACGAGCAATACGACCCCGAGCGTCTCTGCCAGCTCGCGGCCGGGCTCGACACGCCGGCTCTCAGGCCTCTGAAGGCGCGGCTGCTCTATATCGAGCAGCCGTTTGACCGGACGGAGACCTTCACGCGTCCGCTGCCGCCGGCGCTTGATGGTATTCCCGTCATCATCGACGAGGCCGATGGCGGCCTCGATGCCTTCCCTCGAGCCATCGCTCTCGGCTATCGCGGCGTATCCTCCAAAGCCTGCAAGGGGCTCTACAAGTCCATCCTCAATGCGGTGCGGGTGCAGGCGGGGGAGGGCACTTTCCTGACCGCCGAGGACCTCACCTGCCAGCCGGGGCTCGGCCTCCAGCAGGACCTTGCGCTCGTGGCCACGCTTGGCCTCACCCACGGCGAGCGCAACGGCCACCATTATGTCGCGGGCTTTGGTCCCGCGCCCGAGGAAGAGGCCGGCGCCTTCGCGGCGGCGCACCCGGATCTCTATCGCCTCACGGATGCGGGCGCCGCGCTCGATGTCTCGCGCGGCGTATTGGCCACCGCCTCCCTGCTCTCCGCCCCCGGCTTTGCCGGGCGGGCCGAACCCGACTGGGCGAGCCTTGCGCCCGTCACGCTTCCCGAAACCAGACTTCATCAGGAGATACCGGCATGACCCAGAAGCGCCTCGGCCTCATCATGAACGGCATCACCGGGCGAATGGGGCTGAACCAGCACCTCATCCGCTCCGTGGTGGCCATCCGCGCGCAGGGGGGCGTGCCCCTTTCCGACGGCACGAAAGTGCAGCTCGATCCCATCCTCATCGGCCGCAATGCGGACAAGGTGGAAGGGCTCGCGAAGCAGTATGGCATCGAGCGCTGGGGCACGGACCTCGACGCCGCCCTGGCCGATCCCGGCAACGAAATCTTCTTCGACGCCGCCACCACCCAGATGCGTCCCATCCTGCTGGAAAAGGCCATCCGCGCCGGCAAGCATGTCTATTGCGAGAAGCCCATCGCCACCAATCTGCCGGAAGCCGTCCGCATCTGCCGCCTCGCGGAGGAGAAGGGCGTGAAGAACGGCGTGGTGCAGGACAAGCTCTTCCTGCCCGGCCTTCAGAAGCTCAAGCTGCTGCGGGATTCCGGCTTCTTCGGCCGCATGATCTCGGTGCGCGGGGAGTTCGGTTACTGGGTGTTTGAGGGAGACTGGGGCCAGCCGGCGCAGCGCCCCTCCTGGAATTACCGTTCGCAGGAGGGCGGCGGCATGATCCTCGATATGGTCTGCCACTGGCGCTACGTGCTGGACAATCTCTTCGGCGAAGTGAAGTCGGTGTCCTGTCTCGGCGCGACCCACATCCCCTCCCGCGTGGACGAGCGCGGCCAGCCCTATGAGGCGACGGCGGATGATGCCGCTTATGCCACCTTCGAGCTTCAGGACGGCGTGATCGCCCACATCAACATGTCCTGGTGCACCCGCGTCTATCGCGACGACCTGGTGACGTTCCAGGTGGACGGCACGCTGGGTTCGGCGGTGGCGGGGCTTTCGGACTGTGTCTTCCAGTCCCGCGTCGGCACCCCGCGCCCGGTGTGGAACCCGGACCAGAAGCAGACCATGGACTTCTACAACCACTGGCAGCCGGTGCCCGACACGGCGGTGTTCGACAACGGCTTCAAGGTGCAGTGGGAGATGTTCATCCGCCACGTGGTGGAGGATGCGCCCTATCGCTTCACGCTCCGCGAAGGCGCCAAGGGCGTGCAACTCGTGGAATGCGCGCTCCAGAGCTGGAAGGAGCGCCGCTGGATCGACGTGCCGACGCTGGAAGCGTCCGAACGGGCCGTCCTGCAAGCCGCCGAGTGAGGGGCTGCACCTTCAGGCACGGCCGTCGTGTCCGGAGCTGGTCCGGGCATGACATCCCACCATCCGCGCACCTAGCCGAACCACGGTCATGGCCGGGACACGCCTGGCCATGACCTTAGGGACGCAGCGCACGGGGGCGCTCGGACCGGACCACGGGGACATGGGTTTCAGCGGCGGCGGAGCCGCGACCAAGAAGGATCAGAAACGATGAACGAACGCGCGAACGCCACCGCCCTGTCCCTTCGCCTGCCGCTCGCCGGGGGCGGGCTTGAGACGTTCAAGCTCTCGGCCCCCCGCGATTTTCCCGCGCGTGCGTCGGGGCCGATGAACCGCATCGCCTTTTCCGCCGCCCATGTGGTGGCGGACCCGCTGGCGGCCAGCGATCCGTGGCTCGAAGCCGCCATCGACTGGGACCACACCATCGCCTATCGGCAGCGCCTATGGGACCTCGGCCTCGGCGTTGCGGAAGCCATGGATACGGCCCAGCGCGGCATGGGTCTCGACTGGCCGACCTCGCTGGACCTGATCCGCCGCTCGGTGGAGGCTGCGAAGGCGCACGGGCCGGAGGCGCTGGTCTTTTCCGGAGCGGGCACGGACCACCTCGCACCTGAGGCCGCAAGGTCGCTCGACGACGTGATCCGCGCCTATGAAGAGCAGGTGGCGGCGGTGGAGAAGGTGGGCGGGCGCATCATCCTGATGGCCTCCCGCGCGCTTGCCCGCATCGGCACATCGGCGGCGGATTACGAGACCGTCTATGGCCGCATCCTGAGCCAGGTGCGCGAGCCGGTCATCATCCACTGGCTGGGCGACATGTTCGATCCCGCGCTCGCCGGCTACTGGGGCACGCGCGATCTCGACGCAGCCATGGATACGGCGGTCGCCATCATCAATGCCCATGCGGCCAAGGTCGATGGCGTGAAGATTTCGCTCCTCGACAAGGACAAGGAGATCGCCATGCGCCGCCGGCTGGACCCGGCCGTGCGCATGTATACGGGCGATGACTTCAACTATGCGGAGCTGGTCGCCGGAGACGCGCAGGGCTATTCGCACGCCTTGCTGGGTATTTTCGATGCCATCGCCCCGGCCGCTTCGGCCGCGCTCACCGCGCTGGCGGCGGGTGACGAGGCGGGCTTCCACGACATCCTGGCGCCCACCGTGCCTCTGTCGCGCCATATCTTCCGGGCGCCCACGCGCTTCTACAAGACGGGAGTGGTGTTCATGGCCTATCTCAATGGCCATCAGGACCATTTCACGATGGTCGGCGGTCAGGAGAGCGCCCGCTCGACCCTTCATCTGGCCGAACTGTTCCGTCTTGCGGATCGGGCCGGGCTGCTGACCGATCCGGATCTGGCGGTGCAGCGGATGCGTGCCGTGCTCGCCGTGCGTGGCGTGGAGGCCTGAGATGCAGGACCGTGTCGCACCCAGCGCCCTCAAGCCCGCCCTGAGGGACTTCTCGGCGGATCACCGCCTGCTCTCCATCAACACCGCGACGGTGCGCAGGCAGGGCGATCTTGCGACCATCATCGAGGCGTGCGCGCGGGCGCAGATCCGCGCCATCTCGCCCTGGCGGGATCAGGTGGCCCATATCGGCCTGCCCCGCGCCGTTGAGGCGGTGAAGGCGACCGGCCTCGCGCTCTCGGGCTATTGCCGGGGCGGCATGTTCCCGGCCGATCCCGCGCGCCTGCCGGAGGTGCGCGACGACAACCGCCGCGCGGTGGATGAGGCGGAGGCTCTGGGCGCGTCCTGCCTCGTTCTCGTGGTGGGTGGCCTGCCGCAATATGCCCGGCCGGGCTCGGCGCCTTCGAAGGACATCGGGGCCGCCCGTGCCATGGTGGAGGACGGCATCGGCACGCTACTGGAGTACGCCCGCAGCGCCCACATGCCTCTCGCCATCGAGCCGCTCCATCCCATGTATGCCGCTGACCGTGCATGCGTGAACACCATGGGTCAGGCGCTCGACATCTGCGACCGGCTGGACCCGGAGCGGAGCGGGATGCTGGGCGTCGCGCTGGATGTATTCCATGTCTGGTGGGACCCGGACCTGTCCGCCCAGATCGTGCGGGCGGGCCGCGATCGGCTGCTGGCCTATCACGTGTGCGACTGGCTGGTGCCCATGGCCGACATGCTGAACGACCGCGGCATGATGGGTGACGGCGTGATCGACCTGAAAGCCATCCGCGCACAGGTGGAAGCCCAAGGGTATCAAGGCTTCGCGGAAGTGGAGATCTTCTCCGAGCACTGGTGGGCGAAGCCGATGGAGGAGGTGCTTGGCACCTGTATCTCCCGTCACCGCTCCGTCGTATAAGCGGCAAAACGGCTGGAGCGAGGGGCAAAGTGGCACGCGTGGCTGGTGCGAGCGGGCTGGACGAGCAGGACATGGGGGCGGGTGCGCCGGAAACGCCCAGCCGTGCCCGTGCGCCGGCGAAGTCCAAGGCCGCGGAGGGGGGACGCGTGGTACGGACCCGCGACCCGGAGCGCACCAAGGCAAGCATCCTCTCCGCTGCCACCGCCGAATTTTCCGCCCGCGGTTTCGCCGGGGCGGGCATCGACGCCATCGCCTCGCGCTCGGGCGCCAACCGGCGGATGATCTATCATTATTTCGGCTCCAAGCGCGGACTTTGGCTGGCCGTGCTGGAGGCCGCCTACGAGCGAGCGCGCACCTCGGAACTGAAGCTCAATCTCGAAAGCCTCTCTCCCGAGGACGCCATGCGGCGGCTCGTGACCTTCACGTTCGACAGCTTCATCGGCGAGCGCACCTTCATCAACCTGCTGAACAGCGAAAACCTGCATCAGGCCCGGCACCTGAAGGAATCCGAGCGGGTGAAGGACATGCATTCACCGCTTATCGGCATGATCAGCGCCATCGTCGAGCGGGGCGTGAAGGAGGGCGTGTTCCGGGACGGACACGATCCGGCGCAGCTCTGGATCTCCATTGCCGGCCTGTCCTATTTCTATTTCTCGAACATCTTCACGCTGTCGGTCATCCTCAACCGCGACCTGGCGTCCAAGAAGGAACTGGCCGCCCGCCGCGCCCATGTGGCCGAACTGGTCCTCAATGCCCTGCGTCTGCCGCCGCAGGAGGCGACCCTGTCGGCGCTCGGCTCGGATCCGGTCCAGAGGACCTGAGCCGCGGGCAGCGTCACCCCCCTTTCACCGCTTGATCTTCGCGGTGTTGAATTCGACCGCTGCGTGGACCAGTTCAGCAAACGCGCCCGGGTCGATGACGTCGCCCTCGCGGATATCGATGGCGCGCATGGACTGGCCATTCAGGCTGCCATTGAAGAGCCCGGCCGGATCGGCGAGCAGCGCCCCCTTGGGGAAGGTGAGCTTTACATAGGCCTTGTAGATCTCGCCCGTGCAGATGATTCCGTCCTGTTCCCAGACGGGCACGCCGGCGGGATTGGTGGGCTTGCGCCACTTCACAGTTTCCACGACGCCGGGGACCGTGTCCCGGATCAGCTTGCGCATCCGGGCGAGTGTCTCGCCGCGCCAGTCGCCCAGCCCGGCGATCTTGGCGTCGATCAGTGCGCTTGGATTATCGGCTTCGCCTGCCATCAGCCCCTCGCCTGTGTCGTCGGCGCTCCGAGCATGGCATAGGGATGGGCCAAGGAGGAGCCTTGCACCAGCTCGCCAAACACGTTTCCCGCCGATCCCTCAACCCGCCAGATGAGACAGCAGCAGGCGGGCAAGAACCTCCGGCTGCTCCACGCAAGGGATGTGCGAGGCATCGGCGATGAATTCCAGCCGCGCGCCGGGAATGGCGGCGGCCATGGCCTCGGCGGCGGCCGGGGGGGTGGAGGGGTCCTTGTCGCCGACCACCACCAGCGTGGGAGCCGTGATGCGGGCGGCGGAAGCGGTGAGGTCGGCGTCGCGCACCGCGAGGGCGCAGCCCACATAGCCGTCCAGCGTGGTGCGGGCCACCATGTTGGCATAGCCGCGCACGATGTGCGGAACGCGCTCCCGGAACCCGTCGGTGAACCACCGGCCCATCACGCCCGGGGCGATGGCGGCAAGGCCATCGCGACGGATGCCCGCGACGCGCTCGTTCCAGACCGACGCCGGGCCGATCTGCATGGCGGTGTCGCACAGGACAAGGCGATCCACCCGAGCAGGGGCATGGGCGCCCAGGTGCTGGGCCACCATGCCGCCGATGGAGAGGCCGCACACATGGGCCTTCGCGATGCCCAGCGCATCCAGAAGCCCAAGGGCATCTCCGGCAAGGTCGACAATGGAATAGCCGCTGGCTTCGTCCCCCAGCGGGGCGGCGTCGGAGAGGCCGTGGCCGCGCATGTCGTACCGCAGCACGTTGAAGTGCGCGGCGAGCGCCGGCATCACCGCGTCCCACACGAGGAAGCCGGTCCCCAGAGAGTTGGCGAGCAGGAGGACCGGCGCGTCGGTACGTCCTTCAAGGGCGTAGTGAACGGTGCGTCCGTCGATGGCGAGAAAGGGCATGCAGGTCTCCGGCGGAGCGTTCAGACGGTGGCAATCGGCGTGACGGGGGACCCCACCGCGCCGGGGAGGCGCAGGGGAGGGGCGGTGAGCAGAAAGCGGTTGCGGCCGGCGGCGCGCAGATGGGCGGCGAGATCGGCAAGCCACCACAGTTCGCCCAGCGGCACGCCCAGCTTGAAAAGGCAGTGATGGTGGAGCGGCATCGAGGCCTGCGCATTGGAGGCAAGGCGCTTGGCCGGCAATTGCTCCACCGCATAATTGTCGGCAACCAGCGCCGAAATGCGGCTGTCGGCGATCCACTGGAGGAGGCGCGCGTCGCGCCCATCGAGCGCGGCGCAACTCCGGGCGAGAACGGCGCCGTCCGGTTGGCCGCCCATCCCCATGATGACCTGCGTGAAGCCGGTGTAGAGGCACAGGATATCTGCCTCCTCCACGCTGACGCCCTGAGCCTCCATGGCCCGCATCAGATCATCATAGCCCACCAGATGGCGATCCGTTCCGAAGGGGGAAAGGAGATCCACGAGAACGCCGCGTCCCTGGACGCCATGGGCCGCCGCATTCTGGATGCCCAGACGGTGGGCGCCGGGGGCGATGCCCCGTTCGGCCGCCTCGCGCGGGCCCACGATGTCGATGCCCGCGCGGAAGCCGTTGTAATAGACCGGCTCGGGGCGCCCCTCGCCGCTGACATCGAACAGGGCGCCCACATGGGCGAAGCTGTCCCACTGGGTGGAATATTGCAGGCAGATCTCCACCTTGTCGTCGCAGACCACGTCCACGAAGCAGGCGTCATCCGCGCAGAGCATGGCATTGAAGCGCGGATTGTCGTCCGGACCGGTGGGCTTCAGCACGGGCGGCACACGCCGCACATTCAGGACGTTCCCGCCGGGCCTGTCGAGCGGCAGGCTGAGGCAGAAGGTGCGCCCTTCCGACACCTCGGCCACGGCGGCGCGGACCTTGTCGGGTGTGATGAGGTTCAGGCGACCGAGTTCGTCGTCCGGACCAAAATCGCCCCAGGTGGAGCCTTCCGGACGGCGGACCCAGCGGCGATCGGACGACATGGTGTTCTCCCTATGGGGCATTGGCCTCAGTTCGCGCCCTTGCCAACGGTGATTCCGCCGCAGACCGGCAGCGTCTGGCCGGTGATGAAGCCGGCAGATTCGCCGAGGAAGAAGCTCACGGCCTGCGCCACATCTTCCGGCGTGCCCATGCGGCCCACGGGGATTGCCTCCACGATGGCGCGGGTGCGGGGAGCATCCGGCGGGTTGGCTGCGGTGAACAGCGGCGTTGCAATGGGTCCGGGCGCCACGGCGTTCACCGTGATGCCGTCCCGCCCCAGTTCCAGAGCCCAGGTGCGGGTGGCGCCGAGAAGGCCGGCCTTGCTGGCGGCGTAAGCGGTGCGCAGTTCCTTGCCATAGGCTGCGCGGCTGGACACATTGACGATGCGGCCGAAGCGGGCGGCCCGCATGCCGGGCACCAGCGCCTGCGTGACCTGAATGGCGACGCCGAGATTGAGCCGCATGACGGCTGCGAAATCCTCCGCCGTCGTGTCATCGAGGCTGGCAGGGCGCACCATGCCCACATTGTTCACGAGGCGGGTGATCGGGCCCTCGGAGAGCGCCTCGGTGAGCGCCTGCGCAGTCGCCGCCTCGCTCATCAGGTCCACGCAGAGGAAGCGGGCCTCAAGGTCGGGCGGCGGCTCGCGGTCCAGCACCACCACCGCACGGCCGGCCATGCGCTCCTGCCGGGCCACCGCGAGGCCGATGCCGCCCGCTCCGCCTGTGACCAGCGTGCGGTCCGTCATTTCGCCTCCGGCAGATAGCACACGCCATCCACATAGGCCTTGCGCCAGCGGGTGATCTGAACGCGTTCGAACAGGCCTGCGGTGAAGAAGGGATCAACTGCGATGAAGGCTTCCGCCTCGGCCCGCGTCTCCAGTGCCACCACATAGAGCCCGCCACCGGAGGCATTGCCCTCGTCGTCCAGCTTGGCGCCGCACGCCAGAAGCAGGTGCTTGTGCGCATCAAGGAAGGCGAGGTGTGCATCGCGCTCCCGGGCGCGCAGGTCCAGTGTGCCGGGCTTGTCGAAAGTCTCGATCATGTAGGGCATGTGAGCGCGTCCCCTTCAGGCCTGCGTCCTCAGATGGCGGAGGGATGACGGGCGAGTGGCGTCACCTTGATGTCCATGAACGGGAACAGCGGGAGCGAGGAGAGAAGCTGGTGCAGTTCGTCCACGCTCTCCACGTCGAAGATGGACACGTTGGCGTAGCGCCCGGCGATGCGCCAGAGGTGGAGCCACTTGCCCTGCCGCTGGAGGTCCTGCGCATAGGCCTTCTCCGCCGCCTTTATCGCATCCGCCTTCTCGGCCGGAAAATCGTGCGGAATGTTCACCTGCATTTCGACGTGGAACAGCATGACCCTGGCTCTCGTGAGGGGCGGCGGACGGAACGTCCTGCGGCCTGAAGCTAAAGGGGACGGACAATCCGGCGCGGCCGGTTCCCCCCAACGGGCGGCCGGGCTCGAGCGGCCCGGCACGCCGGAGGCTCACTTCTTGACGAGCGGGCAGGTGCTCTCGCTGAGCGGCTGGAAGGCCTCGTCGCCGGGGATGACGCGGACGATCTGGTAATAGTCCCACGCGCCCTTCGACTCCTTGGGGGACTTCACCTTCGCCAGATACATGTCGTGCACCATGCGGCCGTCCGCACGGATCTTGCCGTTCTTCGCGAACATGTCGTCGATGGGCAACTCGCGCATCTTGGCCACCACCTTCTCGCCGTCGTCGGTGCCGGCGGCTTCCGCGGCCTTGAGATAATGCAGGACCGACGAATAGACGCCCGCATGCACCATGGTGGGCATCTTGCCGTTCATCCGGGCGGCGAAGCGCTTGGAGAAGGCGCGGGTCTTCTCGTCCGTGTCCCAGTAGAAGCCGGTGGTCAGCACCATGCCCTGTGCGGCTTCGAGGCCCACGGAGTGGATGTCCGTTATGAACAGCAGCAGCGCCGCCAGCGTCTGGCCGCCCTGCGTGATGCCGAATTCGCGCGCCTGCTTGATGGTGTTGATCGTGTCGGCGCCAGCGTTCGCCATTGCGATGATCTTGGCCCCCGAGCCCTGCGCCTGAAGCAGGTAGGAGGACACGTCCGGAGAGCCGAACGGATGGGCCACCGAGCCCTTCACCGTGCCGCCCTTCTCCTTCACGATCTTCGCCACCTGGTTCTCAAGATCGTGGCCGAAGGTGTAGTCCGCCGTGATGAAGTACCAGGTCTTGAAACCCTCGCTCACCAGCGCGTTGCCGGTGCCGGCGGCCAGCGAATAGACGTCATAGGTCCAGTGCAGGCCGGTGGGCGAGCAGGCCTTGTTGGTTAGCGCCATCGCAGCGGCGCCGGAATTGATGTCGACCTTGCCCTTCTCGCGGGAGACCTCGCGCACCGCGAGCGCGGCCACCGAGCCGTTGATGTCGAAGATCGCATCCACGTCCTGCGTGTCGTACCACTTGCGGGCGGTAGCGGAGGCGATGTCGGCCTTGTTCTGGTGATCTGCGGAGACCAGTTCCACCGGCTTGCCGTTGATGGGCCTGCCGAAATCCTCGATGGCCATCTTCGCGGCTTCCACCGAGCCAGCGCCGGCGAGATCCGAATAGGCGCCCGACATGTCGGTGAGCACGCCGATCTTCACCCCGCCGCCGGCATATTGGGCGGCCGCTGGGGTCACGATCATGGCGCTGGCAAAGAGCGCCGCCGCAAAGGGCGCCGCGAGGGCCTTGGTCTTCATGTTTCCTCCCGGGGGCTGAAGCGGGATGCGGCAGCCTGGCTGTCGATGACGAAGGACGCGCAGGATCACTGTCGTGATGCGCGTTGAACTGCGTCTCAATCTCGGACGGACGGGCATGGAAGGCGGGACCTTCCTATTGCCACATCTCGAACCGTCGTGTTCGTATGTCGAACATCTATGCGGAAATTGGTACGTCTGCCATGCTGTTGTGGTCAAGCATAATCGATGCTGCACCTGCACAACAAAACCGGAAATACTCGAATGTGAGACCGCTTGCATTTGCTTGCGCGATCGACCCAAATCGGTCGAGCACTCGCTTGAAAAGCTTTCGGGTCCCGCTTTGTGTTCGCATAACGAACATTTTCCCTCAATTCGCACATCGGTGATCACCATGGACACAGGACGAAATGGCCCGGTGGCTGTCGTGGGCGGCGGCAGCATGGGGGTGGGGTGGGCAATCGTGTTCGCTCGCTCCGGCCGGGAGGTGCGCGTCCATGACGCCGCGCCAGCCGTGCGTAGCGCGGTGCTCGGAGCTGTGGCGGAACGCCTGGCCGCGCTCGCCGCCCATGACCTGCTGTCGGAGGCACCTGGCGTTGTGATGGCACGGATCACAGTGGCAGAAACGGTCGGCGCCGCCATCGCCGGCGCCGTTCATGTCCAGGAGAACGTGCCGGAGCGGCTCGACCTCAAGACGCAGGTCTTCCGTGCCATGGATGCGGTGGCGGCGCCGGAGGCGGTGCTCGCCAGTTCCACATCGTCGCTGCCGGCATCCGAGTTCGCGGCGGCCCTTCCGGGGCGCGCACGCTGCCTCGTGGCCCATCCGGCCAACCCGCCCCATCTCCTGCCCATCGTCGAGATCGTGCCGGCCCCCTTCACCGATCCGGAGGCCGTCGAGCGCACCCGCGCCCTCATGGCCCAGGCCGGGCAGGTTCCGGTGGTGCTGCAACGCGAGGTCAACGGCTTCATCTACAACCGGCTGCAAGGGGCTGTGCTGAGAGAAGCCTATTGGATGCTGGAGCAGGGCATTGCAGATGTGGCGTCGATCGATCGGGTCATGACCTCCGGCCTCGGCCTGCGCTGGTCGATCATCGGCCCGTTCGAGACGGCCGATCTCAACTATCAGGGCGGCCTTGAGGAGCACGCCCGCCGCATGGGCGAGCGTTATCGGCAGATGGGCGCCGAGCGGGGCCAGCCGGACGGATGGGACGAGACCCTCGTCGCCCGTGCTGCGGCTGAAAGACGGGCGCTGCTGCCCCTGGAAGACTGGGGCGCACGGGTTGCCTGGCGGGACGAGCGGCTGATGAAGGCCCGTGCTGCCGAACGGGAAAGTCCCCCCTATACTGCGTCCGGGGAGAACACCGCCGCCGGCGGTCTGCGGGAGGGGGCATGACGAGCGAGGTGCTGGAGGGGCGGGCCGAGGGGGCGGCCGACGAGAAGGATTACGTCCAGTCCCTCGCGCGTGGCCTGCAGGTGCTGCGGGCCTTCAGTCAGTACAAGCCGCGCATGACGCTCAGCGAAGTGGCCCAGCATACCGGCCTCACCCGCGCTGCTGCCCGGCGCTTCCTTCTGACCCTCGTGCGCGAGGGCTTTGCGGAGACGGACGGCAAGCGGTTTGCCCTGCGCCCGAAGGTGCTGGAACTGGGCTTTGCCTATCTGTCCTCCCTGCCCATGTGGGAGGTCGCCCAGCCCGTGATGCGGGATGTGGTGAATGCCCTGCAGGAATCCTGCTCTCTCTCCGTTCTGGACGGCGAGGACATCGTCTACGTGGCGCGCGAGCCCACGGCGCGGGTCATGACCATCGGGCTGTCCATCGGCTCGCGCCTGCCGGCCTATTGCAGTTCCATGGGTCGGGTGCTGCTGTCCGGCCTGCCGCCGGCGGAGCTCGCCGCCTTCTACGACCGGGTGCGGATCGAGAAGCGCACGCCGCGCACCGTACCGACCATGGTCGCTCTCAAGGATGAGGTGGAAACGGCGCGCCGGCAGGGCTGGGCGCTGGTGGATCAAGAACTCGAACTGGGCCTGCGCTCCATTGCCGTCCCGATCCGAAATCGCCGCGGCGAGGTGCTGGCTGCGCTCAACGTCTCGACCCATGAGGGGCGCACCCCTCTTGAGGCCATGCGCAACCGCTTCCTGCCCGTGCTTCTGGACGCCGCCCAGCGCATTTCCGCCGCCCTGCCGCAATAGGCCTCGCCTCGATCCGCGCCCCGCAGCAGGCTCGCGGGGCAGCTTCTAAGTGAGGGGCTTCGGCACGGCGCAGGTGCGGGCTTCGCGCGGGCCTTCGGGGGCCTTGGCCAGCGCCGCGTAGAGGCTCTTGCGCCGCAGGTTCGGATTGTAGTGCGGGTCGATGAGCGATTCCGACCGCCAGCGCTCCACGAAGCGGCGGCGCTGGGCCTTCAGCCGTTCCCGATGCGCCTTGCTGCGACGCTTCCCGCGCGAGGCGGATTCGTGGTGGATGAGGCAAGCGAAGGGCGTCCACACCAGCTCATAGCCCGCCGCCACCGCCCTGAGGCACAGGTCGATGTCGTTGCAATCCTCGGCAAAGCGCTCGGCATCGAGCGGGCCGATAGCTTCCCAACAGGCGCGGGAGATCAGGAGGCAGGCCGCTGTGACGGCGGACAGATTCTGCCGGCTGTGCAGCCGCCCCTGATAGCCGGGTTCATCCTGATCCGCATGAGCGAACCAGTGGGCGGCATAATCGAACAGGCCGCAGATCACGCCCGCATGCTGGATGGAGCGATCGGGGAACAGCAGCTTGGCGCCGACCACCCCGGTGCCCGGCAGAGCGGCGAGCGCCACCATCTCGTCCAGCCAGCCCGGCTCCACCACCTCGATGTCGTTGTTGAGGAGGCCGATCAGGCTGCCGGAGGCGGCCTCGACGCCGAGATTGCAGATGCGCGGATAATTGAAGCCGCCGTCGTCCCGCACGATGACCGTGCGCGGCCAGGCGGCCTTGATCTCCTCGAACAGCGCGAAGGTCGCCGGCTCCACCGAGCCGTTGTCCACCACCACGATCTCGAAATTGCGATAGCGCGTCAGCGCGATCATCGAACGCAGCGCCAACCCCAGCAGATCGGCCCGGTCGCGGGTGGGGATCACGAAGGAGACGAGCGGCGTATCCTCCGGCAGCGGATAGACCGGCTGGAGGCGTCCCGCGGCGGCCTCGACCTCGGCAACGCCGGTCGCGGCCTTGAGCGCGGCGGCGGCGTCCGCCACCACGTGCGGCGCGAAGGTGCCGTCGCCCATCTCCGGCGGGCGGGAGAAGGCGACGCGCGGCAGGTGCAGGATGCGTGCGGGATCGAGCGGTTCGGCCGCCCGCAGCAGCAGGTCATAGGCCCAGGCGGCGCCGAAATCGGCGCGCGCCCCGCCGATCTCGGCCAGCCGGGCAGGCGAGAAGACGCGGAGGGCCCCCACATAATCGAGGCTGCGCAGGAGATGCCGGTTGAAGGCCGGCTTGAAGAGGCCGTCGACCGGCGTGCCGGTCTCATCGAGGCGCTCCTCGTCCGTATAAAGCAGCGCACAACCGGGATGAACGGCGAAGGCGGCGCGGATCATAGCGACGGCATCGCGGGTCGGCGTGCCGCGCGGATCGAGGGGCGCGACCAGCGCGGCCGGAACGAGCGCGCTGGCCGCATTGAAGGCCTCCGGTCCCTCGGGAGCGGCATGGGCCACGAGACGGATACGCGCATCGGAAGGCGGAAGAACGGGCGGGGCGCCTTCGGGGTGCAGGATAACCCACTGCCAGTTGGGGTCGGTCTGTCCGGCGAGGGCCGCGGCCACGCGCGCGACATCCGCAGCGGCAGTCAGGGCGCTGATGAAGGCGAGGGGCGGGGCCGCCTCCTTCGCAGGAACGGTGGCGAAGTCCTCGACGAACCGGGCCCGATAGGCGCGGTAGAAGGCCGCCTGTTCCTGCGCATGGGCAGGGCCGGCCTGAAGCAGCGCGCCATGGAGGCCGCGCAGGTCGCGGGCGGCGATGGTTGCCGCTTTCCAGCGCTTCAACACCGAGCTAGGCGCGAACCGACCGGCCGCGAAGGCATGAAGCTTCAACTCCACCTTGGTGCGTGGGAAATAGCCGATGGTCAGATCCGTCGGCGCATCTGGCAGCAGCAGCGCCACCGCCCCTTTCGGCACGAACGCGCCCGTGGTGCCCGGCTCCAGCGTCGCGGGTCCGAGCGGCCGGCCGGTGCGATCCACGAAGCGACCGTTGCGCGATATGGTGCCGCCGAGCCAGAACACGAGGGCATAGCCCCGCCGGCGCGCCCGCCAGCGGATGGGAAGCGGCAGCGCGATCTCGGCGGCGCCTTCGGCGGTGCGGCGCACCCGCAACGGGCGGGGCGGAATGAGGTCGGACATCGCGCCGGATTTTTCCTGAAAACACGGCCGGACGCGGCCGCCAGCGCGGTTGAAGCACCAAGCCGCCGGCCGGGCAAGCCGGCTTGACGTGCGTGCCGCGCCGCCCTGAACTGCGCCGCCGCCGCTCCGGCCTTTCGGTCGTGGGCCGTCGCACCTATCTCAGCCGCACCGCACAGACGCGGGCTTTGCCGGCCGCCGGAGGAATCAGTCATGTCGCGTAGCGTGGATCTTTTCGTCATCGGCGGCGGCTCGGGCGGCGTGCGGGCCGGACGCATCGCGGCCCAGCACGGCGCGAAGGTGATGCTGGCGGAGGAATATCGCCTCGGCGGGACCTGCGTGATCCGCGGCTGCGTGCCGAAGAAGCTGTTCGTCTATGCCGGACGCTATGCCCATGATCTGGAGGACATGGCCGGCTTCGGCTGGACCGTGGAGGGCGCCCGCTTCGACTGGCCGACGCTGATCGCACGGAAGGACCAGGAGATCGCCCGTCTGGAGGGCATCTACCGCCGCAACCTCGTGGCGCCGGGCGTCGAGATCGTGGACGGGCGGGCCGAGATCATCGGCCCCAACCGCGTGCGCCTCGTCGCCACGGGCGAGGAGATCGAGGCCGGCCACATCCTCGTCGCCACCGGCGCGCATCCCGCGCTCGGCCCCGCGATTCCCGGCGCCGAGCGCGCCATCACCTCCAACGAGGCCTTCCATCTGCCCCGCCTGCCGCCGCGCATCCTGATCCAGGGCGGCGGCTATATCGCGGTGGAGTTCGCCTGCCTGTTCCGCGCGCTGGGCAGCGAGGTGCATCTCGTGTTCCGCGCCGACCAGATTCTGCGCGGCTTCGACGAGGACGTGCGCGCGCTGGTGGCGCAGGAGATGGCCCATTCCGGCATCGTGTTCCACACTGGCCAGACCCTCACAGGAATCACCGCCGAGGGCGGCACGAAGACGGTCACGCTGTCCGACGGCTCCGCCATCGCGGTGGACGAGGTGATGCTGGCCATCGGCCGTCTGCCCAACACCTCGGGCCTGGGGCTGGACGCCGTGGGCGTTGCCACCGACAAGGTGGGCGCGGTGATCGTGGACGCGGACGGGCGCACCAATGTGCCGTCCATCTATGCGGTGGGCGATGTCACCAACCGGATCAACCTGACCCCCGTCGCCATTCGCGAGGGCCATGCCTTCGCCGACAGCGTGTTCGGCAACAAGCCCTGGCGGGTGGATCACAGCCTCGTCGCGACCGCCGTCTTCACCGAGCCGGAGGTGGGCACCTGCGGCCTCAGCGAGACCGCCGCGCGCGCCGCCGGGCATGCGGTGGACATCTACAAGTCCCAGTTCCGGCCCATGCGGGCGACCCTCTCGGGCCGCGAGACGCGCATGCTGGTGAAACTCATCGTCGATCAGCAGAGCGACAAGGTGCTGGGCTGCCACGTGGTGGGCGAGGGCGCGGGCGAGATCATCCAGATGGCCGCCATCGCCATGGGCATGGGCGCCACCAAGGCGGATTTCGATCGCACGGTCGCTGTCCATCCCACGGCGGCCGAGGAACTCGTGACGCTGCGCACCAAGAGCGCGTGAGCTCGCCAGCGGACCCTCTGGACGAACGCCCGCCGGCTTTGCCATAGAGCCGGCGGGCGTCGATGGATTTCGGGCGGAGCGACTCGCCTCCGGCCGATCCGGCGCCGAAGCGGGCGTTCCATTCCTTCGGGGGTATTCCGTGCGCAAGTCAGGTTCTGTGGCCGTGCTGGCCGCCGCTGTGTTTCTCTCCGCCGCCGCCTCTGCGGCGCCGATCCCGCCGCAGCAGGACAAGGCGGGAGCCTTGCTCAAGTATCAGGTGCTGACGCCCCCGGACCGGCGGGCGACCCTCGACGCGTTCATGGGCCGCAAGCTCAGCGACGGCGCCTTCACGGCGCTCGACGCCTGCACCCTGCGGCAGGCGACGGAAGACAATGCGGGCCGGGTGAAGCTGTCGGCCACCATCGCTGCCTGCGCCAAAGAAACCGGCAACTGACGGGTTCGGCGGGGCGGGTGCGCCCCGCCGATACGGGTCAATGCGGCTGCGCGCCCATCTGGCCGCCGAAGAGCTTTCCCTTCTCGGCCCAGAAGGTGGAGAGGATGGCGAGGAAGCCGAGGCAGAAATAGCCGAGCGCCAGCGGCAGCACCGAGCCCGCCACCGACTGGCCGACCACCATGCCCATGATGGCCCCGAACAGCGTCGTGTAGAAGCCGATGAAGGACGAGGCGGTGCCGGCAATTGCGCCGAGCGGCTCCATGGCCATGGAGTTGAAGTTCGGCACGGTGAGCGCGAACAGCGCCTGGTTGAGCGCGATCAGCGTGCAGAAGAGCAGGAAGGGCGGCTTGCCGTCATAGGCGAGGGCGAATGCCACCTGCAGCCCGCCCACCAGCGTGAAGCCGATGATGGCGGCGTGCGAGAGGTGGCGCATGCCGATGCGCCCCACGAGCCGGGAATTGAGGAAGGACGCCGCCGACATCACCGCCGCGACGGACGAGAAGGCGAGGGGGAAGGCACTGCCGAGGTGATAGACCTCGGTGTCGAAGATCTGCGGGGCCGAGGCGACGAAGGACATCAGCGCGCCCATCATCAGCCCCATGCCGGTGGCATAGCCGAAGGCCCGCCGCGTCGTGACCGTGACCTTCAGCCCGCGCACGATGGAGGCGACGGAGAAGGGCACGCGATTTTCCGGATGCAGGGTCTCCGGCATGCGCAGGCCGAACCAGACCGCCAGAATCACGCCGAGCGCCAGCATGGCGAGGAAGATGAGGTGCCACGTGCCCACCAGCAGGATGGCGCTGCCGAGCGTCGGCGCCACCACGGGCACGACGAGGAACACCATCATGCACAGCGACATGACGCGGGCCATGTCGCGGCCCTTGAAGCGGTCGCGCACGATGGCGACAGAGAGCACGCGGGCCGCCGCCGTGCCCATGCCCTGGATTGCGCGGGCCACCAGCAGGACCGTGAAGTTGTCCGTGACCATGGCCAGGCCGCAGCCCACCGCATAGATGGCGAGACCGATGATGAGGGCGGGCTTGCGGCCGATGACGTCCGAGATGGTGCCGAACACCAGCTGCATCAGCGCGAAGCCGATCATGTAGGCGGTGACGATGAGCTGGAGATCGCCGGCGCGGGGCACCTTCAGATCGACGCGGATCGGCTCGAAGGCCGGGAGCAGGTTGTCGATGGAGAAGGCGGTGACGCCCATCATCAGCGCGACGAGGGCGACGAATTCGACAAAGCTGGGCTTCTGGGCCGCCGCCGATGCGACGCCCGGATCAGATCTGGTCATACATTTACTCAAGGTGGGGCCGCGCGACGCCAGCCGCGCAGGGCCAGCCCTTTTAAGCGATGCCGCGACAAAAAGCGCGTCCCTGTGCGGGCAGGGCGGGCGGGGATGATTGCATGGAGCGCATGGCTCATTGCGTGACTGATTTTCAGGCAGACGTCGCGCTCATGTGACAATCCGCAGGGCAGACCCGCCATGTTCCGGTTTCGTGCCCCCGGTGGGTCGTGTATAAGCGCCAATCCGCATCCTCTGACCATGGAGCCAAGGACCGGACGCACGGCGCATGGGCGCCGCGCGAAACTGGATGGAGATCACTATGACCACCCGCCCTGTTTCCGACCGCAACCCGAGCGCCGAGATCGTGTCTCGCCGCGCCGAAGGCTGGCGTCCGGATTCCTGGCGATTTTATCCCGTGGTCCAGGTGCCCGATTATCCAGACAAGGTCGCGCTCGGCGAGGTGGAGGGCAAGCTCGCCTCCTACCCGCCGCTGGTTTTTGCAGGTGAGGCCCGCCGCCTGAAGGCGCACCTCGCTAAGGTTGCGGCCGGCGAGGCTTTCCTGCTCCAGGGCGGTGACTGCGCCGAGAGCTTCGACGAGCATTCGGCAGACAACATCCGCGATTTCTTCCGGGTGTTCCTGCAGATGGCCGTGGTGCTGACCTTCTCCGGCGGCTCGCCGGTGGTGAAGGTGGGCCGCATCGCCGGCCAGTTCGCCAAGCCCCGGTCGGCCCCGACCGAGACGGTCAACGGCGTGGAACTGCCGAGCTACCGCGGTGACATCGTGAATGACATCGCGTTCACGCCGGACGCCCGCATTCCCGATCCGCATCGCCAGCTCGAAGCCTACCGCCAGTCGGCGGCGACGCTGAACCTGCTGCGCGCCTTCGCTTCGGGCGGCTATGCCAACCTTGCGAACGCGCATCAGTGGATGCTCGGCTTCGTGAAGGACAGCCCGCAGTCGCACCGCTATCAGGAACTGGCGAACCGCATCACCGAGGCGCTCGACTTCATGCGCGCCTGCGGGATCGATCCGCAGGTGCATCCCGAGATGCGCTCGACGGATTTCTTCACCAGCCACGAGGCGCTGCTGCTCGGCTACGAGCAGGCGCTGACCCGTGTCGATTCGACCTCCGGCGACTGGTACGCCACCTCCGGCCACATGCTGTGGATCGGCGACCGCACCCGCCAGCCGGACCATGCGCATGTCGAGTATTTCCGCGGCATCCGCAATCCGATCGGCATCAAGTGCGGTCCCTCGCTCTCGGCCGACGGTCTCATCCGCCTGCTGGATGTGCTCCAGCCCGACAATGAGGCCGGCCGCATCACCCTGATCTGCCGGTTCGGCGCGGAGAAGGCGGCCGAGCACCTGCCGGCGCTGGTGCGGGCGGTGCAGAAGGAAGGCCGCACGGTGGTGTGGTCGTGCGATCCCATGCACGGCAACACCATCAAGGCTGGCTCGGGCTACAAGACGCGGCCGTTCGACCGCATCCTGTCCGAGATCCGGACCTTCTTCGATGTCCATGCGGCGGAAGGCACGATCCCCGGCGGCGTGCATCTCGAGATGACCGGCAAGAACGTCACCGAATGCACCGGCGGCGCGCGGGCCATTTCGGACGAGGATCTGCGCGACCGCTACCACACCTATTGCGATCCGCGCCTCAATGCGGAGCAGTCCATCGAGCTCGCCTTCCTGGTGGCCGAACTGCTCAAGACCGCGCGCCAGTCGCGCGGGCGGCGGGAGGTGGTCGCGGCCGAGTGAGCCGCGTCCATTCTCAGCAAACTTTTGGAGATGCCCCGGTTCGCCGGGGCATTTTCGTTTGTGGGGATGTGTCCGCTCAGGCGGCGATGGAGCGGGCCGGGCCGGTGATGCCCTCAAAAGCGCCGTCCTTCAGCTCGGCGATGAGCAGCCGGCCGGGATCGACGGGGCCCGGCATGGCGATGCGGCCATGCGGCACCACCTTGAATCCGAAGCGCCGGTAATAGGGCTCATCCCCCACCAGCAGGATCAGGCCGTGGCCCTGATCGCGGGCCGCATCCATGCACACCCGCATCAGCCGGCCGCCGATGCCCACCGCCCGGAACGGCGGCTCGACCGTGAGCGGGCCGAGCAGGAGCGCGGGCTGGCTGCCGATCAGGATGGGCGTCTGGCGCACCGAGCCCACCATCATCGTCCCCACATAAGCGGTGAAGGAGAGGGTGAGGTCGTGGGGCACGTTCTCGCGCAGCCGGAAGGCGGTCCGCGCGAAGCGGCCGGGGCCGAAGGTCCGCTGATGCAGCCGCTCGATGGCGGCGTTGCTCTCAGGCGATTCGGTCGTGACGGTGATGGGCAGTTCGGTCATGGATCAGGGCCTTCGGCGCGAGACGGGATGCACCCGCCCGGGCCGCGACGGCCACTCAGGCAGGCAGGAACGCAGGACGCCGCGCCACAAGGCGCGGGGCGGTCTCTCGTCGTCGCTGGCAGGCCTGGATCATGACACCCTCAAGGGAAGGCGGCGCCATTAGCACGGCTTTTGCGGTCGGTCCAGCGCCGGCCGGAAAATGGCGAGCCGGCTCGGGACACGAAAGCCGATTGCGGGCCGGCGGGGGCCGTCGCACAGTAACGGGACCCAGTCCGCGCGATCCGGGGGGCTCCGCGTGAAAGGCCAGGCCGCCGATCGTCTATTCCCGCGGCCTGCTGCCTTCGTGGCCGTTCCCCCGTCGCGCTCACAAGAAGCTGGGCGCCCTGAAACCGCCGCCGCAGGCGGCCGGAGGAAACGCGATGAGGCCCATCACCCAGACGCTTGAACGCCTGTGCCTGAAATCGAACCATGTGCGCGCCATGGCTTGGGCCTTCGCCCTCGCTCTTGCGGTCGCCGGTTCCGTGCTGCCGACGCCCGCATCCGCGCTCGATGCCATCGTCGAGAAGAAGAGTTTCACGCTCCCCGCTTACACGACGCAGGGTGGCGCGCCGCTGAAGGATGTGAAGATCGGCTGGGAAGCCTATGGCACGCTCAATGCCGACAAGAGCAACGTGATCCTCGTCACGCACTTCTTCTCGGGCTCGAGCCATGCGGCGGGAAAATACAAGGCCGATGACAAGGTCGCCGGCTATTGGGACGCCATCATCGGCCCCGGCAAGCCGCTCGATACGGACAAATATTACATCATCTCGTCCGATACGCTGGTAAACCTCAACGCTTACGATCCGAACGTCATCACCACCGGCCCGGCCTCCCTTCAGCCTGGCACGGACAAGCCCTATGGCATGAGCTTTCCGGTGGTGGGCATCCGCGACTTCGTGAACGTGCAGAAGGCGCTTCTGGAGAGCCTCGGCATCACTAGGCTCCATGCGGTGGCGGGCGCCTCCATGGGCGCCTTGCAGGCCTATGAATGGGCCTCCAGCTATCCCGAGATGGTGGGGCGCATCATTCCGGTGATCGGCGCCAGCGAAACCAGCGGCTGGCTGATCGCGCTGCTGGATGCGTGGGGCGCGCCCATCCGCGTCGATGCCAACTGGAACAATGGCGATTATTACGGTCGCACCCCGCCCAAGGCGGGGCTGACGCAGGCGCTCAAGATGGTCACGCTCTGGGCCGGCTACTGGACCTGGGTGGACGACACCTTTGGCCGCAAATGGGCCGAGCCGCAGCAGGATCCAGCGGCCGCCATGGGCAACCGCTTCCTGGTGGAATCAACGATCGACAAGATCTCCGCCGCCCGCGCCGAACTCTCGGATGCCAACCATCTCCTCTATCTCGTGAAGGCCAACCAGCTCTTCGTGGCCGGAGGGGATGCGGCCGTCTCGCGCATCAAGGCGCCGGTGCTGTTGATCTCCACGGACGAGGATCTCGTCTTCCCGCCCCCCGTCATTGCCAAGACGGCCGAGCGCGTCCGCGCCGGCGGCGCCAAGGTGGAGCAGGTGAAGATCGGCGGCGGGCGCGGGCATCTGAACGGCGTCGTCAACATCTCGGAGGCGGGTGACGCCATCCGCACATTCCTCGCGAAATGACGGGATGGGCCTAATGTGAATGCCATTCACATTAGGCCCGCAATGCGCTACGGTCTCCCGGTTCCGCCGGGAGGCCGCCATGACGCTCGAACCGCTTCTTGCCGCCTCGCCGGCCATCCAGATCCATACGGCGGCGGCGCTCGCGGCCCTAGCCCTCGGAACGGTGCAGGTCACGCGGCCCAAGGGCAGTGGCGCCCACAAGCGGATGGGGTGGTTCTGGGTGGCGCTGATGGCGGTCGTCGCGCTGAGCTCATTCGGCATCCACGAATTGCGCCTCTGGGGCCCGTGGAGCCCGATCCATCTCCTCTCCGTCATCACGCTGGTCGGTTTGTGGGGCGCGGTGCGGGCGGTCCGGCAGGGGCGGATCTCCGATCACCGCCGCATCATGATGCAGCTCTTCTGGCTGGCCCTGATCGGCGCCGGGGCCTTCACGCTCGTCCCCGGACGGCTGCTGCATCAGGTGGTGTTCGGCTGAGGCGACGGGGCCGAAAAGGGCCGTTTGCGGCTCGAATGTGGCACCCAATCCCCAGATGTCTGAACTGCCCAGCGCAAGCCCTTGTCCGACAAGGGTTTTATTGGGCACGGGGAGGGGGCTTTTGCTGGTGTTGCGGGGATGAATCGGCTACAAGAAACGGCTAATCGCCGACCATGAAAGAGTGCTCGTTTGGCTGATAACGACACGCCCCCGCAGGGTGGCGCGACCCCCTCGGACATCCGGCCCGTCTCCATCACGGACGAGCTGTCGCGTTCCTATCTCGACTATGCGATGAGCGTCATCGTTGCGCGCGCTCTGCCCGACGTGCGCGATGGCCTCAAGCCGGTCCACCGCCGCATCCTGTTCTCGATGCACGAGAACGGCTACGAGTGGAACAAGCAGTATCGCAAGTCGGCCCGTGTCGTCGGCGACGTCATCGGTAAGTATCACCCGCACGGCAACCAGTCGGTCTATGACGCCCTCGTGCGCATGGTGCAGACCTTCTCCATGCGCGTGCCGCTGATCGACGGTCAGGGCAATTTCGGCTCGGTGGACGGCGATCCGCCGGCGGCCATGCGTTACACCGAGGTGCGCCTCGAGAAGGTGACGCAGTCGCTGCTGGACGAACTCGGCCAGGACACGGTCGATTTCCAGGCCAACTACGACAATTCCGAAAACGAACCCAGCGTTCTTCCCGCCCGCTTCCCGAATCTGCTCGTGAACGGCGCCGGCGGCATCGCGGTGGGCATGGCCACCAACATTCCGCCGCACAATCTGGGTGAGGTGATCGACGGCACGGTGGCCCTGCTCGACGATCCGGTAATGGATCCCGAGCTGCTGCTCGACTATATCCCCGGCCCCGACTTCCCGACCGGCGCCCTCATCATGGGCCGCTCCGGCATCCGCCAGGCTTACATGACGGGCCGCGGCTCGATCATGATGCGCGCCCGCGCCACCATCGAGACGGTGCGCAAGGAGCGCGAGGCGATCATCATCACCGAGATCCCGTATCAGGTGAACAAGGCGACGATGATCGAGAAGATCGCCGAGCTGGTGCGCGACAAGCGCCTGGAAGGCATCGCCGAGATCCGCGACGAGAGCGACCGCGAAGGCATGCGCGTGGTCATCGAGGTGAAGCGCGACGCCCAGGCGGACGTGGTGCTGAACAATCTCTACCGCATGACGCCGCTCCAGACCTCGTTCGGCGTGAACATGGTGGCGCTCTCCGGCGGCCGCCCGGCGGTGATGACGCTGCACGACACGCTCACCGCCTTCATTGCCTTCCGTGAGGAGGTCGTGAGCCGGCGAACGAAGTTCCTTCTCCGCAAGGCTCGCGACCGAGCCCATGTGCTCGTGGGTCTCGCCATCGCCGTCGCCAACATCGATGAAATCATTCAGCTTATCCGCACCGCACCCGATCCGGGCACGGCACGCGAGCGGCTGATGGAGCGTCATTGGCCGGCTAAGGATGTGGCCTCCTTGGTGGCTTTGATTGCCGATCCTCGCCATGTGGTGGCCAGCGACGGCACCTATCGCCTCTCCATGGAGCAGGCCCGCGCCATCCTCGACCTGCGCCTGCAGCGCCTCACCGCCCTCGGTCGCGACGAAATCTCCGACGAGTTGGACAAGCTGGCGCTGGAGATCGCCGAATATCTGGAAATCCTCGCCAGCCGGCCGCGCATGCGGGCCATCATTCGCGAGGAACTGCTGGCGCTGCGGGCCGAGTTCAACACGCCCCGCCGGACCGAGATCACCGAAGGGTTCGGCGATCTGGACGACGAGGACCTCATCGCCCGCGAGGACATGGTCGTTACCGTGTCTCACGCCGGCTATGTGAAGCGTGTGCCGCTGTCCACCTATCGGGCACAACGGCGCGGCGGCAAGGGGCGCTCGGCCATGCAGACTCGGGACGAGGATTTCGTCACCCGTCTGTTCGTGGCCTCGACCCACGCCCCGGTGCTGTTCTTCTCCTCGAAGGGGCAGGTCTACAAGCTCAAGGTGTGGCGCCTGCCCGCCGCCGCGCCCCAGGCGCGCGGCAAGGCGCTCATCAACATCCTGCCGCTCCAGCCGGACGAGCGGATCACCTCCATCGTCCCGCTGCCGGAAAATCTGGAAGAGCACAGCCTCTGGCAGATCATGTTCGCGACCACCGGGGGCACCGTCCGGCGCAATGCGCTGGCCGACTTCAGCCAGGTGAACCGCAACGGCAAGATCGCCATGAAGCTGGAGGAGGGCGAGCAGATCGCCTCGGTCCAGCTCTGCAACGAGCATCAGGACGTTCTGCTGACCACGGCCAACGGCGCCTGCATCCGCTTCCCCGTCCCCGAGGTGCGCCTGTTCAAGGGTCGCGACAGCGTCGGCGTGCGTGGCATCCGGCTGGAGGAGGGCGACCGGCTCATCTCCATGGCCATCATCAACCACACCGATGCCGCTGCCGAAGAGCGGGTGCAGTATCTGCGCCAATCCCGCGCCCAGGCGGCCGAGGATGCGCCCATCGAGCTGGAAGGCGAGGCGCCCGCGGCCGAGGGCAAGCTCGATCCGGTCAAGTTCCTGGAGATGGAGACGAACGAGCAGTTCATCCTCACCCTCTCGGAGAATGGCTACGGCAAGCGCACCTCGTCCTACGAATATCGCGTCACCGGGCGCGGCGGTAAGGGCATCGTCGCCATGGCGGTGAACGAGCGCAACGGCAAGCTCGTCGCCTCCTTCCCGGTGCGTGACGCCGACCAGATCATGCTGGTGACGGATGGTGGCCAGCTCATCCGCTGCCCGGTGAACGGCATCCGCATCGTCGGCCGCAGCAGCCAGGGCGTCATCGTCTTCGACACCGCCGCGGACGAGCGCGTGGTCTCGGTGGAGCACATCAGCGAGGACGAGGCGGGCGAAGCCACCGAGGGCGAAGGCGAGGAGACCGGCGCCCCCGACGAGAGCCCCGAGGCCTGATCCATGATCTCCGCAGAGAGCCTGGCCATCTTCATCCTCGCGTGCCTCGCTCTCTGCGCGACGCCCGGCCCCAATGTGGCGCTCATTGTCGGCACCAGCCTGAAGCACGGGCGCAAGGCCGGCATGCTGAGCGCGCTCGGGGTCAATGTCGGCATCATCCTCCAGCTCGCCGCCGTGGCGGCGGGCCTTTCCTGGCTGGTGGACCTGTTCGCCCGCCATTTCGACGTGATCCGCTATCTCGGCGCGGCCTATCTGATCTGGCTGGCCGTGTTGCAATGGCGCGGTGCCGGCAAGATGGGCGACAAACCCATGCCCACCCGCCGGGCGTCCTTCGGGCGTGGCTTCGCGGTCGCCTTCGCCAATCCCAAGACGCTGCTGTTCCACGCGGCCTTCCTGCCGCAGTTCGTCACCAACACCGCCGATCCCGGCCCGCAGATCGCGCTGCTTGCGGCCATCTTCGCGCTGATCGCGTTGGTGGGCGACATGATCTGGGCAGTGGTGGCGGACCGGGCCCGCGCGGCGCTCGCCGGCCGCTTCACCCGCATCGCCGACCGGGTGTCCGCCGGCATTCTCGCCGGCGGGGCCTTGGTGCTGCTCGCCGCCGGCCGGCGCTGACCCGCCCCATTGCGCTGCGCGCCGTCTAAGGCTACCCCATCGCCATGAGCCGACCCGACCACACGCGCCGCGTTGCCATCTATGCCGGTTCGTTCGATCCGCCGACGAACGGCCATCTCGATGTGGTCCGCTCGGCCTCGCGCCTCGCCGACCATCTCGTGCTGGCGGTCGGCATCCATCCCGGCAAGACCCCTCTGTTCACCGCCGACGAGCGGCTCGCGATGCTCAAGGACATCTGCGGTCCCATCGCGCAGGAGGAGGGCGCGACGCTCGAGGCCATCACCTTCGGCGATCTCGTAGTGAACACCGCCCGCCGGGTCGGCGCTACGCTGCTGATCCGCGGCCTGCGCGACGGCACCGACCTCGACTATGAAATGCAGATGGCGGGCATGAACGGCACCATGGCGCCGGAGATCCAGACCGTCTTTCTCCCGGCTTCGCCGCGCGTGCGCCCCATCACCGCCACGCTGGTCCGGCAAATCGCTGCCATGGGCGGCGAGGTCGCGCCGTTCGTGCCTGCGGAAGTGCTCGCGCGCCTGAAGGCCAAGTTCCCCTCCGCGTCCTGACCGGACGACCCGCCATTCACCCGCCGTCTCACGGGCGAAGACCCGCCGGCGATCCAAGGAGCCTTGTGATGTCCCGTCTCATCGGCCGCCGTGAATTCACTGGCCTTGCCTTCGCCACGGCCTTCGCCGCCCCGGCCATGGCCCAGACCGCCAAGCCTGCGCCGAAGAGCGATCCGCAGAACACGCTCTATCTCGACACGGCCTATGGCCGCGTGGTGATCGCGCTGCGTCCCGATCTCGCGCCCGCCCATGTGGAGCGCCTCAAGACGCTCACCCGCGAGGGCTATTACAACAACGCGCCGTTCCACCGCGTCATCGACGGCTTCATGGCCCAGACGGGCGATGGCCAGTATGGCAACGGCACCGGAGGTTCGAAGTATCCGAACCTTAAGGCCGAGTTCAGCAACACCCCGTTCGTGCGCGGCACGGTGGGCATGGCCCGCGCCTCCTCGCCGGACAGCGCCAATTCCCAGTTCTTCATCTGCTATGCGGATTCCTCCTTCCTGAACGGCCAGTACACGGTGGTCGGGCAGGTGGTCTCCGGCATGGAGTTCATCGACAAGCTGAAGAAGGGCCCGAAGGAAGCCAATGGCGCGGTGCCCAATCCCGACCGCATCGTGAAGATGCAGGTCGCGGCCGACGTGAAGTGATCCATTCCAACAATCATCAGGAGAGGCCCAATGGCTGAAGAACTGCTCGTCCTCGAAACCACCAAGGGCGACGTGACCATCAAGTTCCGCCCCGATCTCGCCCCGAACCACGTGGCGCGCATCAAGGAGCTGGTGAACGAAGGCTTCTACAACAACGTCCCGTTCCACCGCGTCATCGAGGGCTTCATGGCCCAGACCGGCGACGGCCAGTATGGCAACGGCATGGGCGGCTCCGGCAAGAAGCTGAAGGCCGAGTTCAATGCGGAGCCGCACGTGCGCGGCACCTGCTCCATGGCCCGCGCCCAGAACCCGGACAGCGGTGACAGCCAGTTCTTCATCTGCTTCACCGACGCCCGCTTCCTCGACCGCCAGTACACGGTGTGGGGGCAGGTGGTGTCCGGCATGGAGAATGTGGACAAGATCAAACGCGGCGAGCCCGTGCAGGATCCCGACAAGATCGTGACGGCCAAGCTCGTCGCCGCCGAGTGATCGGCGCGCCGCTGGCGTTCTGAAGACAACGGCCCCTGTTTCCAAGCGGAACCGGGGCCGTTTCATTATCTGGCGGCACCACCTGCGGGATGATCAAGCACCGCCGCGAGGAGCGCCTCCACCGGCTCCACGGAATCAAGCCTCAGGACCGGCGCGCTCTGGCGCTGAAGCCAGTCCTCGTGGGCCGCGCGGCTGCGGCGCTCGGGACCTGCGGTGTCATAGCTTTCCGCCCATTCGAGAAAGGCCCGGCTCACCTCGGCCATGTCGCCGCCCGGCCGGATGCGCTCGCCATATCGCTGCTCCTCCCGAAGCCGGATCCGTTCCATGCGCACCGCCGGATCGAGGTGGAGGAAGACGATGAGATCGTAGAGGGGCTCAAGCGGAGTAGCCCATTTGAGCGCGGAGCCGGAGAGCACCCACCCCACATCCGGCAGCGCCTCCTGTTGCAACAGCGCAAGGCGCGCGCTCACCTCTCGCGGGGTGGTGAAGGGCGGCTCGGTCGGCATCCAGAAGAAGCGGTCGGTGTCGAGATGCCGGATGCCCAGCACTTCCGCAACGGCGGCGCCCAGCGTCGAGGTGCCCGAACCGGACGCCCCGGTGATGTGGATATGGACCATGGCAGACCCTCCGGCGTGGGGCGCCTAGATAGGCCCTACCTGAGCCGGAATGCCATCAACTCTCGATGACGCGGCGACCGTTCTTCAGGTAGGGCGGGCGCGGAATGCCGGAATGGGCGGCGCGCAAAGCGGCGGACCAACGTTCGCGCAGGTCGTGGAAATAGGGCTCGCCCGGCTCGATGCGGTAGTTCAGTTCCGCTTCCAGCGTGTTCGGGCAGAGCACCAGCACGTCGATGGGCAGGCCGACGCCGAGGTTCGAGCGCATGGTGCTGTCCATGGAGATGAGGCTCGCCTTGAGCGCGTCGGAAATCTCCATGTCATAGGTCACGGCGCGGTCCAGAACCGGCTTGCCGTATTTGTGCTCGCCGATCTGAAGGAAGGGCGTGTCGGTGGTGCATTCGATGAAATTGCCCGCCGAATAGACCATGAACAGCCGTAGCGGCCCGCCGGCGATCTGGCCGCCCAGCAGGAAGGACACATCGAAGCTGACATTGCTGTGCTCCAGCGCCTGCGCATCCACCGCATGCACCTGCCGGATGGCGCGGCCCACGAGTTGCGCGGCCTGGAACATGGTGCGGCAGTCGCCGATCATCTGCCGTTCCCCGGCCTCATGGTCCTCTACGCCCTCGTGCAGCAGGCTGACCACGGACTGGGACACCGAGAGATTTCCGGCGGAGGCGAGCGCCATCACGTAATGGCCCGGCTCCTCGAAAATGTGCAGCTTGCGGAAGGTGGAGATGTTGTCGAGCCCGGCATTGGTGCGCGTGTCCGCGATCATCACCAGCCCGTCCCGAACCAGAACGCCGCAACAATAGGTCATGGTTTCTCCCAGGGCCCTTCGGGGCTCGCCCTTTCTTCCGCGCGGACGTGCCGCACGCAGCTTCTCCCAAACATAAGTCGCGGCGCAGGTCGAGCCTATTCCACTTCTTCGGGTGCCGATCCACGGCGGAAGGGGCCAAGAGCCGAGAGATCTTCATTGGCCTGCGCCACATAGGCGCGCTCGCGCTCCAGATAATTGGCGACCGCCCGCCGCAGGCCGGCGTCGGCGATCCAGTGGGCGGAATAGGTGGTGCGCGGCAGGTAGCCGCGGGCAAGCTTGTGCTCCCCCTGCGCCCCGGCCTCCACCACCTTGAGGCCCCGGGCGATCGCGAAATCCACCGCCTGATGGTAGCAGACCTCGAAATGCAGGTACGGGTGATGCTCGATGCAGCCCCAATAGCGGCCATAGAGCCGGTCCGTCCCGATGAGGTTGAGGGCGCCCGCCACATAGCGCCCGGCGCGCTTGGCCATCACCAGCAGGCACGCATCCGCCATCCGCTGCCCGAGCAGCGAGAAGAAGGCGCGGTTGAGATATGGGCTGCCCCATTTGCGGGAGCCGGTGTCCATGTAGAAGGCGAAGAAGGCATCCCAGGCGGCTTCCGTGATGTCCGCTCCTGTCAGCCACTCGATCTCGATGCCGTTCGCCAGCGCCTCCCGCCGCTCCTTGCGCAGCGCCTTGCGCTTGCGGGAGGCAAGGGCCTCCAGGAAGTCGTCATAGCTGGCGTAGCCCTCGTTCACCCAGTGGAACTGCTGGTCGGTGCGCTTGAGGAAGCCGAGCGCGGCCAGCGCCTCCCATTCTTCCTCCGTGGCGAAGGTCACATGGACGGATGAGGCATTGCGCAGCTTGGCCAGTTGCACGAGGCCAACGCCCAGCGTCTCACGCAAAGCGCCCTCATCCGCATCGCCGCGCACCAGCAGCCGGCGGCCGGTGGCGGGGGTGAAGGGCACGGCCGCCTGCACCTTGGGATAATAGCGCCCGCCCGCGCTCTCATAGGCCTCGGCCCAGCCATGGTCGAAGACGTATTCCCCACGCGAATGGGATTTCAGATAGGCGGGGGCCACCGCCGCCGGACGGCCGTCCGGCCCGTCCAGCACCAGATGCTGAGGCTGCCAGCCCGTGCGGGCGCGGGCGCAGCCGGCTTCTTCCAGCGCCTGGAGAAAGGCGTGGGAGACGAAGGGCTCGGGACGCGCCGCGCCTCCGGCGGCACAGGCGTCCCAGTCGGCGGCTGGGATTTCGGACAGAGCGGGGAGAATGCGGATCTCGGTCATGCCCGCCTAACATGGGCCTGAAGGCGCGACGCGGGAAGATGCTGCGGTGCACCTCCGGAAGGTCGGCTTACTGCTTGGGGTAGGGCTTCAGGATCAAGATACCGAGGTTCCTGGCCGGGTAGAAATCCTTGGCCGTCATCTGGAACTGCGTCGGACTGATCTTTTTCACGTCCTTGCCGCAGAAGCTGACGAGGTTCTCCGAGGCACCCTTGTCGACGGTGAGCTTGAAGTCCCGGATGGTGCCGCCGGACCAGTTGCCGCCCGTTTGCAGGATGTAGTGGATGCGCGCATCCGAAAAGGGCACCTCGCCGGAATTCTTCGAGGCCTTGGAGGCCTTCGACACCCCATTGAGGAAGGCCTGATCGACGCAGAACTGGTCCATCTGCTGGCGCTGCTCCTCGGCGGCGTACTCATTGTCCTTGAGCTTGAGGCCGATGAGCGTGCCCGCCGACATGCCGACGCTGGGTCGGTATTTGTGCTCGACCACCAGAGCCTTTCCGGCCGGAAAGGTCTGCGACCAGTAATAGGTGGACTTCAGGGTCCACTGCGGCGCCAGATGGCGCTCGGGACCCTTGCCGGCCTCATATTCGTCCACCATGCCGAGGCCGAGGGCCTCGAACTCTTTCCACTTGTCCTGCGGCAGGGCGTCCAGCGCCGCCTGAGTCTGCTTCAGATAGGGCGCGAGCGGGATCTTGAGGTCGCGCAGCATGGCCGTGCGGTCGATCTCCAGCGCCAGCGCCCGCTGCTCCAATTGGGTCTGGACCGGCTTGCCGTCGACCGTTGTCTTGAAGTCGAGGAAATTGTCCGACGCGTCGTTGGGAATGGTGATGTTCAGCGATTCCCGGATGGTGATGTCGGGCATCGGGAAGGCGACGAGAACCGTCTGGTCCTGCTTGGCGGTGTTGCGGAAGACATAGCGCACCCGCACTTCCTGCTCGGAAATGAACAGGTCCTCCGAGGCCATCTCGATATCGAGATTGGGCACCATGATGAGGCCGCCGGCGCTCAGGGCCGCTGTGCTGTCATTGGCGAGCGCGGGCGTTCCGGCCGCCGCAGCCAGCAGGCCGGCGATCAGGAGGCGGGCCGTGCAGCGGCCGAAGGTCTTGTGGTTGTCGATCATGCTCCGTCTCTCCCCTCGGCCGGTCAGGGCCGGAACCCCTCGAAGACGATCTGGTCGGCGCCGGCCGCGGCCAGCGCCCGATCTTCCGCCGTGCGCACCGTCCAGGTGAGCAGCGGCAGCCCCATGGCCCGCACCACCCGCAGCGCCGGCGCATCGAGGTCCGATACCCGGTAGTTCACGAACTGGAAGCGCGACCGCGACCAGTGGAGCAGAAGGCCCAGGCCCTTGCGGCGCACCGGCGGCACGCAATCCCATTCCGCATGGTCATAGCGGCGCTGGGCGACGATGCCGCGACGCACGCCGGGCGCCAGGCGCCCGATTTCCGCGACCATATCCGGATCGAAGGACATGAGGGCAATCGGCCCATTATATGCCGCCGCGAGCTCGGCCGTGCGCTGGACGAGACGCATGTCGCCGGAAAAATCGCTCTTGATCTCGATGATGAGCAGGCTGCGCCCGGCGACCCGCGCCAGCAGGTCCGGCAGCGTCATCATGATGTCGGAGGTGGATTTGAAGCGCACCGTCTTCAGCTCGGCCACCGTGCGGTCCGCAAGCCGTCCTTGCGCCTGCGTCAGCCGGTCGAGTGTGAAGTCGTGGAACACGACCGCCTCGCCGTCGCGGGTGAGCTGCACGTCCAGTTCGATGGCGTAACCGGCCGCCACGGCCGCATCCGCGGCCGAGGCGGTATTCTCGATGACGCCCGCCGCCGCGTCATGCAGGCCGCGATGGGCGACGGGGCGGGCAGTCAGGTCCATGGTGCTCAGGCCACTTCCACGATGGCTTCCACTTCCACCGCCGCATCGAAGGGCAAAGCGGCGATGCCGACCGCCGAGCGGGCGTGGCGGCCCTTGTCGCCGAACACTTCCACGAACAGGTCCGAGCAGCCGTTGATGACCTTGGGGTGGTCCACGAAGTCGGGAGCCGAGTTCACGAAGCCGACCAGCTTCACGATGCGCACCACCTTGTCGAGGTCGCCGAGGGCCACCTTCATCTGGGCGATGAGGTTGATGCCGCACAGGCGCGCGGCCGCGCGGCCGGCATCCACGTCGAGGCCGGCACCGAGCTTGCCGGTGGACAGCTTGCCGGCGCCGTCGATGGAGACCTGGCCGGAAATGAAGAGCAGGTTGCCGGTGCGCACGGACGGCACATAATTGGCGAGCGGCGCGGTGGGGGTCGGCAGGGTGATGCCGAGTTCCGCCAGTTTCTGTTCAACGCTTTGCGACATAATCCTCTCCTGCCACACCAAGTGCGCAATTTGCGACTTCCTCTTGGCCGAAGCAGGGACATGGCGCAAGCCATTCGCCCGTACTGGAGATCTGAAATGCCGCTTCGTCCGGGCTCCGCGAGCCTTGCTCTTGTCCTCACGCTCGCCGGCCTGCTGCCGGCCTCCGCGGAGGCGCTCCTGCCGCATCGGGCGGGGTACAAGATGACGCTCGACGCCAGCAAGAACTCCGGCCGGCTCGACGATGCCTCCGGGCGCATCGATTATGAGATCCGGGGCGATGCCTGCGAGGGCTATACGGTGAACATGCGGCAGGTCTCGAGCCTCGACACCGGGGAGGGGGCGCCCGTGCGCTCGGAGATGGTCTCCACCAGCTGGGAGGACGGCTCCGGCAACGCCTACCGCTTCAAGACGCGCGACCGCATGGACGGCGACACCAAGTCGGACGTGGATGCGCAGGCGAACCGCCTCGACAATGGCGACCTGCAGGTGAAGATCGCCAAACCGGACGCCCGCACCGTGGACCTGAAGGGCCGCATCCTGATGCCCACCGAGCACGTGGTGCATGTGCTCGAGGCCGCTGCGAAGGGCGACAGCCTCCTGGAAGCCAAGGTCTATGACGGCTCCAGCGACGGCACCAAGGTCTACAACACGCTGGCCGTCATCGGCCGGGCCAGCACCGACACGGCCAAGCTCTTCGACGGCGCCAAGGCGAGCCTGTCGGGCCACACCTTCTATCCGGTGAGCGTCAGCTACTATGACGCGGAGAAGAAGGACGCGAGCCCCGAATATGTCATGACCTTCACGCTCTATGACAACGGCGTCATCGGCGAGCTGAAGATCGATTATGGCGACTTCGCCTTGCGCGGCGCGCTCGATGCGTTCGAGCCGCTGAAAGCCTCCGCCACCCCGTGCCAGCCGAAGAAGTGAAGCGGGGCTGACATGACGCATACCCTCCATCTCGTCATCCACGGCCGCGTGCAGGGCGTCGGCTATCGGGCCTGGTGCGCGGACGAGGCTGTGTCGCGCGGCCTCTCCGGCTTCGTGCGCAACCGCCGGGAGGGCACGGTGGAGGCCGTGATTTCCGGCCCATCGGAGGCCGTCGCCGCGATGCTGGAGGCCTGCCGCTCGGGTCCCGCCCATGCCCATGTGGAGCGGATCGAGGAAGCGTTGGCGGAGGCGCCTCCCGCTGGAACCGGGTTCCGCGTGGCCGCAACGGTATGAAAATGCAACCACCGTTGCGCGTGCGGCTGCCTGCCGGGTGCTAAGCCGGCAGCAAAGGGGCGGGGCGTGCTTTTCCCGTCATAGCCACCCATAGGGAAAGGGAGCTATAGACCGCGCTCCAACTTGCCCAGGAGAGGGCCGTGCGTCTGTCTTCCACTGCACAGCCGATCGATTCCCGCTATGGCACGCCCCCCTTCGGACGGGCGCCCGAGGAGCCGACGCCCTGGTGGGCCACGGCGCGGGGCGTGGCGGTCATCGTCGGCCTCTGGGCGCTGGCGCATGCCCTGGTGGCGGTACTGCTGGAATCGTCCATCAATGTGGACGACGCCATCGAGAGCTATCTGGTCCAGTCGTTCCAGCTCTCCTATGTGCCGCGCAATCCGCCGCTGTTCGACTGGCTGCTCTATGGCCTGCTCTGGATCTTCGGGCCCGGCACGCTGCCCTATGCGATCCTGCGCTACGTGCTGCTGTTTACCTGCGGCATGCTGGTCTATCGCATCGCCCGCCGGGTGATCGCGGACCCGAAGCTTCAGGCGCTCGCCGTCTTCTCGCTCTCGGCGCTGTGGGTGATCGGCTATCACAGCCACCGCATCCTCACCCATTCCAACGTGATGATCGTCGCCATCGCCGGCAGCTTCCTGACGCTGCTGGCCATCGTGCGCGCACCCTCCGCCGCCCTTTATGCGGGCCTCGGGGCCTGGATCGCCGTCGGCCTGCTGGGCAAGTTCGGCTTCCTGCCCTTCGTCATCGTGCTGGTGCTGGCGAGCCTGTTCGAGCCGAGCTTCCGCCGCGCGCTGTTCGACCGGCGCATCCTGTTGACGCTGCTGGTCGCAGCCGGCCCGCTTGCCGTCTATCTGGTGGCGCTGAAGATGCTGGGACAGGACGTGATGGCCGCCACCGCCGAGGTGGTGGGCCCGAGCCCGGACCGCAGCTTCCGCAACGTGCTCGACACCTTCGCCGGGGCGTGGATCGGCTATCTGCTGCCGTTCGCGGCGCTCGCTGGCGCCGTCTTCCTGCCCTTCAACCGGGGCGAGGACGCCACTCCCTCGACGGAGGACCGCGCGGCCCCGCGCCGGGTGATCCGCACCATCATCATCCTCGGTACCGTGGGCACGCTCATCGGCGCGCTGGCGGTAGGCTCCACCAGCCTGCGCGACCGCTATTTCCACGTCTTCTTCCTGCTCTCCACCGTCTATGTCTTCGCCGAGCTGGAGCGGCTCGGCGGTTGGCGTGACCGGGTGAAGCTCTATCTGTGGGCGCTGGCCATCGTCGCTTTCGGCGTGCTTCTGGTGCGCGCGGCCATAACGCTCTGGCCCGATCCGCGCCTGTGCGGCCGCTGCGTCGCCGCCGAGCCCCTGAAGGCGCTGCGGCCGGTGATCGACCTCCAGTTCGGCGATGCGCCAACGCTGGTCGCCGACGATCGCATGTCGGCCGGCCGCCTCAAGGCCGCCATCCCCAATGCCCGCGTGGTGCTGATCCCGCCGGATACCTACCGCCCGCCGGCCCGTGCGGCGACGGGCTGCGCCCGCATCGCCGGCATCTCCAACGGCATCGGCAACCTGCCGCTGCCGAAGTCGGACGGCTCGACCATCGAGATCTGGTACAAATGGTGGGGTCCGCTGCTCCGCCCCCGCCGCCAGAGCCTGTGGCAGGTCATCCCGCTGAAGCTCGATGATCCGCTGTGCAGGTAGGGCGGGCAAGTTGAGGTTCTGAAACGGGCGTTGCCGACACCCCGCAAAACCGCCGGGTTTGCCTCTCACCGTCTCGGAAGGGCCGGTTCGTGGTGCGTGCGCCGCGTGCCGGCTCCTTCGATGAATGACAACGGAGGCCCCTGCATGACGTCGATCGAGACTGCCGTTTCCGCCTTGCGTCTGGAAAAGGATCCGAGCGAGCCTTTCACCTATGCGCCCGAGGAAATCGACGCTCTCGAAACGCTGACAGGGGTGCGCTTCCCGGAGGATTTCCGCTGGTATCTGACGCATGTGGGCTGGCGGAAGCTCGATTATGACCATGCGACGCTCCTCCTGCGCCCGGTCGCCCATGTCTATGCGCTGGAGTTCCGGGCGGTGGAGCACGGCGCGTTCGCGCAGCGCGCCTATCGCGATTTCGAGCGCCAGGCGGCGGATCTGCCGGACGGCGCGTCCGCCTATTTCCCGTTCGGCCAGATGCGCGGCGGCAGTCCGCAGATCATCCTGACCCTCGCCATCGCCTTGCGTGGCGCCGATGCCGGCGCCGTCTGGGCCGTGCGCGCGCAGGGCTCGTCGGCGGACGACGAGTTTGCCGCGCCGGTGCGCGTCGCCGCGAGCTTCACCGATTTCCTCGCCACGGTCGGTCCCCGGCGCAAGCTCGAGGCTGCTGCGGAAAAGGCGAACGGCGCTCTCTTTGACCGTCTGCTGGCGGAGGCGCTCGCGGCACCAGAAGTGGTGCCGACGCGGGCGCCGGAGCCGGAAAATCTGATCTCGCGCTTCTTCGAGACACCGGGAGATGTCGCCATCGATGCGGCGCGCAATGTGGAGGTTCTGGCGCGGGTGCTCGCCCAGCGGGTGGAGAGCGCGCAACGCTTTGCAGCCGAGGCGCACCGGTTCACGACGGAGGCGGCCGTCGAGACCGGCCTGCTCCCCCCGCCGTTACGGCGCGCGCGGATCCGCTTCGACCAACCGGTCGCTTTCGACCGCATGGATACGGTCCTGCGCAAGACCCATGGCTTCCGGGTCGTGCGGGTACAGAGCGAGGTTGGGGAGGGGCATCGCCTCACCGAGGACTATCTCGTTCACCAGGGCAAGGACGGCTGGACGCTGCTGCGCCGGGAGGAGGCGCGCATCGCCGACGTGAAGATCAGGGATGTCGGCACCTTCGCGTTCGACGCGACCTACAAATGGTCGCTCAAAAAGAAGGTGACGCCCGCCTGGAGTGAACGGCCGGCCGACATCTGCGTACTCGGAGAAGAAGATGCGCTCTCTCCGGCTCGGACGGCCTTCGTCGCGCAGGTCGTCGATCGTGCCGATTTCCGGCCGAACTTCGAATCCTTCGTCTTCGCGCTTTACCGGGATCGCCTTTATCCGGAGTTCGCGGCCATGAGCCCGGACGAGCAGCGGCACTGGGCAGACAGCTATCCCCGCCTCACGCGGCCCGATGAGATCTGGCGGCTGCTCGGCAAGACGCTGACCCTGACCATCGAGAGCGACGACACCTTCGCCCTCTCCGTACCCGCGAACTGGGACCCGGAACACGGCCTGTCGCTGCGCGTGACCGATTGGCGCATCGCCGCCTGATCCCGGCGGAGAAGGCAGACGGGTTCAGGACTGCGTGTTGGCGCTCCACGTGGCGTGGTCCACGTGGGGACGGGTGAGGAGGCCCTCCACCACGGCGTCGAGTTCCTCGCCCTCCACCTCCGTCGAGGTGAGGGTGGCGACGATCTCCACCTGCTCCTCGCCGCGCTCCACCACCTCCAGTTCGGCCACCGGATAGCTCGCGGCCTCCAGCCGCTCCTCCAGCAGGTCGCGCATCACGCCCGCCTGCTCCACCGCCGTGGTGAGGCTGACCGTATAGGTCGCCTCGATGCTCTCCGCCTTGATGGGAATGCGGTTGATGGCGTTCACCAGCGGCCGCAGCAGCGTGTTGCCGGCGATGACGAAGACCGTCAGGAGGAAGGCTTCGGCCAGCCGGTCCACGCCTGCGCAGGCGCCCACGGCGGCCGAGCACCAGAGCGTTGCCGCCGTGTTGAGGCCGCGCACGTTCAGCCCCTCCTTCATGATCACGCCGGCACCCAGAAAGCCGATGCCCGAGACCACATAGGAGATGACGCGGACCGCCTCCACATCCCCCGCTATGCCCTGCGCAAGATCCGTGAAGCCCGCAGCGCCGATGGCCACGAGGACATTGGTGCGCAGGCCGGCAGTGCGCTGGCGATACTGCCGTTCCGCACCGATCAGCGCGCCGCACACGAAGGCCGCCACATAGCTGACCACCGTGTCGAGGAAAGGCAGGAGGTGAAAGCTTTCTATGAACTTCATGCCGCCCGATAGCCACGCTTCATGACCAGGAGATGACACCCCGGCGAGCGGGAGCCTTGCCGCAATCCGCGAGCCGCCGCAAACGAAAAGGGCGCCGCTCGCGCGACGCCCTTCCCGTACTCGAAACCTGATCGAGAGGATCAGAAGTCCATGCCACCGCCCGTGCCGGCTGCGCCGGCATTGTCTTTTAAGGACGCCGGGCGGCGCCAACGGTTGCTCCTGGATCAGAAGTCCATGCCACCGCCCGTGCCGGCTGCGCCGGCATTGTCTTTTAAGGACGCCGGGCGGCGCCAATGGGTGCTCCTGGATCAGAAGTCCATGCCACCGCCCGGCATGGCCGGAGCCGCAGCAGCCTTCTTCGGCAGCTCGACCACGAGGGCCTCGGTGGTGATGATCAGAGCCGAGATGGAGGCCGCGTCCTGGAGAGCCGTGCGCACGACCTTGGCCGGGTCGATGATGCCCGAAGCCACCATGTCCACATACTCGCCCGTCTGGGCGTTGTAGCCGAAGGTGTAGGTCTCGTTCTCGAGGATCTTGCCGACCACGACCGAGCCGTCATCGCCAGCGTTGGCGACGATCTGGCGGGCCGGAGCCTGGATGGCGCGACGCACGATGTCGATGCCGGTCTTCTGATCGGTGTTCTCGACCTTCAGGCCTTCCAGCACCTTGATGGCGCGGAGCAGGGCAACGCCACCGCCGGGGACAATGCCTTCTTCCACCGCAGCGCGGGTGGCGTGCAGGGCGTCGTCAACGCGGTCCTTCTTCTCCTTCACCTCGACCTCGGTCGCACCGCCGACGCGGATCACCGCGACGCCGCCCGCGAGCTTGGCCAGACGCTCCTGGAGCTTCTCACGGTCGTAGTCCGAGGTGGTCTCCTCGATCTGCGCCTTGATCTGGGCGACGCGGGCCTCGATGTCGGCCTTCTCGCCATTGCCGTCGACGATCGTGGTGTTCTCCTTCTCGATCACCACCTTCTTGGCGCGGCCGAGCATGGAGAGGTTCACGTTCTCGAGCTTGATGCCGAGGTCTTCCGAGATCGCCTGGCCGCCGGTCAGGATCGCGATGTCCTGCAGCATGGCCTTGCGGCGGTCGCCGAAGCCCGGAGCCTTCACGGCCGCAACCTTGAGACCGCCGCGCAGCTTGTTGACCACGAGGGTAGCCAGAGCCTCGCCCTCGACGTCCTCGGCCACGATCACCAGCGGCTTGCCGGACTGCACCACGGCCTCGAGGACCGGGAGGAGTTCCTGCAGGTTGGAGAGCTTCTTCTCGTGGATGAGGATGTAGGGATCCTCGAACTCAACGCGCATCTTCTCGGCGTTGGTCACGAAGTAGGGCGAGAGGTAGCCGCGGTCGAACTGCATGCCCTCGACCACTTCGAGCTCGGTCTCGGCGGTCTTGGCTTCCTCGACGGTGATGACACCCTCGTTGCCGACCTTCTGCATGGCCTCGGCGAGGAACTTGCCGACATCGGCGTCGCCATTGGCGGAGATGGTGCCGACCTGGGCGATCTCGGCGTTCGAGGTCACCTTCTTGGCCTTGGCGGCGAGGTCCTTGACGATGGCGTCGACCGCGAGGTCGATGCCGCGCTTCAGGTCCATCGGGTTCATGCCGGCGGCAACCGCCTTGGAACCTTCCTTGACGATGGCCTGGGCCAGCACCGTGGCGGTGGTGGTGCCGTCACCGGCGAGGTCGTTGGTCTTGGAGGCGACTTCGCGCACCAGCTGGGCGCCGAGGTTCTCGAACTTGTCCTCGAGCTCGATCTCCTTGGCGACGGAAACGCCGTCCTTGGTGATGCGCGGGGCGCCGAAGCTCTTCTCGATCACGACGTTGCGGCCCTTGGGGCCGAGGGTGACCTTTACCGCATTGGCGAGGATGTCCACGCCGCGCAGCATCTTCTCGCGGGCATCACCGGCGAATTTTACGTCCTTGGCAGCCATTGTGCCTGTTCCTTCAGGTTGTGACGTTGTTCACGAAGCGTGCGAGGAAAGCGTCACGCGGCCTTCTTGGCGGAGGCGGACGCCTCGACCACGCCGAGGATGTCGCTCTCCTTCATGATGAGCAGGTCCTGGCCGTCGATCTTCACCTCGGTGCCGGACCACTTGCCGAACAGCACGCGATCACCCGCCTTCACGTCGAGGGCAACGAGCTCACCCTTTTCGTTCCGCACGCCGGCGCCGACGGCGACGACTTCGCCTTCCTGCGGCTTTTCCTTGGCGGTGTCAGGGATGATGATGCCGCCGGCAGTCTTCTGCTCAGCTTCGATGCGCTTCACGACCACGCGGTCGTGCAGGGGGCGGAAACCCATCGGGAACCTCCATGTTGACGGTTGGGCCGTGCGCCTGCTGGCAAGCCCGGCGCCCGTGCCGGGACTGTCGTTGAGGCGCCCACACGGCACGCCCGCCCAGTCCCAGTTGCCATCTAAGAGCGCCCCGCAAGACCGACAAGGGGGGCGCGAGAAAAAATTAGCACTCCTCTCCCATGAGTGCCAAGCCGCCCGGCGCATGAGCAGCCACCCGCGATAGCGCTGTCGCCGCGAGCACTATTAGCAGACCGCAACCGATGCTGCTAAGACATTGATACCAAAATGGAAACCATTCTTTAGGCTTGCCTCGCGCAAGCTCCGTAGCCGACAATTCACCTGTCTTAACCACGAGGGTTTCAGCTCATACGGAGGTGTTCGATGGCGTCTTCCGATTTTGCCAAGCAGATGGCCGGCTACGGGCTGGTGACCGCCCACATCCTTTACCGGATGCCGGATCACCCGAGCTTCCTCCAGACCTACATCTGGCAGAATTACGATCTCTCGCCCCGCTTCCCCGAGCTGAACCGCTTTCTCGAATTCTGGCAGCGCGAACTGGAAGGTCCGCTGCACGAGGTGCGCGTGGTGCATCAGAGCCTCATCAAGCCCGCCGAGCTGCGGGCCGTGGGCGGCATTTTCCAGATCCACTGATCTGTTCCCTATGGGAATGTGTCTGGGGGCAGGGCGCCCGGTTTCGCTGCGGGCGCCCTGACACCGCCGCTTTATCAGTGTTAAAGAGGGGGCCGTCATGAACGAGGCCCCGGTGGACCATCGCACTCCCCGCACGTCCGAACTGCTTGCCGCCGTCCTAGCCGCCCACACAAGCGAGCGCGTTTCGGTGGGCGATCTTCTGGACGCGCTGCGCAATCGCGCGTTCGGCATCAGCTTCCTGCTGTTCGGCCTGCCCAACTGCATTCCCATGCCGCCCGGCATTCCGGTGATCTGCGGCATCATTCTCGCGCTCATCGGCCTTCAGATGGCCATGGGCCGGCAGGAGCTGTGGCTGCCGCAGGCGATTTCCAAGCGCACCTTCTCCCGCTCGGTGCTGGAGACCATCGTCAACCGCTCTCGGTCCTGGATCCTCTGGTTCGAGCGCTGGTCGCGGCCGCGCATGGAGGTGTTCGCCGGGCCGACCTCGCGCCGGGTCGTCGGGGCGCTGGTGGTGCTCCTCGGCTTCGTCCTGCTGCTGCCCATCCCCTTCCTCGGCAACATGCCGCCCGGCATCGCGGTGTGCATCCTCGGCCTTGGTCTCGTGGAGCGGGACGGGGCGGTGATCCTCGGCGGCTTCTTCGCCACCGCCATCGGCACGCTGGTGGCGTTCGCCATGACCTGGGCCATCTGGCAGGGCGCGGTCGCCATCTTCTGACGGCCCTTTTCCTCCGCGCGCATGCCCGCTAAGAGCGGGCGCCCAACGCAGCCGGGCCTCTGGCGAGGCCCCTCGAGGACCCATGCGCGTCGACGCCTTCGATTTCGACCTTCCCCCCGAACGCATCGCTTTGCGCCCCGCCGAACCGCGGGAGAGTGCGCGCCTGCTGCGCGTGCGTCCCGGCGCAGCGCCGGAACTGGAAGACCGCACCATCGCCGACCTTCCGGATCTGCTCCAGCCGGGCGACGCCTTGGTGGTCAATGACACGAAAGTGATCCCGGCCCGGCTCGATGGCACGCGCACCCGTGCCGGCGGCAGCACGGTGGCCATCGAGGCGACTCTCATCCGCCGCCTCTCGGGTTCGGCCTGGGCCGCCTTCGCCAAGCCCGCCAAGCGCCTCGCGGTGGGCGAGACCGTGGTCTTTGCCGGCGCGAGCGGCGGCACTTTGGAGGCCCGTGTTCTCGACAAGCTGGAGAGCGGCGAGGTGCATTTCGCCTTTGCCCTGTCCGGCCCTGAGCTGGATGCGGCCATCGACGCCATCGGTCACATGCCGCTGCCGCCCTACATCGCCGCCAAGCGGCCCGAAGACGATCGCGACCGCACCGACTACCAGCCGGTGTTCGCCCGCGTGGAGGGCTCGGTCGCTGCGCCGACGGCGAGCCTGCATTTCACGCCCGACCTGCTGGCGAAGATCGCGGCGCGCGGCGTCTCCCGCTACACGGTCACGCTGCATGTGGGGGCGGGCACCTTCCTGCCGGTGAAGGCCGAGGACACCACCGACCACCAGATGCATGCGGAATGGGGCGAGGTGAGCCCCGAAACGGCGGCGGAGCTCAATGCGGTGAAGGCCCGGGGCGGGCGCATCATCACCGTGGGCTCAACCGCTACCCGCCTCATCGAGACCGCGGCGACGCCGGAGGGGTCCATCCGCCCCTATCTCGGCGAGACGGACATCTTCATCACGCCCGGCTATGCCTTCCGTGCCTCCGATGTGATGCTCACCAATTTCCACCTGCCGAGATCGACGCTGGTGATGCTGGTGGCTGCCTTCGTGGGACACGAGACCCAGAAGCGCGCTTACGCCCACGCCATCGCCTCCGGCTATCGCTTCTATTCCTACGGCGACGCCTGCCTACTGGAACGGTGAGGTTGCCATACGTGCGGCGCGCTTTTCATTCGGGCCGGCCCGTGCTCTAGAGCAGCCGAAATGACCGACACCTTCTCCTTCAAGGTCCACGCGACCGACGGCACCGCCCGCACGGGCGCCATTTCCACGCCGCGCGGCGAGATCCGCACGCCCGCCTTCATGCCGGTCGGCACAGTGGCCACCGTCAAGGGCATCTATCCCGAACAGGTGCGGGCCACCGGCGCCGACATCCTGCTGGGTAACACCTATCACCTGATGCTGCGCCCGAGCGCGGAGCGGGTGGCCAAGCTCGGCGGGCTGCATAAATTCATGCGCTGGGAGCGGCCGATCCTCACCGATTCCGGCGGTTTCCAGGTCATGTCCCTGTCCGGCCTGCGCAAAATCACCGAGAAGGGCGTCACCTTCCGTTCGCACGTGGACGGCGCGCTGCACGAGATGACCCCGGAGCGCTCCATCGAGATCCAGGGCCTGCTCGGCGCTGACATCCAGATGCAGCTCGATGAATGCGTCAGCCTGCCCTGCGAGGAAGCCGAGGCCGAGCGCGCCATGCGCCTGTCGCTGCGCTGGGCGGAGCGCTCGAAGAAGGCGTTCGAGCTTCAGCCCAAGGGGCGGGCGCTGTACGGCATCGTGCAGGGCGGGGCGGTGCCGCGCCTGCGCATCGAATCCGCCCGCGAGCTCGCGGCTATGGACTTCCCCGGCTATTCCATCGGCGGCCTCGCGGTCGGCGAGCCGCAAGAGGTCATGCTGGACATGATCGAGACGGTCGAGCCGCACCTGCCCAAGGAAAAGCCCCGCTATCTCATGGGGGTCGGCACGCCAGACGACATGCTGGAGGCCGTGGCGCGGGGCATCGACATGTTCGACTGCGTGATGCCCACCCGCTCGGGCCGCCATGCGCTGGCCTTCACCCGCTTCGGCCGTATCAACCTCAAGAATGCCCGCCATGCGGAAGATTCCCGCCCGCTCGACGAAGAGAGTGATTGCCCGGCGCTGCGGGATTATTCCCGGGCCTATCTCCACCACCTTGTGCGCTGCGAGGAGATGCTGGGGGCCATGCTGATCTCCTGGGCGAACCTCCATTATTACCAGGACCTCATGCGCGGCATCCGCGGGGCCATCGCCGAAGGGCGGTTCGAGGATTTCCGCAGGGAGACGAAGGAAGGCTGGGCGCGCGGCGATATTCCACGCCTGGCCTGAATCGGAAATATTCCTAGAACGAAAATTAGTTTCTTCGTAAGGTGCGTTGCCTGAGCGCAGGGGAGGGGCGCGCCTTTTGGGGTTGCACCGTTCCGCCTTGCCGCCCAGAACACGCTCGCCTTCACAAGCCCCGAGGATCGCTCCGTGATCGAGACCAAGCCCATCGACGGAAAGGCGTTCGCCGCTGGCCTGCGCGCCCGCATTGCCGAAGAGGTCGCCGTACTGGTGCGGGACCATGACCTGAAGCCCGGTCTCGCGGTGGTGCTGGTGGGCGAGGACCCGGCGAGCCAGGTCTATGTGCGCAACAAGGCCGCCCAGACGGCGGAGGCCGGCATGGCCTCATTCGAGTACAAGCTGCCGGCCGACACGGCGGAAGCCGACCTTCTGGCGCTGGTGGAAAAGCTCAACGCCGATCCGGCGGTGAACGGCATTCTCGTGCAGCTTCCGCTGCCGGCCCATCTCGATTCCATGAAGGTCCTGGCCGCCATCGATCCGGCAAAGGATGTGGACGGCTTCCATGTGGTGAATGCCGGCCGCCTCGCGGTGGGCCTCGACGCCCTCGTGCCCTGCACGCCGCTCGGCTGCGTGATGCTGCTGAAGCATCACCTGGGCAATCTCTCCGGGCTCAATGCCGTGGTGGTTGGGCGCTCCAACATCGTCGGCAAGCCGGCGGCGCAGCTTCTGCTGCGGGAGGACTGCACCGTTACGATCGCCCATTCGCGCACCCGCGATCTGCCGGGCATGTGCCGCCAGGCTGACATTCTGGTTGCCGCCGTCGGCCGCCCGGAGATGGTGCGGGGCGACTGGATCAAGCCCGGTGCCACGGTCATCGACGTCGGCATCAACCGCGTGCCGAAGGCGGACGGCAAGACGCGCCTTGTGGGCGATGTGGCCTATGAGGAGGCGCTGGGCGTCGCCGGCCTCATCACGCCCGTGCCCGGCGGCGTCGGCCCCATGACCATCGCCTGCCTTCTCCAGAACACCCTCACCGCCGCCCGCCGCCAGAAGGGGCTCTGAGTCCGCGCGTGGCCCCCGGCAGGGCGCGCATGTCGCAGGGCCGCGCCGCCAAGGCGCGGCCCTCTGCCACTTGGAAGAGATCCAAACCGGGCTATATCGTGCGCCTTCGCTGCGGCTCGTGCCGCATGCTCAGAAGGACCGCACATGACTCGTATTCTGCTTGCTGTTCTGGCCCTTGCGGCCTCCACGGCGCTGGCGTCCGCCGATGCGGACGTGGCCAAGGGCGAACAGGCGTTCAAGAAGTGCATGGCCTGCCATGCCGTCGGCCCCGAAGCCAAGACCAAGGTCGGCCCGCCTCTGAACGGCATCGTCGGCGCCAAGTGGGCCCATTTCGAGGGCTATGCCTATTCCGAGGACATCAAGGCTGGCGCTGCCGCGGGCAAGGTGTGGGACGAGGCGACCCTCAACGACTACCTGACCAATCCCAAGGTTCTCGCTCCCAAGGGCAAGATGGCGTTCATCGGCATCAAGAACGAAGCCGAGCGCGCCGACCTCATCGCCTATCTGGCGCAGTTCAACGCCGACGGGTCGAAGAAGTGATCCTTGCGTCACCCATACGGGTGATGTGCGACCGGCGCTGATTTGCAATGGTTCTAAAGCCGGTCAGGCGCGTAGGTCGTGCGGGGGGCGCCCCGGCGGTGAGGCATTCACCGCCTGGCGCCGTGGCGGGGGTCGTCGGCATGGCGCCCCCGCACGATCACAGCACCTTTGTCATTTCGAGCCGCTCGCACGCTCGCCCTGACCTCCCACTTTCTCTCGACATCCTCTCTTGCGCGTCTCGACCCGCCGTGGTGAAGGGCGGGACAGATGGCGCGTACCGCGCCGCGCGATCGCTTTGGGCCGTCCTGCCACGGCCGGGGAGAGGCCGATGCCCGATCATGATTTCCGCGCCCAGCGCCTGTTCGTTCGCGAGGATCTTGCTGCGGACACCACCTTCTCGCTGCCGTCGGAGCAGGCCCATTACGTCGCGAACGTGATTCGCCTGCCCGTGCGCGGCGGCCTGCTGGTCTTCAACGGGCGGGACGGGGAGTGGCGGGCGACCCGCATCGAGGGCGGCAAGAAAGAGGTACGCCTGTCCATCGGCGGCCAGACCCGACCCCAGCCGGCTGCCGCCGGCCTCACCTACGCCTTCGCGCCGCTGAAGCACGCCCGCCTCGATTACATGGTCCAGAAGGCCGTGGAGATGGGCGCCGGCGTGCTGGCACCAGTGCTGACCCAGCACACGCAGATTCCCCGGGTGAACGGCGAGCGCATGGAGGCGAACGCCATCGAGGCGGCCGAACAATGCGGCATCCTCACCATCCCGTCGGTGCGCGCCCCGCAGGGGCTTTCCGCCTTTCTCGGCGCCCGGCCGGCCGACGACATGCTCGTGTTCTGCGACGAGGCCGCGCCCGTCGCCGACCCGCTCGTGGCGCTGCGGCCTGCGGCGGGCGGGCCCATCACCGTCCTGATCGGTCCGGAAGGCGGCTTCTCCGCGGACGAGCGGACGCTTCTGCATCGGCAGGAGCGTGTGATCGTCATCGCACTCGGGCCGCGAATCCTGCGCGCCGACACGGCAGGGGTCGCAGCACTCGCGCTCGTTCAGGCGGTGTGCGGGGACTGGAGACCCACTTCCGGTTGAAGTCGAAAAAGTTCCCGCTCACCGTGTGGAGAGCTGGAAATATTTTCGATCCCACGGCAACGCCAGCGTTCACATTGTGTTTTGAGGCAGAAGATCAGCGACGTGGGCTGGTTTGATTCCAGTCTTTTGCGCGTGCCCCATTGCTGACGGATTTGCGATCACCCTCAGCGCAACTTCGCGCCGGTCGAAGCGTTAGTGCTTCGACTTGGCTCGCTGGCGAGCCGGGAGGTACGCATGTCCAATGATTATCGCTTCGGCATCGAGGAAGAGTTCTTCGTCGTGGATGCCGAGACTAAAGCGGCGCTGCGCCGGATGCCGTCCGGCTTCTTCGATGCGCTGCGCGATCGCCTCGGCGACTCCATCACGGTCGAACTGCTCCAGTCGCAGCTCGAAATGGCCACCGCTCCGACGGACCGCATCGGCGACGCGCTCGATGAGCTGCGCGACCTGCGCCACATTGCCGGGCGCGTCGCAGCCGAACACGGCCTTGGCTTCATCGCCGCCGGCACCCATCCCACCGCGAGCTGGGACAATGTGCGCGCCACCAAGGCCAACCGCTACGACGGGTTGATGCAGGATCTGCAGATGCTCGGCGAGCGCAACATGGTGTGCGGCCTGCACGTTCATGTGGAACTGCCCGATCCGGACCTGCGCGTGGACGTCATGCGGCGTATCACGCCCTATCTGCCCCACTTCATCGCCCTGTCCACCTCCTCGCCCTTCTGGGGCTCGCGGCAGACCGGCCTGATGGGCTATCGCCTTGCGGCCTATGACGAGCTGCCCCGCACTGGCCTGCCCGAGTTGTTCGAGGACAATGCGGCCTATGAGGAATATGTGGCGGCGCTCGTGGGCGCGCGGGCCATCAGCGATTCGAGCTACGTGTGGTGGGCGATCCGCCCCTCGCAGAAGCATCCGACCCTGGAGCTGAGGGCGCCCGACGCCTGCACGCGGGTGGAGGATGCGGTGGCGCTCGCCGCCCTCTATCGCTCGCTCGTGCGCTTCCTCGTGCGCCATCCCGAGCACCACCGGCATATCGGCGCGGTGGACCGGGCCATCGCCAACGAGAACAAATGGCGAGCCCAGCGCTACGGCATCCACGGCTCGTTCGTGGACCTCGCGGAACAGCGCGCGATCCAGGTGCGCGATGCCCTCGACCAGCTCATCGCCCTCGTGGCCGATGATGCCGAGGATCTCGGCTGCCTCGATGCACTGCTCCATTTGCGCACCATTCCGGACGCCGGCACCAGCGCCGACATGCAGATCGCCGTCTATCAGGAGGCGCACCACCGCACGGGCAACCGCGGTGAGGCCCTCCAGGCGGTGAAGACCTGGCTCGCTCACGCCACGCTCCAGTGAGGCGGGGCCGCCAAACAAAAAGGGCCGCCGGGGCGTCGGCGGCCCTCATTTTCACTTCGTCAGGACAAGCTCAGAGCTTGAACGGCACGATGGTCTGCTGCTGCTCGCCGAGGCCGTCGATGCCAAGGCGCACCACGTCGCCCGCCTTCAGATAGCGCGGCGGCTTGAAGCCGAGGCCGACGCCGGGCGGGGTGCCGGTGGTGATGATGTCGCCGGGATCGAGCACCATGAACTGGCTGATGTAGGAGACGAGATAGGCGACGTTGAAGATCATCGTCTTCGTCGAGCCGTTCTGCACCCGTTCGCCGTTCACCTCGAGCCACATGCCGAGGCTGGAGGTGTCGGTCAGTTCGTCCGTGGTGACCATCCAGGGGCCGAGCGGGCCGAAGGTCTCGCTGCCCTTGCCCTTGGTCCACTGGCCGGCGCGCTCGATCTGGAAGTGACGCTCGGACACGTCGTTGCAGATCGTGTAGCCGGCGACGTGCTTGAGGGCGTCCTTCTCGTCCACATAGCGGGCGCGGTCGCCGATGACGATGACCAGTTCCACTTCCCAGTCGAGTTTCTGGGAATTCTTGGGGACCATCACGTCGTCATTGGGGCCGACCACGCAGTTCGGCGCCTTGTTGAACAGCACCGGCTCCTCGGGAATCGGATTGTTCGTTTCGGCCGCGTGGTCCGCATAATTGAGGCCCACGGCGATGAAGTTGCCGGGCCGCGCCACGCAGGAGCCGAGGCGCACGCCCTCGGGCGCCAGCGGCAGGCCGGCGGGATCGAGGGCCGCGATCTTGGCAAGACCGGCGCGGGTGAGAACCTCGCCGCCAATGTCGGAGACGACGCCGGACAGGTCGCGGATCTTCCCGCTTGAATCGATTAGACCCGGCTTTTCCTGACCTGGGGCGCCGAAGCGGACGAGCTTCATGGATGTTTCTCCCTTGGGAATTATGCCGCACCGCGGACGGGCGGAGGGGCGGCAAGCTGGCCCGGAGCGCCCGTTTGGTCAATGGGCTCGGCCACGGCAGCGCCGCGCCGTCGCCTTGAAACCGCCTGCCGCTGGCCCTTCCTTCGCGGGTGCGTCATAAAAGGGATACACGACTCCGGCTAAGTCCGGCATCATGCTATCCCGTAGCATAACCGGAATGAGGCCCTCCGCGTGAGCGACAGCCCTGAAGAACGCCGGTTCCGTGCGCTGTTCATCTCCGACGTCCATCTTGGGACGAAGGGATGTCAGGCGGATCTCTTTCTCGATTTTCTCAAGTATCATGACGCAGATACCATCTATCTGGTCGGCGATATCGTCGATGGATGGCGGTTGCGTGCTTCGTGGTACTGGCCGCAGAAGCACAATGACGTCGTGCAGAAGCTGCTGCGCAAGGGCCGCAAGGGCGCGCGCATCGTCTATCTGCCCGGCAATCACGATGAATTCCTGCGCGATTACTACGGCATGCACTTCGGCGGCATCGAGGTGGTGGAAAGCATCATCCACGAGACCGCCGCGGGCAAGCGCTACCTTGTCATCCATGGCGACGTGTTCGACGTGGTGGTGCGCCACGCCAAGTGGCTCGCCTTCCTGGGCGACGGCGCCTATTCGTTCGCCCTGCTGGTGAACACCTACGTCAACCTCGTGCGCCGCAAGCTCGGCCTCACCTATTGGTCGCTCAGCCAGTGGGCGAAGCTGAAGGTGAAGAATGCGGTGAACTTCATCGGCAAGTTCGAGGAAGCGCTCGCCGAGGAGGCCCGCCGCCAGAAGGTGGATGGCGTCATCTGCGGCCACATCCACCACGCCATCGAGCACGACACCCACGGCGTCCATTACGTCAACTGCGGCGACTGGGTGGAGAGCTGCACCGCTATTGCGGAGCATGAAGACGGCCGGCTTGAAATCATCTATTGGGCGAAGCAGGTGCGGGCCGCGGAACTCTCCGGCGAACCGCTCCAGGGAGCGCGCGCGGCGGCCTGATGCGGGTATTGGTGGCGACGGATGCGTGGCATCCGCAAATCAACGGCGTGGTGCGATCGCTGGAGCAGACCGCACACGAGGCATCCAATCTCGGAGCGGAACTGGAGTTCCTGACCCCCCAGGGGTTCCGGACCATTCCCTTGCCCTCCTACAACGAAATCCGCCTGTCGCTGGCGACGCCGCGCATGATCATGCGCCGCATCGAGGCCATGAAGCCGGATTTCGTGCATGTGGCCACCGAAGGGCCGATCGGCATTCTGGTGCGCCGCGCCTGCATCGCCACCAAGCGCACCTTCACCACCTCGTATCACACGAAATTTCCGGAATATCTGCGCGCCCGGGCCCCGGTGCCGGAGCGCCTGACCTATGCCTGGCTGCGCTCCTTCCACAATGCAGGCGGCGGCGTCATGGTCTCCACCGCGACGCTGGAGCGCGATCTTGAGGCCCGCGGCTTCAAGCGGCTGATGCGCTGGACCCGCGGCGTCGATGCCGAGCTGTTCCGCCCGCGCCCCGAGGCAACGCTGAACCTGCCGCGTCCCATCTTCACCTTCGTCGGCCGGGTGGCGGTCGAGAAGAACATCGAGGCCTTCCTCGCCCTCGACCTGCCTGGCTCGAAGGTGGTGGTGGGCGGCGGTCCGGCGTTGGCGAGCCTGAAGGAGCGTTTCCCGCAGGCGCATTTCCTCGGACCGAAGGAGGGCGAGGATCTCGCCTACGTCTATTCGGCGAGCGACGTCTTCGTCTTTCCGAGCCGCACCGACACCTACGGCATCGTGCTTCTGGAAGCGCTGGCCAGCGGGCTGCCGGTCGCGGCCTATCCCGTCACCGGGCCGCTCGACGTCATCGGCCCGGAGCAGGGGACCATCGGCATCCTCGACGAGGACCTGCGCACCGCCTGCCTCAAGGCGCTGGAACTTTCGCCGCTCGCAGCGCGGGAATTCGCTCTGCGCCACACCTGGCGGGAGAGTGCCCGCCAGTTCCTCGACAACGTGCTGATCGCGCACGACATCGGCCCGATCGCGCGGCGCTATCGCCTGCTGCGGCGGCCTCGGATATTGTCGCGCGCATGAACGCGCACGCTCGTCCGATTCCGACCGCCGCCGATGTGGATGCCGCCGCCGAACGCCTCAAGGGCGTGGCCGTCCGCACCCCGCTCGTCTATTCGCCGCTGCTCAGCGACATGACGGGCGGCCGCATCTTCCTGAAGCCCGAGACGCTCCAGCGCACCGGTTCCTTCAAGTTCCGCGGCGCCTACAATCGCGCGGTGCAGATCCCGGAAGAGCGCCGCGCCGCCGGCGTGGTGGCATGCTCGTCGGGCAATCACGCGCAGGGCCTCGCCGCCGCCGCCAAGCTGCTCGGCATGCCCGCCGTCATCGTCATGCCCAACGACGCCCCCGCGCTGAAGCGCGAGCGCACCAAGGCCCTGGGCGCGCAGGTGGTCGGCTATGACCGCGTGACCGAGGATCGCGACGCCATCGCCAATGCCATCGCCGCCGAGCGCGGCGCCGTCTTCGTGCCGCCCTATGACGATCCGGACGTGATCGCCGGGCAGGGGACGGTGGGACGCGAGATCTGCGAGGATCTAGCGGCGCTCGGCCTTTCCCTCGATATCGTCTCGGCCAACGCGTCCGGAGGCGGTCTCATGGCGGGCATCTCCCTGGCGGTGAAGGCGCGCTTCCCGGACGCTCTGCCGCTGACGGCGGAGCCGGCGGACTTCGACGACCACGCCCGCTCCTACAAGTCCGGCATTCGCGAGCGCAATGCGAAGCCGGCGGGCTCCTTCTGCGATGCGCTGCTGGCGCCGACGCCTGGTGAGATCACATTCGCGGTCAACAGCAAGCTCACGGGCGGCGCGGTCTCGGCGACCGACGCGGAGGTAGCGCGCGCCGTCGCCTTTGCCTTCCTGGAACTGAAGCTGGTGGTGGAGCCGGGCGGCGCAGTCGCGCTGGCGGCCCTGCTGGAAGGCCGCATCCCCGCCAGGGACAAGACGGTCGCCATCGTCCTGTCCGGCGGCAATGTGGATCCGGAGACCTTCGAGGCCTGCCTCAAGACGCTCTGAAGGAACCTGCGGCACCCAACAAAAAGGCCCGGAATGATCCGTTCCGGGCCTTTGTCGTTCTGCGGGAGGCTTCGCTCAGCGGGCGAAGCCCGGCGAGAAGTCCGTGGCGCTGATGAGCTGCTTGATGATGCTGAGCTCTTCGCCGCCGGTCGGGGTAGTCTGGGAGACGAAGTCGAAGACCTTGCCGTCCTGCAGACCGTAATTGGCGATGCGGGTCACACGCTTGTCCTTGCCGAAATAGACCGCCAGCACCTTCTGGTCGGTGATCTCCGGCTTCAGGAAGGCGACGCGCTTCTCGGTCTGGGAGATGTAATAGAAGACATCGCCATTGAGGGTGGACACGGTGGAGGGCGTGCCGAGCACCAGCAGCACCTGCTCACGGCTGGAGCCGACCGGCACCTGCTCCAGCGCGCCGTCGCTGAGCACATAGCCCCGCTGGTAGGTGCGCACGATGCCGGTGGGCGGATTGCCCGCGGCGACGCCCATGGGCGGAAGGCTGCCGCAGGCCGCAAGCGAGAGCCCGGCCAGCGCGAGCGCGGCGGCGGTCGTCGCCGCGGAGACCCGCCGGACCGGAAGGGAGGAGGCAGACCTCTGTGCAGACCGTCCTGGTGCCACGCTGTACCTCTTAAATATGCGCCACATCATCCGAATCGGCGCCGCGAGCGCCCGTTCGTGCACGATCGGTTCCGTGATTACCACAGAACCCCGAGGCACGAGCGCCCAGACCCGCCCTTGCCACCGCGCCCAACGCGGGTTACGCCGCTCGACACCGTTCGCGTCAGGTACCCGGCCGGCCCACAGAACCGCAAGTCATGATTCTGAACCTGTTCCGTCGATCCCAGACGCGCGAGACCATTGAGCGCCTGTATGGCGCGATCGTGGCGCAGGCGCGGCAACCGGTGTTCTACACCGACTTCCATGTTCCCGACACCGCCGAAGGGCGGCTGGAACTGCTGATGCTGCACGTCCATCTCGCCTGCCGCCGCCTCGGCGCGGCCGAGGGTGAGGTGCGGGCGCTGTCGCAGGAGGTATTCGACGCCTTCCTGGCCGATATGGACAGCACCCTGCGCGAGATGGGTATCGGCGATCTCTCCGTCCCCAAGAAGATGAAGAAGATCGGCAACGCCTTCTATGACCGGGCGGCCGCCTATGATGCCGCCCTGGCAGAGACCGGTCCGGCGCTCGCCGAAGCCTTGTCGCGCAACCTCTTCGAGCGCTATCACGAGGCTGGCCTGTCCGGCCGCTCTTCCGCGCTCGCCGCCTATGTCCGGGACTGCCTTGCCGCGCTCGGCACGCAGGCTGATTCCGATTTCGCGCGGGGCCGCATTGCGTTCCCGCTCCCGAGGGCCGAGGAGGCCACACAACCGTGACCGATCTTCCCTATTCCCAGATCCTCGCCGTTGCGGACATCCCGCCGCAGGGCCTCGAACTGACCCTGAAGCCGGATGCGGACGTCTGCGCGGCGATGGCCCGCCACCTCGATATTCCGGCCGTGAGCGAGGTGGTGGCGAAACTGCGCCTGACGCAGGAGAAGGCGGATGGCGCCCGCGTCACCGGGCGCGTCAGCGCGAAAGTGACACAGATTTCCGTCGTCTCCCTTGAACCCTTCGAGTCTTCCTTTTCCGAGGAACTGGACGTGCGCTTCGCCACCGCCGACATCATCGCCCGGGAAGTGGCGGATGCGCCGGAAGAGAGCGATTTCGATCCGCCCGACCTCATCGAGAACGGCAGCATCGACCTCGGGCTGCTCGTGACCGAGTTCCTCGCACTCGGGCTCGATCCCTATCCGCGCAAGGACGGTGAGGTGTTCAAGGCCTATCAGGAATCCGATCCTGCCGAGGCCCCGGTGTCGCCTTTCGCGGCGCTCGCGCGGCTGAAGGAAAAGCCGTGATTTTCCACCGGAGTTGCGATGTGCGGGCGAGTGGCTATTTTCCGCCCGCCGGCGTCTGTTGCGTCGCTGCGCGGATTGTTTCAGGAATTCAGGGCCGATGAGCGCACCCGTTCGCATTGCCATTGACGCCATGGGCGGCGACCACGGCCCCGAGGTCGTGCTGCCCGGCGTCGAACTCGCGCGCGTGCGCCATCCCGATACCTCTTTCCTTCTGTTCGGCGACGAAGCGGCCATCCGTCCGATTCTCGCGCGCTATCCCGCCCTGTCGACCGCCTCCCGGATCATCCACACCGATGTGGTGGTGGGGATGGACGACAAGCCCAGCCAGGCACTGCGGAGGGGGCGCTACAAATCCTCCATGTGGCGCTGCATCGATGCGGTGAAGGCGGGCGAGGCGGATGCCGCCGTATCCGCCGGCAACACCGGCGCGCTCATGGCCATGGCCAAGGTGAACCTGCGCACCATGCCCGGCATCGGCCGCCCGGCCATCGCCGCCATCTGGCCGACCCTGCGCGGGGAAAGCATCGTGCTGGACGTCGGCGCCTCCATCGGCGCGACGTCGCAGAGCCTCATCGAGATGGCGATCATGGGCTCGGCCATGGCCAGCACCGTCTTCGACATCGAGCGCCCCACCGTCGGCCTGCTGAATGTGGGCGTCGAGGAGGTGAAGGGCGTCGAGGAGGTCAAGGAAGCCGGCCGCATCCTGCGCGAGGAGGGCGTCGCCGGGGTGAATTATTTCGGCTTCGTCGAGGGTAACGACATCGGCTCCGGCACCGTGGATGTGGTGGTGACGGAGGGCTTCTCCGGCAACATCGCGCTCAAGACCGCCGAAGGCACGGCCAAGCAGATCGCCAGCTATCTCCGCGCGGCGCTGAGCCGCACCTGGCGGGCGAAGCTCGGCTATCTGCTGGCGCGCGACGCCTTTGCGGCGCTGCGTGAGAAGCTGGATCCGCGCCGCTCCAACGGCGGCGTGTTCCTCGGCCTCAACGGGGTCGTGATCAAGAGCCATGGTGGCACGGACGCGGAAGGATTCGCGGCGGCGGTCGATCTCGGCTACGACATGGTCCGTCACCGGCTTCTGGAACGGATCGAAAAAAGCATCGTGACGCGCCTGCCTGCGGCAGGCCGGGGGAGCGAGCCGGTGGAGGCGGAAGGTTCATCGTGATCGGCATTCATTCTGTGGTTCGCGGCGTGGGGTCCTATCTTCCGCAGAAGGTTCTCACCAATGCCGATCTGGCCGAAATGGTGGACACCTCTGACGAGTGGATCGTCCAGCGCACCGGCATCAAGGAACGGCACGTCGCGGCCGAGGGCGAGTTCACCTCCGCCCTGGGGCTGAAGGCGGCGCAGGCGGCACTCGCTGACGCGGGCCTTGTGGCCGACGACATCGACCTCATCATCCTTGCCACGTCGACGCCCGACCAGACCTTCCCGGCGACCGCGGTCACCATCCAGAGCGAGCTCGGCATCACGCGCGGTGCGGCCTTCGACCTCCAGGCCGTGTGCTCGGGCTTCGTCTTCGCGATCGCGACGGCCGATGCCCATCTGCGCACCGGCGCCTTCAAGCGCGCGCTGGTGATCGGCGCGGAGACTTTCTCGCGCATCCTCGACTGGAATGACCGCGGCACCTGCGTGCTGTTCGGCGACGGGGCCGGTGCCATCGTGCTCGAAGGGGTGCCGGCGGACGAGGCGAAGGGCAGGGGCGTTCTCACCTCCCACCTGCGCTCCGACGGCCGCCACCGCTCCAAGCTGTTCGTGGACGGCGGGCCCTCCAGCACGGGCACCGTCGGTCATCTGCGCATGGAAGGCCGCGAGGTCTTCAAGCACGCCGTCGGCATGATCACGGACGTGATCGTGGACGCCTTTGCCGCCACCGGCGAGAGCGCGGAGACCATCGACTGGTTCGTCCCCCATCAGGCCAATCGTCGCATCATCGACGCCAGCGCGCAGAAGCTCGGGATTGCGCCGGAAAAGGTGGTCACCACCGTCCAGTCGCACGGAAATACCTCTGCCGCCTCGATTCCGCTCGCGCTCGACGTCGCCCGGAAGGACGGGCGCATCAAGCCGGGTGACCTCGTTCTGCTCGAGGCGATGGGCGGCGGCTTCACCTGGGGCTCCGCTCTTCTGCGCTGGTAATTTGTTCCTGACGCAAATAAAGCGTTAAGAACATTGACCTTGCTGCGGTCCACTGGCTAGGGTCGCGGCAGTGGGGGTGTCCTCGAGGGGTCGGGAAGACACATGGCTGGACGCACGATAACGCGCGCCGATTTGTGTGAGGCGGTCTACCAGCAGGTGGGCCTGTCTCGCACGGAGTCCGCCGCGCTTGTGGAAATGGTGCTGCGGGAGATCGCGGACTGCCTGGCCAAGGGGGAAACGGTCAAGCTGTCCTCGTTCGGGTCCTTTGTCGTGCGGGACAAGGGCCAGCGGGTGGGGCGCAATCCGAAGACCGGCGAGGAAGTGCCGATCGAGCCCCGCCGGGTCATGGTTTTCAAGCCGTCCAGCATCTTGAAGAATCGCATCAACGGGCGCACTGGAAAGGCGGCTGGACGCGAATAAGGAGCCGCGAGGCACGTGGTTGAGGCGAGGCATCCCGACAAAGCCCCGGACGCCTTCCGCACCATCAGCGAGGTGGCAGACGAACTTGAGCTGCCGCAGCACGTCCTGCGCTTCTGGGAAACCAAGTTCACCCACATCCGCCCCGTCAAACGGGCCGGCGGCCGGCGCTATTACCGCCGCGAGGATGTGGACCTGCTGCGCGGCATCCGCCGGCTCCTCTACAGCGAAGGCTACACCATCAAGGGTGTGCAGAAGATCCTGAAGGAGCAGGGTGTTCGCCACGTGCAGGCCGTTGGCTTCGACGACGGTCCGGCCGAGTTCGGCGCCCCGCCTGCGCCCCGGCGCAACGAGCCCGATACAGCGCCCATGCACACGGACGAGGGGTCCGGCTTCGGTGGCCTGCTCGGCGGTTTTCTGCCCCGCCGGAAGAGCCGTGCCGCGGCCGACGAGATGCGGGACGTGCCCGGCCATGACGAGCCGCCGCTGCCCTTTCCCGACTTCGCCAATTTCACGCCCCGGACGGAAGAACCGGTTCCGCCGCCGCGCCAGCGGGCGCAGCCCCGCGCGCCGGAACCGCGTCCCAAAGTGGAGCGCAGCGAGCCGGCCTTCGAAGTGCCGCGCGAGCCTCCGGCCCGTGTGCCGGAGCCGCCGCGCGCGGCCGCCCGGCCACGACAGCCGATGATGGAAGAGGAACCGGAAAGTTACGAGCCGCGCGTCGATCCTGTCTTCGATGCGCCGCCGCCCCGTCCGGACCCCCGCCCCATGCCGCGCCCGTCGCGCGGGCCCGCCTCGCGCATCCCCGATCGCTCCCATGCACCGGAGATGGACGATCCGCTGCTGCCCTTCTTCGATGATCGCGATGCGGAAGATCCGGTCTCCGAGCCGCTGGATGCGCGCATCCGCCGCCTGAGGGAAGGCTCGCCCCCGGCGGTGCCGTTCGATTCCGGTCCGCCTTCGGAGTTCGCGCCCAAGCGGGCGCGCCGCCCCGTGGAGCCGCAGCCCGAGCACGAGGATGAGGATATCCTCGACGATTATCACGCCGTGCCGCCGCCCCGCGCCGCCCGCCCGCCCGAGGCGCGTCCGCATCCGGCCGACATGCACGATCAGTTGCCCTTCGGCGCGCCCGCGCGCGCCGCGCGACGGGCCGAGCCGCCGCAAGAGCCTCCCATGTCTTTCGATCGCCAGCCGCCCCGTTCCGAACCGGTTCTGCGCCGTCCGCTGGACGAGCCCCCGGCGCGTCCGGACCCGCGCTATCGGCCCGAGCCGCCTCTTACGGCGCGCGGGCCTGCCTCCCTGGACGACGAGGACATGGACGAGGGGAACTGGGAACCGGACGACGGGCAGCACGATTTCGAGGAGCGCGGCTGGCAGCGCCACGCTCCCCAGCCCGAGCGCTACGAGCCGCCCCCCCGGATGCCGCATCCCTCCGTGGCGACCCAGCCCGCCCGCCGTCAGGAGCCCGTGCGGCACGACACCTATGAGCCGCGACCGGGGGACCACGCGCCCCGCGACATGCGGGGGAGCGATTGGCAGCAGGTGGAGGATGACGGCGCCTACGGCCGGTCGGCGCCGCGCGAGCGCCCGCGCGCCCAGCCCGCCCCGTTGCGCGCCCATCGCGCGGAGCCGCAGGATCCCTTCTTCGATCCGCCGGACATGCCGGCGCCGCCGCTCGGTGGTGCACGCCGGGTCGGGCCTCTGCTGGGGCCGCTCGAGGAATATGAGCCGGAGGATTTCGTGCCGGATGGCCCTTCGCCAGCGCGTCCCGTGACCGAGCGCCGGGGGGCTGCCAGCGAACATGTCCGCCCCCATCGGCCGGAGACCTGGGCGGACGAGGACGATGGCTATGCGCCGCCCGAGCCGAACCGGCCGGGCCCGCCGGAGCAGTATTTGCCGCCGCACCTGCGATCCGAGCCGCGCATGGCCGGCACGCCGCAGCCGCCGGCGCCTGTTCTGACGCGGGAGGACATCAGCCGCCTTCAGTCGGCGCTGTTCGAGCTGACCGAGTGCCGCCGCATCATCGCCGGCCTCGGCGTTCCCCGCGGAGTAGCGGACAGCGAGACCTGAGCTTCGTTCGGGGCGAGAAAAGGGAGAACGCCGGAGCGGGGAACCTGCCTCGCACTCCGGCGTTTCGTGAACATCATCAGCCCCGCGGCAATCTCGTGCCACGGCGGGGCAGGCAGGACATCGCATTCGCACGCAGAGCGCGCGCGTTCAGGCGCTGGTCCGTTGACGTGTGGGGTGGCGGCGAGAGCCGCGTGCGGTCCGCTATCAGCGGCTCGCGAAGAACCCGCCCTCGTCTTCGACGACGGAGAGGGCGACCTTGGTGGTGCCGGAGCCCTTGAACCCGAGTTCACCGGCTGCGGCCTTGGAAACGTCGATGATGCGACCGCGGACGAACGGGCCCCGGTCGTTGATGCGGACCACAACCGTGCGTCCGTTCTTGAGATTGGTGACGCGAACCTTCGTACCGAAGGGAAGCGAGCGATGGGCTGCCGTCAGGGCGTTGGGGTTGAACCGCTCACCGCTGGCTGTGCCGCGACCCTGCCAATAGTAGGACGCGACACCCGTCTGCTTGGGCTCCGCCGAAGCGGCAGTCGCCAAGCCCGACATCGTCAGAGCAAGCGATCCAATCAGAACCCCTTTTCGGATCTCCATTCCCGCAACCTCCATTGTTGTTGATGGAAGTGTCGCCAATGGCCACGGAATGGGGCGAGAATGTCACGCGCCTGAGGCGCTACAACGCAAAACACAACCTGAGAGGTATCTCGGTCGGCGCTGGAAATGTTTATCCACAGGACCGTTGCAGAATTGTCGCGACTTTTTCTTGACCTTTCCGAGATCTCTGATCTTGAAAAGTCTGCCTTATGAATCTGTTTTAGGCTTCAAAATCAGTCGACTAACGGCCGGAGCGCCGAGCTTTTCAGCCCCTCGGCACCATAAGTCTTAACGCACGTGCCGCTCGCGCCTGTGGAAAAACATGGTCTGCTAACCAAGTTCTCCGGCAATCCGGCTTGGCAGCAGTTCTCCTTCGCGTTCCAGCACCGGATAGGCGGTGCCGGCGACGAGATGCGCATTGATGCGTTTGAGGTCGCGGACGACATCCAGCTGTAGCGAACTGGTCTCCGCCGATTCGACCACGCCGCCACGCATCCGCTCGAAGTGATTCTGGGTCGCGCGGGTTTCGAGATCCCGGAACACGGCCTTCTCGGCCGCAAGGATGCGGGCGGTGCGCGCATCATTGGTCATGAAGAGCGCACCGGCGGTGTGCAGGTTTCCGATGACACGATCGATGATGGTGGCGATCTCGGCCTTGCCCTCCGGCGAGAAGGCGAGCCCGCGCTTCAAGCGCTTGGCGGCCAGCGGCAGCAGGGAATTGTCGAGGACGTCGCCGGCATGTTCCAGATTCGTCGCAAAGGCGAGAATCTCGTCGAACCTCTCCCGGTCCTCCGGCCCCAGCGTCTCGTGGTCGAGGCGCATGAGATAGGCCTGGATGGCGGCATTGAGCCGATCGAGCACGTCATCGAGCTTCTGGGCTTCGGCCACACGCTGCCCCTGGTCCTTGTCGAGCGCATCGCGGGTGCAGGAGAGCATGGTCTCCAGAATGTCCGCGAGCCGCAGGGCCTCGCGTGCGGCGTTCCCAAGGGCGACCACCGGCGTATCGAGGGCGGCCGCATCGAGATAGAGCGGGCGGGCGGGGTCCGGCGGCAATGCCTTCAGCGGGAAGAGCCGGCACAGCAGGGCGGAGAAGGGCTTCAGCAGCGGCAGGAAGACCACCGCCAGGATGAGGTTAAAGAGCGTGTGATAGTCCGCGACGGCGCGGGTGACGGACGGCTCGAGTTCCACCAGAGCCACCGACACGGGCCCCAGCAGTGCCAACCCGACCACGACGCCCACAAGCCGGTTCAGCAGATTCCCGAATGGGACACGGCGGGAGGCGGGATCACTGGCGGAACTAGCCTCCAGCAGCGGGTTCAGCGCGCTGCCGAGATTGGCGCCGATCACCAGCGCCATGGCGGCTTCCGGCGAGACGACGCCCTTGGCGGCGAGCGACATGGCCAGCAGCACCACCGCGACGCTGGAATGGGCCACCCAGGTGAGCACCGCCGCCACGGCGACGGCCACGGTCGGCTGGGTCGAAACCGCGCCCATCAGCAGGCGCAGGTTCGGCGCATCCTCATAAGGCGTGATGAATTCGATGAGCTGGTGCAGCGCCAGCAGCATCAGGCCAAGGCCGATGGCCACCTTGCCCAGATCCCGCGGCGGCTGGGTGTTGGAGCGCCGATAGACCATCACGCCGAGCAGGATGAGGGCCGGCGACAGGGGTGAGATATCGAAGGACAGGAGTTGCACGACCAGCGTGGTGCCGACGTTCGCGCCCAGCATGACAGCGAGCGCGGGGGCAAGCTCCACGAGGCCGGAGGCGGCGAAACCCGCCACCATCAGCCCCGTGGCGGTGCTGCTCTGGAGAATCGCCGTGACGCCGAGCCCGGCGAGGAAAGCGTGCAGCCGTGTCTTGAGCGCGCCGGAGAGAAAGGTGCGCAGGCGCGGCCCGAAGGCGCTCTGGACGCCGCTCTGGACCATGTGCGTGCCCCACAGCAGCAGGGCCACGCAGCCGGCGAGATCAAGAAGCGTGACGGGAAAGGTCAAGACGGCACCGCCCCTTGCGACCACTGGGCGGGCACCATGGCACGCACCGCCGCTCGGTCAAGTGACGCAAGCCGGCAAAGCAGGCGCCGTCCCATGTCCTGCACGGCCGCGAGCAGCGATCCACATCCCGCGTGGTCGTTCTGCATGCGGGGCAGGGGACAAATGTCATTCGAGGCTTGTCGCAGCCGATCCGATGGTCTAACTCTCCGCCCCACGTTGACGCGGCGACGCACACGGGACGTTCTTCACGAACCGACCGTCCGGGAGTTCGCAGCGGAGACCAGAGCAGTGGCATGACGGGCAGTAGCGCAGCCCGGTTAGCGCACTAGTCTGGGGGACTAGGGGTCGTGGGTTCAAATCCCGCCTGCCCGACCAGTCAATCGTCAATGATTTCAGGCGATAAGCTTGAGATCGCTGCTCTGATAAAAGGGCCGGAGTGCTGACAGGCACTCCGGCCCTTTCCCTTTCCGCAGGCGGCCGGCCGTCCGAGCCGGCAGGCGGGGCACCCTCGCGGCGCCTCATTCTGGTCCTGCAAGGGCCTTCAGAAGCATGTTGGCCGCCGGCACGGTCGCGCTGTCGCCGGTGAGGGCGACGGCAACGATCGCGTTGTCCGCGGGCGAGAACGCGACGATGGCGCTGGCGCCGGGTGTTCCGCCCGCGTGCCCGATCCATCGAATCGAACGGGCACCGTCGTTCACGTCGAACACCATGATTCCGAGCCCGGAATAGGTGCCCTTTTCGTACATGGGGTATAGCGCTTGAGCCATCGCGCGCACCGTCCGTTTCGGAAGCAGTCGTCCGCCGAGCAGGGCCGCCCAGAAGCGGGCCATATCGGCGGCATCGCCGACGACGGGACCGGCAGCGCCAGCCCAGCTTGGATCGATGGCCTGTTCGCGCGCCGTCACAAGTGGCGCAACGCCTTCCGATCCGCCGCCCGGCACGAGCGCACGCAGCGAGGAGAGCCCCAATGGCGTGATGATCCGCGCCGTGATCGCCTCATCAATGGAACGGTGATCGGCCTTGCGGACGACTTCCCCGAGCAGATCGTATCCCGTGTTGGAATAGCGCCAGTTTGCGCCGGGGCAGAACAGAGCTCCGTGACGGCGCACGATCTCAAGGTTGGTTGCCGGATCGCGATAGCGGGGATCGGCGTGGGCCCCGACATCCTCATTGGCGCTGAACAAGCCGCTGGTGTGGGCGAGCAGATCACGGAGCGTCGCGATCTCGCCGCTCGGCACACCTGCGATCCATCGCGAAACCGGGTCATCGAGCGACAGTTTCCCCTCTTCGGCGAGTTGCAGGACAACGACCGCCGTAAAGGTCTTCCCGGCACTCGCCCAGAACAGGCGCGGCGCATCCGCCGGCGCATGGGTCTTCTGCCACAGGCCCTTTCCCGGAACGGCGACCGCTGCCGTCAGCGCCGATGCGACCGTGAATTCTTCGATCCGCTTGTAAATGCCGTCGAGACGACGGCTGATGCCCGACGGCAGCGCCTGCTCGGGCACCGGGGCCATCGTCGTGATGGCGACTGCGGGATGCATCGGCGCGCCGATATAGCTGGCCCGAACGGTGCATTGAACGGGGCCAAAGTCGGCGGAATGGGCGGATGAGCCCCCCGCCAGGCTCATGAGCCCGACCAGCGCGAGGATCAGGCGCGCCTGCCGAATCACGGCCCCGGCCCGGTTGCGCTGCCAATCGAGGTCAGCGATCCGGCGGGCGGGACGGCTCACTGGCGCCGGCACCCGGCGCGATGAAGCATATCGCTGACAATCAACGGCGTCGCAGGTGTTTCTGCACCGCGATCGGAGGCTGTACCCTTGAGGGCTTGGCCAGCGTTCGCCGCGTTCAGGCTCAACGGCTTCTGGCAGGCGGCATTTCCCATGGTCACGACCGCACTTGCGGCTTCGCCAACGCCGGCCAGATAGGCGGTGAGAACCTGCTGCGCGGTGCGATCCGTTGGAGCCTTCTCCAGCATCTCCGCCACCTGATCGACCGAGATCAATCCACGGGAGGTGGTTGGCGCGGCCATCGCGAGACCGGCAGTGGCAAGCGCGGTTGCAAAGACGAGAAAGGCGATGGGTCGTTTGGCAGGACATTGGGGCATGGGGCGACTCCCTGAAGACGGGAAATCTGTCTCACGACAAAAAATTATTGGCAAACGATAATTTTTTTCCCATGTTGACCCGGCGGGCAGAGGAGGCGTGCAGCCATGGATCCATCATCGAGAGGGCTCGACATGACCTCTGAGCACGATCGGGAGCGGCGTTGCGATCGCATCCGGCACCTCAGCCGGCTGATGGCGGCAGGCTGTCTCGCCACCTCCTTCATGCTGGTGACGGCGATGCTCCTCTATTGGACGACGACGCCGACGCGCACCCTGTTCAGCCAGGCGGGACTTGCGAATGCGCCGGTTGCGGAGATCGATCTCGCGGTCCGGGCCTTGGCGTTCGGCATTTCGATGGTGCCCCTCGCAGCGCTGGTCTATGGGCTCCTCGGGGCCCGCCGTTGCTTCACCGCCTTCGCGGCCGGCGTCATCTTCGCTCGGGAGCCGATCAACGGGCTCAGGGATTTTTCGGTCGGCGTCGCGGCTTCGGCCGTTCTGAAGCCCCTCGCGGGCGCGGCGCTCTCGGTCCTTCTGAGCCTGCATGATCCGGCGGGCACAAGGGCGCTCGTACTGAACATCGGATCGGATACGCTCATCGCCCTGATTTTCGCAGGGACGGTCGCCGCCGTGGCCTGGGTCATGGCGGAGGCGATGGAGATCGCCGATGAGAACAAGCAGTTCGTCTAGGGGCGCTGAATGTCTATCCGGGTGCGCTTGGGCGTGATGCTCGCGGAACGCAACGTGAAGTCCAAAGACCTGGCCGAACATGTCGGGATCACGGAGGCCAATCTTTCTCTTCTGAAACAGGGCAAGGTAAAGGGCGTCCGGTTTGAGACATTAGAGAAAATCTGCCAGTTTCTCCGTTGCCAGCCGGGTGATCTTCTGAGGTATGAAGAGGACGGATCGCCTGGTTCGGACATGGGGGAGGGATAATTGTCGCCGGAGTGAATAGTGCAGCTCGAATGGCCAAGGCCACGAACGGCACAATAATACGAAACGTAAAGCTGGCGCTTTTGCCTTTATATTACGATCACCGGAACAGGTTGAGCCGTCTCCTGTTGGCTTCATGACGCTGCAAGGGGCAGCGTCCGAGCCAGAGCGGAGCCGCTTCATGTTCTTTCATCAGCGCCCGACCGCTCCGGCCAGCCCCGAGACGTCGCCCGTACGATGAAGCCAGGGGAGCGGCCGATCAGAGCGCCGGCCGCTCCCACCGGTTGAGAATGTCTTCCGTCCGCGCGACCTCGACCTGAATGGAAAGGCGGGTCTGGAGCATGGCCATGATGGCGTCGTGGCCTGTGTCGGAGGAGGAGCAGACCGCATCCCCCGCAAGGATGACGCGGAACCCGAAATCCACGGCATCAAACAGGGTGGCGAGCACGCATACATCCGTCTCCGCGCCGGAAAGGATCAGTGTGTCAGCGCGCAGGTGCGTGAGAAGGGGCAGAAGGTCCGCTCCGGAAAAGGCGGAATAGCGGGATTTGTCCACCACATGCGCGGGAGGGACAAAGCGTGCGAGCTCCGGCACGAGATCAAGCAGGCCGGGGTCGAGCTCGCTCCGGGTGAGATCGTGCCACTTGCGGTAGAAGCGCTGCCACGTGCCTGTAAGTCCGTCCGGCGCCTCGGGCGGAAGGAAGCGCGTAAACACGGTGCGCGCCGGTGCACGGGCGGCAAGTTCCGTAATGGCGGGAATGACGTCCAGCGCCCATGGCGTGGGCCACGGCCCGCCGGGAGCCAACAGGCGCTGCATGTCGAGGCAGACATGCACGGCGTTCGGCCCGATGGGATCGCGCCGCAGGCCTTCTCCCATGCCTCAGGTGCCTCTGGGCGGCGGGCCCGATTCGTCGGGTGTGCCGGCGGGCTGGTCGGCTCCCCGCTTGCCGATGCTGACGATGGCCGCTTCCTCGGAGGGATAAGGCCCGGAGACGGGCGTTCCGTCTTCCGCCACCGCCCACCAGCCCGGCATTACACCGAGCCTCGTGCCTTCAGTGTCTCCAACAAGCTTGGGTTTGAGCCACATGCGCGCGTCTCCCTGCAACAGATCCGGGCAGGCTGCGACGCCTGCCCGGCATGAGCCGTGTCGAACCGGTGGTTCAGGCGGCCTTCTTGTTCACCGTGGCGCCGGCGAGGCGGGTGAGGAGCGCATCGGTCTCCTTCTCTTCCTGAAGGGTCGCCTCCAGAAGGGGTACCGCATCCTTCAGTCCGAGCTGGCCGGCCCAGGTCTTCAGCGTGCCGTAGCGCGAGATCTCATAGTGCTCCACGGCCTGGGCCGCCGAGAGGAGGCCGGCGTCCAGCGCATCAGTGCCGGCGAAGTCCTCCATGATCTCCTTGCCCTCGTCGACAATGCCGACGATCGCCGGGCAGTGCTTGCCGCGGGCGCTCTTCCCGAGCATTTCGAACACCTGCTCCAGACGCTCGATCTGGCCTTCCGTCTGCTCCTGATGCTTCATGAAAGCCGAGCGCAGTTCGTCCGACTGGGCCGTCTTGGCCATCTTGGGCAGGGCACGCAGGATCTGCTTTTCGGCGTAATAGATGTCCTTCAGCGTTTCGAGAAAAAGATCATTCAGAGACTTGGCCTGTGCCATGACTTGGGTCCTCTCTTATGAGCCGAACGGCTATGGGGCAAACGGTCCGTGGTGGATCAGGTTCCGGTCATCCGTTACATTGGCTGGACTTGTGATTTTCTCGGTCGGACCTTTATGGCGAGGCTCGAGGCGCGTCCTTGAGCGTCACGTTCGCCCCGGCACCGCAGCTCTCGCGGATCAGTTCGGCCAGGATGCCGGCCCGGCGGATGGGCGAGCGGCAGCGCTTCAGGGTTGCGGCGAAGCGGGACAGGGTGCCGTCCTCGAAGGCGGCGACCACGGCCGGCATCACATAGCTCTTGCGGCATATGGCGGGCGTGTTGTTCAGCGTCTCCGCGGCCGCTCGGATGGCCGCGACCACCTGCGCATTGCGCGCGCGGGCGCTGGACGCGGGCTCCGCACGGGCGAGGATGTCGAGGACGCTCGCTGAAGCCACCAGCGTTCGGAAATCCTTGAGCGAGACCGGAACGCCCGCGACCTCCTTGAGATAAGCGTTCACATCGCCCGCCCGCACGGTCCGAACGGCTCCGGCGTCGTCTCGGTACTGGAACAGCCGCCGACCGGGCAGGGCGGAGAGAGACGAGACGATCACGATGAAACGGGGATCGGTGATCTGGCAGACGGTTCGCCGGCCCCCCTTCGCTCGGAAACTCAGGATGAGCTGCCCCTCCTCGCTGCGGAGATTGGACTTCAGCAGGGTCGCCGCCCCGCGGGTGCCGCGGGCTCGGGCATAGCCTTCCTCCCCGGCGCGGATGGCGGTGAGGGTCACGAGTTCCACCACGGCCGAGAGCGCGAAGGTCCGCGAACCGGGGGGTGAGCCGAGATCCCGCGCCACCGCCCGCCGGATGGTGGACAGGGCTTCGGCGAAGCGTGCGAGGCGCTCCGCCTTGCACCGCTCGCGCACCAGTTCCCAGCGCGGATGGTAGCGATACTGGAGGCGGCCGGCTGCGTCATAGCCGACCGCCTGAAGATGAGCCCGGGGATTTTCCGCGTAACGCACCTGCTTATGCGCCGGAGGAACGGCGAGCGACGCGAGGCGGGCGCGCGTCGGCTCGTCGGTGATGAGCGTGCCGGACGCATCGAAATAGCAGTAGCCGCGCCCCGCCTTGCGCCGGGTGAGCCGCAGGGCTGACTGGTCCACCAGTACGAGACCCGCCGCCCGCGCCATCTCCTTCACGATGGCCGGGCGCGGCCGCTTCGTTCCGCCCGATCGGGCGCGGCGGGACGGGGCGACGGGGCCGCTATAGTCGAGCGGTTTCACTTGTTGAGGTCGTCCGCGACCTTCAGGTGGTGCTCCAGCGCGGGCAGGGTCTTGCCCGCCCAGTCCTTCAGGGGCGCCGACTCCCCACCGGAGGCGTAGCGCTTGAACAGCGATACGGCGTCCTTGTGCGCGTCTTCCTGCATCTTGTGATAGGCGTCAGTAAATTCCGCGCCATTCAGGCTGCGCAGCCGGTCGAGCTTGTCCTGATGGCTCTTGTCGAGGCTGGTCGGCAGGTTGACCTGAAGGTTTGCCGAGGAGACCAGCCCCTTCAGTTCCTGCGATGTCTTGGTGTGATCGGTGATCATCTGCTGGGCGAACGCCTTGGTGGGAGCATCGGACGTACGTTCCACCGCGAGCTTTGCGCTCTCGATCTCGAACATGTCGCTGACGGCGGCCTGCGTTACGAAGTCCTGCGTGGAGGGCGTGACACCGAGCGCGGCGTTGACGCCGGTCTTCTCCCCGAGCGACTGGGCCATCACGGGAGCGGCGCACAGGATCGCGCCCGCTGCCACGGCAGCGGTCAGGTATTTTTTCATGGATGCCTCCTTGGGTGTCCTGGAGGCAACGCCCGCTCGCCTGCGCTGTTCCGGGCGGCGGCCGTTAATCGGGAGAGGGGAACGCCGACGCCCCGCAGGCATTCACCGGGGGAGCCGGCCGTTTCGGCCGCAAGGCGAGGACCATTCCATGACCGATGCCCAGAAGGTGCGCCATGCCACGGATGCGGGGCAGACCCGGGACAAGATCCGCTATGCCGATCTCGCCGCAGCTCCCCTCGGGACTGACGACGAGGCCAGCGGAAACCGGCCGCAAAGCGCTTGGGAGCCGCCCCAGCGCGGGGACCGGATTGCCGATGGAGACCCTGCCGTCGGGGAGCTCTATAGGGCCCGGAGTGAGGAAGACAACCGCGCGCCCGCCAGCGCACCACCGAGTTGGCGAACCTGGGGCTTCATCGTCCTTGGATTGATCGTGCTGGCCGCCGGCGCAACCGTCCTGTCGAGCTGAAACGAGACGCTCAGGGGCCGGCCGGTCCGGGCCCGACGGCCTTCTCGATGCAGGCCACAATGTCGGCGCCGCTGAAGGGCTTCGGAAAGAAACCCAGCGCCCCGAGTTCCGTGGCGCGGGAGCGGATGCGGTCGCTGGGAAAGGCCGTCACGACGATCACCGGCACGGCGCTTCCTTCAGCGCGCAGACGGGCGAGAAGCTCCACGCCGCTCATGCCCGGCATCTGCACATCGGTGATGATGCAGTCCGTGGCATGTCGGAGCGGCGACGAGAAGAAGTCCTCTGCGCAGGCAAAGGTCCGGGTCTCGAAACCCAGCGACCGCATGAAACTCTCGGTCGCGAGACGGACGAACTCGTCGTCGTCGATGATCGTGATCATCGGAGAAACAGACACGTCAGCACCTCTTGGGGCGCGCTGCCGTTCGGCATGCGCACCGCATCGAGGCTCACCATAGGCCCTCGAAGGGCCTCAGGAGTATCATACACACGTTTGGCGGCTCAGGCCTTCGGCTTGCTGAGGCCCACCGCCTCCGCCATGCGCACGAGGTCGGCGAAGGAACGTGCGGCCATCTTCCGCATGACGTTGCCCCGATAGATCTTCACCGTGATCTCGCTGAGCCCCACCTCCGCGGCCACCTGCTTGTTCATGAGGCCGGAGGTGACCAGTCCCATGATCTGCTTCTCCCGTTCGGTCAGGCTCTCATAGAGCGTGCGGACGTGGTCGGACGCGGCCCGTTCGTCGCGGCGCGTGCGATCCATGGCGATGGCTGCCAGCACCGCGTCGAGCATGTCCTGATCGCGGAACGGCTTGGTCAGGAAATCGAGGGCGCCCGCCTTCATGGCCCGCACCGACATGGGAATATCCCCGTGTCCGGTCATGAAGATGATGGGCATGTCCACGTCCTGCCGCGTCAACTGCTGCTGGAAGTCGAGCCCGCTGACGCCGGGCAGGCGGATGTCGAGCACGAGGCAGCGTGGCGCGTCGGGCAGGGGGGCGGCGAGCATCTCCAGCGCCGAGGCGAAGAGCGCCACTTCAAGGCCAACCGAACGGAACAGGCTGGACAGGGCCTCCCGCAGACCTGCGTCGTCGTCCACCACGATCACCACGGGTGTCGCGGGCGCCGTTTCCTTGCGGGATTTCTGGACCTTCATCACGAGGCCTTCTCCTGCAGACCGGGCGCTGCCATGTCGCCGGTGATCGGGAGTTGAACGGTCATGCGCAGCCCCCGCGGCTCGGCCGGGGTTGCGAGGATGCGTCCCTCATGGGCCTCCACGATGGAGCGCGAGATGGAGAGGCCGATCCCGATGCCGTCCTTCTTGGTGGTGAAGAAAGGGGTGAAGAGCGCGTTCAGCACCTGCGGCGGCGCGCCCGGTCCGCTGTCCTCCACCTCGATGAGCAGGCAGGGGGCCGGCGTCGCCCCGTCGCAGTGGACGCTGATGCGCAGCACGCGCTCCTCCTCGGGCACCGCCTGCATGGCCTGAGCGGCATTGAGGACGAGGTTGATCACCACCTGCTGAAGCTGCACCCGGTCGCCGCGCACCCGGGGCAGGTCGGGCGGGAAGGAGGGGCAGACCTTCACCCGGTTGTTCGCCAGCTCGCGCTCCAGCAGCAGCAGGCAGTCCTCGACCAGTTCACCGCCATCGAGCGGCAGATGGTCGGGCGCGTCCCTGCGCACCAGCGCGCGCAGGCGTCCCACGACGTTGCTCGCGCGCTGGGCGTTCGAGATCATGCGGCTCATGCTCAGCTGGACCTCGCCGAGATCCGGCACGTCCCGCTGCAGCCAGCGCAGGCCCGCCTCGCCATTGGTCACGATGGCGGCGAGCGGCTGGTTGACCTCGTGGGCAATGGAGGTGGCGAGCTCGCCCAGCGTACTCAGGCGCGTCACATAAGCGATGTCGCTGCGCGCCTGATGGAGATCGTCCTCGGCCTGCTTGCGGGCCGTGATGTCGTGATTCGTCTCCATGATGCGCGCGGGCCGGCCTTGCGCCTCCCGCTGGAGCGACCAGCGACTGAGGCACACCACCTTGCGGCCATCGCGGGTGGTGTGGACGAGTTCCCCGTCCCACTGCCCCGTGCTTTCAAGCTCCGCCATGATGTGGTCGAGCGGGCAGGGAAAGCGCGTCCGCAGCAGCGCCTCGGTTTGCAGGCCCACCGCCTCGGAGGCGCTCCAGCCGTAGAGATGATGCGCCCCCCGGCTCCAGTAGGTGATGACCCCGCCGAGGTCGCGCACGAAGATGGCATCGTGCGACAGGTCGAGCAGGGCCGCCTGATCCCGCAGGGAGGCGGTGGCATCCTGGTTTCGCCGCGCGAGGAGCGTGGTGATGGCGATGGCGGCAATGGCCACCACGGCGCGCATGGTCGCCGCGAGCGTATAGGCCTCGCCGTGGGTGATGATGAAGCTCAGGACCGTGAGGAGGACGCACCCTCCGCTGACCAGAAGGAGCCCGCGGCGGTCGAGTTCGGCAGAGGCGAAAAGGACCACGGCGCCGTAAAGCACGGCAATGGCCATATCCATCGGCGACAGGGTGTCGATGAGAAAGATGACGGTGCACAGGCCGCCTATCATGAGCAGGCGCATCCAGCACTGGGACGGCCGCTCGGCCGATGACCTCGACAATATCCTCTCCCGCCCCCGCGTGACGCATCAGACATCAAAACTAGCAGCGCGCGAGGCGCCGTCTTGTCCAATACCTGTCCCGTCTTTCACGTTCTGGTAGCCGTGCGAGGCCACGCTACCGTCCGGGGCGACGATCCGGAATATACGAAGGTATGGTCTCAACCGCCCATCTGCTGTGTCCCCGACCATGACGTAGGATGGAGGGGTGAGCGCCGTTTCCCCATGCTGATGTCACCGAGCCGCTGATCCGGCCCGAACGTGATCCACCTTCAAGCACGTGGGGTATTCGCATGTCTTTCCATGTCGCACCGTATCTCCCGGACCTCCGCGCGGGTGGGGTCATCGCACTACTCGCCGGTGACCAGTCCGGCGCCGATGCCCTGCCGCGTCCGGCGGGCGAGGAAAGCGGCGATGTCCTGTCGGTGCACCTGCCCCACATGGGTCTCGTGCTGGCCATTTCCCAGGCGCGGGCGGCGGGCCAGACCCTCGTCGGTCTGGACAGCCTGCTGGCGCGTCCCGCCGACCACCGCCGCACCCTCGTGGACGACCGTGTGGTTGCGCAACTCTCCCAGGCGCTCCAGAGCGCGGAGGTGGATTCGGCCGGCGGCCTCCATGCGGATGCGCTGCGCCTCGCCATCGTCGCCCGCATCCTCACTCTCGACGGACAGTCCCATGCGCCGCAGGTGGACGAGGCTTTGCCGGCACCGGCTCCCGCGCGGGTTCGGCCCGGCCTGCCGAAGTGGCGCCTGAAGCGTGTCATGGCGCATGTGCAGGAGCGTCTCTGCGAGACGGTGACCCTCGCCGACATGGCCGCGGCGGCGGGCCTCAGCCGCATGCATTTTGCCGCCCAGTTCCGCATCGCGACGGGGCTTCGCCCGCACGAGTATCTGCTGAAGTGCCGCGTCGAGCGGGCGCAGCAGCTCATGCGCGAGAGCACCGAGCCGCTGGTCCAGATCGCGCTGTCGGTGGGTTTCCAGACGCAGGCGCATTTCACCACCGTCTTCCGGCGCTTCGCCGGCACCACCCCGCACCGCTGGCGCAGCATGCAGGGATGAGGCGTGGATGGTCCGGCCCGGCGGAGAGGGACGGACGGCATTCGGCCGTCCCCTCCCGCTCAGCCCCGTCCGGGGGCCAGACGCTCCACGAGGGCACGCGCGCAGGCATCAAGGGCGAAGCCGATGATGCCGATGACGAGGATGGTGGCCATCAGCTCGGGATAGGCGAGGCGATCCCGCGTATCGAGGATGAAGTAGCCGAGCCCGGCCGAAACGCCGAGCATTTCGCAGGGAACGAGCACGATCCAGGCGATGCCGATGGCCAGCCGCACGCCGGTGAGCACATGGCCGAGTATGGCCGGCAGGATGACGCGTGACAGCGTCTCCCAACCCGTGGCCGCAAGGCTGCGGGACACCAGCAGCCATTGCGGATCGATCTGCCGCACGCCCGCCGCCGTGGCCAGCAGGATGGGCCAGACGGTGGCGAAGGCGAGCAGGAAATAGATGGGCGCGTCACCCACCCCGAACACCATCACGGCGATGGGCATCCAGGACAGGGGTGAGATCATCCGCAGGAACTGGAAGGCCGGCGTTGTCGCCGCCTCCGCCTGCCGCGAACTGCCAACCAAGAGCCCGACGGGCACGCCGACGGCCAGCGCAATGCCAAGGCCCACCAGCACCCGCTTGAGGCTGACGAGGATGTTCAGCGGCAGGTCCGACTGCAGCAGCAGCCGCCAGAGCGCGGGCAGAGCGGTGGTGGGTGAGAACTTCTGCGCGAAGCTGCCCGGACGCGCGAGCACGTCCGAGGCCAGCCACCACAGCACCAGCAACAGGGCGAGCCCCGCCAGACCAAGCAGCGCCCGCCCGACCCGCCCACGTTTGGCTGCGGCGGCTTTCGCCACCGGCGCGGACGGTTGGACGATCTCCGGACGCGGGTTCACGCCGAGACGACCTCGGTGCGTGTGAAGCTCTCCGGCAGGCCGAAGGCGGCAAGGCCTCCGGAGCTTGCGAGCGCCGCCTTCACGAAGCGGTCGTCCACCAGATCCTTGGCCGCGAAGGCGGGATCGAGCGCATCGAGAAAGCCGCGATCGCCTTCCACCAGCGTGCCCTTGAGGCGCGTTACCAGTTCCTCGGTGTAGCTCGGGAAGGGATAGGGCTGGAAGTCGATACGCTTCTCGCGCCAGTCCGGATGACGGATGGCGCCGGAGGCCACATAGGCGCTCTCGTCGGCGGCCGCGGGATCGAGCACGCGCTTCAGCACTTCGAGACTGTGGGGCGTGTATTTGTTCGGATTGTCCTTGGAGAGCAGCTCCGCCGTCTCGCCCCGGTTGGCGCGGGTCCAGGCCTGCGCCTTGACGATGGCGTTCACCACCTTCTGCGACCATTCCGGCCGCTCGGCCAGATCCTTTTCCTGCATGAAGACCACGCAGCAGGCGTGATCCTTCCAGACATCGCCGGTGAAGCGCAGCACGCGGCCCACCTTCAGCACCTCGGCGGCGGCATTGAACGGCTCGGCAACGATGTAGCCGGCGATCTGGTTGGCGGCGAGCGCGGGCACCATGTCCGACGGCGCCATGATGAGGAGGTTCACCTCATTGGCAGCCGGCGTGCCGGTCTTCTTGGAGACGGGGGTGAGACCGTTCTCCTTCAGAAGCGCCTGAAGCACCACATTGTGGATCGAGTACCAGAAGGGAATGGCGACGGTCTTGCCGCCGAGATCCTTCACCGACTGAATGTCCGGGCCAACGGAGAGGCCCGAGCCGGAGGTGTGATTCCACGCCACCACCTTGGCCGGGGCCTTGCTGCCATAGCGCGCCCACACCGTGATGGGCGAGAGCAGGTGCACCACGTTCACCTGTCCCGAGAGGAAGGCCTCCACGATCTGCGACCAACTGCGGAACAGCACCGGCTTTTCCGCCTTCAGGCCCTCAGCCTCGTAGAAGCCCTTGCCGTGGGCGACGAGGAGCGGGGTGGCGTCGGTGATCGGCAGATAGCCAACGCGAACCGGCGCGTCCTTCTCCTGCGCACGGGCCGAGCCCGCCTGCAGGAAGGGCGCGGCGCCGGCGGCGGTGAGCAGCGCGGAGAGCCGCATGACATCGCGGCGCGAGAAGAAATCGTCGGTGAGCATGTGTCCCCCGTTCACTGTTCGCGGATGGCGTTGCGCAGGGTGGTCAAAATCTCCACCCGCACGGCCCCGAGTTCGGAAATGAAGGCGCCGCGCGGCTTCGGCAGGTCGATGGACCACTGGCCGATCTCCCGGCCGGGCGCGCCGCCGAGCAGCACCACGCGGTCGGCCACCAGCAGCGCCTCGTCGATGTCGTGGGTCACGAGTACCGCGGCCGTGCCGTAATCGCGCACGACCTTCAGCAGCAGGTCCTGCATCTCGGCCCGCGTTACCTCGTCCAGCGCACCAAAAGGCTCGTCCAGCAGCAGCACCTGCGGCTTGCGGGCGAGGCAACGGGCGAGCGCCGCCCGCTGGGCCATGCCGCCGGAGAGCGCCGCCGGCTTGAGGCGGCGGGCGTGGCTCAAGCCCACCTCGGCAATGGCGTGCTCCACCCGCTCCCGCCGCTCGGCGCGGGAGAGTTTAGGCTGGCGCTTGAAGTCGAGGCCGAAGGCGACGTTGTGCTCCAGATCGAGCCAGGGCAGCAGGCCGGGGCTCTGGAAGGCGAGGGCAAGGCGGGGATGGACGGTCGTCACCGGCGCGCCATCCATGACGATGCGCCCGCCATCAGGCGGCTGAAGACCCGCCAGCACCCGCAGTAAGCTCGACTTGCCGACGCCGGAGGGGCCGAGCAGAGCCACCACCTCACCCGCGTCGAGGCTGAGCGAAAAATCGGCCAGAACCCGGCGCTCGGCGCCGGGATAGCGCAGGCTGATGCCGTCTGCCACGAGCGCGGGCGATGTCATGCCGCCTGCTCGCGGCGCTTGGCCAGAGCCGTCTTGAGCTGCACGAGACTGGGCGTGATGACCGGGATAAAGGCGGCCTCGCGGCTGCGGCGGGCAAAGCCCCGCCCCGGTCCGGCGAGATAGGCCTTGCCGCCCAGCGCCTGAAGCTCCAGCGCCACCGCCTCGGCCACCACTTCGGCGAGCGCGATGCGGATCTCGAACAGCGGTGCCACGTCCGCCTCGAAGGCGCGGCTGCGCAGCCCCGCAAAAAGGGCCGACTGCGCCGCTTCCAGCCGCTGCGTGGTCTCAGAGAGCGGCTGGGCGAGGATGCCGCGGCCCGCGCCGCCGGCATCCCGCGCTTCCGCAAGGGCCCGGCGCGCGAGCCCGATGGACATGCCGCATTGCAGACCGGCAAAAGCCGGCCGGACGCGCGGCAGCCATTCGCGCGCATTCACCGCAATGATGCGGCCGGCCGGGAGGCGCACGTCGGCGAGCGTGATCGCTGCGGTGTTGGTACCGCGCAGGCCGATGAGTTCGAGATCGTCCGAGCGGGAGACACCGCCGTCCGTCCCGGCGAAGCTGGCAACGAAAGGCACGCCGTCCGGCCCGTCCACCGCCGCCGCCACGTGGAACCCCTGCGGCCGCAAGTTTGTCACCCAGGGCAGGGCGCCGTTCACCTTCAGGGCCGTTCCGTCCGTCACCGCGGTCACCTGCAGCGGCTCCATGCCGGCAAGATGCTTCATGGCGTTGGACAGGCCCGTTGCACCCGCCTGCGTGCCGGTCAGGAGGTCCGGTAGCAACGCGTCAGCCAGCGCGAGGTTGGGGCTTTGCAGCAGATATTCGATGTAGGTCCGGTGGCCCCACAGAACGAAGGCGGCTGCGAGCGAATGGCTCGCCACCTCCGAAAGCGCCTCGAGCGCGTCGATCACCGTGCCGCCCGCGCCGCCTCGGGCCTGCGGCACGCCGACGGCCGGAAGCCCCGCCGCCGCGAGACGCGGGAGCAGATCCTCGCAGAGCGTGGCGCCGGTATCGAGCGCGTCGGCCGCCTCGGTGAGCCAGCCGTCGCAGCGCGGATCGGCCAATGGGCGCGCGGGCAGGGCGCTCATTCGGCGGCCACCGGCTTGGCAGGCTCCCAGCGATAGGCGGCGAGCTGTTCGTTCAGCGGCGGCTGGCCGAGGTTGTTGGCAAAGTTGCAGAGCGTCGCGAGGCTGACGCCGAGCACCACTTCCAGCGCCTGCTGGTCGCTGAAGCCGGCCGCCTTGAACGTCGCAAGGTCGGCTTCCGGCACCGCGCCACGATGGGCGATCACGGATTCGGTGAAGCGGGCCACGGCATCGAGCTTGGCATCCGGCACTTCCGCCTTGCCGCGCAGGGCGGTGATGGTTTCCGCCGGCAGGTGCGCCTTCTTCTCGGCGATGGCGGTGTGGCCCGCGACGCAGAAGCCGCAGCCGTGGGTGGCGGCGGCGGTGATCTGGACCGCCTCGCGCTCGGAGAGGTTCAGCGAGGCGCGTGCGTTGATGCCGGAGACCGTCAGATAGGTTTCAAGCGCCACCGGCGCGTTGGCGAGCACGCGCAGCAGGTTGGGCAGATAGCCGTTGTTCTTCTCGGCCGTCTCGAGGAAGGGGCGGGCGGCTTCGGGGGCATCGGCAATGGTGCGCAGGGGCAGTCGGGACATGGTCTGTCTCCTCATTTCCACTGCACAGATAGATTAAATTATGGGCGGATCAAGCCCGCTCGCGGCGAGGTGAGCGGCGCGACGCCGGTCCTTATGCCGCAGCCCCGCTCAGCGATGCTTTCCTATTGGCCCGACGGCCTGCGCCGCCAGCCAAGCTCGCCGCTGATCCGGTCCGCCGTTCCGGTCACCATCTGCGACAGCGCCTTCATCCGGGCATCGTCCATGTAATGGGAGGCGCTGGAGACGCTGATGGCGCCGACCGTGAGGCCCGAGGCATCGCGGATCGGCGCCGCCACGCAGCGCACGCGCGGCTCGTTTTCCTCCAGGTCGAAGGCGTAGCCCCAGTCGGCATAATTGCTCATGCGCCCGAGCCAGGCGGTGCGCGCCTGCTCGCGGTTCGGGCCGCGTGCGGAGCCGATCTCGAAGAAGCGCTCCCAGGTCGCCGCATCCCCGTCGAGAATCAGCGCCTTGCCAAGGCCCGTGGACCAGACCGGGTGGCGCTCACCCACGCGGGAGGAAATCTCGAAACGCCGACGTCCAGGCAGCTTGTCGAGATAGAGCGCCCAGTCCCCTTCCAGCACGCCGAGATGAACCGTGTCCTCGGTCTCGGACGCCAGCGCTTCCAGATGCGGACGGGCGATGCGGGCGAGGGGGCGCTGGGCCCGCGCCCGTGCCCCGAGTTCCATGACCTTCGGGCCGAGCGAATAGCCCTCGCCGGGCGCAAGCCGCAGATAGCCGCGCGCAGCCAGACCGCTGGCAAGGCGGTGCGCCGTGCTGCGGGTGAGACCGAGGCTTGAGGCGAGGGTGCCGAGATCGATGGGGTCGGACGCGGCGGCCTCAAGCACGTCAAGCGCGCGCATCACGGCCTGGCTGCCGGCGGGACCCGCCGCCTTGCTTTCGGGGCCGCTCTCGTCCGGACCGTTTCCAACGCTAGCAACGGACATTGACACCCTCCGAAACCTCTCCTAATCATCATCCTACATAATAAGATGACGTCCCACAATATGGGATGCACCACTCCCCCAACTTCAGTCCCTGAGGAAACGCCATCATGGTGTCCAACCCGACGCTCGAACGGGCGGTCGCGCGCGCGCGCCTTCGCCTCGTGCCCTTTCTGTTGCTCATGTACGTGCTGGCGTTTCTTGACCGCGCGAACATCGGCTTTGCCAAGGATGCCTTCCAGGCGTCCGCCGGCATTTCGGCTGCCGCCTATGCGCTCGGCGCCGGCCTCTTCTTCCTGACCTATGCGGCCTTTGAAGTGCCCAGCAACCTGATCATGCACCGGGTCGGTGCCAAGATCTGGATGTGCCGCATCATGGTCACCTGGGGCCTCGTCTCGGCCGCCATGATGTTCACCCAAGGCGAGATGTCCTTCTATGCCCTGCGCCTGCTGCTCGGCGCGGCGGAGGCCGGCTTCTTTCCGGGCGTGATCCTCTACGTCACCTACTGGTTCCCGCAGGAAAAGCGCGGCCAGATCCTCGGCCTATTCTATTTCGGCGCGCCCATCTCCTTCATCCTGGGCAGCCCGCTCAGCGGCCTGCTGCTGGAGTTCCACGGCGCGTGGGGCCTCGAAGGGTGGCAGTGGATGTTCCTCATCGAGGGCCTGCTGGCCAGCATCGTCGGCATCTGGGCCTTCTGGTATCTCGACGACAAGCCCGCCGATGCCAAATGGCTGCCCGCCGACGAGCGCAAGGCGCTGGTGGCGGCCATCGCCACGGAGGAGAAGGCCAAGGAAAGCCACGGCCATGCCGGCCTCAAGGCGGCGTTCGCCAATCCGCGCATTCTCCACTTCGTGGTGATCTACTTCCTGATCCAGATGAGCGTGTATGGCGTCGTCTTCTACCTGCCGACGCAGGTGGCCGCGCTGCTCGGCAAGAAGGTGGGCCTTGAAGTGGGTCTCGTCGCTGCGATCCCGTGGATCTGCGCCATGGCCGCGACCTATTTCATTCCGCGCCTCGCGGACCAGACCGGCAAACACCGCAGCCTCGCGGCCCTGACCCTCGCCGTCTCGGGTGCCGGCATCGCGGTTTCCGCCGGCACACCGCCCGCCGTCGCGCTGGTCGCCCTGTGCTTCGCTGCCGCCGGCTTCATCGCCGTGCAACCGATGTTCTGGACCTTCCCCACCCGCTATCTTGGCGGCGTGGCGGCGGCCGCCGGCATCGCCCTCGTGAACGCCATGGGCGCCCTCGGCGGCTTCTTCGCCCCCAATGTGAAGAACTGGGCCGATGCGACCTTCGGTGCCCCGGCCGGCCTCTATGTGCTCGCCGCCACCACCTTCATCGGCGTCCTCGCCATCCTGGCGCTGGGCGCAGCCCGCCAGCCCGTGGCCGGCGCCACCCCTGTGACTGCTCGAGGAGACCGTTGATGTCCGTGCCTACCATTCGTGAAGTGCGCGCCTATGTGGTGCGCGGCGGGGGCGGCGATTATCACGACCAGCAGGGCACCCACTGGATCGACGACCACATCGCGACCCCCATGTCCAAGTATCCGGCCTATCGCCAGAGCCGGCGCACCTTCGGCATCAACGTGCTCGGCACGCTGGTGGTCGAGGTGGAGGCCTCCGACGGCACGGTGGGCTTTGCGGTGACCACTGGCGGCGAGCCCGCCGCCTGGATCGTCGAGAAGCACCTCGCCCGCTTCATCGAAGGCGCCAAGATCACCGACATCGAGCTGATGTGGGACCAGATGTACCGCTCGACGCTCTATTACGGGCGCAAGGGTCTGGTGGTGAACACCATCTCGGGCGTGGACCTGGCACTCTGGGACCTGCTCGCCAAGTGGCGCAAGGAGCCGGTCTATCACCTGCTCGGCGGCGCGGTGCGCGACGAGCTCCAGTTCTATGCCACCGGCGCCCGGCCCGATCTTGCCAAGGAGATGGGCTTCATCGGCGGCAAGATGGCGCTGCACCATGGTCCGGCAGAGGGCGAGGAGGGGCTTCGCAAGAACCTCGACATCCTCAACGACATGCGGAACAAGGTCGGCAAGGACTTCTGGCTCATGCAGGACTGCTGGATGGCGCTGGACGTGGAATATGCCACGCGCTTCTCCACCATCGCCTGGAACGAGATGGGCCTGAAGTGGACCGAGGAAGCCCTGCCGCCGGATGACTACTGGGGCTATGCGGCGCTCAAGAAGAACGCGCCGAAGGGCCACCTTATCACCACCGGCGAGCACGAGGCCACCCGCTGGGGCTTCAAGATGCTGCTGGACATGGAGTGCTGCGACATCATCCAGCCGGACGTGGGCTGGTGCGGTGGCATCACCGAGCTCATCAAGATCACGGCGCTCGCGGATGCGGCCGGCGTGCTCGTGGTGCCGCACGGCTCGTCCGTCTACAGCTATCACTTCGTGATCACCCGGCATAACAGCCCGTTTGCCGAGTTTCTGATGATGCACCCGGTGCCAGATCAGGTGGTGCCCATGTTCACGCCGCTCCTGCTCGACGAGCCTGTGCCGGTGAACGGCCGCCTGAAGCTCGACGACACCCCCGGCTTCGGCGTGCGCCTGAACCCCGAGTGCAAGCTCTCGCGCCCCTACACCCACTGAGGCGAACGAAATTCCATGAAGCTTCTGCGTTACGGCCCCGCGGGCCAGGAAAAGCCCGGCCTCCTCGATGAGGCCGGCAAGATCCGCGATCTGTCGGGCGTCATCTCCGACCTCACCGGTGAGGCCATCACGCCCGAGGGGCTGGCCAAGCTGAAGACGCTGGACGTGTCGTCTTTGCCGGTGGTGGAGGGCACGCCGCGTTATGGCGCGCCGGTTGCCAACGTGGCCAAGTTCATCGCCATCGGCCTGAACTTCACCGACCATGCGGCGGAATCGAACCTGCCGATCCCGTCCGAGCCGGTGGTCTTCATGAAGGCCACCTCCTGCATCCAGGGTCCGAACGACGCCGTGGTGATCCCGCGCGGCTCGAAGAAGACCGACTGGGAAGTGGAACTGGGCATCGTCATCGGCAAGCGCGCCTCCTACGTCACGAAGGACGAGGCGCTCGATCACGTGGCCGGCTACGTCCTCATCAATGACGTGTCGGAGCGCGAGTACCAGATCGAGCGTGGCGGCACCTGGGACAAGGGCAAGGGCTGCGACACCTTCGGCCCCATCGGCCCGTGGCTCGTCACCTCCGACGAGGTGGGCGACGTGCAGCAGCTCGGCATGTGGCTGGACGTGAACGGCCAGCGCCGCCAGACCGGCAACACGTCCACCATGATCTTCGATGTGAAGACCATCGTGAGCTACCTGTCGGAATTCATGACCCTGCTGCCGGGTGACATCATCACCACCGGCACCCCTCCGGGCGTCGGCATGGGCATCAAGCCCGAGGCGGTCTATCTCAAGGCCGGCGACGTCATTGAGCTGGGTATCGACAAGCTCGGCCGTCAGAAGCAGACCTGCGTCGCCTGGGAGAAGAAGTAATGGTTGATAGCACTCGCTTTTCGGGCCGCGTCGCGGTCGTCACCGGCGGTGCGGCCGGCATCGGCCTCGCCATCGCCCAGCGCATCATCGCCGAGGGCGGCAAGGTGGCGATCTGGGATCGCGATCCCGCCGCCATCGAGACGGCCAAGGCCGGGCTCGGCGCCAACGCCATCGGCGTCGCCCTCGACGTGTCCGACTGGCCGGCGGTGGAAGCCGCCGCCAAGACGGTGGCCGACACCTTCGGGCAGATCGACATCCTGGTCGCGAGCGCCGGCATAACCGGCCCCAACACCACCACCTGGACCTATCCGGTCGAGGACTGGCGCAAGGTGATCGACATCAACCTCAACGGCGTCTTCTACTGCGACAAGGCCGTGGTGCCTTACATGCTGGAGAAGGACTACGGGCGCATCGTCAACATCGCCTCCATCGCCGGCAAGGAAGGCAATCCGAACGCCCCGGCCTACAGCGCCTCCAAGGCGGGCGTGATCGGCCTCACCAAGTCGCTGGGCAAGGAACTGGCGAAGAACAAGATCACCGTGAACTGCGTTACCCCCGCAGCGGTGCGCACCGCCATCTTCGACCAGATGACCCAGGCGCACATCGACTTCATGCTGTCCAAGATCCCCATGGGCCGCTTCGGTCAGATCGAGGAAGTGGCGGCACTGGTGTGCTGGCTCGCCTCGGAAGAATGCTCCTTCTCCACCGGCGGCGTGTTCGACGTCTCGGGCGGCCGCGCCACCTACTGAGCACCGACCATTCGGGTGCCCTCTGTCGCCGGCGGACAACGTTTCCGCCGGCGTCCAATAAAAAACGCCAATATTCATGCTGGGAGAAACGGCCATGTCATCCATCGCCATGGATGCATCTGCTGCCGACGGCGAAGCCATGCGCAAGCGCATCGCTTCCAAGCTGCGCTGGCGGATCGTCTTTTACTGCTTCGTCCTGTTCATCGTGAATTACCTCGACCGTGTGAACGTGGGCTTTGCCGCCACGCACATGAACAAGGATCTCGGGCTTTCGGCGACCGCCTACGGGTTCGGCGCCGGCGTCTTCTTCCTCGGCTACATCGCCTTCGAGATCCCCAGCAACATGATGATGCACAAGGTGGGCGCCCGCATCTGGATCGCCCGCATCATGGTGACGTGGGGCCTCATCTCCTGTGCCATGGCTTTCATCCAGGGCGAGACCAGCTTTTATATCCTGCGCTTCCTGCTGGGCGCGGCCGAAGCCGGCTTCGTGCCCGGCATCCTGCTCTATCTGACCTACTGGTTCCCGGCCCGCGACCGCGCCAAGGCGACCGCCGGCTTCATGACGGCCACCGTCCTGTCCACCGTGATCGGCGCCCCCATCTCCGGCTGGATCCTCGCCACCGTGCCCAACTGGCACGGGCTCGCCAACTGGCAGTGGCTCTTCATCCTCGAGGGCCTGCCGGCGGTGATCCTCGGTGTCTTCACCTTCTTCTATCTCGTGGACCGTCCGCAGGATGGCCGCTGGCTGGACGAAGCGGAGCGCGAGTGGCTCATCGCCGAACTGGAGCGCGAGAACCGGGAGGTCGCCAACACCGGCGCGCACGAATATGGCGCGATCTTCCGCGATCCGCGTGTGTGGTTGCTCACCCTCATCTACATGTTCAACGCCATGGCGGTGTACGGGGTAGTGCTCTGGCTGCCGCAGATCGTACGCTCCATCGGCGGCCTCTCCGACATTCAGACCGGCTTTGTCACCGCCGTGCCCTTCGTCTTCGCCGCGATCGGCCTCGTGCTCGTGGCCCGCAGTTCCGACCGCACCGGCGAGCGCAAGTGGCACACGGCTCTCGCGGCGCTCTTCGGCGGCCTGTTCCTCGCGGCGAGTGCCGTAGCGCCGACGCCGCTGGTCGGGCTGATGCTGATCAGCGCGGCTGCCTTCGGTGTGTGGGCGGTGCTGGGCGTATTCTGGTCGCTGCCGACGCAGTTCCTCACCGGCGCTGCCGCTGCGGCGGGGCTGGCCGCCATCAACGGCTTTGCCCAGATCGGCGGCTTCGCCGGTCCCTATCTCGTGGGCTGGATCAAGGACACCACCCAGAGCTTCACGCCGGCCCTGCTGACGCTGGCCGCCGGCCCGGTGATCGCCGCCATCCTCTGCCTCGCCATTAAGGTGAAGGCCCCGGCGGGCGGGCGCCGGTAGGCCAAAGGAGGAAGCGCATGCGGCAGCGCCGGCGCTTCCGTTGCCGGCTCGCCGGGTCTAAGAGCTTCGACGCGCGCGCCATCCGGTGCGCGCGTTTTGCGTTCCGATGAGGCTTTGCCGTGGCGCCCGTCACCAATATTGCCGATCTGCGCGACATCGCGCGCCGCCGCATTCCGCGTGCCATGTTCGAATATGCCCAGCGCGGCTCCTATGACGAGCGCACGCTCGCCGCCAATTATGCCGAACTCGATGCGCTCCGCCTGCGCCAGCGTGTGATGGTGGACGTCTCGAAGCGCAATGTTGCGACCACCTTCCTGGGACAGGACGTCACCATCCCGGTGGGCATCGCGCCCACTGGCCTCACCGGGCTGTTTCATGCCGATGGCGAGATCCTCGGCGCGCGGGCCGCGCAGGCCTTCGGCGTGCCCTTCACGCTCAGCACCATGTCCATCTGCTCCATCGAGGATGTGGCGGGGGCGGTGGACAAGCCTTTCTGGTTCCAGCTCTATGTGATGCGGGACCGGGCCTTCACCCAGTCGCTGGTGGAGCGGGCGCGCGCCGCCGGCTGCCCGGTGCTGGTGCTGACGCTGGATCTCGCCGCCCACGGCCAGCGCCATCGCGACATCAAGAACGGCCTCAGCGTGCCGCCGCGCCTCACCCTCGCCAATGCGCTCGACATCGCCACCAAGCCCGGCTGGGCGCTGAACGTGTTGCGCGGCCAGCGCCGCAGCTTCGGCAATCTTCAGGGCTGGATGCCGGCGGGCAAGAATCTCAACGCCATGGCCCAGTGGGTGGCGCAGCAGTTCGACCCCTCTCTGAGCTGGAAGGATGTCGCATGGATCCGGAGCCTGTGGCCCGGCAAGCTGGTCCTGAAGGGCATCCTTGATCCCGAGGACGCCCGCATCGCCGCCGACCATGGCGCGGATGCCATCGTCGTGTCGAACCATGGCGGACGCCAGCTTGACAGCGCTCCCGCCAGCATCAGCGTGCTGCCGGAGATCGCCTCGGCGGTGGGCTCGCGCACGGAAATCCTGCTCGATGGCGGTATCCGCACCGGGCAGGACGTGCTGAAGGCGCTGGCGCTCGGCGCGCGGGGCTGCCTGATCGGCCGCTCCTGGCTTTATGGCCTCGCGGCAGGAGGGCAGGGGGGCGTGACGCAGGTGCTTGAAATCCTGCGCAAGGAACTCGACACCAGCATGGCCCTCGCCGGCCTCACGGACGTGCGCAGCGTCACTCCCGCCGCGCTCCACACGCCGCGCCGGGTCTGAGCCGCCTTTAGGCCGCGGCCTTGCGCCAACCGGCGGCGAGCAGGCCGGCCCCCATCAACAACCCGCCCCCGGCGCGATTGACGGCGCGCCGGGCGGTAACGCTGGCGAACCGCGCGCGGGCCGACGCCGCGAGCCAGCCATAGAGCGCGGCATTGAGGGCAGCGAGCGTGACGAAGGTCAGCTCCATCACCGCCACCTGCGGCAGCAGCGGCGCTGATGCCTCGATAAACTGCGGCACGAAGGCGACGAAGAAGACGATGCTCTTCGGGTTCAGCGCCGTCACCGCGAAGGCGTGGAAGCCGATGCGCGCCAGCCGATCGTTCTGCACGGGCGCGGCCTCAAGCGGCTGCACCGGTGCACGCCAGAGCTTGATGCCGAGATAGACGAGATAGGCGCCGCCGATCCAGCGGAGCCCCGTGAAAAGCGCCGCGGAGGCGGCCAGTACCGCCCCGAGACCCAGCATCGACGCGGTCATGGCCGTCAGGTCGCCGAGCGCGACGCCGGCGACGATGGCAGCCGCCGGACGGCGGCCATGACCGAGCGCATAGGAGATGACGAGCAGGATCGTCGGGCCGGGAATGGCGAGAAGAATGGCCGATGCCAGTGCGAACGCGGCCCATGTCTCAAGTGTCATTGTTGCCTCCCGTTGGAGGCCTAGCCATCCACAGGGCGGCGTACGCCGCAAGCCCTGCCGGTCGCGTCAGCTCGCTGCCGCGCTCCGTTCAAGGCGGGGCAGGGTCTTGTCCGGCGGAGGCGGCGGCAGCAGCCGGCGTGCCGCGGACAGCGCGTCGCACATGCGCGCCGAAACCGGATCGCCATGCTCCTCCAGGCTGTTGCGCAGGCTGCGGTCGTCCGAAAGTCCCCACGCGCCCAGCAGGATCACCGCATGCGGCAGGCGGCGGCGCAGGCGCCGCACGGCGTAGCGGAGCAGCGCGGTGCTGTTGCTGTCCATGGCAGAGACCAGGATCATCGCCGCCTGCGTGGCATCAAGGCTGATGAGGCTCGCCCGCTGGAGCCGGCTCGGCCCCTCCACCTGAGCGGTCAGGCCGTTGGCGCCCAGCACCATGGCGGCGAGCATCGCCGCCGCTTCATCAAGGCCGGTGCGCGCGCCGATGCACAGGATGGGCCGATCGGCCGTCGGTGCACTCTCGGTCGCGGCGACAGCCTCGTCCTCGCCGGGGCCGAGCGTATAGACGAGTTCCTGCACGCTGAGCCGGATCCGCTCGACACGCTCCAGATCGAGGGCCCCGCGCTCGAAGTCGGCCTGCGCGAGACGCAGCGCGGGCAGGGCGACCTCGTCCACATAGGCGCACAAAGCGTGGTCTTTCAGGAAATCCTCCGCCGTGCCTGACGCCTCGACCGGGTCGCCGGCCAGCATGCGCTGGTAGAACAGTTCCGGTGCGCTCAGGGGGGGACTGTCACCCAGCATCACGTCGAGAAATTCGAGCTGGTCCACATGCCGGCCCAGCACCACCAGGCACAACGTCAGCGGTGTCGCGAGCACAAGGCCGATGGGCCCCCAGAGCCAGGTCCAGAAGGTGGCGGAGGCGATGACGGCGACGGGCGAGAGCCCGGTGCTGCGTCCGTAGAGGAGCGGCTCGATGATGTGCCCCACCACGGGCTCCACCACCGCGAACAGGACAATGCACCACACAACCATGGACCAGCCGGGATCCACCGCCAGTGCGAGCGCGGAGGGCAACAGCGCCGCGATGATCGCACCGATGTAAGGCACGAAGCGCAGGACAGCGGCGAGCAGCCCCCACAGCATGGCACTCGGCACGCCGATGAGGCCGAGCCCGAGGCCAATGACACAGCCGAACCCCGCATTGAGCACCACCTGCGTCAGCAGGAAACGAGAGAGACGGGCTCCCGCATCATCCAGCGCCGCCGTCGTGCGCTGGATGTCGTGCGCCCCGGCCAGACGGATGAAGCGGTTCCTCAGGTCCTCCCGCTGGAGAAGGATGAAGATGAGGAAGATGAAGATGATGCCGGTGGTTGCCAGCGGATGCAGCAGCGGCTCGCCCAGCGAGCGCAGCATGGCCAGCGTGCCGAGTTCCGGCGCCCGTATTTCCACCGGGATGGGGCGCTGGGCCGCAGCGGCGGCATCGAGCTGGAACTTCGGCTGCGGGTCGGGCCGGTCGAGCTCGCTCGAGAGGTCCTGGAGCATGCCCGCCACGCGCTCCATGGTGGCCGAACCCGAGGCCGTGCTTTTCAGATCCCGGATCTTGTCGCGTACGTTCGCCTGATAGTGCGGCAGATCACTGGCCAACTGTCCGACCTGCGTGGCGACGACCGCGCCGAGGGCGAGGAGTCCGATGAAAGTGAGCATGACGACGCCGGCCACCCCCAACGTGCGCGGGATGCGGAGCCGCCGCAGCACCAGCAGAACGGGAGAAAGAACGAAGCTGAGCAGCACGGCCAGGGCGACGGGCACGAACACCTCGCGCCCGATATAGACCACCGCGATGAGCGCGAGCGCGCCGAGAAAAACCAGCGTGCGGCTTTCCCGGTGAACCGGCCTCGTGACACGGGCGAGGCCCGGATCGTTGAACATTCTCTTTCACCCCCGCCAGGGCACCGCGCGAACGGGACGCCCGTTTCGCGTGCTCAACGCTGCGTTAAGCAAAATGTTGCGGGCGCCTGCCGCCCCGCCGCAGCTTTCGGCGGAGGGAGGGGGAGGCTTGGAGAATCCCCTGACACGGCCTAAGGGTCGAAAGGCCGCGCGAAGGCGGTGCAGGCGGGCTTCCCATGACGCTCAAATTCACCATTCTGGGCTGTGGCTCTTCCGGCGGCGTTCCCCGCGTGGGGCAGGGCTGGGGCGCCTGCGATCCGAACGAACCGCGCAACCGCCGCCGCCGCTGCTCCCTGCTTGTCCAGCGCACCGGCCCCGACGGCGTGACCACCGTGCTCGTCGACGCCTCTCCAGACCTGCGCGAACAGTTGCTGGACGTGGGCGTCACCCATGTGGATGCCCTTCTCATCACCCATGAGCATGCCGACCACACCCACGGCATCGACGACGTGCGCCCGCTGGTCATCCACAACCGCCGCCGCATGGACGTGTATATGGACGAGGAGACCGCCCGCGCCATGCACGCGCGCTTCGGCTACTGCTTCGTGACGCCGCCGGGCAGCAACTATCCGCCCATCCTCACCGAGCACCGCTTTCATGAGGGCCGCGAGATCACCGTGCCGGGGCAGGGCGGTCCCATAACCGCCTTGCCGTTCCGCCAGCACCATGGCGACATCGATTCGTTCGGCTTCAGATTTGGTGGCGTCGCCTATTCAAGCGACGTCAGCGCTTTTCCGCAGAACAGTCTGAAAGCCTTGGAGAATCTTGACGTCTGGATTCTTGATGCACTGCGTGAAACGCCCCACCCAAGCCATTTCAGCCTTTCGGAGGCGCTGGAGCATGAGGAGCGCATGCGCCCTGCCCGCACCATCCTCACGAACCTCCATACCGATCTAGACTATGGGAAGCTGAAGGCACGCCTGCCCGAACGCATCATTCCCGCGTTCGACGGAATGATTTTCGAGGCCTGATCCACCGCTTCTCCACATGAGAAGATGGAACCAACCATCTGCTGGCAGAGCCGATTTTCGGCTTATCCTCATGCTCCACATCACGTGAAGAGATTGAGCGTGAGTGCCGTCAGGATCAGGTAGCGCGCGACCTTGGCGATGCCGACCAGAAGCAGGAAGCTGCCAAGCGGCTCCCGGAGCACGCCCGCAATCACGGTCAGCGGATCGCCCACCACCGGAGCCCAGCTCAGCAGCAGCGACCACTTTCCATAGCGGCGATACCAGCGCTGGGCGCGATCAAGCGCCTTGCCATCGGCGGGAAACCATTTGCGATCGCGATAGCGCTCGATCCCGCGCCCGAGCATCCAATTGGTGAGCGACCCCAGCACATTGCCGGCGCTCGCCGCGGCCACCAGTGCCCACCAAGGCCGATCGCCGGTCAGAAGCAGGGCCACGAGCGCCGCCTCCGATTGCAGCGGCAGGATGGTCGCGGCGATGAAGGCGGTGACAAACAGCCCGCCATAGATCGCGAGCCCGGTCATAAGCGCGCCGGCAGTTGCGAAGGCTGCGCTCCGAGGTCTTCGAGCCGCGGGATGGCGGCTTGGCGGCCGCGTGAAGGGCAGGGCAGGGCGACGGCCAAGGAGCCCTACCCCACTCAGAGGGGCACAAAGCCGAGCACGGCCCCGGCCGCCTCGGATGCGGGCACCACGAGGCCGCTGCCCGGCAGAGCCTCTACAGTCACGCCATTGCCGGTCAGGACGCGCCCGGTCGCCGCTATGTCGCTCACGCGAAGGACCAGCGCGACCATGCGGTCCGTACCGTCCGGCCCCAGTTCCACGGGCATCCCGAGGCGCGCCTCGGCTGCGTCCGGCGTGAGGATATGGATCGTCGTCGCACCTGCGGCGAAGGAGAGATTTCCGCCGGTGGATCGAAGCGCACCCGGGCCGAACATGCGCTCGTAGAGAGAGGCGGTACGGGCGGGATCGCGTGTGGCAATGACGAAGTCCCGCACCGATACCGCGGTATTGGGATGACGCTGCCATTCCGGCCGCCAGACAAGATCGGGCGTATAGTGATGGCAGAAGAAGGTGCGCCCGTTCTGGACCTCGCCGGGTGACAGGCGAACCACGCGGAAACGGGCGTCGTGCGGTCCGTCGGCGAGCAGCACAGGTCGCGAAAATTCAGCCGGCGGCGTAACGGGCACGCCGCGCGCGACGAGATCAGCATAACGCCCATCGTCATCCTTGAAGGCCAGGCCGGTAAGGCCCGCGGGGTGCTCCCAGAGATCGGCGCGACCGCCGCCTTTACCCGGCTCATAGCCGAGCAACTCCAGATAGGCCGTGTCGAAGATGGCCAGATGGTTGGCAGAGCCAAGCGTGTGATGTCCGCGCACGGTCAGTTGGAAGCCGAGCCGCTGATAAGCGGCGAAGGCCTCATCCAGCGCGCCTCTGACATTCACCACCACATGGTCGAGCATCGGCGGCGGCACGGCAGTCTCGGACATGTCAGGAACTCCTTACGGGGGACGCGGACGCAGCCGGCACATACCGCCTTAGCACCAATCCGCCCAGCATGGACGCCGAAACGGTGCCTGTCGGCGCCAAGGCTGAAATGCCCTTCAACGGATGTTCAAATTAGGTTCCATAATATATCTTCTACGCATCGTGGATCATTATGGCTCCCGCTCTGCCATCCATGGCTGGTGGATGCACCCATTGCTCCGCCGGTGATGAACAGGCCGTATCGCACACTGATGCCCTGCCCCTTGAAATTGGGTCTCACGTGCAAACGGCGGGGTGCGTTCGCGTATTGGCATGGCCAAGGCCCTGAAAACCGCAAATTTCGCGCCCGCACGCCAAAGTGGCCGATTGTTCCGTCGAGCACGCTTCCAGTTCTGACGGATGCCGCGATTAATGTGCCTGGGGCCGACGGCACGCTCGCGACTTAGCTAAGGTTGGCAGAGGCACCCCCCAACCGCATGGCCGCCGGTCCTGTGACTGCGGCGTCAGATGCCGTAATAACTCCGGTACCATTCTACAAAGGCCGGGACGCCGACGCCCAGCGGCGTGTCCGGACGATAGCCGGTCAGGGCCTCAAGGAGCGCGGCCGAGGCATAGGTGCGGGGCACGTCGCCGGCCTGCATCGGCAGCAAATTGCGGATGGCTGGGCGCCCGACCGCCTGCTCTACCGTCTCGACGAAATCGAGAAGCCCCACGGGCTGGCCGCCGGCGATGTTCACCACGCGGAACGGCGCCACCGGCGAAAGGGAATCGACGCCCGCGCGGCCGACCGGCGCGCCCGTTTGGGGCGCACGCTCCACGAGGCGCAGGACTGCCTCCACCAGATCATCGATGAAGGTGAAATCCCGGGACATCCGGCCCTCGCCATAGATGTCGATGGGCTCGCCTTTCAGGATGGCGGAGACGAACTTGAACAGGGCCATGTCCGGCCGGCCCCATGGGCCATAGACCGTGAAGAAGCGGAAGGCAGTGGTCGGCACGCCATAGAGATGGGCATAGGAATGCGCCATCGCCTCCATGGACTTCTTCGTGGCCGCATAGAGCGTCATGGGCTCGTCGGCCCGGTCGGTCTCGCAGAACGGCACCTTGGCGTTGGCGCCGTAGACGGAACTGGTGGATGCGAGGAGCAGATGGCGCGGCTTCAGGTGCCGGGCGAGTTCCAGCACGTTCCAGGAGCCGTTGAGATTGGCGTCCACATACGCTTTCGGATTTTCGAGGCTGTAACGCACTCCGGCCTGTGCGGCGAGGTGGATGATGACATCCGGCTGCGCCAAATCCGCCGCCTGCGCGAGCACGTCGGGCGTCTCGATCATCCCGATGACGGCGGAGAAACCGTTGTGACGCTCCAGTTCCGCATGGCGTGAGTGCTTCAGGCGCACATCATAATAGGGCGTGAGGCCGTCCACGCCGACCACCACATGCCCGCCCGCCAGAAGTCGCTTTGCCAGGTGAAAGCCGATGAAGCCGGCCGTGCCCGTCACCAGAAAACGCATATTCCACCTACTGCCGCCGGCCGTCCGGCCGGTGCGCGCACGAGGCCGAAGCGCCCTGCCCCGCCCTGATGGATCCGCAGCATCAAGGCCAAGCTCTCGCTCAAGCGCGTCGGACCACAGGAGTGTGACGGCAAAATGGTAGCCGTCACTGCGCCGCGAGCGTCAGCGTATCCGGCGCGCCGGGCGTGCCGCGGCCGACGCTCTCATAGGTGAAGCCGAGCGCCGCCATCTCATCGGGCCGGTAGATGTTGCGCAGGTCCACGAGAACCGGCTGCTTCAGCAGCTTGCGCATGCGCTCGAAATCGAGCGCCCGGAAGGCGTCCCATTCGGTGACGATGACGAGGCAGTCGGCGCCGTCTGCGGCCTCATAGGGGCCGCTCGCATAGGCAACGTCGGCGGGCAGCACCTTCTTGGCTTCCTCCATGCCTTCGGGATCGAAAGCGCGGATCTTCATTCCACGGTCCAGAAGCGCATGGATGATGGAAATGGCCGGGCTCTCGCGCATGTCGTCGGTATTCGGCTTGAAGGTGAGGCCCAGAACCGCCGCGGTCTTGCCGCGCACATCGCCGCCAAGGACGTTCACCACCTTCTTGGCCATGGCAAGCTTGCGCACGTCATTCACGCCGACCACCGTCTCGACGATGCGCAAGGGCGTTCCGGCTTCCTGCGCCGTGCGGGTGAGGGCGAGCGTGTCCTTCGGGAAGCAGGAGCCACCATAGCCGGGGCCGGCATGCAGGAATTTCGAGCCGATGCGGTTGTCGAGGCCGATGCCGCGTGCCACGTCCTGGACGTTCGCGCCGACCTGCTCGCACAGGTCGGCGATCTCGTTGATGAAGGTGATCTTCACTGCGAGGAAGGCGTTGCCGGCATATTTGATGAGTTCGGAGGTGCGGCGGCTCGTATAGACCAGCGGCAGGCTGTTCAGCGCCAGCGGGCGATAGAGCTGCGCCATCACCTCGCGGGCGCGCGGCTCGTCCGTGCCGACGACGATGCGGTCCGGCCGCTTGAAATCCTCGATGGCCGCGCCTTCGCGCAGGAATTCGGGGTTAGACACCACGGAGATGTCCGCATCGGGACGGGTCTCGCGGATCACCCGCTCCACCTCGTCGCCGGTGCCCACGGGCACAGTCGACTTGGTGACCACGACCGTATAGCCCTCCGCCGCCTGGGCGATCTCGCGCGCGGCCGCATAGACATAGGAGAGGTCGGCATGGCCGTCGCCGCGCCGGGAGGGCGTCCCCACCGCGATGAACACCGCGTCCGCCTCGCGCACAGCCTGCGTCAGGTCCACCGCGAAATCGAGCCGTCCCGCGGCGCGGTTGCGCGCCACCAGGGCATCAAGGCCGGGCTCGAAGATGGGGATTTCGCCCCGCTCCAAACGCTCGATCTTCTGCGCGTCCTTGTCCACGCAGGTGACGTGATGCCCGAAGTCCGCAAAACAGGCGCCGGACACCAGACCCACGTACCCCGTGCCAATCATCGCGACGCGCATGACGGTTCCTTGCTGCATTCAACCGAGCGCGCTTCTCGCACTTCGGCATGAGAAAATGAAGACACTTCCCGTGACAGACATTACAGGACGTCCCGTTCCCGAGATTGCGTGCCGGACGTACCGCAGCGTCCCCACGCCCTTGATGCCCGAAGACATGCCATGGCTTTTGATCTGACCTGCGTCGCTTTGCTTGTGGAAGGCCTGACCGGCTATCCGCAGCCGCTGTTCCGCGCCATTCGCCACCCCGTGGTCTGGGCCGGAACGCTCATCAGCGCACTCGAGTCGCGTCTCAACCGCACCACCCTCCCCGGCCCTGCCCGCAAGCGGAACGGCGTCCTGACCGTCATCGTCCTGCTCGCCTGCGCCATGCTGCCGGCGCTGATGCTAGAGGCGTTCCTGCGCCAGTTCGCGCTCGGCGTGGTGCTGGCGGGCATCCTCGGCAGCGTGCTCATCGCCCAGCACTCGCTTTATACGTACGTTGCGGCCGTGGCGACGGCGCTGGAGAAAGGCGGCCTTGCCGCCGGGCGCCGCGCCGTCTCGCACATCGTCGGACGCGATCCCGAGCAACTGGATGTCGCCGGCGTGACGCGCGGGGCCATCGAGAGCCTGGCCGAGAATTTCTCGGACGGCATCGTCGCGCCCACATTCTGGATGCTGGTGGGCGGCCTCGCGGGCGGGGCCGGCTACAAGGCGCTGAATACGGCGGACAGCATGATCGGCCACCGCAATCCTCGCTATGAGGATTTCGGCTGGGCGGCGGCGCGGCTGGATGATCTCGTGAACCTGCCCGCCTCGCGTCTCTCCGGCCTGCTCATCGTGCTCGCGGCCGGACTGCTGCCGGGCTGTTCGCCCAAAGAGGCCTGGCGCGCCATGCTGCGCGACGCTCCCCATCACCGCTCGCCCAATGCCGGTTGGCCGGAGGCGGCCATGGCGGGAGCTCTGGGCATCTCCATCGCCGGCCCGCGTTCCTATGGCGGCGTGCCGGCGCAGGCGGCCTACATGGGCAACGGCCGCCGGGACATCGACGCCCGCGACATCCGCGCGGCCCTGCGCCTCTATGTGGCGGCGGACGCGCTGCTGGTGGTGTTCGTCACGCTGATCGCGCTCGCGGGCCTCGTCATCGCGCGAGGCTGAGGAGGCGGTCGAGGTCGAGATGCGCCGAGAGGTGAGCGGCAAGACCGTCCAGCGCCTCTTCGACGCCTGCCTCATAGGCCACCTGAGCCGGCCCTGCGCCCAGCAGCCCCATGAGGGCCGCGCGCTGGCGGTCATCCCCGAACAGGCCGTGCACATAGGTGCCCATGATGCGGCCATCGGCCGAGACGGCGCCTTCCGCGCCCGCGCCGTCGAGCTCGGCGAAGGGGCGGGCGGTGTCGGCGCCTTCCGTTGCGCCGATGTGCATTTCATAGCCGGAGAAAGGCGCACCGAGCCGCGAGGTACCGGTGACGGCGACCAGCCGTTTCTCGCCGGTCATCACCGTACCCACCTTCAGCAGCCCGAGGCCTTCCGTCGAGCCGGGCGGGCCTTCCACGCCATCCGGATCGGACAGATGCTCGCCCATCATCTGATAGCCGCCGCACAGGCCCAGCACCCGCCCGCCGCGACGTGCAAAGGCCTGGATGTCATGATGCAGGCCGCCGGCCCGTAGGGCCGCGAGATCCGCGATGGTGGCCTTGGAGCCGATGAGGAGCACGAGATCCGTATCCGTCGGCAGGACGTCGGATGGACGGATGCGCCGCACCTCGAGACCCGGCTCGGCGTCCAGCGGATCGAGATCGTCGAAATTCGCCACATGGGGCAGGATCGGCACCGCGATCCGCACTTTCGCGCCGGGCTTCGGCGCCTGCGGGCCGGCGACGCCCAGCGCGTCCTCGGCGGGCAGGCGGGCGGCGCCCGTGTAAAAGGGCACGAGGCCGAGAGCGGCCCAGCCCGTGTGCCCGGCGATGAGGTCCATGCCGCTCCCGAACAGGGCGGGATCGCCCCTGAAACGGTTGACGATGAAGCCCTGGATCATCGCCGCATCCGCCGGATCGAGCACCGTCTTCGTGCCCACGAGGCTCGCGATCACGCCGCCTCGGTCGATGTCTCCGATCAGTACCACAGGTACGTCCGCCGCACGGGCAAAGCCCATGTTGGCGATGTCATTGGCCCTGAGATTGACCTCGGAGGCGGAGCCGGCACCTTCCACCAGCACAAGGTCGGCCTCGGTCTTTAGCCGGCGAAAACTCTCCAGAACCGAGGGCAGGAGGCCTGCCTTCATCTGCTGATAGGCGGCCGCCTTGGCGCTGCCGACCACCCTGCCCTGCACCACCACCTGCGCACCAACCTCGCTCTGCGGCTTCAGCAGCACGGGGTTCATGTGCACGGAGAGAGGCACGCGGGCAGCTCGGGCCTGAAGCGCCTGCGCCCGCCCAATCTCGCCGCCGTCGGCCGTGACGGCGGCATTGTTGGACATGTTCTGCGGCTTGAAGGGGCGGACCTTCAGGCCCCGGTCAGCGAAGGCGCGGGCGAGGCCGGCGACCAGCAGGGACTTGCCCACGTCCGAGCCGGTGCCCTGAAACATCAGCGCGCGCGCCATGGCCCTCCCCGCTCCTGTCGACGCGCTCAGAACTCGATGCCGACCTGCGCCTTCACGCCGGCCGCGAAATGGTGCTTCACCAACTGCATCTCGGTGACGAGATCGGCCGCCTCGATCAGCGCCGGCTTCGCGTTGCGGCCGGTGATGACCACGTGCAGGTCCGGCCGGCGAGAGGTCAGCACGTCAATCACGTCATTGAGGTCGAGATATTCGTAGCGCAAGGCGATGTTCAGCTCGTCGAGGATGACCAGCGAAACGGCCGGGTCGTCCATCAGCTCACGGGCCTTGTCGAAGGCGCGTTCCGCGGCCGCCTTGTCACGGGCGAGATCCTGCGTCTCCCAGGTGAAACCCTCGCCCATGGTGTGCCACTTCACGCGATTGCCGAAGGCCGCGAAGGCATCCTTCTCGCCCGTGTGCCAGGCCCCCTTGATGAACTGCACGATGCCAACCGTTCGCCCATAGCCCAGCATGCGCAGGGCAAGGCCGAAGGCGGCCGTGCTCTTGCCCTTGCCGGGGCCGCTGTGGACGATCAGCAGGCCCTTCTCGATATTCTTGGACGCCACCTCGGCATCCTGCACGGCCTTGCGCTTGGCCATCTTGGCCCGGTGCCGCTCGGCATCGCGCGGATCGATGGGTTCGTTGATCATTGGTCTTTCACCGTCATGGGCAGCCCGGCGACCAGGAACACCACCCGGTCGGCCTTGTCTGCCAACTGCTGATTGAGACGGCCGGCGGCATCGCGGAACCGTCGTGCCAGCGCATTGTCGGGAACGATGCCGAGCCCCACCTCATTGGCCACGAGCACCACAGGCGCCGGGCGCCGGGCCACGGCGGCGACGAGCCGCGCGGCTTCCGCCTCCACATCGTGCTCGGCCAGCATATGGTTGGTGAGCCAGAGGGTGAGGCAGTCCACGAGGGCGGGCATCTTTGGGGGCAGGCCGTCAAGGGCCTCGGCCAGCTCGAGCGGCGTGTCGAAGGTCTGCCAGCCCGCGCCCCGGCGGTCGCGATGAAGCGCGATGCGCGCCTCCATCTCGGCATCGAAGGCCTGGGCGGTGGCCATATAGGCCCATGGGGCGGGGAGCGCCTCCACCAGCCCCTCGGCATGGCGGCTTTTGCCCGAACGGGCGCCTCCCAGAACCAGGGTGATCCTCGCCATGCCTCTCCCCCGCGCCGGCGCGCGATCTGCTCTTATGGCACCGCCGAGAGGCGGACAACCGTCTCCCGACATGGCAGGCGCTCCGCGCCCGCAATCCACCGCATCGCCCCGGACAAATGGGCTGCGCCGCTCCGAAAGGGGGTATATGTGTGCAATGCGGCAGAGTTGCGCTGGAGTCGCATCCGTCGCCCACGAGAACCTTCCCTTTAGAGAACCTTCCCGGAGTTTCCGCGCGATGCCCAATCCCCAGACCCTCGACTGGCTGGCGCGCCTGATTTCGTTCGATACGACGAGCCGCAATTCCAACCTGCCGCTGATCGAGGCGGTGGAAGAGTTCCTGACCGCCGAAGGCATCTTCTTCGAGCGCGTGGAGAACACGGAAGAAAAGAAGGCGAGCCTCATCACCACACTCGGCCCGCGCGACGTGCCCGGCATTGTCCTGTCCGGCCACACCGACACCGTGCCGGTGGACGGGCAGGAATGGACGTCGGATCCCTTCACCGTCACCGAGCGCGACGGCAAGCTCTATGGGCGCGGCACCTGCGACATGAAGGGCTTCCTCGCCGTCTGCCTCGGCATGGTGGCGGAGATGAAGGCCCAGCCGCTCAAGAAGCCGATCCACTTCGCCATCTCCTATGACGAGGAAGTGGGCTGCGTCGGCGTGCGCCCGCTGATCGAGCACATGGTGGCCAACGGCTACAAGCCGGAGGCCTGCATCGTCGGCGAGCCCACCAGCATGCAGGTGGTGGTCGGGCACAAGGGCAAGAAGAGCTACGCCACGGTCATCACCGGCGCCGGCGGCCATTCCTCCCGCGCGCCGGAACTGGTGAATGCCGTGGAGGCGGGCGGCCGCCTGGTGGCCAAGGTGGCCGATCTCAGCGATCGTCTGGCGGCGGAAGGCCGGCGGGACGACCTCTACGACATCCCCCACAGCACCGCCCACGTGGGCACCTTCCATGGCGGCACCGCCCTCAACATCGTGCCGGAACTGGCGACGATCGACTGGGAAGTCCGGGCCCTGCCCGAGGACGACGTGGAGGCGCTGACCGGCGAAATCATCGCTTATGCCACGGACACGCTGGAGCCGGGGATGAAGGCCAAGGCGCCCCACACCGGCATCGAGTTCAAGCTGAAGAGCGCATTTCCGGGCCTCTCCACCTCGCCGGACGCGCCCGTGGCCGTGCTGGCGAAGCACTTCGCCGGCCGCAACGATCACGCCAAGGTCGCCTACGGCACGGAAGCTGGCCTGTTCGTGGAAATGGCCGGCATCCCGACCGTGGTGTGCGGCCCCGGCTCCATCGTCCAGGCGCACCAGCCGGATGAATATCTCGAGAAGAACCAGCTCGATGCCTGCGAGGCCTTCATCCGCCGCGTGATCGCTTATTGCGCCGCCTGAGCCTCTTGCTCTGACGCATCACATGAAGACGCCCCGAGCCGGATGGTTCGGGGCGTTCTCTTTTCAGATCAATAAATTGAGGCGGATTTTTCAGGTCCGCGCCTTGGCAACGAGGCTGGAGGTGGACTTGCCGGCCACCAGATCCACAAGCACCAGTTCGCCGCCGTTTGCCGTCACCACGTCGGCCCCAACCACCTCGTGCGGGGCGTAATCGGCGCCCTTCACCAGCACGTCCGGCAGCAGCGCCTTGATGGTTTCGAGCGGCGTTTCCTCGTCGAACAGCACGACGAGATCGACGCAGCGCATGGCGCCCATCACCCGCGCCCGCGCCTGCTCGTCCTGAAGCGGGCGGCTCGGCCCCTTGAGGCGGCGGACGGAGGCATCCGTGTTCAGCGCCACCACCAGACGGTCCCCCTGCGCGGCCGACTGTTCCAGCAGGCTCACATGGCCGGGGTGGACGAGATCGAAGCAGCCGTTGGTGAAGACCACCCGCAGCCCCTGCGCCTTCCAGGCGGCGACCACCGCGCAGGCATCCTCGCGGGAGACGAGCGCACCGGGCGGTGCGATCTGCGCCGCCGTGCGCTCCAGCGCGGCCCTGAGTTCCGCGCGCGTCACGACGGCGGTTCCGAGCTTCGCGACGGCCAGCGCGGCGGCCGCATTGGCGATGCCGACGCTCGCCTCCAGGCTCTGCCCGCCGGCGAGCGAAACGGCGAGAGCGGCCAATGCCGTATCGCCCGCGCCCGAGACGTCGAACACCTCGCGCGCCTCGGCCGGCACATGGAGCACGCGCCCATCCTGCCGCCAGAGCGTCATGCCCTTCTCGGCCCGCGTCACCAGTACATCGCCGCCGAACTGGCGACCGGCCGCCTCCGCCGCGCGGGCGGCGTCCGCATCCGTCTCGTCCGGCAGGCCGGTGGCCTCGGCCAGTTCCCGGCGATTGGGCGTCACAAGAGTGGCGCCGCGATAGGCCTCGAAGGTGCGGCGCTTGGGATCGACGATCACCGGCACATTGCGCGCCTTGGCCGCAGCCATGGCGGCGGCGATCACCGCATCGCTCAGCACGCCCTTGGCATAATCGGAGAGCACCACGACACCCGCCTTGGCGATGGCCGCTTCCGCCGCGCCAATCAGCGCCGCCTCCTCGGCAGCGTCGCAGGCCCGCGTCACCTCCGCGTCGATGCGCACGATCTGCTGGCGCCCGCTCATCACCCGCGTCTTGGTGATGGTGGGCCGCTTGGCGTCCACCACCATGTGCGCGAGGCTGATGCCCGGATAGGTGGCGAGCGCATCGGCCAATTGGCTCGCCGCCTCGTCCTCTCCGACAAGACCCACGAGGAGCACAGGCGCCCCGAGGGCGGCGGCATTGGCGGCGACGTTGGCCGCGCCACCGGGCACGATGCGTTCGGCGCCATGGACGAGCACCGGCACCGGCGCTTCCGGAGAGATGCGCGAGACGGAGCCGGTGATGTAGCGGTCCACCATCACGTCGCCGATGACGGCGATGGGCGCGAGCTGGGTTTCGGCGAGCATTTTCTTCCCCGCTCAGGCCGCGTTGGCGCCACGCAGATGGCGCGTCACATAATCGGCGACGCCATCCTCAAGGCTGGTGAAGGGCTTGGCGTAGCCGGCTGCCCGGAGCTTCGAGACATCCGCCTGCGTGAAATACTGGTAGGCACCCTGGAGCGCCTCCGGCATGTCGATATAGGTGATGCGCTCGGGCTGGCCAGCGGCGGAGAACACCGCGCGGGCGAGATCCGCGAACGAGCGCGCGGCCCCCGTGCCCACGTTGAAAATTCCGGAAACGTGCGGATTTTCAATGAGCCAGAGGGCGACACTCACGCAATCCTTCACATAGATGAAGTCGCGCAACTGACCACCGTCCGTGTAGCCCGGATGATGCGACTTGAAGAGGGTCACCGCCTCGCCCTTGGCGGCGGTGGGGTAGATCTTGTGAATGACCGAGCGCATGTCGCCCTTGTGCGCCTCGCCGGGCCCATAGACGTTGAAGAAGCGCAGGCCCGCCCATTGCGGCGGGCGGGGCCGGCCGGCGCGCACATCGGCGATGAAGCGCCGGTCCGCCATCAGCTTCGACCAGCCATAGGCATTGAGCGGCGCCAGCTGCCCAAGCGCCGCCGGGCTTTCGTCATCGGCAAAGCCGCGCGTGCCGTCGCCATAGGTGGCGCCGGAGGAGGCATAGATGAAGGGCAGGCCCTTGCGGGCGCATTGGTCCCACAGATCGAGCGTTGGGCGGATGTTGCGGGCGACGATCTTGTCCCCGTCCCGCTCCGTGGTGGCCGAGATGGCGCCCATGTGGATGATGCCGGCGAGCCGGCCCGACTCGCGCTCCACGAACGACGTGATGGCCTCGGGGCGGATCACGTCATCGAGGGCGATGTCGGCGATGTTCCGCCACTTCGGGCCATCCTCCAGCCAGTCGGCGACCACCACGCGGCGGCCATCTTCGGCGAAAGCGCGGGCCATGTTGGAGCCGATGAAGCCGGCACCTCCGGTCACGAGAATGGTATCGCGGGCACCGGCGGCAGAATGGGACATCGGGAACTCGGCCTCGTTTGAAACGCGCCTCTTATCCCTCCGCCCTCACATCTTGTCCATGGCGTCGGCATGGCCGAGCCGCAGCAGGCTGATGGCCCGCCAGATGTCGCGGCCGGTGAAGTCCGCAAGGCAGGGCGGTCCCTCGGCGCGGTCGGGCGCAATGCGGCAGGTCTGCTTCTCGCACGGGGCGCAGTCGCGCAGGGAGCGCAGCTCCAGCACTTTCGGACCATAAAGGCCGGTAAGGCGCGGATTGGTCGGCCCATAAAGGCCGACGGTGGGCACGCCCAGCGCCGCAGCCAGATGCCCAAGGCCCGTATCCACCGTCACCACCGCCTCCGCACCGGCCAGCACGGGTGCCACCGCGTCGAGGCCGAGGGGCGGCATCCGCTCCACATTCGGCAGCTCGGCAGCGATGGCAGAGGCCCGCTCTTCCTCCTGCGCGCCGTGGGCGAAGATCTTCACCTCACGTCCGGCCCGGGCCGCACGGGCGGCAAGTTCCCGCCAGTGTCTCACGGTCCAGGTCTTGGTGCCCCAGGTCGTGCCATGCAGGAACACCCAATAGGGCGGCCCGGCGGGCGGCGGCGCCGTGACTAGCCCCGCGTCCGCCTCCAGCCCATCGAGGCTGTAGCCGAGCGCGCCAGCGAACAGCTTGCGGATGCGCAGAGCCATATGCTCGCGCTCCGGCAGATGATGGCCCTTGGCATAGGTGAGGCTGGCGAGCCCTTCGCGCGCGGTGGCGCGATCGAAGCCATGGCGCCGGCCGTGGGTGAAGAGGCCGACGGCGGCGCTCTTCATGAGGCCCTGCGCATCGATGACCACGTCATAGCGCTCGGCTTTCAGCGCCGCGCCCACCGCCTGCGCCTCGCCGCTCCGGAAGGCGGCGAGCGGCTTCTTCTTGAGGCGCCGCAGCGGCACGGGAATGGCCCGGCGCACGGCAGGGTGCAGCTTCACCAGCGGCACGAAGGCGTCTTCCACCGCCCAGTCCAGCACGAGCCCGGGCAGGCGGCGAGCCGCGTCCGTGACCGCCGGGAAGGTGTGCACCACATCGCCCAGCGAGGAGAGCTTGATGACCAGAACCTTCATGGCAGCCGGACGCTCATCCCTGCACCGCCATGGCGGCGGCCAGCACTTCCTGCGGGCTGATGGCCTCGAAACAGGCGAGCGTCCCGAGCGGGCATTCCCGCTTGAAGCAGGGACGGCAGGGCAGGTCGTGAGACACGACGGTCGAGCGGGGGCCTGTGGGCGGCGTCATCTTCTCGGAAGACGATCCGTAGAGCACCACGAGCGGCCGATCGAGCGCGCCGGCCACGTGCATGAGCCCGGAATCGTTGGAGACTACAACGTCGGCGGCCGCCAGAATGCCGGCTGCCTCGATGAGCGAGGTGCGCCCCGTCAGATCCTCCACCGGCACGCCGGCCTTTGCGACGATCTCCTGCGCCAGCGGCGCATCCTTGGGGCCGCCCAGCACCCGCAACTGGTAGCCGGCGGCATGGGCCTGCGCGGCGAGGGTCGCGAACTTTGCGGTGGGCCAGCGCTTGGCGGGCCCGTATTCCGCGCCGGGGCAGAGCGCCATCACGGGCCCCTCGCCGGCCAGCGGGAACTTCTCCGCGACCGCGCGCCGCTCCTCCTCGGGTAGCACCAGGACGGGCCGCTCGGACGCGGGGGCCGCCCCTTCCGGCGAGCCGAGGGCCACGAAACGGTCAATGGTCCGCGCCGTCTTGCGCTGGGAATCCGAACGCGCGTCCGTGAGCAGGATGCTGCGCCCCTCGGCCGCATAGCCGATGCGCACGGGAATGCCAGCAGCGAAGGGCGGGATCGCGGCCTTGAAGGCCCGCGGCAGGATGATCGCCTTGCCGTACCCTTCGCTGCGGAGCGCCCGCCCCGCCCGCCAGCGGGCCATGAGGCCGAACTGCCCATGGCCGAGCCCCAGCGGGATGGTCCGCCGCACGCCAGGAATGAGCCGGGCGATGGGCAGCGCCGCCGGCGGGGCCATGACATCGATGGGCCGGCCCGGCTCCTGCGCCCTGAGGCTCGCGACGAGGCTCGCCGCCATCACCATGTCACCGACCCAGGAGGGACCGATGATCAGAAGCGGCGAATAGGTTTCGATGGCACGCATGGGCACTCGCTGGCACGCCCGCTCGGACCGGGCGATCACGCCGCGCGCGGCGCGGCCTTGCCGTAGCATCTGGCGCGGACGCGGGCTCTTGGCAAGCCATGCCCGTCCTTGCAAACGAAAAGAGCGCCCCGAAGGGCGCTCTCGAATGGCAGTCTCGACGTACGGCGATCAGGCGCCGGTACGCAGGGTCTTCTCGACGCCGGCCTTGATCGGCTCGGAGCTCTCGGCGGCCACCTTCTGCGCCAGAGCGGCGAGTTCCTTGGCCTGCTCCGACAGGGTCTCGAACTGGGTGCGCAGGTGCGAGGACGACAGCTCGACGGCCTCGGCGGCATTCTTCGCCGCCAGCACGGAGGCGCAGAAGTCGAAAGCCGAATTGATGTTCGTGCGCAGGATTTCCAGCGACTTCAGGTTGTATTCCGCGACACCCTTGGTGGCCGTGGAATAGGTTCCTTCGAGCAGATCGGACGTCTGTTCGGCGGAAGCCTTCAGCTTCTCGAAGCCCTCGCGATAGCTCTGCACGCCCTTCTCCGCGAAGTCGCGGAACGCGGCCGGCACGTCCATCGGCTTGAAGGCAGAAGTGAACTGATCCTGAAAGGCTTTGAAGGCGTCGGTCATGGTTTCCTCGGAGCGCTAAAAAGTCGATTATGGCTACGCAGCTCCGTGTCACACGGCCTGAACCGCAGGACATGGTGCAACGCACAGCGGCTCCACACCGCTAGACTTGGGCGGAATGTAACGCACTGCAACTAAAAGTGCAAAGAAATTTTTGCGCCGCACAATCGCGCGGCGCGCCGAGACCCGCGAGCGGTGCGCGCTCTCAGTAGGTCTGGTTCGGATTGTAGGGCTGCTGGATGTTCTCCGCCGCATGTTCGGCCGTAGCCTGCACGTCGGACTGCGCCGCCTTGCCGGCCGCCTGCACATCGGCCGCCGCCGACTGGGCGTGCTGGGTCGCGAGCGTGCCCAGCGCCTTCACCCGCTCCGCGAGCGCCTTGGCATGCTCGTCGAGGCTGCGCACCGTGCTCTCGCCCAGCGAGCGGGCATCGCTGCCGAGGGAAGCGGCCTGCTCGGACAGCGCCTGCATCTGACGGGTCAGGAATTCGCTCTGCAGCGCCAGAACCTCCTGCGGGCTCTTGGCCTGCACGAGCTTGTTCAGGAAATCGAAGCCGGCATTGATATTGGTCTCGACGAGGCCGAGGGTCTTCTGGCGCAGCCCCTTCATGTTCGAGCGGACCTCCTCAAGGCGCCCCTCGGACTCGCCCACGGCCGTGCGGGCGGCATCGAACAGCGTATCGAACGCCTGACGCGCCTGGGCCACGTTCTTTTCAGCGATGGCCTTCAACTCCGTGGGCAACTCCAGATCGGGACCGAATTTCGGCGTCATGTGGTTACTCCTCGGGCAGGGAGGGCAGAAAATGCACCCCGGCTGATTTTAGGCAGTTAATCCCTATGCACTGCAAGTTGAAACATTTCGACGACACCGCGCCGATTGGCGTCATGTTAATCTTTCGCCGGCAAGTCTCGGGCGATCCACGCGCGCTAGCAGGGAATCATTCGGACTTCGCCCCCTGAAACCGCCAGCGAGGCCATGAGCGAGCAGACGCAACGCATGCCGCCCCACCAGGAAGCGCTCTTTGCGCCGCTGACCCGGGAGGACCTTCCGTCCTTCGTGGTGCTGCTGCCGGACCTGCGCGTGGTGGCCGCGACGCCCGCCTGTGCCGCCTTCGGCGTGGAGACGGGTGCGGAAGCGCCTCTCAGCGTCAAGATCGTTGCCAAGCGCGTCGCAATGTCGCTGCGCCGCGCCCCGCGGCTTGAGCGCGTTCGCCTGCCCGGCACCCAGACGCCCCTGCCCTTCGCCTGCATCGGCATCCATTCCCCTGCCGGCCATGTGGTGCTGTTCGCCGACCCGCTGGCGCTGGCCGAGGGCGGACGGGCCACCCGCGCCCTGCCGCCCCGCAGCGGGCTGCCAGCCGTCATCCCGCAATATGGCCGCGACGCCGATGGCCGGTGCCTGCGCTTCTCCTGGCAGATGGACGCCGCCGGCCGGCTGATGCGGATCTCCCCTGAACTGCCCGAAGCATTGGGCGGCACCGAGGGCGACTGGGTCGGCCGGGACTTCCAGGAACTGGAGGATGTGGGTCTCATCGCCGATGCCGGCCCGATGCGTGCGGCATTGCGCACCGGGGGCAGCTTCTTCGGCCTGACGCTCCGCACCGGCGGGCATCCTGCGCGGCGCATCGAGTTCGGCGGCGTGCCGCTGTTCGATCAGGCGCGTCAGCGCCGGGGCACGCGTGGCTTCGGCCTCCTCTGGGGGGCAGAGCCGCAGGACGAGGCGCCCGCCGGCTCGGATGCTGAAGCCCAGCATTTCAACGTGGTGCCGCTGCACGGCGGCAGCCTCACGCCGCGCGAGCGTTCCGCCTTCCATGAGATCGCCCGCACCTTGAGCGAGGCCATCGAGGAATGGCCGAAAGCGGCCACCGAGGCGCGGCCGGAGCTCGACGAGACCGAGCCGCTGCGCGAGCCGGACGCAGGCACTGCCTCCGGGGCACAGGCCGAAGGCGAGGATCATCTGCTCGACCGCCTGCCCATCGGCATCGTGGTGCAGCAGGGCGGCAAGACCGTGCGCACCAACAAGACACTGCTCGGCTGGCTGGGCGTACGCGACACGGCCGAATTTGTCGCGACCGGCGGCCTGTCGCCCCGGCTCGTGCGCGATTCCCGCCATGGCGGCCTCGATCTCGAAACCCTGCATGGCGACCGCCTGCCGGTCGAGGTGCGCCTCGTCGCCTCGCCCTGGAGCGGGCGGCCGGCGCTCGTCCACGTCATCCGTCCGATCGAGGGGGCACCGGCGGCCGCGGCGGCATCGCCCGAAAGTCCCAGAGGCCCCGCCAGCGGCGTACAGATGCGCGTCGAGCGGTCGGCCGCCCGTCGGCAGGCGCTCGATTTCATTCCCTATCCCGTCCTGCTGCTCGACCGCGACGGAACGGTGGAAATGGCCAATACGGCGGCAGCGGACGCCTGCGGCTTTACCGCCGATGATCTGGAGGGCGAGCCCTTCACCATCCTTCTGGCGCCCGGATGCCATGTGCAGGCCGTGGCCATGCTTGATGCCGCGGCCGCCGGCAAGGGTGCGCAGAGTGCGCCGCTCACGCTGCGCCATCGGCTCGGCACGGAGGAGCAGGCCGAAGCGATGCTGGTGACCACGGGCGATCCGGCGGCGCGCTTCTGCCTCGTGCTCCAGACCCGCACCGAGGCCGTGGTGGAGGCGCCAAGCGCCGTTCCCGTTCCGGCCCAGCCACAGCCTCAACCGCTCGCGCCCCTTCCACCCGCAGGCGTGCCGGATGACCCGCGGCGCGTCGATGCCATCGTGCGCCGGGTCTCCCACGATCTGCGCGATCCGCTCACCGTGCTGCTTGGCTTCGTGGACAGCGTGCGCAGCAATCTCTACGGGCCCGTCGGCAGCCGGCGTTATCAGCAGCAGGCGGAGACCGCCGCGGCTGCGGGGCAGGCGCTGGTGGACACGCTGGACGACCTCGGCGCCCTGGCGCTGCCGCCGGAGCCGGTCACGCCCGTTTCGCTCTCGCCGCTGGTGACGGACGCGCTGGCGCATCTCTCGGACGCCGCCCGCCGGCGGGGCGTGCTGCTGCGCACGGCATTGTCGGAGGACGTGACGGCCCGCGCCAATCCGGAGGGCTTCGCCCGGCTCGCCCGCGAGCTCCTGACGGAAGCCATGGAAGCCACTCCCCATGGCGGGCAGGTCATCGTGACCCTCACCGCAGACGATGCGGCTCCCAATGCGCTGCTTCAGGTGCGCGACGGAGGCGCGGCATTGAGCGAGGAAGAGATCGCCATCGCTCTCGATCCGACACGCGCGGCGACCGTCTCCACCCGCTTCAGCCGCGCCGGCCGACCCTTCCGGCTGGCCCGGCTCGGGGCCCTGGCGCGCGCCATAGGCGGCGACCTTGCGCTGACTCGCGGGCTCGATACCGGCCTGCTCGTCCAGGTCTCGCTTCCCCGCGCCTGAGCCCTGACATCCCTGCGAGCGCGTGCCGAGGCCCTTTCCGGGGCCGGGTGCATTTTGGCGCGCGCCTTCAATGGCTTGTCGGCCCAAGTTGCGGCACCTCAAATGTCTTCTGAAAATAGAACAGATAAAAAGAGAGCCAGTTGACGCCAAAAACAGGTCCCTGCGACCTTCAGGATGGCCTCCGCGCATTGACGTCAGCCGAGGATGTCTGACAAGAATGGGAAGTAGATCAGCTCTTTAGAAACGATCTAATCTAAGAAACAACAGGCGTGTCATGATTGTGTGTTCGTGCAACGTCTTCTCCGACAGCCAGGTTCGGGACGCACTCGCGTCCACGGCCGGAGTGACGACGCCTGGACAGGTCTATCGATGCCTCGGCTGCTCGCCCCAGTGCGGCCGCTGCGCACGCACGATCCGCGCCATTCTCGATCAGGTGCAGGCCAGCGCCTGTGCCGAATGTCCCGCCACCTGCCCTGCCGCCAACCTTTCCACCCGGATGCTCGCCGCCGAGTGAGGGATCCCGCCGCGCGAGCCGCGCGGGATTTCCATCCGCTGATTGGTTGAACGCAGTTTGGAATTGGTCTAATTACTTTTCCATATGTTCAGAGCGGCTTGAGCCGCCAAGGAGAGCCACATGAAAGGCGACCAGAAGGTCATCGAGTATCTGAACCGGGGCCTGCGTTCGGAGCTGACGGCCATCAACCAGTACTGGCTGCACTACCGCATGCTGGACAACTGGGGCTACAAGGCGCTGGCGAAGAAGTGGCGTGCCGAATCCATCGAGGAGATGGTGCATGCGGACAAGTTCGTGGACCGCATCCTCTTCCTGGACGGCTTCCCGAACATGCAGGTCCTCGATCCGCTGCGCATCGGCCAGGACGTGAAGGAAATCCTCGAGGCTGACCTCGCCGCCGAGACCGAAGCCCGCGCGCTCTATCAGGAAGCCGCCGCTTATTGCGCTTCGGTCAAGGACTTCCCCACCCGCGACCTCTTCGAGGAGCTGATGGCGGATGAGGAAGGCCACATCGACTTCCTCGAGACCCAGCTCGATCTCGTCGCCAAGCTCGGCCTGCAGCTCTACGCGCAGCACCACATCGGCGATCTCGACGACTGAGCCCAAGCCCCGAGGGCAGCTGTACCATCCGAAACCCCGCTCCAGCGGGGTTTCTTTTTGCGCCAGGCAGGCAAAAGCAGCCCGCCGTGCCGCGAGGGAGCGGTCTCTTCTTAGAGATTTTCCAATATATTATCCTCGCCCCTTGTTTGATTGACGCCACGTAGCCCTCCCGCTACGGCCAGAACCATCGGCTCTTCATGCGAGCCGGCCTGGGTAAAATAAGGGAGGCTTCACGATGCTCCGTTCCATTGGACGGCGTCTGTTTCTGGCGGCTTGCGGCACGGCGATGCTGGTGGGCACTGCATCCGCGCAGCAGGTGGTGAACGTCTATACGACCCGCGAACCTGCCCTCGCCGCCCCGCTGTTCGAGGCCTTTACAAAGGCCACCGGAATCACCGTCAACAGCGTCTTCGTGAAGGACGGGCTTGCCGAGCGCGTGAAGGCGGAAGGTGCCGCCTCCCCGGCCGACCTGCTGATGACCGTGGACGTGGGCAACCTGCTCGACGTGGTGGACGCCGGCGTCATCCAGCCGGTGGAAAGCAAGGTGCTCTCGGACGCCATTCCGGCCAATCTGCGCGATCCGCAGGGCAACTGGTTCGCCCTCTCCATGCGCGCGCGCCTGATCTATGCCGCCAAGGACATGCCCAAGCTCACCAGCTTCCACTATGAGGATCTCTCCGACCCGAAGTGGAAGGGCAAGATCTGCATCCGTTCGGGCCAGCATCCCTACAATATCGGGCTGACAGCCGCCTATATCGTCCACTACGGCGAGGCGAAGACCGAAGCCTGGCTGCGCGGCCTCAAGGCCAACCTCGCCCGCAAGGCCACCGGCGGTGACCGCGAGGGCGCCCGCGACATCATGGGCGGGATCTGTGACATCGCGGTCGGCAATTCCTATTATGTCGGCCTGATGCGCTCCGGCGCCGGCGGCCCGGACCAGAAGAAGTGGGGCGAGGCCATCGACGTAGTTCTACCCACCTTCGAGAATGGCGGCACCCATGTGAATGTCTCCGGCGCCGCGGTGGCCAAGAACGCGCCGAACAAGGCCAATGCCGTAAAGCTGCTGGAGTTTGCCGTTTCGCCGCAGATGCAGGCGGTCTATGCCAAGCAGAACATGGAATATCCGGTGCTCGCGGGTGCCGAGATCGACCCCATCATCGCCGCCCTGGGCCCGCTGAAGATCGATTCCGTCTCGCTGGTCGAAGTGGCCAAGGCCCGCAAGAAGGCCAGCGAGCTGATGGACAAGGTCGGCTTCGACAACTGATCCGGCCCTCGACGTGACGGACCTTGCCTTTCGACCTCCGGCGACCCGTCGCGTGCGACTGCCGGCCCGCCGCGGGGGCGTCTTCGTCCTCGCGGCTGCGGCCGTGGCACTTCTCGTTCTCCTGCCGGTCCTCGCGCTCATCGAGATTGCCGCGCAGGGGTCGGGCGATCTCTGGCCGCACCTCATCGAGAATGTGCTGCCCGTCGCGCTCCAGCAGACGCTTCTTCTTCTGCTGGGCGTCGGTGTCCTCACCACGCTGATGGCGGTGCCCTGCGCGTGGCTGGTCGCCACATGCCGCTTTCCGGGGCGCGCGGCGTTGGATTGGGCGCTGCTGCTGCCGCTCGCGGTGCCGAGCTATATCGTCGCTTATTCCTATCTCGACGTGCTGCATCCGCTGGGGCCGGTGCAGTCGGCGCTCCGCTTCCTGCTCGGGATCTCCAGCCCGCGCGGCCTGCGCCTGCCGGACCTGCGCTCCATCGGAGGCTGCATCTTCGTGCTGAGCGTCGTGCTTTACCCTTATGTCTATCTCTCGGCGCGGGCGAGCTTCCTCGTCCAGTCCGCCGCAGCGCTGGAAGTCGCCCGCACGCTCGGCGCCGGGCGCCTGCGCACCTTCCTGCGCATCGCCATTCCGCTGGCCCGTCCGGCCATCGTCGCCGGCGTTACGCTGGCGCTGCTCGAGACGCTCGGCGACATCGGCGCCTCCGAATTCCTCGGCATGCGCACGCTAACGGTCTCGATCTACACCACCTGGGTCAACCGCTCGAACCTGCCGGGCGCCGCGCAGATCGCGCTCGTCATGCTGCTGCTCGTGCTCGTCATCATTCTCGGCGAGCGGGCAGCCCGGCGCAGCCGGCGGTTTGTGGCGACAGGCTCCACCCGGCCGCAGGCGCCGACCCAGCTCACCGGCCTTGCGGCCTGGGGGGCCTGTCTGTTCTGCGCCCTGCCCGTGCTTCTCGGCTTTGCCGTGCCCCTCGCCCACCTGACCCTTGCAGCGGCGCAACGCATCGAGTTTTCAGGCATTTCGCTCGATATCCTGAAGGAGGCGCGCAACAGCGCCCTGCTCGCCACAGCCGGTATGCTGGTGACGGTATCGCTGGGGCTGGTGGTGGCGGTGGCCCAGCGGGTGGACCGCAGCCGGATCACCGGGGCGTTCGTGCGCCTGGCCGGCCTCGGCTATGCCATTCCCGGCACTGTGCTCGCCATCGGCCTGCTCACGCCCATGGCCGCCTTCGACAATCTGCTGGACGGCTTCGCGCGGCAGCTCGCCGGTGTCTCCACCGGTCTCCTGATCTCGGGCTCCGGCGGCGCGCTGATCCTCGCCTACGGCATCCGCTTCCTCACCATTCCGGCAAGCGGCGTCGAGGCGGGCTATGCCAAGCTCTCGCCGCATCTCGACATGGCCGCCCGCAGCCTCGGCTGCACGCGCGGGGCCATGGTGCGGCAGGTGCACCTGCCGCTGCTGCGCACCGCGCTCGCCACCGCCGCGCTCATCGTCTTCGTGGATGGCATGAAGGAACTGCCGGCGACGCTGCTGCTGCGCCCGCTCGGCTTCGAGACACTCGCGACCCACATCTATGCGGAAGCCGCCCGCAGCACCTATGAGGACGGAGCTCTGGCTGCGCTGGTGATCGTGCTGGTGGGGCTCATCCCCGTCATCCTGCTCGCCCGCATCTCCCGGTCGGCCGCAGAAGGCGCAGCTCGCCCCTCAAGCTCTTCAAAATCAGGCACTTAAACTGCCTTTTTGAAGTTTCGGCGAAACCGGAACCCGCGGGTGCGGGCTCCGGTCCTCGACGTCAGGACAGCAGGTCCGGCACTTCCCGATACTGGTCCAGCGCCTCGGGATTGGAGAGCGCCTCCGTGTTCTTCACCGGCCGCCCGTGCACCACCTCGCGCACCGCCAGTTCCGTGATCTTGCCCGAACGGGTGCGCGGAATGTCCGTTACCTGCACGATCTTGGCCGGCACATGGCGGGGGCTCGCGCCGACGCGGATCTGGGTCTTGATGCGCCGCACGAGATCCTCATCCAGCGTCGTGCCTTCGCGCAGGCGCACGAACAGCACGACACGCACGTCATTGTCCCAATCCTGGCCGATGGCGACTGATTCCATCACGTCGGGAATCTGCTCCACCTGCGCATAGATTTCCGCCGTGCCGATGCGGACGCCCTGCGGGTTCAGGGTGGCATCGGAGCGCCCGAGGATCACGAGGCCGCCATGCTCCGTCCACATGGCGAAGTCGCCATGGCACCAGATGTTCGGGAAGCGGTCGAAATAGGCGGCATGATACTTGGCGCCGTCCTTGTCGTTCCAGAACATCACCGGCATCGACGGGAAGGGACGGGTGCAGACAAGCTCGCCCCGCTCCAGCTTCACCGGACGGCCGTCCTCCGACCAGACGTCCACGGCCATGCCGAGGCCGGCCGCCTGGATCTCGCCCTTCCACACCGGCGCGGTCGGATCCCCCAGCACGAAGCAGGAGACGATGTCGGTGCCGCCCGAGATGGAGGCGAGGTGCACGTCCTTCTTGATGCCGGAATAGACATATTCGAACGATTCCGGCGCCAGAGGCGAGCCCGTCGAGGTGATCAGGCGCAGGGCCGAGAGATCGTGGGTCTCGATCGGCTTCAGCCCCTCTTTGTGCAGGGAATCGATGTACTTGGCCGAGGTTCCGAAGACGTTGAAACCTTCGTCCTGCGCATAATCGAACAGCACCTTCGGGCTCGGCGCGAAGGGCGAGCCGTCGAAGAGAAACAGCGTCAGCTCGCTGGCGAGGCCCGAGACGAGCCAGTTCCACATCATCCAGCCGCAGGTGGTGAAATAGAAGAGCTTGTCACCCGGCGACAGGTCGCACTGGTAGCGATGCTCCTTCAGGTGCTGGAGCAGCGTGCCGCCGGCGCCGTGGACGATGCACTTGGGCACGCCCGTCGTGCCGGAGGAGAACAGGATGTAGATGGGATGGTTGAAGGGCAGGCGCTCGAAGGTCACGGCCTTGGCCGCGAAAGGCGTGAGGAAGGCGTCGAGATCGACGCCCCGGTCGAGCCGCCCGGCGGTTTCCGCAGCCTCGCCGAGATAGGGCACCACCACAAGCTTCGACGGCGTGGTGAGGTGCTTCGATATCTCCACCAGCTTGTCGGCGATGGAGACGCGCTTGCCGTTGTACCAGTAGCCGTCGCAGGCGAAGAACACCTTGGGTTCGATCTGGCCGAAGCGGTCCAGCACGCCGCGCTCGCCGAAATCCGGCGAGCAGGACGAGAAGATGGCACCGAGAGAGGTCGCCGCCAGCATGATGGCTATGGTCTCCGGCATGTTCGGCATCATTGCCGCCACCCGGTCGCCGACGCCCACGCCCTCGGCCTTCAGCGCCTGCTGGAGGCGGGAGACCAGCGCATGCAGGTCGTCATGGGTGAGGCGCTTCTCCAGCTTGTCCTCGCCGCGGAAGACCAGCGCCTCGCCGGAGCCGGTCTTGCGGAGCAGGTTCTCGGCGAAATTGAGCTTCGCATCGGGAAAGAACTGCGCGCCCGGCATCTTGTCCGCGTCGATGAGACGCTGAGCGCCCTTCTCGCCGATCACACCGCAGCTGTCCCAGACGAGATCCCAGAAGGCGGAGAGATTCTTCACGGACCAAGCGTGCAGGTCGGCATAATTGGAAAGGGAGGTGCCGAATCGGCTGTTCACTTCGCCGATCAGCCACGTCACGTGGCTCTTGGCGATACGCTCGGCGCCGGGTTGCCACAGCGGGTGAGCGGCTTGTTCGGTCATCGCTTCCTCTCCTAGCACTCTGACATTCGACGGACGCCTGAGGCGCCCTGGCGCTACCTGTTTCTTTTCAATGCCTTGGCAGGGTTTTCGCACAAAGCGGTGCCGCCTTGTGCGCGCCCTGCCCCTCCCCGTTCCCGCGGGCCCGGAGAGCGGCGCAGCAGAAGCTACCCCGTTCCTCGCCCCTGTCACAGCCCTTCCCGTGGACCGTCTGGAGCCCAGCCTTGAAAGGGACACAGAGCCTGCAGATTGTCGCGCCACGGGCGGAACGGGTAGACACGCGCATGGCGTCACGCCATGGGTGCGCGGGAGTGACCTTGCCTCCAGCTGGAATGTTCGAACGGACGTGGTGAAGATCGGCCTCAAAGCCCGGCGTCTTGCGCTCGCGGCCGGCATCAGCGCCGCCGCAGGCGTCGGCGTGTGCCTGCTCGCGCTCGCCATCGCCCCGGCGCTCGTGCCGCAGGGCGAAGTGCGTCGCGCCGCGACGGAAGCGCTCGCCGCCAGTTCGGGCCGCGATGTGCGCATCGAAGGCGAGAGCCGATTCTCCCTCGTGCCTTATCCCCGCATCGTGCTCCAGCGGGTAACGCTGGCCATGCCGGGCACGTCGGCGCTCGAAAGCGAGCAGGTGGTGGCGCGGCTTCGGCTGCTGCCCTTGCTGCTCGGACGGGCCGATGTTTCCAGCGTTACCTTGCGCCGGCCTATCCTCACCATGTCCGGTGCCGTCGAGGTGCCGCATCTGTCGCTCGCGCCCTTCGTGCGCACGCCAACCGCCCCGTCGCTGCGGATCGAGGACGGCACCATTGCCTGGCGCGACAGCGGCGGCCTCACGCAGGAACTGGTGAGCGGCATCAGCGCCCGGCTCGACCATAGCTCAGGCGGCAAGGGCCTCAGTGCCTCCGCCGACTTCACATGGCGGGACAAGACGACCAGCGGACGCCTGACGGTTGCCGATGCGAGCGCCTTCCTCGATGGCATGGACAGTGACACGCGCCTCGATCTCTTCTCCGACGGCGCCACCTTGAAATTCCGTGGCGTCGCTGCTGCCGGCGCCAATCCGGCGGCCGAGGGGGACATCGCCCTCGACAGCCCGGATCTGCGCAGCGTGCTCAACTGGGTCGGCACCACGCCGCCCACCAGCGGTGGGTTCGGCCGCTTCTCCTTCGGTGCCCGCCTCTCCGCGCACGGCCGCGAGATTTCACTCACCCCCGCCTATGTGGAGATGGACGGCAACCGCGGCGAGGGCGGACTGACGCTCAAGCTCGACGGCCGTCGCCCCTCGGTGGAAGGCACGTTTGCTGCGGACGCCATGAACATCACGCCCTACGGGCGCAAGTCGCTGACCGGCAATGGCGGCCGTGACTGGGACCACGGCCACCTCGACGTGTCCCTGCTGCACAAGGCCGATCTCGACCTGCGCCTGTCCGCCAACAGCATCCGCGCCGACGACAGCCTGTTCGAGCGGGTCGCGAGCAGCGTGGTGCTGCGCGGCGGCCGACTTCTGGCCTCCGTGGGCGAAGCGCAGGCCTGGGGTGGCCTGCTGCGCGCCACCCTGAGCGTCGCCCCGGCGGAGGCACCGGCCCACGGAACCGCCGTCCGGGTCGAGATGGACGGCAACGGCGTCGCCCTCGAGAAGGCGCTGGGGGACATTGCGGACATCCGGCGCCTCGAAGGCAAGGGCGACATCCAGGCCAGCATCAGCGGACAGGGAGACAGCATCTATGCCATCGCCCAGTCGCTGGGGGGCGCCGTCTCTGTGAAGGCAAGCGCCGGCGCCATCGTCGGGCTCGATGTGGCGCAGGCGCTGCGCCATCTGGAACAGCGTCCGCTCTCGGGCGGCGGCGACGTGCGCGGCGGGCGCACCAGCTTCACCACCATGGAAGCCAAGGCGCAGATCGTGGACGGCAAGGCGACGCTCGATACGGCGCGCATCACGGGCCGTCAGGTCCAGCTCCAATTGGCCGGATCCGTGTCCGTGGCCGACCGCACGCTGGATCTCAAGGGCGACGCCAGCCTCGTGAACGGCTCCGGCGAGGGCACGAAGTTCGAGCTGCCGTTCATCGTGCAGGGCACATGGGACAATGCCTTTGTCATGCCCGATGCCCAGAGCCTGATCCGCCGCTCGGGCGCGGCGCAGCCGCTGCTGGATGCCGTGCGCAGCCGTGGCGGCGACGCTGCCGTGCGGTCCGTGATCGAGCAGATCTCCAAGCCGAGCCCGCTCCTTCCGACCGGCGCCAAGACCGCCAACTGACGGCCACCTCCAGGCGCGATCCTGCCTGCCGCTTCAGCGCACGAGGGGCCGTTCCGCCCGGCCACCCGGAACGACGCCCCACTGGGTGGCAGCGTCCGGCCGGGCCTCGCGCGGCTTCGCCCTGTCGGTGCGCAGACGGGCAAACAGAAGGTGGTCCTCCCAGCGGCCGTTGATGCACAGATACTGTCGGGCATAGCCCTCGTGCATGAAGCCGAGACGCTCCAGCAGCCGGATTGAGGGCGTGTTGCGGACCATGCAGGCGGCCTCGATGCGCCGCAGCCGCAACACGTCATAGGCCAGCGGAAGCAAGGCGGCGACGCCCGCCCCCATATAGCCCTGCCCCGCAAAGGCCGCGCCCATCCAGTAACCGAGGCTCGCCGACTGGCACACGCCGCGCCGGACGTTGGAGAGCGTCATGCCGCCCAGCAGGGCATGGTCGTGGGTCCGAAACAGGAAGAGCGGATAGGCCTCGTCCGCCATCATGTCGCGGGCATAGCGCCGCATGCGCCGCCGATAGGAGCCGCGGGTGAGATCATCGGCCGGCCAGACCGGCTCCCAGGGCGTGAGGAAATCGCGGCTCGCTTCGCGCAGATCGCGCCAGTCCGCGAAATCGGAGGCCTGCGGCACGCGCAGATATACCCCGTCGCCATGAACGACGGGGATCTGATCCGACGCGAAGACCGACTTGAACAGCCACATGACGGCAATAACCCCTGCCGTGCTCCCGGGGGCGCACGGCAGTCTCATTCTAGAACCTGTTTGCGCCGCACCTCAAATCAGGAGAAACCCGATCAGGCGCCGGCCAGGCGCTCCACCGCGCGCGCTGCCGGATCGAGCCCCTTGCCCGGACCGATGGCGGCCAGCGTCGGCCGACCGCCGGCCACGAGATCGCGCGCGGCCTGCCGCACCGCGTCCACGGTGACGGCCTCCACCTTGGCGACGATCTCCTCCACCGGAATGATGCGGTTGAAGGCCAGCAACTGCCGGGCGAGCTGGTCGGCGCGGGCGCCTGAACTTTCCAGCGCGGCGAGAAGGCCCACCTTCATCTGCGCCTTGGCGCGGGCGAGCTCCGTTTCCGTGATGGTCTCACCCGCCGCTTCCAGTTGGTCGATGACCACATTGGTCAGCTCGCCCACATCGCCTTCATCGGTGCCGGCATAGATGGCGAAGATGCCGGTGTCCGCATAGGACCAGTGGAAGGAATAGATGGAATAGCAGAGGCCCCGCTCCTCCCGCACATCCTGAAACAGGCGCGAGGACATGCCGCCGCCGAGGATGTTCGAGAGTACCTGCGCCGCATGATACTGCGGATGCTTGTAGGAGCGCCCCTCAAGGCCCAGCACCACGTGCACCTGCTCAAGGTCGCGCGGGGTGAGGATGCTGCCGCCGGCATAAAGCGCGGGCGCAGCCTCAGGCTTGGTCTCGCCGGCGATGGTGCCGAGCCGCTCGGCAGCCTCGGCCACAAGCTGGTCGTGGTTCACGGCGCCGGCGGCGGAGACCACCATGCGCGGCCCGCGATAGGTGCGGCCCAGATAGGCGCCGAGGCCCGCGGGATCGAAGCTGCGCACCGTGTCCGGCGTGCCGAGGATGGAGCGGCCCACCGCCTGCCCCGGAAAGGCGCGCTCCTGGAACAGGTCGAACACGAGATCGTCCGGCGTGTCCATGACCGCGCCGATTTCCTGCACGATCACGTTCTTCTCGCGCGCCAGTTCCTCGGGCGCGAAAGCGGGCTCGGTGAGGATGTCCGACAGGATGTCCATGCCGAGGCCCACGTCCTCGCCCAGCACCCGCACATTGTAGGACGTCTGCTCGACGGAGGTGGCGGCATTGATGTCGCCGCCCACCTGCTCGATCTCCTCCGCGATGCGGCGAGCCGAGCGGCGGCGCGTGCCCTTGAAGGCCATGTGTTCCAGAAGGTGCGAGATGCCGTGTTCCTGCTCGCCCTCGTCGCGCGCGCCGGCCCCCACCCAGATGCCGAGCGAGGCCGTGCCGAGGTGAGGCATGGCATCTGAGACGACCGTGATGCCGTTCGGCAGGGTCGTCGTCTTAACGCCGGTCTCTGTCGCGCTCATGCGGCGGCTCCCGAGACGATCCGCGCCCGCGCCGAGATGAAGGCCTCGATGGCGTCGAGATCGTTCGGCAGCACGCTCAGGCGCTCCTTGCGGTTGAACAGGTCCGCCATGTGAGGCGGCAGCACCGGCCGCTTGCCCGTGGCCGCTTCCACGGCATCCGGGAACTTGGCCGGGTGGGCGGTGGAGAGCACGATCTGCGGCACGGCGCGGGCGTGCTCCACCTTCTCCGCCACGGCCAGCGCCACGGCGGTATGGGGATCGGCCACATAGCCGCTCTCGCGATAGAGGCGGGAGATGGTGGCGGCGGTCTCCGGCTCGTCGGCCCGGTCAGCGGAGAATTCGCCGGCGATGGCCGCCTGCGCCGCGTGCGGCAGGGTGAAGGCACCGGACTGGCCGAGCGAGGCCATAAGCTGGCGCACGGTGCCGGCGTCGCGATCCACCGCCTCGAACAGCAGGCGCTCGAAATTCGACGAGACCTGAATGTCCATGGAGGGCGAGGAGGAGGGCTGCACGCCCTTCACCTCATAGCGCCCGGTGGCGAGCGTGCGGGCCAGGATGTCATTGACGTTGGTGGCGATGGTCAGATCGCGCACCGGCAGGCCCATGCGCTTGGCCACCCAGCCGGCGAAGATGTCGCCGAAATTGCCCGTGGGCACCACGAACGACACTTCGCGATGCGGCGCGCCGAGCGCCACGGCGGCATAGAAATAATAGACCACCTGGGCGACGATGCGCGCCCAGTTGATGGAGTTCACGCCCGCCAGGGCCAGCCGGTCGCGGAAGGCGGCGTGGTTGAACATGGCCTTCACATGGGCCTGGCAGTCGTCGAACGTGCCTTCCACAGCGATGGCGTGGACATTCGCCCCGCCCACCGTGGTCATCTGCCGGCGCTGCACTTCCGAGACGCGGTTGTGCGGATAGAGGATGAACACATCCACCGCATCCGTGTGCCGGAACGCCTCGATGGCGGCACTGCCCGTGTCGCCCGAGGTGGCGCCGACGATGGTGGCGCGGCCGTTGCGGGTGGCGAGCACGTGGTCCATCAGGCGCGCCAGCAACTGCATGGCGACGTCCTTGAACGCCAGGGTCGGACCATGGAACAGCTCCAGCAGGAACCGGTTCGGGCCGAGCTGCACCACCGGCGTCGTCGCCGGATGGCGGAAGGCGCGGTAGGCATCGCTGATCATGGTGTCGAGGGCGGCCTTCGGCAGCGCGTCCCCCACGAAAGGCGTGATCACCGCACGCGCCACGTCCGCATAGGATTTGCCCGCAAGTCCCGCGATCTCCGCGGCCGACAGTGTCGGCCAGGTCTCCGGCACATAGAGCCCGCCATCGCGGGCCAGACCGGCGAGGAGCGCATCGGCAAAAGACAGCGTCGGGGCCTCGCCCCGGGTGGAGACGTAACGCAAAGGGGACCTCACTCGCACGCGGGAGATCGATGGCGTGCCCTCTGAAGGTAACGCCGACGGTCCCGCGATTAAAGGCGCGGCGGATTGAACGGCGCGAAGAACCCGCATCCAATCCGATCTGCCCGCCTCTTAGCGCCCCTTCCGCCATCTTGCCAGCGTCACGGGACCAGATGATCGCCCCGCACATGGCCGTCACCGCCGCCATGCGCGGGCAGGCGTTGTCGAGCCCCCAGCGCCGGGCGATGGGAAGGGTCTCATCGGTCCGCCACCCGATCGCCGAGTCGCATGCTCCCTTCCCCGCTCTCCGCCCTGCCCCTCCGGCTTCTGTCCGCTCTCGGCCGCGAGGGCACCCGTGCCGTGGCGCTGAGCATCGTCATCGGGCTTGTCATCCCGCCGCTGGCGAGCCTCGCCAAGCCCCTGCTGACGCCCCTCGTCTATGTGATGATGGTGGCCTCGTTCATGCGCACGGACCTCGCCCGCCTGCGTACCGGGCGCGGCCTCGGCCTGGCGGTGCTGGCGGTGGTCTGGATCATGGGCCTCGCCCCCGCCCTCCTTGCCACGGTGCTGGCGCTGGGCGTGCCGGTGTCCGATCCGGACATTCTGCTCGCCATCGTGCTCCAGGTTTCGGCACCGCCCATCATGGCGGGACCGGCCTTCGCCATCCTGCTCGGCCTCGACCCAACGCTGCCGCTGCTTGTGATGGTGCTGGCCATGCTTGTGACGCCCCTCAGCGCGCCCGCCATCGTCCATGCCCTGAGCGGGGCCGCCCTCGATCTCGACCCGCTCACCCTCACGGTACGGCTGGCACTGGTGCTCGCGGGCACCGCAGCGGTCGGCTTCGGTCTCCGGACACTGATCGGCCCGGCCCGCCTCACCCGCTGGCGCGCGCCCATGGACGGCGTGAACGTCATCCTGCTGGCGCTGATGGCGGTGGCCTTCATGGACGGCATCACCCGGCAGTTCATTGCCGAGCCGATACGGCTCCTCGGCATCAGCGCGCTCGCCTTCACCGTCTCCTTTGGCGCGCTGGCGGCGGGCGGCCTCCTGTTCCGCCTCTTCGCGCCCGCAGATCAGGCCCTGATGATCGGCTTCTCGTCTGGCCTCAGGAACATGATGATGCTCATCGCGGCCGCCGGCGGTGCCATTCCCGACACCACCTGGCTCTATGTGGGGCTGGCGCAGTTCCCCATCTATCTCCTGCCCTATTTCATGAAACCGGTGGCGAACCTCATTCACCGTCACGACGCCCGAACGGGCTCATGATCTCAGCGCAACGCTCGCGTTCCGGCGCGCGCCTATCCAGCAGCGCCGCGATCTGATAGAGCGCCCGCTTCAACGACAAGGCGTGCGAGCACCGCGATGATCCCCCGCTACAGCCGGCCCCAGATGGCCGACATCTGGTCCCCCGAAACCCGATTCCGCATCTGGTTCGAGATCGAGGCCCATGCCGCCGATGCCATGGCCGAACTCGGCATTGTGCCGAAGGAAGCGGCAAAGGTGATCTGGGAGAAGGGCGCCAACGCCACCTTCGACGTGGAGCGCATCGACGCCATCGAGCGCGAAGTGAAGCACGACGTCATCGCCTTCCTCACGCATCTGGCCGAGATCGTCGGCCCCGACGCGCGCTTCGTCCATCAGGGCATGACCTCGTCCGACGTGCTGGACACGTGCCTTGCCGTTCAGCTCACCCGCGCCGCCGATCTCCTGATCGCGGACGTGGACAATCTGCTGGCGATCCTCGAGCGCCGTGCCTTCGAGCACAAGCTGACCCCCACCGTCGGCCGCTCCCACGGCATCCATGCCGAGCCCACCACCTTCGGCGTCAAGCTCGCCATTGCGCACGCCGAATTCCAGCGCTCCCGCGCCCGCCTCGTCGCCGCCCGCGCTGAGATCGCCACCTGCGCCATCTCGGGCGCGGTGGGCACCTTCGCCCATATCGATCCGCGCGTGGAGCAGCATGTGGCGGAGAAGATGGGCCTGACGGTCGAGACCGTCTCCACGCAGGTGATCCCGCGCGACCGCCACGCCATGTTCTTTGCCGTGCTCGGCGTCGTCGCCTCCTCCGTGGAGCGGCTCGCCACCGAGGTACGCCACCTCCAGCGCACCGAGGTGCTGGAAGCGGAAGAGTATTTCTCCGAGGCCCAGAAGGGCTCCTCGGCCATGCCGCACAAGCGCAATCCGGTGCTGACCGAGAACCTCACGGGCCTTGCCCGCATGGTGCGCGGCTATGTGACCCCGGCGCTGGAGAATGTGGCGCTTTGGCACGAGCGCGACATCTCGCACTCCTCCGTGGAGCGCATGATCGGCCCCGACGCCACCGTGACGCTGGACTTCGCCCTCGCCCGTCTCGCCGGCGTGATGGACAAGCTCGTCGTCCATGCCGACAACATGCAGAAGAACATGGACAAGCTGGGTGGCCTCATCCACTCCCAGCGCGTGCTGCTGGCGCTGACCCAGAAGGGCGCGAGCCGCGAGGACAGCTATCGCCTCGTGCAGCGCAACGCCATGAAGGTCTGGCGCGGCGAAGGCGACTTCCGCGCCTTCCTCTTGGCGGACGAAGAGGTGCGCAAGTATCTCTCCGAGGACGACATCAACGAGAAGTTCGATCTCGGCTACCACTTCAAGAACGTGGACCAGATCTTCACCCGCGTCTTCGGCCGCGCCTGAGATTCTGCTTTTAATCTGAGAATTGGGAATGCCCGGCTTTGGCCGGGCATTTTTGTTTGGCGGACTTGATTGCCTCTCAAATGAGATACACATTACGTCCCGTAGGAGGCGACGATGGCCCAGAGCTCGATGCTGCATGTGCGCGTGGACGACGCGCTGAAAGAGGATGCCGCCGCGACGCTCGCCAAGTTCGGGCTGACGGTCTCGGACGCGGTGCGCATCTTGCTGACCTGCGTGGTGCGCGAAGGCGGCCTGCCCGCCGGCCTAACGGCGGATCCGCAGGCCTATGACGCCTGGTTCCGCGCCAAGGTGCAGGAGGCGCTGGCGGACCAGCGCCCTGCGGTCCCCCATGCGGACGTAATGGACGAGGCCCAATCGTTAATCACGGCGGCGCGCCGTGTCCGGCCCTGAATGGCGGGAAGCCGCGCGCGCCGACCTGCTCTCCATTGTTTCCTACATTGCCGAGGACAATTCCGGACGCAGCACAGCGGCTTCTCGACGAAATCAGAGGCAAAACCGGGCGCCTCCCGGAGCATCCGAAGCTCTATCGTTCCGGACGCGTCGTAGGAACCCGTGAGATGGTCTGCGGCAACTATGTCATTGTCTATGCGGAGACCGAAGAGCGCATCGTTATCCTGCGCGTCCTCCATGGCCGGCAGGAGTGGCCCCGCTGATCTGGCCTAAACGAAAATGCCCGGCACGAAGCCGGGCATTTGAAACAGATCGAAGACGCGCGCTCAGCCGATGGCGCGGTCGTGGAGGGCGACGCCCTTCTCCTCGAAGAACGGCACCAGTTCGCCCGCCTGGAACATCTCGCGGACGATGTCGCAGCCGCCCACGAACTCGCCCTTCACATAGATCTGGGGGATCGTCGGCCAGTTGGCATAGTCCTTGATGCCCTGACGCAGTTCGTCGGAGGACAGGACATTGATGCCCTTGTAGCTCACGCCGAGGTGATCGAGGATCTGGACCACCTGCCCCGAGAAGCCGCACTGCGGGAACTGGGGCGTGCCCTTCATGAACACGACCACGTCGTTGTTCTTGACCTCGTTATCGATGAAATCGCGGATGCTCATGGTCTTTGGTCCGGAATGATTGGCCGGCGTCGGGCCGGTTCCCATGCCCCAACATCGGGCCTGAGGGGGCAAAGCGCAAGATGGCGGGAACCTGCGTCCTCAGCGCGGAGCGGGCAGAAGACCGCCAATGGCCGAGGCCACGATTCCAACTGCCACGCCGAGAAACGTCCCGGCGATGATGTCGCCGAGAAAGTGATAATCCTCGCCCAGCAGCCCCGTCACCACCACCAGCTGAAGGAGGACGGCGAGCCACCGCAGGCGGGGATAGGCGCAGGCGAGCACACTGCCCACGCACGCCATCACCGTTGAATGGCCGGAGGGGAAAGAGGCATAGCCCGCCCCGCCATGGAAGAAGAAGAAGCCGTAGACCCCGTTGTCGATCCAGGACGGGTTGTTGTTCACGAAGGTCTCGGGCCAGGTGTGCCCGAACGCGAACTTGAGCTGCTCCTTCACCGCGATGGCGACGATGAGCGCCACCGACCCGGTGAACAGCGCCCGCCCCCAACGGGGCGGCGGGCCGGCGAACAGCCAGAAAATCCCCAAGATCACCGCGCCGATCACCGCCAGCGGCGACAGGATGTTCGGCGGATACTGCATGGCGAAGAAGACGCCGTTCCGGCCGATATGGTCGTGGGAAAAGGTGCTGATCGCCCGGTCGAGGAAGGCTTCCGAGAGGGCGACGAGACCGACGCAGACGGCGAGGCCCAGCAGCCAGCGGCGTGGATCTCGCCAAGCGGGGCGATCCGTCGCCGCCTCACCCTCGCGCGCTGCGATCTTGTCCGTCATGTCCGCCCCGCGAATCCAGAGGGCGGTACCATAGCCAAGCCCAAGGCGGGGCGGGAGCACCTCCCTTGGGGCAGATCGGGGCCTTGGGCCGGATCGGTAGGATCAGGCGGGCGCGGAGGTCTTCAGCGCCAGCGCGTGCAGCACGCCGCCCATGTTGCCCTGGAGGGCGGCATAGACCATCTGGTGCTGCTGCACCCGGCTCTTGCCGCGGAAGGCTTCCGACACCACGGTCGCGGCATAATGGTCGCCGTCGCCCGCCAGATCGGTGATGCTCACTTCGGCATCGGGGAAAGCCGCCTTGATGAGGCGCTCGATGTCACCGGCGTCCATGGCCATGGCGTTGTTCCTCGTTTCCGGGCGGGGCGCGCGGCCCCGCCTCTGAGATCAGACCTTTAGTTGGCGCCCATATAGATGGGCAGCCAGCTGTCGTGGCGATCGCGCAGACCTTCGACGAAGATCGGCCGCTCGTTGGCCAGCGTGATCTTGTCGCCGCCGGTCTTGCCGAGCTTGGTCACGGGCACGCCCGCCGCTTCCGCCCGGCGCACCATCTCGGCGGCCTGATTGGCCGGGAGCGTCACCACATAGCGGGCCTGATCCTCGCCGAACCAGAAGGAATGGGCCGGCATGCCCGCGGGCACGCCATCCACCGACGCGCCGATGCGGCCCGCCATGGCCATCTCGGCGATGGCGACGAGCAGGCCGCCGTCGGAGACGTCATGGGCGGCGGTGATGAAGTCGTCCTTGATGAGGCCGCGCACGAAGTCACCGTTGCGCTTCTCGGCCACCAGATCCACCGGCGGCGGAGCGCCGTCCTCGCGGTCGCAGACGGTGTAGAGATAAGCGGAGGAGCCGAGCCAGCCGTCCGTCTTGCCGACCACGAAGATGGCCTCGCCCGCCGCCTTGAAGGCGAGCGTCATGCTCTGCTCCACATCGTCGATAAGGCCGACGCCACCGATGGTGGGGGTGGGCAGGATGCCCTGCCCGTTGGTCTCGTTGTAGAGACTGACGTTGCCGGAGACGACCGGGAAGTCGAGCGCCTCGCAGGCCGCGCCGATGCCTTTCACGCAGCCCACGAACTGGCCCATGATCTCGGGCTTCTCGGGATTGCCAAAATTGAGGTTGTCGGTCACGGCGATGGGGGTGGCACCCACGGCGGTGAGATTGCGCCACGCCTCGGCGACCGCCTGCTTGCCGCCCTCGAAGGGATCGGCCTCGCAATAGCGGGGCGTCACGTCGGTGGTCAGCGCCAACGCCTTCGGGCCTTCGTTCACACGCACCACGGCCGCATCGCCGCCCGGGCGCTGCACGGTGTTGCCGAGGATGAGGTGGTCATACTGCTCCCAGACCCAGCGCTTGGAGCACAGGTCCGGCGAGGCGATGAGGCGCTCCAGCGCGTCGGCGACGGACACCGCATGATTCACGTCGGACGGGCCGAGCACGGGGCGCGGCGGCGTCTCGGTGAAGGGGCGGTAATATTCCGGCGCCTCGTCGCCCAGTTCCTTGATGGGCAGGTCAGCCTTCACGTCGCCGTCGTGCTTCACGACGAAACGGAGCGTATCGGTGGTCTTGCCGATGATGGCGAAGTCCAGACCCCACTTGCGGAAGATGGCCTCGGCCTGATCTTCCTTGCCGTCCGCGATCACCATGAGCATGCGCTCCTGGCTCTCGGACAGCATCATCTCATAAGCGGTCATGCCGGTTTCGCGGCACGGCACGGCGTTGAGGTCCAGTTCCACGCCGAGGTCGCCCTTGGCGCCCATCTCGACCGCCGAGCAGGTGAGGCCGGCGGCGCCCATGTCCTGGATCGCCACCACGCAGCCCGCCTGCATGATCTCGAGGCAGGCTTCCAGCAGCAGCTTCTCGGCGAAGGGGTCGCCCACCTGCACGGTGGGTCGCTTTTCCTCGGCGTCCGCGCCGAATTCGGCGGAGGCCATGGTGGCGCCGTGGATGCCGTCGCGGCCGGTCTTGGAGCCGAGATAGACGATGGAGCGGCCGACGCCGGCCGCCGCCGCATAGAAGATCTCATCCGTCTTCGCGAGGCCGACCGCCATGGCGTTGACGAGGATGTTGCCGTTGTAGCGCTCGTGGAAGCCCACGGAGCCGCCCACAGTGGGCACGCCGAAGGAATTGCCGTAGCCGCCGATGCCGGCCACCACGCCCGCCAGCAGGCGGCGGGTGCGCGGATGGTGGGGGTCGCCGAAGCGCAGGGCGTTCAGGGCCGCAATGGGGCGCGCACCCATGGTGAAGACGTCGCGCAGGATGCCACCCACGCCCGTGCCCGCGCCCTGATAAGGCTCGATGAAGGACGGGTGGTTGTGGCTCTCCATCTTGAAGACCACGGCCAGACCGTCGCCGATGTCCACGACGCCGGCATTCTCGCCCGGCCCCTGGATGACGCGCGGGCCCTTGGTGGGCAGCGTGCGCAGCCAGACCTTGGAGGACTTGTAGGAGCAGTGCTCGTTCCACATGGCGGAAACGATGCCGAGCTCCGTGATGGTCGGCTCGCGCCCGATCAGCTCCACGAAGCGCTGGTATTCGTCCGGCTTCAGGCCGTGCTCAGCGACGAGTTCCGGGGTGATGCTGGGGGTGTTCGGGATCACGTTCGTCCGTCCGATCAATCCAGGTCTTTGGGAAAGGCGCCGGGCGCGGAAGCGCGCCGCAGGCGCGTCAGGCCGCCTTGAGCGCGCCGGCAAGGCTTTCGAACAGGCCGCGCCCGTCCGTCGGCCCCACCACGGGGTCCACATAGTTCTCGGGATGCGGCATCATGCCGAGCACGTTCAGCTTCTCGGAATAGATGCCGGCGATGCCGTTGATGGCGCCGTTCGGGCCATCGGTCTCGTCGATCTGGCCGTCGGCGCGGGCATAGCGGAAGGCCACCCGGCCTTCGCCTTCCAGGCGCTGGATGGTCGCCGGATCGGCGGTGTAGTTGCCCTCGCCGTGCGCCACCGGCACGCGGATGAGGTCGCCCTTGCGATAGGCCTTCGTGAAGGCCGTGTCGGCCCGCTCGACGCGCAGGAACACCTCGCGGCAGACGAAGCGCAGCTTGGCGTTGCGCACCAGCACGCCCGGCAGCAGGCCGGCCTCGCAGAGGATCTGGAAGCCGTTGCAGATGCCGATGACGAGGCCGCCGCGGGCAGCATGGGCGCGCACCGCGTCCATGATGTTGGCGCGGGCGGCGATGGCGCCGCAGCGCAGATAATCGCCATAGGAGAAGCCGCCGGGCAGCACCACGAGATCGGTGCCCTGCGGCAGCTCGCTCTCCGCGTGCCAGACGACCTTGGGCTCCTGTCCGGTCACGAGGCGAAGGGCGCGCGCCGCATCGCCTTCACGATTGGAGCCAGGGAAGAGGAGAACGGCTGCTTTCATGGGCTCTCAGCGGGTCTCGCGCCGGCAGGGGGCGACACGCTGCGAGGCAACGGGCCGACCCTGCTTCGGGCCTTGCGGGAAAACGGAATGGAACAGTTGGAAAACGGTGCGTCCATGACACAGGCGGCGGGCGGGCGGCAGGCTCTGCGCCGCAGGGCAGCCCTGCATGGCGCTCGCGCAGGCCTGCGATGCAAAGCGGATCACCTTGGCGCGATTCTGTTCGCGCGATCCGCTGGCTCGCATGCCTCTCACCATCCGCCCCTCACTGCGGTTTCGGACGCGGCGTATGTTCACTCACTCGGCGAATTCGACCTTGTAGGTCTCGATCACCGTATTGGCGAGCAGCTTCTCGCACGCATCCTTCAGCGCGCCCTCGGCCGCAGCCTTGTCATTGCCCGCCAGTTCCACGTCGAACACCTTGCCCTGACGGACGCTCTGCACGCCGGACACGCCGAGCGAGCGCAAGGCGCCTTCGATGGCCTTGCCCTGGGGGTCGAGGACGGCGGACTTCAGCGTGACGATAACGCGCGCTTTCATGGGGCTCACTCACACTCGCGCTGGCCTTGGGCCGCGCTCCCGAAACGGTCTCATCAGGCGCCGCAACGGCACGGCGGTCGGATCGCAGTCCAAACGCGTGCACAAGGCACCGGCGAACGGAAAGCGGGGGCCTCTCGGCCCCCGCCCCTAGCATCTGCTCCAGCGCGGCTCAAGCCGCCTCACTTCACGAGGGCCGGACCCTTGGTCTGATTCGGCTCGTTGTCGGTGAGGATGCCGAGGCGGCGCGCCACTTCGGAATAGGCCTCCACCAGACCGCCGAGATCGCGACGGAAGCGGTCCTTGTCCAGCTTGTCGTTGGACTTGATGTCCCACAGACGGCAGGAATCGGGGCTGATCTCGTCAGCGACCACGATCCGCATCATGTCGTTTTCCCACAGGCGGCCGCATTCCATCTTGAAATCCACAAGACGGATGCCGACGCCGAGAAAGAGGCCGGTGAGGAAGTCGTTGACGCGGATCGCCAGCGCGATGATGTCGTCGATTTCCTGGGTGGTGGCCCAGCCGAACGCCGTCACGTGCTCCTCGGAGACCATCGGGTCGTTGAGGGCATCGTTCTTGTAATAGAACTCGATGATCGAGCGGGGCAGCGCGGTGCCCTCCTCGATGCCGAGGCGGGTCGAGAGCGAGCCGGCCGCCACGTTGCGCACGACGATCTCCAGCGGAATGATTTCCACTTCGCGGATCAGCTGCTCGCGCATGTTCAGGCGGCGGATGAAGTGAGTCGGCACGCCGATCTCATTCAACCGCTGGAAGATATATTCCGATATGCGGTTGTTGAGGACGCCCTTGCCGTCGATGACATCATGCTTCTTGGCGTTGAAGGCGGTGGCATCATCCTTGAAGTGCTGGATGAGAGTGCCGGGCTCAGGGCCTTCATAAAGGACCTTGGCCTTGCCTTCGTAAATGCGACGGCGACGGCTCATGGGGGTGTACCGTGGGTTGAGGAAGTCCATAATGTGCCAAGGCTCCGTTCGGGTGACGCTCCTCGGCGGGGCGCAACTGCGACTGGTTTGCAGTACAGGAACACCCAGGGCGACACTAGCCCATCAGCCGTCCCGATACAACGCATGGGTCTCGCGCGCTGGCCGCAGGCCCGCGACGCTCCCGTTGATCTAGCGGAACCGCACCTATATGCAGGGTGCCGATCCGCGGGATGCTTCTGGAAGAAGAACCCGTTACGTCACAAAAACGTCAATATGAGGGCTGCCATGACCACCTTCGACAAGCGCGAGGACGGCTTCGAGGCGCGCTTCGCCCATGACGAGCAGCTGCGTTTCCGGGCCCTTGCGCGCCGGAACAAGGCGCTCGGCCTGTGGGCAGCGGAAAAGCTCGGACTTTCCGGGGAGGCCGCCGAGGCCTACGCCAAGGACGTGATCTTCGCCGATCTCGAGGAGCAGGGAGAAGAAGACGTCTTCCGCAAGCTCCGCGGCGATTTCGACGCCAAGGGTGTGGACGTCTCCGATCATCAGATCCGCCGCAACATGGCGGAGTTCCTCGCCCAGGCGGCGCAGGAGATCTCCACCGAGGGCTGAGACCGAGCGTCAACGCAAGCTTCACGCAGCGTTCGCATGCGTGAGTTGCTCCGAACTTCGCGGACTCCGCGCCGAAACGCGCGGGGGCCGGCAAGCATCGGAGCTGAGGGATGAAGACGATCTGGGGTGCGGCCCTTGCCGCGCTGCTTCTGGCAGGCGCACCGGCCATGGCGACCGACCTCGCCCAGCCGGCCGTTGCCAAGCGCAATGCCACCGTGCGCGGCGGCCCCTACACCAAGGCGCCGCCGGTCGGCCAGATCACCAATGGCGCCCCCGTGGAAGTGCTTGGCTGCGCATCGGGCTGGTGCCAGCTCGCATGGCCCGGACAGGCCTATGTCCCCGCCAATTGCGTGCAGCTGATTCCCCAGCAGATGCCGGTCGCCCCGACGATCGCGATCGCGCCGCCGCAGACCGCGCCGCTGGTCTATGCCGCGCCCAATCCCATCCTCTTCTTCCCTGCCCCGCCCCGCTATTACGGCTCGCCGCCGCTTCCCGGCCCGCTGGTGGGCGGCACGACCGTCTGGACGCCGGCCAACGGCAATGGCTGCATCGGCCAGCAGTACTGCAACACGCCGCAGACCTATCAGCCCAATCAGTACGTGCGTTGATGTGACAGCGCGGGCGCGGGTGTCCCCGCGCTCCGCCTGCCGTTCCCGGCGAGGACATTCTCAGGTCAGGTTGCACGACCTGAGCGATGGGAGAATGCTCCAACGTACCGAATCTTGAGCGCTTTTCGTCGACTTTGCGATTCCGTCGGTCGATAGGCGCTCTGGAGCGTGAGCGCCGGAGGCGGGCTTGACCCTTCACATCGATCTGGCGGAATTCGCCCTCCGCTTCCTCTCCGCCTTTGCGACCAGCCTGGTGCTTGGCCTCGACCGCGAACTGCATGAGCGGGCGGCGGGGATGCGCACCACCATCCTCGTGGGCCTTGCCGCCTGCTTTGCGATGATGAGCGCGAATCTTATCCTTCCCATGGGCGGCAAGCAGGCCGATTCCTACGTCCAGATGGACGTGATGCGCCTGCCGCTCGGCATTCTCACAGGCATGGGCTTCATCGGTGCCGGCGCCATCATGCGCCGGTCGGACGGCTTCGTGCTCGGCGTCACCACGGCCGCGACGCTGTGGTTCGTCACCGTGATGGGGCTGTGTTTCGGCGCCGGGCAATATGTTCTGGGCGGCGCAGCCTTCGTGAGCGGCATCGTGACGCTGTGGCTGCTGAAGCATGTGGAGCGCCACATCCAGCACGACCGGGATGCCCGGCTCACGCTCATCCTCTCGCGTGACGGCCCGTCGGAGGACGACGTGCGTGCGGTGCTGACCCTCAAGCCCTTCCGCATCCGCCGCTCCTTCGTGCGGATCGAGCCGGCGACCGGACGGCGGGAATTGCGCTTCGAGTTGCGCTATGCCGGTCCGCAGGGCGCCGGCCTGCCCGAACGGATCGAGAGGCTGGCGAAACAGCCGGGCATCGAGCAACTGGACTGGGAGTTCTGAGACTCCCCAACTGCGGAGGTCCGCCAGCACCTGCCAAACAAAAAGGCCGCCCCGAAGGGCGGCCTCGAAAGCGGAAAGCCAATCGGCTCAGCGCGAATAGAACTCGACCACGAGGTTCGGTTCCATCTGCACCGGATACGGCACTTCGTTCAGCTCCGGAATGCGGTTGAACTTGGCGGTGAGGCGATTGTGGTCCACCTCGAGATAGTCCGGCACGTCGCGCTCGGCGAGCTGGACGGCTTCCAGCACCAGGGCCATCTGCTTGGAGGCTTCGCGGACCTCGATCACGTCACCGACCTTCACCTGATAGGACGGGATATTGACGCGGCGACCGTTCACCTTGACGTGGCCATGGTTCACGAACTGGCGGGCGGCGAAGATGGTGGGCACGAACTTGGCGCGGTACACAACCGCATCCAGACGACGCTCCAGCAGGCCGATGAGGTTCGCGCCGGTGTCGCCCTTGAGGCGGGAAGCCTCGACGTACACGGCATGGAACTGCTTCTCGCCGATGGAGCCGTAGTAGCCCTTCAGCTTCTGCTTGGCGCGCAGCTGCACGCCGAAGTCGGACAGCTTGCCCTTGCGGCGCTGGCCGTGCTGGCCGGGGCCGTACTCACGGCGATTCACGGGGCTCTTGGAGCGGCCCCAGATGTTCTCGCCCATGCGGCGATCGATCTTGTGCTTCGCCGAAATGCGCTTGCTCATAAACGCTGATCCTTGTGGATGTTCGTTTTCAGATGGATCGCGCCCCTCCTCTGCGTCCGGATCGGCGCCCCTCGAAGGGAGAGCCATCTTTCCGCCGACAGGCCCCGTCGGCGCGCTGCCTTCGGGTCCACGGGTGCGTGAAACGCCTCGCGGGCCGGCGAACCGACCCACGAAGAGTGGGCGCTCATACCCCCGATGCGTCAGCCTGTCAATTCAGGATGAGCGCAAATCCAGCGGTGGCGCGTATTTCAGCGGGCTCCGCGCAGCGCCGTCAGCACCTGGAGGCCGGGATAGCCGTCCGCCGGGGTGAGGCCGGCGCGCTGCTGGAAGGCCTTGACCGCGCGCATGGTGTCATTGCCCACCCGCCCGTCGGTCCCGCCGGTGTCGAAGCCGAGGCGGGTGAGGCGCTGCTGGATCTCCTGCAATTCGGCCAGCGTCAAGGTGCGCTCGCCGCCCGGCCAGGGCGTCCTGAACGGCTCGCCGCCCATCACCCGGTCGCCGAGATGCACCACCGCCAGCGCATAAGCGGAGGAGGGATTATAGGAGCGCACCGCATAGAAATTGTGGAGCAGCAGCAGCGCCGGTCCGCCGGCGCCGCCGGGCAGCCACAGGCGGGCGGGGTTGTCATATTCGGTGATGGACTGCCCCTCGACCATGGTCAGCCCCATGCCGCCCCAGGCGGAAAGCGGGCGCCAGGTCTTGTTGTCCGCAAGCTGCGTGTTGAATCCGGCCGGAAGTCGGGCCTCGATCCCCCAGGGCTCGCCTTTGCGGTAGCGGCCGCGCTTCAGGATGAAATTGGCGGTGCCGGCCAGCGCGTCGTCCGGCTTGCCGAAGGGCGAGATACGGCCGTTGCCGTCATAGTCGACGCCCATGTTCAGCCAGACCTCGGGCATCCATTGGGTGTGCCCCATGGCTCCCGCCCAGGAGCCGACCATCTCCTGCGGCGTGCTCCACCCGCGCTCCACGATGACGAGCGCGTTGAGAAGCTCGGTCTCCCAATATTTGCGCCGGCGCGGATCGCCCCAGGCGAGAGTCGCGAGCGAGTTGAAGACCGGCTTCATGTGACGGGGATTGGTCACCACGTCGCCGAACGCCGATTCCATGCCCCAGTACCCGAGCATGACCGCGCGATCGACGCCGAAATCATTCTCGATCCGGGTGAACAGGGCGGCATATTCCGACGCCCGCTGGCGGCCGGTGGCGATGCGCCAGTCCGAAACGCGGCGGTTGAGATATTGCCACGTCTCTTCCTGAAACTCGGGCTGCGCCCGATCCGCCTCGAACACGCTCGGGTCGGGCTTCACGGTCGCGAAGACGCGGGAATAGGTGGCGTCCGAAATGCCGCGGGCACGGGCCCGCGCGCGAAACTTCTCCACCCAGGTGCCGAACGGCTGCGCCGCGCTCTGGGCAAGCGCCAGACCGGGTGTGAGGAAACCGGCCGTGCCGGCAGTCAGTGCACCTAGGAACAGGCGGCGATCGATCCCGTGCCGCGCGGGCCGCATGTGGTCGTCCATGGCGCGGGAGCCTCCCAGATTCTGATGGCACGGGCGAGCCCGAATTGCCGCAACGTCAGCGCGCCCGCGCCCTTGTGATCGGCGCGGCCTCAGGACGCGAGGGCAAACGGCGGCGCGATCACCTCCGGCGCATTCGTTTCCCGCTGCAGGATGCGCGAGACGAGTGCACCGTCCAGCGCCGATCCCGTCGAGACGACCCGCACCGGCTTCGGGCTGCCGGCAAAGGCGGTCGGCCCCAGCAGGGAGGCGACGCGGCGCGCGATGGCGGGGGCAGGATCCACGAAATTGACAGGCCAGGGCGCGACACGGCGCAACTGATCGACGATCAGCGGATAATGGGTGCAGGCGAGCACCACCGTATCGGTCCGCCCCGTCTCCGATCGCACGAAGCAGGGCGCGATCTCGGCGCGCAGGTCCTCGTCGTCGATCGCGGCGCCGCGCATCACGGCCTCCGCAAGTTCCGCGAGACGCGGGCTCGGGACCAGCGTCACCTCGCAGGAGCCCGCGAAATCCCGCACGAGGCTCGCCGTATAATCGCGCCGCACCGTGCCGGGAGTGGCGAGCACGCTCACCTTGCGCGTCACCGATGCGGCGCAGGCGGGCTTCACCGCCGGCACCGTGCCGACGAAAGGCAGGCCGTGGGCCGCGCGCAGGGTCGGCAGCGCGAGGGTGGACGCCGTATTGCAGGCCACGACCACCAGCGTCGGCCGGGTGGCCGCGATCAGCGTGTCCATCACCGAAGACACGCGCGCCACCAGCGCCGCGTCGCTCAGCGCGCCATAGGGGAAGGCGGCATCATCGGCGGCATAGATGAAGCTGGCGTCCGGACGGGCGCGGGCCACCTCGCGGAACACCGACAGCCCGCCGAGGCCGCTGTCGAACACGAGGATGGTGGGGCATTGGATATGGAGGGACGGCACGGCAAGTCTCGGAGCCGGAGCAGGGATGTCAGCCATGGCTTATCCTCGGGAGCACGGGCGGGATTGTGGCCGAGGCGCGTAAAAGAAGAATGAGCACAAGCGACAGGTGCCTCATTCCAGCCGATATGGATTGCCATGCGCCCGTTCGGGTCCCTATGGTCCGGCCCGGAGTTCCTGCATTCATGACCGACGCCTTGCCCGCCGCCCCGCCGCTGGCCCGCGTGACGCCCCGCGTGCTGGCGATCACCGCGGCCGGCGTGGTCGCGACGCTCCTCCTGCTGGCCCCGGCTCTGGTGAATGGCTTTCCCTTCCTCTTCTATGACACCGGCGGCTATCTCGATGCGGCGGTCAATCATCTGGTGAAACCGGGACGCTCGACGGTCTATGGCGTGCTGCTGGTCTTGGGCAGCCGCCCGGATTTCTGGCCGGTCGTCGTCCTCCAGAGTGCCCTCTGTGTCTGGGCGCTCTCTCTCGTGATGCGGGTGAACGGCCTCGGCAGACGCCCCTTGATGCTCATTGCCCTCTCTGCCCTGCTGACGGTGGCGACCGCCCTACCCTTCGTTTCGGGCGAACTGATGCCGGACGTGTTCGCGGGCCTCACCGGGCTCGGCCTCTATCTGCTCCTGTGGCGGCAGGAGGATCTGAAGCGCGGCGAGGCGGTGACGCTGGGTGTCGTCATCGCCTTCGGGGGCGCGGCGCACAGCTCGGTGCTTGCCATCACGCTGGCGTGTGTCGGTGCCGCCGCCATCGGGCGCGCGCTAATGCCACGCCGCCTCCCCCGCCCCCACCTGACGCTGCCTCTCATCGCCGCCTGCGGCGCGCTTGTTCTGACACCGGTCACCAATCTCGCCCTCGCCGGCCGCTTCGCCGCGACGCCGGGCGGCACCGGCTTCATCTTCGGACGTCTGCTGGAAGACGGCCTCGTGCACCGCTATCTGGCGGACTCCTGCCCCCAGGCGGGGATCGAGAAGCTTTGCGCCGCGCGGATGAACCTGCCCGCCACCGCGGACGACTTCCTCTGGGACGACGACCAGACCTTCAACGAGATCGGCGGCTTCGAAGGCGGCGCAGCCGAGATGCGTCAGGTCATCGTCGGCGTGCTGCGCAGCTATCCGCTGGAGAATGTCACGCTGGCGCTCAGGGCGGCGGCACGGCAGATGGTGGCGCTCCAGACGGGCGACCTCATGTCCGAGGAACTCACCGACAGCTACGACGTGATCGCGGACCTCTACCCCCGTTCCAACGCCGCCATGATGGCGGCCCGCCAGCAGCAGAACCCGCCCATCGACTTCGACCGCTACAGCGCCGTGCATGTCCCCGTGGGGCTTGTGGCAACGCTTCTGCTGGCAGTGGTGACCGTCGGGGCCATGGTGCGGGGCCGGCGCGATATTGCCCTTCTGACCGGCAGTGCACTCGCCTTCCTGATCGCCAATGCGGCCGTCTGCGGCATCCTCTCGAACCCGCACGACCGCTACCAGTCGCGCATCATCTGGGTGGCAGTGGCGGCGCTGTTCATCGCCGCCATGCGGATCTGGGACGACCGGCGCGGCGGACGATGCGCCCCATGTACCTCTACCGCTTGAGCGGCATCTCCACGACGCTCGCAAGGAAGGCCGTCAGCGCCAGTTGAACCGCCGCGACCAGAGCCGTGAGGCCCAGGATGAGCTTGCGCATGGTGGCGCCGAAAACGAGATCCCCAAAGCTCGCCTGTGCCCAGTTGGACACGGCCCAGACCTGGAAGCCGAGGCCGAGCACACCGAGCACCAGCGCGGCCCGGAGCACGCGCTCCAGACTGAAGGCGTGCAGCACCCGCTCCAGATCCTCCGACGCCGGCAGGAAGCCGAGCAGCGCCCCATAGCGCCGGGCCACCACGCCGAAGGAGATGGCCTGCACGCCGATCAGCACCGTCATGGCTGCAACCAGGAAGGTGTGGATGTCGAGCCGCAGGTGCGGGGTGATGGAGAGCGGCCCCGGATAGAGCGCCGCAACGCCGGTGCCGCCGAGCAGGATGAGCACGAGGCCGGGATAGAAGAACAGCCAGCGCGGGCTGTAGACGAGCAGGAAGCGCAGGTGCCGCCAGCCATCGCGCCACGTCTTGAGGTGGGGCGGTCGCGACCGGCCGTCCTTCTTCAGCGTGGTCGGCACCTCAACGATGGAAAGCCCGGCGAGCGAGGCCCGCACCACCATCTCGCTGGCGAATTCCATTCCCGACGTCTCAAGCCGCAGCTTGCGGACCGCTTCCGTGTTGAAGCCCCGCAGACCGCAGTGGAAATCCCCCACCTCGATGCCGAAGAAGAGCCGCCCGAGGAAGGACAGCACGGGGTTTCCCAGATAGCGGTGCAGGAAGGGCATCGCGCCCGGCCCGATGCCGCCCTGGAAGCGGTTGCCCATGACGATGTCCGTGCCGGCCCGCAGCCGCTCGACGAAGGCGTCGAGGCGCGAGAAATCGTAGGAATCGTCCGCATCGCCCATGATGATGTAGCGGCCGCGAGCGGCGGCGATGCCGCCCTTCAGCGCCGCGCCATAACCACGCTCCGGCACGGCCACCACGCGCGCCCCGCCCGCCGTGGCGATGGCCTGCGAGCCGTCGGTGGAGCCGTTGTCGGCGATCAGCACCTCGCCGGATATGCCGCTGCGCTTCAGATAGGCCATGGCCTTGTCCACGCACACGCCGAGCGTTTCCGCCTCGTTGAGGCAGGGCATCAGGATGGTGAGTTCGAGGGGACCGGAGGCCTCGGCCGGAAGGGGTTCCAGATGGGTCATCCCTGACGTTCCGGCGTGTGGAGCACGAGACCGTCGAGCGCCTCGGTGATCTTGATCTGGCAGGACAGGCGTGAGCTGGGGCGCACGTCGGTGGCGAAGTCCAGCATGTCCTCTTCCATGCCCTCGGGCTCGCCCACGGCGGCACGCCACGCTTCGTCCACATAGACGTGGCACGTGGCACAGGCGCAGGCCCCGCCGCAGTCCGCATCGATGCCCGGCACGCCGTTGCGCACCGCCACTTCCATGGCGGTCGCCCCCACCGGCGCCTGCACCGTGCGGGAGGCCCCCTCAAAGCTGACGAAAGTAATCGCGGGCATTATCAGGCTCTTTTCTGGTCCGGACATGCGGCCGGAAAACGGGTTCTTTGAAAGGCGTATAAACGGATCGGCCAACCGTTTCCAGCGCACTGCGGTACGGCCATTAACGATATCTTCATCTCTATGGCGCGGCCGGTTTCATTCCAAGGCCCCTACACGTTAAGATCAGTTAAGGTAAACCCTCGGCTATGTGCCCGGCCTTGCGCTGAATGCCTTAGACGATGGGCAGCATCACTTCCGGAGACGACGGGCCAATGGCGCGTCCAACCGGCGGCAAAGGCGACGGCGATATGAAGAGCCCGAAGAAGATTCAGGATCCCACCGAGGCCGCACTCTCGGCGATCCAGGAAGCGCTGACGCTCCAGCTCGACGCCGCGGAACCTGCTGCCCCGCAGCCCCCCGGCGCGGATGACCGCCCGGCCCCGACGAAGTCGCCACAGCCAGCCGCCCAGCAGAGCACGCCCCCGCAGGCTGCGGCCCAGCCGCCGCGGGATGCGGGCAACGGCCGCCGCCGCCTCGACGTGGCCGAACGCCGGGCCGCCAATGACGACCGCCAGACCATCGGCCAGTTGCTCGCGGCCCTCCAGCGCCGCTCCTCGCCGGCACCTTACTGGTGGGCGCTGATCGGCTCGGTGGTGTGGATGGGCATCGGCGTCGCGCTGGCCCTCGCCACGCAGCGCGCCGCCATTTCCGACATTTCCTCGCTGCAGGGCGTGATCGAGTCCCCGCTTCTGCTCGCCATCATCGCTGGCATCATCCTGCCCCCCGTCGGCTTCTTCGGCACCGCCAGCGTTGTGCGGCGGACCCGCGATCTCCAGCTCATCGCCCGCGCCATGACCGAGGTCGCCCTGCGCCTCGCGCAGCCGGAGGCCATCGGCACCGAGGCCGTGGTCAGCGTCGGCCAGGCGGTGCGCCGCGAGGTGGCGGCCATGGGCGAGGGCGTGGACCGCACGATCGCCCGCGCCGCCGAGCTTGAAACCGTCGTGCGCAGCGAAGTGTCGCTGCTCGAGCGCGCCTATGAGGAAAACGAGCTGCGCATCCGCAACCTCATCGACGAGTTGCAGGCGGAGCGCCAGAACATCCTCATCCATTCCGAGCGCCTGCGCGAAGGCATCGTGGATGCCGACAAGCTGCTCGCCCACGATGTGAAGGACATTGCCGAGCGCGTGAATGCCTCGGTGTCTGGCGCGGCCGACCGCATCACCAGCCTGTTCGAGGAACGCAGCGCGGCCATCACCGGCGAACTGTCGCGCATTGGCGAGACCGTCATCGGCGCCATCAGCGCCAAGGGCTCCGAACTCATCGACCGGCTGGAGACCACGGGCGCCGAGATCCGCGGCGACCTGACCCGGTCCAGTGACGCCGTGAGCGCCGCCCTCAAGTCCCGCACCGACGATCTGGCCCAGAACCTCGCCGCCTCGACGGCCGAGGTCACCGAACTGGTGGGCCGCTGGAGCGAGGATGTCCGCGTCAATGCCGACACCGCCCGCGAGACCCTGATCCAGGCGCTCGTCGAGAGCAGCGCCCTCGTCCATGACGAGCTGACCGTGCGCGCGGCCGAGGTCAACAGCACCTTCCGCTCGACCGCCGAGAGCGTCGTTTACGAACTGTCCAACCGCGGCGGCGAGCTGATCCGCAAGGTTCAGGACACCGGCGAGCGCGTGGCCGAAACCATCGCCCAGCGCGGCGGCGACATCGCCGACCGCATCGAGATCACCGGCAGCCGCATCCATGAGGATGTGACCGTGCGCGGCGAAGTCCTCCAGCAGCAGCTCAGCGACACCGCCGAGCGCGTGGCTGAGGCGCTGGAGCGCACCAGCGCCGCCGTGACCGACGCCCTTGCCGTGAAGGGCGACGAGATCGCCGCGTCCCTCACCCAGACCGCCAACGAGATGAGCGAGCGCTTCGACGGCATCGCCAGCGACGTGAACAACGTGATGGGCAGCCAGGGCGAGGCCTTCAACAACGCCTTCCGCCTCAATGCGGACCAGATGGTCGCCACGCTCGGCACGAACAGCGAAGCGCTTGAGCAGATGCTCACGTCGCGCCTCTCGGCGCTCGACGAGGCCATCTCGGTGCGCGGCTTCGCCCTCGCCGACCGTGTGGGCCAGGACAGCGCGCTGGTGGCCAAGGCCATCCACGACAGCATCACCGCCTTTGACGCCTCCATCCGCGAGGACGCACCCGAACTGGTGGCGCAGCTCGCCGACCGCATCGAAGCCGTGTCCGAGACGCTTGGCACCAAGCTCTCCGACCTCGACAGTCGCCTCGGCGCCACCGGCGAGACCGTTGCCACCGTCTTCGACACGCGCATCGCGAAGGTGGAGGAGACCCTCTCCGGTCGCAGCGGCGATCTGGCCGCCCTCATCGAGCAGCGCGCGACGGAGTTCGCCGAGGTGATGAGCGAGGGCACCCGCGTCGCGACCGAGGCTCTGGAACAGACCTCGGGCGCCCTGTCGAGCACGCTGGACGAGCGCCTCGCCAAGATCGAGGAAACCCTGTCCGTCCGTGGCGGCGAACTGACCGCCACCATCGAGCGGCAGGCCGCCGACTTCACAGCCGCCATGTCGGATGGCACCCGCGCCGCCACCGAGGCGCTGGAGCAGACCTCCGGTGCCCTGTCGAGCACGCTCGACGAGCGTCTGGCCGGCATCGAGGACCTGCTCTCCACGCGCGGCAGCGAACTCACGGCCGCCATCGAGCAGCGTGCCACGGACTTCACGGCCGCCATGTCGGAAGGCACCCGTGCCGCGACCGAAGCGCTGGAACACACCTCAGGCGCCCTGTCCGTCGCGCTGGACGAGCGCTTGTCGCAGGTCGAGGAAACCCTGGCCGCCCGCAGCGGCGAGCTGACTGCGGCCATCGAGCAGCGGGCCGCCGAGTTCGCCCAGGCCATGAGCGAGGGTACCCGCGCCGCCACCGAGGCTCTGGAGCAGACCTCCGACGCCCTTTCGAGCACGCTGGACGAGCGTCTCAGCCGCATCGAACTCGCCCTCACCGCCGGCACCGAAGCCGTGGCTCAGTCCATCGACGGCCGCGCCGATGCCTTCGTGCAGGCGGTGGCGGAGGGCACCCGCGTCTCGCAGGATGCCTTCGACCAGACCGCGGAAACCATCGTCAACGCCATCGACCAGCGCCTCGTGCGCATCGAGGAGACGCTGGACGAGCGCGCCCGCAGCCTCACCGAGGCCCTGCAGGAACGCGCCATGGACTTCGACCGCGTGGTCAGCGAGGCCACCTCCAGCGCGACCACCCTTTTCGAGCAGACCAGCGGCACCGTCGCGAATGCGGTGGAGCAGCGCCTCGCCCATCTGGAGCAGGTCATCGACACCCGCGCCCGCACGCTCACCGAAGCGCTGCATGCCCGCGCCCAGGACTTCAACCGCTCCGTGAGCGAGGCCACCGGCAGCGTCTCGGAGGTGTTCGAGCAGAACAGCACGTCAGTCGCCGCGCTCATCGACGAACGCCTCGGTCAGATCGAGCAGCTGTTCGACGAGCGCACGCAGGGCCTCGAGACCCGTGCGCAGGACTTCACCAAGGCGATGACGGAGAGCACCCGCGAGGCTGCGACCGCCTTCGAGGAGACCGGCGAGCTCGTCACCACCGTCATCCAGGAGCGCCTCGCCCATGTGGAGCAGGTGCTCAGCGAACGCACGGACAGCCTGACCAGCACGCTCGACGGCCGCGCCAGTGCCTTCGCCGAGGCGGTGGAGAACAGCACCCGCGACGCCAACGCCGCCTTCGAGCAAACCAGCCAAGCGGTGGCGAACGCCATCGGCGAGCGCCTCGGCCAGATCGAGCAGGTTCTGGACGAGCGCACCGTGAGCCTCACGCAGATGATCGAAACCCGCGGCGAAGCCTTCGCCCGCGCAGTCGCCGACAGCAGCCGCGAGGCCAACAGCGCCTTCGAGCAGACCAGCAATGCGGTCGCCGCCGCCATCGGCGAGAAGCTCGGCCAGATCGAGCAGGTGCTCGACGAGCGCACCCACAGCCTGACGCAGATGATCGAGACCCGGGGCGAGGCCTTCGCCCGCGCCGTGGCCGAGAGCAGCCGCGAGGCCAACAGCGCCTTCGAGCAGACCAGCAACGCGGTGGCCGCCGCCATCGGCGACCGGCTCACGCAGATCGAGCAGGTGCTCGACGAGCGCGCCAAGAGCCTCACGGGTGCCCTCGAGTCCCGCGCCAGCGAATTCGCCCGCGTGGTCACCGAGAGCACGCAGAACGCCACCCACACCTTCGAGCAGACCGGCGAAGCCGTCTCCGCCAGCATCGACCAGCGCCTCGGCGAGATCGAGCGCACGCTGGACGAGCGCGCCCGCAACCTGACCGAGACGCTGGAGACCCGTGCCGCCGACTTCACCCGCGCGGTGAGCGAAGGCACGCGCCTCGCCAGCGAGGCCTTCGAGCAGACCAGCGAAGCCGTCACCATCACCCTCGACCAGCGCCTCGGCCGCATCGAGCAGACGCTCGAGCAGCGCACGCAGAGCATCACCGAGACGCTCGCCAACCGCACCGTGGACCTCGCCCGCGCCATCACGGACGGTTCGCAGTCCGTGTCGCAGGCGCTCGACCACTCCATGAGCACGCTGGACACCTATTTCGCCAGCCGGAGCAAGGCGATCGGCGAACTCATCGCCTCCCGCGCCGAAAGTGTCAGCGAAGCGATCGGCGCCCGCGCCAACGACATCGCGGCGACCCTCGACGGCCGCGTGCAGCGGATCGAGGATCTGGTCACCGGCCGCTTCGAGAACATCTCCGGCCTAATCGAGGAACGGGGTCTGTCGGTCGCCGATACGCTGGCGACCCGCATCGAGGCCGTCACCGGGCAGCTCCGCACCGGTGCCGACGAGATCGAGCAGAGCCTGAACGGCCTTGCCGACAATGTGGGCCGCACCCTCAACGCCCAGGCCGAGGGCGTTGCCGCCACCCTGCGCACCAGCGCGGGCCAGGTGGAATTCAGCCTCACCAACCTGTCGGAGAATGTGGGCCGCGCCCTCACCTCCCAGGCCGAGCAGGTTACCGGCACGCTCACCACCAACGCGAGCGAGATGGAGCGCAGCCTCACGACCCTCGCCGATCAGGTGGGCCGCACCATCGGCACCAAGGCGGCGCAGGCTGCCGAGACGCTCAAGACCAGCTCCAGCGAAATCGAACAGAGCATCGGCTCGCTCGCCGACAGCGTCGGCCGCACCATCGGCACCAAGGCGGCGCAGGCTGCCGAGACGCTCAAGACCAGCTCCAGCGAGATCGAGCAGAGCATCGGCTCGCTCGCCGACACGATCGGCCGGTCCATCGGCACGCAGGCGGAACTCGTCACCATCGCCCTGCGCTCCGGCGCCGGCGAGGTGGAGGACCGCATCAACGCCGCCGCCGACAATGTGACGCGCGCCCTCTCCACCCGCGCCGAGGCGGCGGTCGCCGTCCTCCAGAACGGCACGGGCGACCTCGACGGCCGCCTCTCCGCGCTCGCCGAGCAGATCACCCGCACGCTGACGGACCGCACCGACCGGGCGATCACCACCCTGCGCATCGGCGCCAGCGACGTGGAGGAGCGCGTCGAGCGCCTCATCCAGAACGTCGCCAGCACCATGACGGGCCAGGCCGACGACATGACGGAGAAGCTGAACGCCCGTCTGGCGGAGATCGCCGGTCTCTTCGACACCAAGAGCGGCGCCTTCCTCGGCAGCCTGGAGGGCACCAGCCGTCAGGCGGTGTACGAGATCCGCGCGGCCAACGACCGCCTGCGCGGCGACATCGAGGGCATCCTCGACCGCCTCAGCGGCGCCAACGCCTCGTTCCAGTCCGCGATGGGTCAGGTGTTCGAGAACATCGGCACCTTCGAGGGCGGCTTCGCCGACAAGGCCGAGGCCCTGCGCGTGAGCGCCGAGACGATCGGCTCCTCCGCCGAGGCGACGGTTGCCCGGCTCGACGGACAGGTCCAGAGCCTCAAGGCGGTGGCGGCGAGCACACTCAACGACATCGCCTCCCTCACCCAGCGGTTCGAGAGCCAGGGCCGTCTGGTCCTCAAGGCTTCCGAGACGCTCGGCGAAACCCACGAGCAGGTGGATGCGGTCCTCTCCAACCGGAAGGCTGCCATCGAGGACCTGACGGCGACCATTGCGGAGCGCGTGGCGCAGTTGGAGCAGGGCCTGCAGGCCTTCCAGAGCACCGTGTCCAAGACGCTGGGCAACGCGCAGGACCGCGCCCGCCAGATCGCCAATGTGGTGGCCGACACCACGGAAGCCTCCGCCCGCGCGCTGGACAACCAGCATCAGGCCCTGAGCGCCGCTGCCGAGGCCGAACGCGCCCGCCTCACGGAAGCGCTCAAGACCAATTACGACGCCGCCCTCAAGGACGTGAACCACGTCTTCGAGGAAGGGGGCCGCCGCTTCCTCGATGTCGCCCGCGAGCTGAAGAGCGCCGCGAGCGAGGTGCAGCAGTCCATCGAGCTGGCGCGCGAGGAGATGAAGCGCGGCATCCTCGAACTGCCGGGCGAGACCGAGGCGAGCGCCGCCACCATGCGCCGCGCCGTGGCCGAGCAGATCAAGGCGCTCGCGGAACTGAACGAGATCGTCGCCCGTCAGGGTCAGGCGCTCGATGTGGCCGCGGCACCCGCCCGTCCGCTGCCGCGCGCCACGGCGCCCGCGCTCCAGCCGCCGGCCCGTCCGGTGGAGACCACCCGCGTGCCGGCCGCGCCGGCGCCCCGTGAGGTGCCCGCCCGCGAGGCCTATGGCCCGGCTGCGCCTGTGCCGCAGGGTCCCGTCCATCCCGGTCCGGTGATGCCGGCTCCGGCCGCCCAGGCTCAGGCTCCGGCCGGTCCGCCCCAGCGCGAGATCCCGCAGGTGGTGCGCCCGCGGATCGAGGCCCCCGTGGCCGAGACGCAGCGTCGCCCCGCCCCACGGCGCGAGGATGAGCGCACGGCCGTGACCGAGGCCCGTCCTGCTCCGCGCGTCCCCGAGGCCCGCGCACCGCGTCAGGCGCCGCGTGAGGAAGGTCGTGGCGGCTGGCTGTCGGACCTGCTAGCCCGCGCCTCCAATGAACCGGAGGACGGCGCCAAGACGGCTCCGCAGCGCCAGCCCACCCGCGCCGCACGCCCGCACCACCACATGATCGAGTCCCTCGACTCGCTCTCGGTGGACATCGCCCGGATGATCGATCACGACGCGGCGGTGGAGCTGTGGGAGCGTTACAAGCGCGGCGAGCGCAACGTCTTCACCCGCCGGCTCTACACCATGCAGGGCCAGCAGGCCTTCGAGGAACTGCGCCGCAAGTACCGCACCGACGCGGAGTTCCACGAGACCGTGGACCGCTACATCGCCGAGTTCGACCGCCTGCTGGAGCAGGTGGCGGCCGACGACCGCGGCAACGTGCTGACCAAGACCTACCTGACCTCCGATACGGGCAAGGTCTACACCATGCTCGCCCACGCGGCCGGCCGCTTCGACTGAGGTCCCGCGAGAGTTGAAGCATTCAAGATGAAAGCTGACGGGCGCCCGTATGAGGGATCATACGGGCGCCCATTTGCATTTGGCGGCATCAGATAGGGGCTCAGACCTGCCCGTCCGTGCCAGCTCTGGGGGACTGCTAGACACCACGGACGGACCACGGGGCTTGGGAGGACGCTTTGATCGGCATGGAGATGGACGATCTCATTCTCGCAAGCTGCCATGACCGCTGGCAGAAGGTGGCCATGGTCATCGTCAAGGTGATGGAAAAGACCGGGGAGCTTGGTGAGCGCGGTGCCGAAGCGGCCATCGCCACCCGGATCGAGGCTCTCGCGGACGCGGGGAGATTGGCCGCCGCCGGAGACCTGAAGGACTGGCGCCATAGCGAAATCCGGCTGGCCCGGTAGGCCAATCGGACACAAGCCCGGCCAACAGCCCACTCATGCTCATGCCCCAAAAGCAAAGGGCCCGGCGCGTGCTGCACCGGGCCCTTTGTTTTGAAGAGGCTCAGGACCTGACCTCAGCCCTGCGCGCCGTTGGCCCAGCGCACGAGTTCCATGAGCACCTGATTGCTGGCCTGATCGAGAGCCGTGGTGGCGGAGGTGCCGCTCACGCTCGCAACAGGCACGCGGGCGCTGAAAATGCGGGCCGAGACGATGCGCCCGGTCTGGGTGGCGATGAGCTTGGCGGAAATCTCCACCACCGCGAACGTGCCCTCCGGCAGAACCTTGATGCCGAAACTGCGCACGTCCATGTTCAGCTGATAATCGCCCGTCACACCGTCGCCGGGGCGCGCGACGCGCCGCTGGCGGCTGCTGTTCTCGAAGGCCTGGATGGTGCGGGCCTGAAGCAGCGAGGTGAGGCGGTCGCTCCACTGCGCTTCAGGCAGATAGGTCACCTGCCCCGGTGTCGGCTCGACCACGATCTTCTCGGAATCGAGCACAGCGAGCGCCGTGGGCGTCACCACCACCAGCTGACCATTTCCGCCGCCGCGCGCCGCAAAGCCCGTGGGAGCGGAGAGGTCATAGGTCGGGATGGGCGCGGAGGCACAGCCGGCGAGCGCGAGGGTGAGAAACACCCCCAGCACGGCCCGCCCGCGACCGACGCCGAAACGCTGCGTCCCCTCAGCCCCACTGTCGCGCATCATCAGGCATCACCGCTTGTTGTATTCCGGGATCGAATTGCCCCCGAAGATGAACTGGCGCGGGTTACGCTCCAGGTTCCGGAAGACGCGCTCGATCTCCGTCAAGGTCCGGCGGCCGTCGGCCGCCAGGGCTTCGTACTGTCTCAGGCCCGGCCCGGTAAAGCGGCTGATCTCGTTGGTCAGCAGCGCCGTGCGCTGGTCGAGATTGTCGGCCAGCTTGCGCACCGCGGTCGCGGCCTCGGTCGCCTGATTGAGCAGGCCGTCCTTGTCGCCCGAGGCGTGCTGGAGGTTCACCACCACCACGTCCACCTTCTTGGCGATCTCGTTGACCTGCGCCACGGCATCCTTCACGCCGCTGATCATGCTGGCGATATCGCCAGAATTGTCAGAGAGTTGCTTGCTGACATTCTCGACATTGGCGACGATCTGCCTGACCTGGTCGGGGTCGATGGCGTCGAGGATGCTGTTGACCTTCGCCACCGTGCCCTGGGCATTCTGGAGCAGGCCGGCCATGCCGGTGCCACCCAGCGCCTCGATGCGCGGAAGTCCGTTGGGGCCGGGCGGGATCGGACCGGCCTTGGCGTTGCCGCCCTGGATGCTCACGGCGACGATGCCGGTGATGCCCTGCGATTCCAGGCTGGCGCGGGCATCGGCGAGAATCGGCACGTCATTGCGCACGCCGATCTGCACCAGCACTTCGTTGGGCGCGCCAGGAACGAGGCCGAGCTTGGTCACCTGACCGACCGGAATGCCGTTGAACAGCACGGCATTGCCTTCGCGCAGGCCGCTCACCGAGCCCTGATACAGGACCTCATAGAGCTTGCGCTTGTCGCTGTCCTTGGGGCCGGCGAACCAGTAGACGAACACAAAGGCCGCAGCGATCACCGCGAGGGTGAAGATGCCGATGACGGTGTAATTGGCCCGGGTTTCCATGCCTCGTCCTGCCTTAGCGCGCTGCCTGAACCGCCCGGGCACGGGCGCCGTGGAAATAAGCGCGCAACCAGGGATGTTGCGCCGCCATCATTGTCTCGATCGTTCCCTGGGCAATGACCTTGCCGTCGGCCAATGCTGCAATGCGGTCGCAGACCGTATGCAGACTGTCCAGGTCGTGCGTTACCATGAAAACGGTCAAGCCCAAAGTCTGCTGAAGGGTGCGGATCAGTTCGTCGAAATCGCCCGCGCCAATAGGGTCAAGGCCCGAGGTCGGTTCGTCGAGGAAGACGATTTCCGGGTCGAGCGCCAGGGCACGCGCGAGGGCCGCACGCTTGATCATGCCGCCGGAGAGTTCCGAGGGCAGCTTTTCCGCAACGTCCGGTTTCAGGCCCACCATCTCGATCTTGGCAAAGGCGATCTCGTCCATCATGCGCTGCGAGAGCCGCAGCGTTTCACGGAGCGGGAACTGGATGTTCTGCTTCACCGTCAGGGACGAGAAGAGCGCGCCCTGCTGGAACAGCACGCCCCAACGCCGCTCGAGGGCGGATCGTTCCCGCTCGTTCAGGTGATCGAGATCCTGGCCGAACACCTCCACCTTGCCGGAGGTCTTGGGCACGAGGCCGAGGATGGTGCGCGTGAGCACCGACTTGCCGCCGCCGGAGGTGCCGACGAAACCCAGGATCTCGCCTTTGTAAACGTCGAGATCGAGGTGGTTCAGAATGACGCGCTCGCCGAAGCCGACGACGATGTCGCGCACGCTGATGATCACCTCACGGCTGAGCTGCCGGCGCCGCTGCGGGACGGGGGGAGGGGCTGGAGCGTCCATCGCGGCCTCACATATCGATGGATGCGAAGAAGATGGCGAACAATCCGTCCACCACGATCACGAGGAAGATGGCCTTCACCACCGAGGCGGTGGTGTGCTGGCCGAGCGACTCGGCGCTGCCGCCGACCCGCAGGCCCTCCATGCAGCCGACGACGCCGATGATGGCGGCCATGAACGGCGCCTTGATCATGCCCACCTCGAACTGGGCGAGCGTAATGGCGTCCTTCAGGCGGTTGATGAAGACGTCCGGGGCGATGCCGCCGTAGAACCAGGCGACCAGCCCGCCGCCGATCATCGCCGCCATGGAGCCGACGAAGGTCAGCAGCGGCAGACAGATGATGAGTGCCAGAAGGCGCGGCACCACCAGCACCTCCACCGGGTCGAAGCCCATGACGCGGAGCGCGTCCACTTCCTCGCGCATGCGCATGGAGCCGAGCTCGGCCGTATAGGCGCTGCCCGACCGGCCCGCGATCATGATGGAGACGATGAGCACGCCCAGTTCGCGCAGCACTAGCACGCCCACCATGTCGACCACATAGATGTCGGCCCCGAAGCGGCGGAAGTTGAATATGCCCTGCTGGGCGATGATGCAGCCGATGAGGAAGGTGATGAGGATGATGATGGGCATCGCGCGGAAGCCCACGCGGTCCATCTGGTTGACCATGGAGGTGAACCGGAACGAGCGCGGGCGCGTGAGCACGCGCCCGAAGGCTGCCACCACGGCGCCGACGAAGTTCAGCAGCGAGACCGCGTCTTCGGTGATGACCACCATCTCCCGGCCGATGCGCTCGAATACGCCCGGCGGCTTGCGCTCGGGCGGCGGCGGCTCGCGGCCGGTGCGGGTCATCTCCTCGATGAGGACGGAATAAGCGGGATTGAGGCCGACGATCTGCGGCTCCACGCCCTTTTCCTGCCAGACGCGGCGCAGACGCTCCAGCAGCAGGGCACCGAAGGTGTCCATGCGGTCGAGCCGGGAGAGGTCGATTTCGACCGCCTTCGCCTCGCCATAGTGGGACGCGACCTGCATGACGGCCTGCTCCAGGCTGTCCGCATATTCGGACGTCCAGGCCCCCTGCCCTTCGACCTTGATATGGTCGCCTTCGGCATGGACATCGAGGAGCGAGGCGTCGGCCACTCTGGTCTCCGGCGTGGATCTGGTCGCTTGAGGCACAAGCGTCCCCATGCTCATACTCGCCCGGCCTTCCGGCGTCGAGATGCTGCGGCTGCGCAGCACGCAGCGTCAGCCCGTTTCTTTCAGTGTGAACAGCGCTTTAACCAAATGCCCCAACTCAGTGTCCGCGTCGAACGCTTTCCCATCGCCGGAACCTTCACCATTGCCCGCGGCTCCAAGACCGAAGCGGTCGTGGTGGTGGCCCGGCTGGAGGCGGACGGCCGCGCCGGCGAGGGCGAGTGCGTGCCCTATGCCCGCTATGGCGAGACCGTCGAAGGGACGGTCAAGACCTTGGAGGATTTGGCGAAAGCGGTATCTGACGGCCTTGATCGGACGGCCCTGCAGGGCGCCGTTCCCGCCGGTGCCGCCCGAAACGCACTCGACTGCGCCTTCTGGGATCTGGAGGCCAAGACGCACGGCACTCCTGTCGCGAGCCGCCTCGGCCTCGTCCCGCCCGCCCCCTTGGTGACCGCTTATACGCTCAGCCTTGATTCGCCCGAGGCCATGGCCCGTGCGGCCAGGGCGGCCGGCCGCCCCCTGCTCAAGCTGAAGCTCGGAGCGGAAGGCGACGAAGAGCGACTTGCCGCGATCCGCGCAGCCGTGCCGCAGGCGCGCCTCATCGTCGATGCCAATGAGGGCTGGTCGCCGGATACGCTGGAGGCGCGCATGGCGGCCTGCGCCCGCTTCGGGGTCGAACTCATCGAGCAGCCTTTGCCCGCCGACAATGATGCGATGTTGGCGCAGGTGAAGCGCCCCGTCACCATATGCGCCGACGAGAGCGTGCACGACCGTCACGGCCTTGCCGCCCTGCGCGATCGCTATGATGCCATCAACATCAAGCTCGACAAGGCGGGCGGCCTCACGGAAGCGCTTGCATTGGCGCAGGAGGGCGAGGCGCTCGGCTTCAAACTGATGGTCGGCTGCATGCTGGCAACATCTCTCGCCATGGCGCCGGCTCTCCTGTTGGCCCAGAAGGCGCAGGTGGTGGACCTCGACGGGCCTCTGCTGCTCGCCCGCGACCGGCAGCCGGGCATCCGATACGACGGCGCCCTCGCCTACCCCCCGACGCCCGACCTCTGGGGCTGAAGCGCGGCGGAGGCAAGCGCCGCCACCAGGCCCACAGCACCGAGCGCCACAGAGAGATAAAATGCGTTCGCCCCGAAGGCCTGGAAGAGCGGCCCTGACGCGACGCTCGCTGCCGCCATGGCAAGGCTCACCGTCCAGCCGGCCAGGGACTGAACGGTTGCCGCCCGATGCTCGGGCACGGCGCGGGCCACCAGTTCCACGAGGCCAAGATAGGTGGCGCCAAAGGTCGCGCCATGCAGCAGTTGCAGCGGCAGCAGAAGCGCCAGCGGCAGATCGAACGTCATCGCCCCGAAGCGCACCATTGCCGCCGCACCGCCGATGGCCAGCAACAGAGCCGGCGGCAGGCGCCGCAGCACCCGCGTGCCGAAGTGGAACAGCACGATTTCCGAGACGACGCCAAGAGCCCAGAGCATCCCGATGGTGCCGAGCGACAGGCCCTGCTTCTGCCAGGTGACGGAGCCGAAGGCATAGAGCACCGCATGGCTCGCCTGCACGCTGGCCGCCGCCAGAATGCCGATGACGAGCGCCGTCCGCGCCCGCGGCACGCTGACGTGAAGCCCCGCCGCAGCAGGCGGGCGGGGCATCTCTGGCAGCATCACCAAGGTGAGCAGGAAGGCCGCGTGCCCCGCGAGCATGAGCGGCACGGTGACGCCCGCGCCCGCCGCACCCACGAGCCATCCACCGAGAAGATTGGCGAGGATGAAGGAGGCCGAGCCCCACATGCGGCTGCGGCCATAATCCACGCGCTTCGCCCGCGCCTGCCGGCTCGCATAGGCGTCCAGCAGCGGAAAGGACGGGTTCCACGCCATGGCGGCAAGGCCGAGGATGAGGAAGATCGCCACCGCGCCGGAGGCGAGAACCAGCGCGCTCATCACCAGCAGCGTCAGTGCCGCAAGCAGCAGCAGGACCGCGCGCGGCTTGCCGATGCGATCGGAAAGCCAACCCAGTATTGGCGTCGCGAGAAGGCGGGTGGTCAGCGGAACGGCCAGGGCGGTGCCGATCTCGCCGGGCGAGAGCCCGCGTTCCCCGAGCCAGAGCGGGAAGAAGGGCATGTAGACGCCGAGGGCGAAGAACAGGCCCGCATAGGCGGCCGGCAAGGCCAGCCGAACCCGTTCCTGCCCCTCACCGCTCATGCCGACCTCGGATCCGGGAAATCATGAAGGCCGCGCATGCGGCCCGGCCCTCAGAGATAGGTGCGCGCGATGGCGAGAAAGTCCGCCGCCTTGAGGCTGGCGCCGCCGACGAGGGCGCCGTCCACATCGGCCGCGCCCAGCAGAGCCTTGGCGTTCTCAGGCTTCACGGAGCCGCCATAGAGGATGCGCATGCCGCCCGCCGCCGCGCCGAAGCGCTCGGCCAGCACGGAGCGGACAATGCCGTGGACTTCCGCCACATCGGCCGGCGTCGGCACGAGGCCGGTGCCGATGGCCCAGATGGGCTCGTAGGCGACAACCGTATTGGACGACGTCGCGCCATCCGGCACCGAGCCGCGCACCTGAGCCGCCACGACCGCGCCGTGCTCGCCCGCCCGACGCTGAGCCTCGCTCTCGCCGACGCAGATGACGGCCACGAGCCCGGCGCGCCAAGCGGCTTCCGCCTTGGCCCGGACATCGGCATCGCTCTCGTGGTGGTCGGCCCGGCGCTCGGAATGGCCGACGATCACCGCCTTGGCGCCGGCATCCGCCAGCATCTCGGCGGAGATGTCGCCGGTATGGGCGCCGCTCGCCTTGGCGTGGCAGTCCTGACCGCCCACAAGGATACGGCCGTCCGCGAGGGTCGCGGCCTGCGCCAGCACGGTGGCGGGCGGGCACAGGAGCAGATCGATCTTGCCCGCAAGGGCCGCATTATAACCGGCCGCGATCGCGCCGATTTCCGCCGTGGACGCCTTCAGCCCGTTCATCTTCCAATTTCCGGCAACGAGGGGGCGGCGTTCGGCGGACATCATCATCTCCAGCTTGCGGTGCCGCCCCGTTAGCAGAGCCGGCCGGAAGCCGCAAACCGTGACCGCAAAAAGGCTGGTAGCAGGGGGCGCGAGCGCCGTTGCGGCGGCGGGTCCCCCTCCCTATGATGCGCGCCTTCCGCGCCGGCCCTGCCGGTGCTCCTCGAACCAGACCGAACGATGGTACTCCAGAATCTCCGCAAGGGCGCATCCGGCCTGATCGCCAAGGTCTTCCTCCTCGTGCTGACGGTCAGCTTCGTCCTCTGGGGTATCTCCGGCGTCTTCACCAATTACAGCACCGGCACGGTGGCGGAGATCGGCGGCACGCAGATCTCGACCGACGCCTATCGCCAGCAGTATCTGGACCAGATCCAGCGCATCGGCCGGCAGGCCGGCCGGGCGATCACGCCCGATCAGGCGCGCGCCTTCGGTTTCGACCGTCAGGTGCTGAATCAGATGATCACCGAGGCGACGCTGGACGAGGCAGCCCGCAAGCTCGGCCTCGGCATGTCCGACGCCCTGATCGCGGACAGCATCCGCGACAATCCGGCCCTGCGGCCGCCGGGGGCGACGGCCTTCGATCCCGCCTATTTCCAGCAGCTTCTCCAGGCCAACGGGCTCACCGAGCAGCGCTTCCTCGCCTCCGAGCGCAAGCGCGTGCTGCGCCAGCAGCTCATCGAATCGCTGGGCGGCGCCCGCGCGCCCGAGGTGCTGAAGACGGCGGTGCACAGCTTCGAGAATGAGGAGCGCGCGGTCTCCTATCTGGACGTGACCTCCAGCTCCGTGCCCGCCCCGGCCGCGCCCACGGACGAACAGCTCAAGGCCTATTATGACGGCCACAAGGTGGTGTTCCGCGCGCCGGAATATCGCAAGCTGACGCTGCTCGTGCTCACGCCCGCGACGCTGGCGCCGTGGATCCAGATTTCGGATGCCGACGCCAAGGCCGCCTACGACCGCAACGCCGCCCGCTTCGGCACGCCCGAACAGCGCGACGTGCAGCAGATCGTGTTCCCCAGTGAGGCGGATGCGAAGGCGGCGCTGGACAAGATCAAGGGTGGCACGAGCTTCGCTGACATCGCCAAGGCGCGCGGCCTCTCCGACAAGGACACCAACCTCGGCCTCGTGGCGAAGTCCGCCATCATCGATCCCAAGGTTGCAGACGCCGCCTTCGCCCTTCCAGCGGACGGCACGTCCGATCCGGTACAGGGCCGCTTTGGCTATGCGCTGGTGCATGTGACGACGATCGTTCCCGCGACCGTCAAGCCCTTCGCGGAAGTGGAAGCAGGCCTGCGGCGCGATCTCGCTCTGGAGCGCGCGCGGCGGGAGCTTCTGGACAAGCACGATGCCATCGAAGACGAGCGCTCCTCCGGCGCCTCGCTCAGCGAGACGGCGCAGAAGCTCGGTCTCACGCCCGAGGTGGTCGATGCGGTGGACCGCTCGGGCCGCGAGCCCTCCGGCGCCGAGGTCACCGACATTCCCGACCGCGTCAATGTGCTGAGTGCCGCCTTCTCCAGCCGGCCGGGCGTCGACAACGATCCGATCCAGCTGGCGCAGAACGGCGGCTATGTGTGGTTCGACGTGAACGAGGTCACCCCCTCCCGCGAGCGTCCCTTCGACGAGGTGCGCGAGCAGGTGGCGTCCCGCTGGAGCGAGGACGAGGTGGTCAGGGCGGTTGAAGCCAAGGCCAAGGGTCTGCTGACGGAACTCGAGGCCGGCAAGTCCATGGCGGACGTGGCCAGCGCCAACGGCCTTGAGGTCAAGACCGCCAGCGGCCTGAAACGCGGCCGCGCCGAGGGCGACTTCACCACCGAAGCGGTGGCCAAGGTGTTCGGCGTGGCGCTCAACGGCTATGGCGTCGCACTCGGCACCGCCAATGCCGAGCAACTGGTGTTCCAGGTGACGAAGGTGGAATCGCCGCCGAGCGCCAACGACATCCGGATCGACAACCAGCTCCAGCAGCAGGTGGAGAACGACATTCTCCAGCAGTATCTGACAGCCCTGCAGGGCCAGATCGGCCTCACCATCAACCAGCGCGCGGTGCAGCAGGCGGTCGGCGCCAATCAGGTCAACTGAGGGAGCGTGGCATGAGCGCACCGACCTCGTTCGACGGCTTCGCCGCCCGCTACGCGCGGGGCGAGGCCCAGGTAGTCAGCACCACGCTGGTCGCCGACCTCGAAACGCCCGTCTCGGCCTTCCTCAAGATCGCCGGTGACAAGGCCAATGCCTTCCTGCTGGAATCGGTGGAAGGCGGCGAGACCCGCGGGCGCTATTCGATGATCGGCCTCGAGCCGGACGTGATCTGGCGCAGCAATCGTGCGAAGGCCGAGATCAACCGCCACGCGCTCACCGACACCGAGACCTTCGAGCCCTGCCCCGAAGCTCCGCTGGCCGCGCTGCGCAGCCTTTTGGCCGAATCGCGCATCGAGCTGCCTGAGGGCGCCCCCCCCATGGCGGCCGGGGTGTTCGGCTATCTCGGCTACGACATGGTGCGGCAGATGGAGCTGAAACTCGGCCCCGCCAAGGCCGACCCCATCGGCGTGCCGGAAGCTTTGCTCATCCGCCCGACCATCATGGTGGTGTTCGATGCGGTGAAGGACGAGATCACCGCCGTCACCCCCGTGCGGCCGAAGCCCGGCGTTTCCGCGACTGCCGCCTTCGAGGCCGCGCTCGCCCGCCTCGACCGGGTGACGCTGGCGCTGGAACAGCCCATCGCCCATCCGGCGCCCGAGCCCTTCCATGGTGCGGTGGAGGCCACCTCCAACACCACGGAAGCCGACTTCTGCGCCATGGTGGAAAAGGCCAAGGACTACATCCGGGCCGGCGACATCTTCCAGGTGGTGCTCTCGCAGCGCTTCGAGAGTCCCTTCACCCTGCCGCCCTTCGCGCTCTACCGCGCGCTGCGACGGATCAATCCCGCGCCCTTCCTTGTCTATCTGAACTTCGCCGACTTCTCGGTGGTCTGCTCCAGCCCCGAGATCCTCGTGCGGCTGCGCGACGGCAAGGTCACCATCCGCCCCATCGCCGGCACCCGCCGCCGGGGCGCAAGCCCGACCGAGGACGAGGCGCTCGCGACCGAGCTTCTGGCCGATCCGAAGGAGCGGGCCGAGCATCTCATGCTGCTCGACCTCGGCCGCAACGACACCGGCCGCGTCTCGAAGATCGGGACCGTGAAGGTGACGGACAGCTTCTTCATCGAGCGCTACAGCCAGGTCATGCACATCGTCTCCAATGTGGAGGGCGAGGTGGACCCGCGCTTCGACGCGCTGGACGCGCTGGCGGCGGGCTTCCCGGCCGGGACGGTCTCGGGCGCGCCCAAGGTGCGGGCCATGGAGATCATCGACGAGCTGGAGCGCGACAAGCGCGGCATCTACGCCGGCGCCATCGGCTATTTCGGCGCCAATGGCGAGATGGACACCTGCATCGTCCTGCGCACCGCCATCGTGAAGGACGGGCGCATGTATGTGCAGGCCGGTGCCGGCCTCGTCTATGACAGCGTGCCTTTGAGCGAGCATCAGGAGTGCGTCAACAAGGCCAAGGCCCTGTTCCGCGCCGGAGAGGAAGCGGTGCGCTTTGCGGCGCGGGCGGGGCGCGGCCAATGAGGCGCGCCGGGCTCCCCACACCGGAAGGGCGATGGCGCGGCGCTTGACCCTATGAACGCCGCCACGCTTTAACCCTTGTCCGGAGCGCCAGGCCTCGCCCATGCGAGGGGCGCCGTCCGGATCCGCCGGACGCTGGAGCCGCCATGACCGCCGTCACGCTGATCGATAATTACGACAGCTTCACCTACAACCTCTGGCACTATCTCGGCGAACTCGGTGCCACCGTGACCGTGCGCCGCAACGACGCCATGGACGTGGAAGGCATCCTCGGCGAGAAGCCGGACGCCATCGTGCTCTCTCCCGGCCCCTGCACGCCCAATGAGGCGGGCATCTGCTGCGACCTGATCGCCAAAGCCAGCGACACCGTGCCCATGTTCGGCGTCTGCCTCGGCCATCAGGCCATCGGTCAGGTGTTCGGTGGTGACGTGGTGCGCGCACCCACCCCCATGCACGGCAAGATGTCCGAGATCCTGCACGAGGGCCGCTCGGTCTTCCGCGGGCTCAACCATTCCTTCCAGGCGACCCGGTACCACTCGCTCATCGTGGCGCGCGAGACGCTGCCCGCCGATCTGGAAGTGACGGCCCACACGGCCGACGGCCTCATCATGGGCCTCGCCCACCGCACCCGGCCGGTGCACGGGGTGCAGTTCCATCCCGAGAGCATCGCCTCCGAGAATGGCCATGCGCTGATGCGCAACTTCCTCGACATCGCCACCGCGTTCAACGCCGCGCGCGCCAAGGACTGACCCGATGGAACGCTTCCGCCCCCTCCTGAACAAGGTCGCCATGGGCACGGCGCTCAACCGCGACGAGGCGGCCTACGCCTTCGACAAGATGATGTCCGGCGAGACGACGCCCTCGCAGATGGGCGCGCTGCTCATGGGCCTGCGGGTGCGCGGGGAGACGGTGGACGAGATCGTCGGCGCCGTCTCCGTCATGCGCGCCAAGATGCTGACCGTGGACGCCCCCGTCGGATCGGTGGACGTGGTGGGCACGGGCGGCGACGCTTCGGGCTCCTACAACATCTCCACCTGCGCCTCCTTCATCGTCGCGGGCGCCGGCGTGCCGGTGGCCAAGCACGGCAACCGCGCGCTTTCCTCCAAGTCCGGCGCGGCGGATGTGCTGGCAGCGTTGGGCGTGCGCATTGACCTCGCGCCCGCCGCCATCTCGCGCTGCATTGCGGAGACCGGCATCGGCTTCATGTTCGCGCCGACGCATCATCCGGCCATGAAGAACGTCGGCCCGACGCGCGTGGAGCTGGGCACCCGCACCATATTCAACCTGCTCGGCCCGCTCTCCAATCCGGCCGGCGTCAAGCGCCAGATGGTGGGCGTGTTCGCCAAAGCCTGGCTTTCGCCGCTGGCCGAGGTGCTCAAAGCCCTCGGTTCCGAGCGCGCCTGGGTGGTGCACGGCTCCGATGGCCTCGACGAGATCACCATTTCGGGCACGACGGACGTGGCAAGCCTCGAAGACGGGCGCGTGCACACGTTCGAGATCAGCCCGGAGGACGTGGGCCTGACCCGCGCCGCACCGGAAGCGCTGCGCGGCGGGGATGCCGAGCACAATGCAGCGGCATTGCGCGCCGTGCTTGAGGGCGCCCCCGGCGCCTATCGCGACGTCGCCGTCATGAATGCCGGCGCCGCCCTCCTCATTTCCGGCCGCGCCGCCTCCTTGCGCGACGGAGTGGACATGGCCAAGGCCAGCATCGATAGCGGCGCCGCCAAGGCGAAGCTTGATCAACTTGCCCGCGCCACGCAGGCGCTCGCCCCGCAGGTGGACGCATGAGCGACATTCTTTCCCGCATCGAGACCTACAAGCGCGCCGAGATCGAAGCCGCCCGCGCCGCGCGTCCGCAGGCCGAGACCGAGGCGGCCGCCCGCGCCGCTGATCCCGTGCGCCCCTTCGCCAAGGCGCTGGAGGCGAAGATCGCCGCCGGCCAGACGGCTCTGATCGCCGAGATCAAGAAGGCAAGCCCTTCCAAGGGCCTCATCCGTCCGGATTTCGATCCGCCGGTGCTGGCCCGCGCCTATGAGGACGGGGGCGCGGCCTGCCTCTCCATCCTGACCGACGGCCCTTCTTTCCAGGGCGCGCCGGAATATCTCATCGCCGCCCGCGCGCAGGTAAGCCTGCCGGTGCTGCGCAAGGACTTCCTGTTCGACACCTATCAGGTGGCGGAAGCCCGCGCGTGGGGCGCCGACTGCATCCTCGTCATCATGGCCGCCGTGGATGACGCGCTCGCCCGCGACCTTGTGGAGGCGGCGACCGATTTCGGCATGGATTCGATCATCGAGGTGCATGACGAAGCCGAGCTCGACCGGGCGCTGGCTCTGCCCTCAAAGCTCATCGGCATTAACAACCGCAACCTGCGCACCTTCGAGACGACGCTCGCCACCTCCGGCCGCCTCGCCCCGCGCGTGCCGAAGGACCGCATCGTCATCGGCGAGAGCGGCATCTTCACGCATGCGGACGTGAAGCTGCTCCGGCAGGTGGGCATCGCCAGCATTCTCGTGGGCGAAAGCCTGATGCGGCAGGAGGATGTCACCTCCGCCACCCGCACGCTGCTGAACGGCTGACTTCCGGCGCGGAACGGCCGGGGGCATACTGGCCCCGAGGCCGCCGCAAGATGCGGCCCCTGGGAGATGCGCATGAAGACGATGGGAATTCTGGCCGCTGGCGCCATTCTGGGCCTTGCGGGACTGACGCTGCCGGCCGCGGCCGCGGACGTGACAGGCCTGTGGGCGACACCGGTGCATGGCGGACAGGTGGAGATCAGCAAGTGCGGCGCCTCCGTGTGCGGCCGCATCGTGACCTCCGAGGGCATCAAGGCCGATCCGAACCTCAAGGACACGAAGAATTCGGATGCCGCCAAGCGCGACCGCGTGCTGAAGGGCCTGCAGATTCTCGGCGGCTTCTCCGGCGGCCCCACGGAATGGACAGGCGGGCAGATTTACAATGCCGATGACGGCAAGACCTACAGCGCCTCGCTGACGCTGGATGGTGACAACACGCTCAAGGTGCGCGGCTGCATCGTCGTGCCCTTGTGCCAGACCCAGACCTGGACCAGGGTCCGCTGATGACGCGCCTCACCCACCTCGATTCCACCGGCGCCGCGCGCATGGTGGACGTGTCCGACAAGCCTTCCACCACGCGCGAGGCGCTGGCGGAAGGACAGGTGGTGATGGCCCCCGAGACCCTCGCGCTCATCCAGTCCGGCAATGCCAAGAAGGGCGACGTGCTCGGCGTCGCCCGCATCGCCGGCATCATGGCTTCCAAGCGCACCCATGAGCTCATCCCCCTCTGCCATCCCCTCATGCTGAGCAAGGTGGAAGTGGAAGTGACCCCAGACGAAGCCCTGCCCGGTCTTCATGTGGTGGCGCGAGTGAAGACCGCCGGCCAGACCGGCGTCGAGATGGAGGCGCTGACGGCCGTCTCCGTCGCCTGCCTCACCATCTATGACATGGCCAAGGCCGCCGATCGCGGCATGCGCATCGAGAACATCCGCCTGCTTGAAAAATCCGGCGGCCGCTCGGGCGACTGGCGCGCGGCGTGAACATGACCGGCACGCCCAAGAAGGCCCCGCTCATGCCGGTGGCCGACGCCCTCGCGCTCATCACGCGCGATCTCGATGTTCTGGCAACCGAGATGGTGCCGGTGGCCGAAGCCGTGGGCCGCGTGCTCGCGGCCCCGCTCGCCGCCCGCCGCAGCCAGCCGGGTGCCGACATGTCGGCCATGGACGGCTATGCCTTCGCCTATCCCGACACGCTGGACATCCCGCTGACCCTGAAGGTGGTGGGCGAATCGGCCGCTGGCCGCGCCTTCGACGGCGCCGTGCGGCCGGGAGAAGCCACGCGTATCTTCACCGGCGGCGTCGTGCCGCCCGGCGCAGACACCGTGGTCATCCAGGAGAACACCACGCGGGAGGGTGACAGCGTCACCATCACCGTGCCGCTCGCCAAGGGCCGCAATGTGCGCAAGGCCGGCTTTGACTTCGCCGCCGGCACCGCTCTCTTGCCGGCCGGCCGGCGGCTGAATGCCCGCGACGTGATGCTCGCTGCCGCCGCCGATCACGCGTCCCTACCGGTGGTGCGCCGGCCGCGGGTGGGAATCATCCAGACGGGCGATGAGTTGGTCTATCCGGGACAGGCCACGGGCCTCCTCTCGGAAGTGGTGGTCTCCAACGTCTATGGCCTTGCGGCGCTGGCGCGCGAAGCGGGCGCGGAGGTGATCGACCTCGGCCTCGTGCGCGACGGCATGGACGAGACCCGCGCCGCCATAAGCCGCGCCCGTGACCTCGGCATCGACGTGCTCGTCTCCTCTGGCGGCGCTTCCGTGGGCGAGCATGATCTGATGGCCCCGGCGCTGAAGGCCGAGGGCATCGCGCTCGCCGTGCACAAGATCGCCTTGCGCCCCGGCAAGCCGCTGATGTTCGGCGCGGGCGGCAACATGCGGGCCCTCGGCCTGCCGGGCAATCCGGTCTCGGCCTATGTGTGCGCCGTGCTCTTCCTCCTGCCCATCCTGAGCCGCCTTCAGGGCGAGGACGCCCCGCTCATGGCGACGCGCCCGGCGCGGCTCGGCACCGCCATGCCGGCCAATGACACGCGCATGGATTTCGTGCGGGCCCGGCTGTCTTTCGAGGACGGGAAAGCCATTGCCCATCCTCTGACCAATCAGGACAGCAGCATGCTTTCGGCTCTCGCCAGCGCCGACTGCCTGCTGATTCGCCCCGCTCATGCGCCCGAGGCGAAGGTGGGCGACCCGTGCGAGATCATCCCGCTCAACGCCTGAGACCGGCGTTTACCCGATGTTGAGGCTTGTGGAACAAACAAGAAACAGGTACATGATGTTCCTGATTTGTTTCGCAGGGCGCGGAGCGGATCGTCTCCCGGTCCGATGGGCCTGGTCGCAAGGGGCGGAACCACACGATGCTCACCCGCAAGCAGTATGATCTTCTGCGCTTCATCCATGAGCGCCTGAAGGAAACGGGCGTGCCTCCCTCCTTCGACGAGATGAAGGAGGCATTGGATCTGCGCTCCAAATCCGGCATCCATCGCCTCATCACGGCCCTTGAGGAACGCGGCTTCATCCGCCGCCTGCCGAACCGCGCGCGGGCGCTGGAAGTGGTGCGCCTGCCAGATAGCGCGGCGCCGGGTCTCGCGGCCGCCCGCAGCGGCGGGCGCGGCTTCTCGCCGAGCGTCATCGAAGGCAGTCTCGGGCGCGTGCGCCCGGTGGTGGATGACGAGGAACCGGCCGCGGTGGTGGCCGTGCCGGTGATGGGCCGCATCGCGGCCGGCTCGCCCATCTCGGCCATCCAGACTCGCAGCAACACGCTCAACCTGCCTCCCGAAATGCTCGGCACGGGCGAGCATTTCGCCCTTGAGGTGCGTGGCGACAGCATGATCGAGGCCGGCATTCTCGACGGCGACACGGTGCTCATCCGCAAGTGCGACACGGCCGACACCGGCGACATCATCGTGGCGCTGGTGGATGACGAGGAAGCCACCCTCAAACGCCTGCGCCGCAAGGGCGCCTCCATCGCCCTTGAGGCGGCCAATCCCGCCTATGAGACGCGCATCTTCGGCCCCGACCGCGTGCGCATCCAGGGGCGGCTCGTGGGGCTCATCCGCCGCTACTGAGGGCGCGTTCGGAAGCGCGGTTTCCGAGAGCCGGATTGTTTTGGGACAGTGAGATGCAGCGGTCCGACGGGCGGACCATCAGGGTTCCTCCTGCGCATCGTCCTCGCTTCGGCGACCGGCTGTCTCCGTATCGACGACGGGCATCGGCAGATCCGGGAGCATTGGCATCCAGGGCCGCTGAACGCCGGCAGGGCGCGTCGGAACCGTTCGCCAGTGCACAGCGAAGGTCCGGCGGATTTGCGCCTGAGAAGGCGCTTGGGTCATGGCGCTCCGCGCCGATTGTCGAGGGGCTGTGTCCGTGGGCCTGTGCGGATGAGCTGACGGCGCGATGGATGTCTGCCTACCCACGGTTGGCTCCTCCTCCACATTTGCGGGCCTGAGAGCCCCGGCATCTGCCACCGGCGGTATCGGCGGCGCTGAGGACATCGGGCGCATCCCGGATCGGGTGCCTCCGTTCCTTGCCGCCCTTATCTCCCGCGCCTTGGCCCAGCGGGCCTGCTGATCGCGCCAGAGCGAGGCCCGGTGATCGGCCGCCATGCGGCGCGGACGCGTGGCCGGCGGCGGACCATCCGGTTCGGCTTGCGCCGATGCGGGTCTCACCTCTGAAGACGAAGCGTCTGTTTCGGACGGCGTTTCAGGACGGAGCTCGGGCGCGGCTGTCGCCTGCACGCTGTTGCCGGATGCAGCCTGTGGCAGCTCCACGGCCGCTGGTGCGGCATCTCCCTTCGCCGGCTGGGGCACACCCGCAACCCGATGCGGGGTGCCCGGCTCCCCTGCCGCCTGCCTGGGTCGATGAAAGAGCGCCAGCGTCCCGGTCCGGCTCATGTCCTGCGGCGTGAACAGGCGGGCGGCGCAGGCCGAAATGTTCTCGGTCGAAGCGACCTCCGCCGTCACCACGAGGCTCGCTTCCCCGCACGCGGCCGGAAGAGCCTCGGCCTTGCGAACCAATACGATCTTCGTGCCGTCCGGGAGCGGCGCCATACAGCGGCGCGCATCGCAGGCAAAACCCTGCGCCAGATCGGGCACCTCCGCCGTGCGCGGATCGGCTTCCTTGCTGAGCCACTGCTCCGCCACCAGCCGCGAACTGCGCGCGCCCGCGATGCTCAGGCGCCCATCGCCCCCGCGCACGGCAACGGTCTGGCCGTTGGCGGCAATCAGCACGTCCGGCCGGGGTGGCGCGCCCAGGAGCAGGAGCGCCGCGACGACGCAGGGCACGGCGGCAAGGCGCAGAAGCCCCCGCAGCAGGCAGAGAGCCAGCAAAGCGAGTGTCGCAAAGGCGGCAGTGCCCGCCCCCACCCAATCGGTGCGCATGTCGGCACCGGGCAGGGCCGCAACCACGTCCGACACCTTCACCATGATGTCGATGCCGAGACCCATCACCGGCCAGGCGATGAAATCCCAGCCGAACGGCAGGAGAAGGACCCCGAGCAGGCCGAAGGGCATGACGAGGAACTCCACCGCCGGCATGGCCGCGAGGTTGGAGAGGAGGCCCATGATGCCGAGGCGCTGGAAATGCAGCGCCGCATAGGGCGCCGTCGCCGCCCCGGCGACCACGGAGGTCATGGAGAGGGCGGCCACGAACAGGCCCATGCGCGCCAGCGCCCGCAGCACGAGCGGGCCGGCCGCCGGCCGGGTGCGCAGGCCGGTCCATTGCTCGTAGGCCGCCACCAGCGCCAGCGTCGCGGCGAAAGACATCTGCGTGCCGGGCTCCAGCAAGGATTCGGGGCCGAGCGCCAGCACCAGGACCGCCGCTACCGCCACCGTGCGCAAGGTGAGCGCCGCTCGCCCCGCGATCACGCCCACCAGCACGATGGCGAGCATCCAGAAGGAGCGCTGGGCCGGCCAGTCATTCCCGGAGAGCAGGAGATAGACACCGCTTCCCGCGAGCGCGGTCGCAGCCGCCAGTGACTTGATGGGAAAGCCCAGCGCCAGCGGGGGGAAGGCCGCAAGGCCGCCGCGCACGAGAAAGAAGAGGGTTCCCGCCACCATGGCCATGTGCAGGCCGGAGATGGAGAGCACATGGGTGAGGCCGGAGACCCGCATGCTCTCTTCCACCTGCGGAGAGATGGAAGCACGGTCACCCACGACCAGCGCCACGGCGATGTCGGCGGCGGTGCCGCTGAGCACGGCGCGGATGCGCGCGCCGACCGCCTGACGCACCTCGTCCACGAGGCGCCCCACGCGTACGCTGAAGGGAGCTGGCTCGGCGAGCGCGATGATCCGCGGGCGACCGAGCCCGAATCCCACCGCATCAATGCCGCGGAACCAGATATTGCGGCCGAAGTCATATCCTCCCGGGAGCGCCGCCTCCATGGGCGGCAGCAGGCGGGCCAGAACGGAGACCGGCGTGCCGGCCGCCGGTGCGCTGCCCCGCGCCACCGAGAGCCGCACGAGCTGCGGCTTCACCGCAAGCCCCTTGCCCTCGGCTGTCGTCACCCGCAGCAGAATGCGATCCGCCTTCGCCCGGCGCTCCACCTGCTCCACGAAACCGGAGAGGCGCACCGGTGTCTGCGGCGGCAGGAGCACCGGGTGCGCGATCCATGCGGTGTGGGCGGTGGCGAGGGCGAAACCGCATCCGACCGCGGTTAGCCACAGCAGCAGCGCGAAGGCCACGGGCCGCGCCCGCGCACAAACGCTTGCGACTGCGAGGCCGCTGGCAAGACCGAGGACAGCCGCCAGCGACGGCTCCTCCGCCGCGCCGAAATAGAGAAGGATGCCGCAGCCGAAGCCAACCGGCAGCCAGAGGACCAGCCGGCCGGAAGCCGCCTCGGCACGGATGTCGGCCCACAGGCGGTCGCGCAGGCGGCCGAGGAGGGCACCTGGCCACACGGGGGCGGGGATGAAGACCGGGCGCGCGACCGCGCCGCCGAGCACGCCCGCGCGTGCTTCGGCGGGGCGGCCCCGCGCCCCTGCCCGACCGTCCCCCATCGGCCGTGTTCCTTCGCTCCCGCGCCTATGCTACACGGGCGCCTCGCATGCGCCACGGCTTCGTGCGCGTCGGCCTGCTGGCAGGCCTCACAGGGGCGTCTTGCCCACCCGCTTTCCTCCCACGTCCGGCCTTTACGAGATGTCGCAGATCGTCACCCGCTTTGCTCCCTCCCCCACGGGCTTTCTGCATATTGGCGGCGCCCGCACGGCGCTGTTCAACTGGCTCTATGCCAAGGCCAAGGGCGGCAAGATGCTGCTGCGGATCGAGGACACCGACCGCCAGCGCTCCACCAAGGAGGCCATCGACGCCATTCTGGAGGGCCTGACCTGGCTCGGCATCGATTGGGACGGGGACGTCATCTACCAGTTCGCCCGTGCCGAGCGGCACCGGCAGGCGGTGGAGGAGATGCTGTCCCGCGGCAATGCCTATCCCTGCTATGCGACGCCCGAGGAGCTCGACGAGATGCGCGAGCTCGCCCGCAAGGAGGGCCGCCCACCGCGCTATGACGGCCGCTGGCGCGACCGCCCGGCCTCGGAGCGCCCCACCGACCGCAAGCCGGTCATCCGCCTGCGCGCCCCGCAGGAGGGCGTCACGGTGATCGAGGATCAGGTGCAGGGCACCGTCACCTTCCCGAACAAGGATCTCGACGATCTCGTCCTGCTGCGCTCGGACGGCACGCCCACTTATATGCTGGCGGTGGTGGTGGACGACCATGACATGGGCGTCACCAACATCATCCGCGGCGACGACCATCTCACCAACGCCGCCCGCCAGACGCAGATCTACAATGCGCTCGGCTGGGACGTGCCGCGCATGGCGCACATTCCGCTCATCCATGGGCCGGACGGCGCCAAGCTCTCCAAGCGCCACGGCGCGCTGGGCGTCGATGCCTATCGCGACATGGGCTATCTGCCCGCTGCCCTGCGCAACTATCTGGTCCGCCTCGGCTGGAGCCATGGCGATCAGGAAATCTTCTCCACGGAGGAGATGGTCGAGCATTTCGATCTGGATCGCGTCGGCCGCTCCGCCGCCCGCTTCGACTTCCAGAAGCTTGAGAATATCAACGGCCATTACATGCGCGCCAGCTCCAACGCAGAGCTGTTCGACGCGGTGATGGGCCTGATTCCGCACCTGCCTGACGCCGAGCACCGCCTCGCCCGGCTGACGGACGCGCGCATGGAACAGCTGCGCGCGGCCCTTCCGGGGCTCAAGGAGCGCGCCAAGACGCTGACCGAGCTGCTGGACGGTGCCGAGTTCATCTTCGCCACCCGGCCGCTGCTGCTGGAGGAGAAGGCGCAAGCCGTGCTCACGGCGGAGGCGCGCGCCCATATCGCCGCCATGATCCCGCAACTTGAGGCGGCCGACTGGTCCGCCGCCGGCACCGAGACCGTGGTGCGGGCCTATGCGGAGCAGGCAGGCGTGAAGCTCGGTGCCGTGGCGCAGCCGCTGCGCGCCGCCCTCACCGGCCGCACCACCTCTCCGCCCGTCTTCGACGTCTTCGCCGTTCTCGGCCGCGAGGAAAGCCTCGCCCGCCTCAAGGACCAGACCGCATGAGGAGCGCGCTTCGCATGGTGGACAGCCCGAACAAGGATCGCGCGCCCGGTTTCGGCCGGCGCACCCCGGCCGCCGATCCGGTGACCGGCGAGCTCTATCTCGATCTCAAGGGCCTGAAGTGCCCCATGCCTGCCCTGCGCACGCGCAAGGCGCTGGCGGAAGCCGCCTGCGGCACGAGGCTTGTGGTCTCCTGCACCGATCCCATGTCGGTCATCGACATTCCGCATCTGGCGGCGGAGACGGGCAATGTCTTCGAGGGACGCGAAGTGACGGACGGCGTCATCACCTTCCGCCTGCGCAAGACCTGCGCGCCCAAGACTTCTGCGCCCAAGACCGGCCCGTAAGACGGGCGCCTGAAGCGCCCGCTTACAGCGGCAGGGCGCTCTCCACGAGGCGCACCCAGAAGGACGTACCGTAGGGAATGGCGGCATCATCGAAATCATAGCGCGGGTTGTGCAGGCCCGCGCTGTCGCCGTTGCCCACGAAGATGAACGCCCCCGGCCGGGCCTCCAGCATGAAGGAGAAGTCCTCGGCCGCCATGATGGGCGTCGTGTCCGCATCCACCTTGTCCGCCCCGGCTACGTCGCGGGCCACCCGCGCGGCGAAATCGGCCTGCCCGGGATGGTTGACGGTCGGCGGATAGCCGTCGATCCAGCGCAGCTCCGCACGGGCGCCGTAGGCCTCCGCGATCTTGGAGACGATCTCCCGCAGCCGCTGGCGCAGTTGATCGCGTACCTGCGCCTTCAGGGTGCGCACGGTGCCCGTGAGTTCCGCCTTGGGCGGAATCACGTTCTCCACCGCGCCGGCATGGAACATGGTGATGGACACGACCGCCGCCTCGAGCGGGTCCACATTGCGCGCGACCGCCTGCTGGAGCCCCATGACGATGGCCGAGCCCACCAGCACCGGATCGACGCCCCGGTGAGGTGCCGCCGCATGGGCACCGGTACCGTCCACCGTGATCTCGAGCCGGTCGGTGGAGGCCATGATGGCGCCCGGCCGCATGGCGAAATGGCCGACCGGAATGCCCGGCATATTGTGCATGCCGTAGATTTCCTCGGGGCGGAAGCACTCCAGCAGTCCGTCCTCGATCATCACGCGGGCGCCGCCCTCGCCTTCCTCGGCGGGCTGGAAGATGAGCACCGCCGTGCCCGCGAAGGCCCGCGTCTCGGCAAGATGCCGGGCCGCGCCCAGCAGCATGGCGGTGTGGCCGTCATGGCCGCAGGCGTGCATCTTGCCCGGCACCTTCGAGGCATGGGCCGCGCCGGTCTCTTCTTCCACCGGAAGCGCGTCCATGTCGGCGCGCAATCCGATGACGCGCCCCGCTCCGCGCTCGCGGCCGTGGATGACCGCCACCACGCCGCTGCGCCCGATGCCCGTCACCACCTCGTCGCAGCCGAACCCCCTCAGCTTCTCCGCCACGAAGGCGGAGGTGCGGGGCAGATCGAACATCAATTCGGGGTATTCGTGCAGTTCACGGCGCCACGCGGCGATTTCGGCGGCGGTTTCGGCAACGCGATTCAGAACGGGCATCTTGGGCTCCTGTCGAAGCCGGATCGTGGAACCGGGCCGGTATGGGGTCAAGCGCCGATGCTGCGATGCGGAAGCGCAGCGGGAACGGCTTGCCCTCCCTTCACGTTCCACCAGGGAACCCACGTGATACGGAGAGACACCAACATGTCCGCAGATCGCCCTTCCCCGCCCCGCGGCGCCGGCAAGGCCGCCGCTTTCATCGTCGCGACCGTCGCCTTCATGATGGTCGCGATCTTTGTCGGGCGGAACATCTACCACGCCGAGACGCTGGAGGATCAGCAGGCGGGCCACGCAGATCCGGCCGAGCGGCCCAAGGGGCCGAACGATCTGCAGACGCCGCCGCAGAATCGCTGAAGCTAGGGCGCCGCGTCGACTGTCTGGGAGAGATGGTGAGCCCGTCGGGATTCGAACCCGAGACCCCATGATTAAAAGTCACGTGCTCTACCGGCTGAGCTACGGGCTCACTTGAGCGAGCGTGGTAGGGCACGGCGGCAGCAGGGTCAAGGTGCCCGTTGTCCGGGCGGAAGCGCTGCTCCCAGAATCATGGGGGCAGCGCTTGCCCCTCGCTCCGCGGTGTGTGCGTTGGAGGAAGGATGATCGGTGATGCGTTTCGGGACGTGGCGTAGGACAGCCAAGAACAGCGGGCCGTTCAGCCTGCTCGGCGTATGCCTCGCGTTCGCTGTCGCCATTTCGCCCGCGCAAGCCGTGACCTGCGTGGTCAAGGGCGGGGACTTCGACTTCCAGAGCGAGGGGTTCGGAACCGTCTTCGGCCAGGGCACGCAGGCCAATGCGGATGCCGCCTATCGTGCGCTTGAAAAGGAGCTGGGCGATCCGGCCGCCTACAGCAGGCCCACCGTCTTCTACGCCAAGGCTGGCACCATCTCCCGTTACGAATGCACGGGAGAAAAGTGCAGCGCCCGCGAGATGCAGATGGCGTGGAAGTCCTGCTCGGACGGCGCAAAGAGCGTCGCGGAGATCTGCCTCCCGCTCGCGGTCGTCTACAACAAGCGCCTGTACTGCGTTCTCCAGCCCAATGCGCCCATGGAACCGGGCAAACCTTTCGCCCCCTACACGCCGCCGTTCAACAGGTAGCGGCCGCTATCGTCTGGCCTCTTGAGCCGGCCTCGCCCGTGCGGCCCGGACAGAACCGCAAGCGGCTCCGTCCAAACCCCACGGATGGAGGATCAGCCCCCCATGGCCTTTTCAGCCGCTTCCATCGCGTTTGCCTTCGGATTGGCGGCGCAATAGGCCTTCATCTTGGTGCCGAGGTCGGCGGCCGCACGCACGCCTCTGCCTTTCAGGCGGTACGACCGCACAAGCCCATTCGCGCCCGTAAAGAAAAATGCTCGGCTTTCCCCCAGCCGCGCGTATGGTCCCGTCCTGCCTTGCGGCGTCCGCCGCGCATGAAAGAGGCCATCCCACATGGATTATGTGAAGCTCGGCCGTACCGGCCTTGAAGTCTCGCGCCTTTGCCTCGGCTGCATGAGCTATGGGGCACCGAACCGGGGCACGCACCCCTGGTCGCTTCCGGAGGAGGAAAGCCGTCCCTTCATCCGCAAGGCACTGGAAGCGGGGATCAATTTCTTCGACACCGCCAACGTCTATTCCGACGGCACCAGCGAGGAGTTCCTGGGACGGGCGCTGCGCGATTTTGCCAAGCGCGAGGAGGTGGTGATCGCCACCAAGGTGTTCAACCGCATGCGCCCCGGCCCCAATGGCGCCGGTCTCGGCCGCAAGGCGATCCTGGCGGAGATCGACAATAGCCTGCGCCGCCTCGGCACCGATTACGTGGACCTCTACCAGATCCACCGCTGGGACTATGACACGCCCATCGAGGAGACGCTTGAGGCGCTGGACACCGTCGTCCGTTCCGGCAAGGCGCGCTACATCGGCGCCTCCTCCATGCATGCGTGGCAGTTCGCCAAGGCCCTGTTCCTGCAGGAAAAGCACGGCTGGACCCGCTTCGTGAGCATGCAGAACCTCGTGAACCTGCTCTATCGCGAGGAGGAACGGGACATGCTGCCGCTCTGTGCCGATCAGGGCGTCGGCGTCATCCCCTGGAGCCCGCTCGCCCGTGGCCGCCTCACCCGCCCGTGGGACGAAACCAGCGCCCGTTCCGAAACCGACGAATTCGGCAAGACGCTCTGGACCCGCACCGCCGACGCCGACCGCAAGGTGGTGGACCGGGTACGCGAGGTGGCGACGGCGCGGGGCGTGCCTGCGGCGCAGGTGGCGCTGGCCTGGGTGCTCCAGAAGTCGGTCATCACCGCGCCCATCATCGGCGCCACCAAGCCGGCCCATCTCGACGATGCCATCGGTGCCTTGTCGCTGAAGCTGGAGCCGGCCGAGATCGCGGCGCTGGAAGAGCCCTACGTTCCTCACGGCGTCATCGGGTTCAAGTGAGGCACGAGCCGCGGTCGCCCGGTGCTTTTCCGGCGACCGTGACCCCGCCACCACGGCGTCGGCGGAACCCTGCCGGCGCCTGACGCGCGGAGCCTGGGGACCGCCCCTGTCCACTGCCGCTCTCAACCACGATCCGATCGCTCGCTTGCGTCCCGGCACCGGCTGACCTAAGCGACTATGGGTGGCACATTCCGGGGGTTCGGATGTCGAAGGTTTGGTCTTTCACGGGTGCGGGTGCCGCGGGCGGCGCGCTGCTGTGCGCGCTCGGTGCCGTCGTGCTGCTGCCGGCCGATGCGGCGCGCGCCCAGAGCAGCAGCGGCTCCGTGCCCCATATCGAGATCCATCCCCGCAAGCCGGATGTGGTTCAGCTGCCGGTGATTCCGCAGGGCAGCTACCTCGATCCCGGCCCCGGCCCCGCCATCAAGCCGGACGTGCCGATCGGCGATGACCGCAACGAGGACTACGTGTTCCCGGCCGATCTCGGCGGTTTCGACGGAGCCTCGCCGCCCGGCGATCCGACCAGCGGCGGCGGCTGGAGCCCGCTCCCCGGCGATACGCCGAGCTTCTGAGCGGCATCTGTCAGATTGCGAAGGCCGGCATATTCGCCGGCCTTCTGCTTTTCGGTCTCACGGCTCGCAATCGGTCTCGCGCACGTCCAGCCCTTCCGGCTGGCCCCAGTCATTGTGCGGCAGGTCGGCATATTTGCCGGTGAAGACCTGCTTTTCCATCCGGAACGAGACCGGCACGGGATTGCCCGGCTTGTAATCGACGATCCAGAAATAGTCGTAGGTGTTGTCCGGCCAGGTCTCCGGGACCCCGGGAAGCTGGTCGAGATTGAGCGCCTGGCGCAGGGTGAGCGCGCGCCGCCCGGGCGGCAGCGAGGCATCGGCGATGTGGTTGTGCTCCCAGACCACCACCACGGTCTTTCCGTCGAAACGCGGATTGTTCAGCAGGTTCTCGGCCGCTTGCTTGGTGCGCTTGGCGAGATCACTGTCGAACAGCTTCGGCGCCTTGCCGACCGGCAGCACCGAATAGAAGGCCTGCGGCAGATCCCAGGAGTTGGCGAGGGGCGAGGCCGTCTCCACCGTATGGATGGAGATGGTGAAGATGGCTTCCGGCGCCGTGCCGGGGGCAAAGAAGCTTTGCTGTGCGTCACGCCCCAGATACTGCTCGACCAGCGCCCGTGCGCGGCGGCGGCCGATCTCGCAGAGCCGGTACGGGTCGGACTTCTCGCCGTGACGCAGGATGATGAGGCGCGCCGGCGTTGCCGCGGCCTCCGCGACGAAGCCGAACGTGGCGCCGCATGTGATCGCCGCGCCGACGGCGGCCGATATCAAGGCCCGCATCCCTCTTGATCCTCTCCAGCCCGATGGTGGCGCAGGAGAGCACGGCGGGAAGTGCGGCGCTACCGCATTGCGATTGCGTGCCAACAACAAAAAAGCGGCGGGGAGACCCCCGCCGCTTCGCAAAGCCGTAAAGCTCTTGGACCGATCAGCGCTTCGAGAACTGGAAGCTGCGGCGGGCCTTGGCGCGACCGTACTTCTTGCGCTCGACCACGCGGCTGTCGCGGGTCAGGAAGCCGCCCTTCTTCAGCGGGCCACGCAGCTCGGGCTCGTAGAAGGTGAGCGCGCGGGAGATGCCGTGACGCAGCGCGCCGGCCTGGCCGGAGAGGCCGCCGCCGGAGACGGTGCACACCACATCATAGGCGCCCTCGCGGGCCGCAGCCGCGAAGGGCTGGTTGATGATGAGGCGCAGCACGGGGCGGGCGAAGTACACCTCGACCGGACGGTCGTTCACGATGATCTTGCCGGTGCCGGGACGGACCCACACGCGGGCAACCGCGTCCTTACGCTTGCCGGTGGCATAGGCGCGGCCGAACTTGTCCAGCTTCTGGACGTGGACCGGCGCCTCGTTGGCGACGGAAAGAGCGTCGAGGGACGAAAGAACCTCGGCCATGGTCAGATCCTCACGTTCTTGCTGTTGAGGGCGGCCACGTCGAGGACGGTGGGCTGCTGGGCCTCATGCGGATGGGTCGGGCCCTTGTAGACGCGCAGGTTGCCGAGAACCTTGCGGCCGAGCGGACCACGGGCGAGCATGCGCTCCACGGCCTTCTCGATCACGCGCTCCGGGAAACGGCCGTCGAGGATGAACTTGGCAGTCCGCTCCTTGATGCCACCCGGGAAACCGGTGTGGTGGTAATAGACCTTCTGGTCACGCTTGCGGCCGGTGAGCACCACCTTCTCCGCATTGATCACCACGACGTTGTCGCCGGTGTCCACGTGGGGGGTGAAGGTGGCGCGGTGCTTGCCGCGCAGGCGCATGGCGATGACGGTGGCGAGGCGGCCCACAACGAGGCCGGTCGCGTCGATCACCACCCACTTCTTTTCGATATCGGCAGGCTTGGCCGAATACGTCTTCATGGATGCGTTTCCAAATGAGGAGGCCGGGTTGCGCAGGCATCTGCCGCGCGATCCGACGGTATGGGGCTTCTAACGGAGGCCCGCGCAACGGTCAACGGACACATGCGCATAATATACTATGTATTTCAATGGCTTATAAAAATGGTGCCATAACACCACCGGATAAGGCCTGTTTTTCCGGGCCTTTGCCGCTCACATCGCCCGTTCACCGAGCTGTCGCATCTTCAGCAGCCAGCCCTGCCGCTCCGCGGGCGTGGCCTGGTCCACCCGGCCGAAATAGGTGTGCCGCACGGGACTCATACCGCAGAAGGACAGGATGCCCTGATCGACGCTCTTGGCTCCATGGGCGGCGAAGAACCAGCGGTAGACGAAAGCGGGGGTTCCCATGGTGACGACGAGGCGTGCCGACCGTCCGGTGAGGAGCGCACTCGGGAAGGAATGATCGCCGGGCAGGAAGGCAAGGCCGGGACGCAGCAACTGCTCCAGGAACGCCTTCAGAAGCGCCGGCACGGTGCCAAGCCAGAGTGGAAAGAGCATGACGACGTGATCGGCCGCAATCAGCGCATCCCGCGCGGCATTCAGGCTCTCGGGAAGCGCATCCATCTCGAAGGCAGCCTGCGAGCGCAGCACCGGGAACTCCAGCCGGGCCACGTCCACGCGCATCACCCGATGCCCGGCCAGGGTCGCGCCCGCCGCATAGGCATCGGCGAGCCCGTGGCACAGATGCCCGCCGGCGCGGTCGGGATGCCCCTGAATGATCAGGATGGACTTGGACGCCATCGCTTTTGTTCTCCTCCGGGTTGCACCCGAGGATGGACAAACGCGACGTCAGGCACCTTGATCGAGGTCAGGAGTGGGCGGGGATGGAATAGGTCGCCACGCAGTGGGCGACGAGCTCATGGCTCTTGGAGGTGCGCAGGCCGATCTCGCCGACGGCGAGCCGCTTGCCCACCTTGATGAGATGCGCGTCCGCGATCACCGCACCTGGCTCGGGCTTGCGCAGGAAATTGATGTTCAAATTGGTAGTGACGGCGAGCGTGATGGGGCCGAGTTCGGCAAGCAGCGCCACGTACATGGTGATGTCGGCGAGCGCCATGAGGGCGGGACCGGACACGGTGCCGCCGGGACGCAGATGCTCCTTGCTCGCCTCCAGCCGGACGGTGGCTGCGCCGGGCGCAATGGCTTCAATGCGGTGGTGGCGGCCGGGACCGAACGACTGAGGGTATTCCCGGGCGAGGAATTCCTCCATGTCACTCACCGACATAGCGGTGCCGCTAACCGACAGCATCGTTCTTCCACTCCCTGTGTAGCTTACATATGACACGAGCAAGCTTGTTTGAAACCTGCATAAAGCGCAGCAATACCCCTACATAATACCGGGAGGACGGAAATGAGCGAAGCGTCTGCATCCGAAATGGAAGCTTCCTGGGGATTTATCCGACTACAGCGCGCATCCGGCGTTGCGATCCTCACCCTCGCCCGGCCGGCCAGCCGCAACAGCCTCTCCGACGGCATGATGGCCGATGTGTCTGGCGCGCTGACAGAATTGGCCGATGACGCCAGCGTTCGTGCCATTGTCCTGGACGCCGAAGGCCCGGTCTTCTCCGCCGGCCACGACCTGAAGGAAATTCAGGCGCATCGCAGCGACAACGATCGCGGTCGTACCTATTTCGAATCTGTTCTGGCCCGTTGCTCGGCGCTGATGACCCAGATCGTCCGCCAACCCCAGCCGGTGATCGCCGCCGTGGAGGGCATGGCGACCGCCGCCGGCTGCCAACTGGTCGCGAGCTGCGACCTCGCGGTGGCCGGGGCCGGCGCCCGCTTCTGCACGCCGGGCGTGAACATCGGCCTCTTCTGCCACACGCCCATGGTGGCGCTGTCCCGCTCCGTCGGGCGCAAGCACGCCATGGAGATGCTGTTGCTCGGCGAATGGGTCGAGGCGCCCGAGGCCCATCGTATGGGCCTCGTCAACCGAATCGCTCCGGCCGGCGAGGCGCGATCCTTGGCGCTGGAGCTCGCGCAGAAGATCGCCTCGAAATCGCGGGTCCCGGTGAAACTCGGAAAGGCCGCCTTCTATACGCAGGCCGAGATGGGCCTTGATGACGCCTATGCCTACGCGTCCCGCGTCATGGCGGAGAACATGATGGCACGCGATGCGGACGAGGGCATTTCGGCGGTGATCGGCAAGCGCACACCGCAATGGGAAGACCGCTGAGCGACAATTTACCCTTCATCAACCATGCAGGCGCACCCTGAAATCGGACGTCTCCCGCACTCTGGCGGGGACGCAGGAGCGCATGCATGGCCCTCGCCTGCGAAGAGCGGTTCGACACCGATGGCTCCCGGCAGGACACGCTCGTGCGGCGTGCCCTCTGGGCCGGCTGGATCGCGCTCGGTCTTCTCCTCGTCTGCACGCTGCTGCCCCTGCGCTACAGCGCCCGCACGGAGCTGACGTTCGATGCCGCCATGCCGCCGCCGACGGCGGTGGTGCGCGGCGTCACGCAACTGGTTCAGTCCCGCGCGGTGGCCTTCGACGTCACCCGGACCCTCGGCGCCCGCGACATGCGGCGTATCGCCGACCAGGCGGGGCTGCGGCTCACCGCCCTGTGGCGGCGCGCGGACGCCGATGACGGCGCCCTTGCCGCCCGCGCGGTCCGCGTGCTCGACACGGCGGTGCGCACCACCATCATCCAGGGCGGACGGGGCGTGGACATCACCGTCACCCTCGCGGATGCGGGCCTTGCCGCCCGCGTGGCCGATGCCTATGCGGGCACCCTGCTCTCCCTCGATGCGAGCGTGCGCGGCGGACTGGAAGGCGCGCACGATCCCGCCCCGCCCCTGCGCCTTGCCCATGCGGCACAGGCGAGTCGCCTGCCTGACATGCCGACGCCCGTGCCGGGGCTTCTCCTCGCCGGGGCCGGCGTTCTGCTCACGCTCCTGTCGCTGCACACCGGCCGCCGTGCGCCGCGTGCGGAGGGGCGTGTGGCGGAGGGCATCCTGCCGCGCGAGATTCCCACAGACCGCCGCGTCGCCTGGCTGCGCTCAGCGCTGGGGGACGGCCTCGGCCCCCATACCGCCATCGAGCGCCTCGTGGAGACGGTGGCGACCGCCGGCCAGAATGATCTGGTGGTGCTCACCTCCGAGGATCTGCCGGACCTCGCCGCCACCTGCGCGGTCGCGCTCGCGCGGCGCCTGGCGGAGGGCGAGGACCAGATCGTTCTCGTGGCCCTCGACGGCGAAGCGCCCGCCTTCGCCCATGTGCTGACCGACCCGCGCGCACCCGGCGTGGCCGAACTGCTGTTCGGCGTTGCCGGCTTCAGCGAGGCGATCCATCGCGATCCCGGCTCGCGGGCGCATCTCATCCCACCGGGCCGTGACAGTCTCGGAGGGCCGCGCGTGGTCGGCGCCGACCGGCTGCCGCTGATCCTCGATGCGCTGCGCCGAACCTATCGGCGGGTCATCGTGGCGGCGCCGCCGCTCGCCGGCACCGCCGGAGCGACCCGGCTGGCAGGCCTCGCGCCGCTGCTGATCGCCATTCATGAGGACATGGCCGTGCCGACCGCTGCGGTTGAGACCTATGACGTGCTGGCGGCGGAAGGCTTCACCAACGTGGCCATGCTGCCGCTGCGCCTGGATGCAGACGGCCAGCCGGACAGCCTCCCCTCGCCGCTCCTCCCCCGCCCTTCGCTCTCCGAGCCCCTTCGGGCGACCGCGCCGAAAGCCGCCTGACCGCTCAGGACGGGCGCGGACGATCGGGCCGCTCCATCCAGCGGATCAGCAGGCCGGCGGGGATCACCCAAAGCGTTCCGAGCAGGATGTAGCTCACCGTCTGCCACGCCCACGGCAGATCGGTCACGCGGCCCTGGGCCAGCGCCATGGCGCTCACCGCCCAGACGACCACCAGCACCAGCAGCAGGACCGTTCCGATCAACTTGCGCACCCGCTGACGCATGGCCCCTCCCCGTGCTCGTGAACAACATCACCGGCAGACCAAGGCTTTAGCCGGCATCCCTCAACTTCCACCGGCACATCAATACGGTCCTGACCGGCACCGATGCCGCCCGCCACACGGGCCTGTCATCGGCGGCGACCGCGCGCCGCCTTGCACGGCCCCTTGCTGCTCTATAACGGAACGCAGGGGGCAGGAATATCGAGGAGAAGGGAAACCGATGTCGCAGGCACAAGGCATGGCTCTCGCCGGCGCGCCTGTCGCGGCGCGGTCACCTCGCGCGGTCCAGGTCTGGCTCTATGCGGTGGCCGCCCTCATCGTGCTGATGGTGGTGGTGGGCGGCGCGACCCGCCTCACCGAATCCGGCCTCTCCATCACCGAGTGGAAGCCGATAACGGGCGCCCTGCCACCGCTCTCGGAGGCGGACTGGCAGGCCGAGTTCGACCGCTACAAGACCATTCCCCAGTATGAAATCCTCAACAAGGGCATGGGCCTCGAAGCCTTCAAGACCATCTATTGGTGGGAATGGGGCCATCGCCTGCTCGGCCGTGTCATCGGCCTCGCCTTCTTCCTCCCCTTCCTCTATTTCGCGCTGACCGGCGCCCTGCGCGGCACTTTGCTCGCCCGCTGCTTCGGACTGTTCCTGCTCGGCGGTCTTCAGGGCGCGGTGGGCTGGTGGATGGTGGCCTCGGGCCTCACGGAGCACACGTCCGTCAGCCAGTATCGCCTCGCCGTCCACCTGACGCTCGCGTGCATCATCCTCACCGCCATCGTTGCCGTGGCCCGCAGCCTTTCCCCTCTTGCTGCGCAGGCCCTGCCCGCTCGCGTGCGGCTGACGGCGCGTGTGCTGGTCGGCCTTGTCCTGCTCCAGATCTTCGCCGGCGGCCTCGTGGCCGGCCTCGATGCCGGCATGTCCTTCAACACCTGGCCGCTGATGGACGGCCATCTGGTGCCCGCCGCGGGCCAGCTCGGCGCCATGCAGCCGCTGTGGCGCAATCTCTTCGAGAACGCGATGACGGTTCAGTTCGTGCACCGGAGCATCGCCTATCTCATCTTCGCGCTGGCCTTCCTGCACCTTCTGGATTGCCTCCGCCTCGGCGGCACCGCCGCCCGCCGCGCCACGCTTGTGTTCGCGCTGGTGGCAGCTCAGGCGATGCTCGGCATTCTGACGCTGGTGCATATGGTGCCGCTCGATCTGGCGCTGGCCCATCAACTGGGCGCGACGCTGGTGCTCATCGCGGCCATGATCCACGCCAGCGACAGCAACCGCCGCCAGATCGTGGCCTGAGCCCAAGACGCAACAAACGAAACCGCCCGCGCAGCGGCACCTGCGCGGGCGGTTCTGCCGATCGGGGATCAGGCGGGCGCGGAGATGCGCCTCAGCCCATGACCATCGCCACGATCGGCGCCATGAGCAGATTGAAGCAGCCGGCGAGGATCATCACGAGGCCGGCGATGGACCCTTCTTCCGATCCCATCTGGTGAGCCTTGGCGACGCCTGCGCCATGGGCGCCCATGCCGAGCACGGCGCCACGGGCCAGCGAGGAGCGGACGGGCATGAAGCGTAGCAACGTCTCGCCGACCGCCGCACCGGTCGCGCCGGTGATGATGACGAAGACGGCGGTCAGTTCCGGCATGCCGCCGATCTCGCTGGAGGCCGCCATGGCGAAGGGCGTGCTGGTGGAGCGGGGCATGAGGCTCGCCCGCAGCACGGAAGGAATGTCCAGCCAGTAGGCGAGCGCAAAGGCCGTTCCCATGGCGGTGATGCTGCCGATGGCGACGCCCGCCAGCAGCACCGGCCAATGCTTGCGGATGGTGGCGCGGTGTTCATAGAGCGGAATGGCGAAGGCAACCGTCGCCGGACCCATCATCAGCGCCAGCCAGTGCGTGCCCTGGATGTAGGAGGCATAGCCCGTGTGCAGCAGGACAACGATGGCGCCCACGGCGACCGGCGTGAGCATCAGCGGCGACGACCACCAGGCCCGCGCCTTCTGATTGATGAGCCGCGCCAGCGCGTAGCAGCCGATGGTCACCAGCGACCAGAACAGCGCGCCCAGAAGGCTCTGCAAGGCATCAGGCATGACGGGCCTGCCAGCGGTAGCAGAGGTCCACGGTGAGGGCCGTGACCACCATCACCATGACCGTGCCGACGAAGATCACGGCGGCGATCTTGAGACCGACGGCACCGATGAACTCGCGGTGGTCGAGCACGGCGAGAACGGACGGCACGAAGAAGAGCAGCATTTCCGCCAGCAGCACCTTCGCGCCGCCGCCGACGCTCGTCACCTTCATCAGGCCGGTGCCGAGCAGCGTGAGCAGCGCCAGCATGCCGATGACGCCGCCGGGAATGGGCAGGCCCATGGCGCGCGCGGCCGTGTCGCCGAAGAACCAGAAGGCGCCGAGAACGGCGATCTGCACCGGGCGAGTGCGGTGCAGCATGGAGAGGCGGGTACTGAGGGAACGGGGCATGGGAAAACCATGTAAATGCTGGAAGGCGCCGGTTCATCCGACTTGCCTTGCACTTTACGTTGCAACGCATCATGCGTAAAATGAATTGGACGAATTTATTTCAGTCGCGATCGGAATATCGATGGAACTGCGCACACTCCGCGCCTTCGTGGAGGTGGTCCGGCAGGGCGGCTTTTCCCAGGCCGCCAAGGCCGTCTTCGCCACCCAGAGCACCATCAGCAAGGCGGTGAAGCAACTGGAGGACGAGCTGGGCGTCCCCCTGCTCGACCGCGTCGGGCACAAGAGCCGGCTTACGGCCGCGGGCGAGATCGTCTATCGCCGCGCCGTGACCATGCTGGCCGAGCGGGACGATCTGGTGGCCGAACTCGGGGAGTTGCGCGGCCTCAAGCGCGGCAGCCTGCGCCTCGGCCTGCCGCCGCTTGGCAGCGATACCCTCTATGCGCCGCTCTTCGCGCTCTACCGGAGCCGCTATCCGGGCATCGACATCCAGCTCGTGGAACACGGCAGCGCGCGTCTCGAGGAGATGATCCTCGCCGGCGATCTCGACCTTGCCGGATCGCTCCTGCCCATCACCGACGAATTCGAGTGGCAGTCGGTGCATGACGAGCCGCTGGTGGCGCTGGTGGCCGACACCCACCCCCTGGCCGGCGCCGCATCCTGCCGGCTGGCCGATCTTGCCGCCTCGCCCTTCCTCTTCTTCGAGGAAGGCTTCGCGCTCAACAAGGTACTGCGGGAGGCCTGCCAGAAGCAGGGAATCACCCCCCAGATTGCCGCCCGCAGCGGCCAGATCGACTTCCTCGTGGGGCTGGCGGCAGCGGGCCTCGGCACGGCCTTCCTGCCCCGCATGATCGCCGAGCAGCGCCACCATCCGGGCGTTGCCCGCGTGCTGCTGGACGAGCCGGACACCGCCTGGCACATGGCGCTGGTCTGGCGCCGGGGCGGTTATCTGTCCCACGCCGCCCGCGCCTGGCTCGCGCTCGCCCGCGAGGTCCACGGCGCGCGCAACTGATGGATACCCGCGCCGGCCATCCGGCCAGCGCGGGCGCGAGCCGCCTCAGGCCTTCGCAAGCGCCTGATCGAGATCGGCAATGATGTCCGCCACGTCCTCGATGCCGACCGACAGACGCACCACCTCGGGGCCGGCACCGGCCAGCGTCTTCTGCTCGTCCGAGAGCTGGCGGTGGGTGGTGGAAGCGGGGTGGATGATGAGCGAGCGGGTGTCGCCGATATTGGCGAGATGCGAGAACAGCTCGACATTGGAGACGAGGTTCACGCCCGCCTGATAGCCGCCCTTCAGCCGGAAGGTGAAGACCGCACCCGCGCCCTTCGGCAGATAGGCCTTGGCGAGGTCATGGTAGCGGTCACCCGGCAGCCCCGCATAGCTCACCCCTTCCACTGCCGGATGGGTGCTCAGGAAATTGGCCACCGCCAGCGCATTGTCGCTGTGGCGCTGCACGCGCAGTCCCAGCGTCTCGATGCCGGTGAGGATCAGGAAGGCATTGAAGGGCGAGAGCGCCGGCCCGAGATCGCGCAGGCCCAGGACGCGGGCGGCGATGGCGAAGGCGAAATTACCGAAGGTCTCGTGCAGCACGATGCCCTGATACTCGGGCCGGGGCTGGGTGAGGAAAGGATAGCGCCCGCTGGCCGTCCAGTCGAACGTGCCCGCGTCCACGATCACGCCGCCGATGGAATTGCCGTGACCGCCCAGGAACTTGGTGGCGGAATGGATGACGATGTCCGCGCCATGCTCGATTGGCCGCCAGAGGTAGGGCGTCGCCAGCGTGTTATCGACGATCAGCGGGATGCCTGCCTTCTTCGCGACCGCCGAGATGGCCTTGATGTCGGTGACGATGCCGCCGGGGTTGGCGAGGCTCTCGATGAAGATCGCCTTGGTCTTCGGCGTGATGGCCCGCTCGAAGCTGGAGACATTATCGGGATCGGCCCAGGCGACGTTCCAGCCGTAGCTCTTGAAGGCATGGTTGAACTGGTTGATGGAGCCGCCATAGAGCTTGCGCGAGGCGACGAATTCGTCGCCAGACGTCAGCAGCGTGTGGAACACCAGATGCTGCGCCGCATGGCCGGATGCGACCGCAAGCGCCGCCGTGCCGCCTTCCAGCGCCGCCACCCGCTCCTCCAGCACAGCGACGGTCGGGTTGCCGATGCGCGTGTAGATGTTGCCGAAGGTCTGGAGCCCGAACAGCGCCGCCGCATGGTCCACGTCGTCGAAGACGAAGGAGGTGGTCTGGTAGATGGGCGTTGCCCGCGCGCCGGTGGTGGGGTCGGGCTGAGCCCCCGCGTGAATGGCGAGGGTGGAAAAACCGGGCGTGCGTTCGCTCATGGGCTTGCCTCTCCGTATGGCACCGCGCCGGAAGCCGCCCGGCGGATGCGCTTATGTGCACGACGAACATGGTTTGATCGTGCAATTATGGATCATGCAGCGGTGTGGCGTTAATTTCCACACCTACCAGATCGGGTGAGTTAATTAACCGCGGACGGCTCCGTCCGCGCTATTCGGGCGGTGTCGATGTACGGCTGATGGAGAGGCGCTGCACGCCCTGCCCCAGCCGCTTGGGCCTCTTCGCAGAAATGGTGCGGCTGTTGACGCCGGTCCATCCGATCTCGCCGGACAGCCGGCCGTACTCGATCTTGGGGCAGCGGTTCATCACCACCTTAAGACCCGCGGCCTCCGCCTTGCGGGCCACCTCGGCGTGGCGCACGCCGAGCTGGAGCCAGAGCACCTTCGGGAGCGGCGAAAGAGCCAGCACCTCATCGAGCACCTGCGGCACGTGCTCGGAGGCACGGAAGACGTCGACCATATCGACGGGTTCGGAAATGTCCGCCAGCCGGGCGTAGGCCGGCAGGCCGGCGATCTCCTTGCCCGCCTGCCCCGGATTGACCGGGAAGACGCGATAGCCGCGCTCGGCGAGATACTTGGTCACGAAGAAGGAGGGGCGCACCGCATTGGCGCTCGCGCCCACGATGGCGATGGTCTTCACACCGTCCAGGATCCCCCGGATGTAGGCGTCCGCATAATGATCGTGGTCCAAGCGCATTTCCTCCGGTTCTTGTCCTTTTGGCGCGGGGACGTCGACGCTTGCGAGGCTTATGTCCGCCGCGCCTTGGAGAACAGCCTGTAGAAATTCTCCGTGGTGACGGCGCCGATCTCCTCAAGGCTCACGCCAAGCGTTTCCGCCAGCACCATCGCCGTGTTGCGCACGAAGGCCGGCTCGTTGCGCTTGCCGCGATGGGGCGTCGGCGCGAGGAAGGGCGCGTCCGTCTCCACCAGCAGCCGGTCCTGCGGCAGACTGGCCGCGAGCGCACGCAGGTCCTCGCTCTTCTTGAAGGTGATGACGCCCGAGAAGGACACATAGCCGCCCAGCTTCACCGCGCGGTGCGCCAGATCAGCCCCACCCGTGTAGCAATGCAGCAGGAAGGGAAAGGCGCCCTTGGCGCTTTCAGTCTCCAGGATCTCGGCCACGTCATCATCCGCCTCGCGGGCATGGATCACCAGCGGCAGGCCGGTCTCGCGCGCGGCGGCGATGTGGGTGTGGAAGCCGTGCGCCTGCGCCTCGCGGGGGCTGTTGTCGTAATGATAATCCAGCCCCACCTCGCCGATCGCCACCACCTTGGGATGGGCGGACAACCGCACCAGATCGGCGGTGGTGATGTCCAGTTCCTCCGCCGCCTGATGGGGATGGGTGCCCACCGAGCAGCTCACCTCGTCAAAGCGCTCGGCAATGGCGAGGATTTCCGGAAAACGCCTCACCCGCGTCGAAATGGTCACGAGGTGCGACACCCCCGCCGCCTTGGCGCGCGCCACCACATCGGGCAGTTCGGCGGCGAAATCGGGAAAGTCGAGGTGGCAGTGGCTGTCGACGAGCATAACGGATCAGGCAACTCTGGTGGGGCGAGGCACGTGCGCCTCACATAAGCGCTGGGGGGACGTCCGTCGAGCCGCGCAGTGCTTTGTGCTTGCCTCGTGCCCCGCCCTGACCGAGAGAGGATCGTCAGGAGCCGTCCACATGACCATTCCGCTCGCCCGCATCGCCTTCCGCTCGCGCGTCGCGCGCCTCCTGCTGGTGACCGTCGGTACCGCAGCCCTCGCGGGCAGTGCGCAGGTCAACGTGCCCATGGTGCCTGTCCCCATGACGCTGCAGAGCTATGCCCTGGTCACCCTCGCCGCCCTCGCCGGATGGCGCCTCGCGGGCGAGATCACGCTGGCCTACCTCGTGGTGGGCCTTCTCGGCCTGCCGGTGTTTTCGGGCGCGAAGGGCGGCATTTCTGTCCTGCTCGGGCCCACGGGCGGCTATCTGGCCGGCTTTCTCATCGCCGCACTGGTGGTGGGATATCTGGCGGAGCGCAGCCGGCATACGACCCTGTCGCTGATCGGCCTGATGGCTTTGGGCCACGCCATTCTCCTCACCATCGGCGTTGGCTGGCTGGCCACGAAAATCGGCATTCCGCTCTCCGTGGAGAAAGGGCTCGTGCCCTTCCTGCCCGGTGCAGTGGTGAAGATTCTTCTGGCGGCTGCGACACTTCTGCTGGTGGAGCGCATCCCCACCAAAGGCGCCGGCGATTGAGGGGCACTGGGTCGCGGCGACGCTCCGTATCTCCGCGGAAAGTTGACGTTACGGCATCCATCCTCCTAATTCCCCTACGGCATGCCCGGCATGCCGCGTTTGGAGGAACGCCATGACACGTCTGACGGCCCTGCTGGCTCTCGCGCTGGCCCTGATCTGCGGCCCCCTGCATGCGCAGGAGGATTATCCCAACCGGCCGATCCGCCTCATCGTGCCCTTCGCGGCCGGTGGTTCGACGGACATCGTCGCCCGCATCATCGCCGCCAAGATGAGCGAGATCCTGAAGCAGCAGGTGATCGTGGACAATCGCGGCGGCGCCGGCGGCAACCTCGGCGCGGCGGCTGTCGCGAAGGCCGCACCTGACGGTTACACGGTGCTGATGGGGACGGTGGCGACGCACGCCATCAATCCGGCCCTCTACACCAAGATGCCCTACGATCCGGTGAAGGACTTCGCCCCGGTCTCGCTGCTGGTGAACGTGCCCAACGTGGTGATCGTCCACCCCTCGCTGAACGTGAAGACCACGGAAGAGTTGATCGCCCTGCTGAAGGCCAATCCGGGCAAATATGAATATGCCTCCTCGGGCATCGGCACGCCGCTGCACCTCTCCGGCGCGCTGTTCGAGAGCATGGCGGGCGTGAAGATGGTGCACGTGCCCTACAAGGGCGCCGGACCGGCCATGCTGGACGTGGTGAGCGGTCAGGTGAAGATCATGTTCGACAACCTGCCCTCGGCCATCGGCCATATCCGCAAGGGCTCCGTCGTCGGCCTTGCCGTCACCACCAAGGACCGCTCGCCCGCCGCGCCGGACCTGCCCACCGTCTCGGAATCCGGCCTGCCCGGCTATGAGACCTATAGCTGGAACGCCATCTTCGCCCCGGCCGGCACGCCCATGGCCATCATCGACAAGCTGGCCAAGGCCGGCGCGGCGGCCGTGGCCGATCCGGACGTGAAGGCCAAGCTCGCGGACATCAGCGCCGTCTCCGTCGGCAGCACGCCCGATGCACTGGCGGCCCATGTGAAGGCGGAACTCGCCAAATGGGGGCCGGTCGTGAAAGCCTCGGGCGCCTCGATCAACGAGTGATCTGCACGTAGGCGCGCCCCAAAAGCGAAGGCCCGGCGCAGCGCGCCGGGCCTTCGTCATTTTGGCTTTCTGATCGCCGACGTTCAGCCGGCGGCGGGCGCTTCCGGCTCCACATAGCGCGGGAAAACACCGGTCGGCGCCGGGATAGCGGTGCCGCCGGGCAGGCGGAAGGTGCCGCCCAGCACGTCGAAGCCACGCTGCTCCGCCGGCACCACCAGCAGGTCGAGCATCTTGCCCGCGCTCTCCGGCATTACCGGCTGGGCGAGGATGGCGACCTGGCGGATCACCTCGGCCGTGGTCCAGAGCACCGTTTCCATGCGCTTGGGATCGGTCTTGCGCAGGGCCCAGGGCGCCTGAGCCGCAAAATAGCGGTTGGCCTCCGCCACCACCGCCCAGACGGCGGCGAGATACTGGTGGATGGCCTGCACCTCCATGGCCTCGCGGGCCTTCTCCAGCATGCCGTCCGCGAGCGCGAGGATGGCCTCGTCCTCCGGTGAGAGCGGGCCGGGCTCCGGCACGACGCCGTCGAGATTCTTCGAGATCATCGACAGCGAGCGCTGGGCGAGGTTGCCGAGGTCGTTCGCGAGATCCGCATTCATGCGGTTCACGATGGCCTCGTGGCTGTAGGAGCCGTCCTGGCCGAAGGAGACTTCACGCAGGAAGAAATAGCGCGTGGCGTCGACGCCATAAGTCTCCACGAGCCCGAACGGATCGACGACATTGCCGACCGACTTCGACATCTTCTCCCCGCGGTTGAACAGGAAGCCGTGGCCGAACACGCGCTTGGGCGGCTCCAGCCCCGCCGACCACAGGAAGGCAGGCCAATAGACCGCATGGAAGCGGATGATGTCCTTGCCGATGACGTGCAGGTCCGCCGGCCAGAACTTGCGGAACAGCTCCGCATCCGTGTCGGGATAACCGAGCGCGGTGATGTAGTTGGTCAGCGCGTCCACCCACACATACATGATGTGCGCCGGATCGCCGGGCACCGGAATGCCCCAGTCGAAGGTGGTGCGCGAGATGGAGAGATCCTGCAGGCCGCCAGAGACGAAGCTCACCACCTCGTTGCGCCGGGCCTCCGGCATGATGAAGCCGGGATTTGCGGCGTAGAAGTCGAGCAGCTTCTGCTGATAGGCGGAGAGGCGGAAGAAATAGCTCTCCTCCTCCACCCATTCCACCGGCGTGCCTTGCGGGCCGAGCCGGACGTTCTGCTCGTTCACCGTGGTCTCGTCTTCGGCGTAATAGGCCTCGTCGCGCACGGAATACCAGCCGGAATAGGTGGACTTGTAGATGTCCCCCTTCGCCGCCATGCGCTCCCAGATGGCCTGCGACGACTTGATGTGCCGCTCCTCCGTGGTGCGGATGAAGTCGTCATTGGAGAGGTTGAAGGCCGGGCCCATGGCCTTGAAGGCGGGCACGTTGCGGTCCAGCAGCTCGCGCGGCGTCAGGCCCGCCTTCTGGGCGGTCTGGAGCATCTTGATGCCATGCTCGTCCGTGCCAGTGAGGAAGCGCACGTCATAGCCGTCGAGCCGCTTGAAGCGGGCGATGCAGTCGGTGGCGATCGCCTCATACGCGTGGCCCATGTGCGGCACGCCGTTGGGATAGGCGATGGCGGTGGTGATGTAGAAGGGCCGCTTGGAAGACATCGGGACACGTCCGAACAAAAGACCGGCGGGAGGCGGGCCGCGCCCATTTCAGGCGCGCGCGGCCTCCGCGAGCTCGGTGAAAATCCGAAAAACCAGCGCCTTGCGGTCAAGATTGTAGATGTCCGCCTCGGCGCCGCTTCGCCTCACCTTCTCCCACACCTCGCCAAGCCGGACAAGGCGCGCCCGCCCGGCAAGGCCCGAGGTGGCCTCCGCCGCGATCCAGTCGCTGACCGTCTCGAGAAAGAGGTCGAGCCCGTCGCCCCGGTCGCCCTGCAAGCGCGCGCCGAGGGCGTGAAGCTCCTCCATGCGCGGCTGCGGCAACTGTTCCAGCGCCCGCTGGGTGGCCGCGCGCACCTCCATGCCCTCGCCCCGCGCCAATACGATCGCCCGCCGCACGCTGCCCCCGCTGGCGGCGGCCGCCGCCGGCAGGTCCGCCTCCTCCAGCGCCAGAGCCGGCGCCAGATGATCAAGCGCCGCCAGCACCTCCGCCCCGCCCAGCGGCTTCAGCCGCACAGCCCGGGTGCGTGAGCGGATGGTCGGCAGCACGCGGCCGGGCGCATGGGTGACCAGCAGGAACAGCGCGCGCGGCGGCGGCTCTTCCAGCGTCTTCAGCAGCGCATTGGCGCCGAAGGCGTTGAGATCATCCACCGCGTCCACGATGCACACGCGCCAGCCACCGGAACCCGCCGTGGCGCCGAAGAAATTGCGCACCTTGCGCACCATCTCGGCGGGGATGACGGTCGGGATCTTCTCCTCGCCCGGCTCTGGCACGCGCCGCAGCACCAGGAGGTCTGGATGGGAAAGCGCCGCCACCTGCCGCCAGACGGGGTGGCTCTCCGGCACATCGAAGCTGTGCTGCGAGGCGGGCGCGGCGCCGCCCGACAGGACGAAGCGGGCAATGCGGTAGGCCATGGTCGCCTTGCCCACCCCTTCCGGCCCGCCGATCAGCAGCCCGTGCGGCAGGCGGCCCGAGCGCCATTCCGCCATGAGGTCGGCTTCCACTTCCGCATGACCGAACAGGCGATCCTGACGCCGCGGATGCGGCGCGCCGGTCAGGACATCGCCCTCCAGCGCCTCGCCGTCGTCCTTCGGGGCGGGTGCACGCGCCAAGATCTGCTCCTTCGCTCAACGAGTCCGGCGGCGGCCGCTTCCGGCCGGCTTGCGCGTCGCGGCGGGCTTCGCCGACAGCGGCCTTTCCGGGGGGACCAGCCGTTCGCGGACACTGGACCAGACGAGCGCCGCAACGTCATCCGGGCCGCCCGAGGCATCCACAATGACACAGCGGGCGGGATCAGCCTTCGCCAGTGCGAGGAAGGCATCCCGCACGCGGGTGTGGAAGGCAAGCCCCTCGCTCTCGAACCGGTCTGCTCCCTCCCCGCGCCCGGCAGCCCGGGAAAGGCCCACCTCCGGCGGCACGTCGAGCACAAGCGTGAGGTCCGGCCGCGCCTCGGCAGCGGCCACCCACTCGAGGCTGTCCAGCAGCGCTCCGGGCACAGCGCCGACCGCGCCCTGATAGACCCGCGTGGAATCGATGAAGCGGTCGCAGATCACCCACTTGCCGGCAGCCAGAGCGGGGCGGATGAGGCTGTCCACATGGTCGGCCCGGGCTGCAGCGAAGAGGAGGGCCTCACCCTGCGGCCCGAAGTCCTTGGCCGCGCCTGACAGGAGCACATGGCGCACCGCCTCCGCGCCCGCCGAGCCGCCGGGTTCGCGGGTGAGCACCACCTCGAGGCCGCCCTTCTGGAGGGCAGCGGCGAGACGGCGGGCCTGTGTGGACTTTCCGGTGCCTTCTCCGCCTTCCAGCGTGATGAAGCGCCCGCGGGCGGAACTCATTTGCGGAACTTCGCCATGACCTGCGTGGTGAGGTCCCGCGCCGCGTCGCCCGCGACGGTCCAGCCGCCGTCGAGCGCCCGCTGCCACAGTGTGCCCACGGGCACATCGGCGGCCGTATAGACCGGTACGTCCAGCACCTTGAGCTGGCCGCGCGTCAGTTCGAGGCGCCCCACCTCCGTGCCCTTGGCCACCGGCGCCCGCAGCGGGCCCTTGTAGCTGACACGGGCCACCAGCTTCTCCTGGCTGTTGCGCGGCAGCAGCAGCGAGAGTTCCGAACCGGTGACGAGCGGCACGGAGCCTACCGCCCCGCCCCAGATGCTGGCGCGCCCGACTTCGGTGTCGCCGGCGAACAGCAGTTTGTACTGGAAGGAATGGAATCCCCATTCGAGCAGACGGCGGGCCTCTTCCAGCCGCTCCTTCTCGGTCTTGGCGCCCATCACCACGACGATCAGCCGCTGGTTACCCTGCACCGCCGAACCGACGAGGTGATAGCCGGCATCCTTGACCCAGGACATGTGCAGGCCGTCGGCGCCGATGCCGGCATTCAGCAGTGTGTTGCGGTTGCGCTGCTTGATCTTGCTCCACTCGATGTCGGGGACGGCGAAGATCTTGTAGAGTTCGGGATCGTTGCGGATGATCGAGCGCGCCAACACCGCCATGTCGCGGGCATTGGTGAACTGGTCGGGATCGGCAAAGCCCGTGGCATTGCGGAACTGCGAACCGGACATGCCGAGTTCCGCCGCCTTCGCATTCATGCGCTGGGCGAACTCGCTCTCGGTGCCAGAGAGGCCTTCCGCCAGAGCGATGGCCGCGTCATTGCCCGAGACCACGAGCGCGCCCTGCAACAGGTCGCCCACGCGCACCTGGCTCTTCACCGGCACGAACATGGCCGCGCCGCCCGACGGGCCGCCGCCGCGCCGCCAAGCGTTCTCGCTCACATAGAAGGGCGTATCGAGGGTGATCTTGCCGGCGCGGATCTGATCGAAGATCACCGCCGCCGTCATGATCTTGACGATGCCGCCGGGCGCCACGCGCCCCTGCGCATTCTTCTCGAACAGGATCGTGCCGGAAGCGAAATCCACCAGCGTCGCCTCGGGCACCGCTGTCTGGAACGCCGTTTGGGCGCGGGCCGCCTGAAGCGGCAGCAGCGCAGCCACCACCGTCAGCAGCGCGCCAGCGCCCGCCGACAAAAACGCCGCCAGACCGAGAGGCCGGCGGCGCTTCATTCCTGCGGAGCGCCCCGACCGGGGCTGCTCGTGACACATTTCGAACGTCATGGACGCCCCCCCGGAGCACCCGTTACGGATCAGCGCGACGACGTCACGCCGGAATAGCTGAGGCCGGAAACCGGCGCAGGGCCAACGTTCCAGCCGGTCGGGGCAGAGCCGCCCGTCGCGCTGTGGATGGCCTGCGACGCATTGGCGGCCGAGGCGACCTTCGGCGCAACGGTGCCGGACCTGGCAGGCGCCGTCACATCGGCCTTGGCGAGCTGAGCGCTGATGGCATCCGACGAAACCGACGCCGTGCGGCGGGTCGGAGCCGCCGGCTGCGCATCGGCGACCTGATCGCCGGCATCGGCATGGCCGAGATCGAACGGGCGCTGGAGCGGCACGGGGATTTCGCTGGAGGCGGTGCGCGGCATCACCGGAGCGATTTCCGGCACGAACGGCGCGGCGGATGCCACCTGCACCGCGGAATTGGCCGGCACCTGCGCCGGATAGCCGTCGTCCCGCAGGGTGGCGACGAGCTTGCGGTCATCCGAGCCGTCGAGCGGCGCGCGGCCGACATATTCCACCTTCACGCGCGCCACGCCCTTGGACGAGAAGCCCAACAGGTCGGCGGTGCGATGGGACACGTCGATGACGCGATTCTGGTGATACGGGCCGCGATCGTTGATGCGCACGATGATCGAGCGGCCGTTCTGGATGTTCGTCACACGCACATAGCTCGGCATGGGCAGCGTGGGATGGGCGGCGGAGATGGAGGTGCGGTCGAACACCTCGCCATTGGCCGTCAGGCGGCCGTGGAAATCATCGCCATACCAGGAGGCGACGCCTTCCGCCTTGTAGTCGGGGTTTTCCTGCGGGACGTAGGTGCGGCCCGCGATCACGTAGGGCTTGCCGACGCGGTAGGTGCCGCCGCCCTTGGGAACGGGCTGGCCGTCGGCGACCACCTTGGGGCTCGCCGACACGCCATATTTCGGATCGATCTGGCTCGCGAGCTTTCCGGCGGAGCTGCAGGCGGCGAGCGACAGGCAGAGCACCGCCACGCCGACGGTGCCCCGCGAAGCGCGAACGAAGGAAACGATCTGAGTTTCTCGCGTCATGTGCGTCCTTGTCGCCGAAACCCACCCGGCCCTCATGGGCGGATTTTTCGAAGCAAGCAGACTGTGCATGCCTGCGTTGAATTTGCCACAAGAGGTGCGGAAATCGAGGCAGAAATGCGGCGCGCCTGTGATTAAGGTAAACGCCCTGTAATGTTCCGCCACGTTTTGCGAGCACCCACGCCGCTTTGTGCTCCCTTCCGCGCGAGCGGCAAACCTCAGCTTCGCACAAGCCTGCCCCGGTTCCGGGCTCGAATCGAGGGACGCCGCGCGTCATTCACAACAATCTTGGACCGCACCTGCCTGACCTCGACGCCGGGGCGCCGGATCGGCTAAGAGGTCTGCGACGCCGGTTCGGAAGGGTGGCCGAGTGGTTTAAGGCAGCGGTCTTGAAAACCGCCGTGGGTGCAAGCCCACCGTGGGTTCGAATCCCACCCCTTCCGCCAGCATGGTCTGCATGAGCTGCGGCGGGCCTCGCCTTCCGATGGTCGCGGCCACGGTATGGGGCGGCTATCCGCCTACAGCCGCCTTCCTTCGGCACGCTAGAGGCGTCGTGTAGCGCGCAAAATCGGATGTCACCGCGCGCAGGATCGGATGTCACCCCTTGAGCCCCCTGCAATTGGGCGAGGGGTGCGTTGACTGTGGGCGGCAGCAGAGCGTGTGTGATGCTCCTTAACGGGAGACGTCACATGGACCGCACCACCGCCGCCCTCACCGCCAACATGGCCGCCCTTGCCGAGCTGCTTGCCGATGCCGCGAAGGTGGCGGCGGAGGCCGCCGAGGCGATGGCGGGCGGCAACCGGAACCTGGCGGTCGGGACGCTGCTGCAGATCGAGCAGACGGTGCCGGACGCCAGGGCCATCATGGAGGCGACGCTCGCCCTGCACCGGGTGGCCCGGCCGCGCTGAGGGGACGCCCCTCAGCCTTTCCCCTCCGCTTCAAGCCGGCTTAAAGCGATCTCGTAATAGGCCGGCTCCACCTCGATCCCGATGTACGGCAGCCCCTTGCGGGCACAGGCGAGGCCCACCGTGCCGGAGCCCATGAAGGGATCGAGGATCGGCCCTTCCATGATGCTCATGAGCCCCTCCATCAGCTCAACCGGCTTGCCCGCTATGTGGTGCTTCACATGCGGGATGGGCGCACGGAAGACGCCCGGTGCCACCGGCCCCTTGAGCGGGCGGGCGCCATTGGTCCCCCACACCACATATTCCGCCTGTGCCCGGTAGCGGCCGAGCTGCGGCCGGCCGCGTTCCGTCTTGTCCCAGGGCGCCACGCCCCGCCACACCCAGCCGGCGCACTGGAGCGCATCGGAGGTGACGGGAAGCTGGCGCCAGTCGGTGAAGACGGCGCAGAGGGCTCCGGGCGCCGCCAGCATGCGCGCCCGCGAGAGCCAGAGGGTGGACCAGGCGAGATAACTACGCTGGTCCCGCGTATCGCCCTGGAACTCGGGATAGAGGCCCCGATGCTCGCTGGACTGATATTTCGCGCTGGTCGGGCGCGAGCGATCAGAGAGCGAAGCACCGCCACTGGAATATGGCGGATCGCACAGGACGGCGCCCACGCTGCCGGGGGCGAGCGTCGGCAGGATTTCCAGGGCATCGCCCAAATAGAGGGTGGCCGCGCCTATGTCTTTGCGGTCGAGGAACACGAAGCGTCTCCAGGGTGTGGACGCTCGGGGCGCTCGGGTGTGGGCTCCTGGGGCCTCAGGGCATTCAGGGTGCCGCAGCGGCGGCACTTGATCTCGATGACGCCGGATATGGCGTTTCGGCCGGCGCGGAAGAGAAGCGCGCGGCAGGTTCCACAGCGGATGTTCTCCACTTCTTAAGGCCTTGCGGGTTAGCGGCCCACTCGGGGGACCGTTCCGCATCGTTCGGTCGCGCGGGGCTTTGCTGCCAGGCTTGCCCGCGTTCGGGGCGCTCGCGCCCCGCCCCACCTCAGGCGACATTCCCGCCCTCGGGATCGCCGGCCATGGTGCCGGAACCGGCGGTGCCACCGCCGTCCTTCCTCTCGTCGTCGGTGTCGTCGTCCCCGTCGCCCTCCTTCTTCGCCTCCCTGGTCTCCAGGGTGATGGTGGTGATCCAGCCGCCGCCCGGCTCGATGTGGTGCTCGACGCTCTCGGCGCACCAGTCGGTGCCGTCCGCATCGGGGCCGAAGCCACGCAGGGTGACGGGATTGCCGGCGACCGCCGCGGGGCTGCCCACCAGCGTCACCTGACCGGTGGCCGACTGCCGGCCCCGTTCACGGGCAGCGGCGCGGGCGCCCTCGCGGGCCTCGTCCTTCGAGGGCCAGGGATGCGGGCGGGCCAGCCGGCCCTTGCCGCCTTTCGCCGTCTCATCCTCGCCCTTCCAGGTGCCGGTCTCCTCGTCATACCAGCGGCCCTCGCTGGTCGCGTAGGCGCCGCGCGGCTCCAAGTCGAAGGCGAAGTCGTAAGCCTAGGCATAGGGGATGGTGAGACCGGGCAAGGCGCCGCCCGAGGCGGTGCGGCCGGCGCCGCGCTCGGTCATGACGATCTGCCCGCCGGCCACCTTCACCGCCGCCCCGAAGTCGTCCGCAAGGTCGGAGAGGAAGTCCATGGCCTCCTGGTTCACGCGGGCGCGGTACGGGATCCTGATCCCCTTGAGCTTCGGATCCACCGCAGCCTTGAGGCCCAGCCCCTTGGCCACGTCCGCGACGATGGCGCCGAGGGTGGTGTTGTCCCAATGGCCGCTGTCCACGGACTTGGCTTTCTCGATCAAATCGGCCGCCCGGCACTCCACCGTCATCAGGTGGCCGCCGTCCGGATTGCCGGCAAGGCCGGTGCGCTGGACGGTGTAGACGCCGACCTTGGCCATGGCGTTCTGCGCCCAGCCGATGCGCACCGTGTAGCGGGTGCCCCTGGGCGGCATGGCCGGGAACGGCGGGCTCACCCGGAAGGTGAGCGTGCAGGTGTCGCTCTCATGGCCCACCGCATCGCGGATCCGCACCGAGGTGAGCGTATCGCCCCACACCGACAGCAGGTTCGCGGTCTTCGGGCCCTCAACGATGACGATGGGCTTGCGGATGGCCATGGCCTATTCCCACACGCGCACGAAGGCGGAGCTGGCCTCCGGCTCCGGCAGGTCTGGCACCGTGACGCGGGTGCCGGCGGGCACCACCGGGCCGAGGGCGGCGATGCCGGGATTAGCGGCGATCACCGCCTCCACGGCGCCCTGGGCGGCGGTGCCCATCAACACGTCCACCAGCTGGTCGAGACGGATGTCGCGGGTGACAAGGTAAGCGGTCATCGGAAGCTCCGCAGCGCACCGGCCACCGTCGAGGAGAGCGCCACCGCCGGGCCGAGCGCCGAGGTGCCGCCCAGCGCCTTCACCGCCGCCCCAAGGCCGGTCCCGAGCACGCCAGCGGCGAGCGAGGTGGCGCTGCCCACATGCAGGAGTTCGGCCTCGCCATGGACGATGCGGCCGACGCCGCTCCTCGGGTGGAAGCGCTCTTCGCCCACGTCCAGGAACTGCACCACCACCAGCCCTTCCAGGCTGCCGGCATAATTGGCGCCGAGGCGCAGCAGCGGCACCACCGTCTGCTGCTGGTGGATGAGTTTCAGGATGGCGAGGGCATCCATGCCGCCGAACATGGCGGGCCAGGTGGCGAACTCGATGCGGCTGGTCTTGGGGCCGGCGCCGGTGAGCTGGAAGTCCATGCCGGAGAAGGTGGCCGCACCGGGCACGCGGGTTTCCGAGCGGGTGCCGAGGCGCTGGGGATTGAGCCCCACCACTTTCAGCACGGCCGCACCGATGGCCATCAGTCCGCTCATGCCCAGGCTCCGATGTCATGCAGGGCACCGGCCCGTGCGGAGCGGATGGCGCGGTCCTGCTCGCGCTGGGCGGCCCGCGCCACCGCCTGAGGATCGCCGCCGGTGATGTGCTGGTTGATGGTGGTGTTGCCCACGCTCGCCTGCTTGCCGGGTGCCGCGCCTCCGCCTCCACCACCGGCCGGCGCCGGACCACCAGAGGCCCCGCTACCGGTGGGCGCAATGGTGGGCGTGGCGGTGATGGAGAGGATGCGCATCAGTTCGGCCGCGATGCGCCGGGCGGCCTCCGTCGCCCGCTCGCCCTCGGCAGTGAGGGACTGGACGTATTTCTCCATTTCGGCGCGGGCGATGGGGCCGAGATCGGCAGACTGGAGCGCCTTCTTCAGCTCCTCGTCCACGGCGGCGATGCCCGCCTTCAGCCTGTCGGCGCCCATGCCGTTGCCGGAGCCGAGCTGGGCCGCCATGCGCTCGCGGGAGGCGATCAGAGCGGCGATGCGGTCGGCCTCCGGTCCCTGCGCCTCGGCCTTCGCCGCCGCCTGGCCGCGCTCGCGGGCGGCTTTCAGGTCATTGTCCTTGTCGCCCGCCTTGCCCCACCACCAGTCGGAGAACTGCTCGGCTATGGAGCGCTCGTCGCCGGTAACGGCGCGGGTCACCGCCTTCTGCGTCTGCTGCCACCAGCTGTCGGGGCTTTCCTCCACCCTGGGCTTGATCTCGCCATTGGGGCCGATGGTGCCGTTGGCCTCCAGCCGCGCGCGCTCCTCCGCGCTCCAGCGCTCCCACCAGCCGGCCCGCGTCTCCAGATCCTTGAGGCCGGCCACCATGGCGTCCACCGCCCGGTTGAAGGGCTCGATGGACCAGCCGGCCAGCCTCTCGCCGACGCGGGAGACGATCTCGCTCAGCTTCTTCAGATGGTTCTCGGCGGTGCCGAGCTGGATGGCGAGGCCCTTGTCGAGGGAGCCCTTGTAGTTCTTCGGGTCGCGCAGCATCTCCAGCTGCTTGCGGATCTCGGCCAGGCCGCCCTTGGCCCGCATGGTCTCGTCCCACCAGCCGGCGCCGAAAATCTTGGTGGCCGCCTCCACCGCCTTGGGGCTTTTCTCCAGCCGGTCGAACAGGTCGAGGATGGTGCCGATGGCGTCCGTCTTCATGCCCCGCGCCACCTGCTTCGCGGTGAGGCCCAGCATCTTCAGGCCTTCCGCAACATGCTTGGGCTGCTGGGGCGCGGTGCGCAGGGTTGCGGTGAGCTGGCCGAACCAGCGGGCGGCGACCTCCGGCTCCATGCCGCCGGAGCGCACGCCGGTGAGGATGGCGAGTGTCGCGTTCATGTCGACGCCGGCCTCGCGGGCCGCCGCACCCACGCGCAGGAACATGTCGAGGATGTCGCGCTCCTTGGCGGCCGAGCCGTCGCCGAGGGCGTTGATCTTGTTCGCCAGTTCCTCGATCTCGGCGATGGAGAGGCCGAGGCCCGCCTTGATGTAGGCGAGCTTCTCGGAAGCCTCGCGGGGCGACATGTCCCAGCCCACCGCCGCCTTGCCGGTGAGCATCATGAACTTTTCCAGATCCGCGATGGGCACGCCGGCCGCGCCCGCTTCCGCCGTGAGGCCCGCCATCTCCGAGCGGCCGATGCCCAGCGCCAGCGACAGATCGAGCACGGTCTTCCTCAGGCGCTCCAGTTCCTCGGGGGTGCCGTCCACCTTCTTGCGCACCTCGGCCCAGGCCGCATCGAAGGAGACGGCGGCATCGAACCCCTTCTTGGCGGTGTACGCGAGGCCGATGGGCGCCATGTAGCGGCCCGCCATGCCGATGACGGCGGCCCCGGCACCGGGGCCGAGGCCATGGGCGTCGGGCGCCGCAGAACCGGCACGGCCCCGCCCGGCTCCCAGAGCCTCGCGCTCCTTGCGCAGGGCTTCCACGTCGCGCTTCGCCGAGCGGGCGGCCCGGCCCATCTGCTCCATGTCGCGCGCCGCCTGGGCGCCGGCACGGGCGGAGCCCAGGCGGTCGGCGGCGGTGCGCAGATCGGTGACGTCCCGGCGGGCGACCTTCGCATGGGCGGAGACGCGGCCGATGTCGCTGCCGAGTTTGGCCGCCCCGGAGCGGGTGCCGAGGCGCTCGGCCGTGCCCTGGAGGGTTTTGAGATCCTTCTCGGCCGCCTTCGCGCCCTGGCCGAGCATGTTCTGAAGCCGGAGGCGGATTGCGACGTCGAGGGTGCTCATGCGCTCATCCGGGCGGGCGGCCCCGTTCGCTGGCGATGTCGAAGGCGACCGCCGCCCAGCGCATCATCTCGCTCCAGTCCATGGCGAGAACGGCGGGCAGCGGGGTGGACAGGACATGGGCGACGCGGCCGGCAAAGCCCGGCCAGTCGGCCAGGTCCGGGATCAGCCGGGCGGTGTCCCGCCGAGCTGCGGGGGCAAAAAATCGAAGCACGCCCCGGTGACGCGGGTGCCGTCCGCATCGGGCAGCGCCCGCAGCACGGCAGCCGGCAGGCCGCACATGAGGCCATAGACCTCCATGCGGTCATAGCCGCCATCCTCCGGCAGGGTGTCGAAGAAGGCGCCGAGCTGTTGAACGGTGAGCCGCTGGACGGTGATGACGTCCACGCGGCTCCCCTGCCACAGGAAGGGGAAGAGCAGCCGCACCTCGCGAAAGGGCTTTGCCTCGCCCACGAAGGTGAGCTGGGCCACCTCGGGCGCGGGACGTGCGGTCTTGGCCGGCGCCTGCGCCTCAGCCTGCGGCTCGGCACCGCCGGAATTGTCCAGCGCCGCCCACATGTCCTGCGGCGGCAGCGGGATCTCGCCCTCACGGACGCGGATGGGATCGGTGTCGCTCATGGCCGCCCCGTCAGACCTGCAGCAGCCGGTTGTGGTCGGCATTGTAGTCCTTGCCGCCCAGCACCAGCGTGTTGTTGAAGAAGTCGAACTTGTGCACCACCACGCCGTCCACCACGTCCTGGTAGAGGACGATGGAGGAGAAGACGACCTTGGTGGGATCGGCCTTCATGCCCTCCACCTTGGGCTGGGACACCTCGGTGAGCAGGCCCTTGATGCGCACCACCCGGCCGATGTTGGTGAGGCCGGCGGTGCCCACGTTCGCGAGCCGCTCGTAATAGATGAAGGCGGTCCAGTCGCCCGGCTCGCGGCCGAACAAAGAGCGGATGTCCTCATGCCCGCCGTTGAGCTCGAACTCCGCGGTCAGTTCGTCGATCTCGCCGGGCATGGTGAAGGTGAAGAAGCCGCCGCCGGCCACGAACTTGTCGGTGACGCGCTTGAGGTCCGGCAGCTTGGCGGAGCGGGTGCGCAGGCGCTGGTTGGTCTCCTCGATCCACCAGTTGGCGCCCCGGATGATGCGGTCCATGCACTCTCTCCTTCAGGCGCGGTCAGGACGCCACATAGACGTTGGATGAGCCGAGGGCGGAGAGCGCGTCGGCGATGGAGGACGCCAGCACGTCGAAGGCTTCCGGCTGCGGCTGGGAATAGATCTGGAGGTCGGTGAGGTCCGGCGTCTCCTCGAAGCGCAGCTTCAGGCGGATGCCACCGTCGCGCAGGAAGGTGTTGGGGTTGAGCTTCCTGTCCCACACGATCTGATAGTCGATGAGGGCGCCCAGGCTCTTCCGCTCCTCGCAGGCCTCTTCCAGCGTCTTCACCAGCAGCGTGACGAGATGCCCGCCGAGATCCTCGGAGAGATAGCCCCGTAGCGTCGTCGAGAACGCCTTCTCGATGCTGCGCCGGGTGCGGATGCGCTTGATGGAGCGATAGGCGCGGATGGTGGGATCGGTGGCGGTGGAGAACGGCGCCCACAGCGTCTTGTTCTCGATCACCGTGCCGACGCCGGCCTGCACCAGATAGTTGGCATCCGACGAGGTGTCGCCGTCGCGATAGGTCACGCGCTGGGAGGCGCCGAGGATGCCGATGAGGGGGCGGTTCCAGGCCGCCTTGAAGGGATGGCCCACCTGCTTGTCGCGGCGGACGATGGCGGCGGCCACATGGGGCGAGAGCGGGCGCACCACCTGCGCGCCGCTCAGATAAACCTTCGCCCCCGGATACATGGCGATGATGTTGAGCGAGGTCTTGAAGTCCTCGGCATAAAGCGCCGCCGCCTCGCGGCTGGTGGCGGGCGTATCCACCACGGCCATGCAGTCGATGATGCGGGCGCACACCGCATCCATGGCGGTGGTGATGGGATTGGCGGCATTGCCGGGCCGGGTGCCGGTATAGCCCGGCGCGATCAGAAGACCTGGCTCGATGCCGATATGGTCCTTGGCCTCCAGCTGCGCCCAGACGCCGGTCTTCGCCCCGGCCGAGCCGACGATGTGGCCCATGGTCGCCTCGGCGTCCGCCCCTTCCGCCACGCGCACAAAGGAGATGTCGGTGACGATGCCCTCGGAGAGGATCTGGTCCACCGTGTCGCGCGCCAGGCCTGGGCCGAGGGCCGCCACCTGCTCCACATCGTCGATGGAGAGCGCCACCGGCTCGTCCAGGGGGAAACGGGCGTTGTCCGCCTCCGGCGCCGGCAGGGTCAGGCCGATGACGGTGCTGTCGCGTGTATCGACCGAGGCGATCGTGTCCGACAGGTCGGAGAAGACGCGGACGCCGACGAAGGGAGTGGTCGCAGACATGAAAGCCCTCTTGAAGCGCGGTTGACGGGCGGCTTCAGGGGCTGGAGTGTAAGGAGGAAGGAGTGGGAGGGCACGGGCGACAGGTGTCGCCGGGCAGCATAGCAGCAGTTGAATAGAGGATGGCCGGGGCTGGCGACTTGTGTCAGGCAGAGGTGCCCCTCAACTTGGCGACGCTGTCGGATCTTAAGTCGCTACAGGAAACGGGACATGGCTCGGCTTACCGCCCTGCATCCGGTTCCGCCCCCATCATCGCCGTTCCACGAGACTTTGGATCCCTCCGAAAGCGGTCATTCACTTTCAGTCGGCTTTCTGTCGCAATAAGTCGAAAGTTGACGGTCGGTTACGACCCCCGAATTGGAAAGCAGACGTTCGTTCACGACTACTTGGGGCATCAGATGATTGACGCGGCAAGGGACCTTTGGGGTCAAATTTTCAGTCGAGCCGTGGAGTTACCAGACGCCGCGATTTATAGACCGGAGAATGAGGGCTATCAGGCGAAACGCTTCCGAAAAGCCTTACGCACTGCCGGATGGAGTAAAGAAGAAATAAACGCTAGGCGTGAAGCATATGCGCAGCTTGAGCAGCCCTTCCCTTCTTCAAGTCCAGGGGTGGCGCCGAATCTGGAAGCCCATGCGCAGATCATCGCTGATCGCGTCTCGGCAGCAATTACAGCTAAGGGCTTGGCACACACACCTGTTCTAATTGGCATTGATCCGCGGTCCGGTGTAGAGGCTGGACTAACGAACGTTATCATGACTGACGAAGCGATCCTCACGGTCACATCGTTCTTTTTCCGCTGGTGCGGCTTGATCGCGAGAGCCTACACACGAACGCTTTTTCTTAATCCGAATTACTGGAGCTCATCCACACCATCAGCGGATAAAGATCGACTTCTCTTGCTACGGAATGCTGAACTTACCGTTTATTGGAACCGCATCTTCATCTCGTTCGCCTCGACGGGTACGCATGCCCTCGTCCCCTACCGGCCCGCAACCCGCAGGGAGCTCATATTATTCGAGCAGGTTGCCTGGTCCATGGAGTACTTTGCCTTCGCGCATGAATACGGCCATCATGCACTCGTCCACCGGAACATTGGCGACGACCCGATCAAACAAGAGCACGATGCCGACCGCTTCGCGATGAGCTTGGCTGAGCACCTACGTTCCGAACCCTTTCAGATCGACAATCCTTACATCGCGACAGGCGCCGGAGCTGTGCTCGTACTTATAGCGAACGACATTCTTCGGTCCATCGGCGCAGAGGATACGCTCGCGCCAGCCAAGGAGGCAGTGCTCACCCATCCTCCGACCCCTGAGAGGATTTCTAGAATTACGAATAGACATCTTATCCAACCCGCCCGGTTCGAGTTTGATCGGAATTTTTGTAACACTGTTGCTCGGATCATGGCCGCCGTAGCCGGTATAGTCCGCGAGTTTCACGATTTGGGAGGGAGGGAGTTCATCAACAAAATTGGATCATCTACGTGACCGAATTGGCCTCAGTTCCGTGGGCCGCTCGAGATCAACCAGTTCGAGCCGCTAACGGTTGCCATGAGCTTCGCATAGAAGCCACGTAACTCACCCAGGTCGGACATTCACTGCCTTCGAATCCGCTTTCGCAGAATCTTGACCGATAGAGGACCGTCTAGAAACCACCCCATAGTGGCCGAGTCCTTCAGCTATGGGCATCGGTAGACATTCAGTGCCGGTGTTAGCGCCACGTCCAGCCAGCGCCAATCTCCGTTCCCCCGCTAAAGCCCCCCACAGAACCGCCACAGCTCGTCGATCGCGCCGGGGCTCATGCCCAGCATGGCCCCGAGCGTGTCCACCAGCGGGTTGGTGCGCAGGAAGCTGGTGGCGCCGGACGGCAGCATGCGGGCGGTGAAACGGTCGGCGGCCGAGAGCTGGCCGATCAGCGTCTCGAAGGCCGCCGGCAGTGCGCCCGTGCTCACCGCCGAGATCGCCTCCTCCTCGGTGATGAGCCCCTTCAGCGCGAGGCCCTGGAAGAACTGCCGGTCGGAGATCTCCCGCGGCACCACCAGCGGTGCGGACGGGCTCTCGCCCGCCTTGCCGATGAAGCGCCCGTCCACCAGCGTGGCTCCCAGCGGCGGCTCTTCAACACCGGCCCCCGCCAGCTCGATCACCCGCCCCACCGGCGGCATGAGGCGGCTCGCGTCGCGGTTCGCCAGGAGCACGGTGCCGGCGGCATCCAGCACCAGCTTCACCGTGCCGGAGGCGTCCACCCCGCCGAGGATATTCCAGACCCGGCGGGAGTAGGCGTACCAGTCCTCGCCCGTCTCCTCCTGCCGCCAGTACAGGGCATTGGGCGGGGCCAGCGGATGGATGGTCTGCGGTACATAAGCGGCCCAGCGGCCGTGTTCGATGATGTCCATGGGATGTTCCTCACACGGTGCTGACGGCGTACCAGTTGCCGTAGGCGTCCTGCTGCTGGAGGGACGCATAGAAGAAGCCGGCGATGGTCCGGCCGTTGGCGTCGGGGCCGTAATAGGAGGTCAGGCCCACCATCACCTCGCCGGCCGAGGCGACGTGCTCGGTATGGCCGGCATTGACGCGGATGTCCCACCAGCGGACGGAGGCCAGGCGGATGTTCTTCGCCCGGTTGAAGACGGCCGAGAGGGTGGCGCCATAGAAGCCCGCATAAAGGTCGCCATTGCCTTCCACCTGGAACAGGGCGGCCCCATCGCCGCCGCGCTGCACGGAGAGCGCCGGGCGGTCCGCACCACCCGCACCGCGCAGGATCGTGGCGCTGCCGGGCGAGTAGATGGCCCGCAAGGCGCCCTGGCTGTCGGACATCCAGGTCTCGACGAAGTAAGGCACCATCTCGTGCAGCCAGCGCCCGCCGGCCCAGGGCATGTAGATGTTGCCGTCCGTCTGATGGATGGCCGCGCCGATGGCGATGTTGCCGGTGAAGGTGTCGCCGGTCCTGTTCGCCGGCACATAACCGAGCGCGGCCTGCGCCCCCAGATTGTCCCGCCCGATAGCCCTGGCGGCCTCCGACAGACCCTGCGCCGTGTCGATGCGGAGGCGCGCACCCAGCGCTGCCGAGACGGAGGCAGAGAAGTTCGGATCATTGCCGAGGGCGGCGGAGAGCTCCTTGAGGGTGTCGAGCGCACCGGGCGCGGCATCCACGAGGCCATCGACCGCGGCCCGGATGGCGGCGGCCACGGAGGCGGTCGAGGCCAGCGCCTCCACCGCGGCGCGGATCTCGGTGGTGGCCGGTCCGTAGCTCCAGGCGGACGGCAGGAGCTGGCCGGGAGCCGCCTCGCCGAAGTACGGCCGGTAGGCGAACATCGCCGAGGTGCCGCCGCCCGCCTTGGTCGGCCCCTTCACCAGGCGCGGCATGGCCCGCACGGCGGCGGCCGGGGCGCGGGCGATGAGCCACAGGCGGCGGGCATCGGAGAAGCGCGGACCGGAGACGGCCTCGGGAGAGGTGCCGCCATTGCTGCCGGAGAAGGCGAGCACGGGTGCATCCGCCACGCTCGTCCCGCCGAGGCAGTTGGAGGTGCCGAGCAGCGTGCCGGCGGCATCGAACCAGAGCAGCTCGGCATAGACCACCCTGGCCCGATGGTTCCCGGTATAAACCGAGAACTGATAGGCCTCGCCGCCCTGCACGGGGAAGGCATTGCCGCTGCCATCGTGGAAGTCGAACCAGCAGTAGGCGTCGGCCTCGTCCTGCTGGATCAGGAACCAGCCCTGCACACCCGCCGGCAGCCACACGGTGTGCTGGCCGGCGGCCCCCGCCGCGCCGGAGAGCATGCTGGAGGGACCGGCAACACTGACGCCCATCATGCCGGCAGCCCCTGCCGCATTGGGCAGGCGGTTGCCGGCGCCGGTGAAGGCTGCCACCGTCTGCGCCACATGGGCGGTGGTGGCGAGCTGGCCGTCCGCCGTGCCCGGCGGCAAGGTGGGCGCGACGATCGCCGAGGCCGGGATGGAGCCGGTGATGATGGCGTGGACCTGATCCTCGGCCTCGGCCATGGCCGCCTGGAGCGCGGCGAGCGCGGTGCGCATGGCCTGAAGCTCGGGGGCGACATTAGCCTGGATCACCTGCAGCGCCTGGCCGGTGCCCAGATCAATCAGCGCCTCGAAGCTCGCCCGCACGGCCTCCAGCGCGCGGAGCCGCAGGCCGACGCTGACGAGGGCCGCATCCCATGCCGCCTTGTTGAGGCGCATGTCGTGCGGGGCGGCATAATCGCTATCGGGGCTGGGCAGAGAGGACGGCATCGGCCCCGTTCTCCGTGATGAGCTGGACGAGGAGCGCCCCGGTGAGCGTCAGCTCGCCACGGGGCAGCAGGCGCGCGGCGCCGACCGTGACCGGCCGGGCCAGCACCACGCCATAAGTCGCGGCCGGATCAATGGAAGCGGTCTCTGGTGCGGGAGCGTCAATCATGGCAGGCCTCACAGGGCATAGAGGGCGATGTTCTGGATGAAGGGCACGTCGGTGACGGTGGTGGTGGTCATGTCCACCCGTGCCCGCGCTTCGGTAACGGGCGCGCCCAGGATGAAGGTGGCGAGCACCGTGCGCTTCTTCGGGTTCACCAGATCCGGCGTCAGAGAGACGGCCGAGGGCGAGAGGATGCTGGCCCCCACCACGAGGCGGAGCTGCATGTTGTGGCGGGAGGCGTCATAGGCATCGACCACCACCTCCAGCTGGATGGTGGAAGTGGCAAGGCCGAAGGCCTGGGATCTGGAGACCGCGATCATCTCGCCGCGCGGGCGGAAGGTCATGCCGCGCGCCTTGGCATCGAGGACGATTGCCGGCTGGAGGTCCGTGGTGCCCACGAAGACCGCGCGCAACTGCACCAGCGCCGGAAGGCCGGCCAGCGTGTCTCCGCCCTCCACATCCGCCAGCGTCAGCGGCTGCCAGGCATTGGAGGTGCTGGGCTTCACCTCCCAGGTGAGCGCCGTGCCGCCCGGCGCCCAGCCCCCGTGCAGGAGCCGCAGCTCGGTCATGCCGTTCTCCAGCGTCAGCGGGGCAAACTCCACCACCGTGCGCGGGGCGGCGAAGGTGGCCGCCTTGATGCGCATGGCAAAATCCACCTCGGTGGAGATCTGGCTCCAGGCCCCATCGGTGCAGGTGAAGCGCGAGCCCTGGGCGAACCTGTTCCCCGCCACCGTCTCCAGCGCATGGTTGCCGGTCGTCACCGTCGCCCAGGCATAGCGCCTGCCGCTCTCCAGCAGGCTCGGGCGCAGGGGGAAGGTCACCCAGCCGGCGGCCAGATCCTTCGCCGCCAGCGTGGTGGTGACGATGACCCGGTCAAGGCGCGGCTGGCCGGTGTCGTCGCACTCGCACACGAACAGATGCACGTCGCCGGAGGAGCCGACGCGGGTGAAGGAGAGATCGATGGAGGTGAGGATCATCGGCTGGGCGCACAGCCAGGTCTGGCCGTAGATGGAGCCGTTCACGCCGAAGCTCTCGGTCACATAGTCCCAATAGACGTCCGTGACGGTGCGGGTGATGATCCTGCGCACCGCGCGCAGCACGTGGCCCGCCCATTCGGTGTTGCCGGCGATGGCCACCACCTCGAACGTCTCGCCTTTGACGGTGAAGAGTTCGCCGACGCTGCGTCCATAGCTGGTCGCCCACTCCGCATTGTTCTCGCAGACGGTGACGGTCTCGCCATATTCCACCACCTGGCGGGCGATCTCCCGGCGGACGGCGGTGGTCACCGTGTGGGTGAGCTGGGAGATGTTGGTGGAGCCGCCGTCTCCGGGCACCTCGATGCGCACCGCCTCCTCCCAGGCGGGCAGCAGCAGCGTGCCGGACATGCGCAGGGCCGCAGAGCCCGGATCGAGCAGCGCGAGCTGGCTGTCGCGCTCCGCCGCCCAGGGGAAACGGATGCCCTCACGCACACGGGCGAGCCAGGTGGCGTGGGTGAGGTCCCAGGCGTCCTGGACGAGGCCGGCGTCGTACCAGTAGGCCCGCGCCTCGTCGGGCATGGCGAGCTGCCGGCGGACATTGGCCACGTCCCGCTTCAGCTGGCGGATGATGGTGGGGTGCGGGATGTCGGTGAGGCGGGAGGCGATGTTGGCCACATCCGTCTCCAGCGTGGTGGTGCGCCGGATGGTGTTGGAGACCTCGCCCTCCAGCGTGGTGAGGCGCCCTTCCACCTCGGCAAGGCTCTTGAGGCGGGAACCGTGATCCAGCTCCACCGCCACGATGCCGGTGGGCGCCAGCTCGACGAAGGCGAGGCAGCACTGGTCGGCCGCCACCGAGGGCTTGAGGGGTGTCGGCGACGGCAGGCCCTGCTGGATCACCACCTCGACGATGCGGCTCTCGGTCTTGGGGACCGCCTGCTCCACCGTCTCGCCGGTCTCCGCATCGGTCTCGATCATCCGCTGGGCGGTGAGGGTTCGGGTGGCGCCGCGCAGCAGCAGGGCCACATAGCGCCGGTCGCCGGTGACGAGCGGCAGATGGATCTGGAGGTTGAGGTCGATGGGCTCCTCGGCCGCATAGACGATCGCGCCGGCGAAGAGGCGGCCGGGGTTGATGCGCAGCTCGATGGAGGACGGCTGGGAGATGCTGAAGTCCGCCCAGTGGTGGGCATAGTCGATGGCGCCGCCGACGATGTGGTCGTCGCCCTCGCGGGCATAGAGGGAGATGTTGCCGAAATCCTGCGGCTCGGCGACTTCGGCCTCGGTGAAGCTGACGATCCTGGTCATGGGGGGAGCCTTCAGAGCTTGCGACGCGCCACGTAGGCGCCGAGGTGGAAGGTGCCGTCGAGCGGTGGCCCATCGGCGAGCATCAGCGGGCGGGCATGGCCGAAATCGACGCGGTACTCGGTCTCCGGCGCCTTGGCGGCGACGAGGGCGGCGAGGCACCGGCGGCGGGGCTCGCGGCTCGGCGTCCTGAGCCGGCTGCGGCCGAGGGCGGTGCGCCCGCCCACCAGGGCGCGGGGCGGCGTCAGGGTGCGCACGCGCACCAGATAGCGGGCGAGCCAGGGCGGATGGCCGATGGGCGCGCGCCCGACACGGGCGCGGCCGAAGACGAAGCGGGTGGGATAGGCCACCGCATCGAGCAGCAGGCCGTCCACATAGCCGAGGAAGGTGACGGCGCCGGGCCGCGTGCCCACCAGCCAGGCGGCAAGCGGGGCCTCGCCGATCACCTGCCGGCGGCGGGTCTCCGGCCAGTCGGAGAACCACAGGCGCACGCCGTCATGGACGGCGAGCCAGGGCAGGAAGCGGGCGGGAGCGCGGGACGGATCGAGGGTCTGCGCGATCGGCACCGGCAGGGTGTCGGTCATGGCATGGGCGAGCGCCTGCTCGAACGGGCGGGCGTTGTCCGGCAGGAGGTCGGCGGCATCCGTCATGGCGCCACCTCCACGGTGAGCGCCACTTCACCGAGCACCGGGATCGCATAAGGCGCCGAAGGGATGTCAGACGCCGGCTCACTCAGATCCACGCGCTGGATCGAGAGGCCATAAGCCCGGCCGCTGAGGAAGACGGCCGGCACCTCGGCGCCGATCCGCGTCCTCTCGGCCGCTGCGGCGGTGATGCGGGTGATGGCTTCCAGCCGAACGGTCTCCGCATCAGGGCCAGCCGGCAGGAGGAGCTTTCCACGTACCGCGTAAAGACGCCGCGTGGCCCGAAGCACCGAGACGGAGGTCGCTTCCGGCTTCACGGAAGGCGCCGTCACTGCACTCCGGACGAGCGCCATCTCGGCATCGGTCGCGTCGCGCCCACCTGGGCCGGCGATGACGATGTCGGTGTCGCCCCGCCGGCCGTGGATCGCCCGGCCGATGACGGAGGCATGCAGCAACTGCGGCCAGGCGGTGTAGGCCTCGAACAGATAGCGCTCGGCGCTGCCGGCGGCCGGCCGGGTGAAGGCCAGCAAATAACGCTGGAGCAGGCGCTCATCGCTCTCCATCACCGCCGCCGTGGTCTCGGTGGCGGGCGTCACGGTCAGGCGCTGGACGCCGATGCGGGCGGCCACCGCGTCGAGGTCGCTGCCTTTGGCGAGCGGCGCGAGGACGGCCCGCACCGCATCGTTGACCCGCGCCCGATCGAGCAGGCGCAGATAGGACCAGGCCTGCGAGGCGATGACCGCCGGGTCCGTCTCCAGCGTGCCCACGTCCCAGGCCGGCAGGGAGGGATCGAGGGCGCGGGCGGCGTCCCAGGCAGCGGTGAAGCGGCTGAGGAAGGCTGCCTGCAGCGTCTCGTAATCGAGCGCCTCGATGGCGTCGGGCGCCGGCAGGCGGGAGAGGTCGATGACCTGCGTCACGCCATCCTCCGTGCGACCTGCTGGGCGAGCACGACGGGCGCGCCATAGCCGATGGGGATGGCCTTGCCGTAATCGCCGAAACGCCCTTCCGGGTAATAGGTGCCGGAATGGCGCAGCGCGAGGCCGCCGGCCCGCGTGGCGTTCACGAACTGCAGCTCGGTGAGGCGATACTCCGGCTCGAAGGTGTGGGCGGCCACCACGAGGTCGGCATAGATGCCGAGCGCGGTTGCGGGCGAGAGATCCTCGGCCAGCCACGAGCGTAGCTCGGAGCCGATCTGAAGGCGCATGACGCGCTCGCGGAAGCGCGTGGTCCAGATGACCGCGAGCGACTGCTGAACGTGCGCCCAGCCGGTCAGCACCTGCCCGGTGCGCCGGTCGAGGCCCGTGCGATAGCGCACCGCCTGCGCCATGCTTCAAGCTCCCTTCAAAGCCGGTTCAGCGACGGCGGGCGGGCCTGGGCTCCGCCTCTCCGGTCGTAGTTCCGGTGTCCGAATTGCCGGAAGTCTGCGGCGCCTCGGGATCGGCCGGCGCCGGGCGGATCACGCCGGCCAGCAGCTCGGTGCGGGCCTCGAACTCCGTCAGGTGCAGCGTCTCGCCCACGCGGGCGGAACGGCCGGCCACCTTGGGACCGGCGGCCTCGGTGACGACGAAGGGGAGTTTCAGGAGATCGGATGTCATGATGAGCCTCAGACCGGGGGACCGGAGGTGCTGTCGCCGCCCATCACCTTGCCGTGCTTGTGCTCGGCGCCGATGGACTTGCCGTTGTGGGAGACGTCGCCGCCGGTGACGGTGAGGCCGGCGCCATCGATGCGCACGGTGACGCCGCCGGCCTGGATCTCCAGCGCGCCGTCGCGCCGGGTGACGACGAGGCCGCCCAGCTTCTCCACCACCGCATCCTCGGCCGTGGACGGGGCCGCCCGCGCGCCGGAATAGGCATCGCGCACGGCGATGGAGGCGGTGCCAAGCGTGCCGGACGGGCTCTCCACCGTGACGAGATCGCCCTTCAGGATGGGCGTATGGGTGGAGAGGAGTCCGTTCGCCGGCTCCCGCCAGGGGATCCAGGGCGAGAGCACGGGCTTGCCGTCCGCCGTAGCACCGATCTGCACCCGGCAGCGGCGTTTGGCGGCATCCACCTCGGCCACCACGCCTTTGAGCTTGCTGCTGGCGAGGCGCCGCTCGGTCTGGTTGACCTTCCGGTGCAGGCGCCTGATCTCCTGCTCGACGAGCGCCATCACGCGCGCTCCTGCCGTAACAGCGCCAGGACCTCCGGCGGGATCTGGTCGGGGAAGGTCACATCCGCGAAGGGCGCGATGCCGGTGCCGTCCAGCTCGGTGACCGCGGGACGATCCGAGGCGAACAGGCTGCGGCCGAGATCGGCCACCAGCTGCGTCCAGGTGACGGCATAATAGGCCGCGCCCGCCGCCGCATCGCGCACGGTGAACATGGGCTTCAGCTCCGGTGCGGGGTCGGCCTCCGGCGGCAGGACGTTGCCGAGGCCCCAGGTCTGGGCGTCCGCGTCTTCGAGGATGGCGAGCAGCCGGTGGCCGAGGGCAAGGCCCAGCGTCTCGCGCTCGACGCGGCGGCCGTCCACCACCGCATCCTCGACCACAACGTAGGCGGCGAACTCCACCGCCAGCCCATAGCCGCCATCGATGAGACGGCGGGCGCGAATGCGCGTCCAGCCGACCGCAACGCCGGGCGCCGCCACAACGGATTTGGCCACCACGTCGGCAATGTCGATCCGGCCCGGATGGGAGACGATCTTCACGCCCGGCATCAATGCGCCGAGGCGCGCAACGATGGCCGCCTTGAGCGCCTGGACCGGATCGGCGGCGATGAGGCTGGCGAGCGAGACGGGCGCGATCATCGGATCAGCCCTCCGAAGACGTCGGTCACGAGATCGACGATCTCCTGCCGGTTGTCGTCGGACAGGCCGATGAAGGGCCGCGCGGGAATGGTCACCTGCTTGGCCAGCACGAAGGAACCGCCCAGCATGAAGGCGAGGCTCGGTGCCGCCTTGGCCTTGATGACCGCGCCATCCTGGTGGACATGAGCGAACTGCCAGGAAGAGCCCCACTGCGCCTCATCCCCGGAGGCGATCCAGGCGATGGAGCCGAGGAGATGCTGTCCACTCTCCAGCAGGATGGAGGAGCCCGCATGATTGGGCGGCCAGGGCGAACCATCGGGCGCCGTCTTCTCGCTCTCGATGCGGCGGCGGGTATGGCTCTCGCCCAGCGCGCCGATGGCGGACATGAGGTCCGAGGCATCGAAGCGCGCGAGCGCGGCGAGTTTTGCCACGGCGGGGCCGAAGTCGGCGGCGTCCACCGAGAGGGAGATGCCGGCGCTCATCGCCGGGCTCCAAAGGTGGCGCGGGAGAAGATGCGCTCGGGCACGTCGATGACGACACCGTTGGGGCCGATGTCGCCGGCCTCGTCCGTATCAGCGGGCACAGGGGTCGTGGTGCCGCCGCCGATGGTGAGTGCGCCCTTGCCGGAGGCGATGGCCTCCAGGCGCTTCACCGCATTCTCATAGCCCTCCCGCAGGCGGTCGCTGGAGCGGGAGAAGGAGAGCGCCACGCGATAGAGCGCGATGTCCATGGTGTAGACGGCGAGGATCTCCGCCGAGCCCTCATCGACGCTCGCGAGGTCGGCGGGCGTATAGCGGGCCTGGAGGATGCTGCGCGCCTCCACCGAGGCGTCGCGCAAAGCGGCATCCACCCGCGCATCATCCCGCAGGCCCGTGGTCTCGTCCGCCGCAAGCAGCGTCAGCTCCGCCGGATGGCGGGCGGCAAGCTGGGCGAGCGTGGCAAACGGGGCGGCCATGGGGATCTCCTCGCAGGACGGGATGGGCAGGGCGGCGAACCGTCCTGTCCGGGGGTGCGCGAGGCACCAGGGGGACCATGGCAGGCGGGGCTGTGTGCCCGGCGCTCAGGCTTCGGGCGAAGCCTCGGCCTCGGGAATGGGACGGCGGTGCGGGACGACGGCGAGGTGCGGATCGGCGCGCAACAGCGCGATCACGTCCTCCGGCGTGATGCCCTTCGCCCTGGCGGCGGCCTCGATGTCCGCCTCGCCGAGGTCGACCGGCGCGCGCCCGAACTGGAGGCCGGCCCGCCAGCGGGAGCCGCCGGGCGCCGTGATCCGAAGGCAGGGCTCGGTCGCCTCGGGAGCGGTGGAAGTGGCAGGAGCTTTCGCCATCACGCCTCTCCTCAGGCCGCGAGCTTCGGCGCCCGCAGGAGCGTCACGAGGTTGCGGTTGGTGTTGGTGGAGCCGTCGATCACGTCGCGCTCCAGGATGTCCTTGGCGGTGAAGAAGTTGGTGTTGCCCACCACCAGGTGCGTGGGCGTGACGCCGAGCGGCGTGCCGTTGTCGCTCCTGAAGGCGGTGATGGCGTTCCAGGCGGCGCGCAGGTTGGCCGCCGTCAGCTCGGCCCGCGAGCCGAAGGCCATCTGCCAGAAGCCGTAGCCGGCGCCCACGCGGGCATCCGAGCCATAGACATATTCGTCGCGCTCGAAGACGCGGTCGCTGGTCTTGGCGTCCTCCTTGGCCACGAAATTGTAGTCGCGGCGCTTCTGGAAGATGAAGGGCTTCAGCGGCCGGCTGAGGTCCAGCAGCATCCAGGGCTCGCCCGTCCCCGCCTGCATGTTGGAGACGGTCGCCTGCGCACCCGGCAGGCCCACCGGATGGTCGGTGTCGAAGAAGGGCTGGCCGTCATAGCAGGCGCGCGTCCAGGCCTGGGGGATCAGCTCGCCGAAGACGAGGTCGTCGGGATGCTCGGCGGCGGCCTGGCCCAGCAGCTCGAAGCGCGGGGCATAGATGCCGAGCCGGTCGTCCTCGATGTCGTCCCGCTGCACGGAGACCGTCAGCTCGAACTTGCGGTTCCGGATGGCATAGCCATGGGCGCGCAGGCCGTGCACGTGCCGGTCGCCGATCCACTCCCGCATCTTGGGGATGTCGCCGAGCCAGCCATAGGTTTCCTCCGAGGAGGTGGAGGGCACGATGGTGCAGAGGTTCCAGTAGAGCGCCGTGACGCCCGAAAAACCCTTCTGGAAATTGGTCTTGAAGCCCTTGTTGATGGCTTCCAGCAGCGGGGGCGTGAGGACGCGGGGCATGAGACGTCTCGCGGATGGAGGAGAGAGGAGGATCAGAAGCCGAGGCGGACCCAGACGCCCTGGGCGTCCACGTCGATCACCGTGCCGGCTTCGGACCGCGTGTTGCCGGCGCTGGTGCGGGCGACCGTCTGGTCGTCCACCAGGAAGCACGGCTTGCCGATGTCCGCCGGCAGCACCGCATCGGTGGCGAGCGTCTGGAAGGCGAAGGTGCCGCGCCGGGTGGTGACGCTGAGCGCCCCGTTGGCGCCACCGGAATTGTCGGCCGTGGCATCGGCGATGCCCAGCACGATGAGGCCGGCGGCGGTCTTGCCCGGCACGGCGAGCCCGGCCTCCATGACGGTGATGGCGCCGCCATGGATGAGGACGCCGGCCGCCACCGGCGCGGTGGAGGTGGCGCCCGCCTTCTCCGGCGGGATGCGGGGTGTGGTGAGGGCAACCATGGCAGCGGTCTCCGGGAAGATGGATCAGGCGGCCGGCAGGCCGTTGGCGGCGCGGAAGTCCGCCTCGGTGATGCCGAGCTGGCGGATCACCTCCCGGTCCTCGGCGCTGAGGCGGGCGGTGTCGTCGCCCGAGGGCGCGGCCCGGCCGTCGAGGCCGGAGGCCGCCAGCAGCTCGGGCGCGCCGGCCAGCAGCTGCTCGACGGCGGCAAGGCCGGCATCGGTGGCGCACAGCGCCGCGTAATGGTCGCGCTGGGCCGGCAGGATCTTGCGGGCCTTCAACGCGCCTTCCAGCAGCGCCTCCACCTTCTCCGTGCGCTGGGTGGCGCGCAGGGTCTCCAGCTCGCCCGAGACGCTCGAAAGGCGGGCAACCGCCTCGTCATGGACGGCCTTCGGCACGAACAAGGCGGGGTCGCCCTGTGTCTTCAGGGTGGTGAGGGCGGCAAGGCACTCGGCCTCGCTCGCGCCATCGGCGAGGCCGAGCGCGGCGATCACGGTCTTCATGGGGCTCTCCGGGGTGTGGGAGGGGTCGGCCTGGGCCAGCGCCGGCTGGGCGCCGAGGGCGGGCGATGCCACGAGGGCGGCGCTCTTCAGCCAGAGCGCCTCGCCCTTGGGCGCCGGGAAGGCCGGGGACACATAGGGATAGGCCTTGAGGAGCGCGGGCGCGGCGGAAGGGTCGATCCAGTCGACGCGGCCGTAAAGCGCCTCGCCCTCCGGCTCCAGCGCGGTGATGAAGCCCACCGGGTCGGCCCGCTCGCCCCTGGGCGCCAGGATCTCGGTGGCGTGGTTGATGTCGAGGGGGACCTTGATGCCGTCCGCCTGGAAGCGGGCGACGAGCCGGGCGAAGTCCACGAGGAAGCTGCGCCCGTCCCGCGTGCCGATCCGGCCGCCCTTCGGGAACAGCATGATCCGCTCCGGCGCGGCCTCGGTGGGGCCGGCGGCGAGGATGGTCAGGACATGGGTGAGGACGGCGTTCGACATGCCCCGACCATGCCGGGTCGCGGGCCGCGCATCATGGGCGACAGGTGTCGCCCGGCGAGGGGCAAATCAGGGGGAATGGAGGGACGTTAGCCCGGCGGCGCGGGGGACGACAACATCGCCCGCACAGGAGGCGCGTTAAAGGCGGTTTGAAAGGCGGTGGCGGGCTCGTGGAGATGGTGGCGGAGAAGGCCGTCTTACCCCTCGAAATTGCGAGCGAGGGGCTTTCTGAGACCCTCCGAGTTCGAGGGGCGAGCAAATTAACTTAACCTCGCGCCTGAATAACCGAGAGCGGGCCATCTATCTGGTTTGATCTGGCCATAAGCCGATGAACTTTAAGCCTGTTTCGTACTTCATGGCACGCATGGTTCTCATTTCATCGCGTAGGGAGACCTTGCTAAAAAACGGAATATTGAAGCGACCGTCGCGCCGCGGTGTATCAGCGATAATAAATTCGACGCGCCACGGCCGGCTATCGCAGCGCACCCGATCAAGATGGAGCGCTTCCTGCTCGCCGGCTCGCTCCACAACCATGGTACGTAGTTGCGTCCACGCTGCCTCAAAAGTGCTGAAGTGGCGAGCTGAATTTGCCCCTTGCTTGAAAAAATGGCTCAGGACGCTAGAGCGGCGCGAACTTTTCTTGACATGCAGGAAGCTCTTATTTTCAACATCCAGAATGTCACATGTTTCGAAATCGGAACGATCCACACCTGGAATTTTTATGAGTGCCCTATCAAGTAGAACGCAGCCATGTGTCAGGGCAAATCGCTGATTATAGGCGGACTCGGCCTCATAATGACCATTTCCGTCACTGCTGTATATTTTTCGAAATGGCTCAGGCGGGCAAGTCCAGCTTTCGATTGCCTCATCGAAGAACCTCTCGATGTCATCCTTAAAATGCTGCTCTATTCGATACCATTCGCCCTCGTTGATCGCGTATCGCTCGTTCTCGTGCACGAGAGATCCTACCAGCGAGGACTTCACCGACCATTTACGGTCGGGACGTCCATCGTCGTTGAATATCGCTACTATCTTATGGTTGTGAAGGGTCTCGGCGGTTAGGTCAGGCAGACTGGCGCTCATCGCCGCAACATAGTCTCGTAACATGAGATCCGGGTGAGTGCCCCGACAGCCTGGTCCGCGGAAGCGATACGATACTGCCTGATCCTCGAATCCGATGGGTAGGCCGAATTCGAATAGTTCTTCTCCGCTACGGATGCTTTCCGCCGCCAGTTCGTCGAGCGTCTCCGCAAGACGCCGGTCCGATACCGGCATAACAAAATCCAATATTGCAAAGTCTGTTTGCTGGTAAGCGTTGGAGGCATAATATTCGAGCGCATCTGCGGCGAGCGCAGGCAGATCCCCCAGCCCAAATTCCCCAGTTAGGCGAAGCGAGCGCGCCCCTGAGATGCTGTCGATTACAGCATCGTTGCGGGTTCGACCGCTGATTCTGCGGACGAGATCCAGCGCGTCATCAGTACCAAACGTGGTCAGCCCGCGCTGAAAGGGAGATAACGCGACGGCGCGAAGCGCGTCGCCTAGGTTGGCACGTTCTAAACGTCTCAGTTTTTTGTCGTCGAGCGCGTTGATCGCAGCCCGTAACCCAAAATCCCCTTCAAAGCAACGCTCATCCAGATACATCCAGCCGTGCGCAAAAGTCGAGGCAAATATTCGATCCGACGAACGAAACAAAAGAACGCCAGCGGCTGACGTCGTATATAAATTTGGAACAGAAAAATGCCGCCCAACCTCCTTCAGCCAATCTGGCACATGCTTTTCTCCCGTGAAAATAAATAGCTTTGCTCCATCTCCAAAGTCTTGACAATTAATGATTGTAGTGGTTGAACGTCCGAGCTTCGCCCTTGCCTCTTCGGTGAATACGCGCTCGAAGTCGGTGGTGTCCGACTTTCCAAGAAAAAGTGTAAACGTCTTTTGTGCCACGCGCAGCCTCCCCCCAAAGCGTCGTGTGGAATCGATAACAAGAGAAGATACAATAATCTCGTCGAGTTGGTGGCGGTAAAATAATAGTATCGACGTGAGGTCGCCGGCATTGACTATGTGCCGGCGCTCCAGTCACGTTCCGATCTGTCGGATGGCTGTGTTCTCGGACGTCGCTTAGGCGGGGGTGCCTACCCGCTCTCGCTCGCGTTGGCGAAGACGTTTGACATAGGCTGAATCGACAACTTCGTCTGGGTCCAGGTCGAGCGCGCAGGTTACGAGAGACGCAAGGCTCGCGTCCGTAAGACGGAAATCGTCCGGTAAGAAGCCGGCATTGCGCCGCTTGTTCTGTTCTATCGTGACGAAAAGCGTTTTGAAAAAGTCGGCGAGCGACCCTCTCTTTCCTTGCGTCGCCGCCTCAGTGAGAGGGTCGCTTGCGCTGACCTTGGAGGTCGCGGCGTCGCGGGAGAGCACAAGCAAGCAGTCGCCAATGGATGGCCAATATTTGAGGTCATACCGGCCCCGAAGCGTGGCAAGTGAATCTCTAATGTGACAATGGTAAAGATAATTCTTGGCGGCCGCTTTCTCGATCAAATCCAGTGGATGATAATATGTGTCCGATCGAAAAGATGACCGGTTGTGCAGATCGTTTCGCTCCTCAATCAGGCTGTAGAGAGACGCAGATATTTTGGCAATTTCCGCATTTATTATTTGAAGGCGCTCCCGATCGGATCGGGCCTCTCTCGTCCGCTCGCGGTTCCAGAATGCAGCTGTCGATAGTAGCTGGTCGAGAAACACCTCGAGTGCAGATGGATGAGAGCCAAGTTTCTCGTGCAATTCGACATATGCGTCCGTTAGCTCGGTGCCGCGCGCGAGCAAACGATCGGCTACAGCGTTCACACTTGGCAGAATGTTATGCTCGATGTTGTAAGCCTTCCCCTTCTGGAGGAGCCTCTCGCAGATTTGTGAAGGGGTGATCGTTCCCTGTTCCGTCATGACCGTTCCTTTGCATTCAAGCCATGCAGGCATCCTAGCTCAACCTAATTTCGGTGTCGGAACCTGAACACCGGAAAGTCGAGGTGTTCCGAGGTACCCTGGGACTCAATAATTTGCGTGGCGGTGAAATCGGTTGGCCTCGGCATCTTAATGTCGCTGGCCCCCAGATGGAGCGCGGTCAGGCCGAGGAGCGGTCCATCCCCTCCGCGCCTTTCACTCTCGGGTCTGGCTGTCCACGATCGAACGGCGGGCAGTTTCCCCTGTCTGCGGGTGCATGGAGATCACCCGCATCAGGCCAGTGTCCGACTTGGTGACGATAGCCCGCCACCAGGCCTTGCCCAGGTTCCATATCATGCCGCGCCGCCGGGGATTGGCGTCCGGCACCACCGTCCCCTCCGCGATCGCCGCCGGCAGACGGCGCAGGTCCTCATAGCTGCGGCCATCCTTGTACCGGCCGTCGTGGTTGGCCCGCGCTACCACGTCCGCGCCATTGATGGAGACCAGCGGCGACTTCGCCCCCAGCTCAGCCTGGAGCTTCGGCGCGACGCCCGCCGGCAGCCACACCTGCCGCGCCTCAACCTCCGGCAGTCTGCTCACCACCCGCGTCCACGGGCTGTCCCAGAGCTGCTCCAGGGTGCGGGTGGCGTCCGCCGGCTCCGCCTCCACCAGGGACTGCTCCAGGGCGCGCAGCACGCCCTTCACGCGCGCGAGGCCCGGATTGCCGCCCCAGCCGGGATCGATGCCCACCGGCACATCCACGATCTCGCCCGAGCGCTTGTTGGTGAAGGCCCGCGTCTCGATCACCGGCCGCTCGGCCGAGTAGCGGATGCCGTTCCCACCGGCGGGCTCCAGCGCCAGTAGGCGATCCCGCTCGCGGGCGGTGATCTGGCGGACGGAGCATTTGCACAGCCAGCCATTAGGCGGGAAGTGGCTCGCCCAGAAGGGATCATCCACGGGCAGGATGGTGCCCACCCAGCCGAGGTGCTCCTTGCGCGGGTCGGCCGCCGTGGTGCGCACATAGAGCAGATGGGGCAGCGCGGCTTTGGTGCGCTGCGCCCGCTCCCACTGGCCGGCGGCGCGGGCCGAGGCCATGTTGCCCCAGAAGATGGTCTTCAGCCGGTTCGGGGCGGTGAAGTCCACCACCGCATCCGGCTTGCCGCCGGCCGGGTCCGCCACCAGGCGTGGCCCGCCCCAGCCGATGCGGTTCAGATCCTCCACCACCCGCGTGCGCCAGGTCTCGAAGCCGAGGCCCTCCTTCTGCGCCCGCGCGATGGAGGCCTTGAAGGTGGTGAGCACCTCGGTCTCCACCGCCTTCGCCACGGTGAAGGCGTGGGCGTGCTCCTCCTGCCAGACGTCCTGCCAGTGGAAACCGGGCTTCAGGCCCTTGTCGTCGAAGTAGCGCACCACCTCGGGCGGCGGGCCGAAGCCGGTCTGCCTCTGCGCCATCAGATCAGTCCTTCCCGTCGCCGATGCCCCGCGCGAGGGAGGTGGCGGCGGCCAGTGCTTCGGCGAGCCGCGCGCCATCGGGGCCGCGGGCATTCAGCAGCGCCAGCGCCTCATCAAAGGACGTGGCGGTGGCCAGCACCTGGCGCAGCGGATCGAGCAGCGGATCGGTGATGTCCTGCCAGTCCTCCAGCGCGGCGGCGAAGGCGGCATCGGTCTCGGCCACGCCATCGGGCTCGGCGGCAGGAGCAGATAGAAGCGCCGGGGCGCAGGAGGAACAGCCGCAGGTGACGGGATGGGCGGACAGGCGATTGGCCCTGGGCTCGGGCGGCGGCTCGGCGGGCCCTTGCGCCGGTGTCGCCGCCTGCAACAGCTCCTCATCCGCCTGCGGCTCCGAGAGGCCCATGCGGTCGCGGATCTCCCGCTGGCTCACCTTCAGCCCCACGGGCACCAGGCGCGAGACTGCATCGGCCAGAGCCGCGATGTCCTCCGGCTCCGTCACCGGCCACTCCACCTTGGGATAGAGCGCCTGCGGCCCGAAGTTCATGGCCACGAACCACTGGATCAGGTCCCGGTTCACCGTCTGGCCCAGCTGGCGCCCGTCCGCCTGGGCGATGTCGATGCGCACCTTGTCGTGGATCTTCGCCTGGCCGTAGGACGAGCCGTCCTTGGACGTCATGGTCTGGCCGAGCGTCACCAGCGAGACCTTGTCGTCGGTGTAATCGATCAGGCTGCCGAACACCTGCTCGCCACGGGCGCCGTTCACCTCGTGGAACTCGATGAGCATGGACTCCGGGATGATCGCCGCCGCGTCATTGGCGATGGAGGTCACCGCCCGCAGCAGCTTGCGCTTGTCCACCTCGCTGGCGCCGGGGCCGTATTTGCCGACGCGGAACGGGATGCCATAGACCTCGGCGAAGGCCGACCAGTCCTGCAGCGTGAAGCTCTGCACCATATAGGCCCAGCTCGCCGGCCGGGCGAGGCCCCGCCGGATGGGCAGGCCCATGCGCGGCGCCGGCATGTGCACCATGAAGCGGGCCTTGGGCAGCTCCTCGCCCTCCACCACGCCGTCGACCGCAAGCCGCAGCTGCGTGAGAGTGAGCGCATCGAACTGGAAGAAGCGCGGATCGCGCCAGGTGAAGGTCACGGGCCGCAGCAGGCGGTCGCGATACTCCCAGCCGGTCTCCACGACCGAATAGCCCTTGCCAATGCCATCGAGCAGGGCGGCTGCCGCCTCCTGGAAGGCGGTGTCCTCGATCAGCTCGCCCACGGCGTCGGCGATCTTCGCCGGCACGCCCTTGGGCACCTCCATGGTGGGCGGGATGCCGGCGATGCGCAGCTTCCGCGTCATCAGCACGGAGGCATAATGCAGGTAGCGCTCCTCCATCTCCTCGGCCAGCGTCAGATAGGCACGCGCCTGCCCCATCTGCGCATCCCGCAGGATGCTGGCGAGGCGGGCGGGCGTGAGGCCGGAGGAGACGCGCTCCTCCGCCACCCGGCGCACGCCGGAGACGGTGGGCGTGGCGATCTCCTTGTCCAGGGCGCGCGAGGAGACCGGGCGCCCGTCCGGCCCGAGGATCTGCGGGGTCACCATAAGGCGCGGCCTCCGGAGGTGTCGTCCTCGTCGCCTGCCGCCACGGCGTCCAGGTCGGAGCCGGTCTGGTAGTCGTATTCGAGGACGGAAATGCGGGTGGCGTGATAGGCGAGCGCCAGAGCCACGGCGGCGTCCGCATGGCGCTTCCTGCCCGTATCCCCGGTGCGCAGGGTCGGCGGCTGGGCGACGCCCCGCACGGTCTGGACGAGGCGCAGGTCGGCGAGGATCTCGGCATCCTTCGGCACCGTCACCATGTCGTCCTCGAAGGCCGCCTTCAGGGGCGGCATCTGCGTGCGATACCATTCCACCGAGAGCTTCTGGGCGATGCAGGCGGAGAGCGAGATCCGCCGCTGGGCGTTCTCGGCCACATATTCGCCCGCGCCCGTGGCATCGAACACCGCTGCCATGAAGCGCGGCAGGCGGCGGATCACGTCCACCGTGAGGGTCGCCTGCTCATCATACGGGATGCGGCGCATCTCGATGACGAGCACGGTCTCCCGGCGGGTGGTGGGCGAGAGCGCCAGCACCCACAGCACCGAGAGATCGGCGACACGGGCGAAGTCGAAGCCGAGCGCATGCTGGCGGTTGGGATCCAGCCGATCGAGGGCGCGGCGCACCTCCTCCGTGAAGCGCGCCACCATGGCCTCGCGGATGAGCCGGGGCCGGTGGAGAAAATCCGCCGGCAGCTCCCAGCGCAGCACGGGGATGCCCTCGCGCATGCGCGCTTCCACGAGCGGTCCCGGCAGCCAGGCACCAGTGCCTTCCGAGGGGGTGCAGAACAGCTCCTCGTCCGCGCCCTCGCCATAGAAGGCGATGATCTGCGAGCGCCAGGCGGCCTCGGTCTCCGGCGTCCAGCTATCGCCCGTGACGAGGCAGATGCGCTGATAGAGCCCGTCCTTCAGCGCCTGGTCGAAGTCGATGCGCACATGGGCATAGGGCTTGCGGCCCGCCAGCACGTCCTGCACCAGCTCGTTGAAGGGGTTGGCATCGCCATTGTGGGTGGAGACCACCACCACCTGGCCACCCCACATGAGGAAGGCGAGCGCGGCTTTCAAAAGCTCTTTCAGGCTCTCCACGAAGGCGGCCTCGTCGATGATGACGAGGCCCTGCTTGCCGCGCAGCGAGCGCGGGGCAGACGACAAGGCGATGATCTCGAAGCCGGAGGCGAAGCGGATGCGGAAGGCCTTGATCTCCCGCGTCTCGCCCGGATCATCCGGGTCCGCATCGGCGAAGAGGAACTCCTCCTCAGCCGCGGCGGCGAGCGCAAAGGCCCGCGCCCACATGGCGGCGGCATCGACGAACTCGCGGGTCATCTCCTGCGAGTAAGAGATGTACATCACATCCATGCCCCGCGCCTCGCGGGCACGGGAGGCTTTCAGCACCGCATGGGCGGCAAGGCCCCAAGTGTAGCCGATGCGCCGGCTCTTCTCGACCACCAGCACGCGGGTCCGCGGGTCATCGAGGATGTCGATGCCGCGCGCCTGATAGGGCAGCAGCAGGCTGGGCAGGCGCCCGTCCGCATGGGCCTGCGGCAGGTTGAGGAGGCTGGCGCGGCGGGCCTCCACCCATTCGGCCTCGGAGACCGGGCCGCCGCTGAAGGAAGAGGCGCTCATGGGGGCTTCGCTCATGGCTTGGTCCGGATGCCGAGGATCTGCGCCTTGATGGTCTCCACCGTGTCGGCCGACAGGCCCTTGGCGCGGGCCACCGCATCCACCGTGCTGGTGGCCTTTGCGGTGAACTCCTTCAGGATCTTCGCCTTGGTGTCGGCGGAGATGCGCTTGGCTTCCTCGGCATGCTTGAGCGCACGGGAGGCCATCATGAGCATCTCGGCGGTGTCGCCATCGGCCTTGAGGTCGCCGGCCTCCTCCAGCATCTCGAAGGTGAGGGTCTTGATGGTCTCGGACAGCAGCAGCGTGATCTGTTCGGCGGTCTCGCCCTCGAACTTCGGGGTGAGGATGGCGGCGATGGCGCGGGTCTCCTCCAGGCGCCGGCCGACCGCGGCGAGCCGCATGGCCCGCCGGTTGAAGGCGGAGGACGAGATCTGCGGGACCGGGTCCGTGAGGCCCTCGCCCCAGGCGGCGGCACGCAGGCGCTCGTTGAAGCCGTCCAGGATTTCCACCTGGGTGAGGCTGCGCTCCTTCAGGGCGGTGAAGGCCCAGGCCACCGCATCGTCCGCCCATTCGGGCAGGCGGTCGATGGAATCGAGGCGCCCGCGTCCGGCCATGCTCACGCCTCCCGGCGCGAGGGACGCTTCACGCCCTCGATGGCGACGTCCCGGTCAAGGTGCCGGCGGCCGAGATCGGTGAGGCGGGCCACCTTCACGCTGCCGGCCTCCATCAGCGCGAGCGCGCCCATCTGCGCCAGATAGGCCAGCTCCCCATGCACCCAGGCGCGCTCGCGCTTGATGCCGAAGGTGCGCAGCTCCTCGGTGAGCAGGCTGGAGTTGAGGGTCTCGTCCAGCTGGTCGCCGAGGGCTTTGAGAATGATGAGGCGGGCCTCTTCGCGGATGAGGCGGTCCATGCTCATGTCCGGGCTCTCCGGCTGCGGGCTTCTTCCAGCAGGAATTCCTGCAGGCGCTCGGAGATGGCGCCGATGGGGCCGAGCCGCTCGTTGAGCACGGCAAGGTCGCCCCGCACCTCGGAGAGCGCGATCTCCAGCCGCTGCGCCTGGCTGGCGCTCGGCATGTGGCGGATGTCCCCCTCGATGGTGGTGGTGCGGTCCTCGACCTTGTCCACCCGGTCCTCAAGCGCGGCGAGGCGCCCGGTGGACGCCTTGTCCCCGAGCGCCTTCTCCAGCGCCGCCACCCGGTCCGCCGCCGCCTTCGACCGGTAGGTCCAGACATAGAAGCCGAGGGTGAACAGCGAGACGCAGAGCGAACCCCAGTTGGCCATGCTGCCCGGTTCCATGGCTCACCGGGCGAGGCGCGCGCCGAAGATGCTCTTCACCGTATGGCCGCCGCCATAGATGGTGAGCCAGACGGCCGAGATGCCCAGCACCTGGTCGTAGGGCGTGCCCACCGACTTGCCGATGAGGGCGGAGATCCAGGGCGCCAGCAGGAAGGTCTGGCCGACGATGGCCACCACCAGCCAGCTCATGGCCGGCCGCCAGGCATAATGGAAGGCTCCCTTGGTGGCCTCGGTGGTGGCGAGCTGAGCGGCGAGCGCCTGTCCGGCCTGGATGACCGAGACCCACTCGGTGCTGCGCTCGGCCTCCAGCGCCTGGAGCTTCTCCTGCGCCTGTGGATCGGTGGCGACCGCCTCGGCAACGGCCTCGGGCGTGTCGGCGGTGGCGCCGAGCGTATCCGCCAGCACCTTGCCGACCGAACCGCCCAGCGGGCCGCCGAGCGCGGTGCCCAGCACCGGGGCGCCGAGCTTGATAACCTCGGAAGCGAGAGACGACCAATCCATCAGCGCCAATCCTCTGCGATGAGCTTGTACTTGCGGACCAGCAGGAAGCCGGCCGCGACGACCAGGGCGAGGCCGAGGGCGAGGCCCGCGGCGGTGAGAGCGGAAGAGAAAGGATGGGCCTCGCCCGAGCCGGAGCCCGCGGCGAGCGTGCCGCCGGCCGCCATCCCGGCGGTCTCGCGCTTCGTGCCGGCGGCCACCACCGAGACCGGGGGCTTCGGCACATCGACCTTCTGCGGCATGGGGAGCGCGGCGGCGCGCATGACGCCGGCCGTGCGCAGGGCCTCGTCGATCTTGCCCTCGAAGAGATCGGCCTCCGCCTCCCGGCGACGGGTGAGGCCCGGCAGCACCCGGCCGCCGCCCTTGTTCCAGCGGGCCATGACGGCGCGGACCTCGGCCTTCCGGCCGGCCTTCAATTTGGCGGGGATGGACGAGCGGGTGAGCGGGCCGATGTTGTAGGACATCGAGACCAGCGCATCATACTCGTGCTGGGCGAGCGGCACGTCCTTCAGGATGGTGGAGACGCTGGCCTCGAGGGTGGCGAGGTCCTGGGCGAGCGCGGTGTCGCACTCGGCCTGGCTCCAGACGGCGCCCGCCCTGAACGCCCGCCCGTGATCGTTGGTGTGGCCCCAGCCGATGGTGAGGACGCCCGCCGGGCAGAGATAGGTGGTGAAGAAGCCCTTGCGGCCGGGGGCCGGTTTCAGGCAGCTTTCAAAGGCTTTGACGAGGTCCACCCCGTCGCGCGAAATGGTCTGGGCTGACACGCGCCACTCCCCATGAAGGACCGCGCTCCGGCAAGGCCCCGAAGCGCGCTGTCGCGATCATGGGGAGGATGGGACGAGGTTGGACGGGCGACGGGTGTCGCCGGGTATCCGTCGCGTATGAAGGAGGAGGCGTCGACCCATAGCCGCGGTTGGCGACGTCTGCTTTTGGGCAGTGACTGTGTCGTGGCCGGCGAAGCCGAGCGCCCCTTGTTGTAGTGAGGTGAATACCGCCACTTGCTATGCTCGTCGTCGCTTGGTGCGGCTTGTATGGGCGCTGCGACGAAATGCCTGCCACGCTCGCACTCGGCTCTGGCGCGGTGTTTCTTGATGAAGAGGTAGAAGATTAAACGCGACGCTTGGAATCGTTGAAGCTGCCTATCGACAACAAAATAGCGAATCGGCCTAGTTTGCCTCAGACCCAATATGATGAAGCGTGATGAGAGGCGGCGTCGCGGATAAGCTGGGCAACGACTACGAAGCCCACTGGACACTCATAGAGGCTCTGCGGGTCCTACAGGGACTCGCGGATGAAATACGCGTCGAAGCCTTCAACGAAGACGCGACCGGTTTCGAGTTTCGGGTCACGACGGGTGACCAGTCGAGTTGGCACCAATGCAAGCGGCGCCGGGTCAGCGGTTCATGGACGCTTGGAGCGCTGAGCAGCGAGGGCGTCCTCTCGGCTTTTGCCAGAAAGCTCGCCGACCGAGCCGAGTGTGTCTTCGTCTCAGCCGACCCTGCCGGCGCGTTTAAAGGATTGGCGGACAAAGCGCGCCTCGTGGCATCGCCGAAAGACTTCCGCGACGCCTTGTCCAAGACTGAACAATTGGCGGTGCAGGAGCTGGAAAACGTCTGGCCAGCAGACTCTGAAAACACGTTCGCTTGGTTGCGTCGCTGTCGCATTGAGACCGTATCCGAACATTCGTTGCTCCGAGAAGCGACGTCGATTTGCCGGCTGATGTTCGTCGCTGAACCAGAGATCGCAATCGAGAGGCTCATCGCGTTCTTGGACCGCCAGCTGACCCGGACCATCACCACAGAGGCGTTCCGCGCAGCTATCGACAGCCTCGATCTCGGCTGGAAGGCCTATCTGGATGAGACGCTCGACGAGAAACTCAGGAACGCGACGGATGAATACCTTGCATCCATCCTCCCACCGGTCGCGGGAGGTGTCATCGCGACACCCGATATCGAGACAGCCGTTGAGTTGGCTGTAGGGGAGGACACGAGCCTAGTCGTCATTGGTGGCGGCGCAGGCGGTGGAAAGAGCATCGCGCTCTCGAAAATCGTGGCAGCAGCGCGGGGTAGGGGGTGGCCCACGCTCGCGCTACGGATCGACCGGTTCCTGTCGGCGCAGACGGTGGGCGAGATAGGCCGCATATCGTTGGGGCGGGACGAGAACCCCGTCGGCGTTCTCGGCAATCGGCATGGTAGGAGGCCAACGCTCTTCGTCATCGACCAGCTGGACGCCGTCAGCGAAGCATCGGGACGCTCCGGTCGGATACGGGACCTGCTGTTCCGGATGATTTCCGATAGCCACTTCTACCCGAATATGCGGGTCGTGGTGGCTTGCCGGTCGTACGATATCGGACACGACGGCCGCCTGAAGCAACTTGCTGATTCCCCATTCACACGGACCGTGGAGTTGAAACCCCTGAATTGGGGGACGGCGGTCGAGCCGGTCCTAACTAGGCTTGGCGTCGATACAAAGAGGTTCTCCGAACACGAACGCCATCTATTGTCGGTGCCAATTCATCTCCGCGTCTTCGCAGAGCTGCTTTCGCTGGGAGAGAACGTTGCAGGCGAGCTGTCCGGAAGCCGCCTCTTCGATAACCTCGTCGAGGTACGAGCTCGCGAGTTCCGTGAGGCAGGCATCCAATGGACGCCGCAATCGGCCCTTGGCTCTATGGCTCAGAGTATGAGCAATAATCAGGAGCTAACCGCGCCGGAGGGCGTCCTTTCACCGTTCCCGGGTGCGGTCGATGCACTAGCTTCTGCAGGACTGATAACCGCCGTTGCCGGGAAGCTGCAGTTTGCACACGAGTCCTTCTTCGACCATGTTTTCTCCAGCCAATTCGTCGCAAGTGGGAAAAGCGTAGTCGAGCTCTTGAAGACTGATGAGCAGAGACTCTTCCGCCGTACACAGGTTCGACAGATTTTTTCAAGGCTTAGGGATCAAGGCAATCGCCGCCAGTATCTGCGGAACCTGCGAGAGGTGCTTGAATCGCCGGACGTCCGCTTCCTCGTCAAGGATGCGGTCGCCTACTGGCTGCGCCGTGTCGAGGAGCCGACTGAAGCGGAGCTAAACATAGTCACCGGTTGGTACAGTCGTGGGCACCCGCTGGAGATGGTGGCCAAGACGGCGCTGCTCGACACGAACTGGACTCCACTACTTCTCCGCACCGGGACGATTGCGACGTGGATCGAGCGGGGGGGCGAAGAGAAAACCGTCGCGCTATGGCTGCTTCGGCGTTGTTCCTCCGAGCATGCCAAGCTGATCGAGCCGTTCTTGCGCCATTGGTGGGGTGGTGACGAAGGTCGCGCGGTGGAGCTGATCGCATGGTTCTCGGGCCTCTACCCGAACGGCAGCATCGGCCCTCTTGAGGATCTCTATCGGGAAGTCATCGACAGCTGCCCTCTAGACAAGCTGCATCCTGACAAGTTCGACAATGCGGTGAGCCTCGGGAGCTGGGTCCACACGGATAGGGCACTTGGAGCACGTGTCTTCGGTTACTGGCTCGCCCGCTGGATGGCAGCCTTTCCGGATCGCCACCCGTTCGGGGAATGGTCGTCGGCGGAAAATGCTTACTGGGTTAAGGAGCTTGTCGAGCACGAGCCCGAAGCTCTGCTGGATGCGATACTGCCCTCCTTTGTCGAGGCACTGACCCGCGAGGCGCGACTCCTCGACACCGGCGTTATCGACTATCCCACCATTCGCGTGCCTTTGTCTGAGCACGATAGCCCAAGCGTATGGACGCTGATCCGAGCCTTCGAGAGGCTTGCGAGGGAGAACCCTGACCGGGCCGCACAGCTCTTGGATGTCTTGCCGAGCAGATCGAAACCCGCGCTGCTCATCCACCTGAAAGCGATAGCCGCAAACGGCGAAGCGCTCGGCCGTCGCCTGCTCGATCTCGTCGACAATCCGAACCTCTTTGACATAGGGCAGAGCGGTGGCGAGTGGACGGCCTTTGCATACGCGGCCAGATCTGCCTTCCCTCATATGTCGGCCCCCGAACGGCAGTTAATTGAGCGCAGAGTTCTTAAGCATCAGCCAGAGCAGGATTGGCTCGTTTGGTGCATCCGACGACGGAAGGCGGGCGACCCCCCTGTCTCCGAGCCGGATGACTACATTCGCCACTTGCTCTCGACTTGCGGGGAGACACAGCGGGCGATCCTGCAAACGATAGGATCTCAGCTACTGAGCTCCAAAGCTCTCGCACGCCTCGCGGAACTCGACCGCAAATTCCCGTCCCGCAACCTGCCGGAGGCATACGGCATCCGTGGTGGCATGGTCGAATCCCCAATCTCGATGGCGCGAGCTAGGAAGATGTCGGATCGCTCTTGGCTCAACGCCTTCGCGAAGTATCAAGACGATGAGCGGCACATCTATCTGAAAAATTCGGTTATCGGCGGAGCCAGGCAGCTTTCGTCGGTTCTGCAAGCCTGCGTCAAGACGGATCCGCCGCGCTTTGTCGCCCTGCTGGAACGCATGCCCGAGACGGCCAATCCGACATATGCGGAAGGAATTCTGACCGGTCTATGCGAGAGCGGAGAGGACGGCGAGCTTGCTGTCCGAGCGATCATCGCTACGCGCCGGTGGCCCCAACATCGGTTCGGGAGGACGATATCGTGGACGTTGGAGAAGCATCCGTCTGCAGCGCGCAACGAAAGCGTCCTCAAGACCGTGCTGCACGATGCCGAGTTCGGGGATGCCTCCGATACGACGGTGACAACGACCAGTTCGAGTAAAGATAAACCACCGTCCGTGCAAGAGTTGTTGTGGAACGGTGGTGGCGACTTCGAGTCGAGCGGGCTTAACAACGACCGGGGGGCGGCCTACCGGGCGTTGGCGAACATCCTATGGGACGACGCCGAAATCCTATCATCCGTGACTGACCTTGTTGACCGGAGGATCGAAGCCGAGCCGTTGACGTCGGTGCGGATGATGATGCTTCACACAATCCACTCCGTAGCGAAGCACGACCTTGAACGCGGTCTCCGGTTTCTTGAACGCTTGGCGGAGCGGGACCCACGCGCGCTCCGCTCTCACGCCGGTCAGCACATGTTGGGCTGGGCCACCTACAATTCCGCTTTCGATTCTCAGAAGGTCATCGACCTCAGTTTGGCTTCGCAAGACCCAGGTCAGCGTGCCCTAGGATTGCTCATGGAATCCGGGCTCGCCATCTCCGATGACGCGCGAGACATCGCCTTCCGTCGATCTTTCGCGGAAGACCCCATGCGCCGCCAGGTCGCGGCCTACCGGGCCGCCGGCAACGTGACTTCAGACCGGGTAGGTGACCGCGCGATGGCCTGGCTCGAGGGCTTCTTCGACGATGAAAATGAAGAGGTCAGGCGCGAAGCGGCGCATCTGAACTGGGACGAAGTGCTGGACGGCAACTCCGATAGGACGGCGCTCGTCCTGCGCCACATCCAGTCGCGCTCCTTTGAAGAGAACTCCGACAACCTGTTCCGAGCGCTGGAGGAGCGTGTCGATCGCTTTCCGGAGATTACATTCGCGACCGTCCGGCGGGTGCTCGACCTGATGGACGGTTGGAAAGATAACCAGAATCAGGGCCATTGGTCGACGATGCATCACCTAAGCGGCGTGCTGGTCGAGCTCTATCGCGCCGTCGACGGCGATAGCGACCGTGAACGTGAACTGCTGGACCTATTCGACCGTTTTCTCGCGCGCGAGAACAACGACATCCGAGATAAGATCGGAGCCTACGAAAGGCACTAGTCCTCAGAATAAATGGAGTTGCACCGAGGTGGCGTGTGTCGCGCGCCACGATACTTCCATTTCCAGCCTCTTGCACCCAGGCGCGAAGCTCTGCTTTCAGTCAGCCCGTGAATGTTCTCTCCTGCGCACAGCCGACCCATGCATTACTGATGGCCACGAACACTAGAACAAGCGCACTTGCTTGTCGTCCTCCGCATCCTTCACCCGCGCCCGCATCCGCTGCGCGCTCCGGCGGTGCAGGCCCGCATACCTAGCCGCTTCGTCAATGGACGCCCCCTCCGCCAGTGCGCGCGCCATCCTCATCCGCGCCGCCGCCAGCGTCCCCGCTGGCCCCATGGGCACGGTAATCGTCTCGCCCCCATACATGGCGCACAGGAGGTTCGCTCCCTCCCGCCCCAGCACCGCCACCAGGCGGTGCTCGTCACCCGCCCGCTTCGGCACGGAGAGCCGGCGCCCGCCATGCTCGGAGGCAAACGCCAGCACGCGGGCGAGCCCCGCCGCCTGCAGCAGCGCGGACAACAGATGGGGCAGCGGCGGCTGATCGCTCATGCCGGTCCTCCCGCCTTTGCCTGCCGCTTGAGCCTCCTGCGGATCACCGCCCCGGTCGCGCGGATCTCCACATCCACGTCCGCCCCCGGCTGGCCCTCGCTCCCGTCCAGCCCCAACGCCGCCATCCGCCGCCGCTGCGCCTGCCAGACCGCCCGCTTGCTCTCGTCCACGCTGCTGCCCGCCGGCCACTCCACGCCGCCCTCCCGCGCCAGCCAGGCCTTCAGCGCCTCGATCACCCGGCGAGCGGAGGCGGCGTCCGAAAGGAAGCGCGTGTGCTCCAGCCCGGTCTGCCGCTCCAGGAACGCGAGCAGCGCGGTATCGGTGCGGTCCCGCACCACGCCCAGGTGCCAGCCCGAGAGCCAGAGCGCCCGCAGCTTGGCCGCATAGGGGCCTGCCAGATCCGCCGCGCCCTTTGCCCTTCCGCCCTGGAGCGCCTTCAGCCCGTCGATCACCCGCACCGCCTCGCGGCCGGAGAGCTGGCGGCAGGAGGTCTTGCCCGACGCCTGCCGGGCGATGAAGGCGCGGCGCTCGGCCTGGGTGAGGCCGATGCGGCCGGCGAGCGCGTGGATGGCGCCGATCTGCGCCGAAGAGGCTCCGCTCATGGCTGGTCTCCCTTGCCGATGGCCACGAGCAGCGCTGCCCGCATGCGCGCCAGGGCCGCGTCCACGTCCCGCTCCAGCAGCAGGCCCTGGGCGAGCAGCGCGCCCAGGTGCCGACACTCCACCGCGAGCACGGTGGCGGCCGGCAGCGCCGGGCGCTCGGGTGTGGGCTGAGCGTGCGCCATCATCACCTCACGCGGCCGAGGCGAGATCGATGGTGATGGGCTCCCACTTCGCGCGGGCATTGGCCCGCCGGTAGAAGCGCACATATTCCCGCGAGCCCACCACGCGGATGGCGTCGTCCAGCGCCGCCATGGCCCGCGGCCAGGGCTCGCGCTCGATCTTCAGCCGCCGCAGCGAGAACAGGGCCGCCCGGTTGATGCGGCCCTCCCGGTCCGTCTGGAAAGCGTGTTGAACGAGCGCCCGCACCTCGGCCGGCGCGCCGTCCGACCAGGCGGCCACGCACTCGTCCACGATGGCTTTGGCCACCTGCAGCTCCGGGCCGAAGGTGAGCACATCCTGCACCTGCACCACCACCTTGAGACAGCCGTCGAAGCTGGTCAGCGTGGTGTTGCCCTTGGCGCCGCCGCGCGTCGCCCCATAGCGCTCGGCGAGGATGGAGACGAAGCTCGCCACATCATCGAACGTGTGGCCGCGGAAGCGGGCAATCTGCGCCGAGAGGTCGTCGGCATAGCGGATGATCTTGCGCACGGTCTGGTCTTCCAGCGCATCCTGCGGCTTCACCAGATCCACCGGCACCAGATGGCCCTGTGGGTCGGTCATGTAGCGGTTGCCGCCCATCTCGATGACGCCATCCATGGCGCTGCTCTCACTGTCCATCGTTTCGCTCCGGGGATTGAAGGGGGGCGTAGCCAAGCCCGGCCAGCTCGTCCGGCACTGTGCCGCCGGCCGCGACGAGCGCCCCGGCGGCGGCCTCGGCCGCCCGGTGCAGGGCCATGAGCTGGCCGGCCATGGCCACGATCTGGTCGGTGGAGGCGCCGATGGCCGCCCGCTCGGGCACACCGGCGCCGGTGATGTGCGCGGCCACCGCCAGCGCATCCACCTCCGGGAAGCGCTCGGCCACGCCATGGGCGGCGAGCGCCTGGATGGCGGCGAGCATGGCGGAGACGCGGGAGGCGAGCGCCGCATCCTGCGCCATGCGCTGCTCCACCCGGAGCACGGCTTCGCGCACCGTGCTGGCATCGCGCCCGCCGAGGAAGACGCCGATCTGGCGGAAGGTCTTGCCCGTGAGGCGGGCGGCGAGCCAGCACACGATATGGCGCTGGCTCACCACCTCCTTCTGGCGGCGGGTGGAGCGGATGTCCGCCATGCTGGCGCCGGTGGCTTCCATCACCGCCGCGGCGATGAGGCGGAGGCTGGGCTCCGGGGTCTCAAGCAGGAGCGTCATGCCGCATCCCCGGTGCCCGGCGCCGGCCGGCGCTTGAGGGGGAAGAGGATGACGTTGGTCTGCGGCACCGGCGTCGCCACCCGCGCCACGGCCCTGCGCATGGCCGAGAGGCGCGGCGCCGGGAGCACGTCGGAATCCGCCGCGCAGGCAGGACGGTCGCGCTCCCTGCCGCCGGCCTCCAGCGCCTCGGCGGAGCGGCGCAGCGAGGAAAGCGCGCGGAGGATGACGCGCACCGCCTCCGGCTCGAAGGTGACGCCGCGGGTCTCGAAGCGGGCCAGCTGTTCGCGCAGGGCCTCGATGGACTGGCTGAGGGTGCGGTCCGGCATCATGACTGGCCTCCCGTGAGACGCGAGTGGGGGCAGCCGGCGCGGCAGGCCCGGAACAGGCGCCCGCGCACGGAGGAAGCGGCGGAGAAGGGTGTCTTCTGCTCGGCGAGGCAGCGGTCCATGCCGATCTCGCCCAGCACCGGGCAGTCGGCGGTGGAGCCCATGAAGGCGCCGCGCACCCGCTGCTCCAGGCTGGCCATGTCGCCGGGATAGCGATTGGCGAGGGCCTGGCAGAGCATGGAGCCGGAGACGCCGAGCTGTTTGGCCGTGGCGGTCTGGGTGGTGCGGGCGCAGGCCTCGGCCAGCGCCAGGATCCAGTCCGGCGGCGTGCCCCAGCCGGCGAGCGCGCGGGCGCGGAAGTCCGTGGGAGGACGCGGGCTCATGACCGCGCCTCCTCAAGCCGGGGCTCGCCCACCACGCGGCCCTCGTTCTGGTCCCACACCATCTTGGTGCGCATCACCAGCGGCGGCAGCGGGCCGGTGTTCATGCTGGGCTTGAGGCGCCACAGGACCGGCGTATTGGACCGCTCCTGCGCCAGGGCGACCAGATAGCCTGCCTTCACCAGCATCTTGATGTAGGTCTTGGCGGCCACCGGATCGACGGTCACCTCGTCGGTGCTCGCCGCCAGCGCCAGCTCGGGATAGGTGGCGGCGCCGAGGCTGCGCAGGGCGCGCCACATCTGCTCCTGCCCGGTGGGCTTGGATCGGGTGCCGTCCCGGCGCACACGGGGCGCCTGTGTGGGGCGCTCCGTGAGGCGATAGGACTTCACCAGATGCGGCAGGCCGGACCGCGCGTCCACCACGGCGCAGATGCCCGCCTTGGCGAGGCGGCGGACATAATCGGCCACGCTTGCGAGGGCCGCGTTGGTGCGGTCGGCTACGTCGCTGGATGTCCAGGGGCCAGCCTCGTCGAGGTCGCGGATGATGCGCCAGAAGCCTTCATGGCCGCGCGGGACGCGCACGGTCAGGCTCACATGATCGGGGGTGGGACGGCGCGCCATCTCACATCCCCCTCGCGAGCGCGGCGATGTTGCGGGGCGACGGCGGCCGGCTGTCGAAGAAGCCGTTATTGCCCCAGGCCGCGCGGTCGAGCCGCATGACGCCGAGGTTGCGGGCGATCTCCGAGGCCCGGATGAGGTTGACCACGATGCGCCGCGCCCGCCCGTCCGAGCGGTTCACGATCTCGGCGAGGAGATCATCCTCCAGCGTGAGGCGCGGGCACAGCGAGGCGGCGAGCGCGCGGGCGTCCTCAAGGTCGGTCGGCTCGGCGGCGACCCAGTCCAGCACCCGGTTGTGCACGCGCTCCACCGTGGCGAGCTTGGTGGGCAGGTGCTCCTCGCCGATGAGGATGATGGGCGCGGTGCTCTTGTCCTGCAGGTCGCGCACCAGCTCGATCATGCGCTTGTCCACGAGCCGGTCGGCCTCGTCGATGATGAGCGGGCGGTGGGGATCATCCCCCAGGATGCGGATGACTGCCTCCGCCATGTCGGCGATGGTGCCGCGCGCCTGGAGGCCGGCTTCCGCGAGGACGGATTTAAGAAGCGTCTTGCGCGTCCAGTAATCGCCCACCTCGACGCGGATGGCGCGGGTGCGGTTCTGCGCGAAGATGCTGGCATAGGTCTTCCCGTAGCCCGAGGGGCCGTGGAAGACGCCGATGCCGGGCGCGGTGGGATCGCGCTCGATGAGCTTGGTGGCGAGCCCCATGAAGGCCGCCACATTGGCCGTGGCAACCGGCCCCTTAACCGTCAAACCTGCCTGCAACATTCTCAAAAATCCCCAATGCTCGAACGTGTTCAGCCGGCTTCCACCGGCGCCTGGCGGGGCGCTACGTCATGGCTGTCTCCGAAGGTGAGCTTGAAACCCTTGTATTCAGGGCCCTGCGCGTACCCGAGGAGCCAGGTGGTTTCCTCCGGTGCGAGGGCTTCTCCGGCGGCGAGCCGCCGTTCCAGTGCCTGCGCGCGGTTCCAGCGCTGCTTCGGCGTCTCGGTGGCATGGAGGGGCCGGACCTGTGCCCCTTCCGGCGCGGCCTCGGCGGCGAGGCGGGCGCGCAGCGCACGCGTCTCGTCGGACAGGCGAGGCGCCGGGGCGCTGCGCGGGGTTGCGGCTTCCGCCGCCGCCTCCAGCGCCGGGGTGGTGTGCGCCTCGCGCGCCTTGGGGAAATCCACCAGCGTGCCGGCCTGGCGCGCGGTGTGGCGCAAGGCGAGATCAATGAGGCGCGGCCCCTTGGTGAGGCGCCGGGCCTCCTTGCGCACGCTGGCGGTGCGCTCGGCGATGATGCGGGCCTGCTCGGCCTTGGCCGCCTCCACCGCAAGCTTCGGATCGATGCCGGCCAGTTCCGGGCAGATGGCCTCGCCGAGATAGGTGATGCCCGCCGGATCGAACAGGAAGGCGCGGCCCATGTCGGCCGGGTCCATCCGCACCATCACCTGCGTTTCCGGCAACACCTGCGGGGCGAGATAATGGAAGCCGTCGATGCGGATGCCGCTCTTGGTGGCGGTGCGCAGGCCATGCTGGCCCGCCACGGGGGCGAGCAGCATGTCGAGGGCGCGTTCCTCAACGGTGCGGATGGGCGCGGTGGAGGCGGCAGCGGCCTGGAACGGGGTGACGCCGCCGAGGCCCTCATGCGGCCGGTGGTCATACTTGCTGGCGATCCAGGCGTCCGCATAGCGCTGCAGCTCGGCCGCGCTCAGCTCCACGCACAGGGCCTCGCGCGGATCTTCGCCCAAGCGGGCGGCGAAGCTCTTGCGGGCCTCGATCACCTTCCGGTCGGCGACAGAATGGCCGATGAAGCCCGGCAGCAGCCGCACGAAACCGCGCTGGAAGGTGCCGATGGCCCGTTCCACATGGCCTTTCTGCTCCGGGCTGAAGGCCTCCGCCGTCACCCGCCGGATGCCGATGGCCGCGAACAGGCGCCGGGTGGCATGGGCGACGAAATCCGCGCCGTTGTCGGTCTTCACCTCTTCCGGCACGCCCCAGGCGAGGATGGCCCGGCGCATGAGGAGGGACACGCCCTCGGCCCGCGGCGTCTTGGTGACATAGGCGATGATGCGGCGGGTGAAGATGTCGATGGCCACATAGACATTGTGCCGGCCATCGAGGCACAGCATGTCCACGGGGCTGGCGTCGATCATCCAGAGCTGGTTCGGCGCCTGCACATGGGCCATGGCGCCCCGGCCGGAGAGCCGGTAGCGGTTCTTGAACGCGTCGGGATTGGTGAGGGCGGTGAGTTCCACCTTGTGGGTGGTCTTCCAGCCCTTCAATGCCTCCTGAAAGGTGCGCAGCGGCGGCAGCGGCAGCACCTTGCCGCGCACCTCCAAGGTGGGGCCGAACTGCCCGCCTACCAGATCGCGCACATGGTCGGCGGTGAAGAGCGGGTTGCGGGACAGAAGCGCGAGGCAAAACACCTTCACGTCGCCAGCGTTGGCGACCTCCAGCACGCCCTTGCCGCGCCGGGCGGCGCCCTTGTCCACGGCGAGGCGATGGGTGGCCCCCGCCGCCTGCGCCGCCCGCCAGCGGGCGAGCGTGCGCGGCGTGACCGAGCGCACGGCGGCCCGCACCCAGGCCGCCACCTCGACCGCCCCCGCCTCATAGGCGGCGCAGAACAGGGTATCCGCCCGCTTGCGACCGATGCCGGCCGATGCCGCGAAATCCTCCACCGCCGCGAGGATGGCGAGGCGACCGTCCCGCTGATCGAGCGCGGCCGGGGCAGCCAGTTCCGCCTCCGGCTCGCTGGCGGCAGCCCGCACCACCTCCACCGGCACATCCAGCGCCTGGAGATGACGGGCGACATAAGCGGCGCGGGCAGCGGTGGGCAGGGCCGAGAGCGGATACTCCCGGCCGCCGCCGGAGGCTTCCCGTTCGCGGGACGGCCAGGCGTCGCGGCCCGCCATCTTGCGCACACCGCGCTCGCTCTCCGGAATGTCCGGAAGGCCGAGGCCGGCGATTTCCGCCGCCGTGAACCAGCTCTTCATCGGCTGCCTCCCCGATAGCGGGCCTGGACCGCAGCCTTGCGGCGGGCGATCTCGGCCTCGCGCTCCTCCAGGAGGTGCAGCTCGATGAGGTCGGCATAACGCGCCGGCACGACCACATAGCCATGCTGGGCTGGCAGCCAGCCGAGGAGATCATGGTCTGCCGTGGCGTCGATGAGGGCGACGAAGGCGTCGAGCGGAATGCGGTTGCTCGCCTTGGCCGGGCTCGCCCAGGCGTCCAGCGTATCCTTGCTGATGGTGCGGCCGAGATAGGCGCTCATCTGCTGCGCGATCTCCTCGCGGCTGCGTTCCGATTTCTTGATGGCAAGGCTGATAAGGCGCGTGATGACCAGATCGAGCGGCCCGCGCGTCTCCTCCTCGCGCGGCGCCACCGCGACCTGAGGCGGCTCCCAGTCGCGAAAAAGGTCGAGCGTGATGCGATCCGGTGCGCGCGCCATGTCACGCGTCCTTCCGCCGGGGGCCGCGGGGCGTCATAGGCAGAGCATCAGGAGCACGGCGAGGAAGTGCGCCCCGATCATGAGGGCGGCAACGCCCATCATGCGGTGGAGGCTCTCCTGCCGGATCTGCGCAAGCCGCCGGTTGTCCATGTCCATGGGATGGGCGGACGTGTCCGGGCAGCGCTCGGGCGTGGACGGGCGGGCGGTCATGCCGCCGCTCCCATGTCCACGGGGGCGCCGCCGTTTTGGCTGGCGGCCGAGCGGCCTTCCAAGATACGCTTTGCCCAGGGTGACGGCTTGGCGTACCGCTCGGGCCAGATCTTCTCGGGAGCGATTCCGAGGAAATCGGCCAGGGCCTTCTCACCCGCCAGATGACGGCGGACGAGAGCGGAACGGCAGGCGGATTGGTCGAGACCGGCTGCGAGGGCAATCGCCGTCAAAGTGGTCTCGCGCCGATGCACCTCGGCCCGGATCGCGTGCCTGTCCCACACGACAGGCGCCGACTTGGTCATGGATGAACTCCTCGGACGCCGGCTCCTGCCAGAGCCGGTTTTTTCGGGGCATTGCGCACACGAATGAGATCGCGAATGCGTTCACTTGAGGCGAGAGTGTCCATTTTTATGGATTTTAGCAACCATAAAAACGGAGTTCCGACCTGCAGGATGGCGCACGCATCCGCAAAAGTGGGGATTTTCTCGTAATGCCAGAGCGTTACGCCAGCTCGGAACCGAGCGACGTTGCGGACGAGAAAGTTCCAGGCTGGACGCCTGAGCTCGGAACTCGGCTAAAAGAGGTTCTCAAGCGCGTCGGCGGACTGAGGCAGGCATCCACTATTGTGGGCTACAAGGCGGAGCAGATCGCTAAATGGAGGGACGGCAATGCGCGCCCTCCCTTCTATGCCCTGCAAACACTCGCCAAGGCCGCCGGTGTATCGCTCGATTGGATCGCAGGCACAGAAACATCCCCTGGCGCGCCGATCGTCGAGCGGTCACCAGCCGTTTCGGTCGACGACGAGCTTATGGGGCGGATCACTGATGCCATCGCGCGGCTCTACAAGGATGAACGCGTCGGTCTCGCGCCGATCGATCTCGGCCGGCTGACTGCGCGCAAATATGCTGAGGTCGTTGCCGCGACGGACGACGCAGCAGAGCGTCTCGCGATGATCAAGCTGATTGTGACCCAGCTTCGCGCCGATTTGCGCTCGACGGCCGAAGCGCCCGGCACCGGTAAACGCTTGGCCTGAGGATCGTAAAAAAGGCCATTGTCGCAACTGTCATCGACGCTCTAGCCGAGATCATCGAAGGCCTATTTGTATCCGGCTGCCGCTAAGGCCTTGATGCGCCAGCAATGTTTTTCGGCGCAACCTCGCAGTTGCGGCAAAGCTCAAGCTGCAAGGGCTCACAGCCTAGAGCAGATTCCGATCAATATGCATCGTATCCGGCAGCGGCGAAGTAGTTGGCGCATTCGGCGGGCGTGAAGGTGTCGATGGCGGCACCGATGGCGCGGGACAGATCGTCGACGGTGCGTGCAGCGGCTTTGCGCAGGAGTGCTTTCAGCTTGGCGAAGGCGTTTTCGATCGGATTGAAGTCGGGCGAGTAAGGCGGAAGGAAGAGCAGCCGGGCGCCCCTTGCCTCGATCGCCTCCCGCGCCACGACGCTTTTGTGGGCGGGCAGGTTGTCCAGGATCACAACGTCGCCCCGTTTCAGCGTCGGAGCGAGTACCCGGGCAACCCAGGCCTCGAACCACGCCCCGGTCATCGGTCCGTCGATGACGAGCGGTGCGGTCATGCCCGAGAGCCGCAAAGCCCCGACGAACGTGGTCGTCATCCAGTGTCCGTGCGGTACAGCCATGCGCAGCCGTTCGCCGCGTGGAGCGCGTCCATAGCGGCGTGCCATCTTCGTACTGGCACCTGTCTCATCGACGAAGATCAGCGTTTCCGGATCGAGGTCGAGCTGACCATCGAACCAGGCTTCACGCGCGCTCAGGATGTCGGGGCGGTCCTGCTCGCTCGCATGGCCGGTCTTTTTTTGCGCGTATGCCCGTGGCGGGCGAAAAAGCGCCACAGGGTCGATACTGCAACCGCGATCCCTTCGGCGGCCAGCCCCTCGCGCAGCTCGGCAAGAGTGATGTCCGGAGCCGCCTCGTACAGCGCCCAGATGCGCGCCGCCTTGGCCTCGGTCGTGGCCGAGCGCGTGTCACCGCCCTGTGGCTTGGCCGCTGGCTTTCCCTGATCGCGCTGAAGTGCCGCCCACCTCACTGCACTGGCTGCGCTGACCCCAAACCGCGCCGCGGCCGCCCGGCGCGACATGCCCTGCGAAATGGCACCAACAACTCGCTCGCGCAGGTCCATCGATAACGGCTTGCCCATCTGACCGGCCTCCCCTCGCCGGAAACGAGCATGAATCAGACTTCACTCCCTTTGGGAATCCCTCAGCGATTCACGCTGATCGGATTTTGCTCTAGTCTACCCGCGGCCACTCGCGATCCGTGTGGGGATATCTTCGCGGCGCGGAGGTGACATCCGATCTTGCGCGACGGGAGTACGGCGGGCCGGATGACATTTGATCCTGCGCGGCGCGTTTCGCAGGTCACGGAAGGCGCCGCTCGCGCCGTCCCTTTCACCGCAAGGCCTTCCCGCCCATTCCCGGCAGATCCCGCCTAATCCCGCGACATCGCCCCGGATGACACCCGATCCTGCGCGTCACACGTCGGGCCGGTTTGTCGTAACACGCGCCACAGCACCCGCTCTGCACCGGCAGACGGCGTGACGCTGCGCCCCTTTCTCTAGAGGATCGCTGATTGCCGGACTGGACGGAAGGTGTTTCGACGGACGTCGATCCTCTGGGGGCATCGGCCACCGAACGGAGGTCGATGCCGTCCCCGCCCGTGAGACAGCCCCGTCCCGTCGAACATGTGCGACGACGGGACGTGAAGCGCGAGTCGCAAGCTTGTCCGGCGCCTTCCTGATCTAGGCCGCAGACACCGCCGCCATCGCCTCCTGGATCGCCCCGGCGACGGCCTCGGGGTGGGACATGAGGGACATGTGGCTCGCCGGCAGCTCGACGGTCCGGGCCTTGAGCTGTGTGCTGAGCGCGCGCTGAAGATCGACGCTGACGGCGCGGTCCTGCGTCGACAGGACGTACCAGCACGGACGGTCCTTCCAGGCGGGGGTCTTCACCTTGTCCTCGAAGGTGACGAGCGCGAGCGGGGTCTGGACGGCCGCAAGGATGCGGGCCTCTTCCTCCGGCAGATCCTGCGCCACGTTGGCGATCCAGCTTTCCGGGCTCATCTTCAGGAAGTGCTCGCCGAAGGGCACGACGCCGCCGAGCCCGGGAGGGGCCGCATGCGCCCGCACCTGATCGCCCGTGGACTGGCCGGCATCCGGCGCGAAGGCTGCCACATAGACCAATGCCTTCACCTTCGGGTCGTTGCCAGCTTCGCTGATGACGGTACCGCCCCAGCTATGGCCCGCGAGCACGACCGGCCCTGCGATACTGTCGAGGGTCAAGCGGGTCGCGGCGACATCGGCATCAAGCGAGGTGGTGGGGTTCTGAACCGCCACCACGTCGATGCCCCGCTGCTGCAGGAGACGGATCACGGCGCGCCAGCTCGAGGCGTCCGCCCAGGCTCCGTGCACGAGAACGACGGTCGGTCGGATTGCGGCGTCAGTCATAGGAGGCTCTCCACAGGATCGGGATGATGGATAGGGGGGCAGGCCGGGGGCGCCGTCCGGCGCCGCGCGATGGCGCCGGACCCGCACGCGAGGATCAGGCCGGCTTGATCATGTCCCGCGCATAGGCGAGGCCCGTGCCGTAGCCTCCGCCATGCTCCACGACGATGGCGCGCGCGGCTTCATAGGTGTCGTGGCGGGTCCAGTCGCGCTGGAGTTCGAGCAGCATCTGAAGCCAGGAGGTGAGGGTCGCGCCCGCCGCCTCAAGACGCCGGAGCGCCAGATCGTGGCTCGTCGCCGTCAGTCCGCCGCAGGCGTCGGCCACCACGAACACGCGGTAGCCGTCGGCGAGAGCGGAGAGCACGGGAAAGCTGATGCACGCCTCCGCCAGAAGCCCGGCGAAGATGAGCGTCTTGCGGCCGGTGGCGACGACCGCAGCATGGGCGGCCTCATCTTCCCACAAGTTCATGTTTCGACGCTCGATGGGTGCCACATCGGGCAGCACGGCGCGAAAGGCGGGCATGAGCGGCCCGCTATAGACCTTGCTTGCCGAGGTGGAGACGACGATCGGCAGGCCGAAGGCGACGGCGGTCTTTGCCGCGGCAAGGCCGTTGTTGCGCAGCATCTGCGCATCCGCAGATCCGGAGGCGAAGGCCAGACCGGCCTGCTGGTCGACGAGGATGAGCGCGCACTGCGCGGGTTCGATCAGGGGGGATGGGGTCATGAAGCGTCTCCCTTTCCGGGAAACCATGACCTCCGACATCCCTTCCGGTCTTGAACCGTGCCGCATCCGGCGCGGGTCGTTTCGTTCAACAGACCGAAGCGGCGAGCGGGCGACTTCGCCGATCAGCCCAACGGGCCATAGGGCCAGTTGCGGGCCCCGCAGACAGAGGCCATCTTGCGCCGCATGACCGATCCCCTTCCCTGCCCCACCGTCTTTACCGCCCGCTGCGCCATCGTGGGGGCGGGGCCAGCCGGGCTCATGCTCGGGCTGCTGCTGGCGCGGGCGGGCGTCGAGGTCATCGTCCTCGAGAAGCACAAGGATTTCCTGCGGGATTTCCGGGGCGACACCATCCACCCCTCCACGCTGGAGGTGATGCACGAGATCGGCCTTCTGGAGGGCCTGCTGAAGCTGCCGCATACACAGGCGCCGAAGCTTCATGCGGAGATCGGCGGCACGGATGTGACGCTCGCCGATTTCTCCCGCCTGCCCACCCGCTGCCGCTTCATCGCCTTCATGCCGCAGTGGGATTTTCTCGATTATGTGGCGCGCCAGGCGGCGCGCTATCCCTCGTTCCAGTTGCTCATGTCCACCGCCGTGGAGGACCTCATCGAGGAGAACGGGCGCGTGGTGGGCCTCAGGGCCACCTGTGATGGCGCCCCCATGGAGATAAGGGCTGGTCTCGTGGTGGCGGCCGACGGGCGCCATTCGCGGGTGCGGGCGAAGGCCGGGCTCGCGGTGGAGGCATTCGGCAGTCCGCGCGATGTGCTGTGGATGAAGCTGTCCCGTCAGAGCGACGATCCGCCCTACACCATGGGTCACGCCGGCCCCCGGCAAGGGTTCGTGATGATCGACCGGGGCGACTATTGGCAGTGCGGCTATGTGCTGAAGAAGGGCAGTTTCGACGAAGTGAAGCGCGCCGGGCTCGACGCCTTCCGGGCGACGGTGGCGGCCGTCTCTCCCCTGCCCGCCTCCCGCATGGACGAGGTGCGGGACTGGACGGACGTTTCGCTGCTTCAGGTGCGCATCGACCGGCTGACGCAATGGTGGAAGCCGGGGCTGCTGTGCATCGGCGACGCCGCGCACGCCATGTCGCCCATTGGCGGCGTGGGCGTGAACCTCGCCATTCAGGATGCGGTAGCGGCGGCCAACATCCTCACCGCGCCGCTGCTCAAGGGCGCCGTGGATGAGGCGGCGCTCGCCGCCGTGCAGAAGCGCCGGACCTTCCCGACCAAGGCGACGCAGAAGCTCCAGCTGATGATGCAGAAGGACCGGCGCAAGCGCGAGACGGACGCCCGCCGGTCTTCAGGCCCGCCCGCCTTCGTGCGCACCATTGCCCGCTGGCCGCTGCTCGCTCATCTCGCGGGGCGGTTGGTAGGGCTGGGCTTCCGTCCGGAGCATGTCCGGGACCGGAAGCCCTGACCTTTCAGGCCGCACCGACCTCACCCATCACCTCGGCAATAGTCGTAACCGTGCAGACCGGCTTCAGCGCTGCGATGGCGGTCTGGTGCACCTCGTCCGAGAAAGCGGCGCTGCCGTCGGAGAGCACGCTCACGTCGAAGTCCCGCACATGGGCATCGCGCACGGTCGAGGCGACGCCGCCATTGGTGACGATGCCGCCGACGATGAGCCGGCGGATGTCGCACTTCCGCAGCACCCACTCGAGCCGCGTCATGTAGAAGGCCGAATAGGCGATCTTCTCCACCGACAGATCAGACGGCCCGAGGCGATCCACCAGTTGGTGGCCCCAGCTTCCCGGCAGGAAGTCGCCCTTGGCGAGGAAGGGCCGCAATTCCTTGAGATGCGGCGAGATCAGCGGTTCGCCACCCTTGGCGGGGACGAGCGTGAAATGGGTGGAGACGATCCACCCGCCCTTCGCCCGCATGGCATCCGCCAGTGGCGCCAGCCGATCGGGAAGGGCGGCGATGGCCGCCGCCCCCTGCCCCGCCCTTCCATAGGCGCCCTTCGGGTCGATGAAGTCGTTCTGGAGATCGACGAGCACCAGCGCCGTCTGTGAGAACGGGATGGCTTCGTGCATCACGCGCGCTCCACGATGACGTTGCCCAGCGCATCGACGCGAGCGACGAGATCGGGGTCGACCAGCGTCGTGGCGTCGGGCTGCTCCAGAACGGCGGGACCGGGAATGGTCGCGCCCACCGGCAGTTCGAGACGGGCGAAGACCTGCGCCTCGTGCCAGGCTCCGGCGAACCAGACCGGCCGCGAACCGCGCCTGGCGCCGTCCACCGTCGCCCCGGCCTCCGGCGCCAACGCCTTGAGATCGAAGTGCGGACGACGGCCGATGGCGGCGGTGCGCAGGTTCACGATCTTGGCCGGCACGCCGGGCAGCAGGCGGCTGAAGGAGGCCTGATAGGCGGCATCGAAAGCGGTCGCGATGGTCGCCCGGTCGATGCCCGTGGTGCCGTTCTCCACCTCGACGGGCAGCGGCACGGAGACCGTGTGCGTCTGGCCGACATAGTGCATGTCCAGCTCGAACACGGTGTCGATGCGCTCCACCGCAAGGCCTGCGGCCTCCACCACCGCGCGGGCGGCGGCGGCTTCCTCCACCATGCGGGCGTCGAGCGCCACGGGATCGAGGGCATCCACGGTGAGATTCACCGTCTGCACCTGATCGTGGCGGATGTCGGCGATCACACAGCCCAGCGCCGAGGTGACGCCCGGATAGCGCGGCACCAGCGCCGCCTTGAGGCCCACATCCTTGATGAGCGCGCCCGCATGGAGTGCACCGCCGCCACCGAAGGGCACGGCCGCGAAGGTCGCCGGATCATGCCCGCGCTCGATGGAGACGAGGCGGATGGCGCCCGCCATCCGCCCGTCGGCGATGCGGACGATGGCTTCCGCCGCTTCCATGACGCCGAGGCCGAGGGGCTTGGCCACATGAGTGTCAATGGCCGCCTTCGCCGCCTCCACGTCGAGCCGCGCCAGCTTGCCGCCGATGGGCCGCTCCGCATTGATGCGGCCGAGCACGATGTTGGCATCGGTGAGCGTCGGGCGGGTGTTGCCCTGCCCATAGGCCACCGGGCCGGGCCGGGAGCCGGCGCTCTCAGGCCCCACCTGCAACATGCCGCCGGCATCCACATAAGCGATGGAGCCGCCGCCGGCGCCGATGGTGGTGATCTCGATCATCGGCGTGCGGATGACGAGGCCGAAGTCGATGGTGGTCTGTGCCGCCAGCGCCGTCTTGCCGCCGGCCACCAGCGACACGTCAAACGAGGTGCCCCCGAGATCGCCAGTGATGATATCCGGATAGCCCGCGGCTTCCGCAATGGCCGCCGCCGCGATGACGCCCGCCGCAGGGCCGGAGAGCGCGGTGCGCACCGGCAGCTTGCGGGCGGTGACGGTGGACATGACGCCGCCGCTCGACTGCACGATGTGGAAGCGACCCGTGAAGCCCTCGCCCACCAGCGCGTCGTCGAGCTTCTTCAGATAGCTGCCCACCACCGGCTGGAGATAGGCATTGAGTGCCGTGGTGGAGGTGCGCTCGAACTCGCGGATCTCGGGCAGGATCTGCGCCGAGCAGGCGATGTTCTCGTTCGGCCACAGGGCCCGGACCGCCTCCAGAGCCGCCAGCTCATGTGCGGGATTGGCATAGGCATTGATGAAGACGATGGCGATCGCCTCCGCGCCCTGCGCCAACGCCGCCTTGGTGGCCGCCTTTACTTCCTCGATATCGAGGGCCGTGCGCACGGAGCCGTCCGCCAGCACGCGCTCGCTCACCTCGAAGCGCATGTCGCGGGGAATGACGGGCACGAAATCGCCCCATAGGCCCCACGTGTGCAGGCGGTCGCGGCGGCGCATCTCCAGCACATCGCGGAAGCCGCGCGTGGTGATGAGCGCCGTGCGCGCGCCCTTGCGCTCCAGAAGAGCATTGGTGCCCACCGTGGTGCCGTGGACGATGGAGCCGAGCTGGGCCACCGGGCCGAAGGTCTTCAGCCCTTCCAGGAAGCCCACGGCCTCGTCGCCGCGATTGGACGGCACCTTGGCGGTGCGGAAGCGGCCGGCGGCGGCATCGAAGAAGAAGAGGTCGGTGAAGGTGCCGCCCACATCCACGCCGACCACCGGCGCGGGCTTGGCCTCAGGGGTTGCGGTATGGGCGTTCATGCGGCTGCTCCCTGCGCCGGAATGGTGGTGTCCGGCGTGATCTCGACGCCATAGAGGGTGCGGGCGGCTTCAACGCTCACGAGGCCCTGCCGGACATCGCGCTCCACATCCTCGCGCTTGCGGTCCTTGGGGTCGCCGTAGCCGCCACCGCCGGGGGTTTCCAGGCGCACGCGCTGGCCGGCGCGCACCTTCACGTCCGTCACCTTGGAGGCGAGCGGGGGCGAGCGCTCGCCATCCTCGGTCTCCCACGAGAAGACGTTCAGCGCGGCGGGCGTGCCGCCAGCCACCCCGAAGGGGGGATAGATGCCGCGCTCGCCGAGCAGAAACACATCCGCATCGGTGAGCGGCTCGATCTCATAGACCGCGCCGAGGCCGCCGCGATGGGCGCCAGCGCCAGCGGAATCCGGCCGCAGCGCCCACTGGGTGAACAGCACGGGATAGGCGGCTTCCAAAATCTCGGCCGGCGGAATGGTGGCCATGGAAATGGGGTTGTTGGCGTGGCTGAGGCCATCGCTCTCCGGATTGCCGCCGAGGCCGCCGCCGAAGAAGGAGAACATCACCCAGCGCGATCCATCCGGCCGGTGGCCGGCGAGCGAGAGGGCGTTGATGGTCCCGAAGGGCGCGGCCGTGGCGCGGGCGGGGTCAGCCTTGGCCAGCGCGCCGAAGACGACGCCGATGACGCGCAGGATCGTCTCCGTATAGCCGCCCACGGGCTTGGGCGGCTTCACACCCAGCAGCGTCGTCTCGGGGATGACGAAGGTGATGGGCCTGAGGCACCCGGCATTGGCCGGAACGTCGGTGAAGACGTGCTTCAGCGCCACATAGCAGCAGGCCGCCGCCGTGGAATAGGCGATGTTGAGCGGCCCTGCGCAGGGGGCGGAGGAGCGCGAGAAATCGAGCGTCATCTTTTCGCCGTCCACCGTCAGGTCGAGGGCGATGGTCAGGCGGTCCGGCGTGATGCCGTCATTGTCGAGATAATCCTCGAACGAATAGATGCCGTCCGGCAGGGCGCGGATGGCGGCGCGCATCATGGCCTCGGCGCGGTCGGAGAAGGCATCGAAGGCCTGCGCCACGATGTTCTCGCCATAGGCGTCGAGCAGTTCCGCCAGCCGCCGCTCACCGAGATCGAGCGCGTTCAATTGGCCGTTGAGGTCGCCATAGTTGGAGACCGGCACGCGGGAATTGGCCGAGAGTATCTCGATGATGTCGTGATTGAGCACGCCGGCCTTGAACAGCTTCACGGGCGGAATGCGCACGCCTTCCTGGAAGCTCTCCGTCGCCCGCGCGTTGAAGCCGCCGGGGACATTGCCGCCGATGTCCAGCCAGTGGCCCACGGAGGCCAGCCAGCAATAGAGCTTGCCGCCCCGGAAGATCGGCCGCACGAGGCGGAAATCGTTCAGATGCGTGCCGCCCGCATAGGGGTCGTTGAACAGGAAGCTGTCGCCCGGCTGGAGGTCGCCGTCGCGCGCCACCTTCTCGATCACCGCCCGCACCGCGAAGGCCATCGCGCCCACGAAGATCGGCAGGCCCTTGGTGCCCTGCACCAGCGTGTCGCCGGTTTCCGCATGATAGAGGCCGTGGCAGGCGTCACGGGCCTCGGCGATGATGGGATTGAAAGCGGAGCGGTAGAGCGTCGCATCCATCTCGTCGGCGATCTGCTCCAGCCGCCCCTTCAGGACGGCGAGTGTGACGGGGTCGATGGCGGTCATCGCGCGGCTTTCCTGGTGAGCGGCGCATCGGCCAGAGCCGCGCCGAAGACATCATACTCACGCCCTTGGGCCAGCAGGTCGGCGGTGCCGATGAGGCCGTTGAGGGCGGAGAAATCGAACATGTGCTCGCGGAACGGCTCGTTGCTGCCATTGGTGAAGAGCGAGCGGTAATAGGCTTGCGCCGTGCGGGCGAGCGCGCGCACGATTCCGCCCGGGAAGATCACGATCTTGAAGCCGAGCTCGCCCAGTTCCTCGGTGGTCGCGAGCGGCGTGTCGCCGCCTTCCACCATGTTCACGAGCAAGGGCAAGCCATTGCCCAGCGCCCGCGTGACGGCGGCAAGCTGGTCCTGCGAGCGCGGCGCCTCCACGAACAGTACGTCCGCGCCGGCTTCCGCATAGAGCCGGGCGCGCTCGATGGCCGGCTCGAAGCCCTCCACCGCCACCGCATCGGTTCGGGCGATGATGAGCGTCTCCTCACTGGTCCGCGCGTCCACTGCGGCCTTGATCTTACCGATCATCTCGGCGGTGCTGATCAGGCTCTTGTCCTGCAAATGGCCGCAGCGCTTGGGCATGGTCTGATCCTCAAGCTGGAGGGCGCTTGCGCCCGCCCGCTCGAAGGTCCGCACCGTGCGCTGCACGTTCAGCGCGTTGCCATAGCCATTGTCCGCATCGACAATCACTGGCGTCGGCACGCGGTCGCGAACCAGTGCGATCACCTCGGCCACCTCGGTCATGGAGACGAGGCCGATGTCCGGCCGCCCGAGGCGCGTATAGGCAATGGCGGCGCCGGAGAGATACAGGGCCTCGAAGCCGGCGGCGGCCGCGAGCGAAGCCGTGAGGGCATCATAGATGCCCGGCGCGGGCAGGACGCGCTCCTGCGCAAGGCGGGCTTTCAGACTCATGGCACAGGTCTTTCCCAAAGGGGCGGGGTCCGGAGCGATGGGCCGGACGGCGCCGTTCACAACAGAAGCCGGAGGCGGTTTCGCCTCAGGCCAGAAGATCGAGCAGCGGCGCCAGGGTCGGCGCCTTGTCGAGGCCGGCAACCGCCCCGGCGATGGCCTCGAGCCGCGAGGTAGGCCACACGGGGCCGGCGAGTTCGCGGAACTTCTCTTCCACTTCCGCCGCCGTGTAGGGGTCTTCGGTGTCGCCGCGATTGGTCAGCACCTCGGCCGTCCATTGGCGGTTGCCCTTGAGCATGACGGTGACGCGCGCCGGGCGCAGGCCCGGCAGCTTGGCGGTGAGCGCGGGGTCTTCGCGCACCTCCACGCGGGCAGCGAGGGCCTGGGTCACAGCATTGGCGCGGGCGGCATCGCGGAAGGCCTCCACATCCGCCTGCCCGCGCACGATGGCGCTGGCGAGGGCGAAGGGCAGCGAGAATTTCGCCGCCAGCATGGTCTGCGGGGCGGGGTGATCGAGCTGGGCGGCCCACACATAGGTGTCCACTATGATGTGCTCGATGTTGTCCGGATTGAGCCCCCCGGCGTCTTCCATGATGCCCATGAGCGCATCCAGCGCGCCGTGGGTGTAGCGACAGGCCGCGTGGCGCTTGAAGTAATTGCGGGCGATCTCCCAGCGCGACCCCAGTTCGTCCACCATGACCTCGGGGCGGAAATCATCCGCGATCACGGTGCCATAGACGGTGCCGATGCCATCGCGCTCGGGCATGAGACCCGCCTGCGCCAGATCCCACGCCGTGAGACCGAGCTGGTTGGAAAAGCCGGCGTAGCAGTTCCGCACCGTCGCGCCTTCCAGCATGGTGCGGCGGCTGGTGGAGAGGCCCAGCGATGAAGCGATACCGATGGCGCGGCCGATCTCGCCCGCATCCGCCCCATGAAGCTTCGCGACGCCAAGCGCCGCCCCCACCGTGCCCCAGGTGCCATGCGGATGCATGGTGACCTTGAGGCGCGAGGCGATACCGATGCGCGCGCCGATCTCATAGCCCAGCGCCAGCGCGACGATGAGTTCGGGACCGGAAACATCCGTCTCCGCCGCCAGCGCCAGCAGGGCCGGCACCACATGGATGGCGGGATGGCCGCGGGCATATTGGTTGCCCTCGTCCAGCTCCAGCATGGTGCCGGCGGTGCCGTTGACGAGCGCGGCATCGCGCGCATCAAGCCCCTGCCCCGCGCCGATGGCTGCCGCCTTCCCGGCGCGCCGGGCGCCGAGGCGCACCACCAGCGCGGCCATCTCCGGCTCTTGCATTCCGGCGGCGATGACGCCGATGCTGTCCAGCAGCACAAGCTTGGCACGGGCGATCACCTCGTCCGGCAGGTCTTCGAAGCGCAAGTCCGCGGCAAACTGCGTCCAGCGGCCCAGCCATTCGGGGGCCGGTTCGCTGAGCAGGACGGAAGCGGGCACGACGCCCGGCGTGACGATGCTCATGTCAAAGCCCCAGATAGGCGCGCTTGAGTTCGGGATCGCTGCGGATGTCGGCGGCCGCGCCTTCCAGCGTCACCAGCCCGTTCTCGATGATGTAGGCGCGCGACGCCATTTCCAGCGACTGCACCACATTCTGCTCCACCAGCATGATGGGCAGCCCCCCCGCATTCAGCCGCTGGATGAGCGCGAACATCTCCTCCACCAGCAAAGGCGAAAGGCCGAGGGAGGGTTCATCGAGGATCAGCAGTTTCGGCTCGGCCATCATGCCGCGCCCGATGGCCACCATCTGCTGCTCGCCGCCGGAGAGCGTCCCCGCAGCCTGCGTCATGCGCTCGCGCAGGCGGGGGAAGGTGGTGAACACCCGCTCCAGATTGGCCGCGCGGCGCGGACGGGCACGACGATAGCTGCCGAGCTCGAGATTTTCCCGCACGCTCATGTTCGGGAAGATCTTGCGCCCCTCCGGCACATGGATGAGCCCCGCCTCGACAATATCCGCCGGCGACAGGCCATTGAGCCGCCGCCCCTCGAACGTCACCTCGCCCGCGCTGAGCGGCAGCACGCCCGAGAGCACCTTGTTCAGCGTTGTCTTGCCAACGCCGTTGGAGCCGAGCACGGCGATGATCTCACCCGCCTTCACCTGAAGGTCGATGCCGCGCAGCACCTCAACGGCGCCATAGCCCGCGCGCAGGCCGCGAACCTCAAGCATGGGCCGCCTCCCCGCCATTGATGCGCCCGGCGGCGCCCTTGCCGAGATAGGCTTCGATCACCTGCGCATCGGCGCAGACCTCGCGGGGCGGGCCGTGGGCGATCATGCGGCCCTGTGCCAGCACATAGACCTGCTCGCACAGGCTCATCACCGCCTGCATCACATGCTCGATCATCAGGATGGTGACGCCGCTGGCGCGGATGCCCTCGATCACCGGAATGATGTCGCGGATCTCGGAGGGGTTGAGGCCCGCCAGCACCTCGTCCAGCAGCAGGAGCTTGGGCTCGGTGGCAAGCGCGCGGGCAAGTTCCAGCCTCTTGCGTCCGGCAACCGTGAGGCTCGCCGCCGGCTTGTCCAGCTCCGCCGCGAGACCCACCTGCGCCGCCACCGCTTCCGCCTTCGCGTGGGCATCGGCCCGGCGCGGATGGCGCAGATAGGAGCCCACCGCGATGTTCTCCCGCACGTTCAGCCCGGCAAAGGGCTGGACGATCTGGAAGGTGCGGGCGATGCCGTGCTGCGCCCGCACATGGGCCGGCTGGCTGGTGATGTCCGCCCCATCGAACCGCACGCGGCCAGCGGTCGGCATCTGGAAGCCGGCGATGATTGTGAAGAGCGTCGTCTTGCCGGCGCCGTTCGGCCCGATGAGCCCCACGAGCCCGCCCTTCGGCACGCTCAAGGAGGCGTCCGAGATGGCGACGAGGCCACCGAAGCGCATGGTGATGTCGGAGACCTCCAGCATCATGCGCCTCCCTGCGCGGCCGTGGAGCGGCGGGCGAACAGACGTTGCACCAGCCCGATGAGGCCCGAGGGGGCGAAGGCCACCACGAAGATCAGCACCGCGCCATAGACGGCGAGATCGATGCCGGGAATGCCGCCGGCATATTGCTTGGTGACATCGCCGAGGCCATGGAGCGCGAAAGCGCCCACCAGCGGCCCGAGCACCGTGCCCCGGCCGCCCACCATGGCCGCCAGCAGCACCTCCACCGAGATCCACACGCCATAGGCGATGTTGGCGTCGAGATAGAGGAAATACTGAAGATAGAAGGCCCCGGCAGCGGCGGTGAGCGCGCCGGAAAGGGTAATGGCCTTGAGCTTCACCTTCAGCACGTCGACGCCGAGCGCGCGCGCCGCATCCTCATTCTCGCGCACGGCGACGAGCTGCGCGCCGAAGCGAGAATCCGCGATCCAGCGGCACAGCAGAAGCCCCGCCGCCACCAGCGCCAGCGCGATCCAGAGGAAAACGGCGCGGCTGGAGAACTGGAAGTTGCCGAGGCCCAAATCGAGCTTCAGCAGCAGGCCCGCGCCGCCGCCGGTGATGGGCAGGGCATTGGCAAGAATGCGCAACACTTCCGCGAATGCGAGCGTGACAAGAGCGAAATAGGAGCCACGCAGGCCGGCCCGGAAGCTCAGGAAACCAATGACCCAGCCCACCAGCGCGCCCATGGCGACACCGGCCGCGAAGGCCACCCAGGCGTTCACGCCGAAGCGGGCCTGAAGCACGGCCGAGACATAGGCGCCCGTGCCGAAGAAGGCCGCATGGCCGAAGGAGAACTGGCCGCCGACACCACCGAGCAGGTTCCAGCCCTGCGCGCCCAGAGCGATGATGAGCACGAAGACGACGAAATTGATGGCCGTGTTGGAGGCCGTCACCAGCGGCAGCGCCGCGATGAGTACCACAAGGGCGAGAAGGGGGAGGATGCCGCGCGTCATCAGGCCCGGGCTCCGAACAGGCCGCTGGGCCGCAGCAGCAGGACAAGGATGAAGATGAGGAAGATGCCGATCTGGCCCAGGCTGTCGCCGAGGAAGAGGCCTGTGAGGCTCTCCACCACGCCGATGAACAGCCCGCCGATGACCGCGCCGGGAATGGAGCCCATGCCGCCCAGCACCACGATGGTGAAGGCCACCAGCACGAAGGCCTGACCGACGCGCGGGTTCACATAGAAGATGGGCATCAGCAGGCAGGCGGCGATAGCGAGCGTCGCGCAACCGATGCCGAAGGTCACGGCGAAGATGTGCTTCACATTGATGCCGACGAGACTCGCGCCCAGCTTCTCCTTGGCGACGGCGCGGATGGCCTTGCCGGTGTCGGTGCGGGCCAGCAGCAGCCACAGCAGCACCGCCACCACCATGGCGGCAAGGAAGCCATAGAGCCGCGCACGGGAGATGAGCATCGGGCCCACCTCGAACACGTCGAAGGCATAATCGGTGGCGATGGTGCGCGTATCGGCGCGGAACAGTGCCAGCAGCACATTCTCCAGCACTATGGAGAGGCCGAGCGTCACCAGCAGGATATTGCCGTCATCCCCATGGCTCGCCGGGCCGATCACATAGCGCTGCGTGCCATAGCCGACGGCGAAGAACAGCAGCGCCAGCACGGGAATGGCCAGATACGGATCGAGCCCGAAGACGCTGAAGGCGATCCATACCGCGAACATGGCCAGCGTCAGGAACGCGCCATGGGCGAAATTGATGATGTGCAGGACGCCATAGACAAGCGTTAGACCGAGCGCCACCAGCGCGTAGATCGCGCCGGTGAGCAGCCCGTTCACCGTGGCTTCCAGAAGGATGGGGAGCGAATACATCAAATCATCCAGCGCTCGCTGACCGGCCCATGGGCCGGTGCATCGAGGGGACGGCGCCGGATCGCTCCGGCGCCACGGGGATCAGGACCGGACCGGGAAGATGGCCTTGGCGTCGGAGAAGGCCTCCGGATAGACGACGCGGATGGCACCGTTCTGCACCTGAAGCGAGACCGGAGCCGCGCCCTGGTTCTGGCCGTCCACGAACTTGGTGGGGCCGTAGGGCATCACATGGTCCGCCCAGGTGGAGGCGGCAAGCGCGTCGATCACCTTGGCGCGGTCCGTGGAGCCGGCGCGCTCCAGCGCGTCCGCCAGCAGGCCGACGCAGGAATAGTTCATGGGCAGGTTGTAGTTCCAGCCCTTGCCGGCATCCGCCACCGCCTTCAGCAGCGCCTGGGCGCCTGCCTTGCGCGGGTCGTACCAGTGATTGCAGTCCATGATCTTGTCGGCGGCTTCGGGGAATTCCTTCACGAAGCGCATGTTGGAGGCGGCGCCGTTCAGCACGCCATAGACCGCCTTCGGCCGCACGCGCTGCTGCTGCATGGTGCGGGCGAGCAGCACCGTCTCGCCGTAGTAGGTGCTCGGCATCACGATGTCCGGGTTCAGCGAGCGCAGGCGCAGCACCACGTTGGACAGATCACGCGAGGGGGTCGGCACCGGAATGGTGTCGAGGATCTCGAAGCCGAGCTTGGGCAGTTCCGCCTGCATCACCTTGGCGAGGCCACTGCCGAACAAGCCATCCTCGTGCACCAGCACGACGGTCTTGGCCGGCTTGCCGGCGGCCTCGTTGATGCGGGCGAGATTATCGAGGGCCGACCGTGTGCAGACGCCGAAGCCGGGGCCGAAGCGGAAGGTGTTCTTGAGGCCGCGCTGGACGATCTGATCCGAGACGCCCACGTCCACGAGATAGGGCAGGTCATAGCGCGCAGCGGTCTGGCTGGCGGCAAGGCAGATGCCGCTGGCGAAGCCGCCGACGACGGCCACCACGCCCTCGCCCTGCATCCGCTCCACTTCCTGCGTGCCCGCCTCGGGGTTCGATCGGGCATCGCCGAACACCATCTCAAGCTTGGCGCCGCCGAGCGACTTGATGCCGCCCGCCGCGTTCACGGCGGCGATGGCGAATTCGGCACCGGTGCGGCCATATTCACCATCCATGGCCAGCGCGCCGGTGACCGGCTGGAGCACGCCCACCTTGATGGGCGCGGGCTCAGCACCGCGCACGATGGCGGGCATGGCGAGGGTCGCAAGCGCTGCCGTGCTGCCCTTCAGGACCGCACGACGGCCGAGAGGCGTCGTCCAGATGGTCATCTCGCAGTTCTCCTCTGAGGATCGGCCCTTTTCGGGCGTCTTTTCTGATTGGCCGGTGCTTTGGCTGCGGCCTTGGTTTCGAGACCGCGCGGAACGGCGACCGGCGCCCAGCGCCTCTCGCCCACATCGCCCGTGCGGACAAGATCGAGATGGAAGGAATAGCGGTCCGGCCGGTAGAGCGCCTGCAGGTGCTCGATCCCGCGCCCGGAGGGCTCATAGACCACACGGGTCATGGACAGCAGCGCCGCGCCGATCTCAAGATCCAGCGCCTGCGCCACCTCCGGGCCGGCGAGCGCCGCGCCGATGGTCTGGCTCGCCCGCTCGGCGGCAAGGCCGGAGCGTTCCAGCAGTTCCAGCAGGGGGGTGGAGGCCAGATCCGCCTCCGAATAGGAAATGCCGATGCGCTCGGGAACGTGGGTGACCAGATAGGAGAAGGGCTGGCCGTCGATGAGGCGCACGCGCACTGAGCGCTGCACCCGCTCGCCCGCCTCCAGCTTCAGCTCTTCCGCCAGCGCGGGCGTCGGCGCGAGATAGCCGAAGGAAAGCAGCTTCACGCCGGTGCGCCGGCCCATCTCCACCAGATGCGTGAGCACGTTGGAGAAGTCCGCCACCATGGGCGCGGAAGCGGCATTGCCGCTGACGAAGGTGCCGGAGCCGGGGCGGCGCTCGATGAGGCCCTCGCGGGCCAGTTCATCGAGCGCGCGGCGCACGGTGACGCGGGACACGCCATAGGTGGAGGCCAGCGCCGGCTCGCTCGGCAGACGGCTCTCCGGGCTCGCCTCGCCGCTGAGGATGCGGTCGCGCAAGAGCAGGTAGAGCCGGCGGGCCTTCAGCGGTTCGACGCTCGACATGGGCATCCCTGATCTGTCTTTAATATAAGACAGGTTTCTGTCTTAAGAGACCGCTCCACCCGGCTGCTGTCAAGCGCCCAGGTGGAGCTTTGCGCATCATTCCGGACGGCGCGGCGCCATCCATGGGCGCAGGCTCGCGTCGGAGGCCGTGAAGGCGGCGATTTCCGCCTGCCGGCTCAGGGTGAGGTCGATGTCGTCCCAACCATTGAGCAGCTTGGTGCGCCACACGGGGTCCACCTCGAAGGGGACGCTCAGATTGCCGCAGACGATGGTGCAGGCCTCAAGGTCCACCACCATGCGATTCTGCGTTGCGAGCCCCGCCAGCAGCGCCTCGCAATCAGCCTCCGAGACGCGTGCGGGCAGCAGGCCGTTGTTCACGGCGTTGGAGGCGAAGATGTCGCCGAAACTGGGTGCCACAACGCAACGGAAGCCGAAGTCCGCCAGCGCATAGACCGCCGCCTCACGGGACGAGCCGCTGCCGAAATTGCGCCGCGCCACCAGCACTTCCGCGCTCTGATAGAGCGGCTGGTTGAGCGGGAAGTCGGCAATCGGCTTGCCCTCCCCCTCAAACCGCAGGTCATGCAGCAGATAGCCGCCATAGCCTTCCGCCCGCGAGCGCTTCATGAAGCGCGCGGGGATAAGCTGGTCGGTGTCAACGCCCGTGAGCGGGAGCGGGCAGCCGATGGATTCGAGCCGGATGAAGGGCTGCATCAGTTCCTCCCCTCAAGCAGCGGGCGCATGTCGGTGAGATGGCCCGTCACGGCCGCCGCAGCCACCATGGCGGGAGACATGAGGTGCGTGCGGGCGCCGGGCCCCTGCCGGCCCTTGAAATTGCGATTGGTGGTGGAGGCGCAGCGCTCACCGGCCGGCACGAGATCGCCATTCATGCCGACGCACATGGAGCAGCCGGCTTCCACCCATTCAAGGCCGGCGGCGCGGAAGATGGCGTCCAGTCCCTCCTCCTCCGCCTGCCGCTTCACCAGTGCGGAACCGGGCGACACGAGCCCCGGCACCTTGGCGGAACGCCCCGCTAGAACGGCGGCGGCGGCGCGCAGATCCTCGATCCGGCTGTTGGTGCAGGAGCCGATGAAGACGCGGTCCACCGCAATGTCGCTGAGCCGCTGGCCCGGCCGCAGGTCCATGTAGGAGACGGCATCGCGGATGTGGGCGGCCTTCGCCGCGTCGTCCACCCGCTCGGGATCAGGCACGGTGGCGGTGATGGGCAGCGCATCCTCGGGGCTCGTGCCCCAAGTGACGATGGGCGCTATGGCATCGCCATCCAGCACCACCTCACGGTCAAATTCCGCATCCGCATCACTGCCGAGCGCCAGCCACGCCTCCGCCGCCGCATCGAACAACGCGCCTTCGGGCGCATAGGGCCGCCCGCGCACATAATCGAGGGTCGTGGCGTCAGGGGCGATCATGCCGCAGCGCCCGCCCGCCTCGATGGAGAGGTTGCAGAGCGTGAGCCGCCCTTCCATGGAGAGGCCGCGCACGACCGAGCCTGCATATTCGATGGCATGGCCAGCCGCGCCATCCGCGCCGATGGCGGCGATGATGGAGAGCGCCACGTCCTTGGCGACGATGCCCGGCGCCAGCCTGCCCTCCACGCGGATGCGCAAGCGCTTGGGCCTGTTCTGCCACAGCGTCTGCGTCATCAGCACATGGGCAACCTCGGAGGCACCGATGCCGAAGGCAAGCGCGCCGAACGCGCCATGGGTTGCCGTGTGACTGTCGCCGCAGACGATGGAAAGGCCAGGCAGCGTCAGCCCCTGCTCCGGCCCCACCACATGGACGATGCCCTGCGCAGGATCATCCACATCGAACAGGCGCACCTTATGGCGCAGCGTGTTGGCGCGCAGCTGTTCCATCATGCGGCGGATGGCGGGATCGATCAGGTCCAGCTGCCGCACGCGGGTGGGCACATAATGGTCCTCGACGCCAAAGGTGAGGTCCGGCCGCGCCAGCGAAGCGCCACGGCCAGCCACCTTGTCGAAGGCATGGAAAGAACCCTCGTGCAGGAAGTGACGGTCGATCCAGAGCAGGCTCTGGCCGTCCTCCCGCTGCACCACCACATGCGCGTCCCACACCTTGTCGAACAGGGTTCGCGCGGTCTTCGCCGCCATTGCGTCGCCTCCGGAAATGCTGTGCCAAAGGGTAGGCCCGTTCCGGCGCGAGAGGCAATACTTGTTTTATATCTAGTACAGCTTACTGTCCTGCACCGAGACATAACCTGAGACGCGCGAGGCCGCCGTGAGCCCCATTGTCCGCCAGTCCGGAAAAACCTTCGGCTTCCATGTGCCCGTGGTCATCATCGGCGCCGGGGCAGCGGGCCTCGTGGCGGCACTGGCGGCGCAAGAGGCCGGGGCCGAGGTGCTGGTACTGGAGCGCGATCCGGTGCCGCGCGGTTCGACGGCGCTCTCCGCCGGTCTCATCCCTGCCGCCGGCACACGCTGGCAGACGGAGGCGGGCATCGCCGATTCGGCCGCGCAGTTCGCCGCCGACATCATGGCCAAGGCCCATGGCGAGCCGGACGCTACCCTCGTGGCACGCATCGCGGCGGAAGCCGGCCCGGCCGTGGAGTGGCTGGCCGACACCCACGGCCTGCCCTTTTCGGTGATCTCCGACTTCAGCTACCCCGGCCACAGCGCCCGGCGGATGCACGGCCTGCCGTCGCGCTCCGGCGAGGAACTGGTGGATGCCCTGCGCGGCGCCGCCGAGGCTCGCGGCATCGAGATCCTCTGCGACGCCCGCGTCACGCAGCTTCATGCCGACGAAAACGACCGCCTGCTGGGCGTCACGCTGGAGCGGCCGGACGGCTCGACGGAGGAGGTTGCCCTCTGCCAGCTCGTGCTCGCCTGCAACGGCTATGGCGGCAATGCCGATCTGGTGCGCGCCCACATCCCGACGCTCGCCGACGCGCTTTATTTCGGCCACACGGGTAATCAGGGCGATGCCCTGCTGTGGGGCGAGGCGCTGGGCGCGGCCACCCGGCATCTGTCCGGCCATCAGGGCCACGGCTCGGTGGCGTATCCCGCCGGCATCCTCATCACCTGGGCCACCATCACGGAAGGCGGCGTGCAGGTAAATGCGGAAGGGCGGCGCTTCAGCAATGAGATGCATGGCTATTCCGAGCAGGCCGCCGAGGTGTTGCGACAGCCGAACCGGATGGCCTGGACAATCTTCGACACCCGCATCGCCGGCATCGCCCGGCAATTCGAGGATTTCCGGCAGGCCGAGGCCATAGGCGCAATCGTTACAGCCGACACGCCGCAGGCGCTCGCCGCGCGCACCGGTCTGCCGGCGGACGCGCTCATCTCGACCCTGTCCGACGTGGAGCGGCTGAAGTTGGACGGCGCCACCGATACCTTCGGCCGCGCCTTCCGTGCCGACCAGCAGCTCTCGGCGCCATTCCATGCGGTGCGTGTGACCGGCGCGCTGTTCCACACCCAGGGCGGCCTCGTGGTGGACGAGCACGCGCGTGTGCTGCGGCCCGACGGCACATCCCTGCCCAACCTCTACGCCTCGGGCGGGGCAGCATGCGGCGTCTCGGGTTCGCAGGCGTCCGGCTATCTGTCAGGGAATGGCCTGCTCACCGCCGTGGTGCTGGGACGCCTTGCCGGATCCGCAGCGGGCGCCGCCGTCGCCTGACGGCTCCGCCGGGCCAGGACGACCTCAGGGAACACGCTTCTTCTCGAGCTTGCGGGCGAGCGTGCGGCGATGCATGCCGAGACGGCGGGCGGTCTCGGAAATGTTGAAGTCGGTTTCCAGCAGCGTTTCGTGGATGCGTTCCCACTCCAGCGTTTTCAGCGACGTGGGACGGGCCGTGACCGCGATGGTCGGGTCGCCGCCCCCCTTGCCGAAGGCTGCCTCGATGTCGTCCGTGTTCGCCGGCTTGGCGAGATAGTGGCAGGCGCCGAGCTTGATGGCCTCCACGGCGGTCGCGATGCTGGCAAAACCGGTGAGGACGACGATGCGCATGTCACCGTCGCGGCCATGCAGTTCCTTCACGCACTCAAGGCCGGAACCGCCAGCGAGCTTCAGGTCCACGACCGCATAGGCCGGCGTCACTTCGGAGAGCACGGACTGCACGCCTTCGAGACTGCTGGTCAGCCGGACTTCGTAGCCTCGCCGTTCGAAGGAGCGGCGCAGGGCGCGCGCGAAGGACGCGTCATCCTCGACGATCAGCAGGCGGGGTGTGGTGGTCTCCGTCATCGACATCGGGTGAGAGAGCATGCAGCGGCAAATCCAGGATGACGGACGCTCCGTCAGCCTCGTTCTGCGCTGTTACGGTGCCTCCAAGCTTGCGGACCACATTGACCACGAGGAAGAGACCAAGCCCGCCACCCGGCCGCCCCTTGGTGGAGCCGTAGGGCTTGCCGAACTCGGCAAGGATGTCCGGGGCGAATCCCGGACCATGGTCGCGGACCTCGAGCACAATGGCGTCTGCGGCACGGGTGACGCTGACGGCGACCCATGCCGGAGAGGCTTCTAGCGCATTATCGAAGACGTTCAAAATCACCTGTTTCAGAGCGACGTCGGAGATGATGGGCAGATCCGGCGGCAGGTCGTTCACGAATTCGAGCGCAGCCGGCGAGCGGCTCTCCTGCCACTCGTCCACCAGTTCGTCGAAGAAGACGTCGGCCGTGGTGCGAAGGGTCCCCTCCCCGCGCGCCTGCCCCGACGACATCAGGATGCCCGAAACGATCATCTTGCAGCGCGCCACCTGCGCCTGCATCTCGGAGAGGTCCTCCATCAGCTCGGGGTCCTCCTCCACCGCCTCCATGTGCTGCCAGTCGTTCAGGATCACCGAGAGCGTCGCGAGCGGCGTTCCAAGTTCATGGGCCGCGCCCGAGGCGAGCAGGCCCATGCGGACGATGAGGTCCTCCTCCGCCGATTTGCGACGCAGTTCCGCCAGCCTCTGCTCCCGCTCATGGACGTTCGCGCTGATGCGGCTGATGAACTGCACCAGCAGGCTCGCCGCCAGCAGGAAGCAGACGAACATGCCCCCGATATGCAGGTTGAACAGGGTCGAATGGTCGTCATGCGGCAGAGGCAGCGGGCGAAACTGGCCGATCAGCCAGACGAAGCAGGCGCTGGTCAGCACCACCAGCACCCAGGCCGACCAGGGCTGGAGCAGCACCGCTCCCAGCCCCACCTGGAGCAGATAGAGCGAGATGAAGGGGTTGGTGGCGCCGCCGCTGAGATAGAGCTGGGCCGTCAGCGCCGCGACGTCGAGGATCAGTTCGCCCAGCAGTTCGACATTTGTGACCTCCGCCTCGCTGCGGTGGCGCCAGAGAGCCACGAGATTGAGGCCGACCAGCAGCAGCAGGACGGAGATCATCTCCTGGAGCGGCAGGCGGATGTGAAGCCAGACATCCACCACGAGGATGGTGAAGACCTGCCCCGCCACGGCCAGCCAGCGGAGCTGGATCAGCAGGAAGAGGTTCTTGTTCCCGCTGGTGTCTTGCTGGGCGACGGGCATGGCGGCGCGCTCCTATCGGACGCGGCGCCTCCACACCAGAACCGCCGCACCCAGAGCCATAGCGCAAAGGGAAAACCACGTCAGCGCATAGACCAGATGGCTGTTCGGGAAGCGCACCACGGTGAGGCCGCCGACGGGATAGGTGTTCGGCGCGCCCGCTTCGGCGTCGATGAAATAGGGCGCGACGTCGGACAGGCCAAAGGTCTCCGCCATCTCAGCCACATCGCGGGAATACCAGCGGCCGGCGGCAGGATCATTCGAGCGCAGGAAGCCGCCCTTGGGCTCGCTGATGCGCAGAAGCCCGGTGACACGGGTTTCCGCGTCGGTCAGCGCCGCGCCGCGGCTGGCGGGGTCCCTCTTTTCCGGCGGGACATAGCCCCGGTTCACAAGCACCACATAACCCGCATCGGTCCGGAACGGCGCCATCACCCAGAACCCGCCGCCGAGCTCCGTCACGGCCAGCGACAGGGCTTCCCGGTCCGGAATGAAGCGGCCGGTCACAGTCACATGGCGATATTCATCGGAAGCTGCCGTCACACCCGGCCAGGCGTTGGGGCCTGGTGGCGCCGAAGGGGCGGCATGGATGCGGGTCTCCACCCGCTGGATCAGATCGAGCTTCCAGGCCCGCCGATAGACCTGCCACGTGCCGAGCGAGAAAAAGACGACCGCAAGGACCAGCAGGAAACCGATGGCCCAAACAGCACGGACGGGGCTTTTGGCCCCGTCCGTCTGATTGTCGGTGCCGCGGGCAGAGCCCGCAGCCTCCGGCCGGTCCTCACTCACGGAGCGATCCGCATGTCGTGGGACGGCATCATGTTGGCGTTCAGATGGTACATGACCCACAGAGAGCCGCTCAGCGCGATCACCACCACGATGACGGTGAAGATGAGCGCCAGCATGCTCCAGCCGCCCTCGACCTTACCGGTCATGTGCAGGAAGTAGATCATGTGCACGACGATCTGCACCACGGCGAAGGCCATGATGACGATGGCCGTCAGCTGGTTGTTGCCGAGCGCATTCGTCATCACCAGCCAGAACGGGATGGCGGTGAGGATGACCGACAGGATGAAGCCGGTCATGTAGCTCTTGAACGAACCGTGGCCGTGATCTTCGCCATGGGCGCCGTGCGCGTCATGGCCGTGGGCTGCGCCCGAGTGTGCGTGGCCGTTAGCGCTCATCGCAGCATCCCCATGAGATAGACGAAGGTGAAGACGCCGATCCAGATCACGTCCAGGAAGTGCCAGAACATGGACAGGCACATCAGGCGGCGACGGTTGGCGGTGATGAGGCCGAAGCGGCCGACCTGAACCATCATCGTCACCAGCCAGATGAGGCCGAAGGTGACGTGGACGCCATGGGTGCCGACCAGCGTGAAGAAGGCCGACAGGAAGGCGCTGCGCTGCGGGCCGGCGCCTTCGTGGATCATGTGATGGAACTCGTAGAGTTCGATCGAGAGGAAGGCGAGACCGAACAGGGCGGTGATCGCCAGCCAGAGCTGGACCTGCGACTGGCGGCCCTTCTCCATCGCCAGCATGGCGAAGCCATAGGTGATGGAGGAGAACAGCAGCATGGCGGTATTCACCGCCACGAGCTTGAGGTCGAACAGATCCTTCGGTCCCGGACCCGCCGCGTAATTGCCGCCCAGCACGCCGAACGTGGCGAACAGCATCGCGAAGATGAGGCAGTCGCTCATCAGGTAGATCCAGAAGCCGAGGGCCGTGCTGTGGCCCTCGGGATGCGCGTGCTCGTCTACTTCGTAGAAGACGGGCGCGCCGGTCTGGGGGGTGGCGGCAGAGCTCATGCTTTCACCTGCGCAGCGATGAGGCGGGTCCGCTCATCCTCGGTCCGCGTCACCTCCTCGGCGGAGATGTAGAAGTCGCGGTGGTAGTTGAAGGTGTGACCGATGGCGATGGCGAGGAGAGCGATGAAGCTCGCCGCAACCAGCCACCACATGTACCAGATGAGACCGAAGCCCATGGCCGTGCTGCAGGCGGCGAGGAGCACGCCGGCGCCGGTGTTCTGCGGCATGTGGATCGGCTTGAAGCCGGTGAGCGGACGCTCGTAGCCGCGCGCCTTCATGTCGTACCAGGCATCATGGTCGTGCACGACAGGGGTGAAGGCGAAGTTGTAGGCGGGCGGCGGGGAAGACGTCGCCCACTCCAGCGTGCGGGCGTTCCACGGGTCGCCCGTGGTGTCCCGCAGCTTGTCGCGGCGCAGGATGCTGACGCCGAGCTGGATGAGGAAGCACAGGATGCCGAGCGCGATGAGCGCGGCACCGAAGGCGGCAACGACGAACCAGATCTGGAGGGACGGGTCCTCGAAGACGCGCATGCGGCGGGTGACACCCATGAAGCCCAGCACGTAGAGCGGCATGAAGGCAAAGTAGAAGCCCACCACCCAGAACCAGAACGAGCACTTGCCCCAGAAGGGATCGAGCTTGAAGCCGAAGGCCTTCGGGAACCAGAAGGCGATGCCGGCGAAGATGCCGAACACCACACCACCGATGATGACGTTGTGGAAGTGGGCGATGAGGAACAGGCTGTTGTGCAGCACGAAGTCCGCCGGGGGCACGGCGAGCATCACGCCCGTCATGCCGCCGATGACGAAGGTGAGCATGAAGGCCACCGTGTACATCATCGGAACTTCAAAGCGGATGCGGCCGCGGTACATGGTGAAGAGCCAGTTGAACATCTTCGCACCCGTGGGGATGGAGATGATCATGGTCGTGATCCCGAAGAACGAGTTCACGCTGGCGCCCGAGCCCATGGTGAAGAAGTGGTGCAGCCACACGAGGTAGGACAGGATGGTGATCGCCACCGTGGCGTAGACCATCGAGGTGTAGCCGAACAGGCGCTTGCCCGCGAAGGTCGAGGTGACCTCCGAGAAGATGCCGAACACCGGGAGAACCAGGATGTAGACCTCGGGGTGACCCCAGATCCAGATCAGGTTCACGTACAGCATCGGGCTGCCGCCGAAGTCGTTGGTGAAGAAGTTCGTGCCGACATAGCGGTCCAGCGACAGCAGCGCGAGGCAGGCGGTCAGGACCGGGAAGCTGGCGACGATCAGCACGTTGGTGCAGAGGGCGGTCCAGGTGAAGACCGGCATCTTCATCAGGCTCATGCCCGGGGCACGCATCTTGATGATGGTGCAGATCAGGTTGACGCCTGACAATGTTGTGCCGACACCTGCGACCTGTAGGCCCCAGATATAATAATCGACACCGACATCCGGACTGTATCCGATGCCCGAGAGCGGCGGATAGGCGAGCCAGCCGGTCTTGGCGAACTCGCCGATGAACAGCGAGGCCATGATCAGGACCGCGCCGCCCACCGTCATCCAGAAGCTGAAGTTGTTCAGGAAGGGGAAGGACACGTCGCGGGCGCCGATCTGCAGCGGCACCACGAAGTTCATGAAACCCGTGACCAGCGGCATGGCCACGAAGAAGATCATGATCACGCCATGGGCCGTGAAGACCTGATCGTAATGGTGCGCCGGCAGATAGCCCTCGGAACCGCCGAAGGCGATGGCCTGCTGGAGGCGCATCATGATGGCGTCGGCGAAGCCGCGCAGCAGCATGATGATGCCGAGCACCATGTACATGATGCCGATCTTCTTGTGGTCCACGCTCGTGAACCACTCCTTCCAGAGATAGCCCCAGAGGCGGAAGTACGTCAGGGCACCGAGGACGGCGATGCCGCCCAGCGCCACGACGCAGAACGTCATGACGACGATCGGCTCATGCAGCGGGAGGCTCTCCAGCGTGAGCCGCCCGAAGATGGGATTTACGGGGGTTGAGATGGCTGCAGACATGACGCCTCGCGTCAGGAATTGGAAAGGGTGCGCAGGCTCGGCAGGGGAACCGCCGAGGGTGCGCTGATGGGGGTGAATACGGGAGCGGAGGGGCCGCCGATCACGCGGCGCTGGCCAACGGCCACCGGAGCGCGGTCGGAACCGGCCTGAGCGGAGAGATCCTCGGGCGAGCACACGCCGACCACGTAGGTGGCCTCGCCGCCGAGAACGGTGCCGCGGCGGGCATACTTGTCGTAGCTCGGGAGCACGGCGCGCGCGCTTTCGAGGCCCTGGCCGCCCTTGGCGTCGATGGCCATCATGTCGGCCATGCACATCTTGTTGGCCTCGACGCACATGTTGACGATGGCGTTGAAGAGCTTGGGATCGACGCTCGGATAGTAGCGCACCGGCACCTTCTCGCTCGGACGCTCCAGTTCGAGATAGGCCGCGCGGCTGAGTTCGCCGTCCTTGCCCGCCTTCACGCTGGCGACCCACTTGTCGAAGTCGTCGTGGGAGAGGCCCTTGAAGGCGAACTGCATGTAGGTGAAGCCGGCGCCGCTGTAATTGGCCGAGAAGCCGCGGAAGTTGCCGGGAGCGTTGATGACCGCGTGCAGCTTCGTCTCCATGCCGGGCATCGTGTAGATCTGGCCGGCCAGCGCGGGGACGAAGAAGGAGTTCATCACCGAGGACGAGGTGAGGCTGAACGTCACCGGGCGATCAACCGGCGCAGCCATCTCGTTAACTGTGGCGATCCCGAATTCCGGGTAGATGAACAGCCACTTCCAGTCGAGCGCCACGACCTGGACCTCGAGCGGCTTGACGTTCGCCGGCAGCGGGCGGTCCGACGCGATGCGCGAGAGCGGACGGTAGGGATCGAGCAGATGGGTCGCCATCCAGGTGATGGCGCCGAGGCAGATGATGATGGCCAGCGGCGCCGACCAGATCACCAGCTCCAGCTTGGTCGAATGATGCCATTCCGGATCATATTTGGCCGCCGTGTTCGACTGCCGGTAGCGCCAGGCGAACAGCGCCGTCAGCACCATCACCGGAATGATGATGAGGAGCATCAGCCCGGTGGAGATCAGGATGAGGTCACGCTGCTGGACGGCGATATCGCCGGAGGGGTCCAGAACGACGAAGTTGCAGCCGCACAGGACCGCCAGAAGCGGCATGACGGCAAGGAGACGGAACCGGCTCACGGGAGCACCTGCCTAGAAAGATCGCATGGTGCCAGACCGGTTAGCTGCGGTGCAGCACAAGGGACATTGGACAATTTGCCCAAGCCGTCCGTAATCTCCTGATAGGGAACGTCACTTGATCGGCGCCAGAACCGGAACAGTGAGGTTCCCTTAGGGTTGAAACTCTCGTTGCAGGAGGGTTTGTGTCATGGCGCTTACCGCATCGACCATGGAGCACGACGCCGTCGTCCTTCACAGCCACGGGGGACGGGTCGACCCAGGAGATATCGCGATCGGGGTCATCATCGGCCGGACGTCGGAGTTCTTCGACTTCTTCGTCTATGCGATCGCGTCCGTCATTGTCTTTCCCCGCCTGCTCTTTCCCGAAGCCGATCCGCTCACCGGCACGCTCTATTCCTTCGGCCTCTTCGCCCTCGCCTTCATCGCCCGCCCCTTCGGCACGGCCCTCTTCCTCGCCGTGGACCGCACCTGGGGCCGGGGCGCCAAGCTCACCATCGCCCTCTTCCTGCTCGGCACAAGCACGGTCGCCATCGCCTTCCTGCCCGCGCGGGATGTGATCGGCGTCTCGGCGGTCTGGCTTTTGGCCTCGGCCCGCATCGCCCAGGGCCTGGCCTGGGGTGGCGCGTGGGACGGGCTGGCGCCGCTGCTGGCCATGAACGCGCCGGAGGGCCGCCGCGGCTGGTACGCCATGCTGCCCCAGCTCGGGGCGCCGCTCGGCCTTATCGTGGCGAGCATCCTGTTCGCCTATTTCGCCGGAAGCCTCTCGACGGAGGACTTCTACTCGTGGGGCTGGCGCTATCCCTTCTTCGTGGCCTTCGCCATCAACGTGGTCGCCCTCTTCGCCAGGCTGCGCATGGCGGTGACGCCTGAGTATGAGCAGCTCTTCGAGCGCGGCGACCTCCAGCCGGCGCCCGTGCTTGAAACGGTGCGGGAGGAAGGCTCGGGCATCGCGGTCGGCACCTTTGCCCCGCTCGCGACCTTCGCCCTGTTCCACATGGTGACCGTGTTCCCCCTCTCCTGGGTCTATCTCTTCACCTCGGAGGGCGCGACGCGCTTCCTCGTGGTTGAGACGATCGGCGCCATGGTGGGCATCATCGCCATCGTGGCCTCGGGGCGAATCGCGGACAAGGTGGGCCGCCGTACGCTGCTCGGCGCCTCTGCCGCGGCCATCGCCGTCTTCAGCGGTTTTGCACCGCAACTGCTGAATGGCGGCATTGCCGGTGAGCTAACCTTCATGGTGCTCGGCTTCGCGTTGCTCGGCATTTCGTTCGGTCAGTCGTCGGGCGCGGTGGCGTCCCGCTTCGCCAACCGCTACCGCTACACGGCCTCCGCCATCACGAACGACTTCGCCTGGCTGTTCGGTGCCGGCTTCGCGCCGCTCGCGGCCCTGTTGCTTTCGAGCCACTTCGGTCTCGTCGCTGCCGGTGCCTACCTGCTCTCGGGTTGTGTGTGCACGTTGCTGGCCCTTCGCCTCAACAAGCGCCTCGAGATGGGCGGCGGCTGAGTCTCATCCCTTCTGACGCTTGCAACCTGCGGCTCCGGCACCCTGCCGGAGCCGTTTTCGTTTGAGGCCGGCGCCGGACGGCGCGGCGCCTCCCGCGCATCGGCATCGAAGATGCGAAAAAGACAAAATTTGCGTTCGGAAAATAACCATACGTCATTTCATCTAACGTAACGTCGCGCGTATTTACCAAATCTCAGATGTGATGATTTTCCGCAACAATGTTCCACCACCTCTATTGTGACACACTATGACAATGCGGCCGAACAAGTGAGGCAGTAGCGTCCCGGCCCAGGGCTAACATGCGTATAGGGGTGGGATCATGCGCAACCTGGCCAGCGTCTCGACGCTTGCAATTCTCGTCGCCTCCGTCAGTTCCGGCACTGCACTCGCGCAGACCGCCAACATCTCCGGCTCCAGCGCCACAATCCTCAATCTGCTGTCGCCGTTCCTGAGCCTGAACGCCACGGCGGTCGGCCAGCAGACGCTGACCAGCAATCTCAATCAGGTGGTGGTTCTCAACAACGGCGCCAACACCGCACGCCAGTCGCTCGCCGTCAGCGACAAGAACCTGCTGGGCTCGGTATCCAACAACCTGTCGTCCGTCGGCCTCGGCACCTATGGCGTCGCGGCGAACCTCGCGGGCGGCCTGCCGGCCCAGACGCCGATCAACGGCATCACGCCGCAGCAGCCGGTCGGCGGCTATGGCTCGGTCCTCGGCCCGATCTACCAGACGGGCGTGGCCGGCGGCACCGGCGGGGCGCTGGGCAGCGTTGTGACCCTGCTGGGCACGGCCTATTCCTACACCGGCAGCGACCTCGGCGTGGCCAAGAACTATTTTGCCAACGGCGCCGCCACCAACCCCTCCACCACGCCGGCCAACTATGTGCCGGTGCCGGCCGTCGCGCCCGCCGGCTTCTCCGTGCCGACCTATAACGGCCTGCCGAACACCACGGACAGCGTCTATGACCTCGCCTATGGTGTTAAGAGCACGCAGCCGGGGCAGGACGTCTATGGCAGCTCGCGCCCGGTGCAGGTGGCGCCCGGCCGCATCAACCAGTTCGACCCGACCTCGCTCAACGGCATCGCCACCAACCCGTCCTTCCCGAGCGGGCACACCACCTATGCCTTCACGGATTCCATCCTGCTCGGCATGCTCGCCCCGCAGCTCTACCAGAGCATGATGGTGCGGGCGGCGGAGTATGGGGACAGCCGCATCGTGCTGGGCGTGCACTATCCGCTCGACATCATCGGCGGCCGTGCGCTGGCGAGCTATGACCTCGCGCAGGCGCTGAGCAATCCGGCCTACCTCAACAACGCCGCCATGACCGGCTCGGCGCTCAACATGCCGAGCCTGTTCACGGCGGCCTACGCGCAGATGCAAGGCTACCTCTCCGCCCAGTGCGGGGCCTCGGTCGCCGCCTGCGCCACCAGCGCTGCGAACACGGCGAACGATCCCTATGTGCCCTCCGCCGCCAATCAGGCCTTCTACCAGTCGCGCCTCACCTACGGCCTGCCGACGCTGAGCTATGATCAGGCCCCGCGCGAGCAGGCTCCGGCCGGCGCGGCGGATGCCTCCATCCTGCTCGCCACTGTCTATGGCGGCAGCACCAGCGCCGCCCAGACGCTCGCCCCCAACGGCGGCATCTACGGCAATCTCGCCACCGGCACGATCAACCAGATCCTCGTGAACACCGAGGGTCAGGCGCTGGCGGCCTTCTACGGCACGACCCTCAGCTACTGGACCCGCATCGACTTCTATTCGGCGGTCGGCTATTTCGACAATGTCACCGGCACGCTGAAGATGGCCACCAGCGATCGCCTCACCCGCGACGTGACCGTCGGCAACACGGGCGCGCTCTACGCCAACGGCACCATCACCGGCGCGGTGACGGTCGGCTCGGGCGGCCTCCTGGGCGGTAACGGCACGGTCGGCGGCTTCACCGCCCAGCGCGGCGGCACCATCGCCCCCGGCAATTCCATCGGCACGCTGAATGTGGCCGGCAACGCCACCTTCCAGCAGGGCTCTACCTATCAGGTGGAGATCAATTCGGCCGGCCAGTCCGACCGGGTGGCCGCCACCGGCGCCATCGCCGTGAACGGCGCCAATTTGCAGGTGATCGCGGCGAGCGGCATCTACTCGCCCACCACCACCTACAGCATTTTCACGGCGGGCGGCGGCGTCAGCGGCAGCTTCGCCAACGCCAGCTCCAACTTCCTCTTCCTGTCGCCCTCGCTCACCTTCTCGGGCACCGGCGGCACGATGCAGTTGCAGCGCAACGGCGTCGCCTTCGCCAGCCAGGCGATCACCGCCAATGAAACAGCCACTGCCGCGGGCCTTGATCAGGCGGGCTGGTCGAACCCGGTCTATGCGCTGCTCGCCAGCTCGCAGACGGGCGCGGTTCTCGCCCCCGGCTTCGACGCCCTCTCGGGCGAGGCCTATGCCTCCGCCAATACGGTGATGCAGCAACAGTCCATCTTCCTGCGGGACGCGGTGGGCAGCCGCCTGCGTCAGGCGACCGGCACCGCCCCCGGCGGCCCGGCCACAGCGGCGCTCGCCCCCGGCCTCACCCCCACGCTGTGGCTGCAGGGCTTCGGCTCCTGGGGCAACAACAGCGGCAACCTCAACACCGCCAGCGTGAGCAGCGACATCGGCGGCGTCTTCGCCGGTGCCGACGTGGCAGTGAGCGACAACTGGCGCGTGGGTCTCGTGGGTGGCTACAGCCAGTCCACCTTCCAGGTGGATGCCCGCAATTCCTCCGGCAGCATCGACAATTACGACCTCGGCCTCTATGCGGGCGGCCAGTATGGCGCCATCGGCCTGCGCGGCGGCCTCACCTACACCTGGCACGACGGCTCCATGAGCCGCTCGGTCGTCTTCCCCGGCTATGTCGGCGGCAACAGTGCCAGCTTCAATGCGGGCACGACGCAGCTGTTCGGCGAGGTGTCCTATGACGTGGCGCTGGCCCCGGCGGTGATCTCGCCCTACGCCGGCCTCGCCTACGTGCACCTCTCCACCGACGGCTATACGGAAAACGGCAGCACCTCGGCGCTCGCCGGCAACACGTCCAACGAAGACACGCTCTTCTCCACCCTCGGCGCCCGCCTGCGGGCCGACCTGACGCTGGCGCCCGGCGCCGTTGTCACCCCCACCGCCACGGTGGCCTGGCTGCACGCCTTCGGCGACGTGAGCCCGACCGCCACCCAGACCTTCGCCGGCGCGCTCGTGCCCTTCCAGGTGACGGGCACGCCGCTCGCCCGCGACGCCGCGCTGCTCGGCGCGGGGCTCGACTATCGCGTGACCACGAACACGCTGCTGTCGGTGAACTACACCGGACAGTATTCCGGCACGGCGACCGCCAACGGCCTCAACGGCGCGCTGACGGTCAAATTCTGAGCCGACCCTCGGGGGGTACATGAAGAAGGCCGGGCGTCGCGAGACGCCCGGCCTTTCCTTTTGGGTGGGAAGCGTTCAGGCGGCGGGGCGCGCGCGGCGAACCAGTTCGGCGAGGCCGATAACCGCGCAGCACAGGCCCATGAGGAGCAGCGAGATGGCGGCCGCCGCCGGGAAGTCCGAGCCGGCGTCGGAGACCTTGCTGTAGAGCACCAGCGGCAGGATGTTCACCTGCGTGCCCACGAGCGCCAGCGCCGTGCCATAGGCTCCGATGGCAACCGCGGAGGTGAGGCAGAAGGCCGTGATCAGCGCCGGCATCACCTGCGGCACCAGAATGTCCAGATGCGCGGTGAAGCCGGTGGCGCCCAGCGAGCGGGCGGCGGCGATCTGGCTGCGGTCGAAATTGGTCAGCACCGGCAGCATCACCAGCACCACGCGGGGGATCAGATAATAGGAATAGGCAAGGCCCAGCCCCACCGGCGTGAAGATGAAGCCGCCCACAACGGCCGGATCGGCGCCGAGCCGCGCCAGCAGCAGGGTCACGAAACCCGAGCGTCCGAACACCAGAATGAAGCCATAGGCGATCACGAGGCCGGAGAAGGTCAGCGGCAGGGAAATGGCGAACAGGGCCAGACCGCGCGCCCGTTCGGACAAGGTGGCGAGATGCAGCGCCACGAGGAAGCCCACCACCACCGAGAAGCCCGGCGCCAGCGTGCCGAGGATGAGCGAGCCGCGCACGCCACCCCAGAAGACCGGATCGGCCAGCACACGAGCGAAGGCCGATCCGCCCTCGCTGAAGGCCTCGCGCGCAATGCTGCCGAGCGGCAGGACGAAGAACAGCGCCAGCACCAGAAGACCCGGCAGCGCGAATGCCAGCCGCACGCCCCGCCCGGCGATGGGAATGGAGCGGCCCTGCTTTGCGCTCTGTGCCATGGATCTCGTGCCTTCGTGCGGCGCCATCTGTCGAAAACGGGAGAAGGGCCGGCGCGACGCCGGCCCTTCGGCTCACCTCACTGGCCGAGCACCTGCTTGGCCCAGAGCTGGTCGATCTCGGCCTTCTTGGCGCTGGCCTTGGCCACATCGAGCGGCGTCGCCTTGATGGCGGGCATCTGGGCGGCCACCGAGGCCGGCAGTTCGATACCGGGCACGGCGGGGCGCACATAGCCTTCCGCAAAACGGGCCTGACCGTCGGCGCTCATGATGAAATTGAGCCACAGCTTGCCGGCGTTGGGGTTCGGGCCGCCTTTCACGAGGCTGATGGCATAAGGCGCGGCAACGGTGCCCTCGGAGGGGATCACCACCTCCACGGCATCACCCATGCCATCCTTGTACTTGGCCTTCAGGCCATCGTTCTCATAGCCGATGAGGATCGGGATCTCGCCCTTGAGGAACTGCGCATAAGGCGTGGTGCCGACCGTACGCAGCACGTTGCCAGCCTTGTGCAGCTTTTCGAGATAGTCGATGCCCGGCTTCACATTGTCGATGCTGCCGCCATTGGCATAAGCGGCGGCAATCGCCACCACCTGCCCCTGCCCGGTCGAGCGCGGGTCAAGATAGACAACCGCGTTCTTGTAATCGGCGTTCAGAAGGTCGGCCCAGCTCTTGGGCGGGGTCTTCACGAGGTTCTTGTTTACGAGGAAGGCGGGGCTCAGCGTGTGGATGGTGAACCACTTGCCGTCCGCCTGCTTGAACTCGGGCACCAGCTTGTCGAAGTTCACCGGCTGGAACGGCGCCACCACGTCTTTCGCGGCGGCGTCCAGCGCGGAGCCCGCAAAATAATAGGCGGTGTCCGCCTGCGGCCGGTTGCGCGACTTGTCGAGCGCCACCACCGTCTGGGCTGAGCCGATGTCGTTATAGACGATCTCGACACCCGGATAGCGCTTCTGGAACGCCTTGAACTGCTCGCCCCAGTTCGCCCAGGTGGGGCCGGTGTCGAAGGAGACGACCATCCCCTCCTTCTTCGCCGCCTCATAGAGGGCGGCCTCGCCGGGGAAAAGCTCCGGCCCGTCGAGGGCCATGGCGAGGGTGGGCAGCGCTGCGGCGGGCAGCGCCAGAGCGACCGCGGTGGCGGCCTTGATCAGCCAATGCGTCATGACGGGTTTCCTGTGTGGGCAGGCCGGGTTGGGGACGGGCTCTCGGGAGGCAGCAGCCGGATCGCGTCCGGCGGCACCGCGACCGCCGCGATGGCGGCGCGGATGCTGGTCTCGATGCGCACCGTGCCGCCGCCGACCTCAAGGTCGCAGCGGCGCACCGCACCGAGGAAGCGGTCCTCGGCCATATGGCCGAAGAAGACATTGGGGCGCGGGCCGGAGGGCAGTTCCAGCAGCGGCACCACGTGCTCGGGGCGCACCAGCGCGATCACGTCCGCGCCGGTGGCGAAGCCGGCGGTGTCGCACACCAGTTCCCCGAGCCGCGTGGAGACGAGGCCGGGCGCAACAACCATGCCTTCCCACAGATTGGCGTGACCGACGAAGGCGGCGACCCGGCGGCTGGCGGGCCGGTCATAGAGGTCGCGTGGCATCGCCACCTGTTCGAGCCGGCCGGCGGACATAACCGCCACCCGGTCGCCCATGGAAAGCGCCTCTTCCTGATCATGCGTCACATGCAGCGTGGCGATGCCCGCCTTGCGCTGCACCCGCATGATCTCATCCCGCATGCCATGGCGCAGCGCCGCGTCCAGCGCCGAGAGCGGTTCGTCCAGCAGGAGTGCACGAGGCGAGAAGACGAGCGCACGGGCCAGCGCCACACGCTGCTGCTGCCCGCCCGACAGGCTCGTCGGTGCCCGCTCGGCAAAATCGCCAAGGCCGACGCGGGCGAGCGCGTCGCGCGCCCGCTCCTGGCGCTCGGTCTTCGGGATGCCCCGCACCTTCAGCGGATAGGCGACATTGCGCCAGAGGCTCATATGCGGGAACAGCGCATAGGATTGGAAGACAACGCCCAAGGCCCGCTCGTGGGGCGGCAGATGCGTGACGTCCTTGCCGTCCACGAGGATGCGGCCCGTGTCTGGCACGGCAAAGCCGGACAGCAGCTTCAGCAGCGTGCTCTTGCCGGAGCCGGACGGCCCGATGACCGCCAGCAGCTCGCCGGTCGCGATCTCCAGATCGATGTCGAAGACGCCGGTGGTCGTGCCGGGATAGCGGAAGGAGACGTTCTCGAAACGCACGCTCATGGTTCAACCCGTCCGTGCGGCGCGAGCCGTCAGCGCACCGGCCGCGGAGGCCGTCACCGCGAGCACCAGCAGGACGACGGTCGCGGCGCAGGCAAAGCCCGTGGCGCCGTAGAAGGCCTGCAACAGCGTGATCGGATAGGTGCGTGTGAGGAAGCCGGCGATGAGATTGGAAATCTGGAACTCGCCAATGGAGATGGCCGAGACCGTGATCAGGCCGGCGAACAGGCTGTGACGCACCAGCGGCAGCACGATATCGAAGAAGCGGCTCATGAAGGGAGCGCCGAGGGTGGCCGCCACCCGCTCCAGGTCGCCGAGCTTGAGCTGAGTCATGTCCGATAGAAGGATGTTGAGGAGATAGGGCAGCGTCACCACCACATGGGCGGCAATGAGCAGCCAGATGCTGCCGATGAACGGCAAGGCATCGGAGGAGAAGACGAGGATGAAGCCGAAGCCAAGCACCAGTTCGGGCGTGGCGATGGGCAACAGCGTCACCACCCGCGCCGCCGCCTGAACGCCGCGCCGCGCCGTGGAATGCAGCGCATAGGCCAGAGGCACGGCGATCAGCATGTCGAGGATGCAGGTCGCAGCCACCACCTTGAGGCTGGTGAGGAACGCGCGCTGGAAGCTCGGATCGGCGGCCAGCTCCGCATACCAGCGGCCGGTAAGGCCGCTCGGCAGCAGGCTGTTGGTCCAGCTTTCCCCGAGCGATCCCATCACCAGCAAGGCGATGGGCGCGAACAGGAACAGCAGATAGAGACAGGTGGCGAGCACGGCGCCGGTCTTCCCCCATATGGTCGGGCATCTTCTGCGCCCGATCCGATGATACTTTTATGACATATATGGAAGATTTCGATCAACCACCGAACGGACGATCCAGCCGCAGGACGCGCAGCGCCACCCGCTCGGTCACCTCCTCGATGGTGGCGCAGGCCACCACGCCATTCACCACCGGGGCATTGAGCATGGACAGCACCAGCCGGTCGAAATGCATGCCGAAGGCCATTTCGCTCAGCGTTCCATATTCGCCGCCGACCGCCACCAGCGCCTCGCAGGCGCGGGCCACGATCGCATTGCGCGCCGGACCGAGGCCGGTGGCAAGGGGGACCGTCACATAGGGATTGGCGGTGTCCCATTCCCCATCCGGAATGATGCCGATGGTGAGCCCGCCGGCGGAGAAGGCGCCCCGGCTCGCGGCCTGCATCACCCCCATGCGCCCGCCCGTCAGCAACGTCAGGCCGAGCTTGGCGAAGGCCCGCCCCAGCGCCTCTGCCAGCGTCTCCTGCTCCGGATTGGCATTCTTGGGGCCGATGATGCCCACCGGCACCTTGCGCATCTGCCCCTCGGCGTTGAGCCGCGTCAGCGCCTCGCACGGCGTGACCGCATGCGCCTCCCCCTGCACCGACCCGTCCAGGGCGACCCAGGCGAGCGCCCAGGGATCGAAGCGGGCGCCGTCCCGCAGCAGGACGCCGCCTTCGGACCAGAGCAGAGAGGGGATGGAAGCGGGAGCGAGGGAAGACATGGCGGGCGGCTCCTGAACACGGCTCGACGGACGTTCCGCATTGGCATACGCTAATGCGATGTAAGTTTTCTTACATAGCCGACGAAAAACGCCAAGCGCCATCCCTGATCGAGTTCCCATGCCCCGACGCGCTGCGCCCGAGACCGAAGCCCCCTCCTCTGCCGCCGCGCCTATCGTCTCCGGCGCCGACGCCGCTTCTCCCGATGTCTCCGGCCGCCAGCAGGCGATCGTGGAACGGGTGCGAGAGCAGGGCTATGTCACCATCGAAACCCTCGCCCGACTGTTCGACGTTTCCACCCAGACGGTGCGGCGCGACATCATTCGCCTCGATGAAGCCGGCCTCATCCAGCGCTTCCATGGCGGCGCGGGCCAGCGAGAGAACACCGCCCGCCCCGCCTACAGCCAGAAGCGCACCACCTCCACGGATGCCAAGCGCGCCATTGCCGAGGCGTGCGCGCGGATGATCCCAGACGGCGCCTCCGTCTGTCTCGATGTGGGCACGACGGTGGAAGCGGTCGCGCGCGCGCTTCTGGACCATCGCAGCCTGCATGTGGTCACGACCAGCGTCGGTGCCGCTGCGATCCTCGCGGGTGCGCCGGTGGGCGACGTGGTGGTGACGGGCGGCCTGATGCGCGGCGCGGACGGCTCGCTTGTGGGCGAGCAGGCGATTGCGACGTTGAACGGCCTGCGCACGGACTTCGCGGTGATCGGGTGCTCCGGCTTCGATGACGAGGACGGCGCCATCATGGATTTCGATCCGCTCAAGGTGGCGACCAAGAAGGCCATGATCGCCCGTGCCCGGCGAACCCTTCTGGTGGCCGACGCCACGAAGTTTGCCCGCTCCGCCGTCGTGCGGGTGGCCGAGTTTGAGGCCGTCTCGACCCTCATCACCGATGCCGCGCCCCCCGACCGTCTCGCCACGCGTATGGCGGAGGCCGGTTGTCGGCTCGTGGTGGCATCTGGCGACTGATGGGTCGACGGCCAGGGCGAAAACCTTACGTTTCGGCCTTTCCTGTGGGGGATTTCACGCGCTCGGACCGGACTTCTTGATCCGGTCGCATTCCACAGCGCTAATTCGTTCATGCGCATCGCCATCGTCGGGGCCGGCTTTTCCGGTACTTCGCTGACCATCGAACTGCTCCGGCGAGGTCCGGTTGGAGTCGAAGTCCTGCTGCTGGAGCGCAGCGGGCTGTTCGGGCCGGGCCTCGCCTACAGTTCGGGCGACCCCAACCACCTGCTGAATGTCCGTGCCTCCAACATGTCGGCGCTGGCTGACGATCCGGGCCATTTCGTGCGCTGGCTCCAGGCACATGCTGCGAATCAGGGCCTCGGAGCCACCGTCCCCGCCTCCGGCCACGCCTTTGCGCCGCGTGGCCTTTACGGGCGTTATCTGAGCGAGACGCTGGCTGCGGTCGAGGCGCAGGCAGCGCCCGGCCGCACTGTCCGGCGCCTGCCGCTCGATATCCGGTCCCTCGAGATCCATGCGGAGGGCGTGCGCCTCCATCCCGCCGGCGCCGTCCCTCTGGATGTGGACGCGGCGGTGCTCGCGGTCGGAAACTTCCCGCCGGAACTGCCGGTCACGGAGGGCTGCGCGGCCTGCGACGCCTCACTGATCATCCGCAATCCCTGGGACGAGGCGGCGCTTGCCCGCATTGCGCCCGATGCGCCAGTCATCATCCTCGGGTCCGGCCTGACGATGGTGGATCTGGTGATCCGGCTCGATGCGCGCGGCCACCGCGGGCCGATCCGTGTCGTCTCCCGGCGCGGCCTCATTCCGCAGCAGCACCGGGAAACGGCGCCCTGGCCGTCCTTCATCGATCCGGAGGCGCCCCCGCAAACCGTGGCAGCCCTCATGCGGCGGGTGCGGTCCGAAGTGGAGCGCGCCGAGGCGAGCGGCGCCGGCTGGCGGGACGTGATCGATGCGCTGCGCCCGGCGACGCAGGCCATCTGGCAGGGCTTCGATGCTGTCGAGCGGCGGCGCTTCCTGCGCCATGTCCGGCCCTGGTGGGACATTCACCGCCATCGCATGTCACCGGAGATCGCCGCGCGCATTGCGCACCATCTCGCCAGCGGACGCCTCGTGGTGGAGGCGGCGCGTGGCGTGCGGCTGGATGCCCGCGACGCTGGCCTTGCCCTCGGCGTCCGGCCCCGCGGTTCAAGCCGGCTGGAGTGGCGGGAGGCGACCTACCTCATCAACTGCTCCGGACCCCAATCGGATTATCGCCGGGTGCAGGATCCGCTCGTGGCATCGCTCCTGCGCGAGGGGGTGGCGCGTCCCGACCCACTCGGGCAGGGGCTCGACGTCACGCCCCACAATGCCATCGTCGCGGCGGATGGCACCGCACATTCGTGCCTCTTCGGCATCGGGCCTGTGAGCAAGGGGCAGTTCTGGGAAATCGTCGCCGTCCCGGACATCCGGCGCCAGACCGCGGCCCTTGCGGACACCCTGGCCGACCGCATCGCCTGATGGACAGCCATTCCCGCCTCGCATATCCGCTCGCGCGCGCCCATGCATAATGGCCGGGCACCGGCCCGGTGCGCAGACGCGAGTGTGTCCCATGTCCCAAGCCTGGCCGAACCGCCGCATCCTTGACCTCTTCCGCATCGATCTACCCCTGCTGCTGGCGCCCATGGCAGGTTCCGGAACACCGAAGCTCGCCATCGCCGTCGGCGCGGCCGGAGGTCTGGCCGCCCTCCCCGCCGCGCAATACACGCCCGAGCAGCTTGATGCCGCCATCGCTGAAATGCGGGAGGCACTGCCCGGCCGACCGCTCAATCTGAATTTCTTCGCCCATACGCCGCCGGTGCCGGATGCCGCGCGCGAGGCGAACTGGCGCGCTCGACTTGCTCCCTATTTCGCCGAGGCCGGCATCGATCCGGCCACGGTGCCCTCCGGCGGCGGCCGGGCGCCCTTCGACGAGAAGTTCTGTGTGCTCGTCGAAGCCCGCCGACCGGAGGTGGTGAGCTTCCACTTCGGCCTGCCGGAACCCTCTCTGCTGGCGCGCGTGAAAGCCACGGGAGCCAAGGTGATCTCGTCGGCGACCACGGTTGCCGAGGCGAAATGGCTGGAAGAAAAGGGCTGCGATGCCATCATCGCCATGGGGCTTGAGGCCGGTGGGCATCGCGGCGCCTTCCTCGATCTCGACATGACGCGGCAGGTGGGCACTTTCGCACTGGTGCCTCAGGTGCGCGATGCCGTCTCCGTGCCGGTAATTGCCGCGGGCGGCATTTCGGACGGCCGCGGCGTCGCCGCTGCCTTTGCGCTCGGCGCGGATGCGGTTCAGGTGGGGACGGCCTTCCTGTTTTCGCCAGAAGCAGGCGTGGCACCGCTCCACCGCGCCGCGCTGGAGCGCGCGGAGGACAACACAACGGCGCTCACCAACCTCTTCACCGGTCGGCCGGCACGCGGGGTCATGAACCGCATCATGCGCGAGATCGGCCCGCTCTCGCCCGATGCCCCCGCCTTTCCGCTTGCGGGCGCTGCGCTGGCGCCACTCAAAGCCCGCGCCGAGGCCGACGGGCGAGACGATTTCACCAATCTCTGGTCGGGCCAGGCCGCCCGGCTCGCGCCTCGTCTTCCGGCCGGCGAACTGGCGCTGAAGCTCGTGGCGGACGCCCGCGCCCTGCTCGGCGCCTGACGCTCGTCCCGACATGAAAAAGCCGCGCGGAGCGATGAGCGCCGCGCGGCTTTCTTTCACGTGAATGCGGAAGAGCGCCCGATCAGTGGGCCTCGTCCATCCGCGAGGTCTTCTTGGTGTCCTTGAGGCCGATATAGACCAGCAGCGACACGAAGATGCAGGCGGTGGCGTACCAGTAGAAGCCCTGCTCCCAATGGAGCTCGAACTTGAAGATCTGGGCCACGCTGTCCACGGTGCCGCCGAACACGGCGACCGTGACGGCATAGGGGAAGCCCACGCCCATGGCACGCACGGAGGTGGGGAACAGCTCCGCCTTGATGATGGCCGTGATGGACGTATAGCCGCTGACGATGGCCCAGCCGCCGCAGATCAGCAGGAAGGCCATCCAAGGGTCCTTGGTGGTCTGGATGGTGTTCAGCAGCGGATAGGTGAACAGCGTACCCATCACGCCGAAGTAGATCAGAAGCGGCTTGCGGCCGATCTTGTCGGAGATCGAGCCGTAGAGGGGCTGCATGATCAAAGCGACGATGAGCGTGCCGACCGTGACCATGGTGGTCTGGTCCGCCGTGAGGCCCACCGACTGCTTCAGGAACTTCTGCATGTAGGTGGTGTAGGTGTAGAAGGCGGAGGTGCCGCCGATGGTCACGCCCACCACGAGCAGCAGCGACTTCCAGTGCCGCATGAGATCGGCGAGGGGGGCGCGCTCCTTGGCGACCGACTTCGCCTTATTGAACAGGTCGGTCTCCGGCATGTCCCGCCGCATGGTGAAGGAATAAACCGCCAGCGCCGCGCCGATGAAGAAGGGAATGCGCCAGCCCCAGGCCCGGATCTGGTCCTCCGAGAGGAACAGCTTCTGCATGATGAGCAGGGTGAACACCGCCATCAGCTGGCCGCCGATCAGCGTCACGTACCAGACGCCGGAATAGAAGCCGCGGCGGTTGGGGTGCGACATCTCCGAGAGATAGGTGGCGCTGGCGCCGTATTCGCCGCCCTGGCTCAGGCCCTGCAGGAGGCGGGCGACCGTGAGCAGGATGGGCGCGGCGATGCCGATCTGGGTCGCAGAGGGGGTGCAGGCGATGATGAGCGAGCCGAAGCACATCAGCAGCACGGACGCGGTGAGCGAGATCCGGCGGCCGTAGCGGTCCGCGATGGCGCCGAACAGGAGGCTGCCGAACGGGCGCGCAAGGAAGCCGAGCGCGAAGACGATGGAAGCAAAGATCTGCTGACGGGCCGGAGACTGGTCAGCAAAGAAGGACGGAGCAAAGTAAAGCTGGAAAGCGGCGAAGACGTAGACGTCGTACCACTCGATCAGGTTGCCGGTCGATCCGACCAGGATCGCCTTGACACGGCGCACCGTGTCCTTGGTGTCATACCCATCCCCGACGGGGCGGAAGTCTTCATCGGTACGACGTTTCATATCGTCTCCCTCGCGCCAGATATCGTCCGGGAGATCCTGGGTTCGCATGCCTTCAAGCCACGCGGCCGCACGGGCGTGACGCCCGTCCGGCCCCCTTCGCTCCCGCTGATCCCGAGGCGTCTGCGGCCCCGTTGGGGCGCTGCTGCCGCACCTGCCGCCCAACAGCGACGCGGTGAAAACACGCACCCGGAATACCGACCGGCAGCAGGGAATAACTGTGAGGCGACGCAACGTGAGCGAGTGATCCGCTGCCTAACGTTGCGTTAGCTGACAGAATACTGCGGCGATTAGGTCAGCTTAATTCACCTTTTTTCGCGCGAGCGCAACCCCCGCCAAAGGACCATTCCGGCCGGCCGCCCCATGGCGGTTCAAGCGGGCGCAAGGTCGCCGCAAAAAATGCCATGGAGCGTTTCGAGGAGTTGCCGCACCTCGCCGCTGGCCAGCCGGTAATAGACCGTCTGTGCTTCCCGCCGGGTCTCCACGAGCCCTTGCAGGCGCATCTTCGCGAGATGCTGCGAGAGCGCGGACTGGCTGAGACCCACCACCTCGGCAAGGTCGCCCACCGAACGCTCGCCCTCCACAAGCTGGCACAGCACCAGCAGACGCTTGGCATTGGCCATGGAGGACAGCAGCGCCGCCACTTCCTCCGCTTTGGCTTCCAGCGCCACGACGCCCGGGGTCGACGGCGCGGCATTTTTGCTCGTTGACATTTTAGAATAACCTAATATTCGTATCTTCTAATTTACACATGGAGAGTCCCATGGTCAACGTCGGTTCCCTGGATCGTGCCATCCGCGTGGCAGTCGGCATCGCACTCCTCATCCTCCCGTTCATTCCCGCAGCGTCGCTGGCGAGCCTCGGACCTTGGCTCTGGGTGGCCGCGGCAGCGGGCCTCGTCCTCATCGCGACCGGCATTCTCGGCTTCTGCCCGGCCTATATGCTGGTCGGCCTGCGCACCTGCCCGCTGGCGCAGCCGAAGAAGTGACACGGCCGACACCACATGACCACCACCTTCACCCCATGGACCTCTCTGGCGGGTGGCGCCCTCATCGGGCTCGCAGCCGTGCTGCTCATGGCAGCGTCAGGGCGCATCGCCGGCATCAGCGGCATCGCCTCCCGCCTCCTGCCACCTTATGAGGACGACGGCCTCGACTGGCGCCTCGCCTTCATCGCGGGCCTCGTGGCCGCGCCGGTGGCCATGATCCTCGTGACCGGCCGCCCCATCGCGCAAACGGTCTCGGGCAACCTGCTGCTCATGGCGGGGGCAGGGCTCCTCGTGGGCTTCGGCTCCGTCTGGGGCCATGGCTGCACCAGCGGCCACGGCGTATGCGGACTTTCCCGCTTCTCGCTGCGCTCCCTGGTCGCGACCCTCACCTTCATGGCGACGGCCGGACTGACGGTGTTCCTCGTCCGCCACGGTTTCGGAGGCTGACATGGCCCTGCTCCTCCCCCCACTGTCGGGCCTCCTCTTCGGCCTCGGCCTTGTGGTCTCGGGTATGGCCGATCCGGCGAAGGTGCTCAATTTCCTCGACGTCGCCGGGACATGGGACCCGAGCCTTGCCTTCGTCATGGGCGGCGCTGTCATCGTCGCCACCATCGGCTTCCGGCTGGCTCTCCGTCAGCCCCACCCCTGGGTGGCGCCGCGTTTCCATATGCCCACGGCGCGGCAGATCGATGCCCGCGTCATTGTCGGTCCGGCCATCTTCGGCATCGGCTGGGGACTGTCAGGCATCTGCCCCGGCCCCGCGCTCACCAGTCTCACACTGGGGGCGCCGGGTGTTCTCGTCTTCGTGCCCGCCATGTTCGCCGGCATGGCCCTCGCCCGCTGGCTCGCCGGGCGGAGCCATCCCTCCACGGCCCAGGGCACCGATGCCCTGAAGACCCGCCCCTGAAACAAACGGAGACGCTTCCATGCTCCCGATCCCGCACGCCGTTGACCTGTCCGTCAAACCGGAGGTGACCGCCTTCTTCGACGCGCCCACCAACACCGTGAGCTATGTGGTGAAGGACCCGCAGTCGAACGCCTGTGCCGTCATCGACAGCGTCATGGACATCGATTACGCGGCCGGCCGCATCGCCTTCCAGTCCGCAGACGCGATCATCGCGTTCATCCAGGACCACGGACTCCGGCTGGAATGGCTCATCGAGACCCACGCGCATGCCGATCATCTTTCCGCCGCGCCTTATATCCAGCGGACCCTCGGCGGACAGATGGGTATCGGTGAAAACATCACCATCGTTCAGGAGACCTTCGGCAAGATCTTCAACGAAGGCACGGAATTCCAGCGCGACGGCAGCCAGTTCGACCGGCTGTTCAAGGACGGCGATACCTACCGGATCGGTAGCATGACGGCCTTCGCCATGCACACGCCCGGCCATACGCCCGCCTGCATGACCCACGTGATCGGCAATGCCGCCTTTGTCGGCGACACGCTGTTCATGCCTGACGGCGGCACGGCGCGGGCCGACTTTCCGGGCGGCGACGCGCACGTGCTCTACCGTTCGATCAAGCGCGTTTTGGCCCTGCCGCCCGAGACCCGCCTGTTCATGTGTCACGACTACGGCCCGAACGGCCGCGACATCCGCTGGGAGACCACGGTGGCCGATGAACGGGCGCACAACATTCACGTGCGCGACGGGGTGAGCGAAGAGGAGTTCGTCGCCATGCGCACAGCCCGCGACGCGACCCTCGACATGCCGCGCCTCATCATTCCCTCCATCCAGGTAAACATCCGTGCTGGCGAACTACCGCCGCCCGACGAGACGGGAAAGCGGTTCCTCAAGGTGCCGATCAACGGCCTGTGACCTCTCTGCCCCGATCCGTGTAGCCCCTGCGCGATCGGGGCGCTTTTCTCCGTTCCGGCTGGAGCCCGCCCGTGCCCGCCTCCCTCCTCACCGATGGCCTGACGCTCTTTTCGGGGACCCTCGTCGGGCTGGTTCTCGGCCTCATCGGGGGCGGCGGCTCCGTGCTGGCAGTCCCCCTTCTGGTCTATCTGGTCGGCGTCCCCTCACCCCACCTCGCCATCGGGACGAGCGCGGTGGCGGTAGCCGTCAGTGCGGCTGCGAATCTTGCCGGGCACGCACGGGCGGGGCACGTGAAATGGCCATGTGCCATTGTCTTCACGTTCGCTGGCGTTCTCGGCGCGACCTTCGGCTCCACGCTCGGCAAGGCGATGGATGGACAGAAACTTCTTCTGCTGTTCGGCGCCCTGATGATCGCCATTGCACTGGCCATGTTCCGCCGTACCGGCACCGGTGAAGATCCTGCCGTGCGGCTATCGAGCACGTCTGCGCCCGTGCTGTTGCCCCGCCTGATCGGCATGGGTGTCGCGGTCGGGACGCTCTCGGGTTTCTTCGGCATCGGTGGCGGCTTCCTCGTGGTGCCCGGCCTTTTGGCAGCGACGCGCATGCCGCTCATCTTCGCCATCGGCTCTTCACTGGTGGCCGTCACCGCCTTCGGCGTGACGACGGCGGTGAACTACGCAGTTTCAGGCTTCATCGACTGGCGCATGGTGGCTGTGTTCATCGGCGGAGGCGTCATCGGCGGTCTCCTTGGCCAGCGGCTGGCGCGCCATCTTGCGGGGCGCAAGGGGCGGTTGTCGCGGTTGTTCGCCCTGATCGTCGCGATGGTCGGCATCTATGTGGTCGTGCGCGGCGTGATGACGCTGGCGTAACGGCTTCCGCACGCCCCGCTCCCGCCCAAAGGGGAGGCATCCCCTCACCGGCCTATCCCAACAAACGACCGGCCGCCGCGCCGGAAATGTCGCACCGGTGAAGCCCTCGCTCGCCTCGCATTTGAGCGGCAAAACATCTTCAAATTGCGCCCCACCCAACCACACCGAATGATGGCAGGATGCCCGTTTGCCTGCGCATTGGGCGGGGGAGCGGTCGGCCTGCGGTATACCGGCTATTTTTTCACCACGCGTAGTTATTGTGCATTTCGTTGAGAGCGCTAGGCTCCTTCACGTGAATGGCAGCACCGGGAGAGACCGGATCGATCCGGCACCGAAGGAGCAACCGCCCCGGAAACTCTCAGGTCAAAGGACCGGTGCCTGCCAGAAGACGTCCGGAGAGTGACCGGCCCTGCCGGTCCGCCGAAGGAGCAAGCCGCGTCAGCGGTGAATCTCTCAGGCCCAGAACGGACGGGGCGACCTTCATCGCACGGGCCGGCCACCGCGCCGCCCCGTGGCGGGCACACGTCGCACGGCAAGAGGCCAGACAAGACACAAGACCGGCGCTCTCACCTTCCTGACCATCCGACCATTCCGATCCGAGGGGACTGTTGCATGAATTGGTTCAAGACCGAGGTGTCCGGCCCGCGGCGCAAGGCCCTGAAGACGCTCACCATGGCGTCCGTGCTTGCCCTTGGCCTGTCCTCCCTCGCCCCCGCCGCCCACGCGGCCGGCACCACCATCCGGGCGGTGATGCACTCGGGCCTGCGCGTGCTGGACCCGATCATCACCACCGCGCACATCACGCGCAATCACGGCTACATGATCTATGACACGCTGCTGTCCATGGATGCCAATTACAAACCGCAGCCGCAGATGGCGGAGTACAAGGTCTCCGACGACGGGCTGACCTACACGCTCACCCTGCGCGACGGCCTGCTGTGGCACGATGGCACGCCGGTCACCGCCGAAGACTGCGTCGCCTCCCTGAAGCGCTGGGCGCAGCGCGATACCGGCGGCCAGATGCTCATGGACTACGCCGAGAGCCTCACCGCCGCCGATGCCAAGACCATTGTTCTGAAGCTCAAGAAGCCCTTCGGCCCGACGCTCGAGATGCTGGCCAAGCCCTCGTCGGTCGTGCCCTTCATGATGCCGAAGCGCATCGCGGAGACGCCCGCCAGCGAGAGCATCACCGACCAGATCGGCTCCGGCCCCTTCAAGTTCGTGAAGGCGGAGTTCCAGCCCGGCGTGAAGGTGGTCTACGAGAAGTTCGACAAATACGTGCCCCGCAAGGAGCCCCCGAGCTGGACCGCCGGCGGCAAGGTCGCCTACGTGGACCGCGTGGAATGGGTGAACATGCCCGACGCGCAGACGGCGCTGAACGCCATCAACAATGGCGAGATCGATTATATGGAGGCCCCGCCGGTGGACCTCCTGCCGCTGGCCGAAGCCAATCCGGACATCAAGAAGTTCCGCTGGACGCCCCTCAACACCCAGACCATGGGGCAGATGAACGTCCTTTATCCGCCCTTCGACAATGTGAAGATCCGCCGCGCCGCCATGCTGGCGCTCGGGCAGAACGACGTGCTCGCCGCCCTCATCGGCAATCCCGAATATTTCGCGGCCTGCCCGTCCATGTATGGCTGCGGCGTCCCGCTCTCCACGGATGCCGGCGCGCCCAAGACCTTCGCCACGGGCGACATCAAGGCCGCGCAGGCGCTGCTGAAGGAGGCGGGCTATGACGGCACCCCCGTCGTCATCCTCCAGCCCACCGACGTCATCACGGTCGCTCCCCAGCCGGTGGTGGCGGCTCAGGCCCTGCGCAATGCTGGCTTCAAGGTCACGCTCCAGCCCATGGACTGGCAGACCCTGGTGACCCGACGCGCCAGCCAGGCCCCGCTGGCCGAAGGCGGATGGAGCCTGTTCTTCACCAACTGGATCGGCGCCGAAGTCTGGACGCCCCTCGTCAACCCCATGCTCAACACGCGTGGCAAGAAGGGCGGCTTCTTCGGCTGGCTGGACGATCCGGAAATCATCAAGATGCGCGAGGAGTTCGCCGCGGCCAAGACGCTCGACGAGCAGAAGGCGGTCGCCACAAAGATCCAGCAGCGCGCCTATGACGACGCGGCCTACGTGCCGCTCGGCAGCTACTACATTCCGGCCCTTTACCGCACCTCGCTTTCCGGGCTGATCCAGGGACCGGCGCCGCTGTTCTGGAACATCAAGAAAGCCAACTGACGCCGCTGCGCCCGGCCCGCACCGGCCGGGCGCAGCCCCGTTTCCCAGCGAGGGCGATCCATGCTCGCTTATGTTCTCCGGCGCGTGCTCGCCGCCATCCCCGTCATGGGCGTGGTCGCGCTGTTCGTCTTCCTGCTGCTGCGCCTCACGCCCGGCGACCCCGCCGCCATCATCGCCGGCGACACGGCGACACCGGCACAGCTGGAGGCCATCCGCACCAGCCTCGGGCTCGACAAGCCCATACCCGTCCAGTTCCTCACCTGGATCAGCCAGCTCGCGCATGGCGATCTCGGCACCTCGCTCATCTCCAAGACGCCCGTGACGACGCTGATCGGCCAGCGCCTCGGGCCGACGCTCAACCTCGCGCTCGTCACCATGGTGCTTTCGATCCTCATCGCCGTGCCCATGGGCGTGCTGGCGGCCTGGAAGCACGGCACGCTCATCGACAATCTCGTGATGGCGCTGTGCGTGCTCGGCTTCTCCGTGCCGGTCTTCGTCATCGGCTATGTGCTGATCCAGGTGTTCGCCATCAATCTGCGCTGGTTCCCTGTTCAGGGCTTCAGCACGATCGCCAACGGCATCGGCCCCTTCGCCCAGCGCGCCACCCTCCCCGCCTTCACCCTCGCTTCCATCTATGTGGCGCTGATCGCCCGCATGACGCGTGCGAGCCTGCTGGACGTGCTGGGGGAAGACTACATCCGCACCGCCCGCGCCAAGGGCGTCGCCGAGCGCATCGTCCTGTTCCGCCACGCTTTGCGCAACAGCGCCGTGCCCATCCTCACGGTCATCGGCACCGGCTTTGCCCTGCTCATCTCGGGCGTGGTGGTGACCGAAAGCGTGTTCAACATTCCCGGCCTCGGACGGCTCATTGTCGATGCGGTTCTGGCCCGCGACTATCCGGTCATACAGGGGCTGATCCTTCTCACCTCCGGCATCTATGTGTTCATCAACCTGATGGTCGATCTCTCCTATTCCCTGCTGGACCCGAGGATCCGCTACTGATGGCCGCCTCCTCTCCCAGTGATGCGGGCGCCCTGCCCGTCAGCCGGCCGCGCTATCTGCCGAACCTGTCGCGGCTGCGCTTCGCGCCGACGGTCGCCGCCGTCTGCCTCGTGCTGATCGCCGCCATGGCGCTCCTCGCGCCGCTGCTGGCCCCGCATGATCCCATCACCATGCTGCCGACGCAGCGGCTGAAGCCGCCCAGCCCCATGTATCTGCTCGGCACGGATTCCTACGGCCGCGACCTACTTTCTCGGCTCATCTATGGCGCGCGGGTCTCGCTCATCGTCGGGCTGGGGGTGATGGTCATCTCCATCGCCATCGGCCTGCCGCTCGGCCTGCTGTCGGGCTATTTCCGCACGCTGGATGCCATCCTCATGCGGGTGATGGACGGCCTCATGGCCATTCCGAGCGTACTGCTCGCCATCGCCGTGGTGTCGCTCTCCGGCTCGTCGCTGACGACGGTGATGATCGCCATCACCATTCCCGAGGTGCCGCGCGTGGTGCGCCTTGTGCGCTCTGTGGTGCTCTCCGCGCGCAACGAGCCTTATGTGGAGGCGGCCATCGCCATGGGCACGCGCCTGCCGGCTCTGCTCTATCGCCACCTGATGCCCAACACCTATGCGCCGCTGATCGTGCAGGGCACCTATATCTGCGCCTCGGCCATCGTGACGGAAGCCATCCTTTCCTTCCTCGGCGCCGGCATCGGCACCGAGACTCCCTCCTGGGGCAACATGATCTCGGAGGGGCGCATGTACTTCCAGCTGAAGCCCATGCTCATCTTCTGGCCGGGCCTGCTTCTCTCGATGTGCATCCTGTCCGTGAATCTGATCGGCGATGCCGCCCGAGACGTACTCGACCCGCGGCTCAAGAAGAGGACCGGCGCATGAGCGGCACCCCTTCCCCCATCCTGACCATCGACAATCTGTGTGTCGACATCGCCGCGCTCAAGCGGCGGGTTCTTGACGGCATCTCCCTCTCCATCGCGCCCGGCGAGACCCTGTGTCTCGTGGGTGAGAGCGGTTCGGGCAAATCCGTCACCTCGCTCGCCACCATGGGCCTGCTGCCCAAGAAGGTGCTCGGCCTCTCAGGCGGCAGCATCAAGCTTGAGGGCGAGGAACTGGTGGGCGCAAGCGATGCCCGCCTGCGGGCGCTTCGGGCCAGCCGCATGGCCATGATCTTCCAGGAGCCGATGACGGCGCTCAATCCGGTGATCCCGGTGGGCCGCCAGATCGAGGAGGTTCTGAAGACCCACCTGCATCTCTCCGGTCGCGAGCGTCGGGAGAAGGTGCTGGCGATGATGGAGCAGGTGCACCTGCCCAATATCGAGCGCGTCTATGCCTCCTATCCGCACCAACTCTCCGGCGGCCAGCGCCAGCGCATCATGATCGCCATGGCGCTGATCCTCGATCCCAAGCTGCTGATCGCGGACGAGCCCACCACGGCGCTGGACGTCACCACCCAGAAGCAGATCCTGAAGCTCATCAAGGAGCTGCAGGGACGGATGGGCACGTCCGTCCTGTTCATCACCCATGACATGGGCGTGGTGGCGGACATTGCGGACCGGGTGTGCGTGATGCACCACGGCAAGGTGGTGGAGACTGGCCCCATCGACACCATCCTGCGCGCGCCGCAGGAGGACTACACCCGCCGCCTGCTGGGCGCCGTGCCGAGCCTCACGCCCCGCCCGCCGCGTCCGGAAACCTCGCCGGAGACCGTGCTCTCGGTGAGCGAACTGGAAAAGACCTACGCCTCCCGCGCCCTGTTCCGTGCGCCGCGCGAGACGGTGGCGGCCAAGGACGTCTCATTCCGCCTGCAGCGCGGTCGCACGCTCGGCATCGTGGGCGAGAGCGGCTCGGGCAAGTCCACGGTGGCCCGCTGCGTGATGCGGCTCATCGACCCCACCTCGGGCTCGATTCGCCTCGGCGCGCAGGAAGTCTCTGACCTCTCGCCCAGCGTGTTGCGCCCCTATCGCAAGCGCATCCAGATGATCTTTCAGGACCCCTACCGCTCGCTCAACCCGCGCATCACGGTGGGCGAGAGCATTGCGGAAGGCCCGCGCAATTTCGGCGTGCCCGCCGCCGTGGCGCTGAAGCGCGCCCGCGAGCTGATGCCGCTCGTCGGCCTGCCGGAGGATGCCGTGGAGCGGTTTCCGCACCAGTTCTCGGGCGGCCAGCGCCAGCGCATCGCCATCGCGCGGGCGCTCGCCATGGAGCCCGATGTGCTGGTGGCGGACGAGGCGGTCTCGGCCCTCGACGTTTCCGTGCAGGCGCAGGTGCTGGACCTTCTGGCCGACCTCCAGACCCGGCTCGGCATCGCCATCCTGTTCATCACCCACGACCTGCGGGTGGCAGCCCAGATCTGCGACGATGTGGTTGTGATGCATAAGGGCCGCATTGTGGAATACGGTACGGCCGAGGAAGTTCTCGCCACCCCGAAGGCGGACTACACCCGCGACCTCCTGGCCGCCGCCCCCGGCCGCCATTGGGACTTCGCCAATTTCCGGCCGCTGGAGCCCGCCGCCGCCGGCGCGTGAGATAAGCAAGGACAGATCCATGACCCGCATCGCCGTCGGCGGCTTCATGCACGAGACGAACACCTTTGCCCCCGCACAGGCGCCCTACGCCGCCTTCGAGCATGGCGGCGGCTTCCCGCCCATCAGCCGGGGCGCGGAAATCTTCGAGCGGATGCCGGGGAAGAACACCGGCCTCTCCGGCTTCATCGCCGCCGCAGCCGAAAAGGGCTGGGAGGTGCTGCCGACGCTCTGGTGCGCCGCTGCGCCCTCCGCCCATGTGACCGAGGACGCCTTTGAGCGCATCATGGCCGAGATGCTGGAGCGTCTGGCCGCCTTCGGCCCGGTGGATGGCGTCTATCTCGACCTCCACGGCGCCATGGTGACCACCCATTACGACGACGGCGAGGGCGAGACCGAGGCCCGCGTGCGCGACCTCATCGGTCCCGACGTGCCACTGGTGGTGAGCCTCGACCTGCACGGCAATGTCTCGCGTCGCATGGTGGACGAGGCGGATGCGCTGGTGGCCTATCGCACCTATCCGCACGTGGATATGGCCGACACCGGCCGGCGCGCGGCGGATGTTTTGGCCGACCGCATGGCGGGCAAGCCCTTCGCCAAGGCCTTCCGGCAGATCCCCTTCCTCATGCCCATCGCCTGGCAGTGCACGGAGATGGAGCCCTGCCGCACGCTCTATCAGCAGTTGGCACAGATCGAGCGCGAGATGGGGCTGGTCCACCTGTCCTTCCTGCCCGGCTTCCCCGCCGCCGATTTTCCGGACTGCGGCGGCAGCGTTGTCGCCTATGCGGACACCCAGGCGAAGGCCGATGCGGCCGCGGACGCGATGACCGCCCTCATCCTCGCGCAGGAGGACGCCTTCGCCGGCAGCGCCTTCTCGCCCGAGGCGGGCGTGCGGGAAGCGATGGCCATCGCCGCCACGGCGAAAAAGCCGGTGGTGATCTCCGACACGCAGGACAATCCCGGCGCCGGTGGCACCTCCGACACCACGGGCATGCTGCGCGCGCTGCTCGCCTGCGGTGCCGAGCGGGCGGCGCTCGGCCTGATGGTGGACCCGCAGGCGGCAGACGCAGCCCATGCCGCGGGCGTCGGGGGTCAGGTGACGCTGGCGCTCGGCGGAAAGTCGGGCCTTCCGGGGGATGCGCCGTTCGAGGGCACCTTCACGGTAGAGGCTCTCTCCGACGGCACCTTCAATGCCACCGGCCCGTATTTCGGCAAGGGGCCGATGTTCCTCGGTCGCTCTGCCTGCCTGCGCATCGGCGGCGTGCGGGTGGTGGTCGCCTCGCGCAAGGCGCAGCTCGCCGATCAGGCAATGTTCCGCTACGTGGGCATCGAGCCGACCGAGCAAGCGATCCTCGTGAACAAGAGTTCCGTGCATTTCCGGGCCGATTTCACGCCGATTGCGGAAACCATTCTGGTCTGCACCGCGCCCGGTGCCATGCCCCTTTCCCCCGCCAGCCTGCCGTGGAAGCATCTGCGCCCCGGCGTGCGACTGGAACCCAACGGCCCGGCCTTCGCCTGACCTTCTCCCCCAAAGCTGACCTGAGACGGACCCATGCCTGCATTGCCCGAAATCGAAGCTTTCGCCGACGATCTCGTCGCCATCCGCCGCGACATCCATGCCCATCCGGAAATCGGCTTCGAGGAAGTGCGCACCTCCGCGCTGGTGGCCGAGAAGCTCGCCTCCTGGGGCGTCGAGGTGCATCGTGGCATCGGCAAGACCGGCGTCGTCGGCGTGCTGCACGGCGCCAAGGGTCCGGGCCGTCGCATCGGCCTGCGCGCCGACATGGACGCCCTGCCCATGGACGAAGCGACCAACCTGCCTTTCTCCTCCAAATATCCCGGCAAATTCCACGGCTGCGGCCATGACGGCCACACCACCATGCTGCTGGGCGCAGCCCGCTATCTTGCCAGCAACAACGACTTTGCCGGCACCGTCCATTTCATCTTCCAGCCGGCCGAGGAGGGTCTCGGCGGCGCCCGCGCCATGCTGGCTGACAAGCTGTTCGAGCGCTTCCCCTGTGATGAAGTCTATGGCCTGCACAATGCGCCGAACATCGAGGCCGGCAAGGTGCGCATCTTCGCCGGCCCGGCCCAGGCCGGGGCCGACTTCTTCGACATCAAGATCACGGGCCGCGGCTCCCATGGCGCGCGCCCGGAGGTCTCCCGCGACCCGGTGATCGCCGCGACCGCTTTGGTGCAGGCGCTGCAATCCATCGTCAGCCGAAATGCCGATCCCCAGCACGCCGCCGTGCTGTCGGTGACCAAGATCCATTCCGGTTCGGCCTATAACGTCATTCCCCAGGAAGCGACGCTCGGCGGCACCACCCGCTTCTTCGATGCGGCCACCGGCGAACTCATGCGCCAGCGCATGCGCACCGTCGCCGCCGGCATCGCCGCCACCTTCGAGATGGAGATCGACGTGGAGATCCGCTCCATCTTCGACGTGCTGGTGAATCACGAGGCCCAGAGCGACGCCGCCGCCAAGAGCATCGCCAAGATCGTCGGTGCCGAGAACCTGCTCACCGACGTGGCCCCGATCATGGGCAGCGAGGACTTCGCCGATATGCTGCGGGCTGTCCCCGGTGCCTATTTCTGGGTCGGCCATGGTGGCGACGTGCCGGTGCACAATCCTGGCTTCGTCCTGGACGAGGCCATCCTGCCCATCGGCTCCAGCCTGCTGGCGACGGTCGCCACCGACCGCCTCGCGGCGGCCTGAGGCACGCCATGGACCTCTCTGCCCTGCCGTTCGACACGACATCCATGCTGGCGCGCCTGCGCCCCTGGATCGAGTGCGAGAGCCCTACCTATGACCCGGCGGCCGTCTCGCGCGCCGTGGCGCTGGCCGCGCGCGACGCGGCGGCGGCAGGCGGACAGGTCGACCATATCCCCGGGCCGGACGGGCTCGGGGACTGCGCCCGCATACGCTTTCCGCACAGGGATGCCGGCACGCCCGGCATCCTTGTGATGGGCCATTTCGACACCGTGCATCCCATCGGCACGCTGGAAAAGCTCGCCTTCCGGCAGGAGGGCAACCTGTGCTGGGGGCCGGGCCTGCTGGACATGAAGGGCGGCACCTTCACCGCGCTGGAGGCGCTGATCCAGCTCACGCGAGCCGGCATCGAGACGCCGCTGCCCATCACCTTCCTCTTCACCAGCGACGAGGAGATCGGCAGCCCCGGCACCCGCACCCTCATCGAAGAGGAAGCGAAGACGCACAAATATGTGCTGGTGCCCGAGCCCGGCCTTGCCGACAAGGGCGTGACCACGGGACGCTATGCCATCGCCCGCTACAAGCTCACCGCTTACGGCCGGGCGAGCCATGCCGGCGCAACGCTGAAGGAAGGGCGTTCCGCCATACGGGAGATGGCGCGACGCATTCCCGAAATCGAGGATATGACCTCGGACGACTGCACCTTTTCGGTCGGCGTCGTCCATGGCGGGCAGTGGGTGAACTGCGTTGCCACGACCTGCAGCGGCGAAGCGCTGAGCATGGCCAAGCGGCAGGAGGACCTCGACCGCGGCACCACCCGCATCCTGGCCCTCAACGAGCGGCGGGAGGACGGCACCGGCTTTGAGGTGAAGACCAGCGTGGTGCGCCCCGTGTGGGAGCCGAACGCGGGCTCCATGGCGCTCCACGCCCTCGCGAAATCCATCGCCGGAGAACTCGGCTTCGATCTGCCCCACCGCTCCTCGCCCGGCGGCTCGGACGGCAATTTCACGGGAGCGCTCGGCATCCCGACGCTGGACAGCCTCGGGCCCTGCGGCGGCGACTATCACACGCTCAACGAGCACATCCGCATCGACACCTTGGCCGAGCGGGGCCGCCTCATCGCCGGCCTGATGGCCCGACTGTCCTGAGCGGGCGCCGCCGGCCTCACCACACCGGCGGCGTGGTGATCCAGAGCACGCGGGTGACGCCCTCCGAGAGGTTGCGGAACTTGTGCGGCAGGGCGCTCTCGAAGGCGAAGGAATCCCCCTGCATGAGGCGGTGCACGGTGCCGTCGATGACGAGTTCCATCGCGCCTTCCACCACCACGCCGCCTTCCTCGCCAATGTGGTTATAGGCCTCCTCGCCGGAACTGCCGCCGGGCGCGAGGATGATTTCCATGATCTGCAGCGTGCTGAGATCGCTGCGGCTGAGGAATTCCTTCACGATGCCCTTGGCTCCGAGATCGAGCCGCCGGCGTTGGTAAGGCCGCATCACATGGCGGCTCTCGGAGAGCGGAGCCCCGTCCTCCCCGAACAGCGATTGCACGGTGACTCCAAGGGCACCGCAGATCGCCCGCAGCACGCGCACGGAGGGCGAGGAAATCCCGCGCTCCACCTGGCTGAGCAACCCCACCGAAAGACCGGCCGCATCCGCCACGCGCTGGAGCGAAAGCCCGCGCGCGAGCCGCGCCTCGCGGATGCTGGACCCGAAGGCACGATCATGCTCGCTCGCCGCCTCGTCCTCGGTTGACGCCACTTCGGCCCGCCCCTTCACCATCGTGAAAACGATCCCTGAATGAAACGATTTCCGATGGCCCATCACAGAGTTCATCGAATTACGAAAGACGTCGCACAGTTCCAATTTTCATAAAAGTGAAATTTTGCAACCTGCGCCCATTGCCGAGGTGCAGGGTTGGCTTATAGTGGCTGCGGCGGTTCCGATGCGGACCGGCCAAGGCAGCCCTTTCCTGCTGCCGATCCTTCGAGGCGGAACCAACACGCGCCGGACGGCGAGCGCTTGCGCGCGCCCGGATGCCAGAGCGCGGAACAGGAGACAGCATGTTTCTGAAATCTCTCGCCGCTCTGGCGGTCGGCATCGCAGTGGGCTTCTCCGCACCCGTGATGGCGCAGGAGAGCTTCAAGGTGGGCGTCACCACCACCGGCGTTCCCTTCACCTTCGTGGACACCACCACCCAGCAGCCCACCGGCGCCATGGTGGACCTCGCCAAGGCGATCGCGACCGAAGTCGGCCTGAAGCCCACCTTCGAGCTGACCGCCTTCTCGGCGCTGGTGCCCTCGCTCAGCACCCACAAGATCGACGTCATCTCCGCCGGCATGCTTGCCACCGACGAGCGCCGCAAGGTCGTGGATTTCAGCGAACCGGTCTATACCTATGGCGACGCCATGTTCGTGGCCGCCGACGCCAAGGATGTCACGCTCGACGACCTCAAGGGCCAGGTGGTGGGCGCGCAGGTGGGCACCACCTTCGCCGACAGCCTAAAGGCCCTGAACATCTTCAGCGAAGTGAAGCTCTACGAGAGCATCGCCGACATCATGCGCGACGTGAAGCTCGGCCGCATCAAGGCGGGCTTTGGCGATCAGCCGATCATCGCCTACCAGATCGCCAAGAACCCCGGCCTCGGCGTGCGGCTCGTGAAAGGCTACAAGCCTCTCAAGGAAGGCCAGGTCGCCCTCGCCATCGCCAAGGACAATCCGGCCCTGCTGACCAAGGTCAATGCCGCCATCCTCAAGCTCAAGGCGAGCGGCGAGCTGGACAAGATCTTCGCCGCCTACGGCCTCTGATCGACAACGCGGGCGGCGCGCCGCGCCGTCCGTTCCCCGGCCCATCGCGCCGGCAAGTACAGGTGCCGCGACGGCCCGCCGTCGCATCCGTTGGCCCGCCATGGGGCACGCATGTCCGCCTTTCTCACCCAATCCTCCGAATATCTGCCCATCCTCATCAAGGGGCTGTGGCTGACCATCGCCGTCACGACGCTGGCGCTGTGCCTGTCCACCGCCCTCGGTCTCGTCTGGGCGCTGCTGCGCACCTCCGGCGTGCCGATGCTTGCCGCCCCCACGCGGGTGTTCGTGGAACTGGTGCGCGGCGTGCCGATCCTCGTCATCCTGTTCTACATCTATTTCGTCATGCCGGACTTCGGCATCGATCTCTCCGCCTTCCAGGCCGGCGTCATCGGTCTCGCCCTCACCTATTCCTGCTATATCGGCGAAACCTTCCGTGCCGGGATCGAGGCGGTCGACCGGGGGCAAGTGGAAGCGGCCAAGTCCATCGGCATGAAGCGCCCGCTCATGATGCGCCGGGTGATCCTGCCGCAGGCCTTCAAGATCGTGCTGCCGCCCTATGGCAACAACATCGTCATGCTGCTGAAGGATTCCTCGCAGGTCTCGGTGATCTCGGTGGCCGAGCTGACCATGCAGGGCAAGATGCTGGCGTCCTCCACCTTCAACAACATGACCATCTTCACGCTGGTGGCCCTGCTCTATCTGTGCCTCACGGTGCCGCTGAACATCGTGATGCGCCAGCTCGAACTGCGCCTGGGGAAAGCCCGATGATCCGCTTCGAGGACGTGCACAAGTCCTTCGGGAACCATGAGGTTCTGAAGGGCATCGATGCGGAGGTGGGCAAGGGGCAGGTGGTCTGCCTCATCGGTCCGTCCGGCTCCGGCAAATCCACCCTGCTGCGCTGCGTGAACGGGCTCGAGACCTATCAGAAGGGGCGCATCACCGTGGACACGACGCAGGTGGATGCCCGCGCCTCCAGCATCCATGCCATCCGCACCCGCGTGTCCATGGTTTTCCAGCGCTTCAACCTGTTTCCCAACCGCACCGCGCTGGAAAACGTGATGGAAGGTCCCGTCTTCGTTCTGGGCGAGGATAAGCGGGAGGTGCGCGAACGGGCCGAGGGATTGCTCGCCCGTGTGGGCCTCGGCGCCAAGACCGATGCCTATCCCGCCTCTCTGTCCGGCGGCCAGCAGCAGCGCGTGGCCATCGCCCGTGCGCTCGCCATGCGCCCGCAGGCCATCCTGTTCGACGAGCCCACCTCGGCGCTCGATCCCGAGATGGTCGGTGAGGTGCTCCAGGTCATGCGCGCGCTCGCCGAGGAGCATATGACCATGCTGGTGGTCACGCACGAGATCCAGTTCGCCCGCGAGGTGGCGGACCGGGTCCTGTTCCTCGATGGCGGCCGCATCGTCGAGGAAGGCCCCGCCCGCGAGGTGCTGCACCACCCCCGCCACGAGCGCACGCAGGATTTCCTGCGCCGCGTCACCCATCCGGTCTGACCCGGCCGCTTCGGACATATGCCCATGACAGCCTCCGCCGCCTCCATCTGGGCCGCCACCGCCGCCCCTGCCCCGGATACGCCGCCCCTCACGGGCGCGGCGCGCTGCGACGTGCTGGTGGTGGGCGCGGGCTTCACCGGCCTTACCGCCGCCTTGCGGCTCGCGGAAGGCGGCGCCTCGGTGGTGGTGCTCGATGCGGTGGCGCCGGGTTTTGGCGCCAGCGGGCGCAATGGCGGGCAGGTCATTCCCGGCTTGAAATACGATCCCGATACGCTCGACACCCTGTTCGGCGAGGCGACCACGGATTTCGTGGGCAAGGCCGCCGATCAGGTCTTCACCCTGATCGAGAAATACGCCATCGCCTGCGAGGCCCGGCGCTCCGGCTGGATCCAGGCCAGCGTGAAGACCAGCCACCTGCCGGCGATCGAAAAGCGCATGGGCCAATGGGCGAAGCGCGGCGCGCCGGTCCAGTGGCTCGATGCGCCCGCCATGGCCCGCGCCATCGGCAGCGAGGGCTTCGCCGGCGGCTGGATCGACCGGCGCGCTGGCGCGCTGCACCCTCTCAACTACGCCCTCGGGCTGGCCCGCGCCGCCTTGGCCGCTGGCGTTCGCGTCCATGGCGAGAGCCCCGTGACCCGCCTTGCGCGCAATGGCACGCAGTGGCAGGCGTCCACGGCCAATGGCGCGACGGTCGCGGCGCAGATGGTGCTGCTCGCCACCAATGGCTATACGGATCGGCTCTGGCCCGGCCTCCGGGCGACGATGGTGCCCGCAAGCAGCTTCCAGGTGGCCACCGCGCCGCTGCCGCCCGAGATGCTGGCCCGCATCCTGCCGGACGGACCTGTGGTCTCCGATACCCGGCGCATCGGCAATTATTTCCGCATCGGCCCCGGCAACCGGCTGATGATGGGTGGGCGCGGCACCTTCCGCGAGCCGACGGGGCCGGGCGACTATCACCGCATCATCGGGGCCCTCCATCACTTCTTCCCGCAGACGCGGGACATGACGCTCGACTTCCACTGGACCGGGCGCGTGGCCATGACGCCGGACCATCTGCCACATGTCCACAAACCCGCACCTAGCCTCATCGCGGCGCTCGGCTACAACGGGCGGGGCGTCGCCATGGCGAGCGCCCTCGGCACCGCCATCGGCGCCCACCTGCTGGACGCGACCTCTCCCCTTCCGCTCACCGTCTCGCCCATCCGGCCCATGCCGGTGCATGACCTGCATCCGCTCTACGCCTCGGCGGCCATCTCCTGGTATCGCCTGCAGGACGCGCTGGAGCGCTGAGCCCTCTGGCGATCCACGTGCCCGGCGGCTATTCAGATCCGAACGGCCCGAAGCGGCCGGAGGAACAGGGGGCGGCCGCAGGTCTTCGCGTCGCCCCGCGCGGAGGCGCCATGGACCCGGTTTCGGCGGTGATCGCCTTTTCCCTCGCGGCCGCACTGCTGGTCATCACGCCCGGCCTCGACACGGCGCTCGTGCTCCGCACCGCTGCCGTGGAAGGGCCGCGCCCGGCCTTGCAGGCGGGTGCGGGCGTCTCGTCAGGCGTGCTGCTCTGGGGACTGATCGCCTCGCTGGGCCTCGGGGCGCTGCTGGCGGTGTCGGAAACCGCCTATATGGTGCTCAAGGTCGTCGGCAGCCTGTATCTGCTGTGGCTCGGCGGCCGCATGCTTCTGGCAGCACTACGCCCCGACGGTGGTGCCGGAGCGGCGGTGGTCGTACCCCGTAACGCCTCAGCCGGCAACTGGTTCTGGCGCGGCCTGATGACCAATCTGCTGAATCCGAAGGTCGGCATCTTCTACGTGACGTTCCTGCCCCAGTTCGTGCCGCCGGACATGCCGGTGGTAGCCTTCAGCTTCGGCCTCGCTGCCATCCATGTGGCGATGGGCATGAGCTGGTTCGCGCTGCTGGTCGGCGCAACACGTCCCTTCGCCCGCGTGCTCCAGAGCCCCACCGTGCGCCGGGTGCTCGACGGGCTCACGGGGTGCGTGCTGGTCGCCTTCGGCCTGCGCCTCGCGCTGGAACGCCGGGGCTAATCCTCCGGCCGCGCCGCAACCCGCCGGTCGGCGAGCACGTTGCGGATGGCGAAATTGGAATTGATGCGCAGCACGCCGGGAAGAACGGACAGGATCTCCTTGTGAATGCGCTCGAACTCCAGCGCATTCTCCACGTCCACCCGCAGCACATAGTCCGAGAGGCCGGTCATCAGCAGGCATTCGCGGATCTCGGGAAACTTGCGCACCGCGAGCTCGAAGCGGTTCAGATATTCCTCCGTCTGCCGCTCCAGTGTGATCTGGATGATGACGGCGATGGACGGGGCGCCGGCTGTCATGTCGGTGAGCGCCGTATAGCCGGTGATGATGCCGGCCTTCTCCATCAGCGCAATGCGGCGGTGACAGGCCGACGGGGACAGCCCCACCACCTTGCCGAGATCCACATTGGAGATGCGGGCATCGAGCCGCAGCTGGCGGATGATCTTCCGGTCGATCGCGTCAATCTCGTGCATGGGCTTCAGCCGTGTCGCATCGTCAGAACAGGACAGGGCCGGACAATGCCGGCCCTGCCTCTTACGCCAAACCGCGGCGCGCGGAAAACGCCCCCCGGGCGTCGGCTCAGCGATAGCGGGAGAGATCCAGCCCTTCGGTGGAGATTTCGGGTTTGGCACCGGAGATGATGTCGGACAGGAGACGGGCGGACCCGCAGGACATGGTCCAGCCGAGCGTGCCGTGGCCACCGTTCAGGAACAGGTTGCCGAACTTCGTCTTGCCGATGATGGGCGTGCCATCCGGCGTCATGGGGCGCAGGCCGCACCAGAACTCCGCCTTCTTCTGGTCGCCGGCGCCGCCGAACAGGTCTTCCACCGAGAGGGTGAGCGTCGCCTGGCGGGCGGGCGGCAGATCCTTGTTGAAGCGGGCGATCTCCGCCATGCCGCCGACGCGGATGCGCGAGCCGAGGCGGGTGATGGCGATCTTGTAATATTCGTCCATCACGGTGGAGACGGGTGCCTTGGCCTCGTCGAGGATCGGCACGGTGATGGAATAGCCCTTCACGGGATAGATGGGCAGGTCGAGGCCGAGCGGGGCGAGGAAGCCTGGCATGTAGCTGCCGAGCGCCGCCACATAGCTGTCTGCGATGTAATCGCCCTGCGCGGTCTCGACGGCCGCGATGCGGTCGCCATCCCGGCGCAGGCGCTTCAGGTCCACATTGTAGACGAAGCGCACGCCCAGGCCCTCAGCGAGCTTGGCCAAGGCATTGGTGAAGAGGAAGCAGTCGCCGGTCTCGTCGCCCGGCAGGCGCAGGCCGCCGACGATCTTGTGGGCGGCGGGCTTGAGGCCCGGCTCCACCTGCACGCAGCCTTCGCGGTCCAGAACCTCGAACGGCACGCCGTCCGCCTTCAGGACGGCGATGTCCTTGGCGATGCCGTCGAGCTGCTTCTGGCTGCGGAACACTTCCAGCGTGCCCTGCATGCGCTCGTCATAGCGGATGCCCGTATCGGCCCGCAGTTGCATGAGCACATCGCGGCTGTATTCGGCGATGCGCACCATGCGGCCCTTGTTCACCGCATAGCGGGCCGAGGTGCAGTTGGCGAGCATCTGGAGCATCCAGCGCCAGGTCACCGGATCGAGCGTCGGGCGGACGATGAGCGGGGCGTGCTTCATGAACAGCCACTTGGCGGCCTTCATGGGAATGCCCGGCGCTGCCCAAGGCGAGGAATAGCCCGGCGACACCTCGCCGGCATTGGCATAGCTCGTTTCCAGCGCCGGTCCGGCCTGCCGGTCGAGCACCGTCACCTCATGGCCGGCCTTCGCCAGGAAATAGGCGGAGGTGACGCCGATGACGCCGGCGCCCAGAACGATGATCCGCATGTCACCCTCTGTAGGATTTTGTTCTTGTTGGAATAGTCAGATGTAGACCCGGCGATAGCGACGGCCGAGGCGGGTCAGGATCTCGTAGGAGATGGTGCCGGCGTCGGCGGCCACCTGTTCCAGCGATTGGCTGGGGCCGACGAATTCGACCATGGTGCCGAGCCGGAGGCCCCCTTCCGGCAGCGCCGAGGCATCCACAGTGAGGCTGTCCATGGAGACGCGCCCGGCGATGGGCAAACGCACGCCCTGATAGTAGAGGGCGCCGCTGGAGCTGAGATGGCGTGGAATGCCGTCCGCATAGCCGCCGCTCAGCGTCGCGAGCCGCGTCTCGCCGGTGGTGACGAAGGTGCCGCCATAGCCCACCGCCGTGCCCGCCGGCACGGTTCGCGCCTGGATGACCGGGATGTCGATGCGGACCACCGGCTCCATGGGATTGGCAACGTCGCTCACGGGCGCGCCGCCATAAACGGCAATGCCCGGCCGCGCGAGGGCGAAATGGAAGGCGCCGCCAAGGAAGACGCCGCCGGAATTGGCGAGCGACACCGGCAGGCCGGGGAAGTGTGCTGCAACACGCTGCATGACGGCCAGCTGGCCGGCGCTCGCCGGAGCGGCCGGCGTATCGGCACAGGCGAGATGGCTCATAAGCAGGATGGGCTCGACCGCCTCGGCGAACAGGCTGTCCGCCCGCAAGGACGCGACATCCGCCTCCGACAGACCGAGGCGAGACATGCCGGTATCAATCTGGATCGCGGCCTTGAGGCGTGTCCCACGGACCTTCGCCTCTGTCGCCCAGGCGGCCGCCTGCTCAAGGCAATTGATGACCGGCGTCACGCCCAGGTCCGCCGCGTGCTCCTCCTCGCCCGGCATCAGGCCGTTAAGGACGAGAAGGGTCGCTTCCACCGGCAGGGTCGGGCGCAGGCGCACGGCCTCGACGAAATGGGCGACGAAGAAGTGCCGGCAGCCTTCCGCATAGAGGCGCTCGCTGACGAGCCCAGCCCCAAGCCCGTAGGCATCGGCCTTCACCACGGCAGCGACGGCGGCAGGCGCGGCGGTCTCTTTCAGCTTGCGGTAATTGCGCGCGAGGGCACCGAGATCGATGGTGAGGACACCACAGCCGCCATCCGCAAGCATGGTTTTCGCCCGATAATCGTTCATGGCATCATCCGCGCCGTTTTGCAGTGCAAAGTTTACGGCAGGATCGTCCGCATTTCCGCGCATTTACTGCACGAAACAGCGGATTTTAATGCTGATATCACAACTCCGTTCGAGGCCACGCACGAAACGCGAAGCCGTTTGAGAGACCGTCCGTCCTGCGCGGGGACTCGTTCCTCGCGACCTCAACCGACGCGGCAGGCGCGGGTCAGTTCGGACAGGATGTCGTACCCGTCCCACACGCTGTCGAAATCAAGCGCTGAGCCCACGGGCGTCCAGCGCGACACACCAGGGCCGAGATTGCGCGCGGCCGCCAGGCGGATGGCGTCTTCCGAGAAACCGAAATGCGTGATGGTCTGGTCCCGCTCCCGCAGCACGCCGTTGAGGGCAGCGAGATCGGGGAGGAACACCACGGAGAGGAAGCCGCCGCCGATCCGCCGGTCCACACGCTCGGCCACGCCGGAGACGACGGTGGTGAGTTCCGTCCCCCGCCAGGACAAGTCGATCACATCCCCGGACGCCGCAGCCGAGAAGGCCGCCGTCATCTTGGCGATCTGGTGCCCGGCCGCGCCGATGGCGCCCTTGGCCGTCGCGACGTGGCCGATGGCCGCCAGCAGGTTTCGGACGCCTTCCAGATGCGCCGTCGGCGTGCCGACCACATAAAGCGCCTGCGGGGAGGAGCAGGCCATCTGGTCGAAAACGAAAACGTCGTTGAAGAATTTCTGCGCCAGCGCCTCGCGCTCCGCCGGACCGAGCGCACCCACGGCCGCGCCGTCCAGAAGACAGAGCGAAGAGCGGTCGCCGAACCACAGCGACTTGCCGCCATTCCTAAGCGGCAGGCGCTCGAAGGCCCCCACCTTGGCATCACCGCCCCAGACCATCCTGGCATCGCTATGGGCGGAGATGAGCCCGCTGAGGTCCGTATCGAGCGGATAATGCACGAAGAGCTGCGACCGCTCGCTGGACGCATCGAGCGCCGCAAGGAACAGGTCCAGAACCCATCCGACCGTGCCGCTCACCTCCTGCGGCAGGCGCACGATGTTGGCGTTTCCGGCGAGGAAGGACAGGATCCACGAATAGAGGAAGATGGTCTCGACGTTGCGCGGCGGCAGGTGGAAAGTCATTCCCCGCGGCCGGCGCAGCGTGTGGGGCGGGATGGTGGCCGCGAAGCTGCGCTCCAGCAGCTTCAGCGCCGCCGCCCGTGTCCAGAAGCCGAGATACCGGATGGCAGGTGACAGCTCGCCCTTGTGCCGGCTGATCGCGTCGGCGACGGAAGCCACGATCCGGACGCGCTCCGCCTCGAAGGGATGCGGCAGCGTCTGGCGCGCAGCGTCGAGGCGCGCACAGAGTTCCTGCGCATCCAGCATGGACCGGCGCCCATTGGGGCCGAACTGGGTAATGATCTTCTGTGCCCTGTCCATGGCCTAGCGCGCCTCGGCCGCGATGATGTCGCTGCATCCGCGCAGCTCGGCCTTGGCAACACGGCCGGCCACGACGATCGCTTTGCCGTAGTGGCCATCCTGCCCAGCATCGGTGGCGACAACCATTCCCCGATCCTCAGTCAACACGCTGTGGCCGGGATAGGATTTGGGCAGAAGCGACACCACCTGGAGAACGCCCTCCTCCCCCTCCGGCGCCACATCCCAACTGCCGGGACGGCGGACGATCGCATCGGTGAAGTTGGGCGGGTAGAGCAGCCCACCGGGGCCTTCCACGAACATGGAGCCGATCTGCTCCACGAAACCATAGAAATTATAGATCTTTTCGACGTTGAAGCGCCGCTTCAGAGACGCACGGAAGACGGCGTTGGAGACCCTCTTTTCCTCGAGCTTCTTCCAGCCGCCGGAATGGACGAGGATGGCATCGGAGAGATCCAGTTCACCATCGGCATAATGGTCGAACAGCTTCGTCCATACGAGGAAAGTGAAGCCGAAGATCAGGAACGGACGCCCCCGATTGGCCTCCACGAAGCGGCGGATGACGGCGTCGTCCACTTCGAGATCGGGCGCGAGCGCGAAGGTCGCCTTGGCGCCGAACTTCATCATGCCGAGCACGCCAGCGCCCCGCGCCGTCAGATTGTTCGGCTTGATGACGTCCTTGGTGTCGATGGCGAGGAAGGGCAGCCGGCTGTCCCCCAGAATGGGCCGGAAGGTGGCCACCAGCGCGCGCGACTGCCGGTCCGCCGTTTCCGCATCCACCACGATGCGGCTCGGCGTCTGCCCGCTCGTGCCGCTCGATTGCAGCGTCATCGTGGGAGCCGCTGTGGAGGACAGTTCAAGCTGCTTGAAGATCTGCACGGGCAGGAAGGGAACGTCGGCAATGCTCCGCGCCTCCTTGAGCCCGCCCCAGGCCGCATCGATGATGTGGGCATAGGGGGCGCAGTGTTCATAGTGGAAGCGCGTCAGCTCGTTTAGGCCTGGCAGCAGCCGCGCCTCCTTCTCCGCCTGCCGCAGCGAATAGGGCGACGCCTGAAGGAGCGGCTCAAACATTCAGCGCCTCCTTCGCACGGGCATAATCCATCTTCCCGCTCGTCTTGCGCGGGATCTCGGGCAAGGCCCTGAGTTGGAAGGTCGCTGCGGGAATCTTGCAGGCCAGCGCGAGGGTTCTTGCCTGCTCCTTGGCGCCCTCCGGAACATCGCCCTCGAACACCACGGCGATCCGCTCCCCGAGATCAAGGCAGGCGACAGTGCCGAGCCCGGCCAGTTGCCGCTCCATGTCGTCGAGACTGAGGCGCAATCCGGCGATCTTGGCGAAGCGCGCCGCCCGTCCGGACAGGAACAGGAAGCCCTCAGCGTCCAGACGACCGAGGTCACCCGTCTCGATGCGTCCGCCCGTGGTATCGCCAAGGGAGAGATCCGTGCGGCAGGTGGCATAGCCCATCATCACATTGGGACCCTCATAGACCACGCCGCCGGTCTCGCCCGCTGGCAGTGGGCGTCCCTCGCCATCGATGATGCTGAGACGCCCCTCCGGCATTGCCAGCCCGACGGAGCCGAGCTTCTCCAGCAGCCGGTCACTGGGCACGCAGGACATCCGCGGGGACGCCTCCGTCTGGCCGTACATCACGTAGAAACGGGCCCCGCGCTTCTCGCAGACAGCGATCATCGTCGTCTGGGTCAGCGTTTCGAGATGGCCGCCGGCCTGCGTGAAGCAGGTGACGCTGGACGGCGCGCGATCAAGGCCGAGCCGGGTCAGGACGCGGTAATGGAACGGCACACCCGGAAAATGGCTGCCGCCGCAGTCCGCCACCTTGTCCCAGAAGGACGGCGAGGTGAGCGCATCGTCGATGAAGGCGATGCGCGCGCCCATAGCGAGATGGGACGTGATGACGGAGAGGCCGTAGGAGTAATGGAACGGCAGATGGGCAATCGCGACGCTCTCGCGGGTAATCGCAAGACTCGCGGCAATCTGCCGGGCATTGGCCGTCACCGCAGCCCAGGACAGGCGCACGAATTTGGAGCTTCCCGTGGTGCCGGAGGTTAGCAGCAGAAGCCCGAGGTCCGGATGGATGTCCGATGGGCCTGTAGCCCCGATCCGCGCGGCGATCTCCGGGAAGACCCCATCGGACGGCGCGACATTCCAATTTCCCGGCTGACAGAGCGCACCCGCTCCGGTGCCGATCACCAGTTCCGGCCGATAGTCCCGCACCAGATCGTCCAGCCTGTCGGGCGACAGGGTGGGGTCGATCAGGGCGACCGCATGCCCGGCCGCTGCCGCTGCCAGCAGGCCGACCAGCGTCTCCGGCGCGTTGGTGGCGAGGAGAAAGACGAGTTGCTTGCCCGGCCGTTCAATCCGCTGGGCAAGGCGCAGGCTGAGGCCGCGGATGTCATCGGCAGTCCGCCACACGCCACTGCGGTCGTCCCACACCAGCGGGCGATCCGACGTGCCGTCCGGCTCGGGAAACAGTCCGGCGCATGTGGGATCCGTCATGACTGCGCCCCGCGATCAGATGACCATGCCGCCGTCCACGCGCAGCACCTGTCCCGTCACGTAGCGGGAGAGGTCCGAGCACAGGAACAGCACCACATCGGCCACATCCTCCGGCGTGCCGGTGCGGCCGAGACCGATGGTCTTCAGGGTCTGCGCCTTCACCTCCGCGCCGAGGTTGGCGGTCATGTCCGTTTCGATATAGCCCGGTGCCACTGCATTGACCCGCACGCCCTTCGGGGCCAGTTCCTTGGCGGCGGCGCGTGTGGCGCCCACAACGCCGGCCTTGGACGCCGCATAGGCCAGCTGGCCGGAGGCGCCCTCAAGCCCGACGATGGAGGCCACGTTCACGATGGCACCGCCGCTGCGCGCCATCAGCCGTGCAGCGGCCTGCGTCATGTGGATGGCGCTGCCGACATTGACGTCGAGCGTGGCACGCACGTCCGCGTCCGGGATCATGCCGATCATGGCGGCGCGCATGATGCCGGCGTTGTTGACCAGAATGTCGAGCCGCTTGAAGCGCGAGAACAGGCCACGGACGATCCGCCGGGCGACCTCCGGGTCGCTCACGTCTCCCGCCTCCAGGACGATGCGCTCCCGCACATCCTGCGGCCACCCCTCAAGCAGCCCCTCATCCAACTGGCGCGCATTGATCACGACGGTGGCGCCCGCATCGGCCAGACGGCGCGCGACGGCAAGTCCGATGCCACGGGAGGCGCCGGTCACGAGGGCGACGCGCCCTGTCAGCTCAATGCACATGGCAGATCAATGGGAATGATATTTGGACATGATCTCGACCGCCTTGTCGAAGCTGCTCATGGCGAGGATGTCGTCCGCCTCCAGCATCGCATCGAACTCGGTCTCAAGAGCTGCAACCAAGGTCATATGGCCGATCGAGTTCCACTCGGGCAGCTCGCGATAGACAAGGAGCGAACGGTCGATGGTGTCGTCCACATCGAACGCTTCCTTGAACGAGGCGAAAACCTTTTCCTGAACGTCCATCTTTCCCCCCGCGCGGCCTCGCAATCACCGCATCAATGTTCAGTTCGTCCGCTGGCTGACGAGAACCCGTTGCAGCAGCAGGACATCGTGCCTCTTGTTGTCGGCATCGGCAAAGTGGCTTTCCAGCGTGCCGACGACCTTGTAACCGCACAGCTCGTTCATGCGGATGGCGTCCACATTGTCGCTGCGGATCTCGGCCATGAGCTTGCGCAGGCCGAGATCGGCGCGGGCCGCCCGCATCAGCTCGCGCATGGCCAGCAGGGCCGCACCGGGAAAGGTGCAGCGGCGGGACAAGGCAACGGCGCCATAGCCATGAAGATCGCGGGTATTGACCTGGCTGATCTGGATGAAACCCAGCGCTTCCTGCGCCTGCGTTTCACAGATAACCCGGAAGAGGCCGTTCGGCTCACTGACACGGCGCTCGATCCACTGCCGCACGGCGGCGTCATCGGTGCGGTCAGGAATGGCCATCAGCATGGCCTGCATGTGCGGGTCGCGGCGGATCTCCGCGAGAACCGGAAAATCCGCGTCGGTCGGCAGCCTGAAAGTGATGGATGGACGAACGACCGCCTCCTGTTGCATGCCTTCGTTCCTCATGGGCGGCGCCCGACCGGGACTCAATCCTAACGGTTTCATCGTGCCTATATATTGCTCAACGGTATGCGCGCCGAGGCTTGCGCAAAGATGGCACGCCGTATTCCCCTACGGCACATTTAGGAGCACCGGCGGGCCGTCGGGAACCGCGCCGCGCCTCTCGCCCCATGATGTTTCAACGGGATATGAGAGCGAGAGCATGTCGTCTGCGGCGTCACGGCGCGTATATGTGCGAAGGGCGCCCTCGATGAACCCGTGCGAGTTCTCATGACCCCGCCCTCCCCCCACGTGCCGGATGAGCCGCCGGACCTCATCATCGAGGAACTGTCCCTAAGGTACGGTGCGCAGGTCCTCTGCGCCGACCTCTCCGTGACGTTGCCGGGCGGGCGCACCACCGCGCTTCTCGGCCCAAGCGGGGTGGGCAAGAGCAGCCTGCTGAAGGCCATCGCCGGGCTGGTGCCGGCGCATGCGGGGCGGATCACGGCCTCGGACGGGCGGCCGGTGACCGATCGGGTGGCCTATATGGCGCAGCAGGATCTCCTGCTGCCCTGGCTCTGCGTGCTCGACAACGTGACCCTCGGCGCGCGGCTGCGTGGGGAGGTCGCGGACCGGGATTTCGCCCACCACCTGCTGAACCGCGTAGGTCTGGCGGGTGTTGCCAAGGCCCTGCCCCAGACCCTTTCCGGCGGCATGCGGCAGCGGGCCGCCATCGCCCGCACGCTCTATGAGCGCCAGCCCTTCGTACTCATGGACGAGCCCTTCTCCGCCCTCGACGCTATCACCCGCGCCCGGATCCAGGACCTCGCCGCCGAACTGCTCGCCGGCCGCACGGTGCTGCTCATCACCCACGATCCGCTGGAAGCCTGCCGGCTGGGGCACGAGATGCGTGTGCTTTCGGGCCTGCCGGCCCGGCTCGGCTCTCCGATGACCGTGCCGGGCGCCGTCCCCCGTCCCGCGGACGCTGCGGCCGTGCTGGAAGCCCAGGGTGCCCTCCTGCGCCGCCTCATAGCGGAGGCCGCATGACACGCCGGTTCGCGGGATGGGGGCGCGGCCTCCTGACGACAGTCGGTCTGATCGGCCTGTGGTGGCTCATCGCGGTCGCCTTCGCGCTGCCGCCCTACATCCTGCCGACGCCGCCGCTTGTGGCGCAGGCGCTCTGGAACGGGCGCTTCTATCTCGCCGGCCACGCGGCGACGACGGCCCTCGAGATCGGCCTCGGCCTGTTCTTCGGCGTGCTCATGGGGGCATCGGTCGCCCTCGCCATGGCGGCCTCGCCCGTCGTGCAGCGGTGGCTGACGCCGCTCATCGTCGTGAGCCAGGCCATCCCGGTCTTTGCGCTGGCGCCCATCCTCGTGCTGTGGCTGGGTTTCGGGCTCGCATCCAAGGTCATGATGGCGGTGCTCATCATCTTCTTTCCCGTCGCCGCCACCTTCCATGACGGGCTGCGGCGAACAGAGCCCGGCTGGCTGGACCTTGCCCGCACCATGCGGGCCAGCCGCGCGGCCGAATTGCGCCACATCCGCCTGATGGCGGCGCTGCCGGCGCTCGGCTCCGGGCTGCGGGTCGCAGCGGCGGTCGCGCCCATCGGGGCGGTCATCGGCGAATGGGTGGGGGCGGCGGGGGGACTCGGCTATGTGATGCTGAACGCCAATGCCCGCATGCAGACGGCCCTCTGCTTCGCAGCCCTTTTCATCCTCGCGGTGATGGCAGTGGCCTTGTGGCAATTGGTCGATGTGCTTCTCCGCCGCATCCTGTACTGGGTACCCGATGCGGCCGCCGCCAGACGCGGCCCCGACTGAAAGGACGTGGAATGCTCAGGAAGATGGTTCTCGGCGCGGCGCTCGCCCTGTTCGGCCTCAGCCCCGCCTTTGCGGCCGACAAGGTGACGGTGCTGCTGGACTGGTTCGTCAATCCCGACCACGCGCCGATCCTGGTGGCCGACTCCATCGGCGCCTTCAAGGAAACCGGGCTTGAGGTCGAGATCGTGCCGCCCGCCGATCCCTCCATGCCGCCCCGCCTGCTGGCGGCGGGACAGGCGGACATCGCCCTCTCCTACCAGCCGCAGCTCTATCTGCTCGCCGAGGAGAACCTGCCGGTGGTGCGCGTCGGCACACTCATCGACAAGCCGCTGAACACCCTCGCGGCCCTGGAGGGCAAGGGCATCAAGAGCCTGAAGGACTTCAAGGGCAAGAAGATCGGCTATTCCGTGAGCGGCGTCGAGACGGCGACCCTGACCGCCATGCTGAAGACCGCCGGCGTCTCGATTGACGACGTGACGCTCATCAACGTGAACTTCCAGCTCGTCAGCGCGCTCATGTCCGGCCAGGTGGACGGCGTGGTGGGCGGCTTCCGCAACTTCGAGGCTACGGAGATCCGTGAAGTCGGCGGCAAGCCGCTGATCTTCAATGTCGAGGACCACGGCGTGCCCATGTATGACGAACTGATCGTCCTCGCCCGCAAGGACAAGGCGAACGATCCGAAGATCGCCAAGTTCCTGGCGGCGCTGAAGAAGGGCACGGACTATCTGCTCGCCCACCCGGACGAGACCTGGACCGCCTTCGCCAAGACCTATCCGGACCTCAACAATTCGCTGAACAAGACGGCCTGGAAGGTCACCCTGCCCTTCTTCGCCCGCGATCCCCGGCCGCTGGATGCCGCGCGCTACACGGCCTTCGCCAAGTTCATGCTGGACAGCAAGCTCATCACCAAGGAGCTGCCGCTGGCCGATTACGCCACCGAACTCAAGTGAGCCGGCCCGGCGCGGCGGCACCACCGCCGCGCCGGATGGAACCGCCGCCGGACCTCAGGTCTCCGGCCGGCACGGGGGAATGGGGATGTTTCAAACGCTCGGCCGGACGCTGGGGCTGGACCGGCGGACCTTCTGGGAGGCGGTGCGACTCGGTTGCGCCGCCTGGCTCGCCTTCGCCATCGCGACCTTCCTGCATATCGAGAACGCCTATTGGGCGGTGATGCCCGTCTGGGTGGTGTCGCAGCCGGCGCGGGGCCTGCTGATCGGACGTGCCGTCTTCCGCGTGGTGGGCACGCTGGTGGGGGCCGCCTTCGGCTTCGCGCTCATGTGGCTCGATCCCGGTCCCGCCGTCGTCCTCGCCTGCCTCGGCCTCTGGATCGCCGTCTGGACCGCCGTCCTGCACCTCATGCGTGGCGTTCACAGCTATGGCGCCATGCTCGCCGGCATGACGGCCGCCGTGGTGCTCCTGCCATCGCTCCTCCATCCCGCTCACGGCCCGGCCCTCGCCATGGCGCGCGTGGAATGCACGCTGATCGGCGTGCTGGTAGTCACGCTCGTCACGGCCTTGTGGACGCCACGCTCGTCCGTCGAGGAGTTCCGGGCCCGGCTCGCCGCCCTGGCCGAGGAGGTGCTGGTGACAGCCCTGACGATGCAGGCCCCGCTGCGCGGCTCCGACGAACGGCGGCTGCTGAAGGAAATCGCCGATCTCCAGGCCGCCGCCGCGCAGGTCACTGCCGGCTCCATGAGCGGCTACCGCCGGCTGCGCCGGATCGATGCCTTCATCGTCGCGACCCTCGGCCTTCTCGCCCAGTTGCAGCGGCACGCCTTCGCCGCGCCGAGCGGGCATCCCGCCCTTGAGGAAGCGAGCGCCCGCGCCGTGGCCCAGCGGGTGTTGCAAGATGGCCGTCTCGACGCCCTCGCACCCGCGACCGACCGGGTGCAGGACGCCGATGTGCGCGCCGCGCTCCGGCGGATGATGGAAAGCTATGCGGCGCTCGGCGCCGAAGCCGAGGCGGCGGGGGGAGGCCAAAGGACGTTGCGCACGGTCCTGTTCTCTCCGCTGGCCGACCGGCGCAAAGCGCTGTTGCTCGGGATCTTCACCGGCATTTCTACGACCCTTGCGGCCACCATCGCCTTCCTGTTGGCGTCGAATGCGGGCGAGCTTCTGGCACTCGGCGTCTGCATCTTCGGCATGGTGATGGGCGTGCTGCCGGCGCCGCGCCGCATGGCGCCGCTGATGTTCTGCGGCGTGCTCGCAGGCGTGGCGATTGCCACGCTCTACCGTTTCGGCATCCAGCCGCACATCGCAACGCCGTTGGAACTTGTAATGTCACTCTCCCCGTTCCTGATGCTCGGCGCCTTCGCCCGCCTGAGCCGCCGCACCGCGATTCCCGCCATCGATGCCAACATGTGCTTCCTGCTGGCGAGCCAGGCCGTGCTGCCTGCGGTGACGGATGCGCGCGACATCCTCAGCGGCGGCCTTGCCCTCATCCTGGCCGCAGGGCTGGCGACAACCGTCGTACGCCTGTTGCCGCGCAATCGGATCGGAACGGCGCGGCGGCTGGCGCAGGCGCTCGCCGATGATCTCGCGCGCCTTGCCCGCCCGGATACACGGGGCACCAGCGATGCGGAACAGGTGCGGCGGGGCATGATGCGGCTCAGTATTCATCTGGAACGCGGCTCGCGCCGGGGCGCGGAACGGCGCTGGAGCTTGCTCTCGGCCCTCGCGCTCGGCGAGACCATCGCCCGGCTGCGTCTGAGACTCGCGTCGGCCGCCGCCCCGGAACAGGCAGCGCTGACGGACGCCCTCGAAGCACTGGCGGACCTGCGGCGTGACCCCGATGGTGCAGCGGCCAGACTTGGCACCATCACCGCCGCACATGCAGATGGGGACCTGCGGGTGGCTCAGGCAGCCCTCACGGCGCTGCTTCCAGTGCTGCGTATCGGGCGCAGCGCCTGATCGCTCAGCCTCTCACAGCCCCAGCGCCGAGACGTCCGGCCCGACGGGTACGATGCCGGTCGGATTGAGCGCGCGGATCGAATAATAGCCGCGCTTGATATGGTCGATGTTCACCGTCTCCCGTACCCCGGGCAGGTCGAGCACCCGACGCAGATAGTCCGAGAGCGCGGGATAGTCCTTCAGCATGCGCAGGTTGCACTTGAAGAGGCCGTGATAGGCGGCGTCGAAACGCACCAGCGTCACGAAGAGACGGATGTCCGCCTCGGTGAAGCGATCCGCGAATAGATAGGGGCCGCCAGCGGCAAGGCGCACCTCCAGCTCGTCGAGCATTCCGAAGACGTCCGCGAACGCCTCCTCATAGGCGCCCTGCGTGGTCGCAAAACCCGCGCGATAGACGCCGTTGTTGAGGCGCGGATAGATGCGCGCGTTCAGTTCGTCGATCCTCTCCCTCAAGTCGGCGGGATAAAGGTCGAGGTCGGGCCGGGCGAGCGCACCGAAGCCGGAATTGAGCATCCGCAGGATGTCGGCGGACTCATTGTTGACGATGGTGCCGCGCACCTTGTCCCACAGCACCGGCACGGTCGCCCGCCCCGTATAATGGGCATCGGCGCGGGAATAGAGTTCGTGCAGGAAGGTGGCTCCGTTCAGCGTGTCGCGATCGGCACCCGGATAATCGCCGAAGCGCCACCCTTCCTCCGTCAGCGCCGGCTCCACCACGCTGACCGAGATCGCATCCTCCAGCCCCTTGAGCTTGCGAGCGATGAGGGTGCGCGAGGCCCAGGGGCAGATGAGGGCCACATAGAGGTGGTAGCGGCCCGCCTCGGCGGGAAAGCCGCCCTCGCCCGTCGGTCCGGGCGCGCCGTCCGGCGTGACGAAGCTGCGGAAGCCGGAAACCTGCCGGACAAAACCGCCCTTGGCGTCGGTCGCTTGAACCGGCTGCCAATCGGCGGTCCATTTTCCATCCACGAGCATGTTCGGTCTCTCGCCCTTTCGTGCCGCTGCGCGGTCAGTGCGCGCCGCCGTCCTCGATCATCCGCACGACTGTCCCCCAGGGATCGGTCACCTTGAAGGCCGGCCCCGTTTCCCCCGTACGGGCCCGGATGCCCTCCATCCGGTCCGGCCCCGCCACCAGCGTGAATTCCGCAAGGCCCGTGGACGGATAGGTGCGGACCGCCGCGCCCCGGCTGTTCCAGATGTTTGTCGCCAGATGGTGGTGATAGCCATTGGCGGCATAGAAGGCCGCGCCGGGATAATGGGTCGTGATGTCGAAGCCCAGCACGCCGGCATAGAAGGCCTCGGCGGTGGGCACCGCGCCCACCTGCAGATGCACGTGACCGACCACCGCGCCGTCCGGAAAACCCTGCCAGGGCGTGTCGGCGCCGGGCTCGGCCATGAGCGTGTCGAACCGCAGGGCCTCTGTGACCATATGGATCGAGCCATTGTCCCAGCGCCACGCGCTGGCGGGGCGGTCGGCATAGATCTCCACGCCGTTGCCTTCCGGGTCGGTGAGATAGATGGCTTCGCTCACCGCATGATCGGAGGCGCCGACCACCGGCACCCGGTCGGCCATGGCGTGATGCGTCCAGCGGGCAAGATCCACCCGGCTGGGCAGCAGGAAGGCCGTATGGAACAGGCCCGCCTCGCGGGCGGTGGAGCGGCGCGCAGCCGCGTCCCGCCGCAGTTCCAGGAGGACGGTACCGCCCACGCCGAGTTCGACATGTTCCCCATCCCCCCGCAGCCGGTGAAGGCCGACCGCACGCTCATAGAAGGCGGCGACGCCGGCGAGGTCGTGCACGGTCAGCACCACCCGGCCCATGGCGAGCGACAAGCCGCTTGCAGGCGCGTGAGCAGAGGGGGCGAGGGTTGCGGTCATGGTCCGTCCTCCTGTTGCGCCTCAGCGGCGCGCGCCGACCGGCGTGGACTTCAGGGCAAAGGCGCCGTCACCGATGAGCGCCAGAGCCAGGAGGCCCGCGATCCACAGCGCCAGAAATTCCCAGCCGCCCTTGGGGTTCGTGAAGAAGAAGCCGGCCGGACCGTGCACGGTCGCAATGGCGCCAGCCAGCACCGGGATCATGAGAACGGCGACGAGCCGGGGGAAGATGCCGAGGATGAGCGCGGCGGCACCCAGGACTTCCCAGCAGATGGTCACATAGGCAAACCAGCCGGGCAGGCCCAGGGAGCCGAAGAAGGCGGCGGTGCCCGCGGGGGTGAAGACGAAGATCTTCAGGCCCGCATGGGCGAGAAACAGGATGCCGAGCGCGAGGCGCAGAAGCAAGGCGGCGTAAGGGGCGGTACGGCTGTCGGACATGGATGAAATCCGCTGGAAGTGAAGATGAGCGGACTATCCTCTTCCGAAGCGGAGCGATTAAGCGGGCGAGACGGGACAGTTTCCTTCCAGAATGGAAGAGATCGACCTACCAGCCACGGTCCCACTCGGGCTGGCCCCGATAGCAATTGGCGAGGAAATCGACGAGCGCGCGCACTTTCACGGCGAGATGGCGCCCCGGCGGATAGAGCGCATAGACGCCCCGCGCCGGTGGCATCAAATCGCGAAAGAGCGGCACCACCGTCCCGGCCTTGAGCTTGGGCCCGGCGATGAAGGTGGGCATGCGGGCGATGCCGAGCCCGGCCTCGGCTGCGGCGAGGCACGCTTCGCCGCTGGAAAAGCGCATGCGGCCGGAGACCGTGACCGCATCGCCGACGCCATCGGGTGTCTGGAACCGCCAGACCAGCGGCTCGGGGAAATTGTCGTCGATGATGCAGGCATGCCGGACAAGGTCCTGCGGTGTCTGCGGTGTTCCATGGGAGGCGAGATACGCGGGCGAGGCCAGCCACATGATCTGCGAGTCGCACAGCTTGCGCGCGATCAGGCTCGAATCCCTCGGGGATCCGATACGGATGGCGGCGTCAAAGCCTTCATCCACCACGTTCACCAGCCGATCAGAGAAGCTCACGTTGAGCTGGATCTGCGGAAAGGCGCGGGCAAAATCGAGCAGCAGCGGCATGAGCTGGATGTGCCCGAACGACATGGGCGCGCTGAGCCGCAGCCGCCCCGCCGGCGCGCCGGAGGCATTGCGTACCGAGGCATCGAGGGCCTCGAATTCATCGAGCAGCGGCTTGATGCGCTCATAATATGCCTGCCCCACTTCCGTGGGCGAGAGCGCCCGCGTGGTGCGCTTGAGCAGTTGCACGCCAAGCTCCGTCTCCAGACGCGAGACAAGCTTGGAGGCCTGCCCGCTGCTGGTTCCCAGCCTTTCGGCAGCCGCGGAGAAGCTGCCGGTGTCCAGCACGGCCACGAACATGCGGTCACAGGTCAGACGCTCCATCACACCACCACAGATCACCCCGTGAGACACGGGCAACCACCAGAGATCGCATCCAGGTCCGCATCATGGAACCGAAGAAATTCCCGGTGCGGATGGAAGCTTTATTGCTTTCCTCGCCCTCGCGCGCGGACTAGGAAATATGCAACGCCAACAATGGATAAGAACATGAACGCTTCCATCGATAAAGTCGCCCTCGTGACGGGCGCCGCGCGTGGCATCGGCCTTGCCGCCGCCCGCCGATTCCTCGACGAAGGCTGGCGCGTCGGCCTCCTGGATATCGATGGTCCCGCGCTCCGCGCCGTGGTGGCCGAACTGGGAGAGGATCACCGCACGCTCGCCATCGAATGCGACGTCTCCGGCCGCGCCGGTGTGGCCGCGGCCATGGAGGAACTGGTCGCCAAGTTCGGTCGCATCGACGCGCTGGTGAACAATGCCGGCGTTGCGGTCTTCAAGCCGCTCCTGGAAACGGCGGACGACGAATGGGAGCGGGTGCTGGCCGTGAACCTCACCGGCCCCTTCCTGTGCACGACGGCGGCCGCGCCCATCATGGCCCGCGAGGGCGGCGGGGCGATCGTGAACATCACCTCCATCTCGGGCCTTCGGGCGTCCACCCTGCGCAGTGCCTACGGCACCAGCAAGGCCGGCCTCGCGCACCTGACGAAGCAACTGGCGGTGGAGCTGGGTGAAATGGGGATCCGCGTCAATGCGGTGGCGCCCGGCCCCGTGGACACGGCCATGGCGAAGGCGGTGCATTCACCAGCCATCCGCGCCGATTATCACGACGCCATCCCGCTCAACCGCTACGGCCGCGAGGAAGAGCTGGCGGAAGCCATCTATTTCCTTTGCTCGGACAAGTCGAGCTACATCACCGGGCAGGTGCTGGCGGTGGATGGCGGCTTCGAGGCGGCCGGCATCGGCCTGCCCACCCTGCGCGGTGCCGCACGCGGCTGACGTTCGGCTCCCCGGCGTCGCGGATGCCCGCCGGGGAGCCTTTCGTCCATCCGGATGCTACGTCCGCGCCGCCTCGAAGGCGCCGAGGAAGGCGACGGCATTGTCCGACAGGGACGGCCCGAGATAGCCGCCCTCCTGGACGATGACCGTCGGCAGGCCGAGCGCTGCGAGCTTCGCCGCGCCGATGCGGAAGCCCTCCGTGGTCATGCCCACGAGGGAGAGCGGATCGTCCTTCGACATGTCGAGGCCGAGGGAGAGCACCAGCGCCTCGACGCCGGACGCGCGGATGATCTCCACCGCCGCGTCATAGCGCGCGAGAATGTCCTCCACGCCCGCGCCAACCGGGAGCACGAGATTGCGGGTCGCGCCCGCGCCCTCCCCTCGCCCGGTCTCATCCTCATAGCCGAGGAAGAAGGGGGTATAGTCGCTGGGATCAGTGTGAATGGAGACATAGAGCACGTCGCCACGCTCATAGAAGATGTCCTGCGTGCCGTTGCCGGCGTGCGTATCCACGTCGAGGATCGCCACCTTGCCGAAGCGCCCGCGCAGATGCTGGGCCGCCACCGCCGCATTGTTGAAGAAGCAGAAGCCCCAGCTCGCGTCCTGCACCGCATGGTGGCCGGGCGGACGGCACAGGGCATAGATGTGGTCCGTCTCGCCCGTGCGCACCCGCTCGGCCGCCTCGATGGCCGTCTGGGCCGACCAGTAGATGGCAGTGGCTGTGCCTTCCACGAGCGGACAGGACGTGTCGGTGGAATAATAGCCGAGCTTGCCGATGACGCCCTTCGGCACGCGCCAGGTGCGCCGGTCCGTGTGATAGTTCGGCACAGCGGGCACGGTGGTGCCGGTGGCCTTCACCCATTCCGGCCAGCCGGTGAGCAGGAAGTCCACATAGCCCTCGTCATGCACCGCCTTCACCGGTGCGATGCCGTGGTCGCGCGGCGCCTCCATCTCATGGGCGGCCGCAAGCAGCGCATCGCGCACGAGAATGGCGCGCTGGGGCTGTTCGGGATGGGGAATGAAGGCGCCACGGCGGAAATAGAGTTCCGGGTCATGCAGCAGCTGGCGCGGATCGAAAATGAACTTCATCACAGTCCTCGTGCTCTCATCGCACGGCGGAAACTTGCTGCCGTGCGCAAGGCGGTCCGCCCGCCGCCGTGGCGGGCAGCCCGCGCTCGTCAGACCGCCGCCCGGGCGCCGAAGGCATCGCCCTCGCTGCGCCCCGGGATCGCCTCGATGAGGCGGCGGGTATACTCATGCTTCGGCGCGCCGAAGATGTCGGCGGCCGGGCCCATCTCCACCACCTCGCCCTTGCGCATCACCGCCACCGTGTCGCAGATGGTGGCGGCCACCCTGAGATCATGGGTGATGAAGACGAGCGCCAGATTGAGGCGGACCTTGAGGTCCGCCAGCAGGCGCAGCACCTGCGCCTGAATGGAAACGTCGAGGGCCGACACCGCCTCGTCGGCAATGATGATCTCGGGATCAAGCGCCAGCGCGCGGGCAATGCCGATGCGCTGGCGCTGCCCGCCGGAAAACTCATGCGGGAAACGATCGAGGGCGGAGGGATCGAGGCCCACCAGCTTCAGGAGATCGCCCGCTTTCTGAAGCGCCTCCTTCACCGGCACGCCGGCGGCGATGGGCCCTTCCGCGATGATGCGGCCCACACGGGTGCGCGGATTGAGCGAACCGTAAGGGTCCTGAAACACCATCTGCATCCGCCGCCGCCACAGGCGCATCTGGCCCGCCGACTGGCCCATGGTCTCCTGCCCATCCACCCTGATCGAACCGCCGTCCGGCTCGATCAGCCGCACGAGGCAGCGGCCAAGCGAGGACTTGCCCGAGCCGCTCTCGCCCACGACGCCCAGCGTCTCGCCGCGCGCGAGGGTGAAGCTCACATCGCGCACCGCATGGACCACGCGGGGCGGCTTCAGGAAGCCGGTGGGGCTCGTGTAGGTCTTGGTGAGGCCCTTCACCTCCAGCACTACCTGACGCTCCGCCTTTGCTGCCGCCACACCGGCCGCGCGCCCGGTCGGGATGGCGGCAATGAGCGCCTGCGTGTACTCGTGCTGAGGGTTGCCGAGCACGTCCGTTGCCGTGCCGGTTTCGACCACGCGCCCCTGCCGCATCACCACCACACGGTCGGCAATGTCCGCCACCACGCCGAAGTCGTGGGTGATGAACATCACCGCGGTCCCATGCTTCTCCTGCAGTTCGCGGATCAGCTTCAGGATCTGCGCCTGCGTCGTCACGTCCAGCGCTGTTGTCGGCTCGTCGGCGATGAGCAGCACCGGATCGAGCGCCAGCGCCATGGCGATCATGACGCGCTGGCGCTGGCCGCCGGAGAGCTGGAAGGGATAGGCGTGGATCGCCCGCTCGGGCTCGGGAATGCCCACCTCGGTGAGCAGCGCGAGCGCCCGCGCCCGCCGCTCCGCCGTCGAATAGAGACCGTGGGCCTCGAACACTTCGGCGATCTGCTCGCCCACGCGCATGAGCGGATCAAGGGCGGTCATCGGTTCCTGGAAGATCATGCCGATGCGCCGTCCCCGGATGGCCCGCATGGCGGCCGGATCGAGGCGCAGCACATCCTCGCCCTCGAGCAGCGCCTGCCCCTGCGCCACGCGCGTGCCGGGCGGCAGCAGGCCCATCACCGCATTGGCGGACATGGATTTGCCCGAGCCGCTTTCACCCACGATGGCGAGCGTCTCGCCGCGATGGATGTCGAAGCTGACATGCTCCACCGCGTAGAGCCGGTCGGCACCCGCCGGCAACTGGATGGCAAGGCCGGAGACGGAGAGGATGGGCTGTTCGCTCATGGCGCGCTCCTCACGCATGGTCGCGGGCCGAACGCGGGTCGAGCGCTTCCGACAGCCCCTCGCCCACCAGATTGATGGCGAGCACGGCGATCACGATGGCGAGGCCCGGCAGGACGGAGAGCCACCAGGCCTGCCGCACCACCGTGCGCGCCGCGCCCACCATGTAGCCCCACGACATGACGGACGGGTCGCCGAGGCCGAGGAAGGAGAGCGAGCTTTCCAGCAGGATGGCGGTCGCCACCATCAGCGAGGCCAGCACCACGATGGGCGAGACCACGTTGGGCAGAATCTGGCGGGTGATGATGGTGAAATGCGACTGTCCGCAGAGGATCGCCGCTTCCACATATTCGCGCTTGCGCTGGGCCAGCACCTCGCCGCGTACCAGCCGCGCCACCGGCGGCCAGCCGACGATGCCGATGGCAGTCACGATGGAAACGAGGCTCGGCTGGAAGATCGCCACAAGGACGATGGCCAGCGCAAAACTCGGCACCGTCTGGAAGAATTCGGTGACGCGCATCAGCAGGTCATCCACGATCCCGCCGAAATAGCCGGCGATGGCGCCGATCGGCACGCCGATCACGAGGGCCACCAGCGTCGAGACCGTACCGATGAGCAGCGAGACGCGCGCCCCGTGCACGAGGCCGCTCGCCACATTGCGGCCGAGCGTATCCGTGCCCAGGGGCACGGCGGCGTTCACGAAGGGCGCGAGGAAGGGCCGCTGGACCATCTTCCAGGGCGAAGCGGGATAGAGATAGGGCGCGGCGAGCGCGACGGCGACCAGCAGCACCACCACGACAAGCCCGGCGACGGCAGCCTTGTGCCGGCAGAAGCGGGACCAGAAGCCCTTCATCGCGACACCTCGATGCGCGGGTCCACCATGCGGTAGACGAGATCGGTCAGGATGTTGAACACCACCACCATGGCGGCAGAGACCACGAAGACGCCGAGCAGCAGGTTGTAGTCGCGCTGGATCAGCGCCTCGTACATGAGGCGGCCGATGCCCGGCCAGGCGAACACCGTCTCTGTCATCACCGCGCCGCCCACCATCTGTCCGGCCTGAAGACCGGCGAGGGTGACGACGGGGAGCACCGCGTTGCGCAGCACGTGCCGGCGCAGGATCACGCGCTCGGGCAGGCCCTTGGCCCGGCAGGTCTTCACGAAATCCTGCCGCGCCACCTCGATCATGGAAGCCCGCGTCATGCGCACATAGACCGCAGTGAAGAAGAGGCCGAGCGTCACCGCCGGCAGCACCAGATGGCGCGCCACGTCGAGCGTCCGGTCGAGCAGGCCGGCGTCGCCGCCCACATCACGGATGCCGAAGGCCGGCAGCCAGTCGAGCCAGACGGAGAAGATGAGCACGGCCATGAGCGCCATCCAGAATAGCGGCGCGGCATAGAACACCAGCGAAACGGTGGTGATGATGCGATCCAGGGGACGCCCCTTGTGGGCCGCCGCCCACGCGCCGAGGACGACGCCGAGCGTGAGCGAGAAGACGAAGGCCGCGCCGGTGAGCAGCAGGGTCGCCGGCAGGCGGTCGAGCACCAGATCCAGCACCGGCATCTGCTGGCGGTGCGAGAAGCCGAGATCAAGCCGCACGACGCCCCACAGATAGAGGCCGAGCTGCGTGGTGAGCGGCTGATCCAGCCCGAACTTCACCCGCAGTTGCTGGACGAAGGCCTCGTCGGTGGCGCCGGACTCGCCGGCCATCACGGAAGCCGGATCGCCCGGCGCCATGTGGATGAGAAAGAAATCAAGAATGACGATGGCGAGCACCACAAGGATGCCCTTGGCCAGCCGCCAAAGGAGAAACTGCAGGGTCTGCATGTAGGGCGGATCTCGTCGGCGGAAACGACGGGGCGGCGGAGGGGGAACCGCCGCCCGGGTGCGCTGCGCGAAGCCCGTTTCGGGGCTGGCGGATCACTCGATCCAGGCGTCCTTGAAGCCGTCATTCACACCGATGCCGGTGGTGATGAGGTTCTTGACGTTGCAATGGGTCAGCGTCGGGAACTTGAGGTCGATGAGCCAGTCATAGACCGCATCCTCCGTCAGCTTCTTCTGGACGGCGGAATAGGCCTTCTGGCGCTCGCTGTCGGGGAAGCCGACGGCGCCCTCGGCAAACAGCTTGTCCACCTCGGGGTTGGAATAGCCGCCCACATTGTTGAAGGGCGAGCCCTTGGCAATGTTGGAGGAGATATAGGCGCGGGAAACGCCCAGCGCCGGGTCGCCATACTGGTAGAGGAAGGTGATGGAGATATCGAAATCCCAGTCGCCGAGCTTCTTGTTCCAGCCCGCGACGTCGGTATTCACCATCTCGACCTTGATGCCGACATCTTCCAAATTCTGCTTGATGGCCTCGGCCCAGCGCAGCCAGGTCTCGCCATAGGGCATGGGCGTGAAGCGCACCGGCTCGCCCTTGTAGCCCATCTCCTTGAGCAGGGCCTTGGCCTTGGCGGGATCGTAGGGATACTTCACCACCGCCTTGTCATCGCGGAAGGACGTGGACTGGGCGAAGGGACCGTCGGATACAGCGCCCATACCGTTCCACAGCACGTCGAGCGCGAAGTTGCGGTCGATGGCGTAGGACACCGCCTTGCGGAAGCGAGGGTCCGCCGTCAGGCCGCCGCGATGGTTGAACCAGAGCCAGGACTGTGGCGCGAAGAACTCCCAGCCCTTGTCGGTGATGCAGGCATTCTTCGTCTTGGCGAGGCGGGGAATGTCGAAATTCTCCACCGACCCGCCGGGCAGGATGTCCACCTTGCCGGTCTCGAAGGCGACCGCGCGGGCCGCGGCATCCGGAATGATGTGCCAGTAGATCTCGTCGAGATGGGGCTTGCCCTTCTCGTAATAGTCCTTGTTCTTGACGAGCTTGATATAGGAGCCCTTCACCCATTCTCCGAACTTGAAGGGACCGGTGCCGATGGGCGTATTGTTCGCCGGATTGGTGAGGAAGTCGGTGCCCTCATAGATGTGCTTGGGCACCATGGGCATGGTGCCGACCTCGAACATGCGGATGAAGGGGCCGAAGGGCTGCTTCAGCTGGAACACCACCGTCTCGTCGTCCGGCGCGGTGATGCTCTCCACATAAGCGAGCGAGGCGCGCGTGCGCGGATTGGTCTTGCGCAGGAAGACGTCGGCGGAGAACACCACGTCGGCCGCCGTGAAGGGCTTGCCGTCATGCCACTTCACGCCGGGCTGGAGCTTGAAGGTGTAAGTCTTCCCGTCCTCGGAAATGGTCCAGGACTTGGCAAGCTGGGGCTTCGGCTGCAGCTTCTCGTCATAGCGCAGCAGGCCCTCGTAGATGTTGCCGGCGACCATCTGGGTCGGGGCATTCTGAAGGATGCCGACCATGAGCCCCGGCGGCTCCGGCTGGATCACCACATTGGCGCGGCCGCCCTCCTTGGGCGTGCCCTGCTGGGCGAATGCGCCGCCCGCGGCGAGGACGGAAAGCGCGACGGACGCCGCAAGTGTACCGAGCAATTTCGCTTTCATGACGGCTTGTTCCCCTGGAAGGATTGTTGATTGAGCCTTCAGTGTTCGAAATCGGGCGCCACGGCGCGGGTGAGCCGCAGGAAGGCGGCCCACTCGGGATCGACCGCGCCGGAGGCGGCGTGGAGGTCGTCCCAGGTCTCATACTGGCGGGCAGTGAGATCGGCGATCTCGCGCGGCGGCAGGCGGATCGGCCGGCCGGTACCGAGCGCCGCCACCTGCGCCTGGCAGGCGCGCTCCAGATTGTGCATGAGGACAAAGGCTTCGCCTACGGTCCGGCCGCAGGTGAGAAGGCCGTGGTTGCGCAGGATCATCGCCTTGTGCGTCCCAAGGTCCGCCACCAACCGCGCGCGTTCCTCCAGATTGACGGCGATGCCCTCGAAATCATGGTAGGCGATGCGGTCGTGGAACTGGAGCGACCACTGGTTCATGGGAAGAAGCCCCTCCTCCATGCACGCAACGGCCACACCGGCCACAGTATGCGTGTGCAGCACGCAGCCGATCTCCGGCCGGGCGCCATGGATGGCGGAGTGGATGACGAAGCCCGCAGCATTGATGCCGTGGCCGCGCGGATCGTCGAGCACCGTGCCGTCAATGTCGATGGTGACGAGCTCGGATGCCTTCACCTCGTCGAAGCGCGTGCCGTAGGAATTGATGAGAAACTGCTCACCCACGCCGGCCTTGGCGGAGATGTGGGTGAAGATGCTGTCGTCCATCTTGAAATGGGCGAGCAACCGGTAGGCGGCCGCGAGATCCGTCCGCGCGCTGGCTGCCAACTGTTCCGAACCCAGGCTCACATGAGCGCCCATCTCACCCTCCCTTGCGCATCGGTGCCGCGCCACGCGACATTTGACGGGCTTCATCGTAGGCACATAGATTTGAAACTGTCGACAATCGACGGTGTGGAAAATTTAAGCAGGCTCTGCCTGCGACCAAACGAGGGTGAACGTGCCGCGCGCAAAGCATGAGGTGGAGAGCGGAGCGCTCGGTGCGCTGGCTCCCGAGGATCTGGTCAGCCGCATCGCTACGGCCCTGTCCGAAGCCATCATCGGCGGGCGCTTTGCCCCCGGCGCCCGGCTCAACGAGGTGCATCTGGCCGCCGAAATCGGCGTCTCCCGTGCGCCGCTGCGCGAGGCGGCGCGCCTGCTGGAAAACCGCGGGCTGGTGGTTTCCCAGCCGCGCCGGGGCTTCTTCGTGCGCGATCTCACCGCCGCCGCGCTCGATGATGCCTACGACCTGCGCCTGTGCCTTGAACGCCATGCGGGACTTGCGGTCTGCGCGACGCTCACCGCCGAAATGGCGGCGGCCCTCAGGACGCAGGCCGCGCGCATCCACGAAACCCGCAGCGATCCCGGCCGGCAGGTAGAAGAGGACTTCGCCTTCCACCGCCTGATCTGCGCGCTCTCCGGCAATGCCCGGCTGCTGCGTGTCTATGACGAACTCACCGACGAGATGCGTTTCGGCATCACGGTCATCGGCCATCTCTACGACGATGCGGACGTGATCGCCCGCACCCACGATCCCGTGCTCGATGCGCTTCTCTCGCGCGACGGCGAGCGCTGGTGCGCGGCCATCGACCATCATATCGGTGTAGCGCGCGCGCATGTGGTCAAGCTCCTTGCCGCCCGCGAGAGCGAAGAATCGAAAGGCTGAGGCCGCTCATCGCCCGGCATCCTTGAGCAGCGGCTCCAGCGCCTCGGCTGCAGCCAGCACCGCTCCGTCCGCGCCGCGGGCGCCAACAATCTGGAAGGAGCGCGGAAGTCCCTCCGCCGTGGACGCCAGCGGCACGACCGCGGCCGGCTGCTGGCTGAGATTGATGGGGAAACTGAAGCCGGCCCACAGATGCCAGCGCTTCAATCCGCTCCCCTCTGGCACCAGCGCCCCGGCGCTGAACGGAAGCACCGCGACGCCCGGCGAGACGATGAAGTCGTAGGACTCGAGCAGGGCATCCATGGCGGCACCGAAGGCCCCGCGCTCCGCCTGTGCCCGCATCAGATCGATGGCCGACTGACGCGCGCCCTCCGCCGCGATCTCCAGGAACCCGGGGTCGATGCCGCCACGATCGTCCTCTGGAATGGCTGCAAGGCGGGCCGCGGCCCCGCCGTACCAATGGGCCTCGAACACGCCGGTCACCCGATCGGCCCGCGGCAGGTCGATGGGCTCCAGAATCGCTCCCTGCGCCTCCAGCACCTTCAGCGCGGCCTGGAAGGCCACGGCCACCGGGGCATCCACGGCGCCACAAGGGGGCGTGGACCAGACGCCGATGCGCGCTCCCTTCGGAAAATCCGGATGAAGGCGCGTGCCCAGCGGCGCCAGCGCGCCCGCTCCCTGCGCCCAGTCTGCAAGATCACGGCCCGACATGGCCGCCAGCATGGGGGCGAGGTCTGCGGCGTGGCGAGCCATGGGACCGATATGGGCCACGGTGCCGAAGGCGCTCGCGGGGAAAGCGGGAACGCGGCCGAACGTCGGCTTCAGGCCGGCGATACCTGAAAAGGCCGAGGGGACGCGGATCGAGCCGCCTCCGTCGGTGCCGAGATGGAGCACGCCCGCTCCCGCAGCGGCCGCGACCGCCGCACCGCCGGAGGACCCGCCCGGCGTGCGGCTGGGATCATGGGGATTGCGCGTGATGCCGCAGGCGGGGCTGTCCGTCACCGCCTTCCAGCCGAACTCAGGCGAGGAGGTAAGGCCGATGAAGACCGCGCCGGCGCTGCGCAGGCGCCGAACGGAGGGCGCATCCTCGGCATAGGGCTGGGCGGGCGTCGTGCCGCTGCCGTAGCGGACCGACCAGTCCTTCACCCACACGATGTCCTTGAGGGTCGTCGGAATGCCATCGATGGGCGAGAGCGCCGTCCCGTTGGCCCAGCGCGCTTCCGCCGCCCGCGCAGCGGCAAGCGCGCGCTCATGATCGATGGACAGGAATGCATTGAGCGCCGGGTTGATCTCTTCGGCGCGCGCGAGGGCGGCCTCCGTCACTTCCACGGGGGACAGTGTGCGGCGCGCAAAAGCCTGCGTGAGGGCCGCCACCTGCGGTCCTTCATCCTTGGCGAGAAACGAAGAAAGCCCGGCCATACGCAACCCCTGCTCGCAAATGCAGCAAAATTTCCGCTGCACCTTTGAAAGGCAGAATGACCTTCCCGAGGCCTCCCACAAAATGTATTATTCGGAGAACATTCTTCTATTTTCTGGATGATTGGATGAGCCTCTCCCTCCGACAGGTGCGCTATGTGGTCGAAGTCGCGCGCCTCGGCTCCATCCAGGCGGCGTCCCGCGAACTCTCCATTTCGCAGTCCTCCATCCTCGCCGCCATCGATCTCGCGGAGGCCGACATCGGAGCGCGCATGTTCATGCGACGCCCGTCCCAGGGCATGCGTACCACGCCGGCTGGCGAACGTTTCATTGCCGCAGCGCGGGGCCTGCTGGCCGCGGAAACGGAGTTCGTGCGGGAGATCGGCTCGCTGGCGGATCGCCCGCCCCGCCTGATCCGCATCGGTTGCTTCCTGCCCTTCGGGCCGCTGTTCATGCCGGAGGTGCTACGCCGCCTGGTGGCCCGCACGGGCTCCATCGACATCAGCGTGATGGAAGCCGACCAACTGCAACTGCGCGACTGGCTCGACACCGGTCATATCGATGCCGCCGTCACATACGAGATGGGGCCGCCCTTTGCCGGCGAGATCACGCGGATCTGCAAGGTGCCGGCGCATGTGCTGATGCGCGCGGACGATCCGCTGGCGCGGCTCGACGCGGTGCCGCTGGCAGCCCTTGCCGAGCGCCCGCACATCCTGCTCGATCTGCCGCAGACCGGCGCCTATCTCACCTCCATCGTGGACATGTCTGGCCTGGGGCGGCGCATCAGTTTCCGCACCCGATCCTACGACACCGTGCGCGCGGCGGTGGAGGCGGGTTTCGGCCTCACCATCCTGAATCTGCGCCCCATGACCCGCGTCGCGGCGGACACGCCCGATCTCTGCCGCCGCCCCATCGCCGATCCCCTGCCGCCGCCGAACCTGATCGTGATCGACCCCTATGGCGATCGCAAACCGCGCTTCCTCAAGGAATTCATCGCGGAGATGCACGCCATGTTCCGCGAACTCGGGCCGCGCCGCTTCGCGGTAGCCAAACCGGAAGAGGAAAACGAACTCCTTCCCGCCTGATGGGTTGTGACGTTCGAGGACCCGCGCAGCACCTCCCGGAATGGAGCCAAGCCGCATTTTTCGTATGACAGAGGCAAACGGGACAGTTCTCAGCGCGGAGAAAGACGTTATATGGTCAGTTCAGGTACCCATTTTCAGCCATTAACCGGAAATGAGTACATAGGAATTGGAAGCATTTTAAGTTGAAGGAGCGGTTTTCATGGACGTTCTTGAGCTGGAACGCGCGCCGTTGCGCCAGGAAAGCCGCGCGAAGCGCATGAAAGCGGCCACCCAGGCGGCCCACGAACGGATCGACCGCCAGATCATGGCCGCTGATCCCTTCGCCTCGCGCGAGAATTTCGGCCGCTTCGTTCGCCTGCAGTACCGCATTCACCACGCCGTCGACCCGCTGTTCCGCAGCCCGGCCCTCGCCGCGCTTCTGCCGGATCTGGCGGGCCGCCGACGGCTGGACCTCGTGGAACAGGACGCCGCCGATCTCGGCGTCAGCCTCCCTGAGTTGCCTGCGGCGTCGGACGCCCCGGCCGATGTCGCCTCCGCTCTCGGCTGGCTCTATGTGGTGGAGGGCTCGAACCTCGGCGCCGCCTTTCTGCTGAAGGCGGCCGCAAAGCTCAATCTCAATGAGGATTTCGGGGCGCGCCATCTCGCCGGCCATCCCGCGGGCCGCGGCCTGCACTGGCGCACGTTCACGGCGGCGCTCGACGCCGTTCCCCTCTCGGAGGCGGATGAAGCCCGCGCCGTTGCAGGCGCCGAAGCCGCCTTTGCCATGGTCGCCGACCGGATCGCGGTCGAGTTCGCCTGATCCCACGGTGCCGCGCCACGGCGCGGCGCCTCTCAGCCGAGCGCGTGGCTCGCGAGGGCGAAGACCCGCGGGCCATCCGCCGGGATGCGCGGCAGGAAGGGGCGACCAAGCGACATGGTTGTCACCGTGTCGAACACCCCCAGCCCCGCGCGCGTGAGGAATTCCGGAAAGACGCCCTCCGCCTCCCGCGTGTCCACGCGCAGGAACTGCCCCGCATGGTCGCGCACGTGCGGCAGGCAGACCGCGATGGCGTCGCGCGGATCGGAAGCGACCACCGGCCCGATCACATGGCCCCGGCCGAAGCGACGGCAGAGGCCATGCGCCACGATCCGGCCGGCGCGTTCGAGCACCACGGCGCGGGCCGTGGACAGCAGCGCCTCATAGAGCCTCGAGCGGTCCGCACCGAAGGCGGCCCGGTCGAGGGCGAGAATCTGCGGCAGGTCATCTGCTGTTAAAGCGCGCGCCTCACCGCCATCCGTATCGGCTGCGATGAACACGGCCTCGCCTTGGCACTGGAAGACCGTGCGCTCGGCAACGAAACCCAGCGACGCATAGAGGCGCCGCCCCGCCCGCGTGGCATTGAGCCCAAGGAAGCGCGGGTGCGTCTGCTCGATCACATGCTCCAGCGTCCAGCGCCCGGCGCCGTAGGTCTGGAGGCGGGGGGCTGTGATCATCATGCCCACGGTAGCGAAGTCCGCGTCATGGGGAAACCACATGGCGGTCGCGAGCACTCGTCCGATCTCGTCAAGGGCGGCAACGCCATGGCCATACTGGCGCAGCATCTCCCAGTCTTCGGCCCTGTGCGGCCAGCGGACGGAGATCGACAAGGCATGGAGATGCGCCACGTCGACGTCATTGATGTCCGTGAGGCGCGTATCAAACGATTGAAGCGCTAGCCGGCTATCTGCCCTGTTCATGGTTGCCCGTCCTGTCCCGGCGCTTCTCTCCCACTTTCGGTTGTAACGCCGGACGACAACAGAATCCGCCTGTGCGCCGCGCTCCTTGCAGCACATTCGACTGAATTGTAATCGGCCGACCTCCCCCGACCGGCCTTACTGCCGCGGGCCGGATTTTCGGCGGGATGTATCGTCCGCCCGCTGCCCTTTGATGGAATCTGCGGCGGGCAGCCGGGCACCCTCGGCGGGTCCAACGTCGGGCTCCGGAGCATGCCTTGGCCTTCCTGTTCAATTCCGATGCCGGGCGCGGGCGCATCTTCAAGGCGGCCTTCGCCAGCGCCCGCCCGGACATCCCCTTCTTCCTTTCGCCCGCGGAGGCCGATCCGGCACGCGTGCGCTACATCATCTCCTGGACCGTCCCGCAGAACCTTGTCGCCTATACGGGGTTGGAGGTGCTGTTCTGCGTCGGCGCGGGTGTTGACCACATGCCCATCGATACCCTGCCGCCACACGTGAAGGTGGTACGCATGATGGAAGACGGCATCGTGCGCATGATGCAGGAATATGTGACGCTCGGCGTCCTCACCCTGCACCGCGACATATTCGGGTATCGCGCGCAGCAGGCCCGCGCCGAATGGACGCCGCGTGCGGTCGTGCGGGCGCACGAGCGGAACGTCGGCGTGCTCGGCCTCGGCATGCTCGGCAAGGCTGTGCTTTCGCGTCTTGCGCCCTTCGGCTTTCAACTCGCGGGCTGGAGCCGCTCCGCCCACGACCTGCCCGGCGTCACCTGCTTTCACGGCCATGGGCCGGATGGGCTCGATGCCTTTCTCGCCCGCACGGACATCCTCGTCTGCCTTCTGCCGTTGACCCACGAAACGCGCGGCTTTCTCAACGGCGAGCGCCTCCGCCGCCTGCGGCCGGGAGCGGGCCTCGTGCATGTGGGGCGCGGGCCGCAGCTCGACGGCGCGGCCCTGCTTGCCGCACTCGAGGACGGGCATGTGTCCGGGGCCGTTCTCGATGTCACCCATCCCGAGCCCCTGCCGGCAACCTCGCCGCTCTGGGCCCATCCGAACGTGATGATTACTCCCCACATCGCCAGCGTGACGCGGCCGGACACGGCCGCCGAAGTGGTGCTGGAGAATATCCGCCGCCACGAGGCGGGGCTCGATCCCATCGGCCTCGTGGACCGCGCGCGCGGCTACTGATCCCTCTCGAACCAGAAGGGCCCATCCATGTCCCTGCTCAAGACCATCGACACTGCTCCCACCTTCGAACCCGTGGAGAAGAAGCCCGATGCGGACCGCCTGATCGCCGGCGATCCCGTCTTCCGCACCTGGGCGCAGGACTCCTCGCGCAGTGAGCCGGTGCGCACCGGCGTCTGGGAGGCGACGCCCGGCACGTCCCGTTCCATCAAGGGCGACACATTCGAGTTCTGCTACATCCTCGAAGGCGTCGTTGAACTCACCGAGGAGGGCGGCACGCCGGTCATCTACAGGGCCGGCGACAGCTTCGTGATGAAGCCCGGCTATGTGGGCGTCTGGCGGACCATCGAGACGGTGCGCAAGATTTACGTGGTGGTGGGCTGACGCCATGGGCCTCGGCTTCGATCCAGCCTCCGTCACCCTGCCCTGCGGCCATTTCATCGGTGGCCGGCTGGTGCCGGCTGCGGGGGAGATCGACCTCCATCGCCCCTCGGACGGTGCCGCCTTCGCCGCCTGCCCCATTGCCGGCCCGGACATGGTGGATGCGGCGGTCGAGAGCGCCCGCAAGGCGCTGAAGGACAGCGGCTGGGGCGGCACCCGCCCGCGCGACCGGGTGCGGGCGCTGCACCGCTGGGCGGATCTGATGGAGGCCCATGCGGAAGAACTGGGACGGCTGGAGGCGGTGGCATCAACGCGGCCGATCCGCGACCTGATGGCGGGCGACCTGCCCGTCACCATCGAGCAGATCCGCTTCTTCGCGGAATTCGCGGACAAGGAGGGCGGCGATCTCGTTCCCACCGCCGACGACAGCCTCGGCCTCATCATGACCGAGCCCTATGGGGTCGTCGGCGCCATCACGCCCTGGAACTTCCCCCTCTCCATGGCTGCGTGGAAACTGGCGCCCGCGCTTGCGGCCGGCAATGCGGTGGTGCTGAAACCCTCCGAGATGACGCCCTTCGCGACGCTGCGCATGGCGGAACTGTCGGTGGAAGCGGGCATCCCCGCCGGCCTCGTCAATATCGTGCTGGGCGACGGGGCTATCACGGGCAACGCCCTCACGGGCCATCCGCACGTATCGAAGGTGAGCTTCACGGGATCGACGGCGGCGGGCGCGGCCATCATGGCCAATATCGCCCGCACCGGCATCAAGCCCATGACGCTGGAACTGGGAGGCAAGAGCCCGCAGGTGGTGTTTGCCGACGCCGATCTCGGCCTCGCGGCAAGCTGCATCGCCACCAGCATTCTGGCCAATGCAGGACAGGCCTGCGTTGCCGGAACCCGCCTCATCGCCGCCCGCGAGATCGCCGAGCCGCTGCTTGAGAAGATCGCGGCGCGCCTCGCCTGTATCCGGCCGGGGCCCACATGGGAGACGGAAACCGCCTATGCGCCCATCATTTCCGAGCGGCAGATCGGGCGCATCGAAAGCCTGGTCGGTGCCGCTTTGTCGGCGGGCGCACAGTTGCGGGCCGGAGGGCGGCGGCTGGAGCGGCCCGGTTTCTTCTACGCGCCCACCATCCTCGATCACGTGGCGCCCGGCTCGCCGGCCGTGATCGAGGAGATCTTCGGTCCCGTGCTCACGACCCAGACCTTCAGCGACGAGGCGGAAGCCGTCGCGCTCGCAGACCATCCGAGCTACGGCCTGTGTGCCGGCCTCTACACACGAGACCTTTCGCGGGCGGTGCGGGTCACCCGGCAGTTGCAGGCCGGCACCATCTGGGTGAACCGCTACGGCCGTTCCCGCGACCACATCCTGCCCACCGGTGGCTACAAGGGCTCCGGCATCGGCAAGGATCTCGGCCGGGAGGCCTTCATGGCCAACCGCAAGGCGAAAAGCGTGCTGATCGGCCTCTGACGCCGGCACGCCCCTCTTCCAAACTCAGGCGAGGAACACCCATGCTCGACACCCAGGGCCTCTTGCGCCAGCAATGCCTCATCGACGGTCAATGGCAGGACGCCGCCGACGGCGGTCAGATCGAGGTGACCGACCCGGCCACGGGCGCCGTGATCGGCATCGTGCCCGACTGCGGCGCGGCCGAGACACGCGCCGCCATCGATGCCGCCGCCCGTGCCTTCATGCCCTGGCGTGCACGCACCCATGCCGAGCGCGCCCAGCTTCTGGAATCCTGGTACGACCTCATGATTGCGCATCTTGAGGACCTCGCTCAACTGCTCACCAAGGAGCAGGGCAAGCCGCTGGCCGAGGCGCGGGCGGAGATCCGCTATGGGTCCTCGTTCGTGAAGTGGTTCGCGGAAGAGGCCCGCCGCGTCGGCGGCGCGACGATCCCCTCGCCGACGCCAGACCGCCGCATCGTCGTGCTGAAGGAGCCGGTGGGCGTCTGCGGCATCGTCACGCCCTGGAATTTCCCCAATGCGATGATCACCCGCAAGGTGGCCCCCGCCCTTGCCGCCGGCTGCACCGTGGTCATCAAGCCATCAGAGCTCACGCCCTTCTCCGCCCTCGCGCTCGGCGTTCTGGCCGCGCGGGCGGGCATTCCTGCCGGCGTCATCAATATCGTGACCGGGATGCCCACGGCCATCGGAACGGAGCTCACGTCCAACCTGACGGTCCGCAAGATTTCCTTCACCGGCTCCACCCGTGTCGGCGCGCTGCTGATGCGACAGGCCTCCGACAGCGTGAAGCGGCTCAGCCTCGAACTCGGCGGGAATGCCCCCTTCATCATCTTTGACGATGCGGACATCGATCTCGCGGTGGAGGGCGCCATCGCCTCCAAGTTCCGCAATGGCGGCCAGACCTGCGTTTGCGCGAACCGCATCCTGGTGCAGTCTGATATCTATGACGCCTTTGCGGAGAAGCTGTCCGCCCGCGTCTCGGCCATGAAGGTTGGCCCCGGTACGGCCGAGGGCGTCCAGATCGGCCCCATGATCAACCACGCCGCCATCGAGAAGATCGAGCGGCACGTCGAGGACGCGATGGCCAGGGGCGCCCGCCTGCTCTCGCGGCGGCCGGAACTGCCGGCGGGACGCCAGTTCACGGCGCCACTCGTGCTGGGCGAGGCCACGACGGACATGCTGCTCGCGAGCGAGGAGACGTTCGGGCCCGTCGCCCCCCTTTTCCGCTTCGATACGGAGGAAGAGGCCATCGCCATTGCCAACGGGACTCCATTCGGCCTTGCGGCCTATTTCTTCACCGAGAGCCTGAAGCGCTCCTGGCGGGTGGCCGAGGCCCTGGAGTTCGGCATGGTGGGCCTCAACACCGGCGCCATCTCCACCGAGGTCGCGCCGTTCGGCGGCGTGAAGCAGTCCGGCCTCGGCCGCGAGGGCGCGCAGGTCGGCATCGAGGAATATCTGGAGACGAAGAGCTTCCACATCGGCGGGCTGGCCTGACGCAGAAAGGGCGGGTCTCGATAGGCCCGCCCTGTCCCATGCGCCTGTCGGAAGCTTACTGGAAACGGTCGAGCATCTTGTAATAAAAGCCGACCAGCGGCAGGAACCAGGGCGTGCCGAGATGGCCGGGTACAGCCGGCCAGTCGAGGCCCTTCACCGGATTGCGGTCCTCCCGGCCGAGCATGGCTTCGGCCATCACGCGCCCCATCAGGTTGGACATCTGGGCCCCGTGGCCGGAATAGCCCATGGCGTACCACAGGCCGTCTTCTGTTCGCCCGGCGCGGGGATAACGGTCCTGCGTCATGTCCACGAGACCGCCCCAGCAATAATCGAGCGGCACGCCGGACATTTGCGGGAAGAGGCCGACGAGGTTCGCCTTCAGGATCTCGCCGCTCCTGGCATCGGAGCGCTGATCCGAGACTGCGGAAAAGCGGGCGCGGCCGCCGAAGATCAGGCGGTCGTCGGGCGACAGACGGAAATAGTTGCCGATGTTCAGCGAGGTCACGAAGGTGCGTTCGCGCACGATGACGGAGGCGATCTCCGCCCTGCTGAGCGGGCGCGTGGCAACGATGAAGCTGCCGACGGCCACGATCCGCCGGCGGAACCACGAGAAGGGGCCTGACGTGTAGGCGCCGGTGGCCACCAGAACCTCCCGCGCCGAGACCTGCCCCCGCGGGGTTTCGAGCACATGGAGAGCGCCCTCCCGACGGCGCGCCGTCACCGCCGCATTCTCGAAGATGGTCGCCCCGTGGCGCACGGCGGCATCCGCGAGACCTGCCGCGTAGCGCCCCATGTGCATCACCGCGCTCTTGCGCGACAGCATGCCGCCGTGGAACGCCTGCGACCGCACCTCGTCCGCGATGGCCGACCGGTCGAGCATGGCCGTATCTGGATCAACCTCGCGATGCAGCGCCTCGAAATTGCGGGCCAGCCCCTCGTAATGAGCGGGCTTCGAGGCCAGCTTCAGCTTGCCCACGCGCTTGAAATTGCACTGGATCTGCTCTTCGGCGACGGTCCGCTCGATGTGATCCACCGCGGCGTCGAAGGCCCTGTAGAGCGTGGCCGCCCGCTCCGCTCCGAGGTGCGATTTCGCCGCGAGATAGGAATGGGCAAGCCCGTTGTTCAGGTGCCCCCCGTTGCGGCCGGAGGCGCCGGAGCCGATGCTCCCGCCCTCCAGCACCACCACTCTGGCGCCTGCCTTGGCGAGCCTGCGGGCGGCTTCAAGGCCGGTGAAGCCGCCGCCCACGATGGCGACGTCATAGGCGCCTTCAACGGAGCCGGGCGTCCCGCCCGTGAACGCCGGCGCGGTGTCGGCCCAATAGGATGTGAAGCGCATGACGGGCCGCCGTTTCTCAGAGGCCCAGGACGCCGGGCAAGCCGCGGATATCCTTGATCTCGGTATATTCATAATAGGGGTTGGCCGGCTCGTGGCCGCGGTTCACCCACACCTTGTTCTTGATGCCGAGATCATAGGCGGACATGAGGTCATAGCGGAAGGAAGAAGAGCAATGCAGCACATCCTCCGGCCCGCAGCCCAGCATGTCGAACATATATTCGAAGGCCTGGAAGCGGGGCTTGTAGGCCTCGGCCTGCTGTGCCGTATAGACCGCGTGGAAAGGCGCGCCGAGCTTGGCGACGTTGGAAGGGATCTGCACATCCATGGCATTGGAGAGGATGACGAGCGGGATCTCCTTCGCCACCTTGGCCAGCCCCTCGGGTACATCCGGATGCGGGCCCCAGGAGGGCACCCGGTTGTAGATCGCCAGCGCATCCTCGGGCCGGAACGCGACGCCGTTCTTCTTGCAGGTGCGCTCCACTGAATTATGGATCACCTCATCATAGGGCTTCCAATCCCCGAGGATCTCATCGAGCCGGTAGGCCGCGAAATTCTTCACGAACTGCGCCATGCGCGGCTCGTCGAGCTGCGCCCCGTAGATGTCCCGCGCGGCCTCGGCCATCTGGAAGTGGGTGAGAGTGCCGTAGCAGTCGAAGGTCACGTATTTGGGCCGGAAGCGGGTCATGCCGGTTTCGTCCTTGAAAGGTGCCCGGTGGGCTGAAGACACAGCCAGCATAGGAGCGCCCCGCCAGCCGCTTCACCGCAATCCGCAAGCCGGCGAAGCAGAATGTTCCGTATCTCGACGGATGCCCGGTAGAGAGTTGCGCGACCGGGGCGCAGGAGGGCCGGCCGGCGCCCCATCTCCCAGCCCCTCCTCGCCGGCCGCGGCATAAGATGCGGCGGGCATGGCGAGCGACGGCGGATCGTGTCGCCCATCGGCATCAGTCGAGCGGAACCGCCTGAACTGGGCGCGCTAGGCTCTGGGGACACCGGAACCCCATTCCCGGACCAGACATGGCTTCATCGACCCTTGCCCCCACCAACCTGTCACCCGCGCACCTCGATGGCGCCACCGCCCTCTCCCGCGAGACCGCCTGGCCGCACCGGCGGGAAGACTGGGCCTTCATGCTCGCACTCAGCCGTGGCTTTGCGGCGGTCGAAGATGGTGAACTCGTCGGCACGGCCCTGATGACGCCCTATGGCGCGGACGCGGCGACCATCAACATGGTGATCGTCTCCGCCCGCATGCGGGGGCGCGGCCTCGGGCGGCGGCTCATGGATGCCGCGCTCGATAGCGCTGGAGCGCGCGAGTGCCGGCTTGTGGCGACGCTGGAGGGCCTGCCGCTCTATGAGAAGCTCGGCTTCCGGGCCGTCGGTGAGATCGCCCAGCACCAGGGGGTTCTTGCCGATCGCCTGCCGCCCGCGCCCGCGGCCGTGACCTGGGCCAACCCGGACGAGATCGAGGCCCTGATCGCGCTCGATCGCGCCGCCTGCGGAATGGACCGGACGCAACTCCTCCATGCCCTTGCCGCGATCGGCGAAGTCGCCGTGCTGCGCGGTGCCGATGGGCCGCGTGGCTTTGCCGTCCTCCGCCCCTTCGGCCGGGGCGATGTGGCCGGCCCGGTCGTGGCGCCGAGCCGCACCGAGGCCGAACAGTTGATCGCCTTCCTCATGGCCACCCGACCGGGGCGCTTCCTGCGGGTGGATACGCCAGATGTGGAGGGCATCGGCGCTTTTCTCGCTCACCATGGCCTTGCCCGTGTCGGCGGCGGCACGCCGATGATCCGCAATGCCCGCTCGGCGGCGCCCGTCGATGGCGTCCGCACGTTTGCCCTCGCCAGCCAGGCCCTTGGTTGAAGGAGAAGCCTGATGACCAGCAATTCCCTCGTTGAACTCGACCGCGCCCATCTGGTGCATCCGGTCGCCTCGTATCGCGGCCACGAGCGGGCGGGCGTCCGGGTGCTCAAATCCGCCAAGGGCGCCATCGTCACCGATGCCACGGGCCACAGCATGATCGACGGCTTCGCCGGACTGTGGTGCGTGAATGCGGGCTACGGCGTCGAGAGCATTGTCGAGGCGGCGGCCAAGCAGATGCGCGAACTGCCCTATGCCACCGGCTATTTCAGCCTCGGATCGGAAAGCGCCATTCGCCTCGCGGCGGAACTGGCGGACCGCGCGCCGGGCGATCTCAACCACGTCTATTTCACGCTCGGTGGTTCGGACGCCGTGGATTCCACCGTCCGCTTCGTCCGCTATTATCAGCACGCGCGCGGCACGCCGCAGAAGGACCAGTTCATCTCGCTGGCGAGCGGCTATCATGGCTCCTCGACCGTAGGCGCCGGCCTCACCGCTCTGCCACTGTTCCACGCCGGCTTCGGCCTGCCCTTCGACTGGCAGCATAAAATTCCGTCCCACTATGCCTATCGTAATCCGGTAGGGAGCGACCCCGCAGCGATCATCGCCGCCTCGGTGGCCGCGCTTCGAGCGAAGGTGGAGGAGATCGGGCCGGATCGCGTCGCCGCCTTCTATGCCGAGCCCATCCAGGGGTCCGGCGGCGTTCTCGTGCCGCCGGACGGCTGGATGAAGGCCATGCGGGAGGTCTGCCGCGAACTCGACATCCTCTTCGTGGCCGACGAGGTCATCACCGGCTTCGGGCGCACCGGCCCCCTTTTCGCCTGCACGGACGAGGGGATCGTTCCCGACCTCATGACCACCGCCAAGGGGCTCACCTCGGGTTATGTGCCCATGGGCGCGGTGTTCCTGTCCGATCACGTCTACAACACCATCGCCGACGGCGCCGGCGAGTCAGCCGTCGGCCACGGCTACACCTATTCCGCCCATCCGGTCAGCGCGGCGGTCGGCCTCGAGGTGCTGCGGCTCTACGAGGCGGGACTGCTGGAGAACGGCCGCAGGGCCGGCGCGCGACTGATGGCGGGGCTCCGGAGCCTCTCCGACCATCCGCTGGTGGGCGACGTGCGCGGGCGCGGCATGCTGGCCGCCATCGAGCTCGTCACCGACAAGGCCCGCAAGACACCGCTGCCGGCGGCCGCCGACCCCTCCCACCGCATCTTCGACCGCGCGTGGGACAATGGCCTTGTCATCCGTGCCTTCGCCACCGGCATCCTCGGCTATGCGCCGCCGCTCTGCTGCACCGACGCCGACATCGACGGCATCATCGAGCGCACCCGCATGACGCTGGACCAGACCCTGGAAGACCCGGACGTCCGCGCCGCCATGGCCTGAGCGGGAACCGACATTCCGGCGGGCGGCTGATTTCAGAAGATTCTGCCGCCCGCCGCCCGCGTTTCAGCCGATCCCGCGCTGCACACTTGGCAACACTGAAGGCTGACACCCATCCACGAGGCGAAAGCAGCCTCGGCACCGTTCGGAACCGGCCTCGGCCGCGACATCGTCAATGCGCCGGCGGGCGCCCAGAGGGGACAGGTCTGTGGCCAGGAGCTTATCCACCTTCAAATATCTCACCTTCGACGTGGTCGGCACGCTGATCGACTTCGAGGCCGGCCTTACGGCGCCGTTGGCGGCCATCGCCGCGGAGCATGGCGTGCCCTTCGATCCGGAAGCAGCGCTCGCGCTCTACCGGGACGCCCGCTACATGCCCGACGCGCTGCGCTTCCCGGACGACCTGACGCGCGTCTATGGCGTGATCGCGCCGAAGCTCGGCCTGCCGTCGGATGCGGCCTACGGCGCCCGCCTGCGCGCCGCCGTGCCGGGCTGGACGGCCTTTCCCGATAGCGCGGAAGCGCTGGAGCGGCTCGCAAAGCGCTATAAGCTGATTGCGATGACCAATGCGCAGCGCTGGGCCTACGAGCATTTTTCCAACGCACTGGGCAACCCGTTCTATGCCGCCTTCACGACGGACGACACGGGGACGGAAAAGCCTGACCCGGCCTTCTTCGAACAGGTGTTCTCGTTCGTGGAAGCCGATGGCGGCGCGAAGGACGACGTCCTTCACGTGGCCCAGAGCCAGTATCACGACATCGGTGTCTCCCGGCAGCTTGGCCTGACCAATTGCTGGATCCAGCGCCGCCACGCACAGCCGGGCTATGGCGGCACCATCGCGCCGTCGCAATTCACCACGCCGGACTACCACTTCACGTCCATGGCCGAACTCGCGGACGCGGTGGAGGCGCGGCACGCAGCGTAACGGGTGCGTTCGAGAAGACGGCCGGGGAGCTGACCTTCCCTCCCCGCCGGGCCTGTCAACGAGAGACAAAAAAGGGGATCCTCGTGACCGACAAGACCGTTTCCAACTGGACCCGTGCCGACGACGCCATGGTTGAGAGCGCCATCCGCCGGGGCGCTTCGCGCCGCGATCTCATGCGCATGCTGCTGGCCGGCGGCATCGCCTCCACCGCTTTCGGCTCTGGCCTCATTGCCCGTGCCACGGATGCCGTGGCGCAGACGCCGGTCTCCGGCGGCAATCTGAAGGCTGCCGGCTGGTCCGCCTCCACGGCCGACACGCTCGATCCGGCGAAAGCCTCGCTGTCGACCGACTATGTGCGCTGCTGCGCCTTCTACAACCGCCTGACCTTCATCGACAAAGGCGGCGCCGTGCGCATGGAACTGGCCGAGAGCGTCGAGAGCGGCGACGCCAAGGTCTGGACCGTCAAGCTGCGCAAGGGCGTCACGTTCCACGACGGCAAGACGCTGACCTCGGCCGACGTGGTCTATTCACTGAAGCGTCACCTCGATCCGGCGGTCGGCTCGAAGGTGAACTCCATCGCCAAGCAGATGAGCGAGATCAAGGCCGTGGACCCGTCCACGGTGGAGATCACTCTCGCCAATCCAAATGGCGACCTGCCCACCATCCTCGGCATGCATCATTTCATGATCATTGCCGAAGGCACCACCACCTTCGCCAAGGCCAACGGCACCGGAGCCTTCGTCTGCGAGACCTTCGAGCCCGGCGTGCGCTCCATCGGACTGAAGAACAAGAACTACTGGAAGAGCGGCTATCCGCACCTCGATTCCTTCGAGTTCTTTGCCATTTCGGACGATGCGGCGCGCGTGAATGCGCTGCTGTCCGGCGACATCCAGCTCGCCGCCGCGATCAATCCGCGCTCCATGCGCCTGGTGGAAAGCCAGCCCGGCGTGCTGCTGTCGCGCACCACCTCCGGCAACTACACCGACCTCAACATGCGCCTCGACATGTCGCCCGGCGACAAGAAGGACTTCGTGGAGGGCGTGAAATATCTGCTCAATCGCGAGCAGATCCAGAAGTCCGCCCTGCGGGGCCTGGCGGAGATCGCCAACGACCAGCCGATCCCCCCCTCCAACATGTATTACAATGCCGAACTGAAACCGAAGCCCTTCGATCCGCAGAAGGCGAAGGCGCTGTTCCAGAAGGCCGGCGTGCTCGGCCAGCCCATTCCCGTGGTGACGTCCGAAGCGGCGAACTCGGCCATCGACATGGCCATGGTGCTGCAGCAGGCCGGCCAGGGCATCGGCATGAACTTCGACATCAAGCGCGTGCCGTCGGACGGCTACTGGTCCAACTACTGGCTGAAGGCGCCCATGCACTTCGGCAACATCAATCCGCGCCCCACGCCCGACATCCTCTTCTCGCTGCTCTATGCCTCAAGCGCCCCGTGGAACGAGAGCCAGTACAAGTCGGAGAAGTTCGACCGGCTGCTGCTTGAGGCACGCGGCTCGCTCGATCAGGCCAGGCGCAAGCAGATCTATGGCGAAATGCAGGTGATGATTGCGGAGGAGGCGGGCACGGCCATCCCGGTCTTCATCTCCAATGTGGACGCCCATTCCTCCAAGCTGAAGGGCCTCGAGCCCAATCCGCTGGGTGGCATGATGGGCTACGCCTTCGCCGAGTACGTCTGGCTCGCATCCTGACCGCAAAGCCGGCAGGCCGCTTCAGGCCTCGCCGGGGCCGCCCGGTGATCCGTCATCCTCGCGCGGGAGCGCCAATGAACAGCTATGTCCTGTCCCTTCTGGGCGGCCGCCTGCTGATCGCCGCGGTCACGCTCCTTATCGTGGCCTTCACGGTGTTCGCGGCCACGGAGGTTCTGCCCGGCGACGTGGCGGAGGTGCTGCTCGGGCAGTCGGCGACGCCGGAAGCCGTAGCGGGCCTGCGCGCGGCCATGCATCTCAATGACCCGGCGATCCTGCGCTTTCTCCACTGGCTCGCTGGCCTGCTGACGGGCGATCTTGGCCGATCCTACGCCAACAACATGCCCGTAAAGGACCTGATCGGCACGCGCCTGCTCAGCTCCCTGAAACTCGCCGGCGCCACCACGCTGTTCTCCGTGCCGGTGGCGCTCACACTCGGCATCCTCTCGGCCATGTGGCGCGGCTCGCTGTTCGACCGCACGGTGACGGTCCTCACCATCGCCGTCATTTCCGTCCCGGAGTTCATGGTGGCGACATCCGCCGTCCTCATCTTCGCCGTCTATCTGAAATGGCTGCCGGCCCTGTCCTTCACCAGCGACAGCCTGACGTTTCTCCAGCTGCTCCGGGCCCTCGCCATGCCCATCATCACCCTGAGCTGCGTGATCTCCGCGCAGATGATCCGCATGACGCGCGCGGCGGTGATCGAGACACTGAACACGCCCTATGTGGAGATGGCGCTGCTGAAGGGCGCCTCTCGCCCCCGCATGGTGCTGCGCCACGCCTTGCCCAACGCCATCGGGCCCATCGCCAATGCCGTGGCCCTCTCCCTCTCCTACCTGCTGGGCGGTGTCATCATCGTGGAGACCATCTTCAACTATCCGGGCATCGCGAAGCTGATGGTGGACGCTGTCTCCACTCGCGACCTGCCTCTGATCCAGAGCTGTGCGATGATCTTCTGCGTGGTCTATCTCGCCCTGATCACCCTCGCAGACATGATCGCCATCCTGTCCAACCCGAGGCTGCGCCGATGAGCACGCGCCTCCTCACCCTGCCCCGCGTGGGCTACCAGATCAGCCCCGTCGGCATCGGCGCATTCCTTGTGATCCTGTTCTGGCTGGTTGTGGCCATCTTCGCCCCCCGCCTGACGCCGTACGCCATCGGCGATATCGTCGATTTCGACTATTTCGGCCCGGTCAGCGCCAAATTCTGGATGGGCACGGATTATCTCGGGCGCGACATGTTATCCCGCATCATCGCCGGGTCGCGCTATACGGTCGGCCTGTCGCTTGCGGCAGTCGCCATCGCCTGCTGCACAGGCGTGACGCTCGGCATGACCGCCGCCGTGATCGGCGGCTGGTTCGACAGCATTCTGAGCCGCTTTCTGGACGCCCTGAGCTCCATTCCGAGCAAGCTCTTCGGGCTCGTGGTTGTGGCGGGCATCGGCTCGTCCATCCCGGTGCTGATCGGGACGCTGGCCATCATCTACACGCCCGGTTCCTACCGCTTCGCGCGTGCGCTGGCCGTAAACATCAACACGATGGATTTCGTCACCGTCGCCCGCACCCGCGGCGAGGGCGTTGCCTACCTCATCGGCTCGGAAATCCTGCCCAACATCGTGGGGCCGGTGTTCGCGGACGTGGGCCTGCGCTTCGTCTTCATCGTGCTGCTGCTCTCCGGCCTTTCCTTCCTCGGCCTCGGCGTGCAGCCGCCCAATGCGGACTGGGGTGCGCTGGTCCGCGAGAACATCTCGGGCCTCGCCTTCGGCGCTCCGGCCGTGATCTTCCCCTCGCTCGCCATCGCCAGCCTCACCATCAGCGTCAACCTGCTGATCGACAACCTGCCCCGCAAGATCCGGGACCGGAGCGCGTGATGACGAACCTTGTCGAAATCCGCGATCTGAAAGTCGAGGCCACAACCGATGCGGGCCGCCGCGTCGAGATCATCAAGGGGGTGAGCTTCGAGATCGCGCCCGGCGAGATCGTCGCGCTCATCGGAGAAAGCGGCTCAGGCAAGACCACCATCGCGCTCACCCTCATGGGCTATGCCCGTGCCGGCTGCCGGATCACCGGCGGCAGCGTGCGCGTCTGCGGCACCGACATGACGCGGCTCTCCGAGCGCGAGCGGGCCGCCATCCGCGGGACCAGGGTCGCCTATGTGCCGCAGAGTGCGGCGGCGGCGTTCAATCCGGCGCAGCGCATCATGGATCAGGTGATCGAGGTGGCGCGCATCCACCACCTGATGAGCGATGCGGAGGCGCGCACGCGCGCCGTCGCCCTCTTCCGCGCACTCTCCCTGCCCGATCCGGATAACATCGGCGACCGCTACCCTCATCAGGTTTCAGGCGGCCAGTTGCAGCGCCTGTCCGCGGCCATGGCGCTCATCGGCGATCCCGAACTGGTCATCTTCGACGAGCCCACCACCGCCCTCGATGTGACGACGCAGATCGAGGTGCTGCGCGCCTTCAAGGCGGTGATGCAGAAGCGGAACATTGCGGGCGTCTATGTGTCCCACGATCTCGCCGTGGTCGCCCAGATTGCCCAGCGCATCGTCGTCCTGCGCGGCGGCGAGGTGCAGGAAATCGGGATGACCGACGCGATCCTGTCGACGCCGCAGCACCCTTACACCCGCGAGCTTCTGGCGGCCTTCCGGCCGGTGGGGGCCGAACCCTTTCCGCGGACGAAGGCGGACGAGGCCCCCAAGCCCCTGCTCGAACTCAGCAACATCGTGGCGGGCTACGGCCCCATTCTCGGGTCGGGCCTGCCCGCCATCCAGGTGGTGAAGTCGGTCAGCCTGAAACTGGAGGCCGGCCGCAACCTCGGCATCATCGGAGAGTCCGGCTGCGGCAAGTCCACGCTCGCCCGCGCCATCGCCGGCATCCTGCCCCCGGCAGGCGGCGACATCGTGTTCGAGGATCGTCAGCTCTCCCGCTCGGCGAAAAAACGCTCCCGCGAAGAGCTGCGCAAGATCCAGATCGTGTTCCAGTCCGCCGATACGGCCCTCAATCCTGCCAAATCGGTGGGGGAGATTCTCGCCCGGCCGCTGGTCTTCTATTTCGCAATGAAGGCTCAGGAGCGCGAGGCGCGGATCGACCGCCTGCTGGACATGGTCCACCTGCCGCGCGCGCTGAAGCATCGCCGTCCGCCGGAACTCTCCGGCGGCCAGAAGCAACGCGTCAACCTCGCCCGTGCGCTCGCCGCCGAACCACGCCTCATCCTGTGCGACGAGATCACGTCCGCCCTCGATACCGTGGTGGCGGCAGCGATCCTCGACCTGCTGCGTGAACTTCAGGCGGAACTCGGGTTGAGCTACATCTTCATCAGCCACGACCTGCCCACGGTGGAGGCGATCTGTGACGACGTGGCCGTGATGTATGCGGGCGAGAAGATCGAAGAGATGCCCCGGTCCCGCATCGGCACCGTCGAGCATCACCCCTACACGCGCCTCCTGTTCTCCTCGGTGCCCAAGCTCGACCCGCGCTGGCTCGATGGCCTGGAGCGCGATCCCGCGCTCGTGGCGGCGCTGTCGAAGCGATGAGGCCGGCGGGAGCGCGGGCGTTGCCTTGGGCCAGTGCGGCGGGCATGGTCAGCACATGAAACTCGACCAGATCGACGTCAAGATCCTCTCCGAGCTGCAGAAGAACGGCCGCATCACCAATGTGGAGCTGGCCGGGCTGGTCAACCTGTCTCCCAGTCCCTGCCTGATGCGGATGAAGAAGCTCCAGTCCGAGGGCTACATCACCGGCTATTCGGCCCGCATCAATGTGGGCAAGCTCGGGCAGACGCTCACCGTCTTCACGGAAGTCACCTTGAAGAACCACAGGCAGATCGACTTCGCCCGCTTCGTGGCGGCCGTGGACAAGCTCGACAGCGTGATGGAGTGCCACCTGATCTCCGGCGGCTATGACTACCTCGTGAAATTCGTGACGCGCGGCATCGCCGATTATCAGGAAACCATGGAACGCCTGATCGATCAGGATATCGGGATCGACAAATACTTCAGCTTCGTGGTGCTGAAGTCGCCGATCGTGAAGACCCACATGCCCCTCACAAGCCTGTTCCGCCCGACCGACTGACAGACGGCGCGGTCGGGCGAACATGCGGCACGCGTCCGGCCCCGCAGAAGGAAATGCTGCGTGCGGGCCGTTTGCGGTGCCGGCCCGCTGGTGCCGCCCGCTAACATCGGCAGGACGATTCACGGAACGGTCCGCCGCATGCCCATTCAGCTTCTCTCGATCGAAACCAGCCCCGAACTGCCGACAGAGGCCGATGTGGTCGTCATCGGGGGCGGAGTGGTGGGCGTGTTCAGCGCCTATTATCTCGCCCGGCGCGGGGTGAAGGTGGCGCTGGTGGAGAAAGGCCGGATCGCCGCCGAACAGTCCAGCCGGAACTGGGGCTGGTGCCGCCAGCAGAACCGCGACGCCCGTGAACTGCCACTGGCCACCAAAAGCCTTGATCTGTGGGAGCGCCTTGCGGCCGAGACCGGCGAGGATGCCGGCTTCCGCCGCTGCGGCCTGCTCTATCTCTCCGACGATGAGGCGGAGATCGCTGGCTGGGCGAAATGGGGCGAATTCGCCCGCAGCGTCGGCGTGACCACCCACATGCTGGATGCCCGCGAAGCGACGGCACGGGGCGCGGCGAGCGGCCGGTCATGGAAGGGCGGCGTCTTTTCGCCGACCGACGGCACGGCCGATCCCGGACGGGCCGTGCCCATCGCCGCCCGCGGCATCCTGGCGGCGGGCGGCAGCGTTCATCAGATGTGCGCGGCGCGCGGGCTGGAGACGCAGGGCGGCCGCGTCAGCGCCGTGGTGACGGAGAAGGGCACCATCCGCACCAGGACGGTCGTGCTGGCGGGCGGAGCGTGGGCCTCATCCTTCTGCCGGCAGTATGGCATCCGCTTTCCGCAGGCTTCGATCCGGGCCTCGATCCTCTCCGTCGGCCCCGGCCCCGAAGAGCTGCCGGCCGCACTTCACACCAAGGCCGTCTCGGTGACCCGGCGGAGCGACGGCAGGTATACGCTCGCCATCAGTGGCGGCGCCCGGCTGGACCCGACGCCGCAGCAGTTCCGCTACTGGCGGGAATTCCTGCCGATGTTCGCCAAGCGCTGGCGCAGCCTCGCGCCGGGCGGGCTCGAAGGCTGGCGCTCGGGCCACGAGACGCTGGCCCGCTGGCGTCTCGATGCGCCGACGCCCATGGAAGCCTGCCGCATCCTCGATCCGGTGCCGAACGCGCGCCAGCTCAGCGAAACCCACGCCCGCGCCGTTCACCTGCTGCCGGCCCTGCGCAACCGGCCGGTGACCGCCCAATGGGCGAGCTATATCGACAGCACGCCGGACGGCGTCCCGGCCATTGGTGAGGTGGACAGCCTGCCCGGCTTCATCCTCGCCGCGGGCTTCAGCGGGCACGGATTTGGCATCGGCACCGGCGCCGGGCACCTGATCGCCGATCTCGTCACCGGGACCGCTCCCATCGTCGACCCCAGACCCTATAGCCCGGCCCGCTTCAGCAAGGGGGCCTGGGGCAAGGTGGCCGAGTTCTGAGGGCAGCCCGCCGGCATCAGGCCGCCGCGCGGGCGCCGGTCCAGCGGCTCGGGCTGAACGGTGCCGGATCGGCGCAGGTGGCCTCGCCGGACATCATCTGCGCCAGCAACTGGCCGCTCACGGGCCCGAGAGTGAAGCCCTGGTGGCCGTGCCCGAAATTCAGCCACAGCCCCTTCTGGCCGGGAGCGGCCCCGATCACCGGCAGCATGTCCGGCATGCAGGGGCGCACGCCCGTCCAAGGCTCGTCCTCCATGCCCTGTCCGAAGTCCATGAGCCCGCGCGCCGCCGTCTCGGCGCGGCCGAGCTGCACGGGCGTCAGCGGCGCGTCCGGCGCCGTCAGCTCTGCGCCCGTGGTGATGCGCAGGCCCTTGGCCATGGGGGCCATGACATAGCCGTTGTCCGTATCCATCAGCGGCAGGTCGAGGGCCGCGCCCTCATAGTGCCGGTGGTAGCCGCGCTTGCGGACCATGGGGAACGTGAGGCCGTAGCGTGCGAGCAGCGCGGGCGACCAGGGCCCCAGCGCTAGCACCACATGCTCCGCCTCCAGCGGACCGTCGGCCGTATCGACCCGCCAGCCCTGCGCGGTGCGGGCAAGCGTCTCCGCCGAACCCACGCGGCAGGCGCCGCCATTCGGGCTGAACAGCTTGGCATACGCGCTGACGAGGGCACCGGGATCGCGCACGCTCCACGGCGCCAGCCAATGGATCGCGCCGGCGCCCGTCTGCCGGAGCGCCGGTTCGGCAGACGCCAGTTGCGCTGGCGTCATGGCCGCGAACGTCACCCCGTATTCCGCGCGCAGGCGCTCGGCCGTTGCGACCGCGTCGGCGAAGGCGGCCGGGTTGCGGTAGAAGGTGCGATAGCCCTGCCGGCGGACCAGCGCGTCGGCCTCGGCGCCGATTTCTCCGATGAAGCCCTGATGGGAGGCGGTCGCCTGCGCGATGAGGGCGGCCCAGCCGGCTGCAATGCGCCGGTGGCGTCCGCCTTCCGAATTCCACCAGTACCGCAGGAGGGGACCGACGTGCTGGGGCAGCGAGCCCCAATGGAAATGCACGTCGTTGGTCCGGCCCGTCGCGATGTCGAACAGCGACCGCAGATCGCGCGGCATGGCGAAGGGCTCGACCGCCTCGCTCTGGATGATGCCCGCATTGCCGTAGCTCGTCTCGAGCCCCGGCGCGCGGCGGTCCACCAGAACCACATCCCAGTTGCGGCGGCGCAGATGCAGGGCGGTGGACACGCCCACCATGCCGCCGCCCAGAACGATGACGGTCTTCATATCCAGTCCTCAGGCCGGGAGCTTGGCGATGACGGTGATTTCCAGCTTCGCCGGAACGACCAGATCCGCAATGACCGTAGTGCGCACCGGCAGAGGATCGGAGAAGTGCTTGGCATAAGCAACGTTGAAGGCACCGAAGTCGGACTTGTCGGTGAGATAGACGGTGGCCGAGACGACATCCGCCAGCGTCAGGCCCTTGGTGGCCAGCGTACGGGAAATGCGTGCCAGAACCAGATCGGTCTGCGCCGCGATTCCCTCTGGGATCGTCCCGTCATCGGCGAACGGCACCTCGCCCGACAGATAGAGCATGTCGCCGACTTCGCGGCAGGGGGAGAACGGCAGAGCGGGCTTGGACATGGATCACCTCTGACAAGGAAGAGAAGGGCTCAGGCCGCCTGCGCGGCCGCTTCCGGCGCGGGCGTGCGGATGGTGGCCGCGACCACGACCGACATGGCGGTCATCACCAGCAGGAAGTTGAAGGCGGCGTCATAGACACCAAAGCTCGCCACCAGCACGCCCATCACATAGGGCGCGACCGAACCGGCGCCCTGCCCGCCCACATTGACGATGCCGATGCCGGTGCCGATCTGGTCGTCCGCCAGCACTTTCGTGGGCAGGGCGATGACCGTCGCCAGCACGAAGGATTTGAAGAAATAGACGAGCGACTGGAAGAAGATGACGCCAGCCACCGTCTCCGCCTTGTACATGGCATAGAGAAAGATGCCGGTCAGGGTCGCGCTGGCCATGAGCAGATACTTCTCCCGCTGGGCGAAGAAGCGCGTCATCACCCAGCCGCCCATGGCGGTGGAGATGGTGGCCATGAGGAACGGCACGGGGGTGAGAAGGCCCACCGCCTTGAGGTCAAGGCCGCGCTGCTGGAGCAGGTAGGTCGGCATCCAGGAATCGAGGCCCTTGTTCACGCACGAGAGCCCGAACCACACCACGAGCAGTTGCCACATGAGCGGGTTCTTCATGAGGTCGCGCACCGGAGTGCGGGCCTTTCCGTTCACGGACGCCGCGCGCGGCGCCGGGCGGCGGTAGGGCACGGCCAGGAAATAGGCCACCGCGAAGACCACGCCGGCGATGCCGACGATCTCGAAGGCGTGGCGCCAGCCGAAGGAGATGATGAGCGGCGCCATGATGAGCGGCGCCACCATGCTGCCGAGATAATTGGAGGAGGTGAGCAGGGCGGTAAACTTCGGCCGGTTGGGCTTCGCCACCAGTTCCGACACGCCCTTGATGCTGGCCGCCGGGAAGCCACCTTCCGCAAGACCGAAGATGAAGCGGATCGCCAGCAGCGACACCAGCGACCAGGCCTGGCTGGTGAGGATGGTGAAGACGGACCACGCCGCGATCGTGACGATCACCACGTATTTCGACCCGAACCGGTCGGCCAGCCAGCCGCCGGGAATCTGCATGATGGCATAGCCCAGGAAGAAGATGCTCAGCACGGCGCCGAGTTCGTCGGGCTTGAGACTGAACTCCTTGCCCACATGGGTCAGCGCCAGCGACATGGCCGCCCGGTCGATATAGGAGATGCAGAATGCCAGATAGAGAAGCGCGAAGCCGACGATGGCGGCCTTATTGCCGGCAATCTTTTTCAACATGGAAGCCTCGGAAGGTTTGTTATGGCTCTTGAGCGCGCCTTTGCGGCGTCTGCTTGATGGGAGTCAGGTCCGCGCCCGGATCATTCCCAGGTCATGAAGCCTGGGGTCTCGCGCAGCGGACGGGCCGCCTTAAGGCCGGCGAGGTCCGGCACCGGGCGGCAAAGCGCGGCGTCGCTCGCGCAGACCGTCTCAAGCGCCTTCGCGACGCCGAGCACCAGTGCATCGCCCCCGCGGGGCCCGACGATCTGGAGGCCGAACGGCATGCCCGCCTCGTCCACGCCCAGCGGCAGGCTGATGGCCGGATGGCCGGCGAGCGTCACCGCATAGGCCAGCGCCAGCCAGTGGAAATAGGAGCGGGTCGGCACGCCGTCGATCTCGGCCGGATGAGGTTCCGACCACGGGCGCGGGCTCAGCGTGATGGTCGGGGAAATGAGCACGTCGTGGGTGGCGAAGAAGCTCTGATAGGAGCGATAGATCCGCGTCTGGGTGGCGGCGGCGCGGGCATAATCGGAGAGGCTGTAGGAGAGCCCCTCCTTCACGTTCGCCGTCACGTTCGGCCCCAGCATGTGGGGCTTCTCGGCATGGATCTTCTCGAACATGGAGAGGAACATGGAGGCCCGCAGCACCGCGAAGGCGTCGTCCGCGCCCGTACAGTCGGGCCCTGCCTCTTCAGCGGTGGCAAAATGCGGCGCCAAAGCTGCGACCCGCGAACGGAAGACGCGGCGGATCTGCTGCTCCGTCGGCGCGAAGCCGAAATCCTCCGTGAAGGCGAGCCGCAGTTCCTTCAGATTGATCTCCGGGACGGTCCAGCGGCCCGGTCGCGCTCGCACGGGTTCTCCCGGCAGCGTATAGGCCAGCGGATCGCGGCTATCGTCGCTGGCCATGACCGAGAGCATCAGCGCCGTGTCGGAGACGTTGCGGGCCATCGGGCCATCGGTGGACAGGCTCGACCAGCCGTGCAGGCGCCGTTCGCTGGCCACGAGGCCATAAGAAGGGCGCATGCCGACAATGCCGCAAAAGCCCGCCGGATTGCGCAGGCTGCCGCCGGTGTCGGAGCCGGTGGCGAGGGGGGTCATGCCGCAGGCGAGCGCCACCGCCGCGCCGCCGGACGAGCCGGCGCAGGATTTGAGCGGATCGAACGGATTGCCGGTGGCGCCATAGACGGGATTGCGGGTATTGGCCCCGGCCGCCCATTCCGGCGTGTTGGTCTTGCCGACGATGATGGCGCCGGCCGCCCGCAGGCGCGCCACGCTGCCCGCATCCGCCGCCGGAACGTGCTCGGCGAACAGCGGACTGCCGTAAGTGGTGCGCATCCCGCCCACGTCCTGCGTGTCCTTAACCGCCAGAGGGAGGCCGTGGAGCGGACCCAGCGCATCGCCGCGCATCACCGCCGCCTCGGCCTCGACCGCCGCCTTGCGCGCGCCCTCCACGTCCAGCGTGACCATGGCGTTGACGGCGGGATTGACCGCTTCGATGCGGTCGAGACAGGCCTCCAGAACCTCCACCGGCGAGAGGCGCTTGTGCGCGATGGCGTCGCGCAGTTCGAGGGCGGTCAGGTCGCAGAGTTCGGTCATCGCGGCGGTCCGATGGTGATTTTTCGTATCGTACGAATTTTTTCTAAATCGGCAAATCATGCGCCGCTTAATCTGCGTGCAGATGATGATGAAATCTTCAGCCTACCGCATATTGCGCGTGCGAGGACCGCCCACCTAAATAGGGACGGAAGCTGCGGCACAACTCGCGGACGCGGAATGAAGGAGGACCTATGACCGGGCGACAGAACGGGGCGGACACGGTCTCGACCCAGCTCGGCGAGTGCCTCAAGGCGGCGCGGCAGGCGCGCAAGCTCACGCTGAAGCAGGTGGCGGAGCGGACGGGGCTCTCCCTTTCGACCCTCTCAAAGGTCGAGAACCACCAGATGTCGCTCACCTATGACAAGCTGTTGCAACTGACCAACGGGCTCGGCATCGCCATCGCTGAGCTGTTTCACTCGGCGGCAGACAGGGCCCCGACCGCGCCCCAGATGGTGACCGCGCGCCGCAGCATCAGCCGCGCGAAGGACGGCGACGTCATCGACACGCGCACCTATTCCTATGCCTATAAATGCACCGACCTCATGTCGAAGGCGATGGTGCCCATCACCGGAGAACTGCGCGCCCGCACGCTGGCGGAATTCGGCCCGCTCATCCGCCATCCGGGCGAGGAATATGTCTATGTGACCGCCGGCCGGGTGGAGGTGCACACGGAATATTATGCGCCCGAGATCCTGGAGACCGGCGACAGCCTCTATATCGACAGCTCCATGGGCCACGCTTATCTCAACGCGGGCGAGGATCCGGCCCGCATCGTCTGTGTTTGCACGGCGGAATCGCCGGACCTCTATCAGCAGTTGCGGCAGATGGCGCTGCGGGAGGCCTGAGCCACCCGCCCGCCCACAATCTCTCAGGCCGCGATCGCGCGGATGTCGGCCGCCAGTTGATCGACCCGCGCGAGATCAGCGTCCCAGGCGAACATGAAGCGCGCGCCACCGCCGATGAAGGTGTAGAAGCGCCACCCATTCTCCCGCAGCCCCTGAAGAACCGCCTCCGGCGCGCGCAGGAAGACGGCATTGGCCTCCACCGGGAACATGGGCTCGATGCCGGACACATCCGCGATGGCGGCGGCAAGGCGCCGGGCGCAGGCATTGCCGTGCGCGGCATTGCGCAGCCACGCCCCGCTCTCCAGAACACCCACCCAGGGGGCGGAGAGGAAGCGCATCTTGGAGGCGAGCTGGCCCGCCTGCTTGCAGCGATAGTCGAAATCGAGGGCCAGCGCGCGATCGAAGAACAGGATCGCCTCGCCCACCGCCATGCCGTTCTTGGTGCCACCGAAGCACAGCACGTCGACCCCCACCTTCCAGGTCATCTCCGCCGGCGAGCAGCCGAGCGCCGCACACGCATTGGCAAACCGCGCGCCGTCCATGTGCAGACGCAGGCCAAGGTCGCGGCAGGTGGCGGAAAGGGCCGCGATCTCATCCAGCGTATAGACTTGGCCGGTCTCGGTGGGCTGGGTGATGGTGACGGCGCGGGGCTTTGGATAATGGATGTCCGAGCGGCCCGTGGCGAGCGCAAGCACCGCATCCGGCGTCAGCTTGCCTCCGTCGGTGGTCGCCACCAGCAGCTTGGAACCGTTGGAGAAGAATTCGGGCGCGCCGCATTCGTCCGTCTCCACATGGGCCGAGGCCGCGCAGATGACACTGTGATACGACTGACAGAGCGAGGCCAGCGCCAGCGAATTGGCCGCTGTGCCATTGAAGGCGAAGAAGACCTCGCAATTGGTCTGGAACAGGGCCCGGAAGGCATCGGATGCGCGATGGGTCCAGTCATCGTCGCCATAGGCGACGGCGGACCCCTCATTGGCCTCGGCCATGGCCGCCCACGCCTCCGGACAGATGCCGGCATAATTGTCGCTGGCGAATTGCTGGGGCTGGCTTTGCTGCTGCTCTAGGCTCTGGCGGTCCTGGCTCACGGCGGGTCTTCCTCTCTGATCCTGGCCTGTCACCAAGACGGAACGACGCGCGTGGCTTTTCCCGTTTGTTGCCGGTCAGGCCACATCCCTCCTGTGACGGAGGCACCACCTTGCCCGGGAGCAGGTTGGTGCCGGGCGCCGGCCCGACTCTTGATGCAGATTTTGCGGTAGCATGACGCAACCATGCGCGCAAGCAACGTCGTCCTGGCTGCCACCCCAGCGCCATCAGCATCGTGGGGCGTCGGCGGACGCGAAGGTGACGTGAAGGTCACGCGGACAGATGGCCCTTCTCCGCGGGCAAGCACCCCCTCTGCCAGACGTTGAGCACGCACCCAGGATTTGGAAACAGCGACCGTCCTTCTGACATCGGGCGCCATTGGCCGGCTCGAAACGGTCTCGGCGCGTGTCGGCTCGCGCGAACAAGTGCATCGCACAAGTATTCACGCAGGTGCACACGGATAATTCCGCAACTGCACAGAGCTGCGCGACAATTAGACTTGGCATCATCGGATCAGTCGTTGTTGACCCGATGTTTTGCCCATATATTGTTCAAACGCCCCTTCCTGCGGCACCCCCGGCATCCCCGCATGAGAGGAACAGTGCTTGCGCTTCAAGTGGCATACCAGCGGCACACAGATCCGACCAAGTGGCACGCCTCTTGCGAAGCGTGAGCAGGATGGCTTCCTCGAGAAGCCGAAGACGCGGGGAGTTCCTTTGCACGTCGCTCACTTGCCTAAGGCTGGCCCGTGTCCCGTATCCTGACCGTCGCTGCCGCCCAGTTGGGTCCCATCCAGCGTGCGGATACGCGCGCTTCCGTCGTGCGGCGCCTCTGCGACCTGCTGCGGCAGGCCGCCGGGCATGGCTGCGATCTCGTGGTCTTCCCGGAACTCGCGCTCACCACCTTCTTTCCGCGCTGGTATACGGAAGACCAGACTGAGATCGACGCCTTCTTCGAAACCGCACTTCCTTCGGCCGAGACGGCTCCTCTCTTTGCGCTCGCCGGTGCGCTGAAAGTGGGCTTCTGCCTCGGCTACGCGGAACTGGTGGAGGAAGACGGCCGGCTGCGACGCTTCAACACCTCGGTCATCGTCGACAAGTCGGGCGAGATCGTTCTCAAATATCGAAAGATTCATCTGCCCGGCCATGCCGAGCACGAACCTTGGCGCGCCTTCCAGCATCTGGAGAAGCGCTATTTCGAGGTTGGGAACCTGAATTGGCCGGTCCGCCGCATCATGGGCGGCGTGCTCGGCATGGCCATCTGCAACGACCGGCGCTGGCCCGAGACCTATCGCGTGATGGGCCTCAAGGGCGTTGAGATGGTGCTCATCGGCTACAACACGCCGCGCCACAATCCACCCGCCCCCGACCACGACCGGCTCTCCGAGTTTCACAACCAGCTCTCCATGCAGGCCGGCGCCTACCAGAACGGCACGTGGGTGGTGGGCGCGGCCAAATGCGGCGTGGAGGAAGGCTGCGAGATGATCGGCGCCTCCTCGATCATTGCCCCGTCCGGCCAGATCGTGGCGCAGGCACTGACGCAGGACGATGAACTGGTGCTCGCCCGCTGCGACCTCGACATGTGCGCCTCCTACAAGGAGACCACCTTCAATTTCGCCAAGCACCGGCAGCCGGAGGCCTATCGGCTGATCGTCGAACAGACGGGCGCCATCGCGCCCGAATGAGCGTCCGCTGCCCTTTGAATGTTCCGTCTGGAGACTGGTAGATGGCTTTTGATCTGATCCTGCGCGGTGGTCACGTGATCGACCCCTCGCAGAATATCGACGCGGTGATGGATGTGGCCTTCACCGACGGCAAGGTGGCGAAGGTTGGCAAGAACCTGAAGGCCACGGCCACCACGGACGTGCGCGACGTCTCCGGCTATATCGTCTCGCCGGGCCTCATTGACCTGCATACCCATGTCTATTGGGGCGGTACGTCGCTCGGCATCGATGCGGAAGAGTTCTGCCGCCTCTCCGGCGTCACCACGGCGGTCGATACGGGCAGCGCGGGCCCCGGCAACTTCGCCGGCTTCCGCAAGCATGTGATCGAGCCGAGCCAGGTGCGCATCCTCGCCTATCTGCACGTCTCGCACGCCGGCATCTACGGCTTCTCCCAGCGCGTTATGGTGGGGGAGAGCGAGGAAATGCGCCTCATGAACCCCATCGACGCGGTGAAGGTGGCCGACGCCAACCGCGACGTGATCGTGGGCATCAAGGTGCGCGTCGGCGCCCACGCCTCCGGCACTTCGGGCATCGCGCCCCTCGATATCGCGCTTCAGGTGGCGGAAGAGACCGGGCTGCCGCTCATGGCCCACATCGACCACCCGCCGCCGAGCTATGAGGAGGTGGTGGAGCGCCTGCGCGGTGGTGACGTGCTCACTCACTGCTTCCGCCCCTTCCCCAATTCCCCGGCCACCGCGCAGGGCACGGTGAAGCCGTGCGTGCTGCGCGCCCGCGAGCGCGGCGTCATCTTCGACATCGGCCACGGCAAGGGCTCCTTCGCCTTCAAGACCGCCCGCGCCATGCTGGCCAACGGCTTCCCGCCGGACACTATTTCCTCCGACGTACATGCGCTGTGCATCGAGGGCCCGGCCTTCGATCAGGTCACCACCATGTCGAAGTTCCTGATGCTCGGCATGCCGCTTCAGGAGGTCATCGCCCGCTCCACCGTGAATGCCGCCATGGCGCTGAAGCGGCCGGAGCTCGGCTCGCTGAAGGCCGGCAGCGCGGGCGATGCCACCATCCTGAAGGTGCGCGAGGGTCGGTTCGATTATGTGGACGTGGTGGGCGAGCACCTGATCGGCGACAGGAAGATCGCCTCCGAAGGCGTCGTCCTGGCCGGCAAGTGGTGGCACCCCAAGCGCTCGCAGCGCTTCAAGAAGCAGGTCGCCTCCTGATCGGCGGCCGGCTCGCCGGCCGCCCGCGTGGCACGGGGCTTGCCAGATGAGCCGCAAGGCCGCGGACAGTCCCTGCCGTAGCGCCATCCCGACTTTGTCTCCGCCGGCCGTCACCTTCCAGCGCCGCCGGCGGCATCACCAGAACTACTGAAACAACAGGCAACCGAGGGGAATGACATGGACCGCAGGACATTCTTGAAGGGCGCCGCCGGTGCCGGTTCGCTGGCGATGAGCGGCGGGTTCGCAATGCCCGCGCTCGCCCAGGGCGCCGCCAAGACGCTGCGCTTCGTGCCGCAGGCGAACCTTGCCAATTTCGACCCCATCTGGGGCACGCAATATGTGGTGCGCAACGCCTCCGTGCTGGTGTGGGACACGCTTTACGGCCTTGATGCCAACCAGAAGCCCCAACGCCAGATGGTGGAGAGCGAGGAAGTCTCCGCCGACGGCCTGACCTGGACCTTCAAGCTGCGCCCCGGCCTGAAATTCCATGACGGGGAGAAGGTGCTGGCCAAGGACGTGGTGGCGAGCCTCACCCGCTGGTCCGCGCGCGACCCCATGGGCATCATGCTCAAGAACATCCAGAAGGAACTGGTGGCGGTCGACGACAACACCTTCCGCTGGGTGCTTTCCAAGCCCTATCCGAAGATGCTGCTGGCGCTGGGCAAGACCAACGCCCCCATCGCCTTCATCATGCCGGAGCGGATCGCGCAGACCGATCCCTTCAAGCAGATCACGGAATATGTGGGCTCCGGGCCCACCAAGTTCCTGAAGAACGAATGGGTGCCGGGCGCCAAGGCGGTGTTCGAGCGCTTCGCCGATTATGTGCCGCGCAATGAGCCCGCCTCGTGGATTTCCGGCGGCAAGAAGATGCTGGTGGACCGCATCGAGTGGGTGGTGATGCCCGACCCGGCGACCGCCGCCGCTGCCCTTCAGAACGGCGAGGTGGACTGGTGGGAGCAGCCGCTCTCCGACCTCGTCCCGCTTCTCAAGAAGAACAAGAACCTCAACGTCGACATCGGCGACCCGCTGGGCAATGTCGGCTCGTTCCGCATGAACCACATCCAGCCGCCCTTCGACAATCCGAAGGTGCGCCGCGCCGTGCTCATGGCCTTGAGCCAGGAAGACTACATGCGCGCGGTCGTTGGCGACGATGAGGCGCTGTGGAAGACCCTGCCCGGCTTCTTCACCCCCGGCACGCCCCTCTACACGGAGGAAGGCGGCGAGATCCTGAAGGGCAAGCGCGACCTCGACGCCGCCAAGAAGCTGCTGGCCGAGAGCGGCTACAAGGGCGAGCCGGTGGTGTGCGTGGTGGCGCAGGACCAGCCCATCACCAAGGCGCAGGGCGACGTGACAGTCGATCTTCTGAAGAAGCTCGGCATGAATGTGGACTTCGTCGCCACCGACTGGGGCACGGTCGGCTCCCGCCGCGCGCTCAAGACCCCGCCGACGCAGGGCGGCTGGAGCATGTTCCACACCTGGCATGCGGGCTCGGACTGCGTGAACCCCGCCGCCTATCCCGCCATCCGCGCCAATGGCGACAAGGCGTGGTTCGGCTGGCCGGAAAGCCCGGCGGTGGAAGCCGAGGTGGTGTCGTGGTTCGACGCCAAGGACCTCAATGAGGAGAAGGCCGCCATTGGCCGCCTCAACAAGGCCGCGCTGGAGAACGTGACCTATGCGCCCACCGGCTTCTTCCTCACCTATACGGCGTGGAACAAGAAGGTGACGGGCGTGACCAAGGGCCCGATCCCGACCTTCTGGGGCGTCGCAAAGTCCGCCTGACGGGTAAGGGAACGCATGCTCGGTTACATCCTGCGGCGCACGCTCTCGACCATCCCCGTCATGGCGATGGTCGGGCTGTTCGTGTTCAGCCTGCTCTACATCGCACCCGGCGATCCCGCCGCGGTGATCGCCGGCGACCAGGCGTCGCCGGCGGACATCGCCCGCATCCGCGCCAACCTCGGTCTCGACCGGCCCTTCCTCGTGCAGTTCGGCGAATGGGCGTGGCGCACGCTGCATGCGGACCTCGGAACTTCCATCTTCACCAACCTGCCGGTTACGCAGATGATCGGCCAGCGCATCGAGCCCACGGTCTCGCTGATGCTGGTGACGCTCATCTTCGCCATCATCATCGCCGTCCCCATGGGCGTCGTGGCGGCCTGGAAGGCGGGCACGTGGGTGGACCGGGCGATCATGACCTTCGCGGTGCTCGGGTTCTCGGTGCCCGTCTTCGTCATCGGCTATGTGCTGGCCTACACCTTCGCGCTCCAGCTCGACTGGTTTCCCGTGCAGGGCTATACGCCCATCGCGGAGGGCATCGGGCCGTGGCTCTCCAATCTGGTGCTGCCGGCCATCTCGCTCGGCTGCGTCTACATCGCGCTCATCGCCCGCATCACCCGCGCTTCCATGCTGGAGGTGCTGGCGCAGGATTATGTGCGTACGGCGAAGGCCAAGGGCCTTGGACAGGGCGGCGTGCTTTTCATCCACGCGCTCAAGAATGCAGCGGTGCCCATCGTCACCGTCATCGGCATCGGCATCGCGCTGCTCATCGGCGGCGCGGTGGTGACGGAGAGCGTCTTCGCCATCCCGGGCCTCGGGCGCCTCACGGTGGATGCCATCCTGCGCCGCGATTATCCGGTCATCCAGGGCGTCGTGCTGCTGTTCAGCTTCGTCTACGTCCTCGTGAACCTGATCATCGACATCCTCTACACCTTCCTTGATCCGAGGATCCGCTATTGAGCCTCGCCAATGATCATCCGGGCGCGGCCCCGCCGGAAGGCCTCGCCATCGCCACCGAACTGCCGGACATCCTCAAGGCGCGCAAGCCGCGCACGGGGTTCATCGGCTTCCTGCGCCGCCACCCCACCATCGCCATCGGCGGCGCGCTGCTGCTGGTGCTCATCTTCATCGCCGTCTTCGCGCCCTATCTCGGCACGGTGGACCCGAGCGCGCTCTCCCCGGCCCGCCGCACCCGCGCGCCGTCCGCTCAATACTGGTTCGGCACGGACATGCTGGGGCGCGACATCTATTCGCGCGTGCTCTACGGCACCCGCGTCTCGCTGATCGTCGGCTTTGCGGTGGCCTTCTTCGCCTCGCTCGGGGGGCTCGCCATCGGCCTCATCGCCGGCTATGTGCGCTGGCTGGACAGCCTTGTGATGCGGGTGATGGACAGCCTCATGTCCATTCCGCCCATCCTGCTCGCCGTCTCGCTCATGGCCATCACGCGCGGCAGCGTGGGCAACGTCATCCTTGCCATCACGGTGGCGGAAATCCCGCGCGTGTCGCGCCTCGTGCGCGGCGTGGTGCTGTCGCTCCGCGAGCAGCCCTATGTGGACGGGGCGATCGCGTCTGGCACGCGCACGCCCATGATCATCCTGCGCCACATCCTCCCCAACACGCTGGCGCCCATGACCGTGCAGGCCACCTATATCTGCGGCAGCGCCATGATCGTGGAGGCCATCCTCTCCTTCATCGGCGCCGGCACGCCACCCAACATCCCCTCCTGGGGCAACATCATGGCCGAGGGCCGGGCGCTGTGGCAGGTGAAGCCGTTCATCGTCTTCTTCCCCGCAGCGTTCCTGTCCGTGACCGTGCTCGCCGTGAACCTCATGGGCGACGGCCTGCGCGACATGCTCGACCCACGTCAGGCGAAGGGGGTATGACCATGGCCCTGCTCGAAGTCGAGAACCTCCAGGTCCACTTCCGCACGCCGGGCGGCGTCAATCGCGCGGTCAATGGCGTGTCCTTCCATGTGGAGGAAGGCGAGACGCTGGCCATCGTGGGCGAAAGCGGCTGCGGCAAGTCCGTCACCTCCATGTCCATGCTGCGGCTCATTCCCGAGCCGCCGGGCAAGATCGCGGGCGCGGTGCGCTTCGCCGGCCGCGACCTGCTGAAGCTCTCCGACAAGGAGATGCGGGCCATCCGGGGCAACGAGATCTCCATGATCTTCCAGGAGCCCATGACGAGCCTTAATCCGGTGCTCACCGTGGGCCGCCAGATCGGCGAGACGCTGCGCCTCCATCAGGGTCTTGATGCCACTGCCGCCGAGGCCAAGGCGGTGGAGATGCTGAGCCTCGTGGGCATTCCCGCGCCCGAGCGGCGGGTGAAGGAATATCCCCACCAGCTCTCGGGCGGGATGCGCCAGCGGGTGATGATCGCCATCGCGCTGGCCTGCAATCCGCGCCTGCTGATCGCGGACGAGCCCACGACCGCACTGGACGTGACCATTCAGGCGCAGATCCTCGATCTGATGCGGGATCTCAAGTCCCGCGTCGGCGCGGCCATCGTGCTCATCACGCACGATCTTGGCGTGGTGGCCGAGGTGGCCGAGCGGGTCATGGTCATGTATGCGGGCCGCAAGGTGGAAGAGGCGCCGGTGCGCGAGCTCTTCGCCAATCCGCGCCATCCCTATACGCGCGGCCTTTTGGGCGCCGTGCCGAAGCTCGGTTCCTCGCTTCAGGGCGAGACCTCGCGCCTTGCGGAAATCCCCGGTCAGGTGCCGAGCCTCACCAAGCCCATTCAGGGCTGCGTCTTCGCGGGCCGCTGCGCCATCGCTACGGACGTGTGCCGCACATGGGCGCCGGCTCTGGAATGGAAGGCCCCGCGCCACGCCGCCGCCTGCCACTATGCCCCGAAGGAGGCTGCCGCCGCATGAAGCCCCCTCTTTTGGAGGTGAACGACCTCAAGAAGCATTACCGCATCGCGGGCGGCCTGTTCGGCGGCAAGCCCTCCTTCGTCTATGCGGTGGATGGTGTCTCCTTCACGGTGGATCGTGGCGAGACGCTCTCTCTGGTGGGCGAGAGCGGCTGCGGCAAATCCACGGTGGGGCGCGCGGTGCTGCGCCTGTTCGACATCACGTCCGGCCAGGTGGTGCTGGACGGGCAGCGCATGGACGACGCCTCCAAGGACGCCCTGCGCGCCTTCCGCCGCCGGGTGCAGGTGGTGTTCCAGGACCCCTTCTCCAGCCTCAATCCACGCATGAAGGTGAGGGACATCCTCGCCGAGCCCATCCACAACTTCGGCCTCGCCTCGTCCTCCGCCGATGTGGAGGCGCGGGTGGGCAAGCTGATGGATCTGGTGGGCCTGCCGCGCGAGGCGGTGAAGCGCTTCCCGCACGAATTCTCCGGCGGCCAGCGCCAGCGCATCTGCATCGCCCGCGCGCTCGCCGCTGAACCGGAGCTCATCGTCTGCGACGAGGCCGTCTCGGCCCTCGACGTCTCGGTCAAGGCGCAGATCGTCAATCTCTTGCAGGACATCCAGCGCGAGCTCGGGCTGGCGCTTCTGTTCATCAGCCACGATCTGGCGGTGGTGGAGCACATGACCCACCGCGTGGCGGTGATGTATCTGGGCAAGCTGGTGGAGGTGGCGCCCAAGCGGGAATTGTTCGGGCGCCCGCGCCATCCCTATACGCAGGCCCTGCTCTCCGCCGTGCCGCAGCCCGAGCCCGGCGCCAAGCGGGAACGCATCATCCTGAAAGGCGACGTGCCGAGCCCGGTGAACCCGCCCAAGGGCTGCCGCTTCCACACCCGCTGCCCCTATGCCTTCGAGCGCTGCACGAAGGAAGAGCCGGAACTGCGGCTCGGTGACAACGAGCACTGGGCCGCATGCCACCTGAATGACCGCCCGGATGCCGAAAATCCGCTGACGGCCGCATCGCATTAACGTGACAGGCTGATCCGGCGCGCCGCCGGATCAGCCGTTCATCCAATGGCGTCAGCCTTGGCCAGACACCATCTGCGCCGCCACCAGATCCTCGATGGCTGCGCCCACGGACTTGAACACGGTGATCTCGCTGTCCGAGCTGCGCCCGGCGGCCCGACCGCCGCACAATTCGTAGAGATCCCCCTTCACCCGATCCTTCGCAAACACGCCGGCGGCGATGGGCTGCAACAGGTCACCCGCCTCGGCGAGCGCACCCGCGCGCGTGTCCACATAGACGCTGGCGCCGGCGATCAGGTCATCATCGCTCTCGCGCATGGCGGGGGTGAAGGCGCCCACAAGGTCCACATGGGTACCCGGCCGCACGTTCCGGCCGGCGATCAGCGGCACGGTTGAGGTGGTGGCGCTGGTGATGATGTCCGCCTCGGCGGTCGCTGCCGCAAGATCGGTGACGGGCTCGGCCGGCTGGCCCTGTGCCGTGAGCTTGGCGGCCGCCTTCTCCGCCTTGTCCGGCGACCGGCCCCAGACCAGCACGCGCGAGATGGGCCGCACGGCACAGTGGGCGGCGGCCAGATGTGCGGAAAGGTGCCCTGTGCCTACCACCAGCAGCGTGCGGCTGTCCGGCCGCGAGAGGAAGCCGGAGGCGAGCGCAGAGGCTGCGGCGGTGCGCCGGTTGGTCAATGCGTCACTGTCCATGATGGCCTTCGGCACGCCCGTCGCGCCGTCGAACAGCACATAGAGGCCATTCACCGCCCCGAGGCCGAGGGCCGAGTTGCCGGGAAACACGTTCACCAGCTTCACGCCCAGCACATTGCCGCGCCTCCATGCGGGCATGGTCAGGAGGTGGGCGGGGGCGCCCGGCAGGCCGACCTCATAGCTCTGGCGCACCGGCGTCTCTGTCGCCGCCTCGGCAAAGGCCGCGCGCAGGGCCTCGATCAGCGCCCGATACTCCAGCGCCGCATGGATCTGCGCGGCATCAAATACGCGAAACATGTCCAGCTCCTCACACCTGTCCCGCCGCCGTGGCATGAACGGCATCCCATGGGCAATCCATAACATTTCGGGCGCCGGTGCGCGCGCCCGGCATCAATCTGGGGGCGCGCGGTCCACCATCGGCATCGTGGGATTGTTTCCGGCATCCGCCGCCTTGTAGTCTCTCCAGAGGCCGCATCCGGCCCCGGAATGATTGCGCGATCAGCCCGTGCATGTCGTGGTGCCCGAGCCCTTCGGGCGCCGGTCTTTCAGGAAGCCGACCGCGATCGAGCATCGCTCCGGCTCCGATGCAGGAGAGAAGTCCATGGCCCATGCCTTCAACCGCGAAACCGCTCCGCAAGCCGGAGCGGCGGCGTCCAACCGCCCGGCGCTCGATGGGGAGGAGGTGTGGAACGCCCGCGTGGAGCTCGCCGCCTGTTTCCGCTTCGCCGCCCGTCTCGGCATGCACGAGGGCATCTGCAACCACTTCTCCGCCGTCGTGCCGGGCCATGATGACCTCTTCCTGGTCAATCCCTACGGCTACGCGTTCAGCGAGATCACCGCGTCCCATCTGCTGGTGTGCGATTTCCACGGCAACGTGCTTTCGGGCAGCGGCGTGCCGGAAGCGACTGCCTTCTTCATCCATGCCCGCATGCACCTCAACGTGCCGCGCGCCCGCGTCGCCTTCCACACCCACATGCCCTATGCCACCGCGCTCTCGATGGTGGAGGGCGAGCCGCTTGTCTTCGCCGGCCAGACGGCGTTGAAGTTCTACGGCCGCACGGTGGTGGACCACGATTATAACGGCCTCGCCCTCGACAGCACGGAAGGCGACCGCATCGCTGCCTCCGTCGGGGATGCGGACATCGTCTTCATGAAGCACCATGGCGTCATGGTGCTCGGCCGCACCATCGCGGAGGCGTGGGACGATCTCTATTATCTGGAACGGGCTTGCGAGGTGCAGTGCCTCGCCATGGCCACCGGCCGCCCCGTTCTGCCGGTGAAGACCGAAATTGCCGAAGCTGCCGCCCGGCAGATGCGCGAGGGAGATGCGGAATCCGCCCGCCTGCACCTCGAAAGCATGAAGCGCATCCTCGACCGCGAAGAGCCCGCCTACCGCACCTGAGGGGCGATCGAACTGGTCGTCAGGCGTCGCCGGCCACCCCCCGGCGCGCCTTGTCCAGTTCGTCCGCATAGCGACGCAGCAGGAAGGCCTCGCTGAGCAGGCCGATGATACGCCGGCCCTCGGCATGATCCACGACCACCAGTTCGTCGATCTGGGCACGGTCGAACACGGCGGCGGCCTGCTTCACATTCATGTCCGCCAGCAGGATGTCGTCGCCGTTGCAGGCCAGCACCTCGATCCGCTCCGTCGGGGGATGGGCGTCCGAATGGGCGACCGCCACAGGCACGAGGCCCACATAGCGCCCCTCCCCGTCCTGCAGCGCCACGGTCTTCACCGAGCCCAGAGGGAAGGCGGCACGGAAGGCGGCAAGATCCGCGCCGGCACCGAACACGGAGACGTCGGTGCGCATCATCCGCTCCACAGTGAGCGCCCTGAGCCAGCCCACATCCAGCGCGCTGCGGATGGTTTCCCCCCGCAGATGCAGACGCCAGGTGGAGAAGGAGTAGCCGAAGGTCTCGCGCACCAGCAGCGAGCAGCCGATGGAAGCGGTGAGCACGAGACCCGCGATGTGGAGATCACCTGTGATCTCCAGCGTCAGGAACGTCATGGTGAAGGGGCCGCCGACCACGCCCACCGCCAGCGCGCTCATGCCCACCACGGCGGCGATGACCGGATCGAGCGCGAGCCACGGCACCACGCTCCCGGCAAGGCCCGCGAACAGCTTGCCGAGCAGCGAGCCCATGAAGAGCGAGGAGAAGAACAGTCCCCCGCGAAAACCGGAGCCCAGCGACAGCGATGAGGCGCAGACCTTCAGCAGAAGGATCAGCGCCACGGCGCTGGTGATCCCCGTCCCCACCTGGATGCGCAATGCCCCCTCGCCGCTGGAGAGTACCTGCGGCGAGACATAGGCGAGAGCGCCAACGCCGAGGCCGCCGACCGCGGGCCGCAACCAGAGCGGCAGGCCGCTGCGCGCAAAGCCACGCTCCACCAGCGTCACCAGCCGCATGATGCCGATGGCGACGCCCCCGGCGATCAGCCCAAGCAGCAGGAATGGCAGATAGGCGGAAGGTTCGAGCGGGCCGATCTCGGGCACATAGATGGGCGTCGAGGCCGCCCCGAGCTGCCGGGCGGTGAGATAGGCGATGAGGGCCGAGGTCATCACCGGCGCGGCGGCGGGAATGGCATAGACGCCGATGATGAGCTCGAAGCCGTAGAAAGCCCCCGTCAGCGGCGCCTGGAAGGCCGCCGCAATGCCGCCAGCAGCGCCGCAGCCGACCAGAATGCGCAGGTCCATGCGACGCAGGCGCAGCCACTGGCCGATCACGGACGCAAGGCCCGACCCCGACTGCGTATAGCCCGCCTCCATGCCCACCGACGCGCCGAAGCCGTTCGCCAGCATGGTCTGGAGGGACAGGATGATGCTGTCGGGCAGCGACATGCGTCCGCCATGCAGCGCATTGGCCTCGATGGGATCAACGATGGAATGGGGCCGCCAGCGCTTCAGAGCTAGGATGACGCCGCCCATGATGAGGCCGCCGATCGCCGGCCAGAGCAGCACATGGAGGGGCAGCCGGGGAATGGAGCTGATGCGGGCGGCGCCGAACAGCACGCTGTGCAGCAGTTCCGCCCCCCGGCTGATGAGGGTGACGGACAGGCCGGCGAGAACGCCGATCAGGGCGGCGAGCACCACCAGCGAGGTCTCGCGCCCACGCGCCAGCGTCCGCAGGCGCTGGGCGAAGCCGCGCGTCGAGGCGGCCTCGGTCCCCGTCGCCTCGACGCCCGCGCTCATGGGGTCAGGCGAACTTGTTGTTGCGCGGGAACCCCTTGGGCGGCAGGCGGCCGGAGGAGGCCCGCTCGCCCTGCCAGTCCAGCAGTTCCGTCACCGTCCAGGTGCGGCCGGAGGAATCCTCCCAGGTGAGGCCGTCGGCGCGGTTGAACACCTTGAGGTCCGAGAGGCCGCCTTCCTTGTAGCGCTGGAGGCGGACGCCGCGGCCGCGGGTCATTTCCGGCACCTGCGCGATGGGGAAGAGGAGCAGCTTGCGGTTGTCGCCGATCACGGCAACCGTATCGCCATCTGCCGGCACTGCCAGAACGGCTGCATCGGGCGCGTCCACGCCCAGCACCTGCTTGCCCTTGCGGGTGTTGGCGAGGCAATCGTCCTCCGCCACCACGAAGCCCCGTCCCTCCCTGGAGGCGACAATGAGCTTGCCGCCCGGCCGGTGCGCGAAGACGGATACAATCTCCGCTTCCTGCTCCAGCTCGATCATCAGGCGCACGGGCTCGCCATGGCCGCGCCCGCCGGGGAGCTTGGCCGCATCCAGCGTGAAGAATCGCCCGTTGGAGGAGAGCACCATGATCTTGGAGGTGGTCTCCGCATAGAAGGCGTGGGCGAGCGTGTCATCGCCCTTGAAAGGCACGCCCGTCACGTCGGCCACATGGCCTTTCAGCGCGCGGATCCAGCCCTTGGCGGACATGACGATGGTGATGGGCTCGCGCTCCACCAGCGCCTCGGTGAAGGCGCTCTCGTGCACGTCCGGCGGAACGGCGAAATCGGTGCGGCGACGGCCGATCTCGGTGTCCGGCCCATAGGTCTTGCGGGTCTCGCGGATCTCCTTGCCGATGGCCTTCCACTGGGCGGCCTCGGAAGCGACCAGCTTGTTCAGCTGTTCCTGCTCCTTGGTGAGGGCCGCATGCTCCTTGCGCAGCTCCATCTCCTCGAGGCGCCGCAAGGACCGCAAGCGCATGTTGAGGATGGATTCGGCCTGAAGGTCGGTCAACTCGAAGGTCCGCATCAGCTCGACCTTCGGCTCGTCCTCCTCGCGGATGATGCGGATCACCTCGTCAAGGTTGAGATAGGCGATCAGATAGCCACCCAGCACTTCCAGCCGGTGAGCGATCTGGCTGAGCCGGTTGCGCGAACGGCGCAGCAGCACCTCGCGGCGGTGGTCCAGCCACTCGCGCAGCGCATCGGCCAGCGAGAGCACCTTGGGCACCTGACCGCGCACCAGCACGTTCATGTTCAGGGAGACGCGGGACTCAAGCTCGGTGAGCTTGAACAGGCTCTCCATGAGCACTTCGGCATCCACCGTGCGGGCGCGGGGCTCCAGAACGAGGCGGATGTCCTCTGCGCTCTCGTCGCGCACGTCCGCCAGCAGCGGCAGCTTCTTGTCGGTGAGGAGCTCGGCGATCTTCTCCACGAGGCGCGACTTCGGCACGCCATAGGGGATCTCCGTCACCACAACCACATAGGTGCCGCGCCCGGTCTCTTCCTTGTGCCAGCGGGCGCGCACGCGGAAGGCGCCGCGTCCCGTGGCATAGGCTTCCGCCGTGCCGACCGGGTCTTCCACCAGAATGCCGCCGGTGGGGAAATCGGGGCCGGGCACGAACTGGAGCAGATCAGAAGCCGGCGCGTTCGGGTGCTCCAGCAAATGGAGCGAGGCGTCCAGCAGTTCGGCGGCGTTGTGCGGCGGGATGGACGTCGCCATGCCCACCGCGATGCCCTGCGAGCCGTTGGCCAGCAGGTTCGGGAAGGCGGCGGGCAGCACCACCGGCTCCTCCTCGGAGCCGTCATAGGTCGGCCGGAAGTCCACCGCATCATCGTCGATGCCGTCCAGCAGCAGGCGCGCCGTCTCGGTGAGGCGGGCTTCCGTGTATCGCATGGCGGCGGCGTTATCGCCGTCCACATTGCCGAAATTGCCCTGCCCGTCCACCAGCGGGTAGCGCTGCGCGAAATCCTGCGCGAGACGCACCAAGGCGTCATAGACCGCCTGATCGCCGTGCGGATGGAACTTACCGATGACGTCGCCCACCACGCGGGCGCATTTCTTGAAGCCGGACCCCGGATCGAGCTTGAGCTGCCGCATGGCGTGGAGGATGCGGCGGTGCACCGGCTTCAGCCCGTCCCGCGCATCGGGCAGCGCCCGGTGCATGATGGTCGAGAGGGCATAGGCCAGATAGCGCTCCTCGAGCGCTGCTTTCAGATCGACCGGCTCGACGGAGCCGCCGCCGGGGGGCAAGGTTTTTGTGGCCATGGCTTCCGACTAGCGCGCCCGCCCGCGCGAAACAAGCCGGACACATATCCGCACAGCTTTGTCGTGACGCTGCCTCCGGCCCGTCCCAAGAATGAACGGCCGAGGCCAAGGCGTTCAGCTAGGTGAACGGACATTTATCGCACACACACCCGATTACCACTTCGCGTTAAACAAATTTAACCCGCCCCGCCTCCACCCAACATAATAGCGACATCGTGATCACTATCCTTTGAGGACAGTGCAAATACGCACGAAGACGTTCAAAGGAGACGTTCAGATGAAACGGATTCTTCTTGGCGTGTGCGGCGCAGCGTTGCTTGGGCTGACGGCGTTTTCCTCCGGGGCCAGCGCGATGCCGCTCACGAATGCTGCGCCACTGGGCCTCGCCCAAGGCGAATCGGCCGCGCCGGTGGAGAACGTCGGATGGCGCACCGTCTGCCGGTCCGTGCCCCGCTGGTATTACGGCCGTCCCACCTATGTGGAGCGTTGCCGGCAGGTGTGGGTCGATCGCGGCTGGGGCGGCGGCGGTTGGGGCGGTGGCGGCTATGGCCCCCGTCCCGGCTTCTACGGTGCCCCGCCCCCGCCTCCCCCGCCCGCCTGGGGCTATGGCTACGGCCGGGGCTGGTGAAGCGCGCGGCGCAGTGCCGCTAGAAATGAGGCGCGCGCCTCGCCCAGCGCGAGGCCGCGCGGCTCCAGAACACGTGTCGAGAGGAAGAAGCCCGTCATGCGCAGGGCTTCCTCCATGTCCGGCAGGCTCGGCGGCACGATGCCGCCGATGAGGAAGGTGGGCAGGCCGAACAGCTTGTCCGCATAGGGCTCGCCTGCGCTGCGGGAAACAGCCCGGCCGCTGCGCGGCGAAACATAGGCGAGATCATTGTTGCCGCCGGTGGCCGCGCAGGTGGTGAGGTCGAGACCGAACCCCAGTTCCACGAGCAATGCCATCTCGAAGCGCGCCAGAAGCTCACCCGCGTGGGCGGGCTCGTCGAAGGCGTCCAGAATGGCGTCGAGGCTGGCGAAAAGGCCGGGATGCGGATCGCGCTCGGGCAACAGGCGCATCAGGCCCACGAGATGGGTCACGCCAAAGCTGCCGTGCGCGCTGCGCATGATCGCATCGGAGCGCAGCGTCAGCGGCTCCACGGTCATGAGGCCGAGCTGGCCTTCGAGGCGGGCCCGCCATGTGGCGTGCAGCGTATTGCCCGGCTGGAGCAAGGCGGCAAGGCGGCGGGAGCCCCCGCCGCGCACGAGGCCGGCGTGACGGCCCCGCTCCCGCGTCATCAGATCGACGATGGCACTCGTTTCCCCGTGGCGACGCACGCCAAGAACGATGCCCGCGTCGGTCCATTCCACGGCGGTGTCAGTCTCCGTGCGGGAATTCGAGCCCCATCTCGCGATAGCGCTCCGGATCATCGGCCCAGTTCTCGCGCACCTTCACGAACAGGAAGAGATGCACCGGGGCCTCGATGATCTCGGAAATCTCCGCCCGCGATTCGGACGAGATGGCCTTGATGGTCGCCCCCGCCTTGCCGAGCACGATCTTCCGCTGGCTTTCCCGCTCCACGAAGATGGTCTGCTCGATGCGCACGGACTTGTCGCGCAGCTCCTTCCACGAATCGGTCTCGACCGTGGAGCGATAGGGCAGTTCGTCGTGCAGGCGCAGGAACAGCTTCTCGCGGGTGATCTCCGCCGCCAGCATGCGCATGGGCGCGTCCGAGATCTGGTCCTCGGGATAGAGCCAGGGGCCGAACGGCACCTTCTCGGCGAACCACGTGCGCACATCGTCCACGCCGTCGCCCTTGAGCGCGGAGACCATGAACACGCGCTCGAAAGACAGGCGCTCGGTGAGCTTCTGCGCCAGCTCCAGCAGCGTGTCGCGGCGGATCATGTCGATCTTGTTCAGGATGAGCGCGCGCGGGCGCTTCACCTCCGCGAGGGGCTTCAGGATCGATTCCACGTTCTCGTCGATGCCCCGGTTGGCATCCACGAGGAGAGCCACCACGTCCGCGTCAGAGGCGCTGGTCCAGGCGGTGTTCACCATGGCCCGCTCCAGCCGCCGCTTGGGCGAGAAGATGCCGGGGGTGTCCACGAGAATGACCTGAGACGGGCCTTCCAGCGCGATGCCACGCACGATCGCGCGGGTCGTCTGCACCTTGTGCGAGACGATGGAGACCTTGGTGCCGACCAACTGGTTGGTGAGGGTGGACTTGCCCGCATTGGGGGCGCCCAGCAAGGCCACGAAACCGCACCGCGTCGGCTCCGCGCCCTCCGCTTCCGCCCGCTCCAATCCGTTCATTCACCACTCTCCGTCACGACGCCCTCGCGGGCGAGAAATGCAGAGGCCGCAGCCTTCTGCGCTGTCTGTTTCGATCCGCCCTCAGCCTCGGCGCATTCCAGCCCCGGCAGATCCACCGCCACGCGGAAGCGCGGCGCATGGTCGGGTCCGGAGCGCTCCACGTCCCGATAGACCGGTGGCGGCAGGCCGCGGGCTTGCGCCCATTCCTGCAACACCGTCTTCGGGTCGCGCAGCGGGCGCCGGGGCGCTTCCAGGCGACCGCGCCAGAAGCGCTCCACCAAGGCGGAAGCCGCCTCATAGCCGCCGTCCAGATAGACCGCCGCCACCACCGCCTCGGCCACGTCGGCCAGAATGGCCCGGCGCTGGCGGGCGCCGGACTGGGCCTCGCCGGGGCCGAGCCGCAGATAGGGCCCGAGGCCCATGTCCTGTGCCACCTCGGCGCAGGCCTCCTCGCGCACCAGTTCCGCGAGGCGGCGGGACAGTTCACCCTCCTCCGCCTTGGGGAACGCAGCGTAAAGCATATGCGAAACCACGCTGCCAAGCACGTGGTCGCCGAGGAATTCCAGCCGCTGGTAGGAGCGCACGCGCACCGCCTGCCCCTTAACCGAGCTGATATGAGTCAGCGCGAGCACGAGATGGCTGCGGTCGGCGAAGCTGTGCCCGAGCCGCGCCTCCAGCGCGGCGAAATCCTGCGTCTCGCTCATCGCACCATGCTGAAGATGCGGGTCCAACGCACGGTCCAGGGCCAGTTCCACACCTGCCAGGCCGGGGTGTGCTCATCGATGGAGAAGAAGATCATCTGCGCCTTCCCCACCAGATTCTCGAACGGCACATAGCCCACCTGGCTCAGCACGCGGCTGTCGGCGGAATTGTCCCGGTTATCGCCCATCATGAAGAAATGGCCGGCCGGCACGTGATAGACGGGCGTGTTGTCGTAGAAGCCGTTGTCCACGATATCGAGCGTCTCGTAGGAGACGCCGTTCGGCAGCGTTTCGCGCCAGCGCTTCACCGGCGCCTGACGGCCGGTGCCGTCATCCTCCATCACGTCGGACAGGCGCTCGCGCTTCACCGGCACGCCATTGATGTGCAGCACGCCGTCGATCATCTGGATGTCGTCGCCCGGCATGCCGACTAGGCGCTTGATATAGTCCGTCTCGCCGTCCTTCGGCAGCTTGAACACCACCACGTCGCCGCGGGTCGGCTCCTTGCCCCAGATGCGGCCGGTGAAGAGCGGCGGGGAGAGCGGCAGGGAGAAGCGCGAATAGCCGTAGCTGTACTTGGAGACGAACAGATAGTCGCCAATCAGCAGCGTATCCTTCATGGACCCCGAAGGGATGTTGAAGGGCTGGAACAGCAGGGTGCGGATCACCAATGCGATCAGGAGCGCATGGACGATGACGCGGACGGTCTCGAGAAATCCGCCGTCCTTCTTGGAATCACTGGTCGCAGTCATTGAGGATCCGGTGCAATAAAGTCCGCGCCAGTGTGCAGCAAACTGTGCCGAAAACGGGTCGAAAGTCTTGACCCAGCGGCAATGCCATGCGCACGCACGGATTTGGCTGCTATAACCGTTTCGCGCTCAGGCGGCAACGCGGCGCCGTGCCGGGCCGTTCCAGTCCGGACGCATTTGCGTGTGCTGCCTCTCGGGAAGAAGCCCTCGGAGCCTCAGCGCGGCGTGCCGATCAGCTCCGCGCTGATGATGACATAAGCCGCCGACAGCGGCCCCTCGTCGGTGAGGGACAGGGCGATCCGGGGCTCATAGCCCTCTGGCACCATTTCCTTCAGCCGCGCCGCCGCGCCGCCGGTCAGTTCCAGCGTCGGCTGGCCCGAGGGCAGGTTGACGACGCCCATGTCGCGCCAGAATACGCCGCGGGCGATGCCCGTGCCGAGCGCCTTGGCGCAGGCCTCCTTGGCGGCGAAGCGCTTCGCATAGGTCTCGGCAGGACGCGCCCGGCGTTCGGCCTTCGCCCGTTCGAGCGGCGTGAAGACGCGCTCGGTGAAGCGGGCGCCGAACCGCTCGATGGACTTCTCGATACGTCGGGCGTCGCAGAAATCGGAGCCGATGCCGAGAATCATGCGGCAAGCTCCCGCCGGTCCTGGCCGCGGGCCATGGCTTCCCGCATGAGGCTGACCACCCCCGGCAGACCCTCGAAAATGGCTTCGCCAATCATGAAATGACCGATGTTCAGTTCCGCGATCTCAGGCAACGCGGCGATCTGCTCGGCGGTTTCATAATCGAGCCCATGGCCGGCGTGGACCTCAAGGCCCAGCGCTGCCGCCTCGCGGGCGCCGGTGCGCAGGCGCTCGAACTCGGCGGACGCCTCGGCCAGATGCCCGGCCGCCAGCGCCTCGCACCATGCGCCCGTATGCAGTTCGATGACGGAGGCCTGAAGCGCACGGGCGGCGGCGATCTGCACCGGATCGGCAGCAATGAAGAGCGAGACGCGGATGCCGGCGGCGTTCAAGGCCGCGATCCTGGGCTTGAGGTCCGCCGCCTGCCCGGCAACATCGAGACCGCCCTCGGTGGTGCGCTCCTCGCGGCGCTCCGGCACGAGGCAGCAGGCGTGCGGCTTGACGGAGAGGGCGATGGCGATCATCTCGTCGGTGGCCGCCATCTCGAAGTTCAGCGGCAGCGCGACTTCGGAGCGGATGCGGGCGATGTCCGCGTCGCGGATGTGGCGGCGATCCTCGCGCAGGTGCGCCGTGATGCCGTCGACGCCCGCCTCGGCGGCAAGCAGGGCCGCACGCACCGGGTCAGGATTGAGGCCACCGCGGGCGTTCCGCACGGTGGCCACGTGGTCCACGTTCAATCCGAGCCGGATGGGGGCGGTCATCGTGTCAGCTCCTGAAGGATGATGCCGGAGAACACCGGCCGGAGGATTTAAGGCCTCGGGGCCGGGCCGTCACCCATTGACGCGCTCGGCGCTCGACACAACGGGGCGTCCGCGCAGATCGGTGAGGATGCCGTTCAGGTGCCGGAGGTCGAACACGTCGAGATCGATCAGCATCTCGGTGAAGTCTGGCGAGCGCGAGCGCATCTCCAGTCCCTCGATATTGCCGTTGCGCTCGCCGATGATGGTCGCCACCTGCCCCAGCGTGCCCGGCTCGTTGATGGCGGTCACACGAATGCGCGCGGGGAAGCGGCCTGTGCTCAGCTCATCCACGTCCCAGCGCACGTCGAGCCAGCGCTCGGGCGCGTCCTCGAAGTGCTGGAGCGCCTTCGACTGGATGGGATAGATGGTAATGCCCTCGCCCGGGGTGAGGATGCCGACGATGCGGTCGCCCGGCACCGCGCCCCCCTGCGGCGAGAAGCGCACGGGCAAATCGGAATTGATGCCCCGGATGGGCAAGGCAGCCACGAAGGCCTCTTCGCCGCCTTCGGGGATCTTGAACTTGAGGTTGTGCCCCTTCTTGAGCTCGAACCAGCCCTCGCCCTGCGGAGCGCGGTTGGCGGCGAGCCGGTCCTCGGGGCGCGGGGCGGTCCAGTCCGGATAGACGGCGCGGATGAGATCGTCGGTTTTGATCTCGCCGCGCCCGACCGCCGCGAACACGTCCTCCACCGCCGTGCGGGCAAGGCGCGACATGCCCTTGGTCACCACCTCGTCGGAGAAGGCCTTGCCGGCGCGGGCGAAGGCCCGCTCGGCGATCTTGCGGCCGAGGCCCGCATATTGCGCCCGCACCGCCGCCCGCGTGGCGCGGCGCACGGCGGCGCGCGCCTTGCCGGTAACGGCGATGGTCTCCCAAGCTCCGGGGGGCGTCTGGGCCTTGGAGGTGATGATCTCCACCTCGTCGCCATTCTTCAGCTCGGAGACCAGCGGGGCGATGTTGCCGTTGATCTTGCAGCCCACCGCCGTATTGCCGACGTCGGTGTGGACCGCATAGGCGAAATCGATGGGCGTCGCCTTGCGCGGCAGGGCAATGAGCCGGCCCTTGGGGGTGAAGCAGAAGACCTGATCGTGGAAGAGCTCGAGCTTCGTGTGCTCCAGGAACTCCTCCGGCGACAGGCCCTGCGACAGGTTCTCGATGGTCTTGCGCAGCCAGGCATAGGCGCTGCTCTCGGTGGAGAGCATGGCCCCCGGCGCGCCGCTGGCATCCTTGTAGAGCGCATGGGCCGCGATGCCGTATTCGGCGATCTCGTCCATGTCGCGGGTGCGGACCTGAAGCTCCACGCGCTGGCGGCGCGGGCCGATGACCGTTGTGTGCAGCGAACGATAGTCGTTCGGCTTCGGGGTCGAGATGTAGTCCTTGAAGCGGCCCGGCACGAGCGGCCACTTGGTGTGGACGATGCCCAGCGTGCGGTAGCAGTCTTCCACCCCGTCCACGATGACGCGGAAGCCGTAGAGGTCGGAAAGCTGCTCAAAGGCGATGGCCTTGCGTTCCATCTTGCCCCAGATGGAGTGCGGCTTCTTCTCGCGGCCTTTCACCTCGGCCTTCATACCGCGCCGTTCCAGCTCCTCCTTAAGCTCGCGCTCGATCTCCTGCACCAGCGGGCCGTTGCGCTCCCGCAATTCCTCGACGCGGGACGTGATGCTCTCATAGGCCTCCGGCATGAGCTGGCGGAAGGCGAGATCCTCCAGCTCCTCGCGCATGTCGTGCATGCCCATGCGGGCAGCGAGCGGCGCGTAGATGTCGAGGGTTTCCTGCGCGACGCGGTCCCGCTTCTCCGGCGGCACGTATTTCAGCGTGCGCATGTTGTGGAGGCGGTCGGCGAGCTTGACCAGCAGCACGCGCACATCGTCGGCGATGGCGAGCAGGAGCTTGCGCAGGTTTTCCGCCTGCTTGGCCTGCTTGGACACGAGGTCCAGCTTCTTGATCTTGGTGAGCCCCTCCACCAGATCGGCGATCTGCTTGCCGAACAGGCGTTCGATCTCCGCCTTGGTGGCGTCAGTATCCTCGATCGTGTCGTGGAGCAGCGCCGCCACGATGGTGGCGTCGTCCAGCTTCAGGTCGGTGAGGATGGCGGCCACTTCGAGCGGATGCGAGAAGTACGGGTCGCCGGACGCGCGCACCTGCGCGCCGTGGGCGCGCATGGCATAGACATAGGCGCGGTCGAGAAGCGCCTCGTCGGTCTGGGGATTGTACCGTCGAACGCGCTCGACCAGCTCGTATTGGCGCATCATGGCCGGCACGGTCCGTCGCAGCACGGGCGGACCCGGGCGGGCCGCCGTGATTAGTCAAGCCCGGCTCATATCATGCAGGCGCCACCTTGGCGCAAGTCGCAGATGACTTTTTTGCGAATGCCTCGCACCACCTGCGATCAGGGTAGAAGAAGTGTTGACCCCGTGGTGGCGCGGCTTTCGAGGTCCTTGTGGGCCTTGGCGGCATCCTTCAGCGCATAGGTCTGATGCACCGGAATCTTGAGCGCGCCGGTCAGGACCGCCTCGAAGAGATCGTTGGCCGTCGCCACGAGCTTCTCGCGGGTGCTGGTGTGGGTGAAGAGGGTCGGCCGCGTGGCATAGAGCGAGCCCTTCTGGGACAGGCTCAGCAGGTCGAAATTGTTGATCGCGCCCGAGGCGTTGCCGAAGCTCACCCACAAGCCGAAGGGCTTCAGGCAGTCGAGCGAGGCGGGATAGGTCGCCTGCCCCACGCCATCATAGACCACATCGCACATCTTGCCGGAGGTGATCTCCTTCACCCGGTGCACGAAATCCTCGTCCTTGTAGAGGATTACATGGTCCGCGCCATTGGCGAGGGCGAGTTCCGCCTTCGCCTTCGATCCGACGGTGCCGATCACGGTGGCACCCAGCGCATGGGCCCACTGGCAGAGCAGCAGTCCGACGCCGCCGGCCGCCGCCTGCACGAGGATGACATCCCCCGGCTTCACCGCATGGGTGTGCTTCACCAGATATTGCGCCGTCATACCCTTCAGCATCATGGCCGCGGCGGTGCGGTCGTCGATGGCGGCGGGCACATGCACGAGAACGTTGGCGGGCACGTTGCGCGCTTCCGCATAGGAGCCGAGCGACGTTGCATAAGCGACGCGGTCCCCGGCGTGGAAACCCTCGACGTGCGGACCCACCGCCTCGACCTCGCCCGCCCCCTCATTGCCGGGGGTGAAGGGCAGCGCCGGCGCCTTGTAGAGGCCGGAGCGGAAATAGGTGTCGATGTAATTGAGGCCGATGGCGGTGTGGCGAACGCGCACCTCACCGGGACCGGGCGGCGGCAGGTCCACCTGCTCGAACTTCATCACCTCCGGCCCGCCCGTGTGATGAATTCGGATCGCCCCGACCATTTCCGCCTCCCGCGCTTGAAACGCCCGCGATCATAGGGGCGTTGAAGTTCCGGGCAAGGCGCCTGCCAAAGCCCTGTGCACAGGCGGCGTGCTGAGACGATGCGCCCGCAAGACGCCCTCGCGCGTTGCCGATATGATCCGCGCAATTTCCGGAGGCGTACCGCCTCCATCGTTTGTCCGAAGGAGGCGTTCATGTCGCAGCCCGTCAGCAATGCACCGGGGATCGAAGCCGAAGTGGCGGTGGTCGGTGCCGGGCCGGCCGGCCTCGCGACTGCCATCGGCTTTGCGGCATCGGGCCGGACCACCGTGCTCATCACCGGTCCGGAGCGCGGCATCGACCACCGCACGACCGCCCTGCTCGGCACCTCGATCCCGATCCTCGAGCGTTTCGGCGTCTGGGACCGCATCGCCCCTCACACCGCGCCGCTGCGGGACATGCGCATCGTGGACGGCACGCGCCGCCTCGTCCGCGCGCCGGAAGTGACCTTCAAGGCCAGCGAGATCGGCCTCGAAGCCTTCGGCTACAATATCGAGAACGAGCCCCTGCGCCGGGAGTTGGGGGCAGCCGCCGAGGAGACGAACGGCCTCAGTCTCGCCCGCGCATCCCTCACCGATCTGCGCACGGACGCGGACGGCGTGACGCTCAGCCTCGATGACGGTCGCTCGGTGCGCGCCACGCTCGTGGTGGCGGCGGACGGGCGCAACTCCCGCGTCCGCGAGGCGTGCGGCATCGGCGTGAAGCGGCGCGAATATCCGCAGGTGGCGGTCACCGCCACGGTACGCCACACCCGTCCCCACTGGGACATCTCCACCGAATTCCACACCGAAACCGGCCCCTTTACCCTGGTGCCCCTGCCCGGAGACCGCTCCAGCATCGTCTGCGTGGTGGATGACCGCGAGGCGGTGCGCCTCCTCGGACTCGACCTGCCGGCGCTGGCGCGGGAATTCGAGCGGCGGGCCCATTCCATCCTGGGTCCTTTCGAGGTCGAGGAAGGCCGAGCGGCCTTCCCGCTGGTGGCCGAAACGGCCCGCGAGATCACCGCGCCCCGCGTCGCCCTGATGGCGGAAGCGGCCCATGTGATGCCGCCCATCGGAGCGCAGGGCCTGAACCTTGGGCTCCGGGACGCGGTTGCGCTGGTGGATCTCGCGGCCGAGCCCGGCCTCGACCTCGGCGGAGCGGAAATGCTGAAGCGCTATGCGGGCGCCCGCGACCGCGACATCCACGGCCGCATGACGGCGGTGGATATGCTCAACCGCTCGCTCCTCTCCGACCTCGTGCCGGTGCAGAGCGTGCGCGGCTTCGGCCTTTATCTGCTCGACCGCGTGGGGCCGCTGCGGCGCACGGTGATGCGCCTCGGCCTCGGCAACCGCGCGGCCTGAGCGTCCCTTATTTCACGACCGAGATGCGGGGCGACGTCACCGCCGCCTCGCGCGGCTTGGCGGGAGCATCCCGCATGCCGAAATCGGTGCGCGCCACGAGCGCCGCGACCCAGTCCACGAACACGCGGAGCCGGTTGCTGAGGTGCCGGGAGGGCGGGAAGACCGCATAGATGGGCTTTGCCGGCGCCCGCCACTCGGTGAGAACCGGCACCAGCGCCCCGCTCTCGATGTGCGGCCGGGCCATGAACACCGGCATCATGGCAATCCCGATCCCCGCCATGGCGGCCGTGATGTAGGCGTTGCTGTCGCTCACCGCGAGCATATAGCGCCCGTTCACCTCGACGGCCTCGTCGGCATCCTTGCTCAGGGTGAGCGAGAGGGATCGTCCCATGCGCGGCTTGAAATAGCCGACCGCCCGGTGGGAGGTCTCAAGGTCCAGCGGATGGGCAGGCGTGCCATGGGCCTCGAGATAGCCGGGCGCGGCAACCAGGACCGAGTGCATCTCGCCGATGCGGCGGGCCACCAGAGACTGGTCGGCCAGCTGACCGGCGCGGATCACGCAGTCCACATTCTCGCCCAGCAGGTCCACCACGTCGTCGGTCACGCCGAGATCGATCTGGATGTCGGGATAGCGGGCGTGGAAGTCCGGCAGCGCCGGGATCAGCAGCATGGTGGCAAGGGCAGCGGAGATATCGACGCGCAGGCGCCCCTGCGGATTGGCCTGCGACACCGCCATCGTGCTGTCCAGGTCTTCTAGGTCCGCCAGCAGACGCACCGCGCGCTCGTAATAGGCCTCGCCATCCGGCGTTACGGTCACGCGGCGGGTGGTGCGGTGCAGGAGCTTGGTGCGCAGATGGGCTTCGAGCGCCTGCACGTTCTTGGTGAGGGTCGCCTTCGGCACCCGAAGCACGGTGGACGCGCGGCTGAAGGTGCCGGCCTCCACCACGCCGATGAAGCACCGCATCGCGGCAAGCTGATCCATGCAGAGGCTCCGAGGAGGGCGTCCGGCGGATTGTTTCTGACGGGAAATTATTACCGCCACTCACGCCAGACTTGATCCTCTTTATAAACAATCCTCCCGGTGCACAGCAACGTCAGGCCCCAGCCGGCTAATAGCCGCGAGCCTTGGCGAGATGGGAGGCGGGCGCGCGGCCGATGGCCGCCGAGATGAAGGCGGCGGCTTCCACCAGCGCCTCGAGATCGACCCCGGTACGGATGCCCATGCCTTCCAGCATGTAGACGAGATCCTCCGTGGCCACATTGCCGCTCGCTCCCGCCGCATAGGGGCACCCGCCGAGCCCGCCCACGGAGGCATCGAGCACGGCCACCCCACGATCGAGGCAGGCATAGATGTTGGCGAGCGCCTGCCCGTAGGTGTCGTGGAAATGCAGGGCCACCTGCTCCACGGGCAGCGCTCCCAGCACCGCGTCGAGCATCGCGACGGCCTTCCGCGGCGTGCCGACGCCGATGGTGTCGCCAAGCGAGATTTCGTAGCAGCCCATCTGAGAGAGGCGCTCCGCCACGTCCACCACCGCGGCCAGCGGCACCTCCCCCTGATAGGGGCATCCGAGCACGCAGGACACATAGCCCCGCACCCGCACCCCGGCGGCGCGCGCGGCCTCCATCACCGGCGCAAAGCGCGCCAGGCTCTCGGCAATGGAGCAGTTGATGTTCTTCTGCGAGAAGGCCTCGGAGGCCGCGGCGAAAACCGCCACCTCTTGCGCGCCCGCCGCCAGCGCCGCCTCGAATCCCTTCATGTTCGGCACCAGCACCGGATAGGAGACGCCCGGCCGCCGCGGCGCGGCTTTCAGGACTTCGGCGCTTCCGGCCATCTGCGGCACCCATTTGGGCGCCACGAAGCTGCCGGCCTCGATGGTCCTGAGGCCCGCCGCCGCAAGGCGGGCGATGAGGTCGACCTTCACCGCCTCGGGAACCAGCGTGGCTTCATTCTGCAGCCCGTCGCGCGGGCCGACCTCGACAACGCGCACATCTGCGGGGAAGGCCATGTCAGACCGCTCCCTGCGCCAGATCCGGACGGGCCTTGCGTTCAACATGCGGGCGGGCCGCAGGCGGGCAGATCCTCATCATCGTCTCCCTTGCGTCGCGGCCGTTGCCGTTGTCGGGGCCGCGCAGTTCTTGGGCGCCGACGCTAGGGCGGAAATCGCGAGCGTCAATCGGCCATTCGCCGACTCTGCGCGAGCGGATGGCAGCATTGCGTGGGACGCGCTTGGCGATGCGGGCGGGAGCGGCTAGAGGCCGCATCGTCCGGCGGGGCTCACGAATGCGTGACGCGGTGGCCCAGACGGATGCTGGCCCCGGTCACCGGGTCCCCCGCTCAGCGGGCTCTCCGCCGTTCCTGCCGCATGCTTCGATAGGCCAAGACATCATGTCCGTCGCCACCGCCACTCCCGCCGCCGCCCCATTCCTCAGCCGGGAGCGGACCATCGCCGGTCCCGACTTCAACCGCTGGCTGGTGCCGCCGGCGGCGCTGGCGATCCATCTGTGCATCGGCATGGCCTACGGCTTCAGCGTCTTCTGGCTGCCGCTCTCGCGCGCGGTAGGCATCACGCAGCCCCTCGCCTGCCCGGCGGACATGGGCTTTGCAGCCCGCCTCGTCGCCACCCAGTGCGACTGGCCCATCAGCCTGCTTGGCTGGATGTACACGCTCTTCTTCGTGCTGCTGGGCTGTTCGGCGGCGCTCTTCGGCGGCTGGCTGGAGCATGCGGGTCCGCGCAAGGCGGGACTGGTCTCCGCCGCCTGCTGGTGTGGCGGGCTCGTGATCTCGGCGCTCGGCGTCTATCTGCACCAGATCTGGATGCTCTGGCTCGGCTCGGGGGTGATCGGCGGCATCGGGCTCGGACTCGGCTATATTTCGCCCGTCTCCACCCTCATCAAATGGTTCCCGGACCGGCGCGGCATGGCCACCGGCATGGCCATCATGGGCTTTGGCGGCGGCGCCATGATCGGTGCGCCACTGGCGGACATCCTCATGCGTACCTTCGCCGGCCCCGGCTCGGTGGGCGTGTGGCAGACGTTTCTCGCCATGGCGGGTATCTATTTCGTCTTCATGGTCTGCGGTGCGCTCGGTTATCGCGTTCCCGCCGAGGGCTGGAAACCGGCCGGCTGGCGCGGGCCGACGGTGAGCCGCAACCGCATGGTCACGCCCCATGACGTGCATCTCGACATCGCCTGGAAGACCCCGCAGTTCTGGCTGCTGTGGGCGGTGCTGTGCCTCAATGTCTCGGCGGGGATCGGCGTCCTCGGTATGGCCTCGCCCATGTTGCAGGAGGTGTTCGGCGGGCGGCTGATCGGGCTCGACCTCGGCTTTGCCGATCTCTCCGCCGCACAGAAGGGCCAGATCGCCGCCATTGCGGCGGGCTTCACCGGCCTCCTCAGCCTGTGCAACATCCTCGGCCGCTTCTTCTGGGCCTCCGCCTCCGACCGGCTTGGGCGCAAGATGACCTTCGCCATCTTCTTCCTGCTCGGCATCGTGCTGTATGCGGCCGTACCGTGGTCGGCCCATCAGGGGTCGAGCGTGCTGTTCGTGCTGATCTTCTGCGTGATCCTGTCCATGTATGGCGGCGGCTTTGCCACCATTCCGGCCTATCTCGCGGACATCTTCGGCACCCGCATGGTGGGAGCGATCCACGGCCGGCTGCTCACTGCCTGGGCGGCGGCCGGCATCCTCGGGCCGGTGCTCATCAACTATCTGCGGGAATATCAGATCGCCGCCGGCATCCCGCAGTCCGCAGCCTATGACCAGACCATGTACATCCTTGCCGGCCTTCTGGCGCTGGGGCTCCTGTGCAACCTGCTGGTCCGCCCCGTGGCGGAGCGACTCTATATGCGCGCCGTGACGCTGACGCCCCAGGCGGATGCAGCGTCCCCCTTGCCCATCCGGACGGTGCAGGCAAGCGCGGCGCGGCCGGGCGGGCTCGTCCTGCTCACGTGGCTCGCGGTCGGCCTGCCGCTTGCCTGGGGCATGTGGGTCACCCTCCAGAAGGCGGCGGTGCTGCTGCATTGAGGGCGATCCTGCAGCGATGACAGGGTGATGAAGCCGATAAAAAGCACACCCCACACCCCGTTACCCGCATACTGATACCGACTACGGCTAGGTTGCCGCGCAGGGCATCAGCGTTTGGGTGGCGGGCATGACGATGGCGACTTCAGAAAACCAAACTGAGGCGCCGTCCCCACAGGACAAGGCCGCCTGGCTCGCCTCCCACGAGGAGGGCTACCATCAGGGCCTCGGCAACCGCCACATCCAGATGATCGCCATCGGCGGCGCCATCGGGACCGGCCTTTTCCTCGGGGCCGGCTCCCGCCTCCAGGCGGCCGGTCCGTCGCTCGCCCTCGTCTATCTGGTGTGCGGCGTCTTCGCCTTCCTGATCCTGCGGGCGCTCGGGGAACTGGTGCTGCACCGGCCGAGCAGCGGCAGCTTCGTCTCCTATGCGCGCGAATTCCTCGGCGAGAAGGCCTCCTTCGTCGCGGGCTGGCTCTATTTCCTCAACTGGGCGATGACGGGCATCGTCGATATCACGGCGGTCGCGCTCTACTTCAAGTTCTGGATGGTCTTCCAGGATGTGCCGCAATGGGTGTTCGCCCTCGGCGCCCTGTGCGTCGTCACCTCGCTGAACCTCATCAATGTCAAATGGTTCGGCGAGATGGAGTTCTGGTTCGCGCTGGTGAAGGTGGCGGCACTTGTGATCTTTCTCGCCGTCGGCGTCATCGTGCTGGTCATGGGCATTCCGGTCGCCGGCCATACCACGGGCCTCCACCTCATCACCGAAAATGGCGGCTTCTTCCCGCACGGGGTGCTGCCGGCGCTGGTGCTGGTGCAGGGTGTCGTCTTCGCATATGCGGGCATCGAACTCGTCGGCATCACCTCGGGCGAGTGCAAGGATGCGCGCAAGGTGCTGCCGGCGGCCATCAACGGCGTCATCTGGCGTATCGCCCTCTTCTATGTGGGCTCGGTGGTGCTGCTGGTCTGCCTGCTCCCGTGGAACGTGTACAGTGCCGGGGAGAGCCCCTTCGTCACCTTCTTCACCGCCATCGGCTCGCCGGGCAACGGCTCGATCATGAATGTGGTGGTGCTGACCGCTGCCCTGTCGAGCCTCAATTCCGGTCTCTATTCCACCGGGCGCGTGCTGCGCTCGCTCTCCATGGGCGGCTCGGCACCGCCGCTGCTGGCGCGCCTCAACCGCCATTCGGTGCCCTTCGCGGGCATCATGATTACCGTGAGCTTCTATGCGGTGGGCGTCGTGCTGAATTATCTCGTGCCGACGCGCGTGTTCGAGATCGTGCTGAACGTGGCCTCGCTCGGCATCCTCAGCACCTGGGCCTTCATCCTCGTGTGCCAGCTGAAGCTCCGGCAGGCGGTGAAGCGCGGCGAGGCGCAGCCCGTCTCCTTCCGCATGCCGGGCGCGCCCTTCACCACATGGCTGTCGCTGGCCTTCCTCGCCGGCGTGCTGGTGCTGATGGCCTTCGATTATCCGGACGGCACGCTGACCGTCGCCATGATCCCCCTGCTGGCGGTGCTGCTCGTCCTCGGCTGGCACCTCCTGAAGCGCGGAAAGCCGGCGCGCGCCTGATCAGGCCACCTGCGGCGCGGCGGCACGCAAGGCCGCGCCGCCTATCACATCGCCCATGAATTCCGCGATGACGCTTTCGAGCGTCGGCCCCACATCCACACAGGCCATCGGGCGCAGCCGCGTCTCGATCATGGCGAGGTGGGTGGTCATCATCCGGCTCGCCTTGGCCCGTTCCCCGGAAGCAAGCGCCCGGAAGATGGTGCGATGCTCAGCGCAGCCGCACTGGGCGGCGGCGGAATTCTCATAGAAGGCGACCAGCATGGTGGTGCGCCCCACGAGTTCGCGTGCCTGCTGGATGATGAGCGGGTTGCCGGTCATGGAGGCCAGCAGGAAATGGAACTCGGCGGAGAGCTTGAGCCAGGTCTGCCGGTCGCCGGTCTTCAGCGCCTCGGTCTCCCGCTCCACATGGTCGCGCAGCGCCGCCACCTGATCGGGTGAGAGCGTATCGGCGAGATGGGCGACGATGCCGCCCTCCAGAATGCGCCGGGCCTCGAAGATCACACGGATCTCGTTGGGATCGGGTGCCAGCGTGAAGGCGCCGCGATTCTTCACCACCTCGATCAGGCGTTCATGCCCGAGCCGATGCAGCACCTTGCGGATGCGCTCGCGGCTCACATCGAAGATTTCCGCGAGCCGGTGCTCGCCGAGCTTCGTGCCGCCCGGCAGCCGGCCGGCGAGCAGAACACGGGACAGGATGGCGTGGATCGTCTCTTCGTCCATGACACGCAACATGACCGGCGCGGCGTCGCGCGCTTCCATCCTCAGCATTGGCGATCGCGGGCGCCGCCGTCCAGAGCGCGGACGAGCAAGCGGTGCATAAAAGGACGCCAATTGTGCACAATTTTGAGCCCATCGGGCACGATTTCCCACAATTGACCTGCTGGATAAAAACGAGAAAAGGCTTACAACGAAAGGATCTTCGACTCTGGACAGGAAGACAGAGGCGGTTGGCACGATGGTTGCGAGATGGGGACACGGAAACCCTGCCCATCTGTCGCCCGAGAGGTCTTCCTCATGTCCATCCCGACCAAGAGCGCCCCCACCCGCCGCGCCGTGCTGCAAGCCGGCGCCGCCCTCGCCGGCCTCGTCGCCGCCCCTTCGGTGCTGCGGGCACAGACCAAGGAACTGGTGGTGGGCGGCGCCGCCAGCCACAAGCCATGGGTGGAAGGCATCGTCATCCCGGCCTTCGAGAAGAAGTACAATTGCAAGGTCATCTTCGAGGGCACCAAGTCGCTGGTGAACCTGGAGAAGATGCAGAAGAACAAGGGCTCGCAGTATCTCTCCGTGGTCCAGATGGACGATCCGGTGATGATCCTCGCGGTCAAGGAAGGCCTGCTCGATCCACTGACCGCCGCCAAGGTGCCGAACCTCGCCGACCTCGTATCGGGCGCCGTGCACATGGACGGCATGTGGGCGAACTATCTCCAGCCCTGGCTCGGCATCGCCATCAACACCAATGCCGTAAAGACCCCGCCCACCTCCTGGGCCGACCTGTTCGACCCCAAGTACAAGGGCCGGATCATCATCCCCTCGCCGCAGAATACGGAAGGCCTGCCGCTCATCTTTGCCGCCGCGAGCCTCGCCACCGGATCCTCGCTGGAAGCGGCGCAGAAGGAGGCCGATGCCGGCTTCAAGAAGCTCGCCAGCCTCAAGCCCAACCTGCTCACCATCTACACCCAGATGCCGCAGGCCTTTAACCTGCTGGAACAGGGCGAGGCGCTGATGATCGGCCCGGCCATGTCCTCTTATGTGAGCGAGCGCAAGGCGGCCGGCGCGCCCATCGACCTCATCGCGCCGAAGGAAGGCGTGTTCGCCATGCCCTCCGGCATCGCGGTGGTGAAGGGCGCACCCCAGCAGGACCTCGCCTTCGCTTATGTGAACGAGTTGCTGAGCGCGCCCTTGCAGGAAAAGCTGGTCGGCCCGACCGCCTCGCTCGGCGCCAACAAGCTCACGCCCAAGCCCGCCGGCCTGCCCGCCGACCTCAAGGTGATCCAGATCGACTGGGCGAACGTCGCCGCCGAGCGCAACAACTGGGTGTCCCGCTGGGACCGGGACATGGCGCTCTGAACCATGGCTGAATTCTCCGCCGGCGCACCCGGCTTCCTCGACATCGCGGCGGCGGAGAAGACCTTCGGCCCGGCGCGCGTGCTCGATGGGGTGGACCTCTCCGTCGCCCGCGGCGAGTTCATCTCGCTGCTCGGACCCTCCGGCTGCGGCAAGACCACGCTGCTGCGCATCGTGGCGGGCCTCATGACGCCCGACCGGGGCAAGGTGGTGCTGGACGGCGAGGACATCACCCGCCGCCCGCCCCACAAGCGGGACGTGGGCGTCGTGTTCCAGAATTACGCCCTGTTCCCGCATCTCGACGTGAAGGCGAACGTCGCCTTCGGCCTCAAGGCGCGGGGCGCACCGGGGGCGGGCATCGCGCCCGCCGTGACGCGGCTTCTCGACCTCGTGCGCATGGGCGCCTTCGCGGACCGCTCGGTGAAGGCGCTCTCCGGCGGCCAGCAGCAACGCGTGGCGGTGGCCCGCGCGCTGGTGGTGGAGCCGAAGCTGCTCCTGCTGGACGAGCCCTTCTCAGCACTCGACCGCAAGCTGCGCGAGGCGATGCAGATCGACCTCAAGCGCATCCTGCGGGAGGTGGGCACCACGGCCATCTTCGTGACCCACGACCAGGACGAGGCGCTCGCCATGTCCGATCGCATCGCCGTCATGTCCGGCGGGCGCATCGAGCAACTGGGCACGCCGGAGGAGATCTACCACCGCCCGGCCACCGCCTTTGCCTTTGGCTTCGTCGGCCTCTCCACCCGCCTTCAGGGGCGTGTCGCCTCCGCGGGTGACGGACATGTGGTGGTCGACACGGCGCTGGGGCCGGTGCGAGCCAAGGCCAATTTCCTGCCCGGCAGCCCGGTGCTCGTTGGTGTCCGGCCGGAACGCATCCGCCTGGGATCGGGCGGCGCGAACCAGATCGCGGCGCCTCTGCTTGATGCGGTATTCCAGGGCGCACGGGTGCAACTGCATTTCGCCGCTCCAAGCGGCTCGCATGTCCTCGTGGAAGCTGCGCACCTGCCGGAAGGCGCCGAACCGGGCGTGCCGTGCGCGCTGTCCTTCGCGGTGGAGGACACGCTGGTCTATCCCGCGCCGGAGCTGGACCACGCGGTCGAGGAGGCGGCATGACGCGCCTTGGCAAACTTGATCCCGTGACGCTGCTGGCGCTGCCCGCCGTGGCCTATCTCGGCCTCGTCTATGGCCTGCCGCTGGTCGGCCTGCTGGCCCGTTCGCTGATGGTGGAGGGCACGGTCTCCCTCACCTCCTACACCCGCTTCCTGTCCGATCCCTTCAGTTGGACGGTGATCGGCAACACGCTGCGGGTGGCGGCCGGCGTGACCTTGCTGTGCCTCTTCATCGGCTACCCGACCGCGCTGGCGCTCGCCCGCGCCAAGGGGGCGGCGCAGGCGCTCATTCTGGTGGCCATCATCCTTCCCCTCTCCGTGGGTGTGGTGGTGAAGGCCTTCGCCTGGCAGATCGTGCTGCGGCGGGACGGGGTCATCTCGCAGCTTCTCGTTGGCCTTGGCCTGTGGGACGCGCCGCAGCGCCTGCTGTTCACCGAGACGGGGCTGGTGGTGGGCGCGGCGAACGTGTTCGTGCCCTTCATGATCCTGCCCATCTATTCGGTGCTGAAGCTGGTGGACCCGCGCCTCATCGAGGCCGCCGCGACGCTCGGCGCCTCGCCGCTCTATCGCTTCTTCCACGTGGCCCTGCCGCTCTCCCTGCCGGGCATCGTGACGGGCATCGCCTTCGTCTTCTCCATGGCCACCTCCATGTATGTGGTGCCGAGCCTGCTCATCGGCGACCGCTTCCAGACGCTGGCGACCCTGACCGGCCGCTCCTTCCTCTTCATGCGCAACGAGCAACTGGGCTCCACCACAGCCGTCGTGCTGCTGATCCTCTCGGTGGCCGTGGTGGTGGCGAGCGCGGCGCTCTCCCGCCGGTTTGGAGGCGCGTCATGACCCTCACCGAGCGCATCGCCTCTGTCCTCGTCTGGGTCATCGCGGCCTTCACGGTCATTTTCCTGCTGACGCCGCTGGTGGTGACGGTGGCCGTCTCCTTCGGCTCCAGTGCCGTCTTCACCCTTCCGGCGCCCGCCTGGTCACTGCGCTGGTACGAGGCCATGGGTCGCTCGCGGGATCTCTGGGGCGCGGTTGCCACCTCGCTACAGCTCGCCGCGCTCTCGACGCTCATTGCGCTGGTGCTCGGCACGCTGGCGGCCATTGGCCTGCTGCGCGGACGCTTTCCGGGGCGCGAGAGCGTTGTCACCTTCCTCGTCTCGCCGCTGATGCTGCCGGGGCTCGTGCTCGGCATCGCCATGCTGGAGGGTTTTCGCGCTGCCGGCCTGCGGGCGGTGTGGCCGAGCCTTCTCTTCGCCCATGTGGTGATCACGCTGCCCTATGTGGTGCGCACCGTATATGGCGCGCTGAGCCTGTTCGATTTCACGCTCATCGACGCCGCGCGCACGCTTGGCCTGTCCTATCCGAAGGCCATCGCCAAGGTGCTGGTGCCGGGCCTTGCGCCCGCCTTCGTCACCTCCGGCATGTTCGCCTTCCTCGCCTCCATGGACAATTACCCCATCTCCATCTTCTTCACGAACGCCTGGACCAAGACCTTGCCCATCCAGATGCTGCAATATGTGGAAGAGAGCCCCGATCCGATGATCGCGGCCATCTCCACCCTCCTCATCCTGCTCGCCATGCTCGTCCTCGTCGCCGGGGACCGGCTGGTGGGCCTGCGGCGGATGGCGGACCTGTGATGCCGGCGAACGTGACGAGCGACCGCGATTTTCGCGGCTATGCCGGCCGGCCGCCGCAGGTGCGCTGGCCCAATGGCGCGCGCCTCGCACTGTCCATCGTGGTGAATGTCGAGGAAGGCGCCGAGCTTTCCATCGGCGCCGGCGACGAGCGCAACGAAAGCGTCTACGAGACCATCGACGAGATCGTCGGTGCCCGCGACCTGTGCATGGAGAGCCATTTCGAATATGGCCCGCGCGCCGGATGGCCGCGCATCCGCACTTTGCTCGCCCGCTATGGGGTCGCCGCCACCCTCAATGCCAACGGCCGGGCGCTGGCACTCTCGCCCTGGATCGCCCGCGAGGGCGTCGCCGACGGCCATGAGGTGGCCGCCCATGGCTGGCGCTGGGAGCGGCATGCGCTGATGGACGAGGCCCGCGAGCGCGAGGCCATCGCCCGCACGGTTGCCGCCATCACCGCCACCGCCGGCAGCCCGCCGCGCGGCTGGCACACCCGCTCGGCCACCTCGGTCAACACCCGCCGGCTCCTCCTGGAGCATGGCGGCTTTCTCTATGATTCCAACGCTTATAATGACGACATGCCCTATCTGGTGCGCGAGGCGGGCGAGGATTGCCTGATCCTGCCCTATGCCTTCGACACCAACGACATGCGTTTCCAGCCGGGCGGCGGCTTCATCTTCGCGGACGACTTCGCCCGCTACTGCATCGAGGCCTTCGACCGGCTCTATGAGGAAGGCGCCCACGCACCGCGCATGATGTCCGTGGGCCTGCACCTGCGCATCATCGGCCGGCCGGGGCGCATCGGCGGGCTGGAACGCTTCCTCGCCCACGTGGCGTCAAAGCCGGGCGTGTGGTTCGCCCGGCGCGATGCCATCGCCCGCCACTGGCTCTCGGCCATCGGGCGGGACGACATCGTCCGGCGGGCGCTGGGGGCGGATGCCGCGTGAGGGACCGACCAATCCGGGCGAGCCTCAGGCCGGCAGGCCCATCTCCACCAGCCGCACCCAATAGCTGGTGCCATTGGCGATGGCCCGGTCATCGAAGTCATAGGCGGGATTGTGCAGGCCGGCCGTGTCGCCATTGCCGATGAAGACGAAGGCGCCGGGGCGCTGCTCCAGGAAGAAGGAAAAATCCTCCGCCCCCATGCGCGGCGGCATGGCCGTGTCGACTGCCGCCGGCCCCGCCACGTCGCTCGCCACCCGCGCGGCGAAATCCGTCTGGGCGGGGTGGTTGCGGGTGGCCGGATAGCCGCGCACATAGCGCAGCGTCGCCTTGGCCCCGAAGACGGCGGCGGTGGTCTCCGCGATCTGGGCGAGCCGGCTTTCGATCAGGTCGCGCACCTCCGGATCGTAGGTGCGCACGGTGCCGCACAGATGGGCCGTCTGCGGAATGATGTTGTCCGTGGTGCCGGCATTGAACTGGGTAATCGACACCACCGCCGACTTCAGCGGATCAATGGTGCGGGAAACCAGCGACTGGGCGGCGAGCACGATGTGGCTGCCGACCAGCACCGGATCCACGCCGTCATGGGGCTGGGCGGCGTGGGCACCCCGGCCCTCGATGTCGATATGGATCACGTCGGCGGCGGCCATGATCGGCCCGTGGCACATGCCGAAGGCGCCGAGCGCGATGCCGGGCATGTTGTGCATGCCGTAGATCTCCTCGATGCCGAAGCGCTCGAAAAGGCCATCATCGATCATCGCCTTGGCACCCGCCCCACCCTCTTCGGCGGGCTGGAACACGAGGGCGACGGTGCCGGAGAAATTGCGCGTCTCGGCGAGGATCTTGGCGGCCCCGAGCAGCATGGCGGTGTGTCCGTCATGGCCGCAGGCGTGCATCTTGCCGGGGGTCGTAGAGGCATAGGGCGCGCCGGTGATCTCGGTCAGCGGCAGCGCGTCCATGTCGGCCCGCAGCGCGATGGTGCGACCGGGCCCCTTGCCCCGGATGAGGCCAACGACACCGCTGCCGCCGATGCCGCGCACCACCTCATCGCAGCCGAACGCCGTCAACCGTTCGGCCACCAGCGCCGAGGTGCGGGGCAGATCGTAGAGCAGCTCGGGATGGGCATGCAGATCCCGCCGCCAGGCCGTGATTTCATCGGCGAGGTCGGCGATCCGGTTGACGACGGGCATGAAGGAGAACTCCGCGGGGCGCGCACGAGCGCCGGAAGAGCCCAACCAAAGCCAAGCGGGCGCGCGCCGTCAAGCCATCCTGCCGCACAGTTGGGCACGGCGGGCAACTGAATAAAAATTGCGCAAAACCACCCTTGGAGGAATTGTAGCCCGAGGGAAAGCCAGTCTAGCATCCTGCGCCAACGATAAAACCAGAACCTTCCGCTGGAGAATAGCTGAATGCGTCGGCACTTTTCGACCCTTCTCGCCACCGTGATGGTGGGCCTGTGCCTCGGCGCCGCCGCCGATGCCAAGACCTTCCGCTGGGCGCGCGGCCAGGACGCACCCACCCTCGATCCTCACACCGAGAATTCGAACCAGGTCTTCGGCCTGCTGCACCAGTTCTATGAACCGCTCGTGCAGCGCGACGAGACGGGCCAACTGGTGCCCTGCCTCGCGCTGAGCTGGGAACTGAAGCCGAGCGACCCGACTGTCTGGATCTTCAAGCTGCGGCCGAACGTCACCTTTCACAATGGCGACAAGTTCACCGCCGACGACGCCGTCTTCTCCCTGAAGCGCGCCATGGACCCGCTGGCGGGCCTGCGCACCACGCTCGCCGGTGTCACCGACGTGACCAAGGTGGACGACCTCACCATCGAGGTGAAGACGGCGGCCCCCATGCCGCTGCTGGTGAACCAGATCACCAATGTCTTCATGATGGACAAGAAGTGGGCCGAGGCGAACAACGTCGCCCGCCCGCAGGACTTCAAGAACAAGGAAGAGACCTTCGCCGTCCGCAACGAGAACGGCACCGGTCCCTATATCGTCACCAGCCGCGAGCCGGACTCACGCACGGTGATGAAGCTGAACGACGCCTATTGGGGCAAGGGCCAGTTCCCGCTCCAGGCCACGGACGTCGTCTATAGCGTCATCGCCTCCGGCCCCACCCGCGTCGCCGCCTTGCTCTCGGGCGAGGTGGACTTCGTGCAGGACATGCCGGTGCAGGACATTGATCGCGTGGCCCAGACGCCTGGCCTCAAGGTGAATACGGGCGCCGAAGTCCGCTCCATCTTCTTCGGCCTCAACGGCGGTTCGCCGGAACTGCCCTCCTCCGACGTGAAGGGCAAGAACCCGCTGGCCGACAAGCGCGTGCGCCAGGCCATCGAGATCGCCATCAACCGCGAGGCGATCCAGAAGGTGGTGATGGGCGGCCAGTCCGCCCCCTCCGGCACGCTCATCCCGCCCGGCGTGAACGGTTATTCCAAGGCGCTCGACGCCTATCCGAAGTGGGACATCGCCAAGGCCAAGGCGCTGATGGCGGAAGCGGGTTATCCGAACGGCTTCACCGTGAAGATGAACTGCCCGAACAACCGGTACATCAATGACGAGAAGATCTGCCAGGCCACCGTCGGCTTCCTCGGCCAGATCGGCATCAAGGCGACGCTGGATGCCCGCCCCATGGCCCAGCACACGCCCACCATCCTGAAGGACGAGACGGACTTCTACATGCTGGGCTGGGGCGTTGCCTCGTTCGACGCCGCTTATACGCTCGACAGCATCTACCACAGCCGCGACAAGGTCTATGGCGCCTATAACGCCACCCGCGTCGTCAATCCCGAGCTCGACAAGAAGATCGAGGCGCTCGCAACCGAAGTGGACACCGCCAAGCGCAACGCGCTGCTGGCGGAGGTTCTCGCGCAAGTGAAGGACGAGGCCTACTTCATCCCCATCCATAACCAGCTTCTTGCCTGGGGCATGAAGAAGAACATCGACGTGAAGGTGCAGCCCGAGAACCAGCTGTTCGTGAAGTACGTCAAGATCGACTGACCGGAAACGCGGCCGATCAGGACCTCCTGATCGGCCGCGCCGAATGCCGGGCCCGCGTGGGATCCGGCCTGCCTGCCTTCCGGCCGCTCTCAGGGCGGCCGGCCCGCTCTCCCGTACAGAGCCGTGACAGCATGCTCGCGTTTCTTCTGCGGCGGATCTTCGAGGCCGTGGTGGTGATGGTCGTCGTCGCCTTCATCGCCTTCTCGATGTTCCGCTTCATGGGCGACCCGGTCGCCAATATGATGGGCCCCGATGCCACCATGGCCGACCGTCAGGCCATGCGCGAACGCCTCGGCCTCGACCGGCCCTTCCCCATCCAGTTCGGCCATTTCATCGAGGACATCTCTCAGGGCAATTTCGGCGTCTCCTTCCGCGTCGGCCGCCCGGTGATCGACCTCATTGGCGAACGGCTGCCCGCGACGCTGGAACTCGCCTTCGTTTCCGGCCTCTTTGCGCTCGCCTTCGGCCTCGGCTTCGGCGTCTACACGGCACTGCGGCGTTCCGGCCTCGTCTCACGCGCCATCATGGCCATCTCGCTCATCGGCGTGTCGCTGCCGACCTTCCTGATCGGCATCGGCCTCATCTATCTCTTCGCGGTGGAACTGCGCTGGCTACCGAGCTTCGGGCGCGGCGACGTGGTTCGCATCGGCGGCTGGACCACCGGCTTCCTCACCCGCTCGGGCCTTGCCTCCCTCGTGCTTCCGGCCATCACGCTGGGCCTGTTCCAGATGACGCTCATCATGCGCCTGGTGCGCGCCGAGATGCTGGAGGTGCTGCGGCAGGATTACATCCGCTTCGCCCGCGCCCGTGGACTCACCGACCGAGCGGTACATTTCCGCCATGCGCTGAAGAATACGCTGGTGCCGGTCATCACAGTGATGGGCCTCCAGCTCGGCTCCATCGTCGCCTTCTCCATCATCACGGAAACGGTGTTTCAGTGGCCGGGCATCGGCTCGCTCTTCATCTCGTCCGTGCAGGCGGTCGATATTCCGGTGATGGCCACCTATCTGCTGTTCGTCGCCGGCTTCTTCGTGGCGGTGAACCTCATCGTCGATCTCCTGTATTTCGCCGTCGATCCGCGCCTGCGCGGCTCGGGAGGGCACTGACATGGCGCTCACCACCGCTTCGCCCGAGCGCACGCCTAACTGGTTCGCCCGCGCCTGGGATTCGGACATCGGTCATTCCTTCCGCACCTCGCCCGTCACCATGCTGGCAGCCTTCGTGGTGCTGGTGATCGCGCTTGCCGCCCTGTTCGCACCCTGGATCGCGCCCACCGACCCGTTCGACCCCGCTTCCCTCAACCTGATGGACGGCAAGACCCCGCCGCTGACGCCCAGCGCCTTCACCGGCAACGAATTTTTGCTGGGCACCGATGACCAGGGGCGCGATGTCTTCTCCGCCATCCTCTATGGGGCGCGGATGTCGCTGCTGGTGGGGCTCGCCTCGGTGGCGGTGTCCATCGGGCTGGGCGTCGGCCTCGGCCTGCTGGCGGGCTATCGCGGCGGCTGGCTGGACAGCCTCATCATGCGCGTGGCGGACATCCAGCTCACCTTTCCGGACATCCTCGTCGCCATGCTGATCTTCGGCGTGGCGCGCGGAGCGGTGCCGGTTACGGCGCAGGAGAGCATCGCCATTCCGGTGCTCATCCTCTCCATCGGCGTGTCGAAATGGCCGCAATATGCCCGCACCGTGCGCGGCCTGACGCTGGTGGAGCGGGGCAAGGACTATGTGGCGGCCGCCCGCGTGGTGGGCCTGCCGCAGGCCACCATCATGCGCCGGCACATTCTGCCCAACGTGATCGGTCCGGTTCTGGTGATCGCCACGCTCGGCCTATCGCTCGCCATCATCACCGAGGCGACGCTCTCCTTTCTCGGCGTCGGCGCGCCGCCGACCCAGCCCTCGCTGGGCACGCTGATCCGGATCGGGCAGGAATATATCGCCTCCGGTGAATGGTGGATCCTGTTCTTTCCGGCGGTCACGCTGCTCGCCATCGCCCTCTCGGTGAACCTGCTGGGCGACTGGCTGCGCGATGCGCTGAACCCGAGGCTGCGCGGATGAGCGAGACGCCCCTTCTCTCCGTCAAGGGCCTGCGGGTCGAGTTCCGCACCCGGCGCGGCACGCTCACTGCCGTGGACGACGTCTCCTTCGATCTCGCCCCCGGAGAGGTGCTCGGCCTCGTGGGCGAGAGCGGCGCCGGCAAGTCGCTCACGGGCTCGGCGCTCATAGGCCTCCTGACGCCGCCGGGCCGCATCGCCGCCGGCGAGGTGCGCCTCAAGGGCGAGCGCATCGACAACTTGCCGCCGGAGGGCCTGCGTCACATCCGCGGGCGCCGCATCGGCATGATCTTCCAAGACCCCCTCACCTCGCTGAACCCGCTGCTGCGGATCGGCGACCAGCTCACCGAGACCATCCGCACCCACCTGCCCCTCGATGCCAAAGGGGCGCGGGAACGGGCCATCGGCCTTCTCGAAGAGGTGGGCATTCCCGCGGCGCGCCATCGCATCGACCATTACCCGCACCAGTTCTCCGGCGGCATGCGCCAGCGCGTGGTGATCGCCCTCGCGCTGGCCTGCGATCCGGAGATCGTCATCGCCGACGAGCCGACGACCGCCCTCGATGTCTCCGTGCAGGCCCAGATCATCGGCGTCATCAAGCGGCTGTGCCGCGAGAAGGGCACGGCGGTGATCCTCATCACCCACGACATGGGCGTCATCGCTGAGACCGCCGACCGGGTGGCGGTGATGTATGCCGGGCGGCTCGCCGAGATCGGCCCCGTGCGGGACGTCATCGCGGCACCCCGGCATCCCTATACGCGCGGCCTCATGGGCGCCATTCCCCGGCTCGACGCGGAGGAGGAGCGCCTCGTGCAGATCCCCGGCTCCATGCCGCAGCTTTCCGCCATTCCCGGCGGCTGCGCCTTCCATCCGCGCTGCGCGCACGCCTTCGCCCGCTGCGCGGCGGAACGACCGCCCCTTTATGCCGCCGATGGCACCTCGGCTACCTGCTTCCTGCTCGACCCGGCACACCAGCCGGAAGCACTGGAGGTGGCGCGATGAGAGCCCCGACATCCTCTCCTCCACTGGTCGAGGTGCGCGATCTCTATCGCGTGTTCGATGTATCCAAACCCTGGCTCAACCGGGTGATCGAGCGCGAGCCGCGCCGGCTCGTGCGGGCGGTGGATGGCGTCTCCTTCTCCATCCGCAAGGGCGAGACCTTCGCGCTCGTGGGAGAGAGCGGCTCGGGCAAATCCACCATCGCGCGGATGATCGCCGGCCTCATCCCGCCGAGCCGGGGGCAGATCCTGTTCGATGGCACGGACATCTCGAACCCCGCCAATGCCGCCGAGGTGAAGCGCCTGCGCCGGCGCTTCCAGATGGTGTTCCAGGATCCTTATGCGAGCCTCAACCCGCGCTTCCGCGTGGATGCCATCATCGCCGAGCCGCTCACCGCCTTCGGCCTTGCCACAGACCGCGCCACGGTGGAGGGGCGGGTCGCCGAGCTGCTGCGGCTGGTGAAGCTGGACCCGTCGGTGGGCCGGAAATTCCCGCACGAATTCTCCGGCGGGCAGCGCCAGCGCATCGCTATCGCGCGGGCGCTGGCGGCCAATCCCGACTTCATCATCTGCGACGAGCCGACATCGGCGCTCGATGTCTCCGTGCAGGCGCAGGTGCTGAACCTGATGCGGGACCTTCAGGACCAGTTCGGCCTCACCTATCTGCTCATCACCCACAATCTTGCGGTGGTGAAGCATATGGCTGACGACGTGGGCGTGCTCTATCTCGGCCGGCTCGGAGAAACGGCACCGGCGCGGGAGTTGTTCGCCCGACCACGGCACCCCTACAGCCGCATGCTGCTGGAGGCGATCCCGGACCTCTCCGCCTTCGGGCGGCCGCGACAGGCGGTGACGGGCGAAATCCCCAACCCCATGTCGCCCCCCTCGGGCTGCACGTTCCATCCGCGCTGTCCGCTGGTGGAGGCGCGCTGCCGTGCGGAGGTGCCGCGTGCGCTTCCCGCAGGGGCAAGCCTCGTCGCCTGCCATGTGGTTGCGGAGCGCGAGGCGATGCCCCTCCCCATCGGCTGAACGCGAAGAGGACACGCCAGCCGAATCAGCGACGTCCCTCGTCCGCCAAAACGCGAACACCCGACAGGTCGGCGGACCTGCCGGGTGATTCCATGAGGGCTGCTCGGGCCGAGCGCGCCTCCAAGTGAGGCACGCCGGCGTCGCGCGAACTCAGGCCTTCTTGCGACGGGCGGGAGCGGCCTTCTTGGCCGGCTCGGGCGCGGGCTTGCGGCCGAGGCCGAGGCTCCGGGCGAGTTCGGAGCGAGCCGCCGCGTAATTGGGAGCCACCATCGGATAGTCGCGCGGAAGGTTCCACTTGGCGCGATACGCATCCGGCGTCAGGCCGTAAGCAGACTGGAGGTGACGCTTCAGCGACTTGAACTGACGGCCGTCTTCCAGACAGATGATATAGTCCGGGGTTACGGACTTCTTCACGGGCACGGCGGGCTTAAGCTCTTCGACGGGTGCGGCTTCCGCAGTATTTCCGCTCAGTCCGCGCAGCGCAGCGTGGACTTTTACGATCAGGTCGGACAGATCGCTCTGTGCGACAGTGTTGTTGCCCACATAGGCGGTGACGATATCAGCAACCAGCTCAAGCGTGGCGCTATTCTGGGGGTCTAGGCTCAACAGGCTCTCCCGTTGTCGGTTTGATTGTCTGACGCCGCGCTCCCCCGTGTGCCCCGCAAGCGGCGTGATTCCGGAACAGCCCCTTAATACGGCACTTTTCGCTAAAGTGGTAAGAATAAATCAGGGGCGGACATCTTCCGCCCAGGCTGCGGATTGCTGCTAATTCAACCCGCATTACGCATGATTTTATGCGGCCAAGTTTTGCGCCCTCCCCCACCGATACGCAGCCGCGCAGATGCCATGCGGCTTTAATATAGTCCAATTTATGAGGTTTTATGATACCGTTATTTCTCGGACAATGCGAAGCCGAAGCGCATTTTTACTGACATGCAGATGCGCCTTAATATTCCATTGGTCAATATCTCTGCTTCGCACCGCGCACAAAGTCCGGGCCGCTGATGCACGGACGGACGATGCGACGGGCGCTGGAAGGAGGGTGTGCGATCGCGCGCCTTGCCACCGGCGAAGGCTTTGCACATGAGCGGCGGGAGAGGCCGGCGTCGGCAACTCCCCGCGGTGCCTGCGGCAGAAGGACAGGCAATCGCCGATGGCAGCCAGCAGCGACCGAGAGACAGGGCGCGGAATCTCGCGCCCTGTCCTTAGAGTGATGCGCCGCCGCAGACGACGATCTGCTGGCCGGTGATGCTCGCGGCTCCGTCCGAAAGCAGGAAGGCTGCCAACGAGGCCACTTCCTTCGGCTGCACGAGACGGCCCATCGGCGGCATCTTCGGCGTCACGGACGCGCGGCTGGGGTCCCGAAGCATGGGCGTGTCGGTGGCACCGGGCGCGATCACGTTCACGGTGATCCGACGCGGGGCGAGTTCGATGGCGAACGAGCGGGCCATGCCGACCAGCGCCGCCTTGGTCGCCGCATACTGAGCCCGCCCGGCCGAGCCGGCCGCCGTGCGGCTGCCGATCAGGACGATGCGCGCGCCCTCGGGCATCGCGGCCACCGTGGCTTCGATCATCTGCTCGGCCGCATCCACATGGAGGCGCCACATGGCCTTGCCGTTCTCCGGGTCCAACGCCCCCAGCGTCCCTACGCGCAATATGCCGGCGGCATGGATGAGGGCGTCGAGCGGCGCCAGATCCAGCAGGGCCTCCGCCAGTGCGCCGCGCTTGGAGATGTCCACCGGGACATGCGTGAGCGCCGGATGTTCCTGCCCGGGCTGTCCGCGGCTGAAGCCGGTCACACGCCATCCAAGCGCCAGCAGTTGGCTCGCGATCTCCGCGCCGATGCCGGAGCTCACGCCGGTGACGAGCGCGTGTGGCACGCGCCCGCCACCTTCAGACGAGACAGCATTCATTGGCCGTAGGATCGCGCCTGCGCGCGGATCTTCTCCACGTCGAAGTTGTTGATGTCGTTGATGAGATCGTTGGTATAGATCTTCGAGAAGTCGGAGATGGCGAGGTCGTTCATCTTGGCCTCGGTGACGAACTCATCCTCCCGGATGCTGCCCATCTTGGCGCCCGGATAGGGCGGGAGATACAGCTTGATGCGGCGGCTGATGGCCTCCAGCACCGACTTCACGGCCTGCTCCTCACTGGAGCCGCGCGGCGCGGTTTCGGGATAGAGCTTCAGGAAGGCCTTCGCCCCTGCCGCCGGATTCTCCAGAATGAAGTAGGATGCCTTGGCCGTGGAGCGACCGAAGCCGACGAAGAGTTCGCGCTCGGCCTTGATGCGCTCGCGCAGGCCCATGAGGAACTGGCCGCCGATCATCGGCAGATTGTTCGGCCGCTGCACCAGCTCCATGGGAATGCCGGCACCGTCGATGATGCCGAAGCCCGTGTCATAATAAGCGAGCGCGTCGATGGCGCCCCTCTGGAGCGCGACACCGGCAGGCACGCCTGCGCCCACCGCCGTCCATTTCACATCCTTGTCCGGATCGATGCCGAGCTGCTTCAGCACGTTGCGGGTGACCGGATATTCCGTGCCGCCGAAGTCGGAGACGCCGATATTCTTGCCCTTGAGGTCGGTGTAGCTCTTGATGGTCGAGCCCGGCTTCACCGCCACGTCCCACTTGTAGGGATAGGTGTACTGGTAGAACCAGAGCGCGTTGCCCCATTCGCCCTTCGCCAGGATAGGCAGGGCATAGGACGGCACGCCGATGCCCACATCGACATCGCCCTTGTTGGTGGCCACCTGCACGTTGGCATTGCCGCCAAGCGCCATGCCCTGAACCTTGAAGCCCTCCTCGGCATTGTAGCCGAGCGCCTCGCCGATGAGCAGGTTGATGACGCTGGCATTGATGGACTTGAGGCCGACGCCGACCTTCACCGTCTTCATCGGCTGCGCCACGAGGGCGCGCGGGCCGAGCGCCAGCGCCGCGGCAAACGCCCCGCTCGCCTGGAGCCACTGTCTGCGTGTGATCATGTTCGTCTCTCCCGGATTCTTGTCTTTGCTCTTGTGATTATTTGCGGCCGCGATCCGCCCAGTGCACCACGCGCGCCTCGAGGCCGCGCACGATGCCGTGGAGCAGGATGCCCATGGCGCCGAGAATGACGAGGGCCGCGAAGACGCCGGCCACGTCCGTCACTGCTTGCGCCTGCGTGATGACGACGCCCATCCCCTGCTGAGCCCCAAGGAACTCCGCGACAATGGTCCCGAGCAGCGCATAAACCACCGCCATATCGAGACCGGCGAAGATATAGGGCGCCGCATTCGGCAGCTTCACGATGCGATAGGTCTCGAAGCGCGAGGCGGAGAGCGAGCGCATGAGATCGATGCGCTCCGGCTCCACCGAGCGCAGGCCGGTGAAGCTGTTGATGAGCATGGGAAAGAAGGCGAGCAGCGCGGAGATGGCGATCTTGGAGCCGTCGCCGAAGCCGAACCAGATCACCACCAGCGGAGCAATGGCCACCTTCGGCAGGCTCTGCAGCGCGAAGGCATAGGGCATCAGCAGTTTCTCGATCACCCGGCTCTCAGCCATGAGCGAGCCGAGCAGGAGGCCGAGACCGGAGCCGATGGCAAGGCCGATGGCCGCATTCTTCAGCGTGCCCCAGAGCGGCAGATAATAGCCGAGCGGGCTCGCCGGGCTCACGGCGAGGCCCGACCAGAGCGCGTTCCAGACCGCCGCCGGCGAGGGCAGGATGTAGGACGGAATCTCCATATATTTCACCGCCAGCGCCCAGCCGGTGAACAGAAGAACAAGGCCCACCAGCATGATGGCGGTGCCGTTGACGCCCCGGCTCGCCTTCTTCTTGCGCCCGCCCGGATGCACGACCGGATTGCTCTGCACGGTCTCGATGCCGACGGAGGTGGGCACGATGGTGCTCTTTGCCTCGCTCATCACTCGTCTCCCTGGGCGTTGAGCAGGCCGCGGATCTCCTTGGCGAGAGCCGGATAGGCCGGATGGCTGATGATGCTGTCGTTGCTGCGCGGACGCGGGATCGGCACCTCCAGCTCGCGGATCACCCGGCCGGGACGCGCGGACATGACCACCACACGGTCGGCGAGGAAGATGGCTTCCGAGATGGAGTGGGTGATGAGCATCACCGTCTTCCGGCTCGCCTGCCAGATGCGCTGCAATTCGAGATTCATGCGCTCGCGCGTCAAGGCATCGAGGGCGCCGAAGGGCTCGTCCATGAGCAGCACGCGGGGGCTGCGCACCAGTGCCCGGCAGATGCCGGCCCGCTGCTGCATGCCGCCGGACAGCTCATAGGGATAGCGGTGGCCGAAATCCTTGAGGCCCGCCACGTCGAGCAGGCGGTCGATGTCCTCCACCTCGTCGGTCTGCCTGCCGCCGACGCGCAGCGGCAGAGCCACGTTCTCGCGCACCGTCAGCCATGGCAGCAGGTTCGCGGCCTGGAACACCACGCCCACGTCGCGGGAGGGGCCGGTGATCGCCTTGCCGTCCAGCGCCGCGGTGCCGGTGTCATAATCATCGAGGCCCGCGAGGATGCGCAGCAGCGTGGACTTTCCGCAGCCGGAGGGGCCGACCACGCAGACGAACTCGCCTTCCCTGATATCGAGATTGATATTGGACAGCGCATGCACCGCACCGTCCGAATAGGTCTTCTCAAGATTGCGGATGCGGATGAGATCGCGCGCCGGGCCGGCGGCGGGATCCAACGGATGGGCTTGCGCGATGGCAGCCATGGGGCGTCTCCCTTTTTTTTCTGTTCTGGCGGCGATCAGTCCGCCTGCGCCCAATCGGGCGCAACGCGGACGTGCTTGATGGCGCGGCGATAGTAGGTGAAGGCGATCTGCAGCATGCCATCCGGCGTCTGCGTGATCGACGGATAGGAGAATTCGCGGTTGAGGCCGTCCTTGGAATTGTTGGTCATGCAGTAGCCGTCGCCAACCTCGAGGTTGCGCACCACTGGCCAGGAGCGGCCGCCATCGGCGGAGAGGGCCAGCGTCAACGGTGCCCGCGGCGCCCCCCAGAAGGCGGTGCGGCCGGTTGGCTCGGGCGAGACGGCGGGTGAGGCGGACGCGACCGGCGCGCTGTCATCCTCGATGTCGTCATAAAGCCCGGTGCGCCGGTCGGTGGCGTCCTTGTTGCTGGAATTGTTGAACACCAGCGCGATGCGCCCGTCCGCCAGAACGGTCGCCTGAATAGAGGAATTGTTGTTGGGCAGCACTGTCGCTTCGGGCGCGGACCAGATGCGGCCGTCCGCGGAGCGACTGAGATAGATGAAATCCGCCCAGCGGCTGCGATAGAGCGCCAGGAGGCCCTCTTTCGTCTTCAGCACGTTCATATGCACGCAGCCGAGGGAATGGGGCACCACATGTTCGGTCCATGTCCGCCCTTCGTCGGCGGAGACGCGCACGGCGCTGATGTCCCGGTCGCCCACCCATTTGGCGCCCGGCACGCTCACGCAATGGAACACGGGAATGACCCAGGCGCCGTCATCCAGCACCACGGGCGGCTGGCGCACGAAAAGGCCGAAGCCCTCCGGCGCCTCGAACAGCGTCTCGATGGGTCCCCAGGTCACGCCATGGTCGCGCGAGACGCGCTTGCGCACCATGGAGGTGTCCTGGTTGCCGGAAATCTGCGCCGTCCAGATGAGCCAGAGATCGCCGCTTGGCGTCGGGAAAAGGATCGGGTTCTGCTCGGAACGCGTGCCGTCGTCCGAGAGCTTCTGCGGTACCGTCCAGCGGTCAGATCCCTTCGCGAGGCGCGAGAAATAGACAGAGATGTCCGGAATGCCTTCCTGCGTGCCGCCGAACCAGACCGTCGCCAAATCCCCATTGCCGAGCACGGCAATGTTGGCAGCATGGTTCTGGACGCAGGGCGAGGGCAGATAGGCCTCCGTCCGCGCCGGATCACCCTCGCGCGGATGAAGGATGCCGGTGCGCTCCGTCAGGCCCGCGGGCTCGATGGCGGTGGGGTGGCTGCCCATCTCAATAAGCCTTTTCATAGATCGCGAGGATATCGTCCCGGCTGATGTCGCGCGGGTTGTTGTCGAGCAGGCGGCGAATGGCATGGGCCTCGGTCGCCATGACAGGCAGGTCGTCGCGTGGCACATCAAGCGCGGACAGACGCATCTCGCAGCCGAGGCCGGCGCAATAGCGATGGGCGGCCTCGAACACGTCCGCCTGCCGCGACGCCGCGCCGAGGCCCAGCGCCGCGATGACGGCGGCAGTCTTCTCCGGCATGGCCGGGGCGTTGAAGGCCAGCGTGTGCGGAAAGATCAGCGCATTGGCCGCGCCATGGGCGATGTGATGACGGGTGCCCAGCGGATAGGCCACGGCGTGGCCCGCCGTCGTGTTCACTGGCCCGAGGCAGAAACCGCCATAGAGCGAGGCGAGAGATAGACCCGCCCGCGCCTCGACATCGCTGCCGTCCGCCACGGCGCGAGCGAGAAAGGCGCCAACAAGCCGCACGCCCTCGAGCGCATACATGTCGATGAGCGGATGGGCTTTGCGGCTGGTGTAGGCCTCGACGCAATGGGCAAGAGCATCCACGCCCGTCGCCGCCGTCACAGCGGGCGGCACGGTCAGGGTCAGCGCCGGATCGATGATGGCGATGTCCGCCAGCATATGGAGGCTCTGAACCGCGAGCTTGTTCTGCGTCTGCGGATCGGTGATCAGCGCGCGCGTCCCCGCCTCGCTGCCCGTTCCGGAGGTGGTCGGCACCTGCATGAGCGCCGGGCCCTTGACTCTCACCTTCTCCGGGCCCACGACCTCGGCCAGCGTCTGCCCGCTTCCCGGCAGCACCGCCACCAGCTTGGCGAGATCCATGGCACTGCCGCCGCCGAAGCCGATCACGAGATCCGGCTTGGTCGCCTCGGCGAGGGCAAGGGCGGCTTCGAGATTGGGAACATCCGGTTCCGGCTTCACCGTGCCGAAGACGGTCACCGCGCCATTCAGTTCCAGCACATCGATGCGGGCGGCGTTGAAGGCGTCGGCCACGACCAGTATGCGCGAGAAGCCTTGCGCGGCGGCCCAGCGGCCGGCGATGGGCGCCGTTCCGGCGCCGAACTCGATCACCCGTGGGCGCTGCAGCGCAAGCGGCGTCGCGAGGCTTGCGCGGGAGACGGGAGACGGCGGGACGCCGGCGCCCGGATCATCGGCCCGCAGGCGCAGGACCGGGCCGCTCATCGGACCCGTCCATGTTCGGGCGCGCGCCCGGCCACCGGACGCAAAGCGTCAAGCCAAACCTTGTGCATTGTCCACCCATGTCTGTTGCTCGGCGGGCGAGAGACATCGGCGGACGCGCCGCATTCTGCGGCACCCTCTCAACGTCTCCTGCCCACGGCCTCTGTCGGGCCTTTCCGGAAAGTGAACAGCAGGACAGAGATCATGTCAACATGTTGTAATAACCCAGACACAACACGAAGCCGCCAAACCGAGGTTGAGCAGGAAGACAAGGCACCTTGACGAACATGTCATGAGTTGTAATGGATAGTTCATGGCCGGATCAGCTTCCCAACCGTTACCTCAGCCCCCTTCCCCGCTGGTGCAGCGGGTGCATCACCAATTGCGGGCGCGCATCACGTCCGGCGAATATCCGCCGCACTCACGGCTGCCGGGGGAGCACGACCTCTCGGCCCTGTTCGGCGTGTCGCGGCCTGTGGTGCGCGAGGCCCTGCGCCGCCTGCGGGAAGACGGGCTGGTCTTCTCCCGGCAGGGCGCCGGCACATTCGTGCGGGGTCCGGAACCGGAGAGCGGCAAGGCCCTCGCCTATGCGCCCGTCGGAACCATCGCGGATGTGCAGCGCTGCTACGAATTCCGCCTCGAAGTCGAACCGGCGAACGCCTTCTATGCGGCACAGCGCAACAATCGCGCAGCCCTCGACACCATCGAGCGTGCGCTCGATCTGCTGCGGGACACCACCTATGCCCACCGCCATCGGGAGGATGCGGACTACGCCTTCCACATCTCCATCGCGGAGGCGTCGAACAATTATTTCTTCCTCTCCTCCATGCAGGCGCTCAAGGAGCACATCACGGTGGGGATGAAACTGCACGGCCTCTCCCTGCTCGGCCCGTCCGGCGATCTCGCCGCCGTCCTCGAGGAGCACGCCTCCATCTTCGCCGCCATTCGAGACCACAAGGCGGAAGAGGCGCGCGACGCCATGAGGCGGCACATCCAGGGCTCCTACGACCGCCTGTTCGAGGGCAAGGTGCTCGACCTCGCCCTGTGACGGCCCCTGGACAGCCGCGCAGGACTTACAACATGCTGACAGATGGCGGGGGTGACCAACAAAACCCCGCCTCGCCTTCCAGACGTGCCGCGAGCGCAATGAGCGCAGCCTCCGCGCCGGGTCGCCCGATGAGCTGGAGGCCGAAGGGGACCTCTCCGGGCTGGCGGGGCGCCGGAAGCGTGACGACCGGAAAACCCACCAGCGAGACGATGAAAGTGATCGTCAGATAATCAAGGATGTCGGCCAGCGATCGCCCGTCCATCTCCATGCGCTCTCCCTCGGCATTCGGCCAGGGCAGGACAGAGGCCGCCGGCGTCACCAGCACATCATATTGCTCGAAGAAGCGGGTGAAACGGCGCCAGAGCGCTGTCCGCGCGGCTTCCGCCGCCAGATAGTCCTGCGCCGTGAGGCTGCGGGCCGCCTCCACATTCCAGCGCACGGTGGGTGACACCGGCACGTTTCCGTCAACGAATGCACCATAGGTTCGCGCGATCTGCGCCGCCCGCAAGGTGCGGAACGCCAGCGGTGCACCCGCGCAATCGGGCGTTGCCTCTACGACCTCGCCCACAACGGCACGCATCTCGTCCACCGCACGTGCAAAGCGCCGGCGCACCGCTTTGCAGACGGGCGCGACGGCGAAATCCGGCGTCACGGCGACCCGTCTGGGCGGGGCATCCGGACCGGCGGCCAGAGCGGTCGAGAGCGGATCATAGGCGTTGGGCGCGGCCATAGCCTGAAGCAGCAGCGCCGCATCCGCGACCGAACGGCCCATGGCGCCATGGGTGGCAAGGCCGGTCCAGCCCAGTTCACGGTCTGGATCGGCGATGACGCCGATAGCGGGGCGGATCGACACCACGCCGCAGAAGCTCGCGGGCGTGCGCACCGATCCGCCGAAGTCCGTGCCATGCGCGAGCGCCGACATGCCCGTTGCCACCGCCACCGCGGAGCCGCCCGACGATCCGCCGGAGGTGAGCACGAGGTCATAGGGATTTGCGGTTGGCCCTTGCAGATCATTGACGCAGACGGCACCGAAGCCGAATTCCGGCGTATTCGTCTTGCCGATGATGACGGCGCCCGCCCGCCGCAGCCGCGCCACCACGGGATCGTCGGCCTCGGGCACCTCGCCGGCAAAGGCGCGCGAGCCGAACGTGGTGCGCAGGCCCCTCGTGCGCGTGAGGTCCTTGATGGCGACCGGCAGGCCATGCAGCGGCCCCTGCCGTTGCGGGCTGACATCAAGTTCGCGCGCGCGTCGCCGCGCCCCATCCGCATCGACCGTGATGAAGGCCTTCAGGTGCGGTTCGAGCGCCGCGATCCGCGCCAGATGCTCTTCCACCGCCGCGCTAGCCGTGCAGGCGCGGGTCGCGATGCGGCGTGCGAGGTCCGCAGCGCTCGCCCATGTCGGAAGGCTCTGTTCGGCCACAGTGATACTTTTCACGCCATCCTTCTCCAGATCTGCCTGTTCACAAGGCGCATGCCCCATCGTCAGCATCAAAGCGAAATTCACAAAGCCCTGACTGAAAATACATTTTCAGCTTTTGGCATACCACTTGCTGAGAGGAGACCACGCAAGATGGATGCCGGATGGAATGATGCAGACAGGGACCCAATCCGAGGGCGGCCGCGCGCTGGTGGTGGATGGCGTCACCCATCGCTACGGATCGAGCACCGCGGTGGAGAACATCAATCTCGACATCCGCTCCGGCGAACTGGTGGCACTGCTCGGCCCATCGGGCTGCGGCAAAACCACCTTGCTGCGCATCATCGCCGGCTTCATCCGCCAGACCGAAGGCCGCATCATCCTCGGCGACGAGGTGGTGGATGATCTGGGGCCGAACCGCCGCCGCATCGGCATCGTGTTCCAGAACTATGCCCTCTTCCCCCACCTCTCCATTGCCGAGAACGTCGCCTACGGCCCGGCCGCGCAGGGCGTATCCAAGGCCGAGCGCGAGGCCGAGACGAAACGTCTGCTCGATCTGGTGAAGCTCGGGCATCTCGCCGACCGCCTGCCGCGCCAGCTCTCCGGCGGGCAGCAGCAGCGCGTGGCACTCGCCCGCGCGCTCGCCATCAAGCCGCGCATCCTGCTGCTGGACGAGCCCTTCGCGGCGCTCGACAAGAATTTGCGCCTCGACATGCAGATCGAGATCAAGCGCCTCCAGCGCCTCTCCGGCATCACCACGGTGATGGTGACGCACGATCAGGAAGAAGCTCTCTCCATGGCCGACCGCGTGGCGGTTCTGAGCCAGGGACGCCTCGAACAGTTCGCCTCGCCCACCGACATCTATGACCGGCCGGAAAGCCTGTTCGTGAACACCTTCGTCGGCAGCGCCAACCAACTCGCCGGTCAGGTCCTCTCCGCCGAAGCGGGCGGCGCCATCATCCGCCTCGATGCAGGCGCGGAACTCCGTGCCCGCACTCCCTCCAGTCCCCTGGTCGCCGGCCAGCGCTGCACCGTGTGCCTGCGGCCCGAGCATCTGGAAATCGCCGACGACCCGTCGGGGTTTGCCGCCGTGGTGGAAATGGGCCTGCCGCTCGGCCCCACGGTTGTTCACGAGGTGCGCGGTGCGGATGGCGCCGGCATCAAGGTGTCCGAGCCCCGCCGCGCCGGAACGGCGCTGCTGGCCACCGGCACGCCCGTGCGCGTGCGCCCCCTCTCCGCCGACCTTGCCACCGCTTATCCCGCCGCCTGAGCCTTTCGAGGAGAAGACCCTGATGGACCTCAACCGCCGCTCCCTGTTCAAGACCGCCCTCGCCCTCGGCGCCATGCAGGTCTTCCCCGGCATCTCTTATGCACAGGCGCGACCGCTCGTCTTCGCCACCTTCACAGGCAGCTGGGAGGAGGCGCACAAGGCGGTGCTCGTGCCCGCCTTCCGCAAGATGACGGACAACGCCCCCATTGTGCTCGATCCGATGCTCTCGGTGGATCAGATCGCCAAGGTGAAGGCGGCCGCCGCCAACCCGCCCATCGACGTGATGCTGCACGATCCCGGCCCGGCGCTCATCGCCATCGGCGAGGGGCTGGTCGAGCCCTATCCGGTGGCCAAGAGCGCCTATTACAAGGATCTCATCTCCGAGGCGCAGGTGGACACCGGCCCAGCCCCCTTCTTCCAGGTGGTGGGCCTCACCTACAATCCCGAGACGGTGAAGACCCCGCCCACCTCCTGGGCGGACCTCTGGAAGCCGGAGTTCAAGGGCCGGGTCGGCATCACCAACCTCAACTCCACCCTCGGGACGGGCTTCCTGGTGGAGATCGCCCGGATGCACGGCGGCTCCGAGGCCAATGTGGAGCCGGGCTTTGCGGCGCTGGAGAAGCTGAAGCCCAATCTCGCGGCAGTGGCGGCCAATCCGGGCGCGCTGGCGAGCCTCTTCCAGCAGGGGCAGGTGGACATCTCCCCCGGCAATTTCAACGCCATCCAGATCCTGAAGGCGCAGGGCGTGCCGGTGGAATTCGTGGCGCCAAAGGAAGGCGCCATCGCCTTCAAGACCACCATGCACATCGTGAAGAACTCGCCCAATCAGGAACTGGCCTTCAAGCTCATCGAAGCGGCGCTCTCGCCGGAGGTGCAGGCCAAGCTCATGGCCGCGCCCTATCTGGTCGTGCCCACCAACAGCAAGGTGCCCATGACCGGCGAGATCGCGAAGGTGCTCGCGAAGGATGCGGACGAGATGAAGAAGAAGTTCGTCTTCCAGGACTGGAAGACCATCAACACCCAGCGCTCCGCCTGGATCGAGCGGTTCAACCGCGAAATCAAGATCTGAGCGGCTGACCTTCCGCTCATCCCTATCCGTTCGTCATGGCCGGACTTGATCCGGCCATCCACGGGGTGGCTCCGGGTGCGCGGGAGGCCATGCGCGGAGGTGTCCTATCAACCGCCGCCCGTCGCGCCGGCGGCCCGGCGTGGATGCCCGGGACGAGCCCGGGCATGACGAACCCGAGGGCCGCACATGCGACCGCGTGCGCCCCTCACTCTCCGCCGCGCCAGTGGCGGTCAGTCCGAAGCCCTTTCGAAACCAAGGCCCATTGCCATGGCGACCACCGCGCCCACCGCCTATGACGTGAAACTCGCCTTTCCACTGGGCGCGTTTCTGGCCGTCTTCTTCCTCGCGCCGCTGGCGGTGCTGCTGGTGCTGAGCTTTCAAGTGGACCCCAAGGGCACCGCCTATGGGCTCAACCAGTATGGCCAGTTTCTGGGCGATGCCTTCAGCCTCGGCGTGCTGGGCAACACTCTGCTGCTCGGCCTCAAGGTCACGGCGCTGTGCCTGCTCATGGGCTATCCGGTGGCCTATGCCTATACGCGCGTCGGGCCGCGACTGAAGAGCCTCATCATCCTCATCGTGCTGATGCCGCTCCTCACCTCCGTGGTGGTGCGCACCTTTGCCTGGATCGTCATTCTGGGGCGGCAGGGCATCGTCAATTCCGCCCTCATGTCCATGGGGATCATCTCGACGCCGCTGCGCCTCATCTATACCGACCTCGGCCTCGTGGTGGCGCTGGCGCAGGTGCAGATGCCGCTCATGGTGCTGCCGCTCATCACCGCTATCGGGCGTATCGACCCGAACCTCACGGACGCCTCGCTCTCGCTGGGCTCCGGGGCCTGGCGCACCTTCCTGCGGGTGACGCTGCCGCTGTCGCTGCCGGGCATCATCGCCGGCTCCATGCTCACCTATGCCGCGGCCATCACCGCCTTCATCACCCAGAGCCTCGTGGGCGGCGGGCAGATGCTGTTCATGCCCATGTACATCTATCAGCAGGCCTCCACGCTCCAGAACTGGCCGTTCGCGGCCGCCATTTCCATCATCTTCCTCGTCGCCGTGCTGGCGGTGGTGATGGTGTTCAACCTGCTCGGCCGCCTGTCGCGCGGCTATGCCAGCACCTGAGGACGAGCCATGCGGCGCGACTGGGAAACCTTCTCCTTCCACCTCGTCATCGGCCTCATCGCGGTGCTGGCGCTGATCCTGCTGGTGGCCCCGACGGCGATCGTGCTCATCGTCTCCTTCACCAGCGGCTTCTCCCTGCGCTTTCCTCCGCCCGGCTATTCGCTGCGCTGGTATGCGGCGCTGTGGGATGCCTGGCAGCTCCAGTTCGCCGCCATGAACAGCCTGAAGGTCGCCGCGTGGGCGACGGGGCTCTCCATCCTCTTCGGCACGGCGGCGGGGCTCGGCATCTCCCGTTCCTCCCGGCTGTCAGCCAAGCTGATGGACGGGCTGTTCATGTCGCCCCTCATCCTGCCGGCGCTCGCCTTCGGCCTGTCGTCGCTGATGTTCTTCTCGGCGCTCGGGCTTCCCGTCTCGCCCTTCACCCTCATCATCGGCCACACGGTGGTGTGCGTGCCCTATGTGGTGCGCAATACGGTGGCGGCGCTCTCCCAGCTCGATCCGACGCTACTGGAATGCTCCTCAAGCCTCGGGGCGGGCAAGGTCTATACCTTCCGCCGCATCACCCTGCCGCTGATCCGACCGGGCATCCTCGCCGGCGGGTTCATCGCCTTCATGTCGTCCTTCGACAATGTGCCGGTGTCGCTGTTCCTGCGCGATGCCGCCACCGACATGCTGCCCATCCGCATGTGGCAGGATCTGGAAGGCAAGCTGGACGTGACCATCGCCGCCCTCTCCGGCGTTCTGATCGTCTTCACCGTCGCCCTCATCATGGTGATGGAGCGCTTCACCGGCCTGTCGCGGCGCCTCGCCTGATCACACGCCGCGAAACAGCTGGATGCCCCAGGGCGTGAACTTGAACGGCAGATGGTAATGCTCCTCCACCCGCGTGACGACGAAGCGGAACGGCACGATGTCGAGGAAGGCCGCCTCCCGCGCGCCATAGCCATTCGCCTTGAGCCAGGCGCCCAGCGCAAACTCCACCTCATAGGTGCCCGCCGTGATACCGGCGCCGGTGATGATGGGATCGTCGAACACGCCATTGGCGCCGAGAACGCCTTCGGTGATCAGCCGCCGCTCCGGATCGAGGGCATAGACCTTCACCTGCAGGCCCCGCGCGGCGACGCCCTGCGCGATATCGACCCCATGGATGGAGATTCCGCCCGCCTGCGCCATGCCTCTGACCCCGCATCACCGTGAAGGAAGAGACCCCATGGTAGCGGTTTCATTCCCTTCGGTCATCGCGTCCCGCGGGTCTTCGGGCCGCCCTGCCGGCGAGGGATTGTCATGAGCCCCCGGCCGCGCACCCGCCGCGACACGCCCGCCTCGCTGGCCGATCAGGCAGTGGACCGGCTGCGGGACATGATCGTCTTCCTGGATCTGGCGCCCGGTGCGGTGCTCAGCGAGCGGCGTCTGGTGGAGGCCCTCGGCGCCTCGCGCACGCCCATCCGCGAGGCGCTGAAGCAGCTCTCCGCCGAAGGGCTCGTCCTGCTGCGGCCGAACCGCCCCGCCATGGTGGCGCCGCTCGACCCGGAGGAACTGCGGCACCTGTTCGAGGTGGAAGTGGCATTGGAGAGCTTTGCCGCGAGCCTCGCCGCGACCCGCATGGCCGAGGCCGATTTCGACCGCCTCGCCCGCTACCAGAGCGAGATGGAGGAGCGGCACGCAGCCGGCGACCGGGTGTCCTATATCCGCATCAATCGCAAGATCCACCTGCTCATCGTCGCGGGCTCCGGCAATCCGGCGCTCTCCGAGGTGCACGCCCGGCTCATCGGACGCCTCCAGCGGGCGCGCAACATCGGCCTGTCGTCGCTCGGGCGGGTGGAGGAATCCATCGAGGAACACCGGCAGATCCTCGCCGCGCTCCGGCGGCGCGACGGGGAGATGACACGCATGCTCATGGCCCGCCACGTGGCCCGCACCGGCGGCCTCTTCGCCGATTATTGCGCCGCCGCCCGGATCGAAAGCAGCGAAGTCCGCGCGGCGGGACGGCGCCGGCTGGGATCAATGGCGAGGCCCTTGCCCGAGAGGGGAAATGTATAATCGGAAATTATAATACAAGTCGTATCATTATGAGGATGATCGTTCAAAGCCGGCTACGATGTGCCACCGCGTTCGGAACCCTGCCGCCGTGCTGCTCACCCTCTCCAGCGCTGCCGACCTGTCCCCTAGCCGGAAGCCCGCCGTCGTCGGACCTCCCGGTCGGCTGGCATCAGGCGCGCCCGAGCTGAACGGCCAATCGTCCAGTTCGCACCGCCCCTTCCGTCCCGCCCCTCGCGGCAACGCCCCTGCCCAAGGTTTCTCCCATGTCTGATTTCGCGTTCGATACGGTCATCCACGGCGGCACCATCGTCACCGCCACCGACACCTACAAGGCGGACATCGGCATCCGCGACGGACGCATCGCCGCCGTCGCGGAAAGCCTTGCGGGCGGCACCAAGCGGATCGATGCCACGGGCCGGCTGGTGATGCCGGGCGGCATTGAGGGCCATGCGCACATCGCGCAGGAAAGCTCCACCAAGATCATGACCGCCGATGATTATTACACCGGCTCGGTCTCGGCGGCCTTCGGCGGCAACTCCTCCTTCATCCCCTTCGCCGCCCAGCATCGCGGCCAGTCGCTGGACGATGTGGTCGCGATCTATGACGAGCGGGCGGCGCCAAATTCCGTCATCGATTATTCCTACCACCTCATCGTCTCCGATCCCTCCCCCGAGGTGCTGGAGGAGCAGCTTCCGCGGGCCTTTGCGCGGGGCATCACCTCTTTCAAGGTCTTCATGACCTACGACCTGCTGAACCTCGGCGATGGCGGCATGCTGGACGTGCTCACCGTCGCCAAGACCCATGGCGCGCTCACCATGGTCCATGCCGAGAATAACGACATGGTGAAGTGGATGAACAAGCGCCTCGCCGCCAAGGGACTGACGGCGCCGAAGTATCACGCCATCTCCCGGCCGGAGCTGGCCGAGGAGGAGGCCATCAACCGCGCGGTGACGCTGGCTAAGCTCGTGGATGCCCCCCTGTTCGTGGTGCATGTGTCGACGGAAGCGGGCGCGGCCATCATCCGCCGGGAGACGCAAGCGGGCGTGAAGCTCTTCGCCGAAACCTGCCCCCAGTATCTCGCCCTCACCCGCGAGGACCTCGACCGGCCGGGCATGGAAGGCGCCAAGTTCATGTGCTCGCCCCCGGTGCGCGATGCGCAGACGCAGGAGGCCCTGTGGCGGCACATTCAGGCGGGCACCTTCATGAGCGTGTCATCCGACCACGCCCCCTATCGCTATGACGAGACCGGCAAGCTCTTCAACGGCGCGGACGTGCCCTATCCGAAGATCGCCAACGGCATGCCCGGCATCGCCATGCGGCTGCCCTGGCTGTTCTCGGAAGGCGTCGTGAAGGGCCGCATCAGCGCCAACCAGTTCGTGGCCCTCACCTCCACCAACGCGGCCAAGGTGTTCGGCATGGCGCGGAAGGGTTCCATCGCCCCCGGCTTCGATGCCGACATCGCCATCTGGGATCCCAACGAGACCCGCGTGGTGTCACTGGACGACCAGCACGACAATATGGACTACACCCCCTTCGAGGGCCTCACCGTCACCGGCTGGCCGCGCACGGTGCTGAACCGGGGCGAACTGGTGGTGGAGGAGCGTGAACTCGTCGCCACGCGCGGCCGCGGCCGCTTCGTCGCCCGCGATACGGTGGACCTCACCGGCCGTCCCGGCTATCGCGCCCCCGAACTCGATCCCGCGCGCAATTTCGGCGCGGACATCGCCCCCTGAGGATCGCGCCATGACCGCCAAAGGCCCCATCCTCGTCATCAATCCCAACAGCGATGTCGCCGTCACCGAGGCGCTGTCGCGAGCGGTCGAGCCCTTCCGGCTCGGCGGCGGCCCGGCGATTGAATGCCTCACCATTGCCGAGAGCCCGCTCGGCATCATGACCCAGCGCGACGTCTATGAAGCCGCGCTGCGCACCGCTGATCTCGCGAAGGCGCGGCCGGATGCCTCTGCCATTGTGATTGCCTGCTACTCGCAGCCCGGCCTCGATCTGCTGCGCACGGAGACCCGCCGCCCGGTGGTCGGCATGCAGGATGCCGGCGTTCTCGCGGCCATGGGCCTTGCCGACCGCTTCGGCGTCATCGCGGTGGCGGAAGGCTCCATTCCGCGCCACCTTGCCAATCTCGCCCGCATGGGCGTCATGAGCCGGCTGGCCGGCGAGGTCGCCCCGGCCCGTGCGCTGACGGTGGCCGAGAGCGGCGATCCGTCGGCGAGCTTCGATCTGCTGCGGGAGGCGGGCACGAAGCTCAAGCAGATGGGCGCTGGCGCCATCATCCTCGGCTGCGCCGGCATGTCGCCCCAGCGCGGCATTCTGGAAGAGGCGCTGGGCATTCCGGTGGTGGATGCCACGCAGGCCGCCGTGGCGCAGGCCCTCGGCCGGGTGCTCGTGGGCGGCTGATGCGCGAGGGCGACGAACCACAGGTCTCCTTGTCCCTGCTGGAAATCTTCGGCGCGATGATGCGTTGCCAGACGACGGTGGAGGCAGCCGAGCAACTGGGCATCTCCCAGCCGGCGGTCTCCAACGGCCTGCGCCAGCTGGAGCGGGAACTGGGCATCACCTTGTTCGAGCGGGCGCACCGGCGGCTGGAGCCCACCGCCGAGGCGCTCTCGCTCTACGAGGAAATCAGGCCCCTGTTCGGCGTCCTGCGCAGCTTTTCGCTAAGGGCACGGGACATCCGGCAGGGCAAGTCCGGACGCATCCGCATCGTCGCCACCCCGCCCATCGGCCACACCGCCGCGCCGAGGGCGCTGCGGGCCTTGCTGGAGGAGCGGCCGGAGGTCTCCGTTTCCTATGACGTGCGCCGCCTCTCCGACATTCTCGCCGCGCTCAAGGAAGGTTCGGCCGATGTGGGCATTGCGCTCGCCATCGACCAGGACCTCGACGTGAATGTGGAGGTGCTCCACCGCACCCACATGGTGGCGCTTGTTCCTGTAGGCTCGGCTCTGGCGAACCGGTCCGAAGTCACCGCCAGCGAAGTGGCGGGGCATCGCTTCGTGGGGCTGGAAGCGGCATCGCGCCTCGGCCAGATCCTGCGCTCGGCCTTCGACCGCGACCACGCCACCTACGATCCACGGGTGGAGGTGCGTTACTGCTCAACGGCCGCCGTTCTGGCGCAGGCCGGGCTCGGCATTGCCGTCGTCGACCCCTATACGGCGGAATTTCACCATTCGCCGGAGCTGGTCCAGCGTCCGTTCAGCCCGCCCTGTGAGATTTCCGTGGTGCTGCTGCTGCGCAAGGGCGTGCCGCGCTCGCGCCTCGTGCATAGCTTCATCGAGGAATTGCGGCGACAGTTCCGCGCGCCGCCTTCGGGTTGACGCGCGCGCCCGCTTCGTTCATGGCCGGCACAAGCTCGGCTTTATCTCTCGCGAGACGGGTTGTGCCCGCCGCGCGCTACCCTGGAGTTCTGTCATGGACCGTATCGCCTATGTCAACGGGGACTTCGTGCCCCTCGCCGAGGCCCGCATCTCCCCCCTCGATCGCGGCTTCCTCTTCGCCGACGGCATCTATGAGGTCTCGGCGGTGCTCGACGGCAAGCTGGTGGACAATGACAGCCACCTCGCCCGCCTGAAGCGCTCCGTGGGCGAGATCGCCCTCGATTTGCCCGTGACCCTTGAGGAACTGGTGGAACTGGAGCGCGAGCTGGTCCGCCGCAACAGCCTCACCGAGGGCGTCGTCTACATGCAGGTGACGCGCGGCGTCGCCGACCGGGACTTCACCTTCCCGAAGGATGCCAAGCCCACCCTGTTCATGTTCACGCAGGAGAAGAACATCCTCGCCTCCAAGGCGGCGGAGACCGGCATCCGCGTGAAGTCGGTGCCGGACCTGCGGTGGGCGCGGCGCGACATCAAGAGCGTCGCCCTGCTGGCGCAGGTGCTGGCCAAGCAGGCCGCTGCCGAGGCCGGCTGCCAGGAAGCCTGGATGGTGCAGGACGGCTTCATCACCGAGGGCGGCTCCTCCTCCGCTTTCATCATCACCGCCAATGATGTGGTGGTGACGCGTCCGAACTCCACCGCCGTCCTGCCGGGCTGCACCCGCCGCGCCCTGCTGGCGCTGGCCGCCGAGGGCACCATCACGGTGGAAGAGCGCCTGTTCACGCTGGACGAGGCGCTCGCCGCCAAGGAGGCCTTCATCGCCTCCGCCTCCAGCTTCGTGCAGGCCGTGGTGGCCATTGACGACAAGCCCATCGGAACCGGAACGCCCGGCCCCCTCACCAAGCGCCTGCGCGAGCTCTACATCGCGTTTGCGCGTCAGACGGCTGTCTGACACGTTTCATCCCGGAATCCCGAGCGGCCCTCCCTCACGTCTGAGGGAGGGCCGTTTCCGTTCAAAGACCGGTGATCGGCCCTACCCATCCTGCATCAATCTCAGGCACCGGACAGCACGAACTGCTCCAAAAGGCTCCAAAGCCGAGCTTGCGACCCATAATAGTGCCTGCGTCTTCATCCATATCGATTATAATAACGCAGCGAATAATTATATTAATCGCCTGTCATTGACCCAGTAGTCCCGCTGACCGACCCTCCCTCTCGAAGACTTGCCTTTCGGGCGGGCTGACCTCGGGGGGTAGACAGTGCGGGTTGTGGTGGCGGGCGGAACCGGCTTCGTCGGCTTGAACATCGCGGCCGCCTTCCATGGCGCCGGCCATGAGGTCGTTCTGTTCGACCGTTCGGCGCCGCCGCCGCTGTTCACCCTCCCCATCCGCTTTGAGCAGGGCGATGTGCGCGACCCGCAGGCGGTGGTCCGCGCCATGTCCGCCGGCACGGATCTGCTGATCCTCGGGGCCGCCATCACCGCCGGGGCGGAGCGCGAGACGCGCGAGCCGGAGACGATCCTCTCCGTCAATCTCGGCGCCCTGCCCGGCCTCATGGAAGCCGCGCGCGCGGCCGGGGCGCGCCGCATCATCAATCTCAGCTCCGCCGCCGCCTACGGGGCCGCCGCATCGGTGGCGGACGTTATGGATGAGGCCGTCGCCTGCGATCCGCAGGGGCTCTACAGCATCACCAAGTTCGCTTCCGAGCGGGTGGTTGCCCGGCTCGCGGACCTCTGGGGCCTGGAAGCCGTCAGCGTCCGGCTCAGTGCCGTCTTCGGTCCCTGGGAGCGGGCGACGGGCGTGCGGGACACGCTGAGCCCTCAGGCGCAGATGCTGGATGCGGCACGCAACAGGCAGCCTGCCTTGCTCGCCCGCCCCGGCCTGCGAGACTGGATCTATGCGCCCGACGTTGCGGAGGCAGTGCTGGCGCTCGCCACCGCGCCGCATTGGACCGCGCCCGTCTACAACGTCTCGACCGGCACACGCTGGAGCACCCTGGACTGGGGCCGCGCGCTCGCCGCTCACATGCCCGGCTTCACTTGCCGTCTCGCAGAGGCGGGCGAGACGCCGACAATCGACCTGCACTCCGCCACCGACCGGCCGCCGCTGGCGGTCCATCGCCTTGCCGCCGACATCGGCTGGAACGCGCGCTTCGGCTGCGCCGACAGCGCCAGCCATCTCGCCCATTGGGCGCGCACGCTCCAGAACGAGGCCATCGCATGACGCTTCAAGGCCGCATCGCCGTCATCACCGGCGCCGCTTCCGGGATCGGCCGCGCCACCGCTGCCCGCCTTGCTGACGCGGGAGCCGCCGTGGCGCTGGTGGACCGGGACGCGGAGGGGCTTGCCGCCACCGCCGACGCGATCACGCAGGCGGGCGGACAGGCGCTGGTGCTCCCCGGCGACGTGGGCGCTCCGGAGGCGGTGGAGGCCGCCGCCGCTCAGGTGCGCGGGACCTATGGCGGCATCGACATCCTCATCGCGGCGGCCGGCATGTCGGTGGGCGGCACGGTGCTCACCACGAGGCCCGAGGATTGGGACGCGGTGTTCCGCGCCAATGTGGGCGGCACGTGGCTCTGGGCGCGGGCGGTCATCCCGTCCATGCGCGAGCGGGGTGGCGGCGCCATCGTCACCTTCTCGTCCCAGTTGGCGCTGGCCGGCGGGCGCGGCAATAGCGCCTATGTGGCCGCCAAGGGCGCCATCCTCAGCCTGACCCGCACCATGGCCCTCGATTTCGCCGCGGACAACATCCGCGTCAACGCCATCGCGCCCGGCGCGGTGGAGACCCCCATGCTCGCCCGCGGCTTCGGCCGGCAGGCGGACCCAGACGCCGCGCGCGAGGCCTCCCGCCAACGCCACGCGCTCGGCCGGTTCGGGACCGCGGACGAGATCGCACAGGCCGCGCTCTATCTGGCGAGCGATGCCTCTTCCTTCATCACGGGTACGACCCTCGCGGTCGACGGCGGATGGCTTGCCTCATGACGACGACATTCGGAAGCACTGATGGCCTGCGGGCTCTGGAGCAGCAGGTTCGGGACGATCTGGCGCGGATCGCCCACCCCAAGGCCCCCTGGGTCAAGCCTCGGACCGCGCCCGGCGGCAAGCCTGCCTATGACGTGGTGATCGTCGGCGGCGGCCAGTGCGGCCTTGGGACCGCCTTCTGCCTGCAGCGCTCCAAGGTGGACAACATCCTCGTGCTGGATCAGGCGCCGCGCGATCTGGAAGGCCCGTGGCGGACCTATTCGCGCATGCTCACCCTGCGCAGCCCCAAGGACTTCACCGGCCCGGACATGGACATCCCCAGCCTGACCTATCAGGCCTGGCACGAGGCCCGGTACGGGAAGGAAGCCTGGACGGAGCTCAAGCTCATCCCCAAGGATCTGTGGGCCGACTATCTGCTGTGGTACCGCGACGTGCTGGACCTGCCGGTGCGCAATCTCTGCCAGGTGACGGACATCGGCCCCGCCGATGGCCTGCTGGCCCTCACCGTGAACACGCCGGACGGCGTCGAGACCATCTACGCCCGCAAGGTGGTGCTCGCCACCGGCCAGGAAGGCATGGGCAACTGGACCCTCCCCGCCGAGCTGGAGCGCCTGCCGGAGCATCTGCGGGCCCGCTCCTCCGACATGATCGATTTCGATGCGCTGAAGGGAAAGACGGTCATCGTGATCGGCGCCGGCGCCTCGGCCTTCGACAATGCCGCAACCGCGCTGGAGGCCGGCGTCGGCGAGGTGATGCAGCTCTGCCGCCGCTTCGAGCCGCAGCTGGTGCAGCCCTATCTGTGGTTCACCTTCCGTGGCTTCATGCGCCACCTGAGCGAACTCACCGACGAATGGCGCTGGCGCTTCATGAGCCGCGCCCTGCGCCTGCGGGAAGCCTTCCCCCAAGCCACTTACGACCGCTGCGCCCGCCACGCCAATTTCCACCTGACCACCGGCGCCGGCCTCATCGACGCTTACGAGCAGGACGGTCGCGCCGTGGTCTCCACGCAGGCCGGGACTTTCACGGCGGATTATGTGATCGCCTGCACCGGCATCGGCATGGATTTCGGTGCGCGCCCCGAGTTGAAGCGTTTTGCCCATAATATCGCCACCTGGGGCGATCGCTACACGCCGCCGGACCATGAGAAGGAAGCCCGTCTTTCGCAGTTCCCCTATCTGGCGGAGGACTATGCCTTCGAGGAGAAGACAGCCGGCGAAACGCCCTGGGTGAGCGACATCCACCTCTTCTCCATTGCCTCCACCATGAGCTTTGGTGCCTCCGGATCGTCCATCAACGCCATGACGACGGCCATTCCGAAGCTGGTCCACGGCCTCACCCGCGACCTGTTCCAGGACGACCTCGACCAGTTCTGGGCGGACTTCCAAGCCTACGACGTTCCGCAGGCCGTGGTGCGCAAGCTGGAGGCGTGAACGCCAACGGCATACCAATTGCATACATCGGTGGCGGCGTACTCCAGCGCCGCACCGCCCGTGTTCCCCTTCCAGGAGAGCTTGCCGATGATCGACGTGTTCCTGAAACCCACACGCCGCCAGTGGCTCATGGGCGCAACGGCCCTCGTTGCAGTGAGCCTGACGGCGCCCGCCGCCCACGCCCAGAGCCGCGCGGAGACCCTGCGCTATGTCACGGGCGCGGTGGTGAACACGCTCGACCCAACCATGCCCGGCTCCACGCGCGAAGCATTCGCGGTGAGTCTCAGCACCTATGACCGGCTGGTCTCCTTCGGACGCAAGCAGCTCAACGGCAAATGGGTGTTCGATCTCGACACCGTGCGCGGCGAACTGGCGGAAAGCTATGACGTGAGCCCGGACGGGCTCAAGATCACCTTCCACCTGCGCAAGGACGCCAAGTTCCAGGACGGCACGCCGGTGACGGCGGAGGACGTGAAGTGGTCGCTCGACCGCGCGGTGACGGCCAATTCGCTCGCCAAGGCGCAGTTGCTCACCGGCTCGCTCACCAGCCCCGACCAGTTCAAGGTGATCGATCCCTACACCTTCGAGGTGACGCTGCCCAAGCCTGACAAGCTGGCGCTGCCGAACCTTGCCACCGTCTATCCGGTGATCTTCAATTCCAAGGTCGCCAAAGCCCATGCCACGGCGGACGACCCGTGGGCGCAGAACTGGCTGAAGGAGAATACCGCCGGCTCCGGCGCCTTCGTCATCGAGACCTTCAAGCCCGCCGAGCAGGTGATCCTCAAGCGCAACGATGCGTGGAACCGCGGCCCCGCCAACAGCCAGGCCGCGTTCAAGCGCCTCATCGTGCAGACCGTGCCGGAAGCCTCCACCCGCGCCAATCTGGTGGAGCGCGGCGACGCCGACATCGTCATCGACCTTCAGCCCACGGATGCCGCGGCGCTGGAAGCCAAGGGCAAGCTGAAGGTGATCTCCACCCCGCAGTACAATGCGATCTCCTTCATCTCGTTCAACAACAAGATCCCGCCGTTCGACAATGTGAACGTGCGCAAGGCCATCGCTTATGCGCTGCCCTATGACGACATGTTCAAGGCTGCCCTGTTCGGACGCGGCTTCCCGCTCTATGGCGCCACCTGGACGGACGGCAAGGCGCCCTCCGGCGGCTTCCCCATTCCGCAGCCGGTGAAGCTGGACCTTGCCAAGGCCAAGGAATATCTCGCCGCCGCCGGAATGCCGGACGGTTTCTCCACCACCTTCTCCTTCAATGTGGGACAGGCGAACGTCGCCGAGCCCATGGCGGCGCTGCTGAAGGAGTCGCTGGCCAAGATCGGCATCAAGGTGGAGATCCAGAAGCTCCCCGACGCCCAGATGTCCACGCTGATCAACGAGAAGAAGCTGCCCTTCTTCACCGAGAACATCGTCGCCTGGCTGCCGTCGATGGATTATTTCTACCGGAATTTCTACATCGGCAATATCCGCTGGAATTACTCCTCGCTGGACAATCCGCAGATCACCGAGATCGCGCAGGCCGCGCGCTTCGAGCAGGACAAGGCGAAGTATGAGGCCATGGGCCGCGAGCTCAATACCCTCAACTTCGAGATCATGCCGCAGATCCCGATCTGGCAGGCCTCTCAGGATGCGGTGATGGCCCCCTCCATCGAGGGCTACACCTACCAGTTCCACCGGCAGGTGGACTATCGCGACCTGAGCCGCAAATGAGCCAGGTCGCCCTCACGGCGCGGCGGGCGGGACGACGGTTTCTGTCGTCCCTACCGGCCCTCCTCGGCGTGCTCGTCTTCACATTCCTTCTGATGCGCGTTCTGCCCGGCGATCCGGCGGTGTTCTTCGCCTCCGGCCCCACCGCCGGCAAGGAGGAGATCGAAACGATCCGCAAGCAGATGGGCCTCGACAAGCCCATGCCGGAGCAGCTCGGGCGCTATCTCGTGGATGTCGCGCAGGGCAATCTCGGGCGTTCGCTCACAACCGGCCAGCCGGTGTCGGCAGACCTTAAGGAGCGTCTGCCGGCCTCGCTGGAACTGACGTTTGCCGCCCTCTTCATCGCCCTCCTCTCGGCGGTGCCGCTCGGCATCGCGGCAGCGCTGCGACCCGGTTCGGTGGTCGATCACGGCGTGCGCCTGCTCTGCGCGCTGGGCGTGTGCGTGCCCACCTTCGTGTCGGGCCTGCTGCTGATCTATGTCTTCTATTACCTGCTCGGCTATGCGCCTGACCCGACCGGACGCGTGGACATCTTCACCAGCCTTCCACCGCGCGCCACCGGCTTCCTGCTGATCGACTTCGCATTGGCCGGCGATTTCGAGGGCTGGAGGGCCGCCGCGAGCCAGCTCGTGCTGCCGGCCTTCACCATGGCGCTCTTCGTGGTGGCCCCGCTCGCCCGCATCACCCGCGCCGCCATGCTCTCTTCGCTGGGCAGCGATTTCGTGCGCACGGCCCGCTCCATCGGCCTCTCCCGCTGGCGGATCATCGTCGTCTATGCGCTGCGCAACGCCATCCTGCCCGTGCTCACCATCACCGGCATCGTCTTCTCCACCATGCTCGGCGCCAATGTGCTGGTGGAGAAGGTCTTCTCCTGGCCCGGCGTCGCTTCCTACGCGCTCGATGCGCTGCTCGCCTCGGATTATGCGCCGGTGCAGGGCTTCGTGCTGCTGATGGCCTTCATCTTCGTCCTCGTGAACCTGGTGATCGACATTCTCTACGGCATCGCCGACCCCCGGATTTCGGTCGAATGAGCACCGCAACCTTGCGCCATGCCGCCTTCGTGCTGCGCGGCAATCCCCTCACCGCCATCGCCGCCTTCGCGACGGGCCTGCTCGTGCTCGTCGCCCTCTTCGGCCCGGTGCTGGTGCCTTATGATCCCATCGCTTCCGATGTCGCCCATGCGCTCGAGGCACCAAGCGCCGCCCACTGGGCGGGCACGGACCAATTGGGTCGCGACGTCTTCAGCCGCCTCGTCGTGGCGGCGCGGCTGGATCTCGCCATCGCCGCCTCGGCGGTGGTGCTGTCGTTTGCGCTCGGCGCGGTGATCGGCAGCATCTGCGGCTATGCGGGCGGGCGGCTCGACCGCGCGGTGGGCCGTTTCGTGGACGTGCTGATGGCCTTCCCGCTGTTCGTGCTCGCCATGGCCATGGTGGCGGCGCTGGGCAACCGGGTGGAAAACATCGTCATCGCCACGGCGATCATCAACCTGCCCTTCTACATCCGCTTTGCCCGTGCCGAGGTGAACGTGCGCCGCTCCGCCGGCTGGGTGGAGGCCGCGCGCGCCTGCGGCGACAGCCATCTCTCGGTGGTGCTGCGCTTCCTCCTGCCCAACATCCTGCCGGCCATGGCGGTGCAGATCTCGCTCAACCTCGGCTGGGCGATCCTGAATGCGGCTGGGCTCTCCTTCATCGGCCTCGGCGTGAAGCCGCCGACACCGGAATGGGGGATCATGGTGGCGGAGGGGGCACGCTTCATCTCCACCGGCAAGTGGTGGCTGGTGGCCTTCCCCGGCCTCGCGCTGATGCTGTGCGTGCTGTGCTTCAACCTGCTGGGTGACGGCCTGCGCGACATTCTGGACCCGAGGATGCGCACATGACCCAATCCCTCCTGCGCATCGAGGATCTCGCCGTCACCTTCTCCACCCGGCGCGGGCCAGTGGAGGCGGTGAAGGGTATCGACCTTGACCTTGCCCCCGGCCAGACGCTCGGCATCGTGGGCGAGAGCGGCTCGGGCAAGTCGGTGACGGCCTTTGCCGTGACGCGGCTGCTCGATGCCGCCGGCCGCATCACGCGCGGCCGCGTCGTGTTCCGGGGCGAGGACATCAGCCGTGCCTCGCACAAGACGCTGCAGGCCATCCACGGCGCCGCCATCTCGATGATCTTCCAGAACCCGCGTGCGGCGCTGAATCCCATCCGCACCGTGGGTCTCCAACTCGCCGATGCATTGCGCGCCCATCGCACCCTCTCGGACAAGGAGGCCCGAGAAAAGGCGCTGGAGCTGCTGAAGACCGTGCTCATCCGCGAGCCGGAAAAGCGGCTCGACGCCTATCCGCATGAACTGTCCGGCGGCATGTGCCAGCGGGTGATGATCGCCATGGCCATCGCCTGCGAGCCCGCCTTGCTGATCGCCGACGAGCCGACCACCGGCCTCGACGTGACGACGCAGAAGACGGTGATGGACCTCATCGCGCGTATTACGCGCGAGCGGCAGATGGCGGTGATCCTCATCACCCACGACCTCGGTCTTGCCGCGCAATATTGCCAGGACGTGGTGGTGATGGAGCAGGGCCGCATCGTGGAGCGCGCCCCACCCGAGATGCTGTTCCGCGCGCCGCAGCACGCCTACACCCGCCGCCTTGTCGCCGCCTCACCCACGCCGACCTCCCGCGTGGAGGATCTGGTGGCGGATCCGGAGCACCATGTGCCCCTGCCGGCCGAACCCGTGCGCGTGAAGCCGCCGGCCGGCACCCCGCCGCTGCTGGAGGTGCAGGACCTCGTGAAGCGTTATGACGGCGGCATCACCGCCGTGGGTGGCGTATCCTTCAGCCTCGCGGCGGGTGAAAGCGTCGGCCTCGTGGGCGAGAGCGGCTCGGGCAAGAGCACCATCTCGCGGATGATCTGCCGCCTCATCGACCAGACCGAAGGCGAGATCGTCTTCGATGGCCGTTCCATCGGCGGCATTCCGGCACGGGAGTTCCACCGCTCGGAATTCCGGCGGCAGATCCAGATCGTGTTTCAGGATCCGCACGACAGCCTCAACCCGCGCTTCTCCGCTTTTGACGCCATCGCCCATCCCCTGCGGCGGCTCGACAACATGTCCGGCAAGGCGCTGCGCGACCGGGTGCTGGACTGCGCGGAGAAGGTGGGGCTGCCGGCGCATCTGCTGGAGCGCTTCCCGCACCAGCTTTCCGGCGGCCAGAAGGCGCGCGTCGGCATCGCCCGCGCCATCTCGGTGCGCCCGCGCCTGCTGGTGCTGGACGAACCCACCGCCGCGCTCGACGTGTCGGTGCAGGCGGTCACGCTCCAGTTGCTGGAGCGGCTGCGGCGGGAGGAACAGCTCGCCTTCCTGTTCGTCAGCCACGATCTCAACGTGGTGCGCATGATGTGCGCGCGCAGCATTGTGTTGCAGAACGGGCGGGTGGTGGAACAGGGCGAGAGCCGGCGGCTGTTCGAGGCGCCGGAAAGCGATTACACCCGCACCCTGCTCGCCGCCGTCCCGCATTTCGCCGGGGCGGCTTGAGCAGAGCCCACATAGCCCCGAGGAATGCTGATGGTCGCGTCTCATCTGGAAGCCAGCGTGGATGCGCTGGCCGAAGCCCGTCGCTCGAACACGCAGATCGACGGTCTGGCGCAGGCTCCCGCCTCCACGGACGAGGCCCATGCCATCCAGGACGTCGTTTTCGCGCGGCTCGGACTCGAAATCGGCGCCTACAAGGCGTCCACGCCCGTGGGGGCGCCGGAGAAGCGCGGTCTGATCCCGGCGGGCATGGTGCGCCAAAGCCCGGCGGCCATGCCCGCCGTCCAGGTTCCGCACTGCGGCGTGGAGGCTGAGGTTGCCTTCCGCTTCCTGCGCGACCTGCCGCCGCGCGAGACGCCCTATACACGCGAAGAGGTGGCAGCGGCCACGTCCGTTCTGCCCGCCATCGAGGTGCTGTCCAGCCGTTTCCGCTCGCCGCGCACACGGCCGGAACTGGAGCAGCTTGCCGATTGCATGATCAACGGCGGGCTTGTGCTCGGCGCAGAAACAAAGAACTGGTCGCACCTGGACCTGCCCCGCCTCGAGGTGACTCTCACGATCAATGGCGAGACGGTGCTTCAGCGCACCGGCGGCCATCCTACCGACGACCCGCTGGGCATCACGGTGGCGCTGGTCAACATGATGCGCATCGCCGGCGGCGTGAAGGCGGGGCAGTCGGTCGCGACCGGAAGCTGGTCGGGCATGCTGTTTCTGAAGCCCGGCGACACCTGCGTCGCATCCTTCTCCGGCCTCGGCACGGCGGAAGTCACCTTCTCCGCCTGATCGCGCCGCAGTGCCACCCGGCCCGGCCGGGTGGCTCAGGCCTCGCGGGCTGGCGCCACGGCAAGCACCAGGCTCACGCAAAACAGGCCTTCGCGCATCTCAAAGCGGATGCCCCCGCCATGCGCCCGCGCCACTTCGGCCGCGATGGCGAGCCCGAGACCCGATCCATGGGAACCCTCACCGCGCTGGAACGGCGCGCAGAGGCGCTCGCGCTCGCCATCGGGAATGCCCGGTCCATCGTCGCCCACGGTGACCACTGCATGGGCTTGGTCCCCGCCAACCTCGACGGCGAGCCGCGCCCTCGCCCCGTGGACGACCGCATTGTGGATGAGGTTGGCGATGGCCTCCCGCAGGCTGATGGGGTCTCCGGCAATCGTCACCTCGCCGGGCGCCGGCACGAAGGTGATGCTCACCTCCCGCTCAAGGCTCAGGGGCACCGTCTGCGCCAGAACCGACTTGGCCAGCGCATTGAGCTCCACCGGCTGCAGCCGCGCCGTCTCCATCCGATGCAGCACCATGGCGTGATCGAGCAACTGGCTGGCGAGGCGCCCCACATCCGCAATGCGGTTCCGCAGCGGGTCCATCCGCGCCGGATCGTCCAGTTCGTCGCTTAAGAGTTCCGCTTCGGCATCGATAGCTGCGAGCGGCGTGCGGATCTGGTGGGCGGCATCGGCGATGAAGCGCTGCATCATGACGATCCGCTCCTCCAGCCGGCGCATGAACCCGTCGATGGCGCCAACCAGCGCCCGCACCTCCCGTGGAGGCGAGACCTGGATGGGACGCAGGTCATCGGGCCGTCGGCCGGCGATCTCGCCCTCAAGCCGCGTCAGAGGCGAAAACGCGAGGCCCAGGGAGAGGGCCGTTGCCAGAAGGCCGAGCAGGCTCATCACGGCGATGAGCGCGACGGCCTTGGTGGTCAGATCCCAGGCCAGGGCTTCCCGGGCCCGCATGGTCTGGGCAAGCACGATCTCCGCCCAGCCGCCGCCCGCGTCCTCCAGTTGCTTGCCGAGGGCCGCGATACGCACCGGCTGCCCCTGATAGGTGCCGTCGCGCAGGACGACGCCGCGGTGCAGCGCGGCGCCGCCGACCCCCTTCGCCAGATCGTCATAGCCCGCCACCACGACCCCGCGCGGGTCGGTGACGCGATAGAAGACAAGGTCATAGGCCGAGAGCGTGGAAAAGGCGGCGGCCGGGGGGTCCAGCGCCACAACGCCCCCCTGCACGTAGACGTTTTCCGCAATCTGCACCGCGCCGCCGATAAGCAGCTTGTCATAGGCATCGCGCGCCGCGACCTTGGCATATTCCCACGCCGCGAAGCTCAGCAGCAGCGCGCCCAGCGCCAGCATGATGCCGACGAGGGCGAGGATGCGCGCGCGCAGCGAGGTGCGCAGGCTTTCAAGTCGCGAGCTGATAGCCAAGGCCGCGCTCTGTCCGGATCTCGACTGGCGTCGCGGCAAGCTTGCGGCGCAGGCGCGCCACGAACTGCTCCACGGCATTGGGGCTCGGGTCCTGATCGAAGCTGAAGAGCTGCTCCACCAATTCTTCCTTCGGCACGAACCGGCCGGGGCGGGAGGCGAGGATTTCCAGAACGGTCAGCTCGCGCCGGGTCAGGTCGAGCGCCTTGCCCTCGACGCTTGCGGTGCGGCCGGCCCGGTCGATGGTCAACGGGCCAAGCCGCAGCAGATTGTCCGACTGGCCCGCCGCCCGGCGCAGCAGCGCGCGGGCGCGGGCTTCCAGCTCGCGATAATCGAACGGCTTGATCAGATAGTCATCGGCGCCGAGATCGAGGGCGCTGATGCGGTCGTCGACGGCGGACCGGGCGGTGAGCACCAGCACCGGCGTGCGCACCCCACGCCCGCGCAACCCCTTGAGAACGCTGAACCCATCCTGCCGAGGCAGCATCACGTCCAGCACAACGAGATCATAGCTTTGCACTTCCAGAAGCTCGGCCGCGGTGCGCCCGTCGCGCTCCCAGTCCACCGCGTAACCAATGCGCTCGAACCGCTTCGCGATGGCGCGGCCGATCTCTTCGGTGTCCTCGACCAGCAGGATGCGCATGGCTCTTCGTCGGCTGGAGTCAGTTTCGTGTCAGTGAATGCCCGTATCGTTCTTACCAAGGCTGCCAGAGTGCACCAAACAAAATTCGCCACGGCGCAGAGCCCGGTGGCGGCAGGGAGGACGGATGAACGCGCATCAGCCGCAATCTATCGGCGCGCCTTTGCTTTCGGTCGAAGGTGTCACGCTCCAGTACAAGACGCCGGGCTCGCTGGTTACGGCCACCTATCGTGTCGATTTCGACGTCTATGACAGCGATCGCTTCGTGCTGCTCGGTCCGTCGGGCTGCGGCAAGTCCACCCTGCTGAAGGCTATCGGCGGCTATCTCCGGCCGACCGAAGGCAAGATCCGCCTCAAGGGCCACGAGGTGAAAGAGCCCGGCCCCGACCGCATGATGGTGTTCCAGGAGTTCGACCAGCTCCTGCCTTGGAAGACCGTTCGGGAGAATGTGGTCTTCGCCCTCACCGCCAGCGGCCGCCTCGAGGGTGCGGAGGCACAGGAACGGGCCGCCGCTTATATCGATAAGGTGGGCCTCACCAAGTTCATCGACAGCTATCCGCACATGCTCTCGGGCGGCATGAAGCAGCGTGTCGCCATTGCGCGCGGCATGGCCATGGAGCCGGACGTGCTGCTCATGGACGAGCCGTTCGCGGCGCTCGATGCGCTCACCCGACGCAAGATGCAGGACGAGTTGCTCCAGCTCTGGGAGGACACGCGCTTCACGGTGCTGTTCGTGACGCACTCCATCGAGGAGGCCATCAAGATCGGCACCCGCATCCTCCTGCTGTCGCCACATCCCGGCCGCGTGCGCGCGGAGCTGAACAGCGTGCCGGCCGAGGCCATGGGCACCCCGGCGGCGGTGCAGCTGGAAACCCGCATCAACGACATGCTGTTCGGGCACTGAGGAGACGATCATGAGCGAGACCCTTCTCCTGCGCCCCGAGATCATCAAGCCCGACACCACCGCCGGCGACGTGCAGGTGGAGGCGAGCCTCTCCTGGTTCGAGCGCATCTACGGCATCGGCGCCGTGCGCAAGGCCTTCATCCTGCTGGTGCTGGCGGGGCTCTGGGAAGCCTATGGCCGCTGGCTCGGCAATCCCCTGCTGTTCCCCACCTTCACCGAGACGCTGACCGCCCTCATCGACAACATCGCCAACGGGGTGATCCCCCAGCGCGTGCTGGTGTCGTTGCAGACGCTGCTCATCGGCTACGGCATCGGCATCGTGCTCGCCGCCATCCTGACGACGCTGGCCATCGGCTCCCGCCTCGGTGCCGACCTGCTGGAGGCGCTGACCTCCATGTTCAACCCGCTTCCCGCCATCGCGCTGCTCCCGCTGGCGCTCATCTGGTTTGGACTCGGTCAGGGCAGCGTCATCTTCGTGCTCGTCCATTCCGTGCTGTGGGCCATAGCGCTCAACACGCATTCCGGCTTCCGCTCGGTCTCCAACACCATGCGGATGGTCGGCATGAATTACGGGTTGCGGGGCCTCAAGCTGGTGCGCCTCATCCTGATCCCCGCCGCCTTCCCGGCCATCCTCACCGGCCTCAAGGTGGGTTGGGCCTTCGCCTGGCGCACGCTGATCGCCGCCGAGCTGGTGTTCGGCGTATCCTCCGGCTCCGGCGGCCTCGGCTGGTTCATCTTCGAGAACCGCAACCAGCTCGAGACCTCCAACGTCTTCGCCGGCCTCCTGACGGTGATCCTGATCGGCCTCATCGTGGAGAACGTCGGCTTCGCCACCATCGAGCGCAAGACCGTGCGCCGCTGGGGCATGCAGCACTGAATGCGGGTGGGCGGCCGGCGTGCCGGCCGGCCGCCCGAGACAGCCAGGCACGAGCCCGATCCATATTCGCGAACAACAGCCGACAAGGCACATGGGAGGAAACCACATGAGCATCCTAAAAACCTTGCGGGCGCTCGCGCTCGCCGCGGCCGCTCTCGTCGCCGCCGTCCCCGCAGCGCGGGCCGAGGTGAAGGAAGTCCGCATCTCCAAGGGCTACGGCATCCTCTATCTGCCGCTCATCGTCATGGAAGACCAGAAGCTGTTGGAGAAGCAGGCCGAGAAGGCCGGCCTCGGCCCGCTCAAGGTCACGTGGCTGATGCTCGATGGCGGCAATGTCATCAATGACGCCATGATGGCCGGCTCGCTCGATTTTGCTGGCACCGGCGCGCCCGGCTTCATCACGCTCTGGGCCAAGGCGAAGGGCATCCCGAACGTGGAGGTGGTGGGCATCAGCGGCCTCAGCGCCACCGCGCTGTGGATGAACACCAACAGCCCGAACATCAATTCGCTCAAGGACTTCAAGGCGGGCGACAAGATCGCCCTTCCCGGCATCAAGACCTCGCTCTCGGCCGTGGTGCTGCAGATGATGGCGGCGCACGAATTCGGCCGCGAGAACTATGCCAAGCTCGACCCGCTCACGGTGAGCCTGCCCCACCCCGAGGCGCTCGCGGCCCTCGTCGGCGGCAAGACCGAGATCAATGCCCACTTCACTTCGCCGCCCTTCTCCTATCTGGAGCTGAAGGACCCAAAGGTGCATCGGGTGGCAAATTCCGTCGATGTCATCGGCCCCATCACGCTCGACGTGACGTTTGCGCCGAAGAAGTTCGTGGATGCCAATCCGAAGGTCACGCAGGCCTTCCTCGACGCGCTGGATGAGGCGGATGCCTTCATCGCCGCCAACAAGCAGGCAGCGGCCGAGATCTACGTGCGGAACGCCAAGGTGAAGACCTCCGTGGAGGAGATCCTTGAAATGCTGAACGACAAGGATACGCGCTTCTCCACGACACCGGACGGCATCATGCAGTTCGCCGACTTCATGCACGCTGCCGGCTCCATCAAGGTCAAGCCGAAGGCCTGGAGCGATCTGTTCATTCCCCAGCTTGCCAGCCGCAAGGGCAGCTGACCGGCAAAGGGCACCGGAGGACCGGTGCCCTTCCCCAGTGGATCGGGCCAGCAACCGGGCTGGCCCTTACGCATCCGGCAGGGGTAGGATGGACAGGCATCACAAGGGCCGAAAATGCCGCCATCCCGCCACTGGACGCACGGGCTCGACTGGAACCTGCTGCGCACGTTCCTCGTGATCGCCGAAGAGCGGAGCGTAACGCGCGCCGCCGAGCGCCTGCTGCTCCAGCAGCCGAGCGTCAGCGCCGCTTTGAAGCGGTTGGAAGAGACCTGCGAGTGCCGGCTCTTCGAGCGGGGCTGCCGGCCCATGCGTCTCACGCCGCAGGGCGAGGCGCTCTACCAGCAGTGCCGCGAACTCTATCGCGCCATCCTCACTCTCGATCCCGGCATCGCCCCCTCTTCCAGCAGCCTGACCGGGCTGGTGCGGATCGAGATCGTGACCCATCTGGTGAATAGCGGGCTTGATGCGGTTGTGCGGCGGCTCAACGCCAAGCACCCCGGCATTTCCTACAATGTGGAAGTGTCCAGCAGCTACGGCATCGTGCGGGCCGTCTCGCAGCAGCTCACGCCCTTCGGCATCTGCCTTCTGGCCAAACCCCTTCCCACGCTCTCTTGCCGGTTCCTGTTCCGCGAGCGGTTCGGCGTCTTCTGTGGGCGCGGCCATCGCCTGTTCGGCGTGGAAGCGATCGACTTCGACGCCATCCGCAACGAACCCTGGGTCTCGTTCGCCTGCGCCGAGGTGTCCAACTCGCTGGAGCCGATGCTGACCCTGCGCCTCGGCGCCGATATCGCCCGCCGGGTGGTGGCGACGAGCCCCGACCTGTTCGAGGTCAGGCGCTTCGTCAACGCTGGCGTCGGCATCGGCACTCTGCCGCTGGAAGCGGCGGCGCGGGATGTGGCGGAAGGCGCACTGTGGCCCCTCCCCCTCCCCGGCCTCGATGCGCTGGGCGCCGACGTCTATTTTCTCTCCAATCCGGCGCTCCGCTACAGTCCCGCGGAGCAGGCCTTCATGGAGGAAATGTCGGCGTTCGAGGATGCGAACGCCGACATAGAGGCACCGGTCGGGCCGTGAGTGATCGCGGGAGCCGGCCGCTCCCGCCCGCACGTCAGTGCGCTTCGGCGAGATCGGCCTTCAGCGTCTCCACCAGCATCAGCAGCGCGATGGTCGAGATGGCAGCCGAGCCGATCATGTACCAGGCGACCGACGATCCCGTGCCGGTCGCCTGAAGCAGTGCCGTGGTGACGATGGGCGTCGCCGCGCTGCCCAGCACGCCGGAGAGCATGTAGCTGATGGACAGGCCCGAATAACGCACCTTGGTGCCGAACAGCTCCGCGAGGAAGGTGGCGATCGGCCCGTAATTGGCGGCGAACGCCGTCATCATCAGCAGATAGCCGACCAGCGCGAGGCTGAAGACCTTGGTGTCCATGAGCCAGAACAGCGGGAAGGCAACGATGGCCTCCGCGATGATGCCGCCGACGATCACCGGCTTGCGGCCGATCACGTCGGAGAGGAGGCCGAAGGCCGGAAGCAGCAGCAGGCAGGCACCGCAGGACAGGAGCGCGATGGAGAGCATCTCATTGCGCGAGAAGCCCAGCGTCTGCGTGCCATAGGTGAGGCCGAAGGCGACGATGAGATTGAAGGAGGTGCCGGTGGACATGGTGGCGACACCGCCCAGAACCACCCGCTTCCAGTTCTTCGCCATCAGCGCGACGAAAGGAACGCTCGCTTGCGCGCCCGCCGTCTTCACCTTCTGGAAGGACGGCGTCTCGGCCGTGTTGAGCCGCACGTAAAGCCCGACCGCCACCAGCAGGATGCTGACCAGGAATGGAATGCGCCAGCCCCAGGAGACGAGCGCCTCCGTGGACATGAGCGCATTGGCGATGAGGAAGGCGAAATTGGCGAGCAGCGTGCCGGCGGGCACGCCGATCTGCACCCAGGAGCCATAGAGGCCCCGGCGGTTGTCCGGCGCATGTTCCACCGCCATGAGCACCGCACCACCCCATTCGCCGCCCAGCGCGAGGCCCTGAATGAGCCGGAGCGTCAGAAGGAGGATCGGAGCCCAAATGCCGATGACCGAATAGTTCGGTAGGAGGCCTATGGCGAAGGTGGCGAGCCCCATGATGAGCAAAGAGGTCAACAGCATGGACTTGCGGCCGAGCCTGTCGCCGAAGTGGCCGAAGAGCGCCGCACCAACGATGCGCGCAAGATAGGCCGAAGCGAAGGTGCCGAACGCCAGCAGCGTGCCGGCGAGCGGATCGAAGCTCGGAAAGAACACCTTGTTGAAGACGAGCGCCGATGCGGTGCCGAAGACGAACAGATCGTACCACTCGACGGTGGTGCCGATGACGCTCGCGAAGGCGATCTTGCGCATGCTGCGTGGCTGGGGCGCGCGGGCCGCGGTGGCGCGCACGGGGACATGGTCGTTCATCGGGTCCGCCTCTGGTGATTGTCGGGTCGGACCGGGCAGCATCCATCGAGACCACGGCGCGCGCCGTGGCCAGTATCTTCGGATGTGACCGGAACCTTGGCCGGTCGTTGTGCCGGCCCTGCGGGGCACTCTCGTTGAAGTCGCCGCGGCACGCCAATCGATATTCGATATGGTCTGCATTGCCGGTTTCTATTTTCCGCCATCGCAGAGCCGCTCTAGAACAGATGTCATCGCGGCGTGGCCGGCAGGCACAGCCGTTCCCTTACAGGCAGCAAGGTCCGACAGATGCATCGCCACGCCAACCTGCGTCCCAACATGGATCGGCTCTGGTCCACGCTCGCGCGCTCGGCCGAGATCGGCACGACAGCGCGTGGCGGGCTGCGCCGCCTCGCGCTCACGGCCGAGGATGGCGAAGTGCGCCGCGTCTTTCAGCGCTGGTGCGAGGAAGCGGGCTGCCAGCTCACCGTCGATGGCATCGGCAACATGTTCGCGGTGCGACCGGGGCAGGAAGCTGACGGCAAGGTGGTGCTGGTGGGCAGTCATCTTGACACCCAGATCAAGGGCGGCCGCTTCGACGGCATCCTCGGCGTTCTGGCCGGCCTCGAAGTGATCCGCACCCTGAACGACCACGGCATCGAGACCCGCCTGCCCGTGGCGGTGGTGAACTGGACCAATGAGGAAGGCGCCCGTTTCGAGCCGCCCATGATCGGCTCGGCCATCTTCACTGGCGACAAGAGCCTCGATTTCGCGCTCTCGCGCACCGACAAGGACGGCATCACCCTTGGGGCCGCCCTCGATGCTATCTCCTTCCGCGGCACCGGCGGCCTGCGGCCGGACCAATGCGACAGCCTGTTCGAGCTGCATATCGAGCAGGGACCGCGTCTGGATGCGGCGAAGATCCAGCTCGGCGTCGTTACCGGCGCCTTCGCGGTGCGCGGCTTCGTGGTGGAGGTGATCGGCGAGACCGGCCACGTCGGCCCCACGCCCATGCCCGACCGGCACAATGCGCTGGTCGGCGCGGCCCATGTCACGCTGGCCATCGAGGAGATCGGCTGGGAGCTTCATCCCACCGGCGGCAAGTCCACCACCATGCGCCTTGTGGCCGAGCCGAACCTGCTCGGCATCCTGCCGGATCGGGTGGAGATGACCTGCGACATGCGCCATCCCGACAATGCGGTGGTCTCGCAGGCGCTGGAGCGCTTCATCGCGCGGCTCCCCGAGCTTGAGGCGAAGTCCCGCTGCAAGATCCGCCTTCATGAGGGCTGGTCCTATGGCGGCATGGCCTTCGACAGGGATCGCGTCGGCCTCGTGCGCGGCGCGGCCGAAGCCCTGGGCTATACGCACATGGATATGCTGACAGAGGCCGGTCACGACGCCATGCACGTGGCCAACCACCTGCCCACGGCGATGATCTTCACCCCCTGCGAGGGCGGCCTCTCCCATAACGAACTGGAGAATGTCACCCTCGCTGATATTGAGCCGGGCGTGAACGTGCTGCTTCAGGCCGTGCTCGCGCGCGCCGCGTGAGACGAACCATGTCCGCCCCCGAAATCATCGAGGTGCCCGTGGTGTCCGAGGCGATCCGTCGCCTCGGCGCCCCCACGTCCGCGCTGGTGCGCGCGGGCGGCCTCCTCTTCACCTGCGGCATGCCGCCCCTCGACCTCGCAACCGGCGCCATCGTAGGCGGTCCCATCGAGGTTCAGGCGGAATGTTCGCTGGACGCTCTTGCCTTTGCCCTCGCCCACGCTGGCTCCTCGCTGGACCGCGTGGTGAAGGCCACCGTCTTCGTCACCGACCCGGCTCTGATGGGCCCCGTCAACCGGATCTATGCGGCCCGCTTCACCGGCGGCTTTCCCGCGCGCACCTCGGCCGCTATCAAACCCTGGTCCCAGCCCTTCGACATCGAGATCGAGTGCGTGGCTATGGCGTGAGCGGGCCTCACACCTGCCGAACACCGCCCTTCATCACCAGCGTGGGCAGGCGGCGCTCCACCACGATCTGGGGCACGGTCTCCACGTCGAAGGCGAGCAAGTCCGCCGGTGCGCCGGGCGCAAGCGTGCCCGGCCCGAGGCCCGTCACGGCATGGGGAATGCGGGTGACGTGATCGATGAGGCCGGCGATGTCCGCGTCCGTCCGCAAGCCGAAGCGGTAGGTGGCAAGCATCGTGCGGTCGGCCATGCCGACGACGCTCGCCGGATTCCAGCAGTCGCGCACATTGTCCGAGCCGAAGAAGACGCTGACGCCAGCCTCCCGCAGCCGCAGGAGCGGCGGACAGCGGTCCCCGCCAGGAATGCTGGAGAGGATGGCAACGCCCGCCTCCCGCAGCAGGCCCGCCACCGCGTCGAAGGCGCGTGCATCGGCATCCGCCAGCGCGAAGGCATGGCTGATGGTGACGGTGCCTCCGAGGCCCGTCACCTTCGTGCGGTGCGCAATCTCCATGATCTCGGACAGGCCGGCTTCGCCCCCATCATGCAGATGGATGTCGATGCCCCGTCCGTGGCGCTCGGCGAGCCCGAAGACCACATCGAGCGGCGCGTGGAGATCGCCGTCATGGCCCAGCGGGTCGAGGCCGCCCACAAGATCGGCGCCCATGCGCAACGCCTCCTCCAGCAGATCAGCCACCGGCGGGCAGGAGAGGATGCCGCTCTGGGGAAAGGCGACGATCTGGATGTCCACCCGTCCGCGCCAGCGCTCCCTGATCTCCAGCACCTGTGCCAGATAATCGAGCCGCGTCACGTCGTCGATGTCCACATGCGTGCGCAGGCTGGTGGTGCCGTGGCGCAGCGCCAATTCCAGCAGCTTCTCGGCGCCGCGTTCCGCCAGTGTCGAGCACTCGCCGCGCCGGAACGCCTTCTCCGCCTCGATCCGGGCCCGGACGGACGGCGCGGCGTCATGGGGCCGCCAGGGCAGGCCGAGCAGCGTCTTGTCGAGATGCAGATGGCCATCGGTGAAGCCCGGCAGCACGACCGCGTTCGCAAGATCGAGGCTCTCCCGCGCCGGAGGAACGGGGGCGCCCTCTTCCTCGATCAATGCGATGCGCCCATCGGCGATGCCGATGACGACGCGCCGCCCGTCCGACAGGCGGGCCTTGCGCAGCAAGAGATCGAGGTCCATCGGCATTCTCCCGTACTCCCTGCTCATTCCACCTGCGGCCCGCGACTGAAAGCCGACTGAAAGCTTCCTTCGGGTAAAAGGTTCATACGGCAGAAAGCCGAACCAAGAGAAGAATGCCGCAAGGCACCATCATTTGAGGAAACGCGGGCGAATATCGCCCCCAAGGGAAGGCCCAGCCATGTCCACATTCCGTGCATCCCGCAAGGCGGGATCGCGCCTCAAGGCGTTTGTCGGCACCCTCGCTCTTGCCACGGGCCTTATGGCCTCGTCCGGCGCCTTCGCCGAAAAGCTCACCATCATCGTCGGCGGCATGGAGAAGCAGATCTATCTGCCCGCCGCCCTCACCCGCGAGCTCGGCTATTTCAAGGATGAAGGGCTCGATGTCGAGCTGATCAATTCCCGCGCCGGCGTCGAGGCCGAGAATGAGCTGCTCGCGGGCGCCGTGCATGGCGTGGTGGGCTTCTATGACCACACCATCGACCTTCAGGCGAAGGGCAAGTACCTGAAATCCATCGTACAGTTCAGCCAGGCGCCCGGTGAGGTGCAGCTCGTCTCCACGAAGTATGCCGATGAGATCAAGTCTCCGGCGGACTTCAAGGGCCGGACGCTGGGCGTGACCGGCCTCGGCTCCTCCACCGACTTCCTCACCCGCTATCTCGCCTCGCGCGGCGGGCTGAAAGCCGGCGATTACACGCTGCTGCCGGTGGGTGCCGGCAACACCTTCATCGCCGCCATGAAGCAGGACCAGATCCAGTCCGGCATGACAACGGAACCGACCATCGGTCAGCTGCTCAAGACCGGGCAGGCGAAGATCCTCGTCGACATGCGCACGCCGGAAATGACGGCAGCGGCGCTCGGCGGGCCTTATCCGGCGGCCTCCTTCTATGTGCAGCAGTCCTGGCTCGACGCCCATCCCGACGAGGCGCAGAAACTCGCCAATGCCTTCGTGAAGACCATGCGCTTCATCGCCAGCCATTCGGCGGCGGAGATCGCCGACAAGATGCCCAAGGATTATTACGTCGGCGACAAGGACCTCTACATTCAGGGTCTCGCCGCGGGGAAGGCGCAGTTCACCCCCGACGGCCGCATGCCGAAGGACGGGCCTGAGACGGTGCTGAAGGTGCTCCAGGCCTTTGCCAAGAACGTGCAGGGCAAGCAGATCGACCTGTCCAAGACCTACACCACGAGCTTCGTGGACAACGCGGCCAAGGCCCTCGGCAACTGAGGCTTTAAGCCGTCCTCGGCGCCGGCCGCTCCACCTGAGACCGCCGGCGCCGTCCAGCCAGAAATTCCCAAACCAGAGGCTCGCCGCGTGTCACGCCGGCGAGGGGAGGAAACGCATGTCTCTTCAGACCCTTGAGGCGACCCACCCGCCGGTCCTGCCGGCCGCCGCACCGAGCCCGGCCATCGAGCTTGAAAACGTCACCCGCCGGTTCCTGACGCCGGACGGCAAGTCCATGACGGCGCTGCACGATTTCACCATGACGGTGGATCGCGGCGAGTTTGCCTGCGTGGTCGGGCCCACCGGCTGCGGCAAGTCCACGACGCTCAATCTCGTCACTGGCCTTGCCAAGCCGAGCGCGGGCGAAGTCCGCGTCATGGGCGGCGCGGTCACCGGCATCCACAAGGACGTCGGCTTCGTCTTCCAGGCGGACGCGCTCTTTCCCTGGCGCTCCGTGCTCGACAATGTGGCCGCCGGCCCGATCTATCGCGGCATGCCGAAGGCGCAGGCCTATGAGAAGGCGCGCGACTGGATCGCCCGCGTCGGCCTCGCGCGCTTCGAAAAGCACTATCCTCACCAGCTCTCGGGCGGCATGCGCAAGCGCGTCGCCCTCGCCCAGACCTTCATCAACGAGCCGAAGATCCTGCTCATGGACGAGCCCTTCTCGGCGCTCGACGTACAGACCCGCACGCTGATGCAGGACGAGCTTCTGAGCCTGTGGTCCGGCTCCGGCGCCTCGGTGGTGTTCGTGACCCACGATCTGGAGGAGGCGGTGGCGCTGGCCGACAAGGTCTATGTGCTGACCGCCGGCCCCGCCACGGTGAAGAGCGTCTATCACATCGACCTGCCCCGGCCGCGCGTGATGGAGGAGATCCGCTACGACGCCGCCTTCGTCGAGAAGTGCCGCGTCATCTGGAACGACCTGCGCGAGGAAGTGCAGATCGGCCAGCAGCGCACGCTCAAGACCGGCCACTGAGCGAACGGGAGCCCTCCATGACCATGACCGCCCAGCCCGTGGCTGCCGCCGCCCCCGCGCCCCGCGCCATTCCCTCCGAGGCCGAGATCGAGGCCAAGGCCCGCGCCCGCATCAAGGCCCGGCGCACGCTCGTCATCACCCTGCGCATCGCCATCCTCGTGGCCGTGCTCGGCTTCTGGGAGATCGGCGCCGAGACCGGCTTCATCGATCCCTTCTTCTTCGCCAGCCCCTCGGGCATTGCCGACCAGATCTGGATCTGGATCACCGAGGGCACCTCGCAGGGCCCGCTGTGGACGCAGATCGTGGTGACGCTGGAGGAAACCGTCCTCGGCTTCATCATCGGCGCCGTGGGCGGCGTCGTGTGCGGCATCCTGCTCGGCCGCAACAAGCTGCTGGCGGACGTCTTCTCCATCTATATCAAGATCGCCAATTCCATTCCGCGCGTCGTGCTGGGCTCCATCTTCATCATCGCGCTCGGCCTCGGCATGCCCTCCAAGGTGGCGCTCGCCGTGGTGATGGTGTTCTTCGTGGTCTTCGCCAACGCCTTCCAGGGCGTGCGCGAGGCGGACCGGGCGATGATCGCCAATGCGCAGATCCTCGGCGCCTCCCCCTTCAAGATCACCACGACCGTCATCATTCCCTCGGCCATGAGCTGGATCCTCGCCTCGCTGCACGTCTCCTTCGGCTTCGCGCTGGTGGGCGCGGTGGTGGGCGAATTCCTCGGGGCCAAGCAGGGCGTCGGCCTGCTCATCGCCACCGCCCAGGGCGCGTTCAACGCCAATGGCGTGTTCGCCGCCATGATCATCCTCGCCGTGCTGGCGCTGGTGATGGAATTCCTCATCACGCTGGTGGAGAACCGCCTCGTGAAGTGGCGTCCCGTTCCGTTCCACGAGCAGAACTGAGGCAAGCCCTCTCCCGTATCGCGTCATCCATGGCCGGGGGCCTCCCCGGCCATTTTCGTCTGCGAGACTGCACGCTCAATCGGGCGTGGCTTCCGGCAGATGCATCTCCACCCTCAGGCCGCCCGCCACCGAGGTGCCGAGCACAAGGTGGCCGCCTGCCCCCTCCACCACCTCTCGCACGATGGAAAGACCGATGCCGGACCCATCCCCGGGCGTGCCCGGCAGGCGATAGAAGCGCTCGAATACCCGCTCCCGCTCCTCTGGGGGGATGCCTGGCCCGGAATCTTCCACCACCAGGACCGCACCGTCAGGGCCGCCCGAGACGGTGACTGTCACGGTGCCTTCCGTCGGTGTGTAGCGCAGTGCATTGTCTACGAGGTTCACGATCGCCTCGCGCAGCATGGCGCCGTCCCCTGCGGCTGTTGCTTCTGAGAGCACGTCGAGCCCGAGATCAATGCCGCGCTCGATGGCAAAATCCGCGAGGCCTTCCATCACCCGCCGGGTGGAATCGGCGAGGTCGATCACCTCGTCCCGCGGCCGCCGGCCGCCGGGCTCGGCCCGGGACAAGGTGAGGAGTTGCGCCGCGAGGCGGGCGAGGCGACGGGTGGATTCCTCGACGCCCGCCAGTGCCTGGTCCCGTTCCACGCCATTGCCGGAGCGGCGGGCGAAGGTGGCCTGCGTCGCCAGCAGGGCCAGCGGCGTGCGCAACTGATGCGCCGCATTGGCCACGAAGCGCCGCTGGGCCGCCATCTGCCCCTCCACGCGGCCCATATAGGCGTTGAGGGCTTCGACCAGCGGACGCAGCTCGCTCTGCACGGCAGTGTCCGAGATGGGCGTGAGGTCGTTCCGGTCACGGTCGCGCACAGCGTCGCGCAGACGCATCAAAGGGGCGAGGCCCCTCCGCAGGCCAAGCAGAACGAGAAACGCCGCCGCCACCAGCAGCAGCAGTTGCCGGACCATGCCGCCCACCCACAATTCCCGCACCATGGCGCCGTGGCCGGCGAGAGTGACGCCCACCACCACCACGATGCGCTCGCCGTCGCCGGCGCCCACCACGGGGTAGCGCAGGGCCGCGAGGCGCAGGGGCTCGCCGCGATAGGTGTCGGCAAAATGCGCGGGGATGCCGTCCTTCAGGCGTTCGGACGTGACGGGCAGATCCGGATAGCCCACGAGAAGACGCCCGGCGTCGGTATCCACCCGGTAATAGACGCGGTCCCGATGACCCGTGTCGAACATCTCCAGCGCGACCGGCGGCACGACCGCGTCGATGACACCGCGATCCACCCGCACATCCTCGGCGACGGCGCGCGCGGCAGCGTCCAGCGTGCGGTCGGTGACGAGATCGGCGGTGCTCCGCGCCTGCCGGAAGCTCGTCCAGACATTGAGCGCCATGAGCCCCGCGAGCGGCAGCAGGAGCCAGCACAGAAGCTGGAGGCGCAGGCTCTTAATGCGCATGGCGCAGCAGGTAGCCGAGGCCACGCAAGGTGACGATGGAGACGTCACTGCCCTCCAGCTTGCGGCGCAGCCGGTGCACATAGATTTCGATGGCGCTGGGATCGGCGAGATCATCGAGGCCGAAGATGGTCTGGGACAGCTGCGCCTTGCTCACCGTCTGGCCGGTCTTCACCAGCAGCGCCTCCAGCACCGCATGCTCGCGCGGTGTGAGGCTGAGCGGCGCCTCCCCCAGGCGGAACTGGCGGGTCTTGGTGTCGAAGGCCAGCCCACCGCAGGTTATGATCGGATCGGCCCGCCGGGCAGAGCGGCGCAGTTGCACCCGGATACGGGCCTCAAGCTCCGCCATGTCGAAAGGCTTCGCCAGATAGTCGTCCGCGCCCTCGTCGAGCCCGGCGACGCGCCCGTCGAGGCTGGCATTGGCGGTGAGGATGATAACCGGCACGGCGTCGTTGCGCCCGCGCAGGCGACGCAGCAGATGGAGGCCGCTCATGCCGGGCAAGGTCAAATCGAGGATGACGAGATCATAGGTTTCGAGGCTCAGCGCGTGATCGGCCGCCTCGCCGTCATGCAGCACGTCCACGACGAAATTGTCCCGCCGCAGGATCTTCGCCAGCCACTCGGCGAGTTCAAGATTATCTTCGACAAGAAGGAGCCGCATCTCACGCCAGCCTGAAGCTGCGGCACTCTAGAGCACCCGGCGATCCGCTGGCAACGAAGGCGACCGGCGCGAGACCCACCCGGCCACGAACACACACGTCATGCACAGGTGATGCCCTCGTCCGTATGCAGACGATCGCCGTTCAGGCAGACGGCAAACCGGGCCAACGCCAGAAAATGAGCATCTTTTCATCAGTGGCCTGACCGTTAAAGCCGCCTTTGTGTTGTTCCCAATTACGACGGGCGCGCCGAAAGCTTCCGACCAAAAAGGAGCCGGTCCGGAGACTAAGCTGAACCGGTCTAGAGGAAAGCCAGCTTCACGACAGCTAGCAATGGGATGATGATACCGGTCATAAAACGGGCGCGGAGCTGTATCGTGCTGGATATTCCTGCCGCTATCGTCGTGGTCGGGCTCTTCATTGCCTGTTTCGGTGCACTCATCGTCGGAAAATCCGCCTTCATGGGCCTCGATTATCCGGCGAAAGCCCGCAATGCCGACGGCACGGTCCGCGAAAACGGGGAGTCTCCGGAAATGACCATGGTTCATGCCCTGATGAACCAGACCCATGCCGCCACCATCGGCTTCTGCTGCCTTGCGGCGGGAACATGCATCCAGATGGTCGGAGCGGCAGCCGCCACCCTGTGGTGAGCGAAGCCTCGCCACGTGTGCCTGCCGGCTTCGCCCTTGCGCCTCCGGCCCCAGCGGTGCCATAGCTGTCTTCACAGTGTCCGGGGTGATCTCCCGCACGCGGGATTGAAGAAACGATGCGGACCTCTGCCGGTAGCGACGTCGAGTATGCTTTTCTCAGAGCACCGGGACAGATGCCGGGGGCGATCCGTGCTTTCGACTGGTCCACGACCCCGCTCGGCCCGATCTCAAGCTGGCCCGTCTCCTTGCGCAGTGCCGTCGGCCTCATGCTGGCCTCGCACTTTCCCAAGGCGGTGATCTGGGGCCCGTCGCTGACGACCCTCTATAACGACGCGTTCCTGCCCATCCTCGGCAGCAAGCCGGCGCCGCTCGGCCGCCCGTTCAACGAGATCTGGAGCGAGGTGTGGCCGCAGGTGGAGGCCATCCAGCAGAAGGCCTTCGCGGGAGAAGCCACCTTCATCGAGGATTTCCCCCTCGTAATCGAGCGTAACGGGCAGCCCGAGCACGCCTATTTCACCTTCTGCTACAGCCCGCTTCTCGATGACGACGGCAACGTCGCCGGCATGCTGGATACGGTCATCGAGACCACCGGCAAGATGGCTGCGCTGCGGGACGTCAAGCTCATCAATGGCGAGCTGGAGCACCGCATCCGCAACACGCTGGCCATCGTCGGCGGCATTGCCCACCAGACCTTCCGCTTCGCGGGTTCGCTGACCGAGGCGCGCGACATGTTCAATGCGCGCCTCGCGGCGCTCGGCAACGCCCATTCAGCGCTGACGCAGTCCAACTGGGCGAGCACGCCCATCGAACTTCTGCTGCGCAAGAGCCTGTCGCCCTATCAGTCGGCCGGCAACCAGATCACGCTGGAAGGTCCGGCACTCGACATCCCGCCCCAGAAGGGCCTGACGCTCTCCCTCGCCATCAACGAACTGGCTGCCAATGCCCTGAAGCACGGCGCCCTGTCCACGCCGGACGGACACGTCAGCGTGCAATGGAGCGCCGATCATCCGCCGGCGCTCGAGGGGTTCGCCTTGAACTGGATGGAGCGCGGCGGCCCACCGGTGCAGCCGCCGAACCGTACCGGGTTCGGTACGTTCCTGCTTCAGGCGCTGGCGGGTGCATTCAATGGCACCGTGGCCGCCGACTATGCGCCCGAGGGCCTGACCTTCCGCCTCTCCACGCCGCCTGCGGTGATGCCGACGGCCGTGAAGGCCGGGATCAGTTCCCGCTGAAGAGCTGGGTGCCCACCTTGTCACCGGTGGCGATGCCCAGCTTGCGGGCTTCCCCGCCGCCGATCTCGATCACCGCCCGCACCGGCTCGCCGGAGGAGATAGTGGCCTCGGAAAAGGGCGTCGTATTCTCCGCGATGCGGGCGATGGAGCCATCCGCGCGGATGAAGAGCATGTCGAGCGGAATGAAGGTGTTCTTCATCCACATATAGACCGGCTGGTCGCTCTTGAAATCGAACAGCATGCCTTGGCGCTCGGGCAGGCTCTTGCGGTACATGAGGCCGGTGGCCCGCTGTTCCTGCGTACGCGCCACCTCCACCTCGATCATGACCACGCCTTTGCGGGTGACGATCTCCACCGGCTCAAGGCTCGCGGCGTGGACGGCAGAACCGGCGCCAAACGCCAGCAGGCAGAGCGCAACGCAGGCCGCCGCCAGACGGCTCAGGAGGTGGCACGCCGAACGCCCGGAGGGCATGCGGGACAGTACAGCCGGACCAATCATCGGGATCCCTTGGAGAGGAGTGCTGGCGCTGGTGTGGGCCGAAGGGCGCGGCTTGGCAAGTCCTCCGAGCCCGGCCATTCGGGGCGCCGCAGCGTCAATGGGCGCCGGCGGGCGCGTCCTCCGCCTTCACCTCGGTGGCCATGAGGCCCTTCGGGCCGTCGCCATAGCGCACCAGCACGCTCTGTCCCGGCCGCAGTTCGGTCAGGCCCTGCTGCCGCAGCGTTTCCATATGCACGAAGATGTCCGGCGTTCCCTCGCCCTTCGAAAGGAAGCCGAAGCCGCGCATGCGGTTGAACCATTTCACCGTGGCCCGCTCGAACCCGCCGGACGGGGCGACATGGACACGGCTGCGGGTGGGCTGGGGCACGGGCTGGACGGCGGTGGACAGGTCCAGCGACAGCACGCGGAAGGCCTGAAGACCCTTGGAGCGGCGCACGGCCTCGCAAACGATGCGGGCCCCTTCCATGGCGGTGGTGAAGCCGTCCCGGCGCAGGCAGGTGACGTGCACGAGCACATCCGGACCTCCGTCATCGGGCACGATGAAGCCGTAGCCCTTGGCGGCATCGAACCACTTGACGGCCCCTGACACCTCCAAGAGATCGACGGGCCGTTCCGCCGGATCTTCCGAAGGACTGGTGAACTGCGGCCCGAGACCCAGTGCGTCAGACCCCATGACAACCCCGACAACCGCGCATGCGCGAACCGAGAGGAACCTCAAGGATAGCAAGTTACCGCAGCGACGCACACCCTTTCGTTGCAGCGCGACGCGACATTTTCGGCCCCCCCCGCTCCTTCCCCTCGCGCGTCCGCTGCGGCACCTGCGGGACCGCCGGCGCGCTAGAGGAAGGGCTCCAGCACATCGCCGATATCGTCCCGCACCACCAGATCCGCCATCTCGTCGAAGTCGGTGGGCTGGCGGTTGACGATGACGAGCCGCGCGCCGTTGCGCCGGGCCATGAGCGGAAATCCGGCAGCAGGATAGACCACCAGCGACGATCCCAGCACGATGAAGAGGTCGCACGTATCGGTGAGCGCCGCCGCGCGGGCCATCTCCCGCTCCGGCATGGCCTGGCCGAACGAAATGGTGGCCGACTTGATCGGCCCGCCGCAAGCCTCGCAATCGGGCGCGATGCCACCCGCCGCCTCGAAGCGGGTCTTCACCCATCCCAGCTCATAGCGCCGCCGGCAGTCGAGGCAGGTGGCATAGGTGCCGTTGCCGTGCAGTTCGACCAGATCCATGTCCGGCACGCCAGAGGCCTGGTGCAGCCCATCGATGTTCTGGGTGATGATCCCCGAGAGCCGCCCCTGCGCCAGCAGGTTCGCAAGCGCCCTGTGTCCCCGCCCCGGCTGCGCGCCCGCAAAGGATGCGTCCATCACGAACTTGCGCCGCCAGGCCTCGTTTCGGGCCGCCGGATGGGCGCGGAAGTCGCCGAAGGCGATGGGCTTGTTCCGGCTCCACAGGCCCCCGGGGGACCGGAAATCGGGAATGCCGCATTCGGTGGAGAGCCCAGCCCCGGTAAAGGCGACCGCCCGGTCGGCGGCGGTGAGAAAGTCCGCCAGTTCACGCTGGGCGGTCTTGAGATCGGCTTCGAAAATCATACCTTTGCCCCGCCGGCGCCCCGCCAGGTTTTCCCTCCCCGCCAAGGATCAGCCATGCGCTATCTCCACACCATGGTCCGCGTCACGGATCTCGACGCCTCGCTGGATTTCTACTGCAACAAGCTGGGGCTCGTCGAAGTCCGCCGCAAGGAGGTGCCGGCCGGACGCTACACGCTGGTTTTCCTCGCCGCCCCCGGACAGGCGGGCGTCGCCGAGGTGGAACTCACCTACAATTGGGACCCGGAAGCCTATGGCGAGGGCCGCAACTTCGGCCATCTCGCCTTCGAGGTGGACGACATCTACGCCACCTGCGCCAGGCTGCAGGCAGCGGGCGTGACCATCAACCGCCCGCCCCGCGACGGCTACATGGCCTTCGTGCGCTCGCCCGACAACATCTCCGTCGAACTGCTCCAGAAGGGCGGCGCCCGTGCCCCCGAGGAGCCCTGGGCCTCCCTGCCGAACACTGGCAAGTGGTGAGCATTCACCACTGAACGGGACGGGCTCCGGCAGGCCTCGGCCGCCGGAGCCCGTCTCTCCATCTGTCGCGCCTGTGAGGCTGTTGGGTGGTGGACACCGGCCGGCATCCTCGCAGCCGGCATGCTCGCAATCGACACATCCGTTGCCGCTGTCTGCGAGTTGTCGCAGCGCGCACCGGCAGCGCCGTCCCGGAGACCGGCCGCTCCCGTCTGGCGACCGCGCCTCTCCTCAAGCCCAGATATCCTTGAGAGCGTGACCCTCCCCTGCCGTTCGCCGACGGGCACCCGTCACGGTCCTGCCTGCCGGCCGATTGCGGCAGGAAACGACCGCGATACGTTGCCAGCCAAGGATTTTCTCTGAACATACCCACAGGAGAGGGATCGCGGTGCGACAGGCACTTGCGGCGCACCGATCCCCCCCCTATAAGGGCCCTCGCGCGCTGCGCCCTTCGTCTATCGGTTAGGACGCCACCCTTTCACGGTGGAGAGAGGGGTTCGACTCCCCTAGGGCGCGCCACTCGCTTTGCAAGGCCTTGTGCGGCAAAGTTTCTTGATCTGATAATGGTTTGACGAGCTGCGAGTGCTACACTTGCATGCTACGGATGGCCTTTTCGGATGCGTAGAATGAAGTACGTTCAGCGGCGTGCTGGCCGCTATGAATTTCGCTTCCCGTTGCCGGATGATCTCGCGGGAAAGGCCGTGCCCTTCGGCGCCCCCGCCTCGCTGCAGCCCCTCATCAACACGGCTACGAAGTGCTTCAAGCGGGAACTCGTCCGCTCGCTCAAGACGAACGAGGCCGCCGTGGCCGAACGCAAGGTGCTGGCCGAGATCGCTGCCACCCACGCCTTGGTCGACGCCGCACGCGCCTTCGTGAAGGAAGGGCCTGCCGCCTCCATCACACCCACGCAGATCGAGGCGTTGGCGATTGCGCACGAGAGCCGCATCTTGCGCGGCGACGAGGCCTTTCGCGAGAAAGGTCTCGGGTTTGACGCGACCTTCAACCGTCGCCCTCAACGCGAGAGCGGCATGAGCGACACCGACCTCCAGCTCTACGACTACCTAATCACCTTCCTCGATCGGGAGCGCCGTGGAGAACTCGCGCGCATGAGGCCGGGCGAGGACGTCAGTGAACTCGTCAACCAAGCGGTGAGCAGAGCCGGCCTTGTACTGCATCCCGATGATCCCGCATGGCGCCAGCTTGAGTTGGCCTTCCTGCGCGCCCAGCGTCGCGCCTTCGATGGGATCAAAGCCCGGCTGAACGGCGAAGACGTGCCGTCTCCCCCTCCTCCGCCGGCAACATCCGAGGCAGCGACGACCAAAGGCCTCACGATCAACGCGGCTCTCGAACACTGGAAGGGCGGCGGGGGACGCGGCGCCAAGAAGCCTCGTGAAGACTCGATTTTCGAGGCCAGCCGGGCCGTCCAGCGCTTCGTCGAGATGCATGGCGACATGCCGATCGCCGATATCAGCAAGGCGCAAGGCCGCGCGTTCCGTGACGCGCTGGCGGCCCTGCCCAAATCCCTTCCCCACAAGCTCATTCAGCTCCCGCTGCCGGAGCTCTTGAAGAGGGACCTCTCGAAATATCCGGCACGTAGCGCCCAGACGGTGAACAAGACGCTCGCCCTGCTGGGCGGCATCCTCACGCGCGCAGAGCGCTGGCCTGCCCCCTGAAAAGTGGTCCTCCGTGAAGTAGGCTTTTTGAGCCTTTGGAGGATGGCGCGATGGCGCAGAAGAAGCACAAGCCGGAAGAGATCGTCGCGAAGCTTCGGCAGGTCGACGTTTTGGTGTCGCAGGGGCGTCCGGTTGCGGAGGCGATCCGGGCCATCGGGGTGACGGCGTTCACCTATTATCGCTGGCGCAAGGAGTTCGGCGGGCTGAAGAGCGACCAGGTGAAGCGGCTGAAGGATCTGGAGAAGGAGAACGAACGGCTGCGCAAGGCGGTTTCGGACCTGACGCTGGAGAAGCTGATCCTGAAGGAAGCCGCGTCGGGAAATTTCTAAGCCCCGCCCGTCGCCGTCGCTGCATCGCGCACGTCGTGGCCAAGCTCGGCGTATCGGAGCGGCTCGCGTGCCGGGTTCTGGGGCAGCATCGATCCACGCAACGCAAGGTGCCAGTGGGCCGTGCCGATGAGGCGGGCCTGACCGCGGACATCATCGAACTGGCCACCCGATACGGTCGCTATGGCTATCGGCGGATCACGGCATTGCTGCAGGCGTCCGGCTGGGTGGTGAACGTGAAGCGGGTCGAGCGGATCTGGCGGCGGGAGGGGCTCAAAGTGCCAAGCAAGCAACCGAAGAAGGGGCGCCTGTGGTTCAACGGCGGGTCCTGCCTGCGGCTGCGGCCGGAGCATCCCAACCATGTGTGGTCCTATGACTTCGTCGAGGATCGCACCCACAACGGGCGGAAGTTCCGCATGCTGAACGTGATCGACGAGTTCACACGGGAGTGCCTGGCCATCCGCATTGACCGCAAGCTGAACTCGACCGCGGTCATCGACGTGCTGACGGACCTGTTCGTGCTGCGGGGCGTGCCCAGCCATATCCGTTCCGACAATGGCCCGGAGTTCATCGCCAAGGCGGTGCGGGACTGGATCACGGCCGTCGGGGCCAGGACGGCCTTCATCGCGCCCGGCTCGCCGTGGGAGAATGGCTATTGCGAGAGCTTCAACTCCAAGCTCCGGGATGAACTGCTCGACGGTGAGATCTTCTACAGCCTGGCCGAGGCGAGGATCGTCATCGAGGACTGGCGCCGGCACTACAACACCGAGCGGCCACACTCCGCGCTCGGCTACAAGCCTCCGGCACCGGCCGTTATCGTGCCGCAGGTGCCGCCAACATCAAATGCGCCCAACAGGCCCACAATGCATTAGACACAAGCCGGACCACTCAATAGGGGCAGGTCACGCATAGGCCTGCGTGTTTGAAGGCGCACGGCCACCCTGACTGAGGATGAACCAGTTCATCAGCAGCAGGCCACAGGCCAGTCCCGCCCAGGGGGTGAGACGCCGCAGCCACAACGGAATGCCGAGGCAGCTTGCAAAGAGCAGCAGGCTCCAGCTGAAGCCAACCTTGATGTCCATAAAGGCGCCAGTGCGGGGATCGACCAGGCGAACGGTCATTTCGCCCTCCGGGGCTGGGCCGCGAGCCAATGGCTTTCGCCGGCTGTGACCGTCTGGTCGAGCGCCCCGAAGGCCCTGGCATCTTGAAGGGCGAGCAGGCCCTGCCGCACCTGCCCCTCCAGCAACCAGGCCGGCAGATCGTCCGGCACCGCGCCGCCAACCCGTCGCAGAAGGCTGACGCGCCGGAACAGGGCAACATAGCGCTGGGCCGCCTCGGCGAGGCCGGGCTGCCGCAACAGATCGAGCGACAGCCAATCGGCCGCAAACCGGCGCTGAACCTCGCGGGCGAGATCGGCCAGTTGCGCGTCCGAGACCCTGGCGTCGATCTGCGCCAGCTGGAACAGCATCGACTGCGCCGCGCAGGCAAAGGCGACGCTGTCCGCCGGTATCGGCGGCGAAGCCGGCATCGCCGCCGCTTTCTCGGCAATGGCGAACTGCGCTGGCGTCGCCGGCACATATCGCCCGGTGCGCCCCGCGAAGACGGCGGCACACTGGCCACCCATCGCCTGTGTCAGTTCGGCATTGAAGGGCTGGAGACCCGGCGCCTGGGCCGAGAGTGTCAGGCCCAAGGTCATCTGCAGGCCAGACAGATCGTCAGCCTTGAGGCCTTCTGGCAGCACATAGGTCTGCCGGAAGATCCGGTCCGGATAGCTCCGCTCTGCGGCATCGACGCCCGATGCCGGTCCATAAGCCATGACGGCCAAGAAAAAGACGCAGGCCATCCTTCTGCGTGCACGCTGCACGCAGCCCTTGAAACGATGATCTTGCATGATGAGAAGCCCTAGAAGGCTGGGGCAGAGCGGCGACATGCCAAGGCGCCCTGTCTGCCCGATGAAAATGAGGAGGGCGGCCGAGGCCGCCCTCCAACGCTCAGTTCCTGTTTTGTTCCCTCATTGCTGCACGCCACACCCCGGATGCATCAGCCCAAGCGCGCTCAGATGGCACTCGAAAGAGGGCTGATCGGCATACTCACCTGTCCATTCCAGGGTGAGCACGTCCCCTCGCATCGCCCTGACCTGTGCCAGCCAGAAGCCGCAGAAGGCGCCATCGTCATAATCCGGGGCCAGCACCACATGGCCGACCGCGATGCGGGCCCATAAGTCCCCCGCCGCCGCATCAGACAGTATGGCCGTGCCATCAGCCTCAAGCGCGGCAGATGCCGTTTCCTTGGCTTCGCGAGTCGCTCCAGCCGCGTTCTCGCTTTCGGCCAGATCAGATGCCGCGCCGGCCTGATCGCCGCCCACGGCCGTCTCCGGCGGTCGTTTGATATGGCCTTGCTGTACGGCCAGCTCTGTCAGCGCCTCGATCACGTCGACCTCGATCTCCGGCAGGGACAAGGCCTCGGCATCCGCCGAGAGGGCCACGCTCTTGAGGCGCCCGAGCATGCCCTCTGGCAGGCGGTCGTCGAGCACGACGGCGACGCAGGCGAAGGAGTGCGCCAGAGCGTACGCCGTCTCGGCATCGACGCCCGTGGCGATGGCAGCGCCGAAGGGCTCCGTGGTGGTGAAGAGGGCGACGTGCGTCGTCGTCGCCAGCTTTGCAGGCTTGCGGCTCATGATGATCTCGCTGTGTGTGAAGAGGCGTCTAGCGCCGCTGTAACAATATCATAATACCACGAACATGTCAACAAGCCACTGAAACTCCACGTCTTTTGAAACGCGGCCGCGCTCCGAAAACGGGTGTTCGGCAAAATGCGAGCGCGTCCGACGCGACGGCCCCACTGGGAATCGGTCGCAGCGAACTCCGCCAGTAAGATAAGCGGCTTATGCAAATGTTCTGGGGGTGCTCGCCTTTACCGAAGGGCGTCTCCCTGCCCGACGGCTGCCCTTAAGCCATCAAGGTCAACTCTTGCTGAACCCGCCTGCGCGCATAATCGCTGAACACGCTGACCAACCGGCTGCGGGCGACATAGGGCGGGTAGATGAGCGCGACGGTGGTCGCGATCGCCGGCTGGAAGGGACGGATCAGCAAGCCCGCGTTTTCCCGCTCCTCATGCGCGGCGAGCGGATTGATGACACTGACCCCGAGGCCCGCGCCCACCAACGTGCAGACGGAGGCGCCGAGATCCGTCTCCGCGACGATGCGGCGGCGCGCGTTGGCCGCATTGAAGACCTGATCGATCCGCTCGGCCAATTGCCCGCCGCTGGGCGAGGCGATGAAGGGCTGTTCGGCCAGATCCGCCGGCGTCAGGACATCACGCGCGGCAAGCGGGTGGCCCGTCGGCAGTACGGCGACGCACTGGCCGGTGAAGAGCGGCTCCACTTCGACACCCGATGTCTCCTGATAGAGCATCGCCAGCCCGACGTCGCACAATCCTGACGAAACCCATTCATGGACGGTGGTCGCGGTTCCCGAGCGGATGGAAACCATAGCTTCGGGATAGTCCATCATGAAGTTGGCGGCGATGCGGGTGAGAAGCCCGCTGGCAAGCCGCGGCATCGCCGTGACCCGCAGGCGATCGGCCCGGAACGAACGGATGCCTTGCGCGGCCGCCTCCAAGGTGGTCAGGCCCGTGAAGGCCTTCTCCACCTCCTGAAAGAAGCGCGTGCCCTCGGCGGTTGGAAAGACGCGGCTCCCGCTCCGGTCGAACAGCGCAAACTGGGCGATCTGCTCCAGTTGAGCCACCAGGCGACTGATCTGCGGTTGGGAGGTGTGCATCCGGCGCGCCGCCTCGGTCATGGATCCGGTCTGGATCACCGCGCGAAACGCCTCGATATGCTGCAGCCCCATGCGCCGTCGTGCCATATCAGATCCGTATGGAATGCCTATCAATTAGAATTATGCCTCATGATGGAGGCTTGTCATATTCCTTGCCATGAAGAACGAGCGGTAACACCGCCATGCCAGTGGGGACACTTATGAAAGCGCTTGCCGGTATCGCCGTCGCCGTGTCGTGGGTCGCACTTGCGGGGCCTGTTCTTGCCGATAGCCGGGTCGACGCGATCCGCCAGACGGGCACCATCACGCTCGGCCATCCCGAGACGTCGGTGCCGTTCGCTTATCTCGACGGCAACCAGAAGCCCGTCGGCTACACGGTGGAGATCTGCGAGAAGATCGCCGGCGAGATCAAATCCGCGCTCAATCTCCCCAAGCTCGACATCCGCTACAACCCGACCACCTCCGCCACGCGCATTCCGCTGCTGGCCAACGGCACGATCGATCTGGAATGCGGCAATACCACCAATAATGTGGAGCGGCACAAGCTGGTCGCCTTCGCGCCCACGACCTTCGTGGCGCAGGTGGTTCTGATGGCGCGCAAGGACGGTGGCGTCGACGTGAATAACCCGGCGTCCTTCCGGGGCAAAACCATTGCCGCGCAGGCCGGCGGACAGACCTTCAAGGTCATTTCCCAGATCAATGCGAAGGGCAATTACGGCATCACCGTCGCTGGCGCCAAGGACACGGGCGAGGCCTTCCTGATGGTGGAGACCGGCCGCGCCGCCGGCACCGCCAATGACGACGGGCTGGCTTATGGCCAGGTCGCCTCTTCCAAGACACCCGACGCCTTCATCATCGGCACGAAGAGCCTTGAGATCGCGCCTTACGGCATCATGGAGCCGAAGGATGATCCGGAGTTCAAGAAGCTGGTGGACGATGCGGTCCTGAAGCTGATCAAGGACGGAACGGTCGCCGCGCTTTATGACAAGTACTTCAACGCGCCCATCCCGCCGCGCGGCATCAACCTGAAGTATCCCATGAGCGATGCCCTGAAGCGGGCCCTTGCCAAGCCGACGGATTCCGGAGATCCGGCCGACTATCAGTGAGCGCGGTCCGCGCTCCACACCCCGAGCGGCATCTGGCGGATCCGGGCGATGAAGTATGACTGGAGCTGGAGCGTCTTTCTCGACCTCTCGTCGGATGGCGTTCACAGCTATCTCTATAACCTCGGCCTTGGTGTGTTGTGGACACTGGGCCTCACCGGCGCGACGGCGGCGGGGGCCCTTGTGTTCGGCTCCATTCTGGGCGTCTTCCGCACCACCCGGGCGCCGGTGCTGAATGCCATCGGCGCCACCTATGTGGAGATCTTCCGCAACATCCCGCTGCTGGTGCAGATGTTCCTTTGGTACTTCGTGCTGCCCGAGGTGCTGCCCAAGGCGATCGGTCAGGCCATCAAAGGGATGCCGGCTCCCTGGAACGCCTTCGTCCCCGCCTTGCTGTGCCTCACCTTCTACGGGTCGGCCCGGATCGGGGAACAAATGCGCTCAGGGATCCAGTCGTTGCCGCGCGGCCAGCTTCAGGCGGCGCTGGCGCTGGGGCTGACGCCGGTAATGGCCTATCGGCATGTGGTCCTGCCCGAAGCCTTCCGCCTCATGATCCCGCCGCTCACCTCCGAGTTCATGGCGATCGTGAAATATTCCTCCGTCGCCATGACCATCGGCCTGCTGGAGCTGACCGGCCAGGCGCGCGCGATGCAGGAAGCGAGCTTCCATATCTTCGAGGCCTTCAGCGCCGCGACCGTGGGTTATCTGGTGATCAACGGCTGCATCGTGCTGGCCATGCGCTGGCTCGAACGCCGCCTCGCCGTGCCCGGCCTCATCGGTGCTGCGGCCAGCAGTCCGGCGCGGGTGGCGCAGTCATGAACGGGTCCTTCGACTTCGGCGCCATCGCGGCCGCCCTGCCCTACCTGCTCGGCGACGGGCTCGGTCTCACCTTCGGCCTCACGGTGCTTGCGGGCGCCATGGGATTCGGTCTCGGCATCCTGCTCGCCGTTCTGCGCCTCTCGCCGCTCAGGCTGCTGTCCGTACCGGCGACGCTGTATGTCAATCTCGTGCGGTCGGTGCCGCTGGTGCTGATCATCTTCTGGTTCTACTTCCTCGTGCCTTACATCGGCGCATGGCTCGTGGGGTCGAGCCGGCCCATCCAGGTGGGTGCCTTCCGCTCCGCCTTGGTCAGCTTCACTTTGTTCGAGGCGGCCTATTTCTGCGAGATCATACGTGGCGGCATCCAGTCCATCCGGCGCGGCCAGATCTCCGCCGGCCTCGCGCTGGGGCTGACCCGCCGGCAGACCTTCCTCAAGGTCGTCCTGCCGCAGGCCATCCGGAATATGACGCCGTCGCTCCTGACGCGGCTCATCGTGCTCTTCCAGGACACATCCCTCGTTTATGTCGTCGGTCTCACCGACTTTCTCGGCGCGGCGTCGAAAGTTGGCGCGCGGGACGGCCGCCTGACAGAGTTCTACGTCTTCGTGGCCGTCGTCTATCTCGTCATCTGTTTCGCCGCCTCTCGTCTGGTGAAGCGCCTGGAACTGCGCTGGAAGGTGGCTCGATGATCTCCGCTCCTGAAAGCAGCCCGATGATCGAAATCAGGAATGTCAGCAAGTGGTACGGCCCGCATCAGGTGCTGAACGCGTGCTCCACGCAGGTCGCCAAGGGCGAAGTTGTGGTGGTGTGCGGCCCGTCGGGATCGGGGAAATCGACCCTCATTAAGACGGTGAACGCGCTGGAGGATTTCCAGCAAGGCGAGATCATCGTCAACGGGATATCGGTGGGCGACCGTCGCACGAACCTGCCGCGCCTGCGGGCCACCACCGGCATGGTGTTTCAGCACTTCGAACTCTTTCCGCACCTCAGCGTCATCGACAATCTCTGTCTCGGCCAGATGCAGGTGCTCAAGCGCAGCCGGACGGATGCGCGGGCGCGTGGCCTTGCGCTGCTCGAACGGGTCGGCCTCGTCGCCCACGCGAGCGCGTTTCCCGGCACGCTCTCGGGCGGACAGCAGCAGCGCGTGGCGATCGCCCGCGCGCTGTCGATGGATCCCCTCGCCATGCTGTTCGATGAGCCCACCTCGGCGCTCGATCCGGAGATGGTGACGGAAGTGCTCGAGGTCATGACCGACCTCGCCCGCGAGGGCATGACCATGATGGTGGTGACGCACGAGATGGGCTTTGCCCGGCACGTCGCCGACCGTGTCATCTTCATGGATGCCGGCCGGATCATTGAGGACTGCCCCAAGAGCGAATTCTTCGACCATGTCGAGGCCCGGCACGAGCGGACCCGACTGTTCCTTTCCAAGATTCTCAAGCAGTAGGGTGCCACGATGTCGGTCCAAGAGAATGTCGCGGGAACGCTGGCGCGGCCGTCCGCAGATCAGGCGCCCGTGGATCTGCGCAGCGACACCGTGACCCGTCCCACCGCCGCCATGTACGAGCGGATGATGGCTGCCGAAGTGGGTGATGATGGCCTCGACGGCGACCCCACGGCCCGCGAGCTGGAGGCCTATACGGCCCAGACCTTGGGCAAGGAGGCGGGCCTGTTCGTGCCGAGCTGCACCATGGCCAATCTCCTTGCAATTCTCGCGCAGGCGGAGCGTGGCGAGCAGGTGGTGCTGGAAAGCTCCGCCCACATCTACACCTCTGAACGGGGATCGGGCACCTTGACCGGGCTGTTCTATCTCCCGGTTCCCGGCACGGCCGGCGCGATGGATGTCAACGCGCTTGAAGACGCGCTCACCGCCACCGGCCATCGCCTGCGCACCGCGCTCGTGGGCATGGAAACCTCCCACAACAATGCCGGCGGCGCCGTGCTCCCGCTCGCGCACATGCGCACCGTCCACGACCTCGCCCATGCCCGTGGCGCGCGCGTGCACCTCGACGGCGCGCGTCTGTTCAACGCCGCCGTGGCGCTGGATGTGCGCCCGGCGGAGATCGCGCAGTTCGCCGACACCGTGTCGCTGTGCCTGTCCAAGGGCCTGTCTGCACCGGTGGGGGCCATCCTCGCCGGCCCGAGGGACACCATCGCGAAGTGCCGCCCCCTGCGGCGGATGCTCGGCGGCGCACAGCGGCAGATTGGCATCATGGCCGCGGCCGGGCTTGAAGCCGTGCGCACCATGGGACCGCGCCTCGCCGAGGACCATCGCCGGGCCCGGCGCCTCAGCGAGGGCGTCAATGCGCTGGCCGGCACGATTTCGGCGAGCAGCCCACAGACGAACATCATCCAGATCGACGTGTCGCGATCCGGCCGCGACAGCGGGGCGTGGGTCCAGCGTCTGGAAGGCATCGGCCTCCTCACCCGGCCGTGGGGAAAACAAAAATTACGTTGCGTCACGCATCGCGAGATCGACGATGCCGCCATTGAACGCGCCATCGCCGCCTTCGCAAAAGCTCTCGTCTAGGAGACAACGCGACCCTTCAAACGCTGAGGGCTGCCCCCTACACCGCAAGAGGCAATGCTCGTTCCAGAGCAAACACCAAATCAGAGTATGTGAAGCGAAGAGCGTCGCGCACGTGATGTGTTGGCGTTGGCACGCCAAACTGCTACATTCATGCCACATTGCAGCTTGCTATAAACCAATCATATCAGGGACTTGGCCGTCCGGCCGCCGTTTCCCCTAGGGCGCGCCAGCACTTCCTCTTCATCGTCTGGCCGGGTATTGGATCGCTTTGGGCAACGGCGAGCGATGGGACGCACGCGTTTCTCCTGTGACGGCCCGCGGGCATGCTTCCAGTCTTGCGCTGACCAGCGAATGGTATGGATGAAGCGGCCGGATGCTGCTGGAAGCCATCCGGAACCAATCAGTGCTTATAGGACGATCGTCCGCCAGTTCACATCACCATCGGCAGGTGAACCGGCCGATCTCAGCCGCCAGCACCTCGCCAGCCCTCAATAGCTCACATACACCCGCGCCTGGAGGGTAAAGTCGCCGGCCTTGGTGTAGGTGGCGTCCGTGAGGGCGACGCCGCCGACGAGCGTTGCGGTGAGGTTGCGGTTGAGGGTGTAGTCGAGGCCGAGGCCGAGGCCGGCCAGCGACGTGTCGTTGTGCGGCACGGCCCCCAGCACGCCCTGATAGCCATAGGCCCGGCCCCAGGCGAGGTCGAGGAAGGCGTATGGCGACACCTGATCGGTCACACCCGCAACGCCGAGGCTCGAGAGCAGCGCGAAGGTGGGCGTGCGCAATTCGTTGCGCCACACGAGGCCCGTGTCCACCGTGCCGTCGTCCAGCGTGTAGCCGCGCGTGGCGTAAAGACCGCCGAGGCTCAGTTGCTCGGTGTCCGGCAGGGGCTGGCCCGCCGCCGTGCCCGACAGGTCGCTGACCCAGTTGAAGCCCGCGGGCAGGCGCGTCACCCGGTTGAGATCGCCGGTGCCATAGACATAGGTCACGTCCGTGACCCGCCCGCCGCTGTAGCGGCTCCACTGTGCGGCGCTGTTGCCGCCGATCACCCCGCCCGGATTGCCGATGAGCTTGAGATCCAGGCTCGTGGTGCCAAAGGGGTCCGAGCGCGAAACCGACCAGCCGGCGATCAGCTCGAACAGGTCCGCATTCGCCCCGCCGATGTCCGACCCGCTGAAATAACTGGTGCGCGAGACCGTCTTGCCCGTGGCCCCGAGGATGAGATCGCCCGCATAGAGGCCCGGCACCAGATTAGAGAGCGCCGTGCGGTAGTACACTGGGATTTCCAGCGTCTGGTTGTCATAGGCGAAGGTGGCGCCCTGCGCATTCTGGCGGGTCGCCACATAGTTCGGCACGAATTCGAGGCTCTGGCGGGCGCCGGTGGAGATCACGAGGCGCCCGGCCTGGCTGTAATAGCTCGGCTGGTCCGGTCCGGTGCCGACCGCGGCCGGATCGCTCCAGAAGTTCGGGCTGCCGGTGATCTGATAGGAGAGATAGCTCTCAGGCAGGCCGGGCAGCGCGGCGCCGAAGCCCGCGAAGTAGCGGTCGAAGCCCGTGGAGTGGGTGCCGGTGTTGGACAAGCCGCCGAACACCTGCCAGGGCTTCTGTGGCGTCACTTCCAGGGTGAGAGTGCTCAGCCCCAGTTCATCCCCCGGCGCGAAAACGCCGTTGACCGTGTGATAGGGCGAGCGGTTGAGCCAGGCCAGATCCTCCTCCAGCGCGTCGGAGGCGATGCGCTGGCCGGGCACGGCGCGCACGCGACCGGAGAGCGCAGCCTCGGTGCCCGGTTCCGCGCCCGAGACCTTCACCGATCCGGTGCGGAACTCGACCACGCGCAAGGTGAGGACGCCGCCGGTGACTTCCTGCGGCGGCAGGGTGACGGAGACGAAGGGATAGCCGGCCGAGCGATAGACCTTGGCGATGGCCGCCTGGATGTCGGCGATGCGCTTGCGCGAGAGCGGCTGTCCGAGGAAGGGCGTCAGCGCCTGCGTGAGGGCCGCGCGGTCGATCTCGCCCACGGCGCCGATGCGGATGCCGCGCCCTGCCCGTTTCGCCACGCTCTCCTTCGGCCCGATGAGGCTGATGCCGGACAGGGCCACGCCAAGCGGCGTGTCGTCCGGGCTGCCGGCCAGATCCTGCGGCCCGATGACGAGCCGCCCCTGCCCCGAGATCACCGGCGGCAGGTTGCGCTCCACCGGCGCGATCACCTGCGCCAAGGCGGCCGTGGCGGGAAGAAGGACGACGCCCAGCGCCAGCGCGCCGGTGCGCATGATCGGGGAACGGGGAGCGCTCATCCCTCACTCACCCCGGAATCTGAGAAAGGAGGCGGAGGGCCGATTCTCCGGCACCGGGAACAGGCTGCAGGGGCCGCCGGCCCCGCCGTCGCATGAAACGACGGTGGGCGGAGGCACGATCTGGGGCGTCTGGTCCACGGCTGTCACAAGCCCTTCCGTTGCCTCTGTCACGACCACCTCGTCCGAGGCCCGCGTCTCGATGAAGGCGGGAGTCTGCGTCGATCCCACCACGGTTAGCGTCCCCGGACTGTAGGTCAAGGCATAGTTCGCGCCGGCGGACAGGCTGCCCTGGGTGATGGGGTAACTACCCACCATCGACAGGGGGCCAGCGGAGGTTGCGAGCGTCCCGGAGAGCGTGTCCCCGTTCACCAGCCCACGCCCCCCGACCCGGTAGCTGAGAGCGGGATTGGGCGCGCCCGTCGCGCGCGTCTGGTCATCCGCCGTTATGGTGAGAGGACGTGGAAGGACCAACAGGGCGCCGCCCACATAAGTGAGCGCATAATTGGGAGACGCCGAGAGCGTTCCCCGCCCGATGGCATAGGGGCCCACGATGGAAGACGACGTGGCGGAGGTGGTGAGCCCCCCGGAGAGCGTGTCGCCATTCACGAGGCCTGCGCCGCCGATCGCATAGGTGAGGAGCGGCAGGCCGTCGCCATAGGTCATGGACGTCGCGTTGGCCGTAACCGTGAGCGGGCGCGGCGTCACCGAAAGGCCGGCCCCGGAATAGGTGACCGCGTAATTGGACGAGGCCGCCAGCGTGCCCTGCGTGATGGCATAGGTGCCGACGCCGGACGTGGACGAAGCGGACGTGGCCTGCACGCCGGTGAGCGTGTCGCCATTCACCAGACCTGCTCCGCCCAGCGTATAGGTCAGGACCGGCACGCTGGCGCCATAGGTCATGGACCGGGCGTCGGCGGCAATCGTGAGCGCGCGCGGCGTTACGGCCAGATTGGCGCCCATATAGGTCACGGCATAGTTGGACGACGCCGCCAGGGTGCCTTGCGTGATGGCATAGGTGCCGACGCTGGCCATGGACGACGCGGACGTGGCCTGCACGCCGGTGAGCGTGTCGCCATTCACCAGACCTGCTCCGCCGAGCGTATAGGTCAGGACCGGCACGCTGTCGCCATAGATCATGGACTGGGCGTCGGCGGCGATGGTGATCGCGCGCGGGGTGATGGCGAGATTGGCGCCCGTATAGGTGACGGCATAATTGGACGACGCGGCCAGGGTGCCTTGCGTGACGGCGTAGGTGCCCACGTTGGCCGAGGACGAAGCGGATGTGGCGAGGGCTCCGCTCAGAGTGTCGCCGTTCACGAGACCTGCCCCGCCGATCCCATAAGTGAGCCCCGGCGGGCTGTCGCCATAGGTCATGGACTTGGGGTCCGCCGTGATGGTGAGCAGTCGGGGCGTGACGGAGAGGTTCGCCCCCACATAGCTGAGGGCATAGTTGGACGAAGCGGCCAAGGAGCCTTGCGTGATGGCATAGGAGCCGACGCCAGAGGCGGAAGAGGCACCCGTCGCCGCCGCTCCGCTGAGGGTGTCGCCATTCACCAGGCCGGCGCCTCCCACCGCATAGGTGAGCCCAGGTATGGCATCGCCATAGACCATCGACTGCGCGTCGGCGGTAACGGTGAGAGGCCGGGCGGTGACTGAGACGTTGGCACCCGTATAGGTCACTGAATAATTGGATGACGCGGCCAGCGTGCCCTGCGTGATGGCGTAGCTGCCCACGCTGGCCGTCGACGAAGCGGATGTAACGAGCGCGCCGGTGAGCGTATCGCCATTCACCAGACCTGCCCCGCCCAACGCATAGGTCAGGCCGGGCACGCTGTCGCCATAGATCATGGACTGGGCACCGGCAGTGACGGTGAGCGCGCGGGGCGTGACGGAGACGCTGCCGTCCACATAGCTCAGCGTGTAATTGCCCGATGCGGCGCCCGACAGCGAGCCGCCGCTGGCACTGCTGGTGTAGGATGTGCCCACATTGGACGTAGACGTGGCGTTGGTCGTTACCGAGACGCCGGACAGCAGGCTGTCGCCCTGGCCATTCCTCCAGCCGGAGGCCGTGTAGCCGAGCGCAGGCGCAGCGTAGCCATAGACCATGCTGCCGCCGTTCGCCGTCACCGTGAGCGTCGCGGGTATGACAGTCACGGATCCCGAACTGACAAAGCGGGTCAAGCGTCCTCCCCACGACGTGCCGCTGCCACCGGACAGGGCAACGGCATAGGTCCCTACATCGCTGGCAGAGGTCACGCCCGAGGCATAGGCCGGGTTGGCGGTGACCAAATTGCCATAGCCGCTCCCCGTTCCGTAATAGGTGTAGGTCCATGCCGGGCTGGCATCGCCGTAGGTCATGGTGCCTGTGGCATTGACGCCGACGACACCCGAGACGGCATAGAGCTCGGCATAATGCCGCTGGCCATCGCTCGACTGGCTGGTCAAGGCATTGGGGCGGGCCCAGACCGTCGTGAAATCCCAGCCGGCGGCGCTCGCCAGGGCGTAGAAGCCGCCGGAGGTCGTTGAGCCATCGCGCATCTGCGCGGTGGTTAGCCCGGTGACGCCGCCTGAGGAACCGGACCCGACGCCGTTGGCCTGCCCCGTCGTCTGCGTATTGTAGAACGATGCGGTGATTGAAACGCCGTTGGTGTTGTCACCAATCAGTCCGCCGACGCTGGTGGATGTGCTCGCGCTGACGGCACCGCTGGAATAAGCGTTGATGAGCACACCATAATTGGCGCCTATGAGGCCGCCAACATAGTTGCTACCGCTGACCGAGCCTGTGGCGTAGACATTGGAGATCGTGCTGTTCCCGGCGCCCGTGCCATTGATGCCGATCAGCCCACCAACCTTGTCGTTGCCGCTAACCGTGCCCGTGGCGTACGCCTGCGAGATCGTTCCGGTGTTATAGCCGATCAGCCCGCCCACATAATCTTGGCCTGTTACGGCGCTGGACGCATAAACGTTCGTGATGATGCCGTGGTTGATACCTGAAAGGCTGCCTGTGGCGATGCCACCCGTGACGCTGCCACCAACAAGACCCAGATTGCGGATTTCTGCGCCGGGGGCGAGGTCGCCAAACAATCCGACGGCGGTCAGGCTGCCACGGTTGATGAACAGTCCCGAGATGACATGGAGCTGGCCATCGAGTGTGCCGTAGAAATAGCTGGAATTTGTCCCCACGGGCTGAAAGCCCGCGCCGCCGTTCCAGCTCGTGGTTGCGCTGGCGTCAATGTCCCGGCCCAGCGCGTAGATGCCGTTGAGGTTGGTGTTCATGTCCTGGAGATCCTGGACCGTGTTCACCAGCATGTAGGCGGTGAGCGTTCCCGAGGCGACGCGGGCGGAATAGTCGGTCGGTGCCGCAAAGCTGCTCGGATTGTAGAAAATCGAGACGCCGCCTCCCGCACTCAGCGTCGCGCCGGTCCCGAACGTCACGGTGCCGGTTCCGGTGCCGGTGTTATCTGCTCGCAGCAGGATGGACGAGCCCGTGCCGCCGGTGATGCTCGCATTCACAGCAATGGAGCCATAGGCCGAGAGCGTCAGGGCTGATCCGCTGCTCCAGTTGATGGGCGTCGCGACTGTGATGTCACCGGCCTGCGCCCCGGCGGAACCCGTCGTCACCGTCACGTTCGCTGTGGCGAGGGCATTGGTCAGGGTCGTGGCATTCAGGACGCTGTTGTTGGCGTTGGCGTTGAAGCCGGACATGCCGCTGCCCGACGCCGCCGAAATCGTCAGGTTGTAAGGGTCCAGCAGCAGCGTGCCGAAAGCTCCCCTCTCGCTCCTGAGGTCCGCCGTGCCGTCAAAGGCGAGCCGCACCTTGCCCGAGACTTCCGCATCGCCACCCGCGGCGGTCCCCGCCGCGGTGGCGCTGATCGTCCCGTCAAAGCGCGTCGTCCCGTCCGACCAGACCACGGTCCGTCCGCCTGCACCCGCCGTACCGTCCACCCGGATGCTCGCGCCGGCTTCCACCGTTGTGGTGGTGGCGGTCGCCACATCCTCCGCGAGATACTTGGTCGTGGCGTCCTTGCCGCCCTGATAGTCGCCACCAACGAGGACGAGGCCGCCCGTGGCGCCGCTCGCATCGAGGTCGGCGCCCGCTGCAAGCTGGATGTCCCGGCCCGTCACGACGATGGTGCCGCCCGCATCGCCTTCGCCCTTGGCGTCGAGCTTGCCGGACACCTTCACCGTGCCGCCCGAGACCCGGATCTCGCCGCCTTTGGCCTTGCCGTTCGATGCCGCCGCCCGCGCGGAGAGCTTCTGCGTGACCGTGACGTTGCCGCCATCGCCGGCGGTGAGGAAGATGCGGCCGCCCTTGCTGGCAACGCCGGTGGCCTTGGTGAGGCTCTCCGTATTGCCGGCCAGCGCATAGACATTGCCGCCATTCGCCTTGAGCTCCGCCTCGGCGGCCTTGATGACGCCGGTGGTCTTGGCTTCCGTATCGCCGCCGCCCACCTTCACCACGAACTTGCCGTCCGAGAGCGCGGCATCGCGCACCAGCACCTCATAGCCGGCGGCAAGACCCACCGTGCCGTTGGGCGCGGAAATGGTTCCGGCGTTCTCGACCTTGCGGGCGATGAGCGCCACGTCGCCGCCCAGCGAGCCGATGCTGCCGTAATTGATGACGCTGGCAGTGCTGGAGCCCCGGAAGGTCATGGCGCCGCCGGCGTTGAACTCGGCATCCGACACGTCATGGGTGGACGCAATGAAACTGCCGCCTGTCGTCACCTGTCCGGTGGGGCCGACCGTGATGCCGTTGGGGTTCACCAGATAGACGCTGCCGGTGGCCGAGAGGCTGCCGTCGATCTGCGAGGGCGAAAGGCCGGTGACGCGGTTGAGTGTTGCCCCGCTCCCATTCTCGAAGCGCACGGCATTGCCCGCGCGCACCGAGAAGGAGCCCCAATTGATGATGGCATTGCGCGACGTCTGGGTGATGAGCACGCTGGTGGCGGACGGCACCGAGATCGCCGCGCTGCCGGAGACGACACTGCCGGAAGTGGGGAGTTCCCCGCCCCTGGCCGCCGGGGCCGAGAGTGCAGTCGTGGCCAGCAGCAAGGCGACCAGCCGCGCGGAGCGACCCGCCGGGCGGCTGGTCCAGGCCGCTGCGCGTGCGGAAGCGGAAGGGAACGGGGCAACGTCTGCGACCTGGGACATCATGAAGGGAGCTTTGCCTGTTGGTCTTCGGCCGTGCCCGGCGAGCGGCCAGCAGCCCGCGTCCGGCGCTCCGAGGCGCGCCGGCCGATCCGTTCAGAAAAGAGAGGGCGCTTCAGCGCTGGACGTCAGCCGTTGCGGTTCGGCGTCCCGAGCACATGCGTGTCGGGCGGCAGCATCACCTGATCGAAGGTCTGGGTGAACATGGCCGCCGCAAAGAAGGCGACCGCATGCAGCGTCTCGCTGCCCGTATTGACGATGTCGTGCCGCACGTTCGGCGGCAGGGCAAAGACGCTGCCCGCACCAATGGTGCGGCTGCCGTCCTCCATCAGGAGTTCGCCGGTCCCGGCGAGAATGTACTGGGTCTCTTCCGTGGCATCGGTGTGCCAGCCCAGGCGCCCACCGGGCGGAATTTCATACACGATGGTGGAGGACTGGCTCGCGCCCCGCCCGCCGCAGGTGGCAAAGGCCCCGAGCCAGTTGACGGACGGGTCCGTCGCGCCGTGCACATGGATCCGCGCGAGCATGTCGGCGGCAACAATGGGTACCATGACATCCCCCCGATGCTGAGGCTTCCGTCGCCACGATGCCGCTGCTGGTCACCTGATGAGCCGCGCGCCCCGTCCCGACGCACCGGACATTAGAGGCGCCTCCGGGCGGGCGTTACGGAACTTTTCGCCTGCATCGGCAAAGGAAAGCGGAAAGGCAACGCTTTAGGTTACCCTCTACCGTCACGCCGCGCCGACGCTCGCCATGGGGGCCGCTGCAGCGTCTTCGGCGGGGGCCATGCGCGCCTTCGCCATGCGATAGATCAGATCATGGCCAGCCATGGTGTCGGCCAGGAATCGGTCGAAGCCGGCGCGGCACTCGGGCGTGACGTCGACGCTATTGCCGGACAGCCGCACGAAGCCGAGTTCCGCCGCCGCCTGCAGCAGCTTGCGCACATGGGTGCGTGAGACGCCGAAGCTGTCGCCGATCTTGAGAAAGGAGACCTGCGGCGGCGCCTGATCGTCCTGATGGGCGCACAGATGCATGAGCTTGGTCAGGATCATGTGCCCGGCCTGCCGGGGTAGGAAGAAGGCGATCACCGGATTGGCGAGGATGAACTGCTGCGCATGCGCCAGGAACGCGGCGCATATGTCGCGTGCGATCCAGTGGAAGACGGGGTCGTGGTTGACCGGTTCGGGATATCCGGGATCCGGAAACAGGACGTGCAGCGGGTGATAATAGACCCGCAGCGCCCGCCGATCGTGGGTCAGCATCTTGTCCGACGGCGCCAGCAACGTGACGCGGCGATCGTCGGGCGCCCGGTAGGCCGAGATGTATCCGGTATCCACCAGACGGCGGACGATGTCATGGGTCCGGCGCCCGCTCGCGATGCCATGGGTCTCCATCTGCCCCTTGAGCAGTTGCATGGTCGGCCATGTTGCGCGGTCCTCCGGCCGATGGCCGGCGTCCATGATGATGACGCTCATGAAGATCGTTGCCGTGCCGCCATCGATCAGCAGCCGGTTCTCGGCCGGCTGGTTCTCGTGCATTTCGAGCAGTTCGCGAACATACATCTCCCGCGCCAGCCCGAACCGGGGATGCGCCAGAATATCGTCCGCCGACAGCAGAGGCCGGATCTCGCCCATCAGGATTCCATCCCAGGCACGACGTGCCATCCATCTCACCCGGCTCTGTCTTAATCCAATGTAACCGGATTGGGAGTCCCCGCGGCCGCTGGCGGATGACAGCAGCCCGAACGCCCGCCCATCACAGATCCGCGGCCCCGCTTTTGGTCCCGGCGTGCCGCCGCTATAGTTGCGGCAAAAGACCGGTCGGACCGATGCCGTCTGTCCAGACCGACACCGCCATTCGGCGCGAAAACGCGACGCTGGCGGAGACCTCCGGGGAGGAGCCAGTGATGAACAGGGTTTCGTCGCAGCATGCCGACAGGATCGAGACCGCCATCCGTTCCGGCGGGGCGGTGAGTTCCGCCCTTGTTGCCTCCTGGCAGCGGTCCGTCGCCCTCTATCGCCTCGACCCCACGGAGCGGCGCTCGCCCCAGCGGCTGGAACAGCAGAAGCTCTCCGAAGCGCGGCAGCGGCTCGAGCCCATGCTGCGGGCCGCGCAGGCGAGCCTCGACCGGCTCTTCCTCGCCGTCGGCGGCATGGGATGCTGCGTGCTGATCGCCGACCGGGAGGGCATTCCTGTGGAACGCAGGGGCCTTGCCGGCGACGACGACACGTTCGAGCGGTGGGGCCTCTGGCCGGGCTGCATCTGGAGCGAGGAGCACGAGGGCACCAACGGCATCGGCACCTGCCTTGCCGAGCAGCGGGCGCTGACCATCCATCGCGACCAGCACTTCTTCGCCCGCAACACGCTCCTGTCCTGCACCACCGTGCCCATCCACGACCATGAGGGCCACATCGCTGCCGCCCTCGACGTCTCCTCCTGCCGGAGCGGCCTGACGGAGGAACTGGTGAATGTGATCGCCCTCGCCACGGGCGACGCCGCCCGGCGGATCGAGGCGGAAAACTTCCGCCAGGCCTTCCCGAACGCCCGCATCGTCGTGGCGCGCATGGATGACTGGTCGCCGCACGCTTTGCTCGCGGTGGACGGCGAGGACATCATCGTCGGCGCCACCCGCGCCGCACGGCAGGCCTACCGCCATCTCGGCGCAGTCATCGGCAAGCCTTTGTCGCTGACCGACGGAGCGGCAGGCGGACAGGGCTTCGATGCGGAGCTGCGGCAGGCCGAGCGGGCCATCCTGGAACGGGCCCTCATCCGCGCGGGCGGGAACGTCACGGCGGCCGCCCGGCAGCTCGGCCTTTCGCGGGCGACCCTTCACCGCAAGCTGGGAAAGCTCGGCCTCGAACGGGCCAACTGAATATTGCACCGCACAGTGTCGCAGGCCTGCGACACATGGCACCGGCGGGGCCACGCGCCCCCGCTGACAGCCGGTCCCGGCCGACGGACCATGCCTTCACGACGCATCAAACGTCGACCAAGGGAGGCAAGCCATGAACAAGCCGGAATTCGCCCGCGCCACCAAGGTGCCCTTCGCCCCGCGCTACGACAATTTCATCGGCGGGCAGTATGTGCCGCCGAAGTCGGGGCGCTACTTCGACAACAGCTCGCCGGTGAACGGCCGCGTGCTCTGCGAGATCGCCCGCTCGGACGCGGCCGACGTGGAAGCCGCGCTCGATGCCGCCCACCGCGCCAAGGACGCCTGGGGCCGCACCAGTGCCGCCGAGCGTGCCCGCCTGCTGCTGCGCATCGCGGACGTGATGGAGGACAATCTCGACACGCTGGCGCTCGCCGAGACCTGGGATAACGGCAAGCCCATCCGCGAGACCACCGCCGCCGACATTCCGCTCGCCATCGACCACTTCCGCTATTTCGCCGGCGTCGTCCGCGCACAGGAAGGCGGCATCTCGGAGATCGACCACGACACCGTGGCCTATCATTTCCACGAGCCGCTCGGCGTGGTCGGCCAGATCATTCCGTGGAATTTCCCCATCCTCATGGCGGTCTGGAAGCTCGCCCCCGCGCTCGCCGCCGGCAATTGCGTGGTGCTGAAGCCGGCCGAGCAGACGCCCGCCTCCATTCACGTCCTGATCGGCCTTATCGCGGACATCCTGCCCCCCGGCGTGCTGAACGTGGTCAACGGCTTCGGCCTCGAGGCCGGAAAGCCGCTCGCCTCCAGCCCCCGCATCGCCAAGATCGCCTTCACCGGCGAGACCTCCACGGGCCGGCTGATCATGCAGTACGCCAGCCAGAACCTCATTCCCGTGACGCTGGAGCTCGGCGGCAAGTCGCCGAACATCTTCTTCAAGGACGTGGCGGCCGAGGACGACGATTTCCTGGACAAGGCCATCGAAGGTTTCGTCATGTTCGCGCTCAATCAGGGCGAGGTCTGCACCTGCCCCAGCCGCGCGCTCATCCATGAGAGCATCTATGACCGCTTCATGGAGAAGGCCCTGAAGCGCGTCGCCGCCATCACGCAGGGCGATCCGCTCGACCCGGCGACCATGATCGGCGCGCAGGCCTCCGGCGAGCAGATGGAGAAGATCCTCGCCTATCTCGACATCGGCAAGAAGGAAGGCGCCGAGGTCCTGATCGGCGGCGCGCGCAACGAACTGCCCGGAGATCTGGCCGGCGGCTTCTATGTGCAGCCCACCGTCTTCAAGGGCACCAACAAGATGCGCGTCTTCCAGGAGGAGATCTTCGGCCCCGTGGTGTCGGTGGCCACCTTCAAGGACGACGAGGAAGCGCTCGCGATCGCCAACGACACGCTCTACGGCCTCGGCGCCGGCATCTGGACGCGGGACGGAACGCGAGCCTATCGCTTCGGCCGCGCCATTCAGGCCGGCCGCGTCTGGACCAACTGCTACCACGCCTATCCGGCCCACGCGGCCTTCGGCGGCTACAAGCAGTCGGGTATCGGCCGTGAGACGCACAAGATGATGCTGGACCATTACCAGCAGACCAAGAACATGCTGGTGAGCTATTCCCCGAAGAAGCTCGGCTTCTTCTGATACCGCCAAAGACCGGCATCCCAAACATCCGGACCCCGCCCCGAAGCTCGGCGGCCCGCCCGGCCGCCGAACACACGGCACCTTTGCCCACTTCGGCATCGCGGGAACCTTCTCCCCGCGGTGCCGCCTTTGATTTCCGGATCAGCGTCATGGGGACCGTCCCTCCCGACCGCCTGAACGCGACACCTGCCGCTGTTCAGCTGCTCGCTGAAATCATCGCGGACCATGGACCCGTGCTGTTCCACCTGTCCGGCGGATGCTGCGACGGCTCTTCGCCCATGTGCTATCCAAGGGGCGACTTCCTGGTGGGCGACCGCGATGTCCTGCTGGGCCAGATCGGCGACACCCCCTTCTATATCGGTGCCCTGCAATTCGAGGTCTGGAAGCACACCCGGCTGACCCTCGACGTGGTGCCGGGGCGAGGCGGGATTTTCTCCCTCGACAATGGTCGCGAGCGCCGCTTCCTGATCCGCTCGGACGTATGCGCCGCAGGTTAGGGATGCCATCCCAACCCACGTCGGTACATTAAAACCTCCACCAAACACGCAGGTGCAGACCGCTGACGATTGCGCGGCCAGTTTGCGTCCGCACCCCGCTGCTCTCCGATTCGCCGGGCACGGGTGAAACAGCGGCAAAGCGGGCCTCAAGAAACAGCCCCCTCTTTTGCAAATTCAAGGGATTAGCCACCACCTCGCCCGTTCCGGCGCCTCGATTTCTGGGTGGAAAACACCCCGCAAAAGTTGGCGAGAAGCGCTCATGCAATCTGGAATTTGCACGCCGGGACATTCTTAAAATAAGGTATGAAAGTGCCATGGGGATGGGGCGGGGCGGCGCGTTGCGATCATGCCCTCAAAAACGTAGCTCGAAATTTTATTGCATTCCGTAACGCCGTTTGGCGCGGCGGAAATCAGATTTGATGTTTTGGGGGCGGGATTTGACCCGATTGCTGAGAGGACGCACAGCACGCCTGTCTGCGGGCGTGGCTTTCCTGTCTCTCATCCTTCCCGCCGGCGGCGCACGGGAGGTCCGTGCGGATTCGGTGATCGTGACGGACCAGAGCGGCTTCACCACAGCCGTCGATTCCGCCATCACCGTCGGCCAGCCCACCAGCATCACCGCCCAGGGCGGCTCGACATTCGTCGCCAGTCCCGGGTGGAATTTTCCGGGCACCGCCTCAACGCTTCTGCTCACCTTCAACACGTCTCCCTTCGCGATCGGCACGGCCTCGGGAGACGCCGACATCACGGTGGGCAGCAGCACGACGCTGACGCTGAACACCACCTCCGGCACCAGCGCCGGGCGCATGGAGATCGGAAACGGAGGCGCCGGCACGCTCAATCTCGCCGGCGGCACCATCCAGGTGAACCTCGCGGACACGAGCACGGCCCCCGGAACGTCAATCGGGCGGATCTGGGTGGGCGGCGGCGCCACCAACACGACCGGCGGCACCGGCACGCTCAACATGACCGATGGCGAGCTGCTCTATGTGGCCAATGCCGGCAGCCTGAACTACGGCGGGCTCGCCATCGGGCGCGGCAGCAGCGTGACTGGCCTGTTCAACCAGAGCGGCGGCACGGTGCGCTTCAGCAGCGCGGGCTCGCTCGATCTCGGCACACAAGGGGGCACCGGAACCTACGCCCTGTCAGGTAACGCCGTCTTCGACGCCGCGTCTGGCGGCATGACCGCCTATATCGGCTCCCGCACCTCCGGCGCCGGCGGATCCGGAACTGCATCGAGCGGCACGCTCACGATCTCTGACAACGCCCAGTTTTCCATGACCACCGGCAGCTTCGCCGGTGGGCAGCTCTATGTGGGCGACTCGAAGGGATCAGGGACCATCACGCAGGATGGCGCAGGCTCCGTCGTCACGCTGGCCCTCTCGAACCCGATCAGGTTCGGGAGCGACGTCAGCAATTACGGCACGGGCGGCAGCGGTGTTTACAATCTGTCGGCCGGCACGCTGTCGGTCCAGAATGCCGGCGGGTCCGCCCAGATCATCTTCGGCGCGTCCTCCGGCGGCACGGGCAGCTTCAACATCTCCGGCGGCTCGGCCACCGTCGCCACCACGCTGGTACTGGCCAGCGTCTCCGGCTCCACCGGCACCGTCAATCTCACCGGAGGGTCCCTCACCCTTTCCGGCTCCAGCTATCTGAACTTCGGGTCGGGAACCGGCACGTTCAACCTCAGCGGCGGCAGCTTCACCGTCGGTGGCACCAACGGCATCAGGGGCACGGGCCAGTTCAATTTCGGAGACGGCACGCTGATCGCCGGAAGCGCGCTCACCACGTCCAACGCGATGACGCTGGTGAATGGCAAGACGGCGACGATCAACACCAGCGGCACGACCGCCACGCTGTCTGGCGTTCTCTCGGGCGCGGGCGCGTTGCGCAAGTCGGGGGCGGGAACGCTGACCCTTTCGGCCAGCAATACCTATTCCGGCGGAACGCTGATCGACGCCGGGACCATCTCCGCTGGCGCCAGCACCGCGCTCGGCAGCGGCATCGCACGGTTCACCGGCAACAGCACCCTCGCCTTCACCAGCGGCACCAGCCTTGCCAATGCGGTGGTGGTGGACAGCGGGATAACGGGAACGCTCAGTCTCGCCTCGGGGTCGGCCACGCTGAGCGGCAACCTGTCGGGCGCGGGCAACATCACAAAATCGGGCGCGGGCACGCTCGTGCTCACGGGAACGGACAGCCGCACCGGCGCCACATCGGTCACGGCGGGCACCCTCACGGCCGGAGCCGCCGGCGCGCTTTCGAGCAGCAGCGCGGTGGACGTATCGGCGGGCGCCATCCTCACCCTCAGTGCCAACCAGACCATCGCAGCCCTGACGGGCTCGGGTCAGGTCCAGACCAATACCAGCACGCTCGTCGTCAGCGGCAACGGGGACACGACGTTCCAGGGCACCATCACCAATGGCGGGCAGGCCTGGGACAGTTCGTACGGCATCTTCACGAAGCAGGGCACCGGCACGCTGACCCTGTCCAACGCCACCATCACCGGCGGCGAGACGCATGTGGAGAACGGCGGCCTGGCCGTCACCTCGGGCACTTCGTCGGTGGATTATCTCGCCATCGGCACGGGCAACGGCAACACCGGGACACTAACCGTCTCCGGTGGAACGCTGAACATCGGCACGGCGCTGCAGGTGGGAGACTGGAGCGGGACCGGGACGGTCAACCAGAGCGGCGGCACCGTGAACGTGCAGCCGACCTGCGGCGACCTCACCCATTGCGCCTCCCTCAATATCGGCAACCAGGGTGGCACCGGCACCTACAACATCAGCGCGGGAACGCTGAATCTGGTGGGCGGGATCAACAATCTCGGCCGCAGCACCGGCTCGCGCCCGGCCTCAGCGGGCACGCTGAATATCAGCGGCTCCGGCACCGTCGTGGTCCAGACGGACGCCAACGGCCCCGCCAGTCTCATCCTGGGCAATCGCGAGAGCGGAGCCACCAACCAGGGCACCGGCACGATCATCCAGACCGGCGGCGCGCTGACGATCTCGCAAAGCTCGCACCTCTATCTCTCCGCGTATGGCAACGGCCGTTACGATCTCCTGGGCGGCACGCTCCAGGTGGGCGGCAGCGACGGGCTGGTGGGTAATTTTGCCGGCAGCGGCACGTATCAATTCAATTTCGGCGGCGGCACGATCCAGGTGATCGGCGCCGACCTGAACACTTCGGTGAATGCGGCCCTCGTATCCGCAACCACCAGCACCATCGACACCAACAGCTTTAATGCCGCGCTCTCCGGCGTCGTCGCCGGCGCTGGTGCCCTCACCAAGACAGGGACAGGGACGCTCACGCTCTCTGGGACGAACACCTTTACGGGCGGGCTGACCATCAACACCGGCACCGTCTCGGTGGCGAGCGAAGCCAATCTGGGCGACGGCGCCAGCGCGCTGACGCTGGCGGGGGGAACGCTCGCGGCCACCAGTTCCTTCACGACCACGCGCGCCATCCATCTGGACACGGCGGGCGGCACCTTCAGCGTGGCCTCGGGGCAGACCCTGACGCTCGATACCCAGGTCGATGGCGGTGGCGCGCTGACCGCCACGGGCGGTGGCACCCTCGTCCTCAACGCTGGTAACGCATATACCGGCGGCACAACGATTTCGGGCGCGACCGTACAGATCGCGTCGGACGACGCGATGGGCGATACGGGTAGCGCCCTGACCTTCTCCAACGGCACGCTGCAAACGACCGCCACCCTGTCCTCCAACCGGCAGGTCAGCCTGAGCGGAACCGGAACGGTCAGCCCCGGCAGCGGGACGACTCTGACGCTCAACGGCGTCCTGTCCGGCACGGGTGGGCTCACGGTGAATGGGGCGGGCACTCTCCTCCTCACCGGCACCAACACCTATTCCGGCGGCACCACCATCTCCGCCGGCACGCTGCAGATCGGCAGCGGCGGCGCGGCGGGCAGCATCACGGGTGACATTACCGACAATGCGGCGCTGATCTTCAACCGGTCGGACAGCGTCACCTATGGCGGCACCCTCTCCGGGACCGGAACCCTGACGCAGGCGGGCAGCGGCACGCTCATCCTTACAGGCACCAACACCTATTCCGGCGGCACCACCATCTCGGCCGGCACCGTACAGGTTGAGGCCGATGCAGGCCTCGGCAGCGGGGTCCTGACCCTCGCAGGCGGCACCCTGTCCACCACGGGCACATTAAGCTCCACCCGGAATGTGACCCTGTCCAGCGGCTCCAGCATCTCGGCAGCCGCCGACACCATCCTCACGCTGGGCGGTGTCATTTCCGGCACGGGTGCGCTGACGGTGAACGGGCCCGGCACCGTCGTTCTCTCGGGCACGAATACCTATAGCGGCGGCACGACGGTTTCCGCCGGCACCCTGCAGGTCGGCGCCGGCGGCACCTCCGGTGTTGTCGCGGGCGATATCACCAACAACAGCGCGGTGGTGTTCAGCCGGTCGAACAATGTCACCTATTCCAACGTCATCTCGGGCACCGGCTCGGTGACGCAGGCCGGCTCGGGCACCCTCACCCTTTCGGGGACGAACACCTTCTCCGGCGGCCTGACCATTGCGGCAGGCTCGGTGTCGGTGGGAAGTGACGGGAACCTGGGCGCCACCTCAGGTGAGGTCACGCTCTTCGGCGGCGGCATACTTTCGACAAGTGCCGACTTCTCCAGTGGTCGCACGTTCCATCTCGGCGCGGGTGGCGGCACGATCAACGCCGCCACTGCGACCACCTTGACGTTGACGGGAACGGTGGATGGCACCGGCACGCTGACGAAAGCCGGAAGCGGCACCCTCATCCTGTCCGGTACCCAGTCCTATACGGGTGGAACAACCGTCTCCGCCGGCACCCTCCAGATCAACGCGACGAGCTTCTCGTCGGACATCGTGAACAACGCCACCGTCACCTTCAACTCGGGGCTCACCTATGCCGGTGCGATCTCCGGAAGCGGCGCTGTCAGGAAGATTGGCACGGACACGCTCATCCTGAGCGGCACCAACACGTATTCAGGCGGCACCACCATCTCCGCCGGCACATTGGAGGTCGCCAGCGATACGGCACTCGGCACCGGGACGCTGAGCCTTGGCGGTGGCACCCTGTCCACCACCAGCACGTTCACCTCCACCAAGAATGTGGCCCTCACCAGCAGTTCCTCTGTTTCCGTCGCCACCGGCACGACGCTGACGCTCAGCGCTATCGTTTCTGGGACCGGCTTCGGACTCACGGCGAACGGCGCCGGCACGCTCGTCCTCTCCGGCGTCAACACCTATACCGGCGGCACCACCATCGCGGGCGGCACGGTCCAGATTGCGGCGAACAGCGGCCTTGGTACCAGTGGGGGCGTCACGTTTTCGGGCGGAACGCTGGTCGCCACGGGAACCTTTACCAATTCGCGCGCCACCACCTTGTCCACCGGCAGCGGCGGCACATTCGCACCGGCAGCGGGCGTGACCGTCACCTGGAACGGCGTCATCAGCAATGGTGGGGCCCTGACCATGTCGGGCGCCGGGACCCTGGTTCTCGGCGGGATCAATACCTATACCGGCGGCACGACCATCAATTCCGGCACCGTGAGCATCAATGCCGAGACCCGCCTCGGCAATACGAGCGGCGCCCTGACCATGGCGGGCGGCACGCTGGCCACCACCGCGTCAATAACAATCGGGCGCGCCATCTCCCTCACCGGCGCCGCCACCATCAGTCCTTCAGGAACGACAACCATTTCGAGCGGGATGACCGGCTCGGGCGGACTTACCAAGAGCGGCGCCGGCACCCTGATCCTCACGGGCGCCAACACCTTTTCCGGCGGCACAACCATATCGTCAGGCACGCTGCAGATCGGGAATGCCGGAACGACCGGCAGCATCACCGGCGACGTCACGAACAATGCGACGCTCACCTTCTCCCGCAGCGATACCCTTACCTACGGCGGCACTATATCCGGCACCGGCGCCGTCTCGAAGGTGAGTGGCGGCACCCTCACGCTGTCCGGGACCAACACCTATAGCGGTGGCACGACCGTCTCGGCTGGAACCCTGCAGGTGTCCGCCGACGCCAATCTGGGTGACGCCTCAGGAAGTCTCACCATCAGCGGGTCCAGCACCAACCTCGTCACCACGGCAAGCTTCAGTTCTGGCCGGGCCGTGATCCTCGGCAACGGCTTCATCAAGCCGGACGCCGGCACCACGCTCACGCTGTCCGGGGTGCTCTCCGGTACCCTTCTCAGAATGGGCGGCGGTGGCACGCTCATCCTCTCCGGGACCAACACGTATACGGGAACCACCAGCATAAGCGGCGGCGGCACGCTTCAGGTGTCGGCCGACGCCAACCTCGGTGCCGGCACGGGAATCTCGTTCACGAACGGCACGCTGGCGACCACGGGAACGTTCTCGTCCGCCCGCACTGTGTCACTGAACAGCGCCGGCACCTTCGCCCCGTCCACCGGCACAACGCTCACCCTCTCCGGCGATATCTCAGGCAGCGGGGGGCTGACGCAAGCGGGCGCGGGGACGCTCATCCTGTCTGGGACGAACACCAATACGGGCGGCACCACGGTCTCGGCGGGGACGCTTCAGGTGTCCTCTGACGCGAACCTCGGTGACTCAACCGGCGCCCTGACCCTGGCAGGTGGCACCCTGGCCTCCACGGCCACGTTCAGTTCCAGCCGGTCTGTGCTCCTGTCCGGCAGTTCCGTGGTTTCTGCGGCCACGGGCACCACCCTGACGCTTTCGGGCGTGGTTTCCGGTAGCGGCGGCAGCCTGACCAAGGCGGGCAGCGGCACGCTGGTGCTCAGCGGCGCCAACACCTACAGCGGCGGCACCACTGTTTCCGGCGGCACGCTGCAGATCGCGACGGCCAACAATCTCGGCTCAGGGGCCCTCACCCTTTCCGGCGGCACGCTGGCCACCACGTCGTCGCTCACGTACGGCTCCAACGTATCCCTCGCCGCCAATAGCGGGGTCGCCCCCTCTACCGGCACCGCGCTCACGCTCGCCGGCGTGCTCTCCGGCACCGGCGGGCTCAACATGGCAGGCCCGGGGACGCTGGTTCTGGCATCGAGCCTCAACAGCTATTCCGGCGGCACGACGCTGTCTGGCGGCATTCTGCAACTGTCCAGCGACGGCAATTTGGGTGCCAGCACCGGCGGCCTCACCCTTGATGGCGGCACGCTCGCCGTCGTTGCGGACATCACCTCAGCCCGCACGGTCTCGGTGACCGGAAACAGCGCCATCAACACCGACCCGGGCCTGACGCTGACCCTCACCGGCAGCATTTCCGGCAGCGGCGCCTATTCGAAGACCGGCGATGGCACGCTCATCCTCGCCGGCGCGGACACCCACACGGGCGGCACGGCCGTAACCAGCGGCACGTTGCAGGTGGGCGACGGCGCCACATCCGGCAGCCTCGCCGGGGACGTGCTCCTCGACGGAAACAGTTCGCTGGTCTTCAACCGCACCGACGCCGCGATCTTTGCGGGCGAAATCTCCGGCAACGGCTCGCTCACCCAGGCGGGCACCGGCACGCTGACGCTTACCGGCGAGAACAGCTATGGCAACGGCACCTTCATTTCGACCGGCACGCTGCAGATCGGCAATGGCGGCACCTCCGGGCACATCTCAGGCGATGTGAGCAATGGCGGCGCCCTCGTCTTCAACCGCTCCGACGATGTGACGTTCGATGGCACGATCTCGGGTGTCGGATCGGTGACACAGGCAGGCACCGGCACGCTGACCCTGACCGCAGACAACAGTTACACCGGCGGCACGGCCATTTCCGCCGGCACACTGCAGGTCGCAACGGATGCGAAGCTCGGCGACGCGTCGGGGGGACTTACCCTGTCGGGCGGCGGCACCCTGGCCGCCTCCGGCACTTTCTCATCGAACCGCGGCATCACGATCACAGGCAGCGGGTCTTTCGCCCCAGCCGGCATCGCGACACTGACCCTGAACGGCGTCATCGCCGGAACCGGCTCTCTGACGCTCTCCGGCGACGGCGTGCTCGCCCTGACCGCCACGAATACCTACAGCGGTGGCACCATCGTCTCCGCCGGCTTCCTGCAGATCGCCTCCGACGCCGCGCTGGGCAACGCTGCGGCCGGCCTGACCGTTTCGGGCGGCACGCTTCAGACCACCGCCGACCTCACGTCCGCCCGCGCCGTCACCCTGACCGGCACCGGCATCTTTGCCCCCGACAGCGGAACAGCCCTCACGCTCTCCGGCACCATCTCCGGGTCTGGTGCGCTCCTCATGGCCGGTGCCGGCACGCTGATCCTGTCCGGCACCAACACCTATACCGGCAACACCACGATCTCTTCCGGCACGCTGCAGGTCGCCGCGGACAACGCCTTGGGTGACCTCAGCAAATCCATCTCTCTGTCCGGCGGCACGCTGGCGACGACGGCCACGTTCTCCTCGACCCGCGCTTTCGCCCTCGGGGCGGCGGGCGGCACGATCTCGACCGCGAATGGCACGACCCTGACGCTCGGCGGCGTGGTATCGGGCCCCAGCGGGGCCCTCACCAAGGCCGGCGCGGGCACGCTGGTGCTGACCGGCACCAACACCTATGCGGGCGGCACAACCATCTCCGCCGGCACGCTGCAAATCGGCGACGGCGGCACCACGGGCCGGATCCTCGGCAACGTGGTGAACAGTGCCGCCCTCGCGTTCAACCGCTCCGATGCCGTGACCTTTGCGGGCGTGATCTCCGGCTCCGGCGCGGTGACGCAGGCCGGCACCGGCACGCTGACCCTGTCCGGGACCAACACCTATAGCGGCGGGACGACGATCTCGGCAGGCACGCTGCAAATCTCCTCCAACGCCAACCTCGGCGACGCCGCTGGCGGGCTGACGCTCTCCGGCGGCACGCTCTCGGCAACTGCGGACCTCACCACCGCGCGAGCCGTCAGCCTGACCGGGAGCGGCACGTTCGCGCCCGCCGCAGGCAAGGTCCTGACCCTTAGCGGCGTCATTTCCGGAACCGGCAGTCTGACCATGACCGGCGCGGGGCGGCTCACCCTCTCCGGCGCCAACACCTATAGCGGTGGCACCATGGTTTCGGCCGGAACGTTGGTCATTTCGTCCGACGGCAACCTTGGCGATGCCGCCGGCAGCCTCGCTTTGACCAGCGCGACCCTCAACACCGGCAACAGCACCTTCACCTCCGCCCGCGCGGTGTCGCTGTCCGGCAGCAATTCGATCTTCACGACAGGGGCTGGCACCCTCACCCTCAGCGGCATCGTCTCGGGAACCGGTTCGCTGAACAAGGGCTCGGCGGGCACGCTGGTGCTCTCCGGCACCAACACCTATTCCGGCGGCACCACCCTGTCCGCCGGCACCCTGCAGGTGGCCTCGGACAGCAATCTCGGTGATGCGTCCGGCGCTCTGACGCTCGGGGGCGGCACGCTGGCGACGACGGCCTCCTTCTCCTCCGCGCGGGCCATCACGCTCACGGGAACCGGCGCCATCGTCCCGGCCTCCGCCACGAGCCTGACCCTCAGCGGCGTGCTCTCCGGCACTGGCGACCTCACCATGTCCGGCGCCGGCACGCTGATCCTCACTGGCGCGAACACCTATTCCGGCGACACCACGATCTCGGCCGGCGCGTTGCAAGTCGGCAACGGCGGCACCTCGGGCAGCATCAGCGGCGATTTGGTGAACAATGCCGCTTTGGTCTTCAACCGCTCCGATGCCCTCACCTTCGGCGGCGCCATCTCCGGCTCGGGCACCCTCACCCAAGCGGGATCGGGCACGCTCACCCTCAGCGGGACCAGCACCTATTCCGGCGGAACGACCGTCTCGGCCGGCGCGCTGCTGGTGTCGGGCTCCATCGCCGGCGCCGTGTCGGTGGCCAGCGGGGCGACGCTCGGCGGCGGCGGCTCCATCGGCGGCGCGGTCACGCTGGCGAGCGGGGCGAGGCTCGCGCCAGGCGTGTCCGGAACGCCGGGCACCCTGTCGGTCGGGGCCCTGACGGTGTCCTCCGGCGCCACGCTGGCCTTCGATCTGGCACAGCCGAACAGCCCATCGAGCGGGCTCAACGACCGCATTGCCGTGAGCGGAAATCTCACGCTGGCTGGCGGGCTCCTCACGGTGAACGGGGGCGGCACCTTCCAGACCGGCAGCTACCGGCTCATCGACTATTCCGGCAGCCTCATCCTGACGGGCGGTGGGCTGACGCTCTCGGGCGCCCCCCCTGCCCTCGCCTCCAGCGTGATCCAGACGGCGGTGGCGGGACAGGTCAATCTCGTGACGCTGGCGGACGGGGTTTCGACCCAGTGGTGGAACGGCGCGGGCACAGCCGGAAGCGGCACCATCTCCGGCGGCGCCGGCACTTGGAGCGGGACCGCGTCGAACTGGACGAACGTCAATGGCACCATCGCCCAGAGCTGGATCGACGGCGGCATCGGCATCTTCACGGCGACTGCCGGCACTGTGGATGTCAGCGGAGCGGTGAGCGCCAGCGGCCTGCAATTTGCGACCTCCGGTTATGTGCTGAGCGGCACGGGGACCCTCTCGCTGGTGGCGCAGGCCGGCGGCGACGCCCCCTATGTCCAAGTGGACAGCGGCTCGGCGGAGATCGCGACCGTCGTCGCCGGTACGGCCGGCCTGACGAAGACCGGCGCGGGCACGCTCGTCCTGTCCGGCACCAACACCTATTCCGGTGGCACCACCCTTTCCGCCGGCGCCTTGCAGGTGGCCTCCGACAGCAATCTCGGCGATGCGTCCGGCGCTCTGGCGCTCGCGGGCGCCACGCTGGCGACGACGGCTTCCTTCTCCTCTGCCCGGAACGCGACGCTCACGGGCAGCAGCGCCATCGCCCCGGCCAGCGCCACGATGCTGACGCTCAGCGGCGTGCTCTCCGGTACCGGCGCGCTCACCATGTCCGGCGCCGGCACGCTCGTCTTCACCGGCGCCAATACCTATTCGGGCGGCACCACCATCGCATCCGGCACGCTTCAAATCGGCAGCGGCGGCACCTCCGGCAGCATCAGCGGCGATGTGGTGGACAATGCCGCCCTCGTCTTCAACCGCTCCGATGCGTTCGCCTTCGGCGGTGCCATCTCAGGTTCCGGCACCGTGACGCAGGCGGGAACGGGCACGCTCACCCTCTCCGGCACCAATAGCCATACGGGCGGCACGACGGTCACCGGCGGTACCTTGCGTGTGTCCTCCGACGCCAACCTCGGCGATGCGTCGGGCGCACTCGCCCTTTCCGGCGGCACGCTGGCGACGACCGCCTCCTTCACCTCCGGACGGGCCGTCACGCTCTCCGGCAGCAGCGCCTTCGTACCCGCCTCGGCCACCAGCCTGACGGTCGGCGGCGCGATTTCGGGCACGGGCGCGCTCACCCTGTCCGGAGCCGGGACACTCATTCTGTCCGGCACCAACACCTATTCCGGCGGCACCACCATCGCGTCCGGCACCTTGCAGATCGGCGCTGGCGGCACGACCGGCAGCATCGCCGGCGATATCACCAACGCTTCGGCTCTGGCCTTCAACCGGGCCGACACCGCCGTCTTCGCCGGTATCGTCTCCGGCACGGGCTCGCTCACCCAGTCCGGGAGTGGCACACTGGTGCTGACGGGTGCCAGCACCTATTCGGGTGGCACCACAGTCGCCGCCGGCACGCTCCAGATCGGCAACGGCGGGACATCGGGCAGCATCGCGGGCGACGTGGTGGACAATGCCGCCCTCGCCTTCAACCGCTCCGACGCCGTGACCTTTACAGGCAGCATTTCCGGCACCGGCACGCTGACCCAGGCCGGTTCGGGCACGCTGACGCTCACGGGCGCGAACAGCTACAGCGGCGGCACCATCCTCTCCGCCGGCACGCTCCGGGTCGCCGCCGACGCCAATCTCGGCGCGGCGGCCGGCGGCCTGACGCTGGCCGGCGGAACGCTCGCCACCACCGCCTCCTTCACCACGAACCGCGCGGTGGCCCTGACGGCGAACGGGACCGTCTCGCCCGCCGCGAGCACGACCCTGACCCTCAGCGGCACGATGTCCGGCGCCGGAAGCCTGACGCAGGTGGGGGCTGGCACGCTGGTCCTCTCCGGCACGAACACCTATTCCGGCGGCACGACGGTTGCGGCAGGTGTGCTGCAGGTCGCCTCGGACGCCTCTCTCGGCACTGCCGCAGGAGGGCTTTCGCTCACGGGCGGCACACTGCTGAGCGTCGCGAGCTTCGCGTCCGATCGTGCAGTGACGCTGACCGGCAACGGCATCTTCACCCCCGCCTCGGGGACCACGCTGACGCTCGGCGGAACGATCTCCGGCTCCGGCCAGCTCACGCAGGCGGGTCCGGGCACGCTGGTGCTTGACGGCACCAGCAGCTATGTGGGCGGAACGACCGTTTCCGCCGGCACGCTGCGCATCGGCGGCGGGGGCACCAGCGGCTCGCTCGCCGGGGCCATCGCCAACAGCGGCACGGTGATGTTCAACCGCTCCGACGATGTGACCGCCGGCGGCGCGATCACGGGCACCGGTGCGCTGATCCAGCAGGGCAGCGGCAAGCTCACGCTCGCCGGTGCCAACAGCGCGGGCGCGGGGACGACCGTCTCCGCCGGCACCCTCGAACTTCCGAACGGCGTCACCCTCGCCAGCACCATCCTCGTGCAGTCCGGCGCCACGTTGCAGGGCGCAACGGACGGAACCGGAGGGCCCTCCGTCAACGGGACGGTGACGGTGCAGAACGGCGGCATCCTCAACGCGATGGTGGCCGGCGTGAGCGGGCTCAACGGCCTGTCCATGGCGGGCCTGTCCCTCTCGGATCTCGCCAATGTCAACGTGACGCTCGGGGCGAACACGGGCACGGCCGCCTTTTCCGCGGACACGCTCACCCTCGACGGCATCCTCAACGTGGCCGACGGCGGCGCCATGTCGCTGGGCGTCTACCGCCTCCTGTCATACACGACGCTCAGCGCCGACAACGGGCTCGTGCTCGGCACCACGCCCACCAGCTTCGCCTATGAGATCCAGCAGGCTCCTGGCGAGGTCAATCTCGCCGTGCTGAGCGGCGACATGCTCTACTGGAACGGCAACGCCACCACGCCCGACGGCACGGTCCACGGCGGCAGCGGCACTTGGACAGCGGCGGGCTCAAGCCAGAACTGGCTCACCTCGCCCCTCAACCAGTCGCGCGCCTGGAACAGCCAGTTCGCCGTCTTCTCCGGCACCGCGGGCACCGTCACCGTCGACGGCTCCGTGACCACCACCGGAATGCAATTCATGGTGGACGGCTACGCGGTGAACGGCGGGAGCATCGCCCTCGCCGCCACGTCCGGCCGCACCCCGGTGCGCGTGGGCGACGGAACGAGCGCCGGCGCGGGCTTCACCGCCGCCATCGGCTCCGAACTCACGGGCACGACGGGGCTTGAGAAGACCGACCTCGGCACCCTCGTGCTCACCGGGGCCAACAGCTATGGCGGCGGCACCGCCGTCACGCAGGGCCGGCTCCAGATCGGCAATGGCGGCACGAGCGGGTCGATCACCGGCGACGTGGCCGTCGCGTCCGGGGCGAGCCTCGCTTTCAATCGCAGCGATGCCATCACCTTCGGCGGTGCCATCAGCGGCACCGGCGGCCTGGCGCAGCTCGGCACCGGCACGCTGACGCTGACCGGCAGCAACACCTTCACCGGCGGGGCCACCATCGCCTCGGGCACGCTGCAGGTGGGCGACGGCGGCACCAGCGGCGCCATCGCCGGCAATGTGGCCGACAATGGTCGGCTCGTCTTCAACCGCGCCGACGCCATCACCTTCGCCGACGCCATCTCGGGCAGCGGATCGCTGACCAAGCTTGGCGCGGGCACGCTCACGCTCAGCGGCGCCAACACCTATAGCGGCGGCACGGACATCGCGGGCGGCGCGCTGGCGCTGACCGGCAGCCTCGCCGGCGATGTGTCGGTGCGGGACCAGACGACACTCTCTGGCACCGGCGCCATCGCGGGCACCGTGCGCGTGCTGACCGGTGGCGTCCTCGCCGGCACGCAGCCCACCGGCCTCACCATGGGCGGTCTCGATCTCGACGCCGGCGCCAACGTGAATGTGACGCTCGGCAACCCGGCGGGCGGCGGCGTCTTCACCGTCAATGGCGACGTGACGCTTGATGGAACGCTCAACGTCACGCAGTCGACCGGCTTCGGCTCGGGCCTCTACCGGATCGTCAGCTATACGGGCGCCCTGACCGACAACGGGCTCGACCTTGCCACACTGAGCGGCGGCTTCAGCGGCGAGGTGCAGACCTCCGTGGGAGGTGAGGTCAACCTCGTGGTGGCGCAAAGCGGCGGTTCCGTTCGGTTCTGGAACGGGGCGCAGACCACGCCCACCGGCACGGTGGTCGGCGGCTCGGGCACCTGGACCGCCGGGGCCCAGACCAACTGGACCACTGCCGGCGGCGACATCTCCCTGCCGTGGAACGGCACCTTCGCCGTCTTCCAGGGGGCTGCGGGAACGGTGACGGTGGACAACAGCGCGGGGCAGGTCTCCGTCGCGGGCCTACAGTTCGTGGAGACCGGCTATGTGGTGGGCGGCGGAGCCTTGGCGCTCACCGGCACGGGCCCGGCGATCATCCGCGTCGGCGATGGCACGGCAGCCAGCGCCACCAGGGTCGCAACCATCCAGAGCGCTCTCACCGGCAGCACGGGAATGGAGAAGACCGACCTCGGCACGCTCATCCTCTCGGGGGCGAACACCTATACGGGCGGGACCACCATTTCCGCCGGCACCCTCCAGATCGGCAACGGCGGCGCTGCGGGCTCCATTCTCGGCGATGTGGTGAACAATGCGGCGCTCGTCTTCAACCAGTCGGGCACGACGCGCTTTGACGGCGTGATCTCGGGCACCGGCTCGGTGACGCAGGCCGGCACGGGGACGCTCACGCTCGGCGGGGCCAACAGCTATGCCGGGGGTACGACGGTCAACGGCGGCACCCTGCGCCTCCTGTCGGCGCAGGCGCTCGGCCAGGGCGGACTGACCCTCAACGGCGGAGGCACGCTGCAGGCGAGCGACAGCTTCACCTATGCCGGCGGCATCCTCCTCGGCGGGGCCGGCCCGGCAGCGGGCATCGCCGTGGATGCGGACAAGACCCTCACCCTGTCGGGCGCCCTCTCCGGCACCGGCGCCCTGGCGAAGACTGGCACCGGCACGCTCGTCCTGACCGGCAACAACACCTACACCGGCGGAACGACCGTGAGCGCGGGCACGCTGTCGGGCAATGCCGCGAGCCTGCAGGGCAACATCGTCAACAATGCCGCGCTGGTCTTTAACCAGACCGGCACCGGCACCTATGCGTCCGTGATCTCCGGCATCGGCTCGATGACCAAGACCGGCTCCGGTACCCTCATCCTCACCGGCAACAACACCTATACGGGCGGCACCCTCATCTCCGAAGGCACCCTCCAGATCGGCAACGGCGGGACGACGGGCGACATCGTGGGCGACGTGGTCAACAACGCCTCCCTCGTCTTCAACCGCTCGGGCACCTACACCTTCACCGGCGCCATCACCGGCTCCGGCACGGTCGTGTTCTCCGGCGGCGGACAGGTGCAGTTCTCCGCGCCCTATACCGGGGCGGTCGCCGTCGACAACACCTTCCTGCGCATGGCACCGGGAACGACGAGTGCCTCCAGTTTCACGGTCAATGCCGGCGGCGTCATCGGCGGCACGGCGCAGATCGGCGGTCTCACGGTGAATGCGGGCGGCACGGCCGCACCGGGCTATTCTCCGGGCACCCTCACCGTCAACGGATCGGTCTCGTTCAACGCCGGGGCCATCTATGCGGTCGACGTGACGCCACAGGGCGCCCACGACCTCATCGTCGCCACCGGCAGCGTGTCGCTCTCCTCCAGCGCCAGCGTGCAGGTCGCGGCCGTGCCGGGCACCTATCCGCTGCGAAGCACGGTCACCATCCTCACGACATCCGGGACGCTGATCGGAACCTTCGGCAGCGTCACGTCCAACTACGCCTTCCTTCAGCCGGAACTGAGCTACGACCAGCAGAACGTCTATCTGAACCTCGTCTATACGGGCACGCAGTTCATCGACTACGCCCAGACCCCCAACCAGGGGAGCAGCGCAGCGGCGGCGCAGGCGCTGGGCGCGGGCAACGCCGTGTACGACGCTTTGCTCGCGCAGCCGGCCACAGGCGTCGCTCCCGCGCTGAATCAGCTGTCTGGCGATATCTATCCCTCGCTGAGCACGCTCGCCCAGCAGGAGTCCATCTATCTGCGCGATGCGGTCGGAACACGCCTACGCCAGGCGGCCGCCACCGGCTCCGGCGCGCTCTCCTCCGCGGCCAGGCTCGGCGGGCCGGGCACGGCGGCCTTGAGCCGCGATCTGGCGCCGACGCTGTGGGCGCAGGGCTATGGCGGCTGGGGCAATCTGTTCAGCAACGGCAATGCGGCGAGCCTCTCCTCGTCGGTGGGCGGCTTCCTCGCGGGTCTCGACGCGACGGTGCTCGACACGGTCCAGGCCGGCATCGTCGGCGGCTTCAGCCAGACGCGCTTCGACGCCAACGCCCGCAACGCCTCCGGCACCATGGATAATTACAGCGTCGGCCTCTATCTCGGCACGCAGCAGGGGCCGATCGGGCTGCGCGGCGGCGTGTCCTACACGTGGCACGACCTTCAGGTGGCCCGCACCGTGGCCTTCTCCGGCTTTAGCGCCGCGCAGAGCGCCGGATACACGTTGGGCACAACGCAGGTGTTCGGCGAGGCGTCCTACCGTATGGGCCTTGCCGGCTACGAGTTGGAACCTTTCGCCGGCCTGGCCTATGTGGCGGTGTCCGGCGGGTCGGCCATCGAGACCGGCGTCGGTGGCGCGAACCTGACCATGCAGGTCGGCGGGCAGCAGGCCCTCTACAGCACGCTGGGCGCCCGTGCGGCCACCTCGCTCACCCTCGGCGGCCGGACCCTGACGCCCAGCCTGACCCTGGGCTGGCAGCATGCGTTCGGGGACACGGCGTCCACCGCCGACATGGCCTTCGTGGGCAGCACGGCGCCGTTCCAGGTGCAGGGCCTGCCCATCGCGCGCGATACGCTCCTCACCGGCGCGGGCCTCGCCTATGCCCTGTCCGACCTTGCCACCATCCAGGTGAACTATTCGGGCCAGATCGCCGCCCAGGCGAGCCAGAATGCCGTCTCTGCGCAGTTCTCGCTGAGGTTCTGACAAGACCGCCCGCGGTGCGCGGCGCGGCTCAGGCGGACGAGGCCGCTGAGTCATCGCTCGATGAATCGAGCGGCGCCTTCCTCGCGGTCGAGCGCCTAAGCGCATCTTACGCCCCCGTCCGGCCGTCAAGGGGCCGGACGGGTGGTCACAACCACGGCGCGGTGAGATCGTCGGCGCCATGGCGGGCCGCTCCTGACGCCCGTCCGCCGCCTTGCCGACGGCGTCCCGGCGCGTTGCGTACTCCGCCTGTCGCGACCTTCCCACCGCCTCGACACAATGTCGCACCCGACCAATTACGAAGAACGGCCGTTGCAGTTGACCTATAAGGGGTCTCCTGACTCGTTGTGGAAGAGTGTGCAGTGGGGCGCCATCTATCGACCTGGAGATATCTGACCGCGCTGGGCGCGGCGTATCTGCTCGTCGTACAGTTGCTCGTCACTGGCGTGTTCGCGGGCGCGCAGATCCAATTGGATGGCACCGCGCACGATTTCACGCTCTGCGCCCCCTCGGGAACAAGCGCGGATACCGGGACGCCCGGTGATCCGGCCCCCAAGCTGCCGCCGTGCTGCATCGTCGGCTGCACCATGCTTGGCTGGGCCGGGCTCCTGCCCCCGCCAACCACGCGCTTCAGCCCGCTCGTCTACAGCCTCGTGCGGCCTCTGCCGCCCCCGGCACTGGAGGGCGTTGTCCGCCGGGACGTCGCGTCCTCCTTCGACGCCCGAGGCCCCCCTCTTTCCGCCTGATACGGCCTCCCCGCATCGGTCCCGCGCGCGTCTCTGGTTCGCGAGCGATCCTGCACGCCCATCCGGGCCGCGGACCGCCGTCCGAGCGCGCGGCCGCTCGCCGTCCCCGCACATCAAGGTGGAAACCCCATGCTTCGCCCTTTCACGCCGCGCGTTTCGCGCGCCGGCATCGCTTTGCTTCTTGCCGGAACCGTCGCTCCCCCCGCCTTCGCCCAGCAGGCCGCGCCATCGCCGACCCAGAGCGCCGTCGAGCTGCCGACGGTTTCCGTCCAGGCCGTCTCACCGGCGGAGGAACTGGTGCTGCCGGACATCGCCCGGCTCAACCTCAAGAACGAGACGGGCACGCTGGTCGGCCTGACACCGTTCGAGACGCCGGCCGCCATCGACATCGTGACCCAGCAGCAGATGCAGGATCGCGGGCTGCGCACGCTCACGGAGGTCTATAATTCGGTGCCCGGCGTCATGTCCGGCAATCTGCCCGGCGAGCCCGGCGTCACGTCCATCCGCGGTTTTTCACGCGGCGCGGTCGGCTACATGCTGGACGGCATGCAGGTGCCCGATCCGCTGATGGTCTCGCGCAATTACGACAGCTTCAGCTTCGACCGGGTCGAGGTGCTCAAGGGCCCGGCTTCGGTGATCTCCGGCAATGGCGCGCTGGCCGGCACCATCAATCTTGTCACCAAGCAGCCCATCCTCGGCCAGAACACCGGGCAGGCGCTCCTGAGCTACGGCAGCTTCGATACGCTGCGGGTGGGCGGCGACTACAATGTCGCCCTCGGCCAGAACGCCGCCGTGCGCGCCAGCGCGCTCTACAGCCAGTCCAACGGCTATATCACCGACACCGGATCCGAGACGGCCGCCATCACGCTCGGCGCCACCGTCGCCCTGTCGGACCGGCTCACCACCACCACGTCGGTCGATTATTTCCACGACGACTACCAGACGCCCTATCAGGGCACGCCGCTCATCGCCCGCTCCGCGGCGCTCTCTCCGTCCAGCGTGGTCTCCGCGCCCGGCGGCATGGTCATCGACCGGGCATTGTGGAACCGCAACTACAACGTCCTCAACGGCGAGATGAAATCCGATGCGGTGTGGGCCCGCAACCGCACGGAATACGAACTGACCGACACCTGGACGCTGCGGAACGACCTCAATTATTACACCGCCGACCGGCGCTGGGCCAATTCCGAGGACTTCACCTACAACCCGGCCACCCGGTTGCTCGACCGCACCACCACCCTCATCACCCACGACCAGCAGGTGTGGTCCGATCAGCTCAGCGCCCGATATGATGGGATGATCGCCAACATGCGCCACCGCTTCGCGATCGGCGCGGACTACATCCACACGAACTTCGATTCCGAGCGGCGCTTCGGCACCACCACGCCCGTCAATCCCTACTTCCCCAACCGGGGCTATTTCCCGGTCGATACATCCGCCAATTTCTCCACCCGGCAGAATTACGACAGCCAGGTGGATCAGGCGGCTGTCTTCGCCGAGGATGCCATTAACATCACCTCCAACTGGCTGGTGGTGGGCGGTATCCGCTACGAGGCGATCCAGCTCGACCGGCAGATCTACAATCTCAATACGCTGTCGACCTCCAGCTTCGGCAACAATTACGAAAGCGTGACCTGGCGGCTCGGCACCGTCTACAACATCACGCCCGGCACGGCGCTGTTCGCGCAGTACAATCAGGCCACCGTCCCGGTCACGACGCTGCTGCTGAGCAACCTGGCCAATGCCAGCTTCGAGCTCTCGACCGGCAATTCCATCGAGGCGGGCATCAAGTCGACCTTCTGGGACAACCGGGCGGTGGCGACGGCCTCGGTCTACCAGATCGAGCAATACAACATCCTGACCCGCGACCCCGCCAATCCGTCGCTGACCGTCCAGGGCGGCAGCATGCGTTCGCGCGGCGCCGAGGCGGAACTGGCTGTGGCCATCACAGACCAGCTCAAGCTCACGGCGAATGCGTCCTACATCAATGCCGAATTCACGCAGCTCTGGTCGGCAGGCTCCAATCTCGCCGGCAACCGGCCGCCCAACGTGCCCGAATGGACCTACTTCCTGATGGCGGACTACAAGCTGCCGACGCTGCCGATGACGCTGAGCGCATCGGTGCAGTACGTCAGTTCCTTCTACACGGACAATGCCAACACCATCGAGGTGGCGGGTCACACCGTGCTGGATGCCTGGGCGAGCTATGAGATCGGCCGCGGCACCCTGCGGCTGCGCGGGCGCAACCTGACCAACGCCTTCTATGCGGACTGGTCCGGCTACAGCTCCAGCCAGGTCTTCCTGGGCGCGCCCCGAAGCGTCGAGCTGTCCTACGCCGCCAAGTTCTGAGCCTCGTATCCCCGGCGGGCGGAGCCACGGCTTCCGCCCGCCCCTTCTGTCCCAATGCGGGAGATGAGCCGTGCGCGACGCTGTCTGGTCCGCCACCGCTTTCTATCGTGCTGTCTGGCGCTGGCATTTCTATGCCGGTCTCGTCTGCGCGCCGTTTCTGGTCATCCTTGCAGTGACCGGCGCCATCTACCTGTTCAACGACGAGATCAACGACCTCGTCTATCCCAACCTGCGGCTCGTGCCCGCCAGCGCCACTGAGATTCCTCTGAGCGAGATCGCGCGCGCTGCCGCCGCGTCCGTACCGGGCGGCACCGTCACGCGCATCGACACGCCTACCGCCGCGGGCCGCAGCGTGCAGGTATTCGTCGCGCCGCCCAGTGGAGCACCCCTGCGCGTCTTCGTCGATCCCGGCAGCGGCAAGGTGCTGGGATCGTATGTCTATACGCATACGCTGGTGGGTTTTGCGGATGTGGCCCACGGCTCGCTGATGCTGGGGCCGCTGGGTGATGCGGTGGTGGAACTGGCCGCCTGCTGGGGATTCATCCTCACGGTCACCGGCCTCTTCCTGTGGTGGCCGCGCGGGGGAAAGCCGCCGCTGTTCCGGCCCCGCTCCGGCCTGCGCAAGCGGGCATTCTGGAAGGACTGGCACAGCGCGGTGGGCTTCTGGAGCGCCCTGCTTGTGCTCTTCCTCATCCTCACCGGGCTGCCCTGGGCGGGCATCTGGGGCGATCTCCTGCGGGCCGGCGCCGATGTCGCCGGCATCGGTTACCCCGCCACCTTCCGCACCCATGGTGCCACCCTCCAGTCACACCTGACGATCAAGGAGGCGAGCGACGGCGCCGCCCCCTGGACGCTGGAGAATGAGCCCGCCCCGTCATCGCAGGCCGCGGACCCGCACGCACATCATCATGGCACAGCGCCCGCGCCGCGCGCCGCCGGCACGCCACAGCCCATCGGCCTCGATGCCGCGGCTCAAGTGATCGCGGATGCCGGCATGTCCGCCCCCTACCGGCTGAGCCTGCCGCGCGATGCGCTCGGCACCTATATCGCCTTCGTCTATCCGGACCAGCCGGAAGGCCAGCGCACCCTTTATATCGACCAGTACTCCGGCCAGGTGCTGGGTGACATCGGCTTCGGGGACTACGGGCCTATGGCGAAGGCGGTGGAACTCGGCGTGCAGTTGCATATGGGCAATTATTTCGGCCTGCCCAACCAGCTCGTGATGCTGCTGCCCTGCCTCGCCATCGTCTTCCTCTGCATCTCCGGCCCGATCATGTGGTGGCGCCGCCGTCCAGCGGGGCGCCTCGGAGCGCCCAAGCCCATCGCCCGTCCGACGCTCCGTGTGCTGGCGCTGATCGTTCTCGCGCTGTGCCTTGTCTTCCCGCTTGCCGGAGTATCGCTCATCGCGGTCCTCGGGCTCGACCTCCTGGCGGGGCGTATTGCGGAAGGATTGGGACCGGTGGCCTGATGGACCGACCCGCTCAATCCCCGTCCGCCAGGCCGGTGCTCCGCTCGCGCAGGGAGGCAATTTGCAGGCGTCGCATGCGGCGGTGGATCGTGGTGCGGTCCACCCCAAGGGCGCGGGCGACCGCCGAGATGTTCCAGTCATGCCGGCGAAGATCGGCAAGAAGCCGGGTCCGCTCGGACGAAGCGGCCACATCTACGCCCTGCATAATATGCGCGGGAGCGAGATCCCGCCCCTGCCAGCCCGCGCGGATGCCATCCGGCAGGTCCTCGCGGCCGATCAGGGGGCCGCAGGCAACGGCCAGCGCATAGTCGAGGGCGTTCAGCAGCTCCCGCATGTTGCCCGGCCAGGAATGAGCATGCAGCGCCTCCCGTGCGTCGGCGGAGAGCTCGATACGCCGCGACAGGCTACGGCATCGCTCGGCAAGGATACGGTCGGCCAGCCAGTCGAAATCGGTCCTGTGGCGCAGCGGGGGCAGCGTCAGGATCGCTCCGTTGAGGCGGAAGTAGAGATCCTCGCGGAACCTACCCCCCTTCACCTCGGTCACCAGATCGCGGTGCGTCGCGGCAATGACGCGAATGTTGACCGGGATGGGACGAGACCGCCCGAGCGGCGTCACCTCCCGCTCCGCCAGAACGCGCAGCAGGCGCGTCTGGGAAGACAAAGGCATGTCGCCGATCTCATCGAGGAACAATGTGCCACCATCCGCCTCGCTGACGAGCCCCCGCTTGCCCTTGGCGGCAGCGCCCGTGAAGGCGCCGGCCTCATAGCCGAACAGTTCGCCCTCGATCAGCGTCTCGGGCAGGGCCGCGCAATTGACCGGCACGAAGGGTTTGGCGGCCCGGCCGCTGGCGGCATGAATGGCCTTGGCCAGATGCTCCTTGCCGGTGCCGGTCTCGCCGCAGATGAGAAGGCTCATCTGGGTGTTCACGAGCTTGGCGGCCCGCCCCACCACCTGCGCCATGGCGGGATCATCATGGAACACCGCCTGCAGCGGCTTGGGCAGGTCCGGCGGCGCGGCCGGCACGGCCGGGGCGGAGACCCGCGCCGGCGGGGCGAGGCTCTGGGCGAACAGCGGCAGCCCGCTCGCACGGAAGCGGACCATCCGCTGCGTGACCGGTCGGGCATGGCCGAGCCGGGGCAGATCGTCCACCTCCAGCTCGAAGAAGTCGGAGAGCTGGCGCCCGGCGATGGTCCGCGTGTCCAGCCCGGCGGGCTGGCGCTCCAGCTCGCGGATCAGGAGGCGCCGCGCCTCATTGTTGAAGCCGATAATGCGCCCCGCCCCATCGACCGCGATCACATAGGCCGGGTCCACATCAGCGAATTCCGGCGATGGCGCGAGCTTGAGAATCCATTCGCGGCGGAAGCGGTTCAGCAGATGGGCGCTCTCGATCTTGCGCGCAAAGCTCTTCACCAGTTGCAGCGCGAGATGCTGGCTCTCCTTGGGCTCGGGCGAGCGCAGCGCCGAGATGTCGAGCACCGCCGCCAGCGAGCCGCGGGCGTCATAAATGGGCGCGGCGGTGCAGGTCAGGGGAATGTGGGTGGCATCGAAATGGTCCGTCTGATGGACCACCAGCGCCTCGCCTGTAGCGATGCAGGTGCCCACCGCGCAGGTGCCGGCATGGGGCTCATTCCAGTCGGCGCCCAGATAGAGGCCCGCCCGCATGAGATTGTTGTCGAAGGTGGGATCGCCGATGAAATCGACGGTCACGCCCTTGGCGTCGGTCAGCAGCAGCACATAGCCGAGCCCCGCCACCTCCCGGTAGAGCGTCTCCACGCCGAAGCGGGCGGTATGGAGGAATTCGTCCATCGCCTCCTGATGCTCGCGCAGCCGCTGGTGAGGAAGGATGCAGGGGTCCCGCAGCACCACCGGATCGAGATTGTGCTGGTTGACGCACCGCCGCCAGGATTCCTCGATGATGCTGTCGCGCCGCGTGCCAAGGCCACTGGCAGCCCGCACCAGCTCATCGATATGAGCGGCCTGTTCCTCGCGCATGACGATCCTCCCAGATCGTTCTTTTGCGCAAGTGTCGCCCCGAACGCCCCCCATCGCAAGCGTGACGCGCAGCCTGACGGAGCGTCGCGCATCGTTGCACCGCAATGGTTTGCAGCGCACGCGCCACAGCTGTGGCGGCCCGTGCAACAGGTGTGGCGCCACAGCCGCAGCCGCGCCACAGAGGGCCCTTCCTGAATTTCCCTTCAACAGCAAAGGCTTTGCCATCAGCCGGCGTTTGGCCCGCTGTTTGCGTTGTGTCCGGCAATGGCACGGGACGGAAGATTTCGCGCCGCAAGGGAAACGTCAGGGAGAAAATGGATGCCGCCCAGCGTGGGCATCATCGCCAATCCCGTGTCGGCGCGCGACATCCGCCGCGTGGTGGCACGCGCCAGCAGTCTCCAGATCACCGATCGGGCGAACATCGTCCTGCGCGCGCTCGCCGCCCTCGCCGCCTGCGGGGTGACCGAGGCCGTCATGATGCCCGAGCGCGGCGGCATCGGCGCCCATGTCCGGCGCGGGTTGGAGCGCGCCGCACAGGAGCAGCCCTTCCCGCATCTGACCCTTCTCGACATGCCGGTGAGCGGCACCGTCGAAGACACCCGCCGGGCCGCTCGCCTCATGGCGGCCATGGGGGTTGGCGCCATCATCGTGCTGGGCGGCGATGGTACCCATCGCGCGGTCGTCGCCGAATGCGGCCATGTTCCCGTCGCGGGGATCTCGACCGGCACCAACAACGCCTTTCCCGAGCATCGCGAGCCGACCATCACGGGGCTCGCCACCGGCCTTGCGGTGACGGGTGCCGTTTCGGCCGCCACGGCCTATGCGTGGAACAAGCGGCTGGAGGTAAGCCTCGACGGGGGCGCGCCTGAAATCGCTCTGGTGGACGTCGCCGTCGTCACCGACCGCTTCGTGGGCGCACGGGCGCTGTGGCGCACCGAGACCTTCAGCGAACTCTTCGTCACCTTCGCGGACCCGGAAAGCATCGGCATGGCGGCCATTGCCGGGCTGGTGGAACCGGTCGGCCGTGGGGAGACGGGCGGCCTTGCGCTGCGGCTCGCGCCCGAGGCCACCGCCCGCCATGTGGTGCGGGTGCCCATCGCCCCGGGCCTCGTCGCACCGATCGGTGTCGATGGCTGGCGCCGCCTGCCGGCCGGCGAGGTCTGCCTGCCCACCCTGCCGGCGGGTTCCATCGCCCTCGACGGCGAGCGGGAGTTCTCCTTCGACCCGCACCAGAGCGTCACGATCTCCCTCGCCGACCGCGCCTTCCGCACCGTCGATGTCGCCGCGGTCATGCGCACGGCCGGCACGCGCGGCCTGCTGCGCTCCGTCCCGTCTCACGCTTACGCCTAGCAATGGAGAGTGCCTGATGACCAATTCGCCTTTCCCCCTGAGCAAGGAGGAGTTGCTCGCCGCCTACCGCACCATGCGGACGATCCGCGATTTCGAGGAGCGGCTGCATGTGGAATTCGCCAAGGGCGACATTCCCGGCTTCGTCCATCTCTATGCCGGCGAGGAAGCCTGTGCCGCCGGCATCATGACCCACCTGACCGACATTGACCGCATCGCCTCCACCCATCGCGGTCACGGCCATTGCATCGCCAAGGGCGTGGATGTGCACGAGATGATGGCGGAGATTTACGGCAAGGCCACCGGAGCCTGCCGCGGCAAGGGCGGTTCCATGCACATTGCCGATCTCGCCAAGGGCATGATGGGCGCCAACGGCATTCTCGGCGCCGGCGCCCCGCTCATCTGCGGCGCGGCGCTGGCGGCAAAGTTCCGAGGCGATGGCGGGGTCGGCATCACCTTCTTCGGCGACGGCGCCTCCAACCAGGGCACGGTTCTGGAGAGCATGAACCTCGCCGCCATCTGGAACCTGCCGGTGATCTTCGTGGTGGAGAACAACGGCTATGCGGAATCCACCTCCGTGAATTATGCGACCGCCGTGGATTCCTATGTGGATCGCGCCGCCGGCTTCGGCCTGCCGGGCGTGACCGTGGACGGCACGGATTTCTTCGCCGTGCATGAGGCGGCCGGCGAGATCATCCGGCGAGCACGGACCGGCGGGGGACCCGCCCTGCTGGAATGCAAGATGGTGCGCTTCTTCGGCCATTTCGAGGGCGACGCCCAGACGTACAAGGCCAAGGGCGAGAACGACTACAACCGCGCCAACCGCGACTGCCTCACCCTCTTCGCCGGCCGCGTGACCTCCGCCGGCGTGATCTCGGACGCCGAACTCGCCCTCATCGACCGCGAGGTGGCGACGCTCATCGACGATGCGGTGGCCTCCGCCAAGGCGGCCCCCCTGCCCGCTGCGCGCGAGCTGCTCACCGATGTTTACGTCGCCTACTGATCACACAAGAAACAGGGAGGACGGCCATGGGCCGAAAGATCAGCTACAAGCAGGCCATCAACGAGGCGCTGGATCTGGAAATGCGCCGTGACCCCACGGTGATCGTGCTGGGCGAGGACATCGTCGGCGGTGCCGGCGCGCCCGGCGAGGCGGACGCCTGGGGCGGCGTGCTCGGCGTCACCAAGGGGCTGCATGCCAAACATGGCGACCGCCTGATGGATACGCCCCTGTCCGAGAGCGCCTATATCGGCGCGGCCATCGGCGCCGCCGCCTGCGGCATGCGCCCTGTGGCGGAACTGATGTTCCTCGACTTCATGGGGGTGTGCTTCGACCAGATCCTGAACCAGGCGGCGAAGTTCAAATACATGTTCGGCGGCAAGGCCAAGACGCCGGTGGTGATCCGCGCCATGGTCGGCGCCGGTTTCCGCGCCGCCGCCCAGCATTCCCAGATGCTCACCCCCCTCTTCACCCATGTTCCGGGGCTGAAGGTCGTCTGTCCTTCCAATGCCTATGACGCCAAGGGGCTGCTCATCCAGGCGATCCGCGACGACGACCCGGTGATCTTCTGCGAGCACAAGGCCCTCTATGGCCACGAATGCGATGTGCCGGAAGAGGCCTATGCCATCCCCTTCGCCGAAGCGAACGTGGCCCGCGAGGGCAAGGACGTGACCATCGTCGGCTACGGCCTCACGGTGCACCGCGCCCTGGCGGCCGCGGAAGACCTTGCGCGCCGGGGAGGCATCGAGGCGGAGGTGATCGACCTGCGCACCCTCTCGCCCATGGACTGGGACACGGTGATCGAGAGCGTGGAGGCGACCGGTCGGCTGGTGGTGGTCGACGAGGCCAATCCGCGCTGCTCCATCGCCAGCGATGTCGCCGCTTACGTAACCCAGCATGCCTTCGGTGCCCTTAAGGCGGCCCCGCAAATGGTGACGGCCCCGCATACGCCCGTGCCGTTCTCCCCTGTGCTGGAGGATCTCTACATCCCCTCCGCCGACGCCGTCTCGGCGGCGGTGTCCCGCATCACCGCGAAGGCGCTCGCGGCCTGAGGCGCGCCCCGCAAGGCCGGGACGCCTCAGGGCGGTCCCGGCCACCATCCAGAGCTTCAGCTTCAAACCGGCACCGGCCGCACAGACACGCGGGCCCGGCGCCGAGGGAGACAGGAATGAACGCGCGTATCAATCCCATTGTCATGCCCAAGTGGGGGCTCTCCATGGCGGAGGGCAAGGTGACGGGCTGGCTCGTCCGGCCTGGCGCGAAGATCACCGCCGGCGACGAGATCCTCGAAGTTGAGACGGACAAGATTGCCGGGGTGGTCGAAGCCGGCGAGGCCGGCACTCTGCGGCGCGTCCTCGGCGAGCCCCAGACGGTCTATCCCGTGAAGGCGCTCATCGGCGTCATCGCGGACGATGATGTGCCCGATGCGGAGATCGACGCCTTTGTCGCCGCTTATGCCGTGCCTGCCGAGGAGGGGGAGGACGCCGCGGAGGCCGGGCCACGCTATGAATTCGTCGAAACGCCGGCCGGGCGCCTGCGCTATGCCCGCCGCGGCGAGGGCGAGGATACGGTACTGCTGATCCACGGCTTCGGCGGCGATCTCGACAACTGGCTGTTCAATATCGACGCTTTGGGCGCCGCCGCCACCGTCTATGCCCTCGATCTTCCGGGCCATGGGCAATCGGAGAAGGCGCTCGGCGACCCCAGCCTGCCGGGCCTCGCGACGGCCGTGCTCGGCTTCATGGATGCCCTCGGCATCGCGCGCGCCCATCTGGTGGGCCATTCCATGGGCGGCGCGCTCGCCCAGCGGGTGGCGGTCGATGCGCCGTCCCGTGTGGCCTCGATTGCCCTCATTGCATCGGCCGGGCTCGGGCCGGAGATCAATGGCGATTACATCGCCGGCTTCGTTTCGGCCGCCGGACGGCGTGAGCTCAAGCCCGTGCTGGAACATCTCTTCCACGACCCGTCCACCGTGACGCGGCAGTTGGTGGACGACGTGCTGAAATACAAGCGCATCGATGGTGTCGATACGGCCCTGCGGGCGCTTGCGGACGGCCTCTTTCCCGATGGCCGGCAGGCCAGCCAGCTCGCCGACCGGACACGCGCAGCGGGGACACGCACGCTCGTCGTCTTCGGCGAGGGCGACCGCATCATTCCCGCCGCCCACGCTCAGGCGCTCGCGGACACTGCGCAGGTGCATGTACTGCCGGAGGCCGGGCACATGGTGCAGATGGAAAAGGCCGGGCGGGTCAACGAACTCCTGCTCAAGCACATCGCCGGCTGACCGGCTTTTCTCCCCTCTCCAGAAACAAGGCGCCGTCCGACCCAGGACGGCCAAGGAGGACCCATGCCCAATCTCCAGAACAAGTCGATCGTCATCACCGGCGCCGCCGGCGGCATTGGCGCCGCCATCGCCAAGGCGCTGGCGGCCGATGGCGCACGCATCCTCGTGGCTGACCTTTCAGAAGAGGCCGCGAACCGGGTGGCAGGCGAGATCACCGCCGCCGGAGGAACCGCAAAGGCAATCGCCGTGGACGTCCGCCGCCGCGCCGATGTGCGCGCCATGATCGATGCGGCGGTGTCCGCTTTCGGGCGCCTCGACGTTCTCTTCAACAATGCCGGTGTCGCCCAGACGCGCCCTTTCCTCGACATCACCGAGGACGACTGGCACTTCGTCACCGATGTGAATGCCATGGGCGTGCTGATCGGCATGCAGGAAGCCGTCAAGACCTTCCGCGCCCAGGGCGGTGGCGGCAAGATCATCAACACTGCGTCCATCGCCGGCAAGCAGGGCTATGAGCCGCTCGCGCATTATTCCGCCAGCAAGTTCGCGGTCGTGGCGCTCACCCAGGCAGCCGCCCGCGCCTTCGGCAAGGAGGGCATCACGGCCAATGCCTTCTGCCCGGGCGTGGTCGCCACCGACATGTGGAAGACCATCGACAAGGGGTTCCGCGACAGCGGCCTGACGCACAAGGAAAACGAAGCCTTCGATGGCTTTGCTGCCGGTGCCCTGCTGGGCCGGGCCTCGCGTCCGGACGATCTGGTGGGCGTCGCGCGCTTCCTCGCCTCGTCCGACTCCGATTTCATGACCGGCCAGTCGCTGCTGGTGGATGGCGGGATGGTCCTCGTCTGAGGAAAACCGCGCGCCGCCGTCCAGCGGCGGCGCGTCACAATTCTTCCAGGCTATCCCCGATGGCCTCGATGCCGCGCAGCCGCTTGCGCCCCGCTGCGCCGCTCTTCTCGATGGCCCGCGTCACGAGGAGATGGCAGAGGGCGAGCACGGACACGTGGTTGAACAGCGGCCCCGGCGCCAGCGTCTGGCAGCGGAAATGCCAGGCCGCGGTCGGGCGCGGGGGAGCCCCCTCGTCCGTGATGTAGAGCACCTTCGCCCCGTTCTTTTCGGCGATGGCCAAGAGATCGTCGAAATGGGCGACGCGCCGCCGCAGCCCGAAGGCCACGAAGACATCCCCGGGGCGCACGCTCACGAGATGCTCGCCCAGCGTCTCGCCGGCGCCCGGGATCGCGACGATGTTCTCGATCACCTGCGTCATCTGCCAGCGGAAATAGTCCGCGAAAGGATGGCTGCTGCGGAACCCGAGCACCCACACCTTCCGGGCGCCGAGCAGGGCTTCGACCGCGCTGTTGATCTGCCCTTCCGAAACCGACTGGAACGTGGCCTCGAGATTGGCGATGCCCTGCGCCGCATGGGCCTGGACCGACTGCTCGCCGCGCGCGTCTGTTGCTCGGGCGAGGAAAAGGCGCGATCCGGTCTGCGTCTCGGCGCGCGCATGCCGCCTTGCTTCCTCATAGCTTTCATAGCCCAGCCGGCGGATGAAGCGCGACACGGTCGCGTTCGACACCTGCGCGAGGGCCGCCAGTTCCGAGGCCGAATAGGCGGCCAGTTCGCCGGGAAAGTCGCAGACGAAATCCCCGAGCCGCCGTTCAGCCGGACTGAGGCTTTCGAGGATGCCGCGGACCCGCGCGAGGAAGGAAGGGCCATCGGCAATCATGCTGCGCTCCCACGAAAACTCATTTTCAGCTTCCTATCCGGCATCCGTCGGGCCGGCAAACGCACGGACAGGCTGGGACGCCTTTCTGCCCAATAATTAGACAAGCACGCAACCGCGAGAAAAATAGACAGAATGGCCGTTTCACGACTGGAAACTGAGATTTCTTGTGCTACGATCTGAAAATATAATTTCATAACCAGAGACGGAACCATGGCAGCTGAAGCACTGGTGGAGGCCGGCAAGCCCGCGTCTCCCGCGATCCGACAATTGGAAGGCGCTCTCAACAAGATCGGCCTCACCCGCGCCCACAAACAGATCATCCTGCTCATCCTCATCGGCTGTCTGTTCGACAGCTTCGAGCAGAACACCATCGGCGTCGCTGGCCCGGCCCTGCGCGCCCAGTGGGGGCTGACGGGCGCCGACATTGGCTTCCTCAACACCATCACCTTCGGCAGCGCGGCGCTCGGGCGGCTCCTCTCGGGTATCATTGGCGACCGCTACGGCCGCCGTGTCATGCTGGCCATCAACCTTCTGCTCTTTACCATCGGCTCGGCCGCCTGCGCCGTGGCGCCCAATTTCACGGCCCTTTGCTTCGCGCGCGCGGTCGTCGGTTTCGGCGTCGGTGGCGAGATCTCCACCGCCGTCACCATGCTCGCCGAATTCTGCTCGCCCCGCTTCCGCGGCACGGCGGCAGGCCTCGTGAACGTGGCGGCGGGCGGTTTCGGCAATTTCCTTGCCCCCGCCTTCGGCCTGCTGATCTTCACGTTGTTTCCGGGCGAAAACGGATGGCGCTGGCTGTTTGCCGCCCTCGCCCTCCCTGCCCTCCTCGTCACCTTCTATCGCCGGCTGGTCCCGGAGACGCCGCGCTTCCTCGTGGCGCAGAACCGGATTGCCGAGGCCAATCAGGTCCTGTCGCGCCTCGCCTCCGGTTCGCTCGCCCGCACCGATGTGCCCGTCCAGAATTTCCTGACCGTGGCGGACACGGCGGAGCCGCCGCCGAAAAGCGCCTGGCGGGACTTGTTCCGCATGCCTTATCTCGGCCGGACGGTGGCCGTCGCGATCGCCATCCTGATGAGTTACGGCGCCCAACTCTCCGTGCTGACGCTGATGCCGAGCATCTTCGTGTCCATGGGCTACACCTATTCCGGCAGCCTGCTCTACGCCATGATCATCCAGAGCGGCAGTGTCCTCGGCGCCATCGCGGCATCGTGCTTCGGCTATTACTTTCCCCGCAAGAGGGTCCTGACCTTCGGGTCCGTGCTGGCGTGCGTTGCCGCGCTGTCCATCATCTATCTCGGGGTCAACATCTATCTGGTGCTGCTGTTCGGCGCCGTGTTCCAGTTCTTCGTGCTGCTGCTCAACACGTCGATCTGGATCTATGCGCCCGAGCTCTACCCCACCCGCATCCGCGCGTTCGGGGTCGCCTTTATCCTCGCCACCGGCTCGGCGGCTGGTTCCTTCATTCCGACCATCTCCGGGGCGCTGTTCGACCATTACGGTATGGTGGGCGTTTTCGCGCTGGCCGCCGGCATGTATGCGGTGTTCGCGCTCTGCATCCAGCTCGGGCCGGAGACCTACGGCAAATCCATGGAAGACGTGAACCGGTCCGTCGAGGACGACCTGTCACCGACGCCGCAAACAGAGGGCAAGCCTGCGACCGCCTGAATGTCACAGCCTCATATTCTTCTCATCAATCCCAACAGCTCCCCCGCGACCACGGACATGATGTGCGCGATCGCGGAGCGGGCCGCTGGCGAGCGGGTTGCCATTGTCTGCGCGACGGCGACCCGCAGCCCCGCCATGATCGTCACGGTGCCGGAACTGGAAGCCTCGGCGGCGGAAGTGGTGGAACTGGGCGCCGCCCATGGCGAAAATTGCCTGGGCATCATCGTCTCCGCTTATGGCGATCCGGGCCTCGATGCCCTGCGCGCACAGGTCGATGTTCCGGTCGTCGGCATCTGCGAAGCATCGATGCTCGCTGCCGCCAGAGGCGGAAGGCGCTTCTCGGTGGCGACGGTCACGCCGGACCTCCTCGACCACATTGCCGCCAAGGCCGAGGCGCTCGGGCTGGGCGGTCTCTATGCCGGTGCGCGCTGCTCGGATGGCGATGCGCGGGCGCTGGCCGGGAACGCCGAAGCCCTTGATCGCACCCTCGGTGAACTGGTGCGCCTCAGCATCGAGGACGACGGCGCAGAGGCCGTCATCATCGGCGGCGGGCCGCTGGGGGCGGCGGCAGACCGGCTGCGCCCTCTCTTTCCGGTGCCCGTCCTTGGTCCCATTCCGTGCGCGGTGGAGCATCTGCTCGACCGTGCCGCCTGACCTTGTCGCGGCTGGATGTCGGCCACCGGCCGGTTTCCAGCCGAACCGTACCAAGGAGCGTTCAAACCGAAAAGCTCATATGCGTCCCATATGGTTAGCTGCATGTGTCAGTCGCGAAGCGCTGTTCGGCGGGCGACGTCGGCCCAGAAGGGCAGCGTTCCGGCAAGGCCGCGGCCCTCGCGCCCTTCCGGCGAGCGCCAGCCGCCCGTCGCACCGCACCAGGAGGACGCATGCCAGACGCTCCGCCCCCGATCATCACGCAGGAAATCCGGATCGTTAATCCCGCGGGTGAGCCCCGGCTCATCCTTTCGGCGGCCGGCGGTACGCCGTCGGTCGTGCTGCTCGGAAACGACGCGACGCCCAAGGCCAGGCTAGCGCTGGATGCGGATGGACGTCCCTCCCTCGTGCTCTCCAATCCCGACGGAAACGGCCCGGTGGCGGCAATCGAGATCGATGACAAGGGCGCGCACGTGAAGTTCGACCGCCCCGGCGGGGCATCGTCCTATCTGTTCCTCAACACCGGCGGCGGCTCCGGCCTCGTGCTGATTGACAGCACCGGCAAGCGCCGCGTGAGCGTGGTGGTCGGACCCGACGGCCACGTCGCCGTGCAAGGCTTTGAAGGATCTGATCCCTTGCCGCAGCCCTAGCGCCTCGCCCGAACACACGTTGTTCCGTGCGCCGCACCCATTTCGCTGCACCGCAAGAATTCCCCGCCACGCCGAGCTGTTGAAAGATCCCACGCTTCTTATCTCGCCGTGCTTTTAAAAGCTCGGCATATGATCCTTGCGACACAAGATCAGTCAATCATCGCACAAACATGCGAAACATCCGCAGATTGACCAATATACCCGAGCGCAGCATCCGTTATGTTACGGTCACAGGACGGGAATACGCGTGCCGGACCAGCACACCGCGTCCACCGGCAGAGGCCGCCAGGAGGCCATAAAGACCACGACCCCTCGGACGTCCGACCGCGGGCGGATCATCTGACCCCGCCCCGCAACCATCCTCAAGCAAAGGAGCATGGCGTTGAGCGAAGCCCCCACATTGCGAGCGGTCCCCATCGGGATCGATGCCACCGGCACCCGTCAGGAGTTCGACAGCATGGGCACGGTCGCGGTGCCGGCCGACCGATATTGGGGGGCTCAGACCGAGCGCTCGCTGCATCATTTCGATATTGGCGGCGACCGGATGCCCAAGGCCGTCTATCACGCCTATGGTTATGTGAAGAAAGCCTGCGCCCTGGTCAACGCGGCCGCCGGCCGCCTGCCGGACTGGAAACGCGACGCCATCATCCAGGCGGCGGACGAAACCATCGCCGGCAAGCTCGACGACCATTTCCCGCTCTATGTCTGGCAGACGGGCTCGGGCACCCAGTCGAACATGAATGTCAATGAGGTGCTGTCCAACCGGGCGATCCAGTTGCTCGGCGGCACCCTCGGCACCCAGCATCCCGTCGGCCCCAATGACGACGTGAACATGGGCCAGTCGTCGAACGACACCTTTCCGACCGCCATGCACATCGCGACCATCTTCGCGATCGACGACCAACTGCTCCCGGCTGTGACCCGGCTGGTCGAAATCATCGAGAAGAAGGCCGATGGCTGGATGGATGTGGTCAAGATCGGCCGCACCCATCTGGAAGATGCCGTTCCCTTGACGGTCGGCCAGGAATGGCACGGATGGGCCGGACAGATCCGCGCCTGCATCGCCGCCATCGAGGCGAGCCGCGCCGGGCTCTACGAACTGGCGGTGGGCGGCACGGCGGTGGGCACCGGCCTGAACGCGCCGGCCGGCTTCTCCCGCGACGTGGCGGCGAAGATCGCAGAACTGACCGGCAAGCCATTCGTCACCGCCCCCAACAAGTTCATGGCCCAGGGCTCGCTGGACGCCATGGTGCGGGCGTCCGCCGGGCTGCGCGGCCTTGCCATCGCGCTGATGAAGATCGCCAACGACATGCGCTGGCTCGCGTCCGGCCCGCGCTGCGGCCTCGGCGAGCTGAAGCTGCCGGACAACGAGCCGGGCTCCTCCATCATGCCTGGCAAGGTCAACCCGACCCAGTGCGAGGCGATGGTGATGATCGCCATCCAGGTGCTCGGCAACGACAGCGCCGTCGCCTTTGGTGGCAGCCAGGGCAATTTCGAGCTCAACGCCATGCGCCCGCTGCTCATCAACAACGTGCTGCACTCCATCCGCATTCTCGCCGACGGCTGCGACCGCTTTCGCGAATTCTCGGTCGAGGGCACGGAGATCGAGCGCGAGAAGATCAGCGCCTATGTCGCGGGCAGCGTGATGCTGGTGACCGCGTTGTCGCCCGTCATCGGCTACCAGAACGCGGCCCATATCGCGGAAAAGGCGATTGCCGACGGCACAACGCTGAAGGAGGCCGCGCTCGCCTCCGGCAAGGTGGATGAAGCCCTGTTCGACAAGGTCATCGTGCCGCTGAACATGGTCGGCAAAGGCCTTGCCGGCGCCTGAAGGAGACGACGAATATGATCCGTTGCGTCCGCATGTGGACCGGCCCCGATGGCAATTCCCTCTTCGAGGAAGGCACGCTGGAGATCGGAGCCGGCCAGCACGGCAAGGCCTCAGGCCTGCCCATCGCCGTCCACGAACTCTCCTTTCAGGAAACCGCCAGCGGCGGCTCCTTCGAATGGCATCAGGACCCCCAGCCGCAGTTCGTCATCACGCTCGCCGGCACGATCGAGTTCGAGGTGAAGTCCGGCGCCACCTTCACCATCCACCCCGGCGACGTGCTCATCGCGCAGGATGACAGCGGCAGCGGCCACCGCTGGCGGCTGATCGGCGATCAGCCCTGGCGCCGCGCCTATGTCATCTACGATCCCGGCACCAATCTGCATTTTAAGCCGAACGGAGCGCAGGCATGACCTTCTCCCAGAAGACCGACACGGATGTCCTGCTGATCGGCGCCGGCATCATGAGCGCGACGCTCGGCACGCTGTTGCACGCGCTGGAGCCCTCGCTTCGGCTGACCATGCTGGAGCGGCTTGACGATTGCGGGCTGGAAAGCTCCATGGGCTGGAACAATGCCGGCACCGGACATGCCGCCAACTGCGAGCTCAATTACACGCCGCAGCGGGCGGACGGCAGCGTCGACATCAGCAAGGCCCTCCAGGTCAACACGCAGTTCGACATCTCGCGCGAACTCTGGTCGCATCTCGTGACCACCGGCGCCATTCCGGACCCGCGCGCCTTCCTGCATCCCTGCCCCCACATGAGCTTCGTCTGGGGCGAAGAAAACGTGGCCTTCCTGAAGGCGCGCCACGCTGCCATGGCGGCACACCATTGCTATCACGGCATGGACTATAGCGAGGACCCGGCCCAGATCGCCCAGTGGGCACCGCTGGTGATGGAAGGGCGCGATCCGGCGCAGAAGATCGCCGCAACACGGATCATCACCGGCACCGACGTGGATTACGGCGCGCTGACCCATCTGCTCGTCGGCCATCTCAAGACCGCCGGCCTCGATCTGCGTTACAACAGCGAGGTCATCGCCATCGACCGGGGCGACGACGGCATCTGGACCGTGACCTTCGAGGACACGGTGGACGGTACCCGCCAGCAGATCACGGCCGGCTTCGTGTTCATCGGCGCCGGCGGCGCGGCCATCGAGCTGCTGCAGAAATCGGGCATCCCCGAAGCCAAGGGCTATGCCGGCTTCCCGGTGAGCGGCATCTGGCTGCGCTGCGACGTGGATGCGGTGGCCGCCCGCCACCACGCCAAGGTCTACGGCAAGGCCGCGAGCGGCTCCCCGCCCATGTCGGTGCCGCATCTCGATACGCGGGTGATCGGCGGCAAGACCTCGCTCCTGTTTGGCCCCTACGCCGGCTTCTCGACGAAGTTCCTGAAGCGCGGCTCCCTGACCGATCTGTTTGGCTCGATCACCGCCAGCAACATCCTGCCGCTGCTCGATGTGGCGAAGGACAATGCCGCGCTGGAGGAGTATCTGATCGGGCAGGTGTTCCAGAGCCGCCACCACCAGTTCGAGATGCTCCGCCAGTTCTTCCCGCAGGCCCGCCGCGCGGACTGGCAGGAGGCCGTGGCCGGCCAGCGTGTGCAGATCATCAAGCCGGATCAGGGCGATCCGGGCGGCCAGCTGGAATTCGGCACCGAGCTCGTTGCCGCCTCGGACAAGTCTCTGGTCGCACTGCTGGGCGCCTCTCCCGGCGCTTCGACGGCCGCGGCCATCGCCGTGCATGTGCTCCAGACCTGCTTTGCCGACCGCCTGACCGAGGACGGCTGGCTCCCGGCGCTGCGCGGCGCCCTGCCGAGCTACGGCATCGATCTGATCACCGACGCCGAGGCCTGCAGCGCCAGCCGCAAGGCCACCGCCAAGGTGCTGAAGATTGACAATATCGATGCCTGAGATGACGCCGTCGCGCCTCGATGCGACGGGCCATGTCCTGCTGCGGATCGCCCGCCTCCTTCTGGGGGCGGGCGCGGACAGTGCGCATGTTCACCAGCGCATCGAGACGCTCGCCGGTCAGCTCGGCATCGAGGTCCAGTTCTTCACCGGAAGCGAGCGCCTGCTGCTGATGATCGCCTCCGAGGGCACCTACCGCACGCGGGTGGGTCATGCCCTCGGCGTGATGGGCATCGATGCCGGTCGCCTCGTGGCGGTGGATGAGGTCGTCACCGCACTCGGTGCGGGCCGGCTCGATGTCGAAGCGGCCGATGCCCGCCTTGCGGAGATCGAGGCACACCGGAGCGGCTATCCCGACTGGATCGTCGTCCTCGCCGTCGCGGCCACGGCCGCAGCGCTGGCGCGGCTGTTCGGGGCGGCATGGCCGGTGGTCGGCGCGGCCTTCGGGGCCGGGCTCGTGAATGCGCTCGTGCGCCTGTGGCTGGGCCGCCGCGGCGTGCTTCCCGCCGCGGTCGCCGCCCTCACCGCCTGCGCCAGCGGCGCCTGCGCCATTCTGCCCTTGCGGCTGACGGGGGACGATCCGACGCTGGCTCTTGTCGCGGCGGGCATGATCCTCGTGCCCGGCGTACCGCTCATCAACGGCATCCGCGATCTGGTTCAGGGGCATGCGGCGATCGGGCTGGGCCGGCTCGCCAACGGCATTGTCGTCGTCCTTGCGATCGCGACGGGACTGTCGCTCGCGAGCCTGATCGGCGGCGCGGCGATCCCGGTATCGCTACAGACCGCGAACCTGCCGATCGGCTGGGACGTTCTCTTTGCGACGGTCTGCGCACTCGGTTATGCGCTCGTCTTCGGGGCGCCGCTGCGCGCCATTCCGCCCATCCTGTTGTGTGGAGCACTGGCCCACGGGCTGCGGACCACGGTGATGGCGCTTGGCGGGGATATCGCCCTCGGCACGCTGCTGGGCGCGTTCGCGGCCGGCCTGATGGCCTCCCAGGTCGCCTCCCGCGTGGCCGCGCCATGGACCGTCTTTGTCTTTCCCGCGGTCGTCGCGATGGTGCCCGGCTCCTATGCCTTTCGAGCGATGATCGGGGGGCTCCAGCTCATGCGGCCGGGTGCGGAGAACACCGTTGCCCTTCTGACGGCAACGGCCTCGGCGCTGATCGGCGCCCTGGTGCTGACCACGGCCATTGCCATCGGTCTTCTGGTGGCCTCGGCGCTGCACGCAGTGCCCCTGCGCCGAACCTGAAAGGCCTCCTGATCATGGACCCCACGGCAATGGGGCCCATGACTGCGGATCCTACAGGAAGCCGATGGAAAACCACGGGATGAAGGTGAGCGCCAGGAGACCGAGGAACAGGGCGCCCAGATAGATCCAGATGCGCCGCATCCCGGCTTCCGGCTTCACCCCGCCAATGATGCAGGCGGCGTAGTAGCAGAGGCCGAACGGCGGAGCGAAGAGGCCGAGGCCCATCGCGAGGATCACCACCATGCTGTAGTGGACCTCGTGGATGCCGAACTGGCGGGCGATCGGGAACAGCAGCGGGCCGAACAGCACGATGGCGGGAATGCCCTCCAGCAGGCTGCCGAGCACGATGAAAGCCACCAGCGAGATCAGCAGGAAGCCCACCTGTCCGCCGGGCACGCCGGCCATGGCGGCAGCCAGAGCATGGGAGAAGCCGGACTGGGTGAGCGCCCAGGCCATGGCACTTGCCGCCCCCACGATGAAGAGGATGGCGCCGGAGAGCGAGGCGGTGCGCGCAAGCATCGGGAGGGCCCCGCGCCAGCTAAGGCCGCCGCGATAGACCAGCAGGCCCAGCACCAGCGAATAGGCAATGCCGATGGTGGAGACCTCGGTGGCGGTTGCCACGCCCTCGACCACCGCGGTGCGGATGAGGAAGGGCAGCAGCAGCGCAGGGATCGCCACCAGCAGGGTCTTCATCACCACCGCGCGGGGCGCACGGGGCACCACGCTCTGGTCCTCTTCCTTGCCCGCCCGGTAGCGGGCGACGACGGCCAGAACCAGCGCAAGCACCAGGGCGGGCAGGATGCCCGCCGTGAACAGCGCAGCGATGGAGACGCCGGTCACGGAGGCGATGGCGATGAGCACGATGGAGGGCGGAATGGTCTCGCTCATGGCGCCGGAGGCCGCGAGCAGCGAGAGCAGTTCCCCGTCCTTCATCCCGCGCTTGCGCATCTCGGGAAACAGCACCGGGGCCACGGCCGCCATGTCGGCGGTCTTGGAACCGGAGATGCCGGAGACCAGCAGCATGGCGCCCAGCAGCACATAGGACATACCCGCCTTCACATGCCCCAGCAGCGAGGCGAGGAAAGCCACCATGACCCGTGCCATGCCCGTGACCTCGACCAGTTGGCCCAGCAGGACGAAGAGCGGGATGGCCAGCAGGATGAGGCCGCTCATGCCCTCGTCCATGCGGCCGACCACAATGGTCAGCGGCGTGGTGGTGACGGTGAGCAGATAGGCGGTGGTGGCAAGGGCGAAGGTGAAGGCGATGGGCACGCCCGCCAGAACGCCCGCGCCCAGCAGCCCCACGAAGAACACCAGCAGCGCCCAGTTGCCGATGCCCATGAGCAGCGGTGCAGCGGTATGAAGACCTGCGGCTATCATCACCAGCAGAAGGGTCACGCCGATCACGTCCATCCAGCCGTGGCGGAGCAGCTTCAGGCTGCAGCTCAGGATGGCCAGCGTAAAGCCCACCGGCACGGCGAGCGCCCGCACCATGCCGGACCAGCCGAGGGCCGGCATTTCCACAAAGGACTGATCGAGCGTGTAGTCATAGGCCGCGTGCATCAGCAGCCCCAGCAGCACGAACACGCCACCCACGGCCAGCGTTTCACACCAGGCCTGCGCCCGGCGCGAGAACATGCTCACCAGGAAGGTGAGGCGCATGTGCTCGCCGCGCTGGATGGCGACCACCGCCCCCAGCATCCCGAGCCAGAGGAAGAGGATGGAGGCCAGCTCGTCCGACCAGATGATCGGACGGTGGAACGAGCGGGCGCAGATGCCGACGAAAAGGATAAGCACCTCGGCGGCCACCAGCAGGGCGGCAGGGATTTCGACGATGCGGCGCAGCCAGCGCTCCGCATCCGCGACCCACGCCGGGGCCGCCGCCTCCCAGGCGGTGTCTTGGGAGTGGGACACCGTGCTCATGCCAGGTCGCCCGTCACGGTCTCGAGCGCCTTCCAGGCGTCGGTACCGAACTTGTCCTTCCAGGTCTTGTAGAAGCCGTTGTCGCTCAGCTCCTTGCGGAAGGCGGGCTTGTCGGCGGTCTCGAACGCGAGGCCGCGTGTCTGGAGCTGTTCCTTCAGCACGCCATTCAGGCGCACCACGTCCGCGCGCTGCTCCATCGCCGCGCGGTCGAACTCGCGGGTGACGATCTCCTGCAGGTCGGCCGGCAGGCGGGAGAAGGCGCGGCGGTTCGCCATCAGCCAGAAGGGGTCCCAGATGTGGTTGGTTTCGGAGACGTACTTCTGCACCTCGTAGAGCTTGCCGGAATCAATGGCGACAAGGCCGTTCTCCTGCCCGTCCACGAGGCGGGTCTGGAGGGCGGTGTAGAGCTCGTTGAAGTTGATGGAGGTGGGGTTGGCGCCGAGCGAAGTAAAGAGGGAGGTGAAGATGGGCGAAACCGGCACCCGGATGCGATAGCCCTTGAGATCCGCCGGCACGCGGATGGGCTTGGAGAAGGACGTGATCTGGCGGAAGCTGTTGTCCGCCGCCTTGGACACGATGAGGAGCCCGGCCTTCTCCACCTGCCCCCGCACATAGGTGCCCACGGCTCCGTCCACGCCGCGCCAGACATGGTCATAATCGGCGAAGGCGAAACCCACATTGGTGATGGCCGCACCTGCCGCGACAGTGGAGATGACCGAACCGGCGATGTTCAGGAACTCAATCCCACCCGAGCGGACCTGCGTGATGAGGTCGGTGTCCGAGCCGAGCTGGCTGGCGGGAAAGAACTTGAGCTCCATGCGTCCGCCGGAGGCTTCCTGAATGCGCGCGCAGGCCTGCTCGAGGCGGGCATTGATGGGCTGCGTCAGGGACTGGCCCGTCGCCACCTTGAAGCTGAACTCGGCGGCCCGTGCCGGCGAGGTGCGGATGGCCACCAGCGGAATGGCGGCCGCCGCGCCGGCGAGCAGCGTGCGGCGGGACAGGCCCGTGTTCGAGGCGGCTTTGGTGTGATCGGCCATGATGGTCCTCCCCGGCCTCGCCATGTTCGGCGCAGGCGTTGGCATTGCGGCGTCATGCGCGGGCGTACCGCGCGTCCACTGCGCTCAAAAGGGAGAGGCGGTCGCAGGGTGCGCCGCTCATCCTCCTTATCGCGTCCTCCGGCACACCGGTTTGTCCGGCGGCATTCTTGATGGCACGACAGTAGGAAGCTTGTTCGTGAAGAACAATTCAGATTGCTTGCACTTCTCTTTAGCCTGACTTAATCATTGACGCATGCAGGTTCCCTTACGGGCCATTGGTGTCTTCCACGCGGTTGCCCGTACGGGCAGCGTGACCCGTGCTGCCGATGAACTGGGCGTCACGCCCTCCGCCGTCAGCCAGCAGGTGCAGGCGCTGGAGATCAGCCTCGGTACGGCCCTCATCGGCAAGGCCGGGCGCAACGTCGTGCTGACCGAAGCCGGCGAGCGCTATTTCGAAATGATCCGTGGCGAGGTGGAGCGGATCACCGAGGCGACGCAGCGCATCCGCGGCTTCCGGTCTGTCACCACCCTCACAGTGCGGGCGACGCCGAGCCTTGCCACCAAATGGCTGCTGCCGCGTCTCGCCGGCTTCATCGACGCCCATCCCGAGATCGAGCTGCGCCTCGACGGCACCAACGAGCCGACCGCCTTCCAGAAGGAGAATGTGGATGTGGAAATCCGCCACGGCACGGGCCAATGGCCGGGCCTCGTTGCGGAAGGGCTGGTGGAAGAGCGTTTCCTCCCCGTCTGCTCGCCCGCCCTCGCCGCTGCGGGCAGCCTCGCGGCGGAGGATTTGCCCCGCTTCCGGCTCATCCATTCGGTGAAATCGCAGGTTCAATGGCCCTATTGGTTCACCTGCGCCGGCGTAACGCCCGCTGAGCGGCTGCGCCGCCTGTTCTTCGACCGCACCCACATGGCCATCGACGCCGCCGTGGGCGGCCTCGGCATCGCGCTGGAGAGCGATCTCATGATGTGGGCGGAGAAGCACGATGGACGCCTCATCTGCCCCATTGCGGAGCCGCCCCGGATCACTCTTGTCACCCAATGGGCGACCTGCCCGCCCGATCACCTGCGCCACAGCAAGGTGAAGCTGTTCTTCGACTGGCTGCGTCGCGAGCGGGACAACTGGCTGGCCACCCGCGACGCCTCACTTTAGCTTGCCTAACAGATCCGTTCAGATTTCTGGATAGTGCTTCACAAATCCCGCTTCTAGCCTTGCATCCATCGCGGTCGCGCTTCGGCGCAGATCATGGACCGCGCAAGATCCCTGGCCGGGCCTTTCCGCCCCACGCGCCGGCCTGCCGCCACGGATCATCGGAGGAGGAAGCTCGATGAATCTCCATGCCTTGCTGGCGCAGCGCGCCGCCAGCGGAAAGCCCGTCCGCGTCGGGTTGATCGGCGCCGGCAAGTTCGGCTCCATGGTTCTCGCCCAGGCCCAGCGCATCGAGGGGATGCATGTGGTGGGTGTCGCCGACCTCAACGTTGGCCGCGCCCGCGCCTCCCTCGCCCGCGTCGGCTGGCCGGAAGAGCGTTATGGGGCAACCTCGCTCGCGGACGCCTTCAAGAGCGGCAAGACCTGTGTGCTGGATGACGCAAATGCGCTGGCGGCCTTCGACGGCGTCGAATGCATCATCGAGGCCACCGGCCATCCCATCGCCGGCGTGCGCCATGCGCTGGCCGCCATCGACGCCGGCAAGCATGTGGTGATGGTGAATGTGGAAGCCGACGTGCTCTGCGGCCCCCTGCTGGCCGAGCGGGCGCGGCAGAAGGGCGTCGTCTATTCCATGGCCTATGGCGACCAGCCGGCCATCATCTGCGAACTGGTGGACTGGGCCCGCTCCTGCGGCTTCGAGCTCACCTCCGCCGGCAAGGGCATGAATTTCGAGCCCCGCTACCGCTATTCCACCCCGGACACGGTGTGGGGCTTCTTCGGCTGGAGCGAGGAAGAAGTGGCCAAGGGCGACTTCAACCCCAAGATGTACAACTCCTTCACCGACGGCACCAAGGCGGCCATCGAGATGGCGGCGGTGGCCAACGGCACGGGGCTCGACTGCCCCGACGACGGCCTCGCCTTCCCGCCCACCGGCCTGCACGATCTCGCCCGCGTCTTCCGCCCCGTGTCCGACGGCGGGCGCCTGCCGCGCTCGGGCCTCGTGGACATCGCCGCAAGCCAGGAGCCCGACGGCCGCGAGGTGTTCAACAACATCCGCTATGGGGTGTTCGTCACCTTCAAGGCCACCAGCGAATACACCAAGGCCTGTTTCAAGCAGTATGGCCTCCTGACCGACCCCTCGGGCTGGTACGGCTCCATGTGGCGGCCGTTCCACATGATCGGCCTTGAGACCAGCATCAGCGTGCTCTCCGCCGTGCTGCGGCACGAGCCCACCGGCTGCTCCAAGGAGTTCCGCGGCGATGCCGTGGCCACGGCCAAGCGCGACCTGAAGCCGGGCGAGATGCTCGACGGTGAAGGCGGCTATGCGGTGTGGGCCAATGCCATTCCGGCCAGCAAGAGCCTTGCCTTGCGGGGTCTGCCCATCGGCCTTGCCCATAATGTGAAGCTGAAGCGCCCGGTGGCGCGCGACCAGATCGTCAGCATCGACGATGTGGAACTGGAAGCCGATCTCGACGTGGTGGCCCTGCGCCGGCAGATGGAAGATGCGGCGCGCCCGAAGGCCGCGCGTTCCGCCGCCTGAGCCTGTAGACTCACGCGGGTCTCACTCTGCGCTCCGCCGCCGGTTTCGGTCGCGCGGCGGAGCGCGCCTGCTCTTTCCAAGCGAGCCGCACGCATCATGTCCGTCCCCTCCCCTTTCGTCGTGATCGCCGAATTCCAGGTCAAGCCGGGCCGCCTGGCCGACTTCCTCGCCCTCGCCCATGACGACGCCACCAGCTCCGTGTCCTCTGAACCCGGCTGCCGAACCTTTGACGTCTGCGTCTCCGCGGCCGAGGCCGACACGGTCGTCTTCTACGAGGTCTACGATGACCGCGCGGCCTTCGACGCCCATCTGGAAACGCCCCACTTCGCCCGCTTCAGGGACGGCTTTCCGGCCCTGATCGTGGCTGAACGGCCGGTGCGCTTCCTCGCCCGCGCCACAAGCGGCGCCGGGAACTGAAGATCATGACGCTCCAACGGATCGGCTTTCTCGGCACCGGCATCATGGGCGGCCCGATGGCCCGCAATCTGGCGCGCGCCGGCTTCGAGGTGACCGCATGGAACCGCTCTTCCGGCAAGGCGCGCGCCCTTGAAGCGGATGGCGTCAGGAGCGCGCCCACGGCCCATGAGGCCGTCCGGGCCGCAGAGGTCGTCATCTGCATGCTCAGCTCCGGCCCGGTCTGCGACGAGTTCCTGCTGGGCGCTGACGGTATGATCTCCGCCATGGCGCCCGGCGCCACCCTCGTGGTGATGAGTTCCATCCCTGTCGAGACCGCCGAGGCGCAGGCCCGTGCCGCCGCCGAACGTGGCCTCCTTTATGTGGATGCTCCGGTCTCCGGCGGCGAGAAAGGCGCCATCGCGGGCAGTCTTGCCATCATGGCCGGCGGGCCGGCGGAAGCCGTGGCGCGGGTAACGCCCGTGCTGGCGGCCATGGGACGAGCCGTCCATGTGGGGCCGGCCGGGACCGGCCAGTTGTGCAAGCTCATCAACCAGGGGATCGTGGCCTCAACCCTCGTCGCGATGGCGGAAGCCATGACACTCGCCAGGCAAGGCGGCGCGGATCCTCTGAAGGTGCGGGAAGCGCTGCTCGGCGGCTTTGCCGATTCAACTATCCTGAAGCAGCACGCCTTGCGGATGGCCACCGGCGACTTCGTGCCCGGCGGGCCAGCGAAATATCAGCTGAAGGACACCCGCACCGCCCTCGCCCATGCGGCGCATCTGGGGCTATCCTTGCCCATGCTGTCGCTCACCGACAGCATGTTCGAGGCACTGGTCGCCAACGGCGACGGCGATTTGGACCACAGCGCCGTGATCCGGGAAATCTGGCGCGCCAATCCGGCCGTGGGCGCCGATCTGAGCGCGCCAGTCTGAGCTGCCATCCAGGCAAGCGGTTCAAGCGAAGCCTTGGCCTTCACTTCTGGGGCCGGAGGCGGGTGCCGGCGCGCTCCGGTTAGGTGCGCGCGTTGGCGATGCGGCGGCGACCGGCACCGGCCGCACCGTCGAGCACCGCAACGAGGGGAGCGAGGGGATCGATATCGCGCATCCGCTTATAGGCTGCCTCGGCCCGCGTCTGACGAAGGTCTGCGGCATCGAGCCAGAACCGGATGACCTCCACGGGATCCTGGTCGTGTGCCCAGTAGCTGCAAAGGCCGGCGAGTTCCGGCTGATGGAGTTCCGCCGGTTCCGAGAGCACGAAAGCCCGCAGGTGGGCCATCGCGATGAGCCGCATCGGACCGATGTGGTGGAACGGGCTCGCCCGGCCGAGGCTGAGAATGATGCGGGAGCGGTCCGCTCGCGCATTGCGCAGGAACAGCGGCGTGATATCCGCCGGCGTGTTCACGACGAGGCGGCAGGCCTTTCCGATTTGCGCCAGCAGCGGCCGGCGGTGCCCGTCCACATTGCCGAAAAAGAAGACGTCGATGTCCTTGTCGCGGTCGTTCAATCGGCTGCCGGTCTCAAGCACAGGCGTATAGCCGGGCGTCATCTGGCGTGAGAACACGCCGAGATCTGACATCATCCGCACGCTGTCGGCAAAATAGGACATGAAGAAGCGGCAGCGATCGAAGAAAGGCCGCCCCTCCGGCCCGAACAGCCAGGCCGTCTCCGGCTTGTAGTTGACCATGCCGTCGTCGATGAACTCGACGTCGAAGACCGCGTAGTCGTAGCTTGAGGCGGCCAGTTCGGCCACTTCCGCGCGCGAGAGATATTGCAGGCCGATCAGGATGTTGAGCGCGCGCGGCTCAAGCCGGCGGCAGTCCATCGTCACCACATGCCCGAGCGCGGCGAAGCAATGAAAGAGGCTGACATAAATGTCCTCCTTCATGATCGTCCAGCCGGGCGTACGGTCGAAGACCACGATATGGATACGCGACACGCTTGAGCTGCTCCTACGCGATATCGTGTACGAAATAGCAGGGGAAGCTCAGGTACGGCACCCGCTGCAAACGCAGGCCCGTGAGGCCGAACACCTCGCGCAGCGCAACGGTCTCGCCGGGAAAACCGGGATCGTTGATCTCATCCAGCACCACCACGCTGCCCCGCACGAGGTAGGGCCGGATCTTGGTCAGGACCTCGCGGGTGGGGTCGTAGAGGTCCATGTCCAGATAGGCGAGCGCGATGATCGTCTGCGGATGACGGTCGAGATAGTGCGGCAGCGTCTCGCGGACATCGCCCTTCACGATCTCATACTTCTTCTTGTGCGGCAGGGGCTTGAACGCCTCCTGCGCGGACAGAACGCGCTCCAGGAAGGTCTCGTAGCCCTGCGTGGTGCGCACATTGCCCGGCTGGGCATAGACGGAAGTGCCGTCCTGCGGCGCGACGTCAACGAAACCGGAAAAGGTATCAAAGCCGATGATCTTGCGATGGTAATGCGTCGGTTCGTAGAGCGTGCGCAGATTGCTGAAAATCGACAGATTCTGCCCCCAGCGCGTGCCGAACTCCATGACCACCCCGGGGGTGTTCAGGATCAGCCGGTAAATGTGGTCCATGAACAGGATGCGGCCGAGCAGAAGGTGATCGGCAAAAAGCGCCAGATTATCCATGCGCTCGTTGCGCGGGATGGGCGACGTCCGATGGGCTTCTTCCAGATCCTGCCGCGCCGCATGTTCCGCGGCATTGAAGGCTCGCGTGAAGCCAAGGAGGTTCTCTTCCTCGCGCGCCTTGTCCCGATCCGCCATTCCGTCTCGCCCTTTCATTCTCGCAAGCGGGGATACCCCCCTGCTCCGTTTGCATCTCGCGGGGACAGATGCAATGGCAACCGGCCGCTTTTCCGCTTGTCGTTCCCGCTATGACGCCGGACGGTTCCGCATCCGGCACACGAAGAGCGTGTCCACGCACATGCTTTCCAAGACATCGAACAACGCCCGGAATGTCGCCTCGGCCTCCGGCGAATGGTCGTGCGCGGCCATGATGATCGTCCGCTCCCCGATCAGGGCTTTCAATCCGGCAGCGGACCGCTCGATTTCGGCCGGCGTGTGGGCGCAGTCGTTGAAGATGAAGCGGTAGCCGAGATCGGGAGCCGTGGCGAAGTCACCCTCATGAATGGTGACGAACGGCAGAAGCGCCAGAGCGTCCAGATTGCGCGCGAGGGTCCCGATCACACCACCGTCGCCGCGCAGAACCGGCGCGATCTCCGCCTCGAAGACCGAGGCCGCGACATGCCCGATCGACTGGCCGTCGCATTGAGGCGAGAAATAATGCACCTCGTCCCCGATCGCCCGAAAATGTTCGAGCTCGGGTCCGATTTCGGCGCTGACAAACCGCTTTTCACCGCCCGCATCGCGCACGCCCCGCGCCAGCACCGACGTCGCGCGCCCCACCCAGGCCCCCATTTCGAGAAACGGCCCCTCAAGAAGCCGCGCGCACCCATACAGCAGCCGCATCTCCCGTTCGGAAAGCCAGCCCGCGATCGGCGTGAGGCAACCCGGTTCCAGTTTCCAGTCATCCTGCTCGGCCCACATCCGGGTCATCAATTGCCCGAGATGCGGCACCTCTGCCTGCTGCGTGACAATCGGCTCAATGGCATACAATGCCGCACCGAGGATGCGCGTGTCCGGATGGTCCGGGACCTTGTTAATGGGGGCGTCGGCGAGCGGCACGCGGATGGAGAGGAGGCTGACACCCGTCCAGGGCAACAGGTGATCTTCCCTGCTGCGCAACGGCACCTCGACGACACAGCATCCCGACTGCGGCAGGGCCACCTCAATCTCCGGCCCCGCATTGATCGAAACCAGTGCGCGGGCCGTAGGCAGAGACAAGCTGCTGCCGAGCGTGAGCGCCAGCGCAACGGCGTCGGGCGCCGTGACCCGAAGCACCGCCACCACCTGCCGGGAGGTCCAGATATGGCTTTCTTCCGCCTCATGAAAACCTGGCCAGCGGCTCAGCGCCTGGGCAAGCGGCGTGTAACGTTCCACAGGCCATGATCGGGCCACGGGAAGCGTGACGACAGGCGGCATATCCGGCAAGGGCCTGTCCGTTGTGCCATCCGAAACGGCGGCTTGCCCCCCCGCCTGATCACGGCGGTTCCGCAGCCGTGCCCACTTGTCGAAGTAAGCCATGAACTGCTGTTCGCAGCGTTCGATGGCAGCGCTGATCCGGGGCTGATCCTCAGGCGCGCTCCGCTCCCGCAGCCACTGAGCATCCCGCACCACCTGCGCCTTTATCATCACGTCAAGCGCGGCATAATGCTCCCGTGCGGAGGCGCTGGTGCCCAGTGCGCCCACGCGCCGGTGCGTGTTGTTGACGTGCTGGCGCCAGCCGACCAGAGGGCGGGCCAGCAGATGATGGGTGCCGAGCAAGGTCGCACGCGCGGGCGCGATCGTGTCGAACCCGTAGGGACAGAATTCCGCATCCATCGGCGGAAAGGCCTCGAATACCGACCGATGATAAGCCAAGGTGGCGCCATACCACAAGGCGCCCCAATAGACCGGGACGGGATCGTCCCGACCCACCACCCGGTCGCCATGTATGGCATCGAGGATGCCCATGGGCATCCCGCCCTCCGAGATCAGCACCGCATTGCTGCTCACCAGCCGGCATCGCGGATCGCGGTCGAAACAGGCGAGAATCGCGTCCAGCCGCCCTGGCAGCGTGATGTCGTCGCTGTCCGCCTGGATGATCACTGGAGCCGACGCATAGCGCGCGAACGCATCCACAAGGGCCGAGCTGCGCGAGCGGCCATGGCGCAGCACGGTCGCCACGATGTCCGGACGTGCGGCGAGCCTGTCCATCACCACATCGATGCCGCCATCCTCCGAGCCGTCATCCACCACCAGCAGCTCGAAATCCGCGCGCCACTGGGCGAACAGGCTGTCCAACTGCTTGCCGATCCAGGGCGCGTGGTTGTGAAGGGGGATGGCGATCGTTGCCCGCATGGGCCGCGTTTCAGAGGAAGACATCTTCACGTCGGCGCCATCCGGTCCGCCCTGGTGTGCACTCATGCTGTGTTGAAGCCCTTTCCTCGGCCACCATTCGCCACGCACTTCGACGCCACGCCTCAGTCTGGGCCGCATTCATCTTTGCGTGCCCAAGGCACCCAGCCACGCGACTGTTCAGCACGCTCTGCGTCGCGCGAAAGCAGCCTGCCCCACTCCCGCAAGCATGCTGAATACCACGACGAACGCCTTGCCAAAATCGGGCGTCCGATCCCGCCCTCGGTTGCCGGTCCGATCGGCCGCCATTTCACCGGCCCTTCCCCTATCGGGCTGTTCCAATCACAAGAAGCGGCAGGTCAATCTTGACGGCAGGCCCCGGCCATCCATGGCGCCCCCCCAATCAGACGGGGCAGGAATTCGCCCATAGTCCTCCAAAGGCCTTGAGCTTTGCTCGGGCCTTGGATGCGTATCGGAGAATCAGTGAATCATTGCCGCAGCCGGGGCTACTTCCACGTCCGATCCACGGCGATCGCGCTTCCTACGGACGGGAGCGTCCAAAACTTGATATTGGACGCCAAACGGCAGCACCTCCCGTCTCTACCGCATTATGCCCTCGCGGATCGGGTCGCAAGCCGGATCCGAAGTGTGGCATGCCAGCAGCTCACGCCACGCTCCTCACGAGGGCGTCATGATGATCTTGCCGAGGGCGGCTCCGCTTTCCAGCATGGCATGAGCGTCGCGAACACGGGCGAGCGGAAAGCGGGCGGCGATGGCCGGCTTGATGTGGCCGGCTTCGAGGGCGGCGATCACCTCGCGCATGATGCGGCGGCGGTTGGGCCGGTCATGGTCATAGATGTGGAAGGAGAAGCAGCGCACGGCCGGGCAATTGCCGAGATACTTGCGCATCTCGCCCATGAGATTTTCTTCCGGCAGACCCGCAAAGGCATTGTAGGAGAGCAGCGTGCCCCATTTCCGCAGTGTCCGCAGATAGCCCGCGAAATCCGCGCCACACACGTGGTCCAGCACGAGATCCACGCCGGCGCCGGCTGTGAGTTCCAGCGTGCGGTCCACCACATTCTCGGCGCGATAGAACACCACGTCGTCCGCCCCCATGGCGCGGGCGAACTCGGCCTTTTCCGCCGTGCTTACCGAGCCGATGGTGCGCATGCCCGCAAGCCTCGCAAGCTGGAGCAAGGCGGACCCAACGCCCCCGGCAGCGCCGATCACCAGCACCGTCTGCGGCGGGCGCGGGCCCGAGGCTTCATGCAGGAGGGCCCAGGCCACCTGATAGTTGGCGAGGCAGACTGCCTCCTCGCAGGAGACGCTGTCCGCCAGCGGATGAACGGCATTGGCGGGGGCACAGACATACTCCGCATAGCAGCCCCCGCGCTGGGAGAGGTCGCGGGCGCTGAGCAGCACCTTCTGCCCCACTTCCAGCCCCGTCACGTCGCGGCCCACGGTCTCGATATAACCGGCGACGTCGTTGCCGGGATTGGCCGGCAGGGGCGGCATCCATTTATAGACGCCGCTGCGGATCAGTGCGTCCGGCTGGCCCACCCCGAACGCCTCGGCGCGGATCACCACATCCTGCGCCCCCGGCAGGGGCATGGGAGCCTCCACATAATTCAGCGCATCCGGCCCCCCGGGCGTGTACACCAAAACCGCTTTCATTCCGCACCTCTGCTTGTCTTGCGCGACTGCTCAGTCGGCATAACTGCCATGGCCGATGCCGAGATAGGTTTCCATCACGCGCGGGTCGTGCAGCAGCGCCGCGCCCGTGCCCTGGTTCACGATCTCGCCGGTCTCCAGCACATAAGCGTAATCGGCGATGCGCAGCGCCATTTGTGCGTTCTGCTCCACCAGAAGGACGGAGACGCCCGTGGCGCGGAGCGAGTCGATGACGTCGAAGACATTGCGCACGATCTGCGGCGCGAGGCCGAGGCTCGGCTCGTCCAGCAGCAGCAGCCGGGGGCGGCACATGAGCGCCCGCCCGATCGCCAGCATCTGGCGTTCCCCGCCGGAGAGCGTTCCCGCCTCCTGCGCCCGCCGCTCCTTCAGCCGCGGGAAGCGGGCGAAGATCTCCTCGAGGCTGTCGGCGATCGCCTTGTGGTTGGATCGCCGCAGATAGGCCCCGAGCAGCAGATTGTCCTCTACGGACATGCTGCCGAACAGATCGCGCCGCTCCGGCACCAGCGCCATTCCGCAGGCCGCGAGTTCCTCGGTGGAGAGGCCATCGGTATTCTGGCCGGCGAAGGCGATCCGGCCGGAGCGCTTCGGAATGAGGGCGGCCACCGCATTCAGCAAGGTGGATTTGCCCGCGCCATTGGGACCGACCACGGTCACGATGGTGCCCGGGGCGACCGTCAGCGACGCGCCAAACAGCGCCTCCACCTGCCCGTATCCGACCCGCAGATCGTTGATCGCCAGCAGCGGGCTCATGCCGCGTCTCCCAGATAGGCTTCCACCACGCGCTGATCGCCCTGCACCTTGGCCGGGTCACCCTCGCAGATGAGCTGGCCGAAGCTCATGACCACGAGCCGGTCGACGAGGCTCATGACGAAGTCCATGTCATGCTCGACGATGAGGATGGTGAGCCCCTCCGCGCGCAGCTGGCGCAGAAGCTTGTAGAGCAGCTTCTTCTCCGGCAGGCGCAGGCCCGCTGCGGGCTCGTCCAGCAGCAGAAGGATGGGATCGGCGGCGAGCGCGCGGGCGATTTCGAGGATGCGCTGCTTGCCGAGCGGCAGGCTGCCCGCCGGCTGCATCATCACATCTTCCAGGCCCACGCGGCGGATCTGGCGGATGGCCTCCGCACGGATCGCCGTCTCCTCCCGCCGCTCCATGTGGAGGCAGGAGGCGAGGACGCCCACATGGGCACGGCGGTGGGCGCCGAGCATCACATTCTCAAGCACGCTGCGGTTCGGCATCATCTTCACGTGCTGGAAGGTGCGCGCGAGGCCGCAGTCGCCGATCTGCCGGGGCGTGCGCCCGCTGATGACCTGCCCGTCGAACGTGATGGTGCCCGAGGTGAGGTGCAGCGTGCCGGAAATGAGGTTGAACAGCGTGCTCTTGCCGGCCCCATTGGGACCGATCAGGCCGAGGATCTCGCCCGTCCGGACCTTCAGGCTGATGGACGACACCGCGACGAGGCCCGGAAACTGCTTCAGCGCGCTGTCCACCACCAGCAGATCGCCGCCCGCCGACGGGCGCGGGCGTACCGGCAACTGGGGGGCGTCCGTCTCTTCGCCTGCGTCGGTGGGCGCTAGGAAGGGCAGCCGGCGCACGAGGCCCGAGAGGCGCTCCGCCACGCCGCCTTCGGCGCGGTGCAGCAGGAAGATGATGAGCCCGCCGAAGACGACGGTTTCGAAATTGCCGCTGGTGCCCAGAAGGACGGGAAGGAAATCCTGGAGCCATTCGCGGGCGAGCGTGATGAGCGCCGCGCCGATGATGGCACCCCAGACATAGCCGGCGCCGCCCACCACGACCATGAACAGATATTCGATGCCGATGCTGAGGCTGAAGGGCGAGGGGTTCACGAACCGCAGCAGATAGGCATAGAGCCAGCCGGAGAGGCCCGCGAGCAGCGCCGCGAGGACAAATGCGATGCGCTTCTCCTTCACGGTGTCCACGCCGAAGGTCTCCGCCATCAGGGGCGCGTCCTTCACGGCGCGCAGCGCCCGTCCCTGCGCGGAATCGAGGAGGTTCGACACGGCCCAGACGGCCAGCGCCACGAGACCCCAGATGATCACGCCCAGTTCGCGCCCGCCGGTCAGCTCATGGCCGAAGAGGGACAGCGGTGGGATGTGATCGATGCCCGTATGGCCGCCCAGCATTTCGATATTGCCGAACAGGTAGAACAGGCTGATGCCCCACGCGATGGTGGAGAGCGGGAGATAATGGCCCGACAGGCGCAGTGTGATGGCGGCGATGAGGAAAGCGGCCACGGCGGTGGTGAGCAGTGCCGCGGGCAGCGTCACCAGAGGTCCGAGCCCGAACTGGGTGGCGATCACCGCCGTCGCATAAGCGGCGATGCCGGCGAAGGCGGCCTGACCGAAGGAGGTCTGCCCGGTGATCCCCGTCAGAACCACAAGGCCGAGGGCAACCAGCGCATAGAGGCCGATATAGTTCAGCACCGAGACTGCATGTTCGCCGGAGAGAGCCTGCAGCGCGAGGGCGGCGGCAAGGAGGGTGAGGATGGGAAGGAAGCGGGCCATGGCTCATTCGCGCTCGGTGTGGGGCGCGCGCAGGGAGCGCCAGAGTAAAACGGGAATGATGAGGGCGAACACGATCACTTCCTTGAAGGAGCTGAGCCAGAAGGAGGAAAAGGACTCAAGAAAGCCGACGATGAGAGCCCCCGCTACGGCGAGGGGATAGCTGGCGAGCCCGCCGATGATCGCGGCGACGAAGCCCTTGAGGCCCACGATGAAGCCGGAATCGTAATAGAAGGTGGTCAGTGAGGCGACGAGAACGCCGCTGACCGTGCCGATGGCGCTGGCGAAGAGGAAGGAGAGGCGCCCCGCATGCACGGGACGGATCCCCACGAGCTTCGCCCCCTCGCGGCTGATGGCCGTGGCGCGCAGCGCCTTGCCCTCTATCGATCGGCTGAAAAACACGTAGAGCAGCACCATGATGGCCGCTGTCGCCAGCACCACCAGAACACTCTGGGCGGTGATGAGGATCGGCCCCAGCACAAAGGCCGCATCCGACAGGGGCGCGGCGCGCGCGCCTTCCGCGCCGAAGAGCAGGAGACCTATGCCGACCAGCGCATAATGCAGCGCCACGGCGGCGATCAGCAGCGTGAGGTTGGACGCCCGCGCGATACCCTCGAACACCGTGGTGTAGAGGATCGGCCCAAGCGGCACGATAAGGGCGAGCGTCAGCGGAATGGCGATCCACATGCTCGGCTTCAGGGGGGCAAGCCACGTGACGAGGGCGACGACGACCAAGGCATAGGCCACGAGCGCGATCTGCCCAGCCGGGATCCTCAGCCGACCGAGCCGTGCCCGTTCCCGCGCGGTGGTCATCACCGCACTGGCCACGGCACCGCCGAGCAGGATCCAGATGGTGGCGGGGATTTGCCCCGCCTCCAGCGCGGCCAGCGTCAACGCACCGTAGGAAATGAACTCGCCCTGCGGCACGAACAGGATGCGCGTCACCTGGAACACCAAGACGAGCGCAAGGGCGATGAGCGCATAGATGGCGGCATTGACGATGCCGTCCTGCGCCAGGAACAGCGCGATGTCGAACGTCATGACGGACCTTTTTGCAGAGCAAGGCAGGTTCCGATGGCGCCTGCCGGCGCGATCAGCGGGACGTTGGCGTCCGTCAGTTGGCGAGCGCCCAGGTGCCGTTGCGCACCGTCAGCATCACCGGCGTTCCCGGCGGGAAAATGCCGTGATTGTTCGGCCCGAAGGTGATGACGCCGTTCGTGACCGCAAGACCGTCCGTCTTTTCCAGCGCCGAGCGCAGCGCAGCGCGGAATTCCGGCGTTCCCGGCTTTGCCACCTTAAGGGCCGAGGACATTGCATTGCGGATCAGCAGCCAGGCGTCATAGGCATTTCCGGCGAACAGCGAGGCCGAGCCGGGACCATAGGTGGCCTCATACAGCTTCACGAAATCGAGGCTGGTGGCCTTGCTGGGGTTGGCGTCCGGCAGGGCGCTGGCCACGAGCAGCGGGCCGGCGGCGATCAGAACCCCATCCACATTCTTGCCGCCAACGCGCAGGAAGTCGTTATTTACCACGCCGGATGCCTGATAGATGAGCCCCTTGTAGCCGCGCTCCCGCAACTGGGCGGTAGGCAGCACGGCGGGCGTGCCGGTGGCCCCCACAAAGACCGCGTCGGGGCGCGCCGCCAGAACCTTCAGCGCCTGCGCCACCACGGAGGTGTCCGTTCGCGCGAACTTCTCCACCGCCGAGATGGTGATGCCGAACTTCGGCGCAAACCGCTCGAACTCCTTGAGCCAGCCTTCACCCAGCGCATCGTTGAAGCCGATGAAGCCGATGGTCTTCACGCCACGTTGCGACATGCTGGCAAGGGTGCGCTCGGCCAGTTCCCGCTCGCCCAGCGGCACCTTGAAGACCCAGGTCTTCGCCCCCTCCACCGGCTCTATGATGCCAGGCGACGGCGCAATGGCGAGAACGGGGGTCTGGGTGCGGCCGGCAATCTCCACCGTCGCGAGCGAGGTGGGCGTGGTGTTGCCGCCGATGATGAGGTCCACATTCTCCGAGGCCAGCTTCTCGGCATTGCGCCGCGCCTGTGTCGTGTCCGTGCCATCGTCGAGAATGGTCCACGAGACGGGAACACCCTCGATCTCCTTGGGCAGGATCTGAAGGGTGTTTTTCATGGGAATGCCGAGCGAGGCCGCTGGCCCGGTGGTGGAGAGCGTAGCGCCGAGCTTGATCTCCTGCGCGAGGCTGCCCGTAAGGGGTAGGACAAGGATGGCGGCGCCGAGCGCCAGGGCCTGAAGTTTCATGGGTTTCCTCCCGATCCGGTCATGCCGTCTTGTGCGGCCTATTCGTCGATGACGTCGTTGCTGAGCGTGCCGATACGGGCAATCTCCACCTCGACCCGGTCTCCCGGCTTGAGATAGAGCGGCGGCTTGCGGGTGAAGCCCGCACCACCCGGCGTGCCGGTGACAATTACATCCCCCGGCACGAGATCGAAGATGGTGGAGCAATAGGCAATGAGCGCGGGCACATCGAAGATGAGGCGCGATGTGTCCGAGCTTTGCACCGTTTCGCCATTCAGCCGGGTGCTGAGGGCAAGGCCGGACGGGTTCGGGATTTCATCCGCCGTCACCATCCATGGGCCGAACGGCCCCGTGCCGATGAAATTCTTACCCGAGGCGATCTGCTGGGCGTGCCGCTGCCAGTCCCGCACGCTCACATCATTGTAGATGGAATAGCCGGCCACATGATCGAGCGCGGTCTCAGCCGGAATATGCCGGCCGGCCTTGCCGATCATCACGGCCAGCTCGCCCTCGAAATCAAGCTGCGTCGAGACGCGGGGGCGGATGACGGGCGCCAGATGCCCCACCTGCGAGCGCCACACCCTGAGGAAGATGGGCGGGAAGGCCGGCGGGGGCAGCGCATCCGGACCCGCGTCCGGCTCGTGATAGTTGCGCAGCACGCAGACGATCTTCTCCGGCCGGGGAATGACCGGAAGGAAGCGGATATCGTGGAGCGGGATCACCGCGCCCGATCGGCCGGCCAGCAGCGCGTCCCGCTGCTCGAAGTCCGGGCTACCGATGAAATCCGCGAGCGTCGGGCAAGCGGGCACGGCTTGGGCAAGATCGACGACGCCGGCGTCCGTCACGGCGCCCCAGCTTTCAGCACCCCCTATCGCATAGGACAGGAGCTTCATGGCACGTTTCCTTCCCGTGGCGGTCTGATGCCGCCGATGTCCGGTCTTGTGCCGGTTCAGGCCGCTTGGAGAGCTTCGGGGATCGTCACCCCGAGCCGGGTTGCCAGTTCCTTGAGCTTCGAGGAGGTGCCCCGCGCCAGCGGGATGCCGGAGCGGCGGGTCTCGGCCGTGCGACGCCCGCGCTCGCCCGGCAGGAGCACGGCCTGCGTCCCCTCTGCCGGCGGCAGCCCGTGGATCGCGGCCGCAAGCCCACGGACGTCCCCCAGAAAGCGCTCCCGCGAGCCGAAGGCCCCCGGATCAATAGCGGCGACGAAGCCGTTGAAGCCGGCCGGCGCCGCGCCGGACAGCGCCGGGGCGATGAGGGGATTGCCCGCCAGCAGGGAGCAGAGCACTTCGATCATCAGCGACAGTCCCGCCCCCTTGGCGCCGGCCATGGGGGTGAGCGCCTGCACGGCGGCGGGGTCCGTCGTGGGGCGGCCGGCGGCATCGATGCCCCAGCCTTCCGGAATGGTCCGGCCGGCGTCGCGGGCGGCCAAAACCTGGCCGAGGGCAACCGCTGCGGTGGACATGTCGAGGACGATGGGCTCGCCCGCAACTTCCGAGGGCGCGGCGATGGCAAGCGGATTGGAGGATACCACCTCCCCCCGCGCGCCGGGATAGGCCATGAGCGGCTTGGAGGCCGTCATCACAATGCCCACCAGCCCTCGGGCGGCGATGCGGTGGGCAAAATAGCCCACCGCGCCGGCATGGGTGACATTCCGGCCGACACAGAAACCGCCGCCAAGGCGGCCGGCGATCTCAATGGCCTTGTCCGTCACCTGCTCCATGGCCGATGCGCCGGGTGCAAGACCCGCATCAATCAGAGCCACGGCCCCCCATTCGTTCACCACCTTCGGCTCGGCGGCCGGATTGATTAGGCCAAGCCCCACCATCTCCACATAGCGCGGAATGCGCAGCACGCCGTGGGAGTCCACGCCGCGCTGATTGGCCCAGACGAGCAGATCTGCGGATTTCTTCGCATCGGCGGGGCGGAACCCGCCCGCCTCCAGCAGGCCCGCCGCAAAGGCCGAGAGCGCCTCCGGCGCGAGGGTGAGCGGCGTGCCGCTCATGCCGCCCCCCCGAGCGGCGAAGGGAAGAACTTGTCCAGCCAGCCCCTGATCATCAGCTTGGTGCGCGGCGCATCCTGCTCCGACAGCGGGAAGTGCGACGTTCCGGTGATGAGCATCAGTTCCGCCGGCTGGCCGGCCTTCTCGAACATCCGGATGGACTGCTCGGTGGGGGTGATGCCGTCGTCCGCCGTGTGGAAGAACAGCGCCGGACGTGGGGCGATGTTGCCCACCACGTCATCAGCCCGGAACTCATACATGCTGATCGCGGTCTCGACCGGGATCTCCATGATGGCCTTGGGCGAGAGATTGCGGCGCAGCGGCTCGGGGATCGGCACCGCGTCGAAGCGGGAGATCCACATGCTCTGCCCGGTCTCGCGCTTGTGCTTGCGGCCAGCCTCCAGCAGCCCGGTGAAGCGCGCCCAGGCTTCCGGCGTCGGGTGCTGGCCGCGGAACTTGCGTTCCCCGTCGCCCCAGCCGCAGGAGGAGATGACGCAGGCAAAGCGGCTATCCACGCCCGCCGAATAGACCGCGACCGCCGCGCCGAAGGAATGGCCGACCACGCCGATGCGGGCCGGGTCCACTTCCGGGCGTCCCGCCAGGAAGGTCAGCGCATTCTTGGCGTCCGCCACCTGATCGAAACAGCGCACCTGCGCCCGCTCGCCTTCGCTCTCGCCGCAGCAGCGGAAATCGAAGCGCAGCGCCACATAGCCGAAATCTTCCAGCATCCGGGCCTGAATCTCGGCGTGGGATTCGTCCTTCGAGCCGACGAAGCCGTGCAGGACGATGAAAGCCGGCAGGCGCTCGTCGGGCCGGCGGCCTTCGGGCACGTGAAGCACCGCGGACAGCTTGAGGCCGTCCGACATGAAGGTGAGTTTCTCTTGCATGGTCCTGTCCCGGGCCTCGATCAACCGATGGCGGCGAAGGGGAAGTGATGAGTGCGCCACTCCAGCGGCGCGGGTGTGCCCCACACGTTCATTTGCCGTACATTTCCGGGGCGCTGGAGATTGGTGATGACATTCGGCTCGAAGGTCGCGTCATCCGCCACCAGAGCCATGGCGCCCGAGCATTCCACCATCGCGCCGGACGCCTCGACGTAATAAGCGTATGTATTGTCTCCGGGTCGATGGCGTCCGGGCCCCCACAGCATCTGCTTGCCGAAGCGGTCGAGCGTGTCGCCGAGACGCAGATACTGATTGAATTCAAGGAATTCGAACGAATAGTGGTGGAGGCCCACGGTGCCTTTCACCAACCCGAGGATGTGGTGTTGGCGATTGCCGCCATACATCCAACTCAGGCTGTCATCCACCAGCCGCTCGGAGAGCATCAGGCCACCGATGCCTTCCAGCTGGGAGCGGGTCGCGGCAGGATCGGGCGTGATGAGATTGATGTGATCCATCCGGTTCGCGCCGACACCCGTGGAAGGCTGGCGGCGGCCATAGATCGTGTCCTTCACCGGCGTGTGGATCTCGAAGCGGAGCCCTTCCGGCGTGGTGAACGTCACGCCCGCAGCCATGCACGTCAGGCTGGGCTGGGAGGATTCAATGCGGCACCCCAGCTGCGCGACCCGCGCCTCGGCCGCCCGCACGGCTTCGACCGTGAGCGCTTCAAGGCCGATCGTGTGCGTGGCGTTCTCGCCGGCATGAAGCAGGACCAGCTCGGCGGAGCGCCCGTTTGAGCTCAGCCATGTCTGCCCCTCCTGCCGGTTGGTGACATGCAGACCGAGAATTTCGGTGGCATCGCGAATGACGGCGTCCGGATCGCTGACCAGAATCTTCAGATGCCCAACGGCGTGAACGATTGGCGCCATTGCTTCCTCACTAGCGGTAGGGGGCCGTTCTGTGCGGCCATGAGAAAGGGATAGGCAAAATCTCGGAGGGTGGCAATTATTTTCGAAAAAAATTCTTATATCGAAACAAGGAACGAATGACCGATATTGGTGCGCGCAACGTGGAAGCGACGCGGAGACGCGCGAGATTGATTTTTTTCGAAAATCGGCTAACCTCAAGTCAGAAGAAACGGTCGAGGGCCTCAGCCTGCGGCGGCGGGAACCGAGGCGGACATGAGCGACATGCAGAAGACCGGCAAGGAAACGCGGGCCGGCGACGTCCTCCAGAGGATGCGCAGCGACATCATCAATTGCGAGCTGAAGCCCGGCGAGAAGCTGCGCTTTGAGGCATTGCGGGCGCGCTATGACGTCAGCTTCTCAACCCTGCGCGAGGCCCTGTCGCGATTGACCGCCGACAACCTCGTGGTGGCGGAAGGCCAGCGCGGCTTCATGGTGGCGCCCGTCTCCATCGCCGACCTGAACGATCTCACCGAAACGCGCGTTCTGATTGAAATCGAGATGCTGCGCCGCTCCATGCGCAATGGCGACGATGCGTGGGAAGCAGAAATCCTGTCCACTTTCCACCGGATGGACCGGATGCAGGCGCGCCTCGGGCGGGAATATTATCTCTCCGAGGACTGGACCAAGGTGCATGGGGCTTTCCATGCCTCGCTGGTGGCCGCCTGCAACTCGCCGACGCTCGTGGAAATCCGCAACAAGCTGTTCGAGCGCGCCCATCGCTATCGCCGCATCTCTTCCCAGTTCCGCACGAAGTGGCGCAAGAAGGATGTTGAGCATAAGATGATTGCCGACGCCGCGCTCGCGCGGGATGAGGAAAGGGCGCTCTCCCTCATTGCCCGGCACATTCGAGAGACCAGCGAGAATGTCATTGCCCACGGCGGCCATCTGTTCGCCGCCGGCGCCCCTGGAGAGGCGGCCGAATAGATCGCGGGCGGCGCACCCCATATGCCTCATAGACGGCCCGAACCGTTCTTCGCCGCGGCATCCGGGTTACAGCAAAGACCAAGAGTGGCCTCTCACCACAAGAGGCCGCGCATCCGTTTCTCCGGTCCGCAACCAGGGTCAGCGGGCGCCGAGGTCCAGTCCCATCTGCCAGAAATCTGCCTCTAACCGCGCAGCCTGCCCGAACAAGGCGGACAGTTCGGCGAAGCGGCGGTCGGTCATCGTGCGCGCGGCGAGGTCGTCCAGATGTCGGCGTGCTGTTGCCGCCACGCTCTGGTAGCCCGCCCCGGCATATTCGCCGATCCACTCGCGATATGGATGGTCATTCGGCCCGTCGGCACCATCGGGTGCCAGCGCGCGGCCGATCTCGGCATAGCCGATGACACAGGGCGCCAGTGCCGTGTGCAGATCGAGCAGGTCGCCCGCCGCCCCGCAATCCAGCACGAAGCGCGTATAGGCCACGGTGGCCTGCTCCTCGCGCGCGGCATCGAGATCGGCGCGCGACAGCCCCCAGCGGGCACACAAGCGCACGTGGAGCTCGGTCTCGGCCAGAATGGCCGCCACCCCCTCCTGTGCGATGCGAATATCGTTGAGCGTGCGGCTCTTGTAGGCGGCGAGCGCATAGGCGCGGGCGAACTGGATCAGGAACAGATAATCCTGCACCAGATAGGCGCGAAACGCGGCCTCGGGCAGCGTGCCCGCGCCGAGCTGGCGCACGAAGTCATGGTCCACATAGCTCTGCCAGTCCGCCAATGCCGACGCTTTCAGGCGCGTGAAAACATCCATGCCGTTTCTCCCTGCGCCGGTATCGGACACGCTTCGTTCCCGCGCAAGCCCGCTGACGTGCTCCCCGTTTTCTGGCGCGTTTGAGCTGGAATTTTCCGCTTATGATCCCCGGCTCGGGGAAGAGGAGAGTTCCATGAAGGCGCCGAAGTTCACGGAAGCGTAGATCGCGTTCATGCTGAAGCAGGCCAATTCGTCTGCCCCAAGATGCGTTCGGCTGCCCTCAGATGGGGCTTGTCCACCATCTTGCCGTCTAGCTTCAGGACCCCGGCGTCAGGCTGGCTGGCAAATGCTTCACAGACACGTAGGGCCCACGCCACTTCTTCTGGTGCCGGAGTGAACGCGGCATGGACTGGCTCGACATGGGTCGGGTGAATGATCGCCTTACCTGAAAAGCCGTCTCTCCGGGCCTCCTGCGCTTCGACTGCGATCGCATGGAGATTGTCGATGTCTGGGGCGACGGCATCGATAGCTTCCACACCCGCCGCAGCGGCAGCTATCAAGCAGAGATTTCGCGCAAGGCGGATGGGTTCGCGATAGGAATCGCCCCCGTTGTTTGGCGAGGCACCGAGAGAGGCGGTCAAATCCTCTCTACCCCACATCATCCCCCATAGCCGCGGACTGACATTGGCATAGGAACATGCTGCAAGGGCGCGCACGCTCTCAGCCGTTTCCGTGACGATGGCGAGGATGCGGGTGCTGCCGACCTGCGCGCCACTGGCGTCCTGCCAAGCCTCACCGACATCAAGATAATGCCCCAGCTGGCGCACCGCATCCGGGCCCGAGCATTTCGGAAGCACAATGCCGTCGGGCCCCCCCGGCATGATTGCGGCGAGGTCAAGGGGGACGAGGCCCGTCTCCAGGGCGTTGACGCGCACAAACAGCTTCTGCCGCCGCGGCGCCGCAAGTAGAGACCCGAGAAGCTCTCGCGCTTCGGCTTTCATGGCGGGCGCGACCGAATCCTCGAGATCCAGGATCAGGGCATCCGCCTTGCTCATCGACGCCTTCTCGAATTTTCGCCGGCTATCTGCGGGAACGAACAGGAGAGAGCGCATCATGCGACCTCGACGCGGCGGTGCATCAGTGCCGAGCGGCGACAGGAGGCGACGATTTCTCCCTCCTGGTTCAAGGCGATATGCTCGAACTCGACGATGCCCGCCTCTGGTCGTGATTTGCTGCCGCGGATGGCAATGACCCTTGTCTCCGCGCGCAACGTATCGCCATGGAAGACCGGCTTCGGAAACGTCACGTCCGTCATGCCAAGGTTGGCCACGGTGGTTCCAAGCGTCGTGTCATACACCGTCATGCCGATCATTATGCCGAGCGTATAGATGCTATTGAACAGCCGCTGTCCCCATTCAGTGCCTTCTGCGAAGTGCGCGTCAATATGCAGGGGCTGTGGATTCATCGTCAGTAAGGAAAATAGCGTGTTGTCCATCTCCGTGACGGTTCGGCTGAGGCCGTGCTGAAACCGTTGCCCCACGGAGAAATCCTCGAAATGAAGACCGGCCATGGCCGCACCTCCTGTCAGAAACTTCTGATTGGCTGATGCTCAACATCGTTCGGTTCGCGTCGAGCATTCCCGAGTTCTGCTGCGATTTCGCTCGTGTGCTCGCCCAGCCGAGGCGCTGGGCGCGACGCTCGGGGCTGCGAAAGGCTCCACCGGGACGGGGGCGCCATCTCGATCACGGGACCTTCGGACGGATGCAGCGAATGGATGAAGAAGCCGACGTCCTCCAGATGACCATCCTGCATCAAGCTCTCGATGGTGTGCATGACGGCGTTCGGAATGTCGGCCTTTCCCAGCACGTCCTGCCATGCCCGGGTGCTGCGTGTGGCCAGGATGGTGGCCAATTCCCGCGCGATCTCATCGGCATGTTTTATGCGGGCGGCATGATTGACGAAACGGGGGTCGCTCGTCAGGTCGTCCCGACCTGCGATCTCAAGGAAACGCCGCCAATGCTGGTCCGTGTAGAGGACAACACATAGGTGGCCATCTGCTGTACGAAAGGGTCGACGTTCCTTGGTCAGCAGGCGGCGATAGCCTCCTGCGTCCAGGGGGGGTGTGTAGCTCAACCCCGCCATGTGATCTGCGAGCACCATGCTGGCCATGGTCTCGAACATCGGAACGTCGACCCGCTGTCCAAGGCCGGTCCGATCGCGGAAATGCACTGCCCCGAGTATGGCGATGGCGGCATGTAAACCGACGATACGGTCCGCAATGTTGACCGGCACATAGCGTGGCGTGCCGTCGCCGGCTTCGGCGAGAAGAGCCGGGATCGCCGCGAGTCCTTGGATCAGATCATCATAGGCGGGGAGGTCGGCATACCGTCCGTCGCGTCCAAAGCCGAAGGCGCCTACGTAGATAATAGCGGGATTCTGAGCGGCGACCGCTTCGTAGCTCAGCCCGAGACGCTCCATGGCGCTTGGACGCAGATTGTAGAAGAGCACATCGACGTCCGCGATGAGCTGGAGAGCGGTGGCACGGCCCTCTTCAGACTTGAGGTCCAACACAATGCCGCGCTTGCCGCGGTTGGCGTGCAGGAACATCCCGCCAGCCTCGCCACTGCGGCTTGGCCCAACCTGTCGCAGAATGTCGCCGCCCGGACTTTCGAGCTTGATCACATCCGCTCCCATGTCCGCGAGGATAGAAGAGGCGTAGGGCCCCATGACGACGGTCGTCAGGTCGAGAATTCTAAGGCCGTCCAACGGACGGGGACCGAGGTCAACTGTCATGGCGCGGCCTCCGCGAACGCGGGCGGGCGATGTGCCAGCACTTCGCGCACTGGTCGATCATGCCGGGCGATATCCACCACAGTGACCTGGCCGCAGCAGGCCTGCGCCAATTGTGAGGTGCCAACATCCCGCGTCAGGACGTTGGGATTGCCATGCACGCAGAGCGGCCCCTCCGGTGCCTCGTCCTCGGGATCGTACCAAGCGCCGGTTGGCAGGTGCAGCACGCCCGGCATCACATCGGCGCTCAGGCGCGCGCTGGCCACGCAGGCGCCGCGCGCGTTGAAAAGGCGTACAAGGTCGCCGTCTCCGATGCCCCGCTCGAGCGCATCGTTCGGATTGATACGAACGACCTCCCTGCCCTTCTGCTTGTGTGACTGGCTATGAGCCGCAAAGTCCAATTGGCTGTGCAACCGCGTGGCGGGCTGGTTGGCCACCAGTGTCAGTGGTGTCTGGGCGGAGGGCTGTTCTTCCGAAGGCAGCCAGGTCGGATGCCCAGGGCAATCGTCGTAACCGAAGCCGGCAATGGTCTCCGAGAAAATCTCGATGCGTCCGCTTGGCGTTGGGAGAGGCGCGGCCTGCGGATCGGCGCGAAAGGCCCGCAGCAGACCGCCATCGTCGGGCGCCGAAGGCAAGGGGATCTCGCCTCTCTCCCAGAACTCCTCGAAGGAGGGGGCGAACAGGCCAGCATTTTCCAAAGCTTCCTGTGTCTGCTCGTAAAGATGTGCAAGCCACTCGCGCACGGAGCGTCCCTCCGTGAAGGCGGCTTCGAGGCCGAGGCGAGCGGCGAGAGCGCTGAAAATCACAAAATCATCACGAGCCTCCCCGATCGGGGGCGCCACCTGACGCATCGCGATCAGACGCGGGTCGGTAGCCGCTGCGCCGATATCCTCGCGCTCCAGTGTCATCGTGACCGGCAGCACGATGTCAGCGAAACGTGCCATTGGCGTCCAAGCGCTCTCCTGGACGATGATGGTATCCGCCTCCGAGAAGGCACGGCGCAGACGGTTGAGATCCTGATGATGATGGAAGGGGTTGCCCCCGGCCCAGTGAATGAGGCGCACGCGGGGATAAACGTATGTTGCTCCATTGAAGGCGAACACACCTCCCGGATTCAGAAGCATGTCTGCGATACGCGCGACCGGAATGAAGGTGGAGACGCCGTTTCGCCCCTGCGGCAAAGTGGGAATTGGAACGGCGTTGATTTGCCGACCAGTATGACCCATGGCGCCAAGGGCATAGTTGAAACCGCCCCCTGGTAAACCAATCTGACCGACCATGGCGGCGAGGGTCGCAGCCATCCAGACCGGCTGCTCTCCAAACTGCGCCCGCTGAAGGGAATGAGCCACGGTGATGAGGCTGCGCCCTTCCACCAGCCGGCGTGCGAGCATACGCATGGCATCCGCACCGATGCCTGTAATCTCGGCTGCCCAGTCCGCGCTCTTTGGCAGGCCGTCGGCCTCGCCCGTGAGATACGACGCGAACCGTTCGAAGCCAACGCAATAACGCGCGACAAAGGAGCTATCGTATAACGCTTCGGTCAGCAGCGTGTGTGCAAGCCCGAGCATCATTGCGACGTCGGTTCCGGGACGGATTGGCAACCAGCGAGCTTCCGCCGCCTCGGGCATATCGTCCCGCAACGGGCTCACCGACCAGAATTCGGTGCCTCGCGCCGCCGCCCGAGCCATCGCGTCGGCTTCCACGTGGCGGGTGATGCCGCCGCTGGCGATCATGGAATTCTTGATCGGCATGCCGCCGAAGGCGAGCACCATATCCGTGTGGGCGCAGATTTGGTCCCACGTGACATTGTGACGGGACAGGGGCTCGAAAGGTCCCATCACGCGTGGCAAGATGACAGCAGAGGCGCCCGCACTGTAGCTATTGACCGACCGCACATAGCCGCCGCACACCACGTTGTGGAAGCGGTGAATCTGGCTTTGGGCGTGATGAAACCGGCCGGCGCTGGACCAGCCATAGGAGCCGCCGTAGACCGCCTCCGGCCCGTAGGAGTCGCGGACGCGCGCGATCTCAGTCGCCACAAGACTGAGTGCCGTTTCCCAAGAGACCGGCACCAGATCGTTTGAGAAGTCCCGGTGGCGGGGACCGGGTCCGTGGTCCAGCCAGCCCCGGCGCACCATTGGGCGAAGGATGCGCGCCTGATGGCGCAAGGCATCGGCGAAGTTCCCCAGGATCGGAGAAGGAGCGGGATCTTCGGGATGCGGTGTCAATTGAACACGGTCCCCATCCCAACGCGCAGAAAAACTTCCCCAGTGCGAAGCGTGAGAGGCACCAGCGGCAATCGAAGGGTTACGAGGCATCTGAGGCTCGGCAAGGCCGCGGCCAGCGTGCCGCGTCGATCGATGAAAGCTGTCCATCAATATTGCTGCCCGAGGTTGGATCAGTCCAATATGCAGCCGGCGGCCTTTTGAGAACCCAGGGTTATTAGACACATGTCATTCCAAGGCAGGCAGGGCGCCGAACAGATCGAGCTGCGCCACCTACGTTATTTCCTCGCCACCGCCGAGGAGCTGAACTACAGGCGGGCCGCCGAACGGCTGCGCATCGCCCAGCCCGGCCTCAGCCAGCAGATCAAGAAGCTGGAGGAGATCGTCGGCACGCCTCTGTTTGACCGCACCCGCCGCACGGTTCGATTGACCCTCGCGGGAGAGCTTTTCATGCACGAGGCGCGCAAGACACTGGCCCATGCCGAGAGCGCCATGCTCGTGGCCCGCCGCGCCGGGCGCGGCGAGGTCGGACGGATCGCCATCGGCTATGTCGGGTCGGCGGCCTATACTGGGGTTCTTACGACCATGGTCGGGAAGTTTCGGTCGAGCTATCCGGAGGTGGAGCTGCAGATTTCCGAAATGGAAATGCAGCAGCAGCTCGATCAACTCGACCAGGGACGGCTGGATATCGGCTTTATCCGTCCGCCGGTGCCACTTCCAGTCGGCATCGGTACCATCCCGGTCCTGTTCGAGGATATCGTTCTGGCTCTGCCGGAGGCTCACCCACAGGGCGCGAGCGAGCAGGTCGCACTCGCCTCGCTCAATGAGGACATTTTCATAACGCCACACCATCCGCCGGAAGTCAGTTTTCTCAAGCACACCACTTCTGCGTGCCGAATGGCAGGTTTCTTTCCCAGGCTCGGTCCTCAGGGGCGCGACTTCGTCACAATAGCGAGCATGGTTGCGGTTGGGCTCGGCGTGGCCTTGGTGCCCCAATCGGTCCGCTGCATTCAGGTTCCAGGCCTCCAATATCGGCCGATCGCCGATGCCAAGGTGTTGGCGGAGCTTGCCGTAGCATTCCGGCGGAGCGAGCCGTCACCCGTCGCACGGGCCTTCGCGGCCCACGCCCGGCGTTCTGCCTTCTCTGGATCCGAGCCGTCCCCGGTGCGCGGGCGGTCTAAGAAGTCGTGATTATCAAGAAAGCCAAAACCGCATATTGGACTGATGGCTGAAACTGCGCCGATAATCTCCAGACCAACAAAGGTGCAAGTCGGCGCTCCAAGCCGGGCGGACGACCCACTGCGCACATAACCAGAGGTGTGCCGTCGAACTGCGAGGGGTCTTCCCCCGGGGCGGTGGCTGGAATCAGGCGGACCGAAAATGGATTGGCGTAGCCGCGCGGGGACTTCCTTCATTTGCGAGAAGACAGCCGTCACTGCCAGCCGGGGTATGGCGGTCACCAACCACCCCTTGGCCTCCGCCGCCGCGGTCGAGATGATGGCGGCCGGGGGCAATGCAGTGGATGCCGCCATCGCAGCGTTATTCACGCTCACGGTGGTCGAGCCGATGATGGTTGGCATCTTTGGAGGTGGAGCGGCCCTGATCCGTCTCGCTGACGGCCGGGAAGTCGTGCTTGATGGTCTCTCGACGGCCCCCGCGGCTGCGCGTTCGGATAGCTTTACGCCAATCTCCGACACCTGGCCCGATTACATGGAGGCGAAGGGCCGCGCCAACCGCGTTGGCCCCAAAGCGGTGGCGGTTCCCGGAACGCTGAAAGCGTGGTGTGAGGCGGCTGGACAGTTCGGCCGGCTGCCACTGTCCGATCTCATTGCGCCGGCTATCCGCCACGCCGAGCGGGGTTTTCGCCTTTCTCCCTATCTCGCCACCTGCATCGCGGAAATTGCCCCGGACCTCGCGCTCGACGCAGCCATCGCCGCTGTTTTCCTGCCGAATGGCCGCCCACTCGGCGCCGGAGACCTTCTGATCCAGAAAGACTATGCCAATACGCTGCGCCTCATTGCTGAAGAAGGGCCACAGGTGCTTTACGGCGGTGAGCTTGGTCGCCGCGTCGCAGATTATTTGGCCGGTGCCGGTTCCTTCCTTCGCTTCGAGGACTTGGAGAGATACCGGACGGTCACGCGTGAACCCGTCCGGGGCACCTATCGCGGCTTTGAGATCGTCGGACCGCCGCCGCCTTGTGCAGGCGGCGTACATACGCTGCAGATCCTTAATCTCCTTGAGGCCTACAATATCGCCGATTCCGGCTTCGGGACCCGCGAAACGCTGCACCTCGTCCTCGAAGCGCTGAAGATCGCGGCAGCTGACAGGAGGGCTGTCACCGCGGACCCCGCCTTTGTGGATGTGCCTGTCGAACGGCTGATCTCGAAGGCCTATGCTGACCAGCGTCGAATGGAGATCGACGTCGCACGGGCGAGCACGTTCGAGGCCCGGATTCGTTCAAACGAGTCCGCCAACACGACCCATGTCACGGTGGCTGACGCCGAGGGCAATATCGTTACGTCGACCCAGACCATCAACAGCCTGTTCGGCGCCCGCATCATCATCCCCGGCACGGGCATCATTCCGAACAACTACATGTACCTGTTCGATCCCCATCCCGGAAATGCGCTCTCGCTGGAACCGGGCAAGCGGATCACCAGCGGCATCACGGCCCTCATCGGGAAGAAGGAGGGACGTCCGGTCTTCGCGCTGGGCCTGCCGGGAGCGCACCGGATCCCCGCCTCGGCCATGCAGGCCGTTTTGAACCTCATCGACCATGGAATGGACGTTCAGGAGGCGGTGGAAGCGCCCCGCGTCTTCACCTGGGGCCAAGAGGTGGAGATCGAGACCAGCGTTCCGGTCGAGATCCGTGACACGCTCGCGACCATGGGGCATCGCGTCGTCGGCGTGGACCACGTGGCAGGTGGCATGTGCGCGATCGGGTTTTCAGACGATGGTCGGATGACAGGCGCGGCCTGCTGGCGCGCCGACGGCGTCCCCATGGGGCTGGGCGGCGGCAGCGCCCGGGCCGGCACCTCGTTCTGGCCGGATCCCCGTCGTGGACGGGTCTACTGAACAAATAAGGCCGGCGGCCACCGAGGGGAATCATCATGCAGATCAACCGACGCGAAGCATTGATATGGTCCGCCGCCACGTTGCTGGCGACCACCCGCTCATCCCTGGCTCAGGGACGCAGAACGATCCGCATTGCGCCGCACGCCGCACTGCGGGTGCTCGATCCGGTGACCACGAGCGCCTACATCACGCGCAACCACGCTTATATGGTCTATGATACCCTTTTCTCGATCGACGCCGCTTATCGGCCGCAGCCTCAGATGGTCAAGGAGTGGACCGTCAGCGACGACCAGCTATCCTACACCTTCACGCTTCGGGAGGGCTTACTGTTCCACGATAATCGGCCGGTGACAGCCGAGGATTGCGTGGCCTCCATTACGAGGTGGGCCAAGAAGGATGTGGTCGGCCTGCGCCTCGCATCCGCAATGTCCGACATCAGGCCCCTCGACGACAAAACCTTTCGTATCGCGCTGAAGACGCCATTCGGGCCGACTCTCGAGGCGATGGCCCGTCCGAGCTCAATTCCGCTGTTCGTGATGCCGCGGCGCATCGCCGAACTGCCGCCGGATAAGCCGCTGGAGGAGGTCGTTGGATCTGGACCGTTTCGCTTCATCGCTTCTGATTTCCGTCCCGGAGTCAGTTGGGCCTATGAACGTTTCGCCGATTACGTTCCTCGTGCGGAGCCGCCGGACGGTCTCGCCGGAGGCAAGGTGGTGAAGGTGGACCGCGTGGAGGCGCTCTGGTTTCCCAGTAAGCAGACGGCCATCAATGCCTTGGCCAAAGGCGAGATCGATCTGCTGGAAAACATGAATGCCGATCAGCGCTCGCTCTTAGACGGCGATCGCGGTGTCACGCTCCGCCGGCGCTTTGGCCCCATGGCGTCAACCATACGCTTCAACTGGGCCCAACCACCGTTTGACAACCTCAAAGCCCGTCAGGCAGTTCAAGCGGTGGTGACACAGCAGGACTATATGGACGCCTCGATCGGCGATCCCAAATCTTACCAAATATGTCCTGCTCTTTTTGGTTGCGGGACTCAGTTGGAAGTCGATGACGGTTTCCGTGACACAGGCAAGCCTGACGTCAAAACGGCCCGCGCTCTTCTGAAGGAATCTGGCTACAAGGGCGAAAAGGTCGTCATCATCACCCCCGGCGACATCGCATCCTTTGCGCCGCTCGCGCCTCTGACCCAGCAGTTGCTGCAACAGATCGGCATGGCAAGCGAGATCCAGACCATGGAATGGAGCACCTTCCTTGCCAGGAGAGCAAAGCCGGGGCCAGTATCCGAAGGTGGTTGGAACATCGCCCATGCGGTCTTTGATCGGCTCGACCTGATATCTCCGCTCGGCAACCCAAATTTCGATGCCCGAGGAAAGTCGGGATATAGCGGTTTCGTCGACGATCCCGAGACCACTGATCTCAAAAATCAGTACGAGCGCGCGACCGATCCAGCTCGCCAGAAGGCGATCGCTGCCGAACTCCAGAAGCGCGCGTACGACCTCGTCTTCTATATTCCGCTCGGCACGTATTACGACTACGAGGCTTTCCGCTCCAATGTCACCGGCTACGTGCCCGCACCCGTCATGGTGATGTGGGGAGTGACCAAGGCATGATGACGCGCCTGATCGCCATGCGCATCGCCACCGTCCTTCCCGTTCTTCTCGTCGTAGCGACCATCGTTTTCGTACTCCTGCGCCTCAGCCCCGGTGACCCCGCACAGGTGCTCGCTGGTGAAAATGCCACGCCTGAGGCTCTCTCTAATATCCGGCAGGAGCTCGGCCTGGATCGATCCTTACCGGTGCAATACGTGACCTGGCTCGTCGAGATGGCTCATGGCAATTTCGGCACCTCAGTCCTGTCCCGCGTGCCTGTCCTCACTCTGATCCGTGACAGGTTGGAACCGACGATGGTTCTCGCGCTGAGCGCGATCGTCATCACCGTGCTCCTCGCCGTGCCCCTCGGAGCCTTAGCGGCGTGGCGGCACAATAGCTGGATCGACCGCGGGGTGATGGTCTTGTCCGTCATCGGCTTTTCCGTCCCGGCCTTCGTCATCGGCTACGTGCTCATTCTGCTGCTGGCAGTTAAAACCGATCTGTTTCCGGTGCAGGGATATGTCAGTCCGCTCTCAGATCCCGTGGCGGCGGCGCGGCACCTGTTCCTGCCTTCCGTCACCCTAGCGCTGGTCTTCATGGCTCTGATCGCACGCGTCACCCGCTCGAGCGTGCTCGAGGTGCTCGGAGAGGATTTCGTGCGGACGGCGCGAGCGAAAGGCAACCGGCCCACACGTGTGCTATGGCGGCACGTCCTACCTAATGCCGCGGTGCCGATCATCACAGTTGTCGGCCTTGGCCTCGCTTTGCTCATCAGCGGCGTCGTCGTTACGGAAAGCGTGTTCAACATCCCCGGAGTTGGCCGGTTGACGATCGACGCGATCCTCGCCCGCGATTACCCGGTGGTCCAGGGCCTGATGCTGTTCTTCGCCTCCATATTCATCGGCGTGAATCTGTTGATCGACATTGCTTACGTGATCGTCGATCCCCGCATCCGCTATTGAGGGCCTACCCATGTCCGCTATCGGGAGCATGCAATCCCATGCCCGTCGCCTGCGCTTGGGTGAGCTGCTCGCCAACCCTGCGCTCCTGTTCGGCGGCACGATCCTGCTGTTGGTCGTGCTGTCGGCCATCTTTGCTCCCCAGATCGCAGGAACAGACCCCTTCCTGATACGACCACGTCTGCGCTTCCGCGCGCCGGACAGCGCGTTCTGGTTCGGCACTGACGCGTTGGGTCGAGACGTCTTCGCGCTTGTCGTACATGGTGGGCGCCTGTCTCTTCTGGTGGGACTGCTGTGCGCGCTGGCAGGTGCGGTAATCGGCTCTCTTCTGGGCCTCGTTGCCGGATATCTGCGTGCCTTTGATGCCGTCATCATGCGTCTCATGGATGGCATGATGGCGATCCCCAGCCTGTTGTTCGCGGTGGCTTTGGTGTGCCTGGTCGGCCCCAGCCTCTTCTCCATCGTCGCCGCGATCACTTTCTCAGAAATTCCGCGTGTCACCCGCCTCGTTCGCAGTGTCGTTCTCAGCGTACGGGAAGAATCCTATGTGCGTGCGGCGGAAGGGCTTGGCATCCCCGGCTATCTGGTGCTGCTGCGCCACATCCTGCCGACATGCCTCGCCCCGCTCATTGTGCAGACCACCTATATGTTCGCGGCTGCCATGCTCGCGGAAGCGGTTCTGGGCTTCCTCGGCGTCGGGTTCCCGCCCGACATGCCGAGCTGGGGCAACGTACTGGCCGAGGGAAGAGCTGTGTTTCAACGCGCCCCCTGGACCATCATCGCGCCGGGGCTCTTCCTGGCAGCGACAGTGATGGCCGTGAACCTGCTGGGCGACGGGCTGCGGGATCGTCTGGATCCACGCCTGTCTCGTGCAACCGGAGCGACGTCATGACCACCGATGCGCCCGTTCTCGAAATCGAGCACCTGTCGATCGCCCTGCCGCATGGCCTCGACCGGCGGTTCGCGGTTCACGATCTCTCACTCGCCGTGCGCAAACGCCAAATCGTTTGTGTCGTCGGGGAGTCCGGATCAGGCAAGTCGGTCACGGCGGCTGCGGTTATGCGCCTGCTGCCTGAACGGACGCTGCGGATCGCCAGCGGCCACATTCGCCTGGAGGGCGAGGATATCGCGCAGGCTTCGCCTGAGCGAATCTGCGCCTTGCGCGGCAATCGGATGGCGATGATTTTTCAGGAACCACTTACGGCGCTCAACCCGGTCATGCGCATTGGCGACCAGATCGGGGAGGTGATCCGCATTCACCGGCCGGGCACACCTGCCGCCGATGTGGAGAAGAGGGTGCTCGCGCTGCTTTCGGACGTGCATCTTCCGGATCCGGCGCTGCTCCGCCGCTCATTTCCGCATCAACTGTCGGGCGGGCAGCGCCAGCGCGTCATGATTGCGATGGCCCTGGCTCTCGAACCGGCTCTGATCATCGCGGACGAACCGACGACCGCACTTGATGTAACCACGCAGGCTCAGATTCTGCGGCTGATGCGCGAGTTGCTGATCAAGCACGAGAGCGGCGTACTGATGATCACGCACGACTTCGATGTTGTGTCCGCGATCGCGGATTACGTGGTCGTCATGCGGCACGGGGAGGTCGTTGAGCAGGGGCTGCCCTCTCAGATACTCGAAAAGCCTCGCCACCCCTACACCCGAGCCCTTATCAGCGCGGTCCCGCGGCTCAATTGCCGCCCGAGTCCTGAGAAAACAGCCGAGCCTCTTTTATCGGTAAGCGACCTCAGCCTCACCTACCGCACTTCCAACCTGTTCCGCCCCGCGCGCGTGACCCGTGCGCTCGATCGCGTGTCATTCGATCTGGCAGCAGGCGAAACGCTGGGCGTGGTCGGCGAGTCCGGTTCGGGAAAGACAAGCCTGTCCAAGGCCATCCTTCGCTTCGAGCCGGTCGACGAGGGGACCATCCTGTTCAGGGGCAACGATGTTCTCTCGCTCACGGGCGCCAAGCTGCGCCAGTTTCGTCGCAACATCCAAATGGTTTTCCAGGATCCCTACAAATCGCTCAATCCGCGCCGCCGTATCCTTCAGTCAATCACTGAGGGGCCCGTTCAGCACGGAGTCCCCACGTCGCGAGCCACGGAACGAGCTGGCGAGCTGATGGAACTGGTGGGCCTCCCCAAAGAGGCTCTGGACCGTTTTCCGCACGAGTTCTCGGGCGGCCAGCGACAGCGCATCTGTATCGCGCGCGCGCTGGCTATGGAGCCTTCCGTTATCGTCGCTGATGAGGCGGTGTCAGCCCTCGACGTGTCGGTACAAGCGCAAGTGCTGGAATTGTTGAACCAGCTTCAGAAGCAGCTCGGCTTCTCAATGATATTTGTTACCCACGATCTGCGGGTGGCCTCTAATATTTGCAATCGCATCGCGGTTATGCGGCAGGGGCGGATCGTAGAAATAGGCCCCACTGGCGAGGTCTTCGGTTCACCCCAGCAGCCATATACTCGCGAGCTTCTTGCGGCGGCCGTTTTGCGCCCGGGAGCGATATGATTACGTTTTGCTTTTGCATGGCCTGGCGGCCGTTGAAGCGCTCCCCGTTTGCTCATCCCATCGACATTGACGTGAGGCCCTTTTCTCCTCCGGCGTAAAGGAGAGCCTGAACCGCCCGGGGTTTGCCGGAGGCCGGATGGCTTGGGCCACGCAGCCATAGCGGACGGCGCGAACGCGGCATAGTAGGCGGCCTCGGCTTCGGCGGGCGGGATATTGCCGACGGGCTCAAGGAGCCGGTGGGTATTGAACCAGTCGCCCCATTCGAGCGTGGCATGCTCGAGCGCCTCGTCGGATCGCCAGGGGCCGCGCCCTGGCCGACATCCCCGCGGATCGCGCCGCTCAGGCCTCCGGCAAATCGGGAGTGGTTCAGACCGCCAAAGATCTCGGGTCTAGCCATGCTCGCATTCTGATATTCCGGAATGTACCAAAACCGAAATGGCGGACAAATTTTGGGCTAGAGTTGTGCTTGGGTGCTTCGGATGGAAAAAGGGGCCGGACTTTCGTCCGACCCCTTGATCTCACTTATAATTTGGTTGCGGGGACAGGATTTGAACCTGTGACCTTCAGGTTATGAGCCTGACGAGCTACCGGGCTGCTCCACCCCGCGTCAGAACCGAACTGCTTGCCGGCGAACCGTCTGCTTCGGTGAGGCGTATGTAGCAAGCGCCCCCCGGCATTGAAACCCCCAAGCCCAAAAAAAGCGCCGCGAAAGGGCCACCTGTGGATGGCGCCCGGCGGACTGGACCGCCAAACCGTTTCCCGGCAAAGGTTTCCAGCCCAGCGAGGATGTGGGGATGGCAGACCCGCGTCGGGCTCAACCCTCCGCGCCGCCCTCCCCGGCTGCGCCGATGTCCGTGCCGGAGGCCGGATTGCGCTTGGCGGCGGCCTTGGCGTTGCGCTCGGCCTTGCGCTGCTCACGGCCTTCGCGCCCCTCAACCAGCGCGGTGATCATGCCGTGCAAGGTGGCGAGATCCTGCTTGGTGAGCTCGCAGCGATGGAAGATGTTGCGGATGTTGCGCGTGGTCGAAGGCGCCTTTTCCGGCGAACGGAAAAAAGCCGCCTCCTCCAGTTCCCGCTCCAGATGATCGAAGAAGGCGAAAAGATCGACCCTGTCCGCCGGCGGCGAGCGCTCGGGCATGACGAAGGGCAGAGCATTGCCGGTGGCCGCCTTCGACCATTCATAGGCGGTCACAGCCACGGCGGTAGCCAGATTCAGCGAGGCGAAAGCGGGATTGACCGGCAGGGTGAGGATCGAATCGCAGAGCGACACTTCTTCCGTATAGAGACCCGTGCGCTCGCGGCCGAAGACCAGCGCCACGTCCTCACCCGCCTTCAGGCGCACCACCGCATCCTGCGCGACCACGTCCGCGCCATTCACCGGCTTGGCCATGCCGCGCTCGCGGGCCGTGGTGGCCACGGCATAGGACACGTCCGCCAGCGCGCTGCGCAGGTCGGGGAAAAGCTGGGCGTCGTCGAGAATTCGGTCCGCACCGGCGCAGAAGATGCGCGCCTTCTCGTTCGGCCAGCCCTCGCGCGGGTTCACCACGCGCAGACGGGAGAGGCCGAAATTGCCCATGGCCCGCGCCGCCGAGCCGACATTCTCGCCGAGCTGTGGCTCGACGAGGATCACCACCGGCCCGCCGGCGATCCAGGGCTTCGTGCTGTCGGTTCCGGCGCCGGGCATCAGCGCCCTCCCCGGCAGGACGGGTAAGGGACAGCGGGCGGCATGGAAGAAAGAACGTGCTCAGACATGCGCCCGTCATAGAGCCGGAACCGGATGGAGCAAAGCCGCCTCGTGCCCTCGCCGGCTCCGGCACGCCGTCTCAGGGCCGCGCGGGCAGGCGGCTGACGGTGATGAGGCTGCCGGCGGCGGTCTTGCCGCGGATGATGCCCCACACCACGCCGGGATCTGAAGGGTCGAAGGCAAAGCCCTGGCCGGCAATCTCCAGCGGGATGGTCTCCTGCCAGCGCATCACCGAGCCCATCTCGGGCGGCGCCACTACGTAAAGCTCGGCATTGTCGTGGCCGGTGATGTAGAGCCTCCCGTCCGGCCCGAAGGCGCCGCCGGAATTGCTCATGTCCTGGAACTTCGCCACCAGCGCATCGGGATAGACAAAGGCCTCGGCGATGCTCCAGTCGGGATTGAAGCGCACGATCTGGGTGGCGTACTTGTTGCCGTAGGCGAGCGGGCTCTTGTCGAACACGCGGTTGTAATTGGCGAAGGCGCCCCACCAGCGGCCCTGCGGATCGCGGTCCAGCCAGGTGAGCGAGCCCCGCTCGATGCCGAAGCTGTGGCTTTCCAGATGCTTCAGGCTTTCCGCATCCCAGACCTCGATGGAGCTGGTCATCGGCCAGTCGGGATAATTGGAGTGGGCGGTGTAGAGCTTGCCGTCGCGCACCACGCCGCTGTCCATATGGATGATGGGGCCGGCCTTCGGCCCCTCCCATTTGGCCAGGGGCTTGCCGGTCGCCTTGTCCAGCTTGACGATGATGCGGTTGTCGATGGCATAGGCATAACGGTCCGTCACCGCCACCGCCTGGCGCGCCTCAGGCACCTCGAAGCGGGCGATGGTCTGGGCGGCGGGGCGCAGTTCCTGCGCCGAGGCGGCGGGCGCGGCCAGAACAAGGGCGAGCGCAAGGCCGGCGCCGGCACGGCGGGCCATTGCGCTCGCGGGTCGTACGGTCAGAACGGGGCGGATGGTCATGGCGGGCTCCGGTCGGGGCGGCGCCCCGCAAGGCTTCGATCCGGCGCCCCCTATCAAGCGGCTGTGACGGGCGCGCGACACCCCTCGCCCATTCCCACAGGCCGTCTCGGCCCGCCCGGCTGAAAACCTTGTCCTAAAGTCGGCGCAATGCCCTTCTTCCGCTCGGGCCGGCATCGGAGTATCACGCGCACACCGGCGCCTGGCTGCGTGGACCGGCGCTGAGGCCCCATTACGATACGAATCCGCGTGAGGTGTCACCCATGGCGAAGATCAAGGTCGCAAATCCGGTCGTCGAGCTCGACGGCGATGAGATGACGCGGATCATCTGGCAGTATATCAAGGACAAGCTGATCCACCCCTACCTTGATATCGACCTCGAGTATTATGACCTTTCGGTCGAGAACCGCGACGCGACCAACGATCAGGTCACGATCGACGCGGCGAACGCCATCAAGAAGCACGGCGTGGGCGTCAAGTGCGCCACGATTACTCCCGACGAAGCCCGCGTGAAGGAATTCAACCTCAAGGAAATGTGGAAGTCGCCGAACGGCACCATCCGCAACATCCTCGGCGGCGTGATCTTCCGTGAGCCCATCATCTGCAAGAACGTGCCGCGCCTCGTGCCGGGCTGGACGCAGCCGATCGTGGTCGGCCGCCATGCCTTCGGCGACCAGTATCGCGCCACCGACTTCAAGGTGCCCGGCAAGGGCACGCTGACCATCTCCTTCGTGGGCGAGGACGGCACGAAGATCGAGAAGGAAGTCTACAAGTTCCCGGGCGCTGGCGTTGCCCTGTCCATGTACAACCTGGACGAGTCGATCCGCGATTTCGCCCGCGCCTCGCTGAACTACGGCCTGATGCGGAACTATCCGGTCTATCTCTCCACGAAGAACACGATCCTGAAGGCCTATGACGGCCGCTTCAAGGATATCTTCCAAGAGATCTACGACACCGAGTTCAAGGCCGAGTTCGAGAAGCGCAAGCTGACCTACGAGCACCGCCTGATCGACGACATGGTCGCTTCCGCCCTCAAGTGGTCCGGCGGCTATGTGTGGGCCTGCAAGAACTATGACGGCGACGTGCAGTCCGACATCGTGGCCCAGGGCTTCGGCTCGCTCGGCCTGATGACCTCCGTGCTGATGACTCCCGATGGCCAGACTGTCGAGGCTGAAGCCGCCCACGGCACGGTGACCCGCCACTATCGCGAGCACCAGAAGGGCAAGGAGACTTCCACCAACTCCATCGCCTCCATCTTCGCCTGGACCCGTGGCCTCGCGCACCGCGCCAAGCTCGACGGCAATGACGAGCTGAAGCGCTTCGCCGATACGCTCGAGAAGGTCTGCGTCGATACGGTCGAGGCCGGCGACATGACCAAGGACCTCGCCCTGCTGGTCGGCGCCGACCAGAAGTGGCTGTCCACCACGGGCTTCCTCGACAAGGTGTCCGAGAACCTCGCAAAGGCCCTCGCGGCCTGATGCCGCCGGGCGCCCTCACCGGCGCCCGGTCCTTTCCGGCGGCCCGCCTCGCTCGTCAGGAGCGGCGCGGGCCGTTGTCGTCTCCGGGGCTGCCCATTTCCTCGGAGAGGATGTCGCCGCGCGGCTTCAGCGGGTGCAGCGTGCGCGTGCCCCGAAGATCATCGATGCGCTTGCGGATTTCCGGACGGCGCGCCATCAGGTCCTCTAGGTCGCGGCCGTCGAGGATGAGCAGCTGGGTGCGGGTCAGGCAGCGGATGGTGCCGCTCCGCACCGTGCGGGAGAGCAGCGCCATCTCGCCGAAGAACTGCCCCTCTCCCAGGAGCACGATGCCTTCTTCCAGCTCCACCTGCACCTCGCCGGAGAGAATGAAATACATCGAGCGGGCCGGGTCGCCCCGCCGCGCCAGGATTTCGCCGGGCTGGGCCGTGTGGGAGGAGAGGATGCGCAGGATCTCGCCGATGCCGGCGGCATCGAGGTCCGCAAACAGCGGCACGCGCGCCACCATCCCCCAGGTCACGACGAAGTCCCGCCGCCGGATCACATCCGCGAAGGACGAGGCGATGATGCCCACGGGGAGCGCCAGCATGATGAGGCCGCAGAGCATGGTGGCGGCCGCGATCAGCCGCCCGACGAGGGTCACCGGCACCGCGTCGCCATAGCCGACCGTGGTCACCGTCACCACCGCCCACCAGGCCGCGAGCGGGATGGAGCCGAAGACCTTGGGCTGCACCTCCCGCTCGGCGATATACATGGCGGAGGCGGAAATCAGCACCACAGCGCCGATGATGCCGAAGCAGGCCACCAGAGCGTGACGCTCGTTGCGGATCGCTTCCACCAGCGAGGCGAGGCCCGGCGAATAGCGGGCAAGCTTCATGAAGCGCACCAGCCGGAAGAGGGCCAGCGTGCGCAGGTCCGCATGCACCAGCAGCACGAGGCCGAAGGGCAGCACGGAGAGAAGGTCAATGATGGCGTTGGCGGTCAGCGCATAGCGAAAGCGCGCCTTGGCGGAAGGAAGCCCCCGGAAGCGGGGATGCTCGGGCGCCGCCCAGAGGCGGAGCGCATATTCCGTGCTGAAGGCGAGGAAGGAGAACATCTCGAACAGATGCAGCTCGATCCGGTATTCCGTATCGATCTCCGGCACCGTCTCCAGAACCGCCCCCGCCGCATTGCCGAGGATGAGCAGGATGAGGCCCACATGCACCACATGGGCGGTCGTGTCGCGCACGGCGTCGCGCTCAAGCACCTCATAGACGCGCTTGCGCCACCGCTTCATGTCCCACGTTGCGTCCACTGCCGCCTCGCCCGATCCAGACGGTTCCATGATGCTCCAAGAGGCAGCATGGCGTCCTGACGCAGCGCAAGACTGTCGCATCTTCGTCCAGAGAGATTTACGGCCGCAGCGACATCAGAAGGCGGTCCACCAGGGTGCGCACGTAGTCGCCGTCCATGGGGCGGTCCGTGAAGAGGATGCGGTAGACGACAGGCGCGATGCACAGGTCGGTTGCCAGATCGAGGTCCGGCACCGCCTCCCCCCGGGCTGCCGCCCGCGCGAAGATCACCGACAGTTGCGCCTGCGAGATGGCGCAGCACTGGCGTGCGGGGTCGGAGCCTTCGAGACTGGCGAGAACATCCCGGATCATGGCCGTGCCGGGCGCCGAGGACATCTCCTCGCGATACTGGTCCACCCAGGCGATGAGATCGCCTCGGAGCGTGCCGGTCTCCGCCGGATCCGTGTCGGGGCGCATCTGCTCCAGCGCCACATCGGCCAGAAGGTCCTGCAGATCGCCCCAGCGGCGATAGATGGTCGAGGGCGTGACGCCGGCGCGGGCGGCCACCAGCGGCACGCTGATCTCGCCCCGCTCGCGCTCGGCCAGAAGGTCCCGGACGGCGGCATGGACAGCGGCCTGAACGCGCGCACTGCGCCCGCCCGGCCTCAGCCCCTTGCGACCCGTCTCCTCACCCATTCTCACTGCGATCCTATTAACGCAAATAATTTGCTTTAGCTACGTGAAGGCGCTAAGAACGCACTAACGCACATTCTTTGCAATAAGAGTTCAGGCCTCCCATGTCCATGGCTACGGACGCCGCACCCCTCCCCCCGACGGGCCTTCGGCTCTCCCTGACGCTCGCGTTGCAGGGAGCGATCCTCGGCGCCTTCTTCGCCGCCTCCGCCGCGCCGACGCCGCTCTACCGCCTCTATCAGGAGCAGTGGGGCTTCTCGCCGACGACGCTGACGCTCGTCTTCGCCAGCTATGCCTTCGGCCTGCTGGCGGCACTCCTCACCATCGGCGCCCTGTCCGACCATGTGGGCCGCCGGCCGGTGATCTTTGGCGCGCTGGCGCTGGAACTCGCCTCCATGGCGCTCTTCTTCGCCGCTGCGGACGTGAACCACCTGATTCTCGCCCGCCTCGTGCAGGGCTATGCCAGCGGCGCGGCGACGGCCGCCATCGGCGCCGGGGTGATCGATTGCGACCGCCGGATCGGGCCGCTGGTCAGCAGCATCACGCCCATGGTGGGCATGGCTGTCGGCGCACTGGGCACCGCCACACTCATTCTCTATGCACCCGCGCCGCTGCACCTCGTCTATGTTCTACTCGGCGGCCTCTTCGCCCTTCAGGCGGCGCTCATCTGGGCCACGCCGGAGACGGGGCCGACGAAGCCGGGCGCGCTCGGTTCGCTGGTGCCGCGGGTGCGGGTGCCGGTGGCGGCGCGCAGCATGCTGCTGCGGGTCTCGGCGCCGAATATCGCCTTGTGGTCCGTGGGCGCCTTCTCGCTTTCGCTGATGCCCTCGCTGGTAAAGGCGGCAACCGGGATAACCTCGCCGATCCTCGGGGGGCTGCTGGTGTGCGCCCTCACCCTCCCCGGCGCCTCCGCCGTTCTGCTGATGCGCCCGGTCGCGCCGCCCCTCGGGCTGCGCATCTGCAGCCTTCTGGTCGCCGGCGGCTTTCTCGTGATCCTCGCCGGCACCCATGTGGGCTCGGCACCGGTGATGGTGGGCGGGATGCTGGTAACGGGCTTCGGCTTCGGCGGCGCCTTCATGAATGCGGTGCGCCTGCTGGTGCCGCTCGCAACGCCGGGTGAGCGGGGCATGCTGCTGTCGGCCTTTTATGTGGAGAGCTATCTCGCCTTCAGCCTCCCGGCCCTCGCCGCCGGGGCCCTCGCCCACACGCTGGGTCTGGTGGTCACAGCCGATCTCTACGGCGCCTTCATCATCCTGCTGGCCCTCACCGGCGCGCTGGTGCGTCTGCCGTGAGGCCAACCGCCGACCCGAGGTCCTGCCGCGGCGCAGGCGCTCCGGGCTTCAGCGGGTGGACGCTCGCCTGCCCCTTGGCTTCCAGCCGCACCATGTCCAGCAGATAGGCGAGCGTGGGCAGATGGTGCGCGCGGGCCAGACGGGCCAGTTCGCCCGCAAGCGGCCCCACATAAGCGAGAAACTCCTCCTTGCCGGCGCCGTGCGTCTCTGCCGCCATCTGCTCTCTCCCCACCCGCATACATCCTGAAGGATATGGGAAGAACAACAACTTACCTATGGTTGCATAATGAGGACATGCCCGGAGCCTGCCACGGGGGACGGGGGGATTTGACAGCCCAGCCATCGCCCCCCATGTTGCGACCGCCGCCAGGGGCCGCGGCGTTTCTCAAGAGATTGTTGTCCAATGCAGGTCGTCATCGTCGAATCGCCGGCTAAGGCGAAGACGATCAACAAATATCTCGGACCAGGCTACGAGGTCATCGCGTCCTACGGGCACATCCGCGACCTTCCCTCCAAGGATGGATCGGTGGACCCGGAAGCGGACTTCCGGATGCTCTGGGAGGTTGATCCCAAGGCCCAGAAGCGGCTCAACGACATTGCCAAGGCGGTCAAGGTGGCTGACGGCCTGATCCTCGCCACCGACCCGGATCGCGAAGGCGAGGCCATTTCCTGGCACGTGCTGGAAGTGCTGCGGGAGAAGAAGGCGCTGAAGGGCCAGAAGGTCGAGCGCGTCGTCTTCAACGCCATCACCAAGCAGGCCGTGCTGGAGGCCATGAAGGCCCCGCGCGCCGTGGACGTGGCGCTGGTGGACGCCTATCTCGCGCGCCGCGCGCTGGACTATCTCGTCGGCTTCACCCTTTCTCCCGTGCTGTGGCGCAAGCTGCCCGGCGCCCGCTCCGCCGGCCGCGTGCAGTCGGTGGCGCTGCGCCTCGTCTGCGACCGCGAGCGCGAGATCGAGCTGTTCGTCGCCAAGGAATACTGGTCGATCGCCGCGACGCTGGCGACGCCGCGCGGCGACACCTTCGAAGCCCGCCTGTCCGGGGCCGACGGCAAGAAGATCACCCGCCTCTCGGTGGGCACGGCCGAGGAGGCCGCCGCCTTCCGCGCGGCCCTCGACACGGCGGCCTTCAGCGTGCGCAACGTGGAAGCCAAGCCCGTGCGGCGCCATCCGCAGCCGCCGTTCACCACCTCGACGCTCCAGCAGGAGGCGAGCCGCAAGCTCGGCCTTGCGCCGGCCCGCACCATGCAGATCGCCCAGCGCCTCTACGAGGGCGTGGACATCGGCGGCGAAACGGCCGGTCTCATCACCTATATGCGAACCGACGGCGTGGACATGGCGCCGGAGGCCGTGACTGCCACGCGCAATGCCATCTCGGCGCAGTACGGCGCCCGCTACCTGCCCGGAACGCCGCGCAAATACACCACCAAGGCGAAGAATGCGCAGGAGGCCCACGAGGCCATCCGTCCGACCGACCCTTCGCGCCATCCGCGCGAAATGGCCCGCCATCTCGATGCGGAACAGGCCCGGCTCTACGAGCTGATCTGGACCCGCACGATCGCGAGCCAGATGGAATCGGCCGAGCTCGAACGCACCACCGCCGACATCATCGCCAAGGCCGCCGGCCGCGAGCTGGAGCTGACCGCCACCGGCACGGTGGTGAAGTTCGACGGCTTCCTGACCCTCTATCGCGAGGGCAAGGACGACGAGGACGATGACGAGGAGAGCCGCCGCCTGCCCGCCATGAGCGCCGGCGAAGCCCTCGACAAGCGCGAGATCAAGACCGACCAGCACTTCACCGAACCGCCGCCGCGCTATTCGGAAGCCTCGCTCGTCAAGCGCATGGAGGAGCTCGGCATCGGCCGCCCCTCCACCTATGCCGCCGTGCTCGCGGTGCTGCGCGACCGCGAATATGTGAAGCTGGAAAAGAAGCGCCTCGTTCCCGAGGACAAGGGCCGGCTCGTCACCGCCTTCCTCCAGAGCTTCTTCAAGAAGTATGTGGAGTACGACTTCACCGCCGACCTCGAGGAGAAGCTCGACGAGATCTCCGCCGCCGAGATCGACTGGAAGCAGGTGCTGCGCGACTTCTGGAACGACTTCTCCTTGGCGGTGGACGCCACCAAGGAGCTGCGCGTCTCGCAGGTGATCGACGCCCTCGACGAGATCCTGACCGCGCACCTCTTCCCGGCGAAGGAAGACGGCAGCGATCCGCGCCTGTGCCCGACCTGCGGCAGCGGCCGCCTGTCGCTCAAGATGGGTAAGTTCGGCGCTTTCATCGGCTGCTCGAACTATCCCGAATGCCGCTACACCCGCCCGCTCTCGGGCGGCGAGGGCGAAGCGGGCGGCGACGGCGTGCGCAAGCTCGGCACCGATCCCGAGACCGGCCTCGAAGTCACTCTGCGAGACGGCCGTTTCGGCGCCTATCTCCAGCTCGGCGAGGCGGTGGACGGCGAGAAGCCCAAGCGCTCCAGCCTGCCCAAGGGCCTTGCTCCGGCGGACGTGGACCTGGAGACGGCGCTCGCGCTGCTGGCCCTGCCCCGCCGCGTCGGCACCCATCCGGAAGATGGCGAACCCATCCTCGCCGGCATTGGCCGCTTCGGCCCCTATATCCAGCACGGCAAGGTCTACGCCAATCTGGAAGCGGCGGACGACGTGCTCACCGTCGGCCTGAACCGGGCCGTGGTGCTGTTGGCGGAGAAGCAGTCCCGCGGCCGCGGCGGTCGCGGCGCGGCGCCGGCCGGGCGCACGCTGGGCGATCACCCCACCGAAGGCGGGGCGATCACGGTGCGCGCGGGCCGCTTCGGGCCTTACGTGAACCACGGCAAGATCAACGCCACGCTGCCGAAGTCGCAGGATCCAGACAGCCTGACGCTGGAACAGGCTCTCGCCCTGATCGAAGCCAAGGCCGCCGCCTCCCCGAGCGCCCGCAAGCCGGCACGCAAGAGCGCGTCCGCCGACGGCGCTGCGAAGAAGGCCCCGGCCAAAAAGACTGCGACCAAGACCGCCGCCAAGAAGACCACCACCAAGGCTGCGGGGACGAAGAAGACCGCCAAGGCCAAGGCGGACGCCGCGGCCGAGGAGTGACGGGACAGGGCGTCGGCGCTATTCGCCGACGCCGACCACCCCGCCTTCTTCGGAGGTCTTTCGGACGCTCGTGCGCAACGGCTTCTGCTCCATGCTCATCAGCGCAAGAAGCCCCAGCATCAGCGTGACGGAAGCGCAGCCGAAGACGATACGGAAGGCGGAGGCGAGCCCCGCCTGATCGGCGCCGCCGATGAGCTGTTCGAGATTGCCCTGCCCCGGCCCCAGACCAAGGGCGGCCATCAGCACCGCGCCGAAGCCCGCCACCAGAACCGCCGAGCCGAGCGAGCGGAAGAAGTTCATGGTGCCGGTGGCGGTGCCCATCTGATGCGGCTCCACGGCGTTCTGGATCGAAACCGTGGTGATGGGCAGCACGCAGCCGATGCCGATGCCCATCAGGCCGAACACGAGCAGCATCAGCGGCAGCGGCGGCCGTTCCGGGCCCAGCGACAGAAACAGCAGACCGAGAATGGCCACTGCGATACCGGAGATGGCCACGCGCTTGTAGTGCTCGAGCATGAACAGCGCCCGGCCGGCGAGGAGAGCCCCCAGCACCACGCCGCCCATGAGCGGAATGAGGGCGAGGCCCGATTGGCTGGCAGACAGGCCGCGCGCGGTCTCGAAATAGAGCGGCACATTGATGGACAGGGCGATCAGCGTGCCCATGGTCATCAGAGCGGTGGCCGTGCCGCGCGCCACCACCGGATGCAGGAGGACCGGCAGCGGCAGGAAAGGTTCGTCGGCGGTGCGCAAGCGCCAGACGAAGAGCACGGCGAAGATCACCGCGGCACCGCCGAGCGCGAGGATTTCCGGCGCATCCCAAGCGTAGCGCACACCGCCCCAGGTCAGAAGCAGCAGCAGGGAAATGGTGGAGACGACCATCAGCACGGCGCCGATGACATCCACCTTGGCCTTGCGCTCGTGGCGCGGCAGGCGGCGGAGCTGGCGGTCGGTCATGAAATAGGCCGCGAGGCCGAGCGGCAGGTTGATCCAGAAGATGAGCGACCAGTGCAGATGCTGCGCCAGCACGCCGCCGAGCACCGGCCCGCACAGGCTGCTCGCCATGAAGACACTTGCGAAATAGCCCTGATAGCGTCCGCGCTCGCGGGGAGACACGATGTCCGCAATGATGGTCTGGGCCAGCGAGATCAGTCCGCCGCCGCCGAGCCCCTGAAGACCGCGGGCGAAGATCAGCACCACCATGTTGGGGGCGAGCGCGCAGGCGAGCGAGCCGACCGAGAAGATCGAGATGGCGATGAGCATCATCATGCGCCGCCCATGCACGTCGCTGAGCCGGCCATAGAGCGGCGTCACGGCGGTCGAGGTCAGCAGATAGGCCGTCACCACCCAGGACAGGCTCTCGAAATCCCCGAGATCGGCGCCGATCGTGGGCAGGGCCGTGGCCACGATGGTCTGGTCCAGCGCCGCCAGCAGCATGGCCAGCATGACGCCGAAGAGGATGGAGCGGATTTCGGAATGGTCGAGCTGGGCAGGAGCGGCGGCAGTGACGGACATGGGGGCCTCTGGCACGCCCGGCGGCGCGGCGGTGTCCGGGGTGCCCTCAGATGCTAAGTTGTACTGATTATTGTTCTTCACAACCACCAACCGGACAAGGCCGGTGCCGCATGGCGCCGACGCAACGTATGCGGCAGGTGCGCGCCGCCACCACAATCCTGCCACAAGCCGCGGCGGCTGCCTTCCACAAATCGTGGAATGACTTTGAAATCAGGGGCCCGCTGCACTAGCCTGCGGCCCGTGCCGGGGCCTCGCGCGCCTCACGGGGTTGTCAGGCCGCCCGGCGCAACTGGATTTTTGCCCGTGCCACTGCGGGCCACGGGACACGCCCTTGCCCAAACGACCCTCGACGCCGAAACGCCCTGCCCCCAGCCGCAAGACCCGCGCCGTGCGCCAGCCGGACGCCCCCGCCTTCAAGGCCACCGGCGTCCTGCCCGGCAAGGAGGAGGTGCTGGCCTTCATCGCCTCGCAGGGTGGCAAGGTGAGCAAGCGCGACATCGCCCGTGCCTTCGGCCTCGGCTCCGGCCAGAAGATCGAATTGAAGGCGTTGCTGCGCGACCTCAAGGACGAGGGCGCCGTGGAAGGCGGCCGGCGCCGCATGCATGTTCCCGGCAGCCTCCCGAGCGTGGTGCTGGTGGATGTGACCGGTCGCGATGGCGACGGCGAACTGCTGGCCGTGCCGACGGAATGGGACAGCGAGGAACACGGCGATGCGCCGGTGATCCTGCTGCACGTCCCGGACAAGCTGCGTGGCCCCGCCCCCGGCCTCTCGGACCGCATTGTGGTGCGGGTGGAGCCGAACGATCCCGCGCCCGGCATCGGCTATACCGGCCGCGTCATCAAGGTGCTGGAGAAAGCCCGCAAGCAGCAGCTCGGGGTCTTCCGAAAGGCGCCTCCCGGCAGCAGCGGTGGCGGGCGCATCATCCCCATCGACAAGAAGAACCTCGGCCGCGAGCTTCAGGTGCCGCCCGGTGCCGAGAATGGCGCGGAGGACGGCGACCTCGTCTCGGTGGAGATGATGCACCAGCGCGTCTTCGGCCAGCCCACCGCGCGGGTGAAGGAGCGCCTCGGCTCGCTCGCCACAGAGAAGGCCATCAGCCTCGTCGCCATCCACGCCCACGGCATTCCCAACGCCTTCCCGGCCAAGGTGATCGCCGAGGCCGAGGCCGCAAGGCCCGCGACCGCCAAGGGCCGCGAAGACTGGCGCAAGCTGCCCCTCGTCACCATCGATCCGCCCGACGCCAAGGACCATGACGACGCCGTCCATGCGGTGCCGGACGACGACCCGGACAATGCGGGCGGCTTCATCGTCACGGTCGCCATCGCGGACGTCGCCGCCTATGTGCGGCCGGGCTCGGCTCTGGACCGCGAGGCATTGCTGCGCGGCAATTCGGTCTATTTCCCGGACCGGGTGGTGCCCATGCTGCCCGAGCGCATCTCCAACGATCTGTGCTCGCTACGCCCGCAGGAGGACCGTGCCGCGCTTGCCGTCCGAATGGTCATCGGCAAGGACGGGCGCAAGCGCAGCCACTCCTTCCACCGCATCCTCATGCGCTCGGCAGCCAAGCTCGCCTATGAGCAGGCGCAGGCCGCCATCGACGGGGTGAGCGACGACACCACCGCGCCGCTGCTGGAAAGCGTCCTGCGCCCGCTTTATGCCGCCTATGCCTGCGTGAAGCAGGCGCGCGACGCCCGCCAACCGCTGGAACTGGACCTGCCCGAGCGCAAGATCCTCCTGAAGGAGGACGGCACGGTGGACCGGGTGATCGTCCCGCCCCGGCTCGACGCCCACCGCCTCATCGAGGAATTCATGATCCTCGCCAATGTGGCTGCCGCCGAGACGCTCGAGCAGAAGAAGGTGCCGCTCATCTTCCGCGTCCATGACGGGCCGACGCTCGCCAAGCTGTCGGCCCTGCGGGAGTTTCTGGCGACGCTCGACATCTCCCTGCCGAAGACCGACCAGGTGCGCCCCTCCCACTTCAACCGCATCCTCGGCATGGTGGACGGCGGCGACAGCGCCCCCCTCGTCAATCAGGTGATCCTGCGCAGCCAGTCGCAGGCGGAATATTCCTCGGAGAATTACGGTCACTTCGGCCTCAACCTGCGCCGCTACGCCCATTTCACCTCGCCCATCCGCCGCTATGCGGACCTCGTGGTGCATCGCGGCCTGCTGCGAACGCTGGGTGCAGATGCCGATGCCTTGCCCGAGACCGCGACCGTCGAGACGCTGGCGGAAATCTCTGCCGACATCTCAGCCACCGAGCGCCGGGCCATGGCGGCGGAGCGCGAGACGGTGGACCGGCTGATCGCCCATCATCTCGCCGAGCAGATCGGCGCCGTCTTCCAGGGCCGCATCACCGGGGCGACCCGCGCCGGCCTGTTCGTGGCGCTCGACGAGACGGGCGCGGACGGCTTCGTGCCCGCCGCCAGCCTCGGCCAGGACTATTACCGCTTCGACGAGACCCGGCAGGCCCTGGTGGGTGATCGCACCGGCGAAATGCACCGTATCGGGGACCGGGTGGAGGTGAAGCTGGTGGAAGCGGCTCCCGTAGCGGGAGCCTTGCGGTTTGAACTTCTGTCGGAAGGCTCCTATTTGGGGAGGGGCAAGTCCGCCAAGGGACGGGGGGCCGAACGGCCCGCCTCCAAGGCCGCGAAGGCGCGGGCCGGTTTTGCCAAGCGCACCGCCGGGCGCGCGCCACGCAAGGGACGATAGGCACGCATGACGCAGACCATGAATGCAGAACGGGACGCTGCCAGCGCCATGATGCGCGGCGCCCGTGGCCTCTGTCCCGCCTGCGGCGTCGGCAAGCTGTTCCGCCGCTACCTCAAGGTCGCGGACCACTGCCCCGCCTGCGGCGAGGCGCTCTATCACCAGAAGGCGGACGATGCCCCGCCTTACATGACCATTCTCGTGGTCGGCCACATCGTGGTGCCGCTCCTGGTCATCGTCGAGGAAGCCTACCGGCCGGAGGTGTGGGTGCATCTCGCCCTGTGGCTGCCGCTGACCCTCCTGCTCAGCCTTGCGCTGCTGCCCGTCACCAAGGGTGCCCTGGTGGGCCTTCAGTGGGCCCTGCGCATGCACGGCTTTGATCCCGATAGTCCCGAACACGAGGCCCTGCCGCCTGCCGCGGCCGCCGGAAAGACGCCGCTCACCCCATGACCCAGCCGACCCACGCCCTCGCCGAGCGCCTCACCGCTGCCGAGCGCCGCCAGGACTCGCCCAATGTGCGCCCCCGCGATGCCGCCTCGCTGATCCTGGTGGACCGCAGCCGCAAGGCGCCGCGCATCCTCATGGGCCTGCGCCATCCCAGCCACCGCTTCATGCCCAACGTGTTCGTCTTCCCCGGCGGTCGCGTGGAAGCCAGCGACCGGGCCATGCCGGTCTATGGCATGCTCGACGCCGACAGCGAGCGGCGCCTGATGGCCAATGTCCAGCGGCCCTCCGCCCAGCGGGCGCGGGCGCTGGCCGCCGCCGCCATCCGCGAGACCTTCGAGGAGACCGGCCTGCTCATCGGCACCACCGAGGCGGGGGCGCCCGAGGCACCGGAGGGCGAATGGAGCGCCTTTGCCGCGCAGGGCGTCTATCCCAATCTCGAGGCACTCTCCTTCGTGCTGCGGGCCATCACGCCGCCCCGCCGGCCGAAACGCTTCGACACCCGCTTCTTCCTCGCCGACGTGTCCGACGTCGCCCATCGCGTGGACGGCAAGGTGGGGCCGGATTCGGAACTCATCGAGCTGCGCTGGCTGACGGTCGAGGAAACGGCCAAGGCGGAACTGCCCACCATCACCCGCGTCGTGCTGGAGGAGGTGGGCGCACGGCTCGCCGCCGGCCTGCCCCGTCACGCGCCCGTGCCGTTCTACGCCATGCGCCGCGGCACGTTCGTCCGGTCGCTGCTGGACTAGACCGGCCGCAGCGCCTTTCCGTTGCCGCCGGGCCGATCTTCGGCGGCTGTCGCTTGTTCTGTTCACCCGCCCCCTGCCGGCGGGCCGAGGGTACCGAGGGTTTTCATGCACGCTCCCGAGCAGGCCATCTCCGGCGCGGGCCGTACCGCCTCCATTGCCGCCGCCATCGGCGCGGTATCGGTGGTCGGCATCGGCCTCAGCCTGTCGATCCCGCTGCTGGCGCTGGAACTCGAGAGCCGCGGCATCGCCAACACCTGGATCGGCGTGAACACGGCGGTGGCCGGCATCGCCACCATCTTCACCGCCCCCTTCGTGCCGCTCATGGTCCGCAAGCTCGGTGTGCGGGGCGTGCTCTCGCTCGCCATCGTGCTGACGGCCGTGACCCTGCTGGGCTTCAAGGCGATCCCCTCCTTCGCCATGTGGTTTCCGCTGCGATTCGTCTTCGGCGCGGCGCTCTGCGTGCTGTTCGCGGTGAGCGAATTCTGGATCAACGCCGTCTGTTCCCCCAAGCGACGGGGGCTCATGATGGGCCTTTATGCCACCGGCCTCTCCATCGGCGCTGCCATGGGGCCGGTCATCCTCGGCGTGCTCGGCTCGCGCGGCTGGGAGCCGTATCTCGCCGGCGCCGCGGTGATGATGCTCGGCCTCATCCCCATCCTGCTCGCCCACGGCGTGACGCCCAAGATCCATGAGGAAGACCACCACGGCGTCCTCGGATTCGTGCGGCGCTCGCCCATTGCGACGCTGGCGGCGCTGATGTTCGGCGCGGTGGAGACCGCCGTCATGAGCTTCCTGCCGCTCTATGGCGTGCGGCTCGGCCTGTCGGCCGCGGAAGCCTCGCTCCTTCTGACCATCGCCGTGCTGGGCAATGTGGCGTTCCAGATCCCCCTCGGCCTCATCAGCGACCGGATCGACCGCCGCTACCTGCTGCTGTTCTGCGCGCTCGCCGGAACCGTGGGGGCGGCCACCCTGCCCTTCGTTCCCGTCGAGACGCTGGCCTTCAAGGTGGCGGTGTTTCTCGCCACGGGAATCGTCGGCAGCATCTACACCGTCGGCCTCGCGCATCTGGGCGAGCGATTCCGTGGCGCGGACCTCGCCGCCGCCAATGCGGCCTTCGTGATGCTCTATTCCATCGGCCTCGTCATCGGCCCGCCGGTGGTCGGCTTCGGCATGGATGCTTACAATCCCTACGGCTTCGCCTTTGTGGTTGCAGGGCTTCTCGGCACCTATGTGGCCGTGGTGGTGGCCTGCCTCGTGCGCGCGGAGGCACGGGACGGCTTGACAAGCCAGGGCCGATGAGGGAGTTTCCGCGCCCACGAGCCGCCGTACCGGCAGCGCGTCCGTAATTCTTTTCCCGCAAGCCGGCCCATCCGGACTGCGCGCCGGAACGGCATCAAGGAACGAACATGGCCAAGGCTGCAACCATCAAGATCAAGCTCCTGTCCAGCGCGGACACGGGCGTGTTCTACGTGACCAAGAAGAACTCCCGCACCAAGACCGACAAGATCGTGCTCAAGAAGTACGATCCGGTGGCGCGCAAGCACGTGGAATTCCGCGAGACCAAGATCAAGTGATCTGATCGCGCGCGATTTGTGACCGACTGAAAGGCGCCTTCATCGGAAGGCGCCTTTTTCTTTGGCCGCGTGACAGCCCAACCTGCACGGACATCCGCGGGGCGCGCACGGACACCGCACGGGGCGGCAGCAGGATCAGACATGTCAGGGAGAGGTGGCCGGCGGTGGACGGACGGGGAGGCCACCCGTGATCGTCCACCCGCCGGCCGAACCCCACGGACCCAGGAGATGCGGCGGACCTAGGCACTCCGCAGGGCTAGAACAGGCGTTGCGCGCCAAGGCGCTGGGCAACGTCCGCTGTCCTTCTGGGATGTAAAGCTATCCCAAAGCTCGCCTTTTGGAAACCACAGAGCTGAACGAATGGTGAATCACAGGATCGGGAGCACCCGATCCCCTCAGCCGCCGGCGAATCGGCGCACCGTCTCGAGGAATTTCGCCACGGAGATGGGCTTGGACAGATAGGCCTCGCAGCCGCCGGCCCGGATGCGCTCCTCATCGCCCTTCATGGCGAAGGCGGTCACGGCCACCACCGGGATCGCCTTGAGTTCGGCATCCGCCTTCAGCCACTTGGTGACTTCGAGGCCGGAGACTTCGGGCAGTTGGATGTCCATGAGAATGAGGTCCGGCCGGTGCTGGCGGGCAAGATCCATGGCCTCGATGCCGTTGCGGGTCTCGACCGTGTGATAGCCATGCGCCTCCAGGAGGTCGTGGAAGAGCTTCATGTTGAGCTCGTTGTCCTCCACGATCATCACGGTCTTCGCCATGTGTGCATCGCCCCCCGGGCCGCCGCATTGCCGCTTCGCACCGGCGAGCGGATCGGACAAGATGGCATAGCTAGAGACCAATCGTTGCGGAAGCGCAAATGCCCATCAAGGAACGGCCCGACGCTACGGCGCGGGCGGACGAGATCGCCCTCGCGGGCCTCACCTTCCTCGCCGGCGACGGCGAGCGCATCGCCGGCTTCCTGGAAGCCACGGGCATGGACCCCTCCGGCCTCAGGGACGCGGTGAAGCGGAAGGATTTCGGGGCGGGCGTCCTCGCCTACATTCTGTCCGACGAGCCGCTGCTGCTGGTCTTCTGCGCCCATGCCAATCTCGATCCGCAGCAGGTGGCCCGCGCCCACGATCTCCTGAGCCCGCCGGCCGATCCCGACGCGGTGGTGCGGCGGCACTGACGCCATGGCCGCGCCGGGCTTCTGCCGCGACTGCCTGGCGGACGCAGGCGATGGCCCGCGCTGCACCGTCTGCGGCAGCCCGCGCCTCGTGCGCCATCCCAAGATCCATGCCTTGAGCGTCGCCCATGTGGATTGCGACGCCTTCTATGCGGCGGTGGAGAAGCGTGACAATCCGGCCCTGCGCGACGTGCCGGTCATCATCGGAGGCGGCACGCGGGGTGTGGTCTCCACCGCCTGCTACATCGCCCGCATCTCCGGCGTGCGCTCGGCCATGCCCATGTTCAAGGCCCGTGCCTTGTGTCCCGATGCGGTGGTGGTGAAGCCCAACATGGCGAAATATGCCGCCGTGGGCCGGCAGGTGCGGGGCATGATGCAGGCCTTGACCCCGCTGGTGGAGCCGCTCTCCATCGACGAGGCCTTCCTCGACCTCACCGGCACCGAACGCCTGCACGGCATGAGCCCCGCCCGCGTGCTGGCGCGCTTCGCGGCGCAGGTGGAGCGCGATGTGGGCATCACCATCTCGGTCGGCCTCGCCGCCAACAAGTTCCTCGCCAAGACCGCCTCCGATCTCGACAAGCCGCGCGGTTATTCGGTGCTCGGGCTGGAAGAGGCGCCGGAGTTTCTGGCGCCCCGGCCGGTCACTTTCATCTGGGGCGTTGGCCCCTCGTTCGGCGGCAAGCTGGCGGCGGACGGCTTCAAACTCATCGGCGACCTCCAGCGGGCGGATGAGAAGGATCTTGCCCGCCGCTATGGCGCGGAGGGACTGCGGCTGTGGCGGCTGGCGCGGGGCATCGACGCCCGCAGCGTAACCCCGGACCGGGAGGCGAAAAGCGTCTCCACCGAGACCACCTTCGATACCGACGTGCGCGATCTGCGCCCGCTGGAACAGACGCTTTATGCCCTGTGCGAGAAAGTCTGCGCCCGCATGAAACAATCGGACCTCGCCGGCCGCTCGGTGACGCTGAAGCTGAAGACGGCGGACTTCCGCCTGCGCACCCGCTCGCGCGGTCTCGACAGCCCAACCCATCTGGCCGCCCGGCTCTATGCCACGGCGCACGACCTGCTGCTCAAGGAAGTGGACGGCACCGCCTTCCGTCTCATCGGCGTCGGCCTCTCGGACCTCTCGCCCGGCAGCGACGCGGATCCGGCCGATCTCGTGGACACCTCCACCCAGCGCATCAAGGCGACGGAGACAGCCATGGATGCGGTGCGGGCGAAATTCGGGGCCGGTGCGCTGAAGCGCGGCATCCTCTTAGACAAGCCGACGCGCAAGCCGGATGCGGGGCGATAGGGATCAACCGACCTCGGCCACGTCCCGCACGCGCAGGCTGACGCGGGCCTCGCCCTGCCAGTGGTCCATGTCGAGGCCGCCGGCCACGTGCAGGTTGCGGCCCCGCGCATTGAGGATGGCGCGGCCCAGCGGCTCCTCGGCGCAGCGGAAGGCCACGGCCTTGAGCGTGGTGCCGTCGCCGGCCACGAGGCGGGCGCGAACATGGCCGTTGCCGAAGGTCTCCGCATAGGTGAGGCGGTGGGACGGGAAGGCGAAGACCGGCTCGGGATTGCCCGCGCCGAAGGGGCCGGCTTTCGCCACCTGATCGAGCAGCGCCGGCGTGGCGCCGCTGGCGGTGAGCGCGCCGTCGATGGTCAGCGTGCCCTCGCCCGCCGCCTTGGCGACGTCGGGGGCGAGCGCGTTTTCGAGGAAAGCCCGCAGGTCGCCGAGGCGGGCCTTCTCCACCGTGAGGCCGGCCGCCATGGCATGGCCGCCGCCCTTCACCAGCAGCCCCGCCTCCACGGCCGCGCGCACCGCCTTGCCGAGATCGACACCCTGGATGGAGCGGCCGGAGCCGGTGCCGGTCTCGCCCGTGAAAGCGATGGCGAAGGCCGGGCGGTTGAAGCGCTCCTTGAGGCGCGAGGCGACGAGGCCGACCACGCCGGGGTGCCACCCCTGCCCGCTCACAACCACGGTGGACGCGCCGTCGCCCGCAATTCCCATGGCGGCCTGCGCCTCGGCCTCGGCATCCGCGAGGATGCCCTGCTCCACCGCCTGACGCTCGGTGTTGAGGCGGTCCAGTTCGGCGGCGATGGCGCGCGCCTCGGCGGGATCCTGTGTCAGCAGCAGGCGCGTGCCGAGGGTCGCATCGCCGATGCGCCCGCCGGCATTGATGCGCGGACCGAGCAGAAAGCCGAGGTGCCAGGGGCGAGGCGGCCCGTCGAGACGGGAGACGTCCATGAGCGCCGTGAGCCCCGGCCGCTGGCGGCGGCGCAGGGCGATGAGGCCCTTGGTGACGAAGGCGCGGTTGAGCCCCTTGAGCGGCACCACGTCCGCCACCGTGCCCAGCGCTACCAGATCGAGGGCGGCGAGCAAATCCGGTGCTGGCCGGTCGCCGGTCCAGTGGCCCATCTCGCGCAATTTGCGCACGAGTCCCACCACTGTCACGAAGACGAGGCCCACCGCACACAGATGCCCGAGGCCGGAAAGATCATCCTCCCGGTTGGGGTTCACGATGGCGTTGGCGTCCGGCAGGTGCTCGCCCGCCTGATGGTGGTCGATCACCACCACATCGAGCCCGAGCCGCCGGGCTGCCGCCAGAGGCTCCGTGCTGGTGGTGCCGCAGTCCACCGTGATGAGAAGCGTCACACCCCGCGCCGCCAGTTGCTCGATGGCGTTCACATTGGGGCCGTAGCCCTCGAAGATGCGGTCGGGAATGTGGAAGAAGGGATCAAGCCCCGCCGCGCGGAGCACGTCCACGAGGAGGGCGGTCGAGGTGGCGCCGTCCACGTCATAGTCGCCGAACACGGCCACCTGCTCGCCGCGAGTCACCGCCGCCGCCACCCGCTCCACGGCCCCGCCCATGTCGGTGAGCGTGTCCGGGTCCGGCAGCAGCGCCTTGATGGTGGGGTCGAGGAAGGCGGGCACGTCGTCGATGTCGACGCCCCGCCCGGCAAGGATACGGGCCACGAGATCCGGCACGAAATGCCGCTGGGCGATGGCGAGCGCCATCTGCGAGGCGCGCACGTCCAGCCGGTCGCGCCAAGTGCGGCCGGTGGCCGAGCGGGCGACGGACAGGAAAGGACGATTCGTCAGGGCGATGTTCACGAAAGGCATGAAGCCCAAGCAACTGCGCCGCGTCGAGCCTGAAAATGGGACCCGCCCCCGCGTGGCACGCAGACGGGCGGGTTGAGAGAGGCCATGGGCCGTGGGGAAAGCCGCCTCCGTGGCCGGTCATGTCCGGCCGGCGACCTCCCCCGCAAACAGGTCTGCCACGCCCTGCGGAGCGGTCTCGCCGAAGAAGCAGGCGAGGTTGCGCGCCGATGTTGCGGCGACGGCCGCGCTGCGGGGAAAGAGCCCCGCTTCATAGATGGCGAGCGCCGCCTCGGTGTCATCCGGCGACGCGAGGATCGCGCGTGCCAGTTCCGCGCCGTCCAGCATGGCAAGGTTCGCGCCCGCGCCGGCGAACGGAGACATCAGGTGCGCGGCGTCGCCCAGAAGGGTCACGCCGGGCATGCGGGGCCAGCGCAGGCCGACAGGAAGCGCATGGATGGGACGCAGGATCGGCGCCTGCCGCCCCTCACCAATGAGTGCGGTGAGCGGTGGCGCCCACCCTTCGAAGCAGGCGGCGACATGTGCGAGAGCGCCACTCGGGTCGCTGAAGTCCAGTGCGCGGAACCAATCCTCCGCTTCGTTCAACGCGATATAGGCGTGCAACGTGCCGTCAGCGTTGCGATGCGCGAGGATGCCCCTTCCGGGCGCAAGCGCCATGAGCGTGCCGCTGCCGATGAGTTCCGCGCTCGCCGCGTGGCGGCTGGTCCCCGCCGGCAGGAGCGTCTCGATGAACGAGGTGCCCGTATAGGCCGGCTGCACGTCGCTAAGGCGCGGGCGCACCTTTGACCAGGCTCCGTCGGCCCCGACGAGAAGCTCGGACATCACCGTCGCGTCATTGGCAAAGGTGACCTCGTGGCGCCCGCCGTCGCGCCCCACCACCGACACGACCCTGTGGCCCCACCGGATCGTCTGCGGCGCAAGGGAGGCGATCAGCAGCCGCCGGAGGTCTCCCCGGTCGACCTCGGGACGCTCCCCGCAGGCCGTGCCGGGCTTGTCGAAGAGGATGCGGCCGGTCTTGTCCACGATGCGCTTGGCATCTTCCGCCGGGCGCACGAGGCGGAGGAAGGCCTCGAACAGCCCTGCGGCCCTCAGCGCCCGCTGGCCGCTGTCCGCATGCATGTCCAGCAGGCCGCCCTGCGGCCGGGCGTCGGGGGAGGCTTCCGCCTCATAGATCGTGGCGGTCACGCCTTGCATTTGCAGCACGCGGGCGAGCGTCAGGCCGCCGAGGCCGGCGCCAATGATGGTCACGGGGGTTCGCATGGATGCGCTCCTGTCGTCGCGGCCGCAGAGCGCAAGACCGCTCACGGCGCGAGAGCCTGAAGATCAGGCGTTGGCTTTGGAGACGCTGGCCGAGCCGGGAGAACCCGGACTGGCGTGTGCGCGAGGCCCCTGGAGGGGGCATCGTTTTTCGCGACGGGATTTTGATACAGGCAGGGGCGACGCCCGACAAGCGGGCAGCGCCGATCCGACGTCGGCACGCGGAGCGACGATCCCGCTCAGTCCTCGATGTTGAACTTCTGCGGGTCGCGGTGCTCGGTCGAGATGCGGCGCACGGTGCCGGTGGCGGCGCGCATCAGCAGCGTTTCGGTCACCACGCGCCCGCGCAGCATGCGCACGCCGTGCAGCAGCGCACCGTCGGTGACGCCGGTGGCCGAGACGATGCAGTCGCCCTGCACCATGTCCTCGAGGCCATAGACCTTGCTGCCGTCGCGGATGCCCAGCTTCTTGGCCAGGCTGCGCTTGTCCTCGCTGTCGAGGATGAGGCGACCTTCCATCTGGCCGCCGATGCAGCGCAAGGCGGCGGCGGCCAGCACGCCTTCCGGCGCGCCGCCGATGCCGAGATAGATGTCCACCCCGCTCCCGGCGGGATCGGTGGTGTGGATGATGCCCGCCACGTCGCCATCGGTGATGAGCTTCACCGAGGCCCCCACCGCCCGCACCGCCGCGATCAGCCCCGCATGGCGGGGCCGGTCGAGCACGAGGGCGGTGATTTCCGTGGGCGGCACCCCCTTGGCTTCAGCCAGGGCCCTGATGTTCTCCTCGGGCTTGGCCGCGAGCGAGACCACACCCTTGGGATAACCTGGCCCCACCGCCACCTTGTCCATATAGACCGGCGGCACTTTCAGCAGCGCGCCGGGCGCCGCCATGACCATGACGGACATGGAGCCCGGCATGTTCTTGGCGCACAAGGTGGTGCCTTCAAGGGCATCGGCGGCGATCTCCACCGCCTCGCCGCCCCGGCCCACCGTCTCGCCCTGGAACAGGTGCGCCACCTCGCCCTCAAGGCCGGGGCCGATGACCACCTCGCCCGAGATGGGCATGTCGCACAGTTCGCTGAAGGCGCCGTTGGCCGCCGCCTCGTCCGCCGCCTGCTCGTCGCCACGCCCGCGATAGACGGCCGCCGCCACCGCCGCGCGCTCGGTCACGCGGGCGAGTTCGAGGGCGAGACGGCGGTCGAGCTGGGGCGGGACACGGGACATGGAGACGTCAGTCCTTCTCGATGCGGATCACCTGCGGGCGGCCGACGATGACCCCGTCCGCCTCTATGGCGTCGATGGCCTTGCGCACGGCATCCTCGGTGGTGGCGTAGGTGATGAGGATCACCGCCACGTCCTCGGGCCCCACCGTCTTGGCGCCGGCGGCCCGGGCCGGCTGGCGCTGCACGATGGAGGCGAGCGAGATGCCCTCCTCCGCCATACGGCCGGCGATGGTGGCGGCGGTGCCCGGCTTGTTCACGGCGGCCAGGCGGATGTAGTAGCCCCCGCCGTGGCGCTGCATGGGCGCGCGCTCGCAGGGCTCAAGCGCCGAAACCGGCAGGCCGAAGGCAAAGCCCCGGTTGCCCTTGGCCACATCGATGAGATCACCCACCACGGCAGAAGCGGTGGCCGCGCCGCCGGCACCGGGACCGACAAGGGTGAGGTTCACCGCGTCCCCATCCACCGCCACCGCATTGGTGACGCCGGAGACCTGCGCGATGGGCCAGCCCTTGGGCACCATGGTCGGATGCACGCGCTGCTCGATGCCTTCGTCCGTGCGCACGGCAACGCCCAGCAGCTTCACGTTGAAGCCGAGTTCGTCGGCCGCTTCCAGATCGGCCAGGGTCAGGGAGCGGATGCCCTCCACATAGATGGAATCGGCGTCCACCTGCGTGCCGAAGGCGAGGCTCGTGAGCAGCGCCAGCTTGTGGGCGGTGTCGTGGCCGTCGATGTCGAAGGTGGGATCGGCCTCCGCATAGCCGAGGCGCTGGGCTTCCGACAGGCAGGTGTCGAAGGCCAGCTTCTCGTCCGCCATGCGGGTGAGAATGTAGTTGCAGGTGCCGTTGAGGATGCCGGACACGCGGCCGATGCGATTGCCGCCCAGCGCCTCGCGCAGCGTCTTCACGATGGGGATACCGCCGGCCACCGCCGCCTCGAAATGCAGGCTGCCACCGGAGGCTTCGGCGATCTTCGCCAGCTCAAGGCCGTGGCGGGCAAGCAGCGCCTTGTTGGCGGTTACGACCGCGCGGCCGGCCTGAAGCGCGGCGGTAACCGCCGCCCTGGCCGGATCGCCCTCGCCGCCCATCAGCTCGACGAAGACGTCGATGTCCGGGTCGCGGGCGAGTTCCACCGGGTCGTCATACCAGCGCACGGCGGAGAGATCGACGCCGCGGTCCTTGGACTTCGAGCGGGCGGAGACGGCGACCACCTTGACGGTACGGCCGGTGCGGGCCGCGATCTCGCCGGCGCGGCGCTCCAGCATCCCAACCACGGCGGCGCCGACCGTGCCGAGGCCGGCCAGACCAATCTTCAACTGGCTCATGGAACGAACATATGTCCTGTGAGAAAGCCGCGACCTTCACGGCCGCGGCGGGATCATAGACACGGTGCCAGCGCGAGGCTGGCACGGGACGCCCTGTGGGACGCCCCTTCCGTCAGCGGATCAACGGGCGGCGGACAGCGGCACCACATTGTGCAGGGTGCCGGCCTGCTCGAAGAAGCGGCGGATGTTGCGCGCCGCCTGGCGGATGCGCTGCTCGTTCTCGACGACCGCGATGCGCACATATTCGTCGCCGTGCTCGCCGAAGCCGACGCCTGGCGCCACCGCCACTTCCGCCTTCTCGATCAGCAGCTTGGAGAATTCCACGCTGCCCATGGCCCGGAAGGGCTCCGGGATCGGCGCCCAGGCGAACATGGAAGCCTTAGGCACGGGAATGGTCCAGCCGGCGCGGCCGAAGCTGTCCACCATGGCATCCCGGCGGCGCTTGTAGGTCTCGCGCATCTCGGCGATGCACTCCTGCGGGCCGTTCAGCGCGGCAGTGGCCGCTACCTGGATGGGCGTGTAGGCGCCGTAATCGAGATAGGACTTCACGCGGGCGAGCGCGGCGATGAGCCGCTCATTGCCCACCGCAAAGCCCATACGCCAGCCGGCCATGGAGAAGGTCTTCGACATGGAGGTGAACTCCACCGTCACATCCATGGCGCCCGGCACCTGGAGCACGGAGGGCGGCGGTTCGTTGTCGTCGAAATAGAGCTCGGCATAAGCGAGATCCGAGAGAACGATGAGGTCGTTCTTCTTCGCGAACGCCACCACGTCCTTGTAGAAATCGAGGTTCGCCACGGTGGCCGTGGGGTTTGACGGATAGCACACCACCACCGCGATGGGCTTCGGGATCGAGTGCTGAACCGCCCGCTCCATGGCGTGGAAGAACTGCGCATCGGGCTCCACCGGCACCGAGCGGATGACGCCGCCGGCCATGAGGAAGCCGAAGGCGTGGATGGGATAGGACGGGTTCGGGGTCAGGATCACGTCGCCCGGGGCGGTGATGGCCTGCGCCATGTTGGCGAAGCCTTCCTTCGAGCCGAGCGTCGCCACCACCTGCGTCTCGGGATTGAGCTTCACGCCGAAGCGGCGCTCGTAATAGGCCGCCTGCGCGCGGCGCAGGCCGGGGATGCCCTTCGAGGCCGAGTAACGGTCGGTGCGCGGCTTGCCGATGGTTTCCTTGAGCTTCTCGATCACGTGCGCCGGCGCGTCCAGATCGGGATTGCCCATGCCGAGGTCGATGATGTCCACGCCGTTGTTGCGGGCGGCGGCCTTCACACGGTTCACCTGCTCGAAGACATAAGGCGGCAGCCGGCGAATACGGTGAAAGTCAGTCATGACACGAGCTCCAAAGGCCGCGCGCTTGTCCTCCCGGCGCGGCGAACGGCCCTTTTAGCACTCTTCCGTGAATCAAAAACCACCCAAAGCGGTGCATTCAGGGCCTCGAACCCCGCTTCGGCATGCTGCAACGCAACGAAGCCCGCCGCACGGCGGGTCATTGCGCGCAATGGAGCTTGAGCCTCTAGGGGCCCTTCTCGATGGACTGAAGGACACTGTTGCCCTGATCCTTGGACACCCGCTCCAGATCCTTCTGGAGCTTGGCCTGCGCCTCGGGCGTGAGGGTGGGCTTGCGAGCGACATCCGGGGTCGAGAGGTTGGGATAGGCAGCGGGGTCCACCTTCGGCAGATCCGGCACCCGCGGCTGGAAGACGGCGAAGGGCGAATCCGGCCCCGCAGCACACCCGGCGAGCAGCGCGGCGGCAGCGACGACCGCGGCGAATCGCCCGGCCCGCAGCGCCAGCCGGCGCGCGCCCGTCGTCCTGTCCGCCCGGCGCAGCGCGCCCCCTTGTGGCCTCATGACCATCCTATCCCTCACGCGTCTCGACGGACCTGCGCCCGTCTGCCACTCGCCCCCGCTTGCTGGCCGCATTAATATGGCCAAAGCTGACGGCGCGAAACAGATCCGTCGGGAAAACGATCTATAAAGGACGGAATCGTCTCAAGGAATCCCCATGGCCTCGCCGAGCGACGTGACCACGACAGAGCGCCCTGCCTCCGTAAACATGGAGGCGTTCGCCCAGAACCTTGCGAAGATGGTGGAGGAAGGCGGCAAGGCCGTCGCCGCTTACATGCGTCCGCGCGAGGAGGGCAAGCCGGACGACATGACGGACGATATCGCCGATGCGCTCAAGACCATCGGCGAGGTGGCCAATTACTGGATGTCCGATCCAAAGCGCTCCTTCGAGGCCCAGTCGCGCCTCATGATGGGCTACATGGGCGTCTGGGCGGGGGCGCTCCAGAAGCTCTCCGGCGAGAAGGCCGAGCCCATCGCGAAGGCCGACCCCAAGGACGGCCGCTTCAAGGACCCGGAATGGGAAAGCCCGTTCTTCGACGCCCTGAAGCAGACCTATCTCGTGACCAGCAACTGGGCCGAGTCCATGGTCAAGGAGGCCGAGGGGCTCGATCCCCACACCAAGCACAAGGCCGAATTCCTGGTGCGCCAGCTCTCGAATGCGGTGGCGCCCTCGAACTTCCTCATGACCAACCCGGAGCTGATCCGCGAAACGCTCTCCTCCAGCGGCGAGAACCTCGTGCGCGGCATGAAGAATCTGGCCGAGGATCTGGTGGAGGGCAAAGGCGATCTCAAGATCCGCCAGACGGACATGAGCGCCTTCGAGGTGGGCCGCAATCTGGCGCTCAGCCCCGGCAAGGTCATCTTCGAGACCGAGCTGATGCAGCTCATCCAGTATGCGCCCTCGACGCCCAGCGTGAAGAAGACGCCGGTGCTGATCGTGCCGCCCTGGATCAACAAGTTCTACATCCTCGACCTGACGCCCGAGAAATCCCTCATCAAGTGGATGGTGGATCAGGGGCTGACGGTCTTCGTCATCTCGTGGGTCAATCCGGACGCCCGTCTCGCCGACAAGGGCTTCGACGACTACATGCGCGATGGCATCTTCGCCGCGCTCGATGCGGTGGAGAAGGCGACCGGCGAGCATCAGGCGCACACCATCGGCTATTGCGTGGGCGGCACGCTGCTCGCGGTCACGCTTGCCTACATGGCGGCGACCGGCGATGACCGGGTGGCGAGCTCCACCTTCCTCACCACCCAGATCGACTTCACCCACGCGGGCGATCTCAAGGTCTTCGTGGACGAGGCGCAGCTCTCGGTCATCGAGCGTCGCATGAAGGAGATGGGCTATCTTGAAGGACGCAAGATGGCCGACGCCTTCAACATGCTGCGGTCCAACGACCTGATCTGGCCCTATGTGGTGAACAATTATCTCAAGGGGAAGCAGCCGTTCCCCTTCGATCTTCTGTTCTGGAATGCCGATTCCACCCGCATGCCGGCGGCGAACCACTCCTATTACCTGCGCAACTGCTATCTCCAGAACAACATCGCCAAGGGGCTGGCGGAGATCGCGGGCGTCAAGATCGACATGGGCAAGGTGACGATCCCGGTCTATTCGCTCGCCACCCGCGAGGACCATATCGCGCCGCCCAACTCCGCTTATATCGGTGCAGGCCTGCTCGGCGGCCCCGTGCGCTTCGTGCTGGCCGGGTCCGGCCATATTGCGGGCGTGGTCAATCCGCCGGTGAAGCACAAGTACCAGTACTGGACCGGCGGTCCGACCGGCGGGGACTATGACGTCTGGCTGAAGGGGGCGCAGGAGCACAAGGGCTCGTGGTGGCCGGATTGGGCGCAGTGGTTCAGCGCCCTGCATCCGGACGAGGTCCCTGCCCGCGAGCCAGGCGGCAGCGCGTTCAATCCCATCGAGGATGCCCCCGGCCGCTACGTACGCGAGAAGTCCTGAGCCGCAGGCTGTCACCTGCCTTAATCGGCTAGCGTCGCCGGCCATGTGCCGTCGCGCACCTGCTGCTGAAGGATGGTGAGCGCCAGTTGCTCCACCGCCCGCACCGCATTGCCCAGCGGACGATCGGCGGGGTGCACCAGATGCAGGTCGCGGGTGAGCGCGGGGGTGCCGATGGGCCAGGTGCGCAACCGTCCCTCGTCCACCTCGCGGCGCACGGCCGCCACCGGCAGGATGGAATAGCCGACCCCCGCCTCCACCAGCAGCTTGATCTGGCCGTAGGTGTCGAGATCGGTGACGGTGGAGAGTTCGGCGCCAGCCGCCGCCGCGCTCTCATCCAGAAGATCGCGCAGGCCGTGGCCGGGGCTCGGCAGGATGAGCGGCAGCGCGCCCACGGCGGCCAGCGACACATGGCCCTTGCTCAGGCGTGGCTCGGGAGCGAGGGGCGCTACCGGGCCGAGCAGGCACAGATCCTCGCGCAGCACGAGACGAGCGCCCAGCCTGCGATCCGAGACCGTGCGATAGAGCACGCCGAGGTCGATCTTGCCCTCGCGCAGCCAGTCCAGCACGAAGCCGCTCATGGCCTCGGCGATCCGCAGCTTCACCTTCGGAAAGCGGCGGCGGGCCTCCAGAATCAGCGGCACGCAGATGCGCTCGGAAATGGTGCCCGGCAGGCCGAAGCGCACCTCGCCTTCCGGCTCCGCCTGCCGGGCGATCACCTCCTCGCGGGCCACCGCCACTTGGGCGAGCACGGCGCGGGCATGGCGCAGCAGCGTCTCGCCCGCCTCGGTCACGGTGACGCCCTGCGGCGTGCGGAACAGCAGCTCGACGCCGAGGTCCAGTTCCATGTTGCGCACATGCTGGCTCAGCGCCGGCTGGGCCACATGCAGACGCTGCGCGGCCTTGGAGAAGGAGCCCGCCTCCACGATGCCGAGAAAGTAACGAAGCTGGCGCAGGTCCAAGGATCAGGCTCCGGCGGGGGATAGATTTTCAGTCTACCCCCGCGCCGGAACGGCGCGCAAACCTATGACGGCCGACGCAGCAGATGGGCGCGGTGGGGCTGGATGAGAACGAAGCCCTCGCCCTGCGGCTCGGCCACCGCGCGCACCACCTCCACCACTTCGGGCGCCCGGCGGGCGGCGATCTCAGCGCGGGCGGGGTCCACCTCCACGATCTTGCGCAACAGGGCTTCGGGACCGGAAAAAGCGCGGTGGTCCTCATACTCCTCCATGCGCACGAGGGTGACGTCGCCCGCGGCAATCGCATCGGTGAGCGCCGCCTGCGCCAGCGCGCGGATTTCGGTCTCGTCGTCCACCAGCCGCACCGCCTCGAAGAAGGAGCCTTCGGCCAAGGGCTCGATCACCAGCACCGGCCCGGCGCTCACCCGCACCGCCTCGCGCAGCGCCGCGCGCATGAGGGGCGCCGGCACGTGGTGCAGGGCATTGAGGATCACCACAGCATCGAACAGGCCATCGCGATGGGGCAGATGCTCCGCGCCCGCCTGGACGAAGCGCGCTTCCGGCACCGCCTGTTCGGCTGCCTCCACCGCCTCGATCTGGGGATCGACACCCGTCACCTCCGCCCCGCGCCGCACCAGCGCCTTGGCAAGCGCGCCGTGGCCGCAGCCAAGGTCGAGGACATGCTTGCCTTCGAGCGGGCCCAGAGCGTCTTCGATGACGGACAGGCTGGTACGGACCGGACGGCTCATTCTGTGCTCCCTCTTCCGCCGAACTCCGCGCGGACGGCCTGCGTCTGGGCGCCGAGGGCCGGCACGGGACCGGGCTGCGGCAACATTCCATCCACAAGCGCACCCGCTCCCAGCATGCGCACCGGGCCGGACGGCGTTTCCACAGACACATATCGGTTTTGTGGATGCGCCGCGAGGTCGGCCAGGGTGGAAACCCGGCCATAAGCGATGCGGGCCGCCTCCAGCCGCGCCACCACCTCGTCCCGGCCAAGGGTTCCGAACACCTCGGCGATGACGGCATCGAGCGCCGGCCGGGCCGCGACGCGGGCGGAATTGTCCCGGAAGCGCGGATCGTCCGCGAGCTGCGGCGCGCGCAGCACCTCGCCGCAGAAGGCCGCCCATTCCCGCTCGTTCTGGATGGAGAAGAGCACCGAACGCCCGTCGCCGCAGGCATAGGCGCCATAGGGCGCGATGGTGGGATGGGAGAGGCCGGCGCGCGGCGCCGTCCGGCCGCCATAGGCGTACTGGAGATAAGGCACGTTCATCCAGTCGGCGAGCGCATGGAAGAGCGACACGGCGATGTGCCGCCCCAGCCCCGTCCGCTCGCGCGCATAGAGGGCCTGAAGGATGGACTGGAAGGCGGTCATGCCGGCGGCAATGTCACAGACGGACACGCCGACCCGCGCCATCTCCTCCGCCGTGCCGGTAATGGAGGACAGACCCGTCTCCGCCTGCACGAGCAGGTCGTAGGCCTTGAGATCGCGGTACGGCCCCTCCTCCCCATAGCCGGAGATGGAGCAGGTGATGAGGCGCGGATGCGCGGCCCGCAACGCCTCCGGATCGAAGCCGAGGCGGGCCACCGCGCCGGGGGCGAGATTCTGGATGAAGACGTCGGCCTTTGCGATGAGATCCGCCAGCAGGGCCTTGTCCGCTTCGAGGCGCAGGTCGAGGCAGACCGATTCCTTGCCCCGGTTCAGCCAGACGAAATAGGCGCTCTCCCCCTGTACGAGATGGTCGTAGCCCCGGGCGAAATCGCCCTCGGGCCGCTCCACCTTGATGACCCGCGCCCCTGCCTCGGCCAGCCGCCCGGAGACATAGGGCGCCGCCACCGCCTGCTCCACGCTGACCACCAGGAGGCCGTCGAGATCGCCCGCCATGTCCGTTCTCCTCACACCCCCGCGAAAGCTAGCGGCCCAGTGCCTGTGCGCGCCCATAGGACTTTGCGATGGCGGCGCTTTGATTTTGCTATTTGCCCCGGCGTCCGCGCACGGCACTTTAGGCGCCGTCCGACAGCGGGGGGCTGCCCATGACCACCTTCCTTCATACCGAGCGCCTCGTGGCGCTCTTCGTGCCCGGTGATCGGCCGGAACGCTTCGGCAAGGCGCTCGCCGCCGGGGCCGATGCGGTGATCGTCGATCTGGAGGATGCGGTGGCGCCCGGCGACAAGGGCAAGGCCCGCGACGCCATCGCCGCCCACTGGCCGACAGAGGGCCGGCTTCTGCTGCGCATCAATGGCTGCGGCACCCCCTTCCTCGCGGACGACCTCGCCCTCGCCCGCCGGCTGCGCCTCAGCGGCATCATCCTGCCCAAGGCCGAGCAGGCGCAGAACATCTCGACCGTCCATGCGGCCGTGCCGGACGTGCCGGTGATCGCGCTCATCGAGAGCGCGCTGGGCCTTGCCAATGCGCGCGCGCTCGCGGCCACCCATGGGGTCGCCCGGCTCGCCTTCGGCTCCATCGACTATTGCGCCGATCTCGGCAGCAGCCACAGCCGCGAGGCCTTGCTGATGGCGCGCTCGGAACTCGTGCTCGCCTCCCGCCTTGCCCGCCGCGCCGGCCCCATCGACGGCGTCACGGCGACGGTCGCGGACGCAACGCTGGCGCGGGACGATGCCGCTTATGCGGCCGGGCTCGGCTTCGCCGGCAAGCTGTGCATCCATCCGAGCCAGATCGCGCCGGTGCTGGCCGGCTTTGCCCCCAGCCCCTCGGACATCGCATGGGCCCAGCGCATCCTCGCTGCGGCATCCGAAGGGGCGGTGAAGGTGGATGGCGCCATGGTGGATGCGCCGGTCCGGATTCGGGCCGAGCAGATCCTGAAGCGTGCGGAGATCGGCTGAGCGGCAGGCATTTCGCGTCGGCCGCGCTCCCGTGGCATGGTGGCGCCGCCCGCACCGGCGGGCGGTCCGGAGTTCCCATGCGCCTCGCCCGTATCCTTGCCTTCGTGCTCGTCGCCCTCGCCTTGCTCGCCGGCTACAACACCTATAGCGCGCGGCAGGCGGAAGCGGCCCGCCCCTATGTGGGGCAGGAGGTGAGCATCGATGGGGTGCCGGTGCATTATGTGGAGATGGGCGAAGGCGATGCGGTGGTCTTCATCCACGGCGCCGGCTCATCCCTCAACGATTTTGCCCTGGCGGGGCTTCTGAAGGAAGCGGCGCGGCGCTATCGGGTCATCGCCTTCGACCGGCCGGGCTATGGCACCACGCCGCGCCCGCGCGACATCGCCTGGACGCCGCAGCGGCAGGCCGAACTTCTGCGCGGGGCGCTGGCCCGGCTCGGCGTCTCCCATGCCATTCTGGTCGGGCATTCCTTCGGCGCGCAGGTGGCCGTCAACATGGCCCTGCAGGACCCCTCCCTCGCGGGCGGGCTCGTGCTGATCTCCGGCTTTTATTACCCCGATCCGCGCCTGGACATGAAGCTGACCAGCGCGCTGGCGACGCCCGGCCTCAACGAGGCCCTCAACTACACGCTGATGCCGCCGCTGCTGCGTCTTTTCTGGCCGCAGATGATGGAGGACATCTACGGCCCAAACCCCGTGCCCGCCCTGTTCACTCCGGTCATGCAGGGCATGACGCTCCGGCCCTGGCAGTTGGTGGCGGTGGCGGATGACGTCTCCCGCCTCAACGCGGCCACGCAGGAGAACATGCTGCGCTATCACGGCCTCGACATGCCGGTGGCCATCGTGGTGGGGGGCGAGGACCGGCTGGTCTCGGCCTCCTATCATTCCGAGCGCCTGCATGCGCAGATCCGCCAGAGCACGCTCCGCGTCATCCCGAACGCGGGTCACATGGTGCACCACTTCGCGCAGGCCGAGGTGATGGCCGCCATCGACGAGGTGGCGCATGCGGAAACGCAGTTCGCCACCGCGCCCGCGCGCCGTCCCCTGTTCGCCGAAGCGGGCCGGCGGGCTCTCGTGCCGCAGCCCTGAGCGCCGGCCTCGGCGCGACGGCTCTCAGAGCACCTGGCCGAGGAAGGCCTTGGTGCGCTCGTCCTTGGGATTGGCGAAGAACTCGGCCGGCGGGCCGTGTTCCACGATGAGGCCCTTGTCGGTGAAATAGATGTGGTCCGCCACCTCGCGGGCAAAGCCCATCTCGTGGGTCACGAGGATGCAGGTCATGCCCTCTTCCGCCAGTTCGCGGATGGTGACGAGCACCTCCTTCACCGTCTCAGGATCCAGCGCCGCCGTCACCTCGTCGAACAGCATCACGTCCGGCTTCATGGCGAGCGAGCGGGCGATGGCGACGCGCTGCTGCTGGCCGCCGGAAAGCTGACCCGGATAGGCATTCTCCTTGCCCTGAAGGCGCACCTTGGCCAGCAGCGCCCGGGCGCGCTCCTCCACTTCCTTGCGGTTCTGCTTCAGCACGTGGACGGGCGCCATCATCACATTCTGCAGCGCCGTGCGGTGGGGGAAGAGGTTGTATTGCTGGAACACCATGCCGACCTTGCGGCGGAGCGCCAGCTTGTCGAGCTTGGGATCGTTCACCTCCTGCCCTTCCACGCGGATGGTGCCGCTATCAATGGGCACGAGGGCGTTGATGCAGCGGATCAGCGTAGACTTGCCCGAGCCGGACGGGCCGATGATGCAGATCACCTCGCCCTTGCGCACGTCGAGCGAGACGCCCTTGAGCACCTCGAGCGAGCCGAAGGACTTGTGCACGTCCACCACGCGGACGAGCGGCTGGTCCGGGGTCCAGCCGAATTCATTCTCAGGAGTGGAAGTGGGGGCGGCCAAGGCGCGTCTCCGGCACGGCAATCATTGGTGAAGTTGGAAGCGCCGCTCAAGGTAAAGCGTGAAGCGCTCGATGGGGTAGCAGTAGACAAAGAAGCAGAGCATGGCGAAGCCGTAGAGCGGCGCCAGCAGGTCCGGCCGGCCGCCCTCGGCCGCATGCACCTGCGCGATGAGGGTGAGCATTTCCGTGACGCCCACGATGGAGGCCTGCACGGTCGCCATGGTGACCAGGGTGTAGAGGTTCATCCACGGCGGCAGCATGCGCTTCACGCACTGCGGCAGGATGATCATCCACAGCGTCTGGCGGCGGGAGAAGGCGAGCGATTCCGCCGCCTCCCACTGCCCGCTCGGCAGCGACTTCACGGCGCCGCGCACGATCTCCGCCATGTTCGCCATCACCGGCAAAGCAAAGCCGATCACCGCCTTCACCCAGTCCGGGAAGGGGATGGTCTTGCCCAGGATGGTGAACTGGAACGGGATCATGAACATGGCGAAGAACAGCAGCACCAGCCACGGCGCGTTGCGGAAGAACTGCGTCGCGCCCCACGCCGTCTGGCGCAGCGGCGCCGACTGGCTGATGGCGGCAAGGCCGAGGCCGAGACCCGCCACCGTGCCCAGCGCCATGGACAGCACCGAGATCAGGATGTTGAACCCGAAGCCCCACATGAGCAGCGGGAACCACTTCCAGATCACCCCGAAGGCGGAAAGCTGGCCCGGTGCGCCCTGCGCATGGGCGCCGCCGGCGACAACGAGGCCGATGCCGACGATGCCGACCGCATGGAGCAAAGTGATCCGCCATGGCGGAAAGCGCCGCCGGCGTTCGCCGAGCCGGAACGGTAGCAGGACGGGAAGAGGGCTGGCCGGCAGGGTGCCGGTGGAGGACGGCGCGCCGCTCATGAGGCCGCTCCCTGGCCATAGCCGGGAATGGCGAGTGCCCGCTCCCAGCGATGCATGATGTAGACGAGGATGCCCACGAGGCCGGTGTAGACCAGCAGCAGAACCACCATCATCACCGGCACGTTCTGGCTGTCGTTCCAGATCTGCTTGGAGACATAGAGCGTCTCCGGCACGGCGATGGCATAAGCGAGCGTGGTGGTCTTGAGCAGATTGACGAGATTGTTGTTCAGCGCCGGCAGGCAGATGCGCAAAGCGAGCGGCAGCAGCACGTGGCGATAGACGCCGATGCGCGTATAGCCCAGCGCCTCGGCGGCCTCCGACGTGGTGCGCGGCACGGCCTCAAGGCCGGAGCGGAAGATCTCGACGTTATAGGCCCCCGCGAACAGGGACAGAGAGATGATCGCCCACTGCACGTTGGAGATCATCTGCACCATCATGCCGTCGTCATTCTCCACCCGCGGCAGGATCTGCCCGAGACCGAAGTAGAAGAAGAAGATCTGCACCAGCGGCGGGGTGTTGCGGAACAGGACGACGAAGCCGTTCACCAGCGCGCGGATGGCGCGCACGGGCGAGCCCTGCGCCCAGGCGCCGATGGCACCGATGACGATGGAGATGAGGATCGACACCACCGACAGATAGATCGTCATGCCGACGCCGGACACGAAGCGCTGCCGGTCGTAGGCATCATAGACGATGGTCAGGTTGATGCCGGTCGTGTCGTAGAGGTTGCGGAACCACTCCGCGACGAGATCCATGGATCAGCCCGTCGATCAGGGAAGGAGGGAGAGCGGCGGGTGGCCGGAGCCTGCCGCAGGCTTGGCCCCTGACACATTTTTCACCATCAGGAAACCCGCTTGCCCGCGAGGGCGTCCGGAAAGCCGGTTCTGTACACAGAAGGGCGCGCCGCCGAAGCCGCGCGCCCCTTTGGGCTCAGGAGCCCTTCTTCTCTTCGTGCATGCGCTTGGAATAGTCGGTCGGCTCGATGCCCCACTTCTTCTCCTCGTTCACGATGAAGCCGGTCTTCATCCAGTCGAGGGTGGTGTCGGTCATGAACTTGGCGAACTTGTCCTCGCCCGGCGCCACCGCGAGAATCCACGGGGCTTCCATCACGCCAGGCAGCGGCATCGCGTAGTCGGCGGTCCACTCGGCGTCGAGCAGCTTGCCCTGAATGAAGGTCTGGTCATACAGGTAGCCGATGCACTCGCCGCCCTTGAGCGCGAACAGCGGCTTCTCGGAGCCGTCGAAGGCCTTCACCTCGGCGCCGTACTTCGTGGACACGTCCTTGTTGTACCAGGCGCCCGAAGTGCCGCAGAGCACCTTGCCCTTCAGGTCTTCCCACTTAGTGACGTTCTTCACCTTCTTGGAGAGAAGGATGTTCACCGCGTCGGAATAATAGGGCGGGTCGATGGCCAGCACGACCTTCCGGCGCTCCGGCTTGTCGGACATGGTGGCGATCATCAGGTCGATCTTGCCCTGCTGGAGGAACTCGATGCGGTTGGCGGAGACCACCGGCACCAGCTCCAGCTTCACGCCGAGGCGCTTGGCCACGTCGGCGGCCAGATCCGGCTCGATGCCGACGATGGCGCCCGAGGGATCGCGGAAGCCGAACGGCTTGTAGTCGGCCTTCACGCCAACCGTCAGGACGCCCTTCTCCTTGATCTTGTCCAGCACGTCGGCGGAAGCCGCCACGGTGCCCGCGAGCAGGGCAAGGGCGGACGCAATCAGAAGCTTTTTCATGGAGGATCCCCATCCTGGGCCGAGGGCTGAGCTCCCCGAGCCGCGATTATTCAGAACCGGCGAGGCGAGACTCACGCGGGACTGCCGACGCCACAGCAAGAACCAAGCCAGTCGAGCGCGCGCCTCATGCAACGCTCCCGCCGAACCGGACCTTACGGCATCCGCCTTTCCAGCATGACATGGCGGCGGTCGTCGCGCACAAAAAATATGCAGCCATGAATACAACCGTCCGTGCACACTGCATGATGGACGGGTGGCCGCAAGCCATTAAGATTCAACCAGCAGATGCGATGGAGTCGGCATGGGACACAGGCTTTCGGATCGACTTCTGTTCTGGCTGACGCTGGTGATTGCACCAATCGTCCTTGTGTCCATCCAGCTTTTCCATCCGGCGAACTTCACCCGAGATCCCGGCATGTTCGCCTTCCTGTGCGTCGAGCAGCCCTACAAGCCCGAGCATATGGCGCTGGCCTATTTCGGCCCCCGCTGGTGGGTGACGCTGCACGTCATCCAGTTGCCGATGATCGGCCTCGTCTCCATCGGCCTGTGGCGCCTGATGGCGCCGATCGAGGGCGGTGTGGCGGGCGGCCTCGCCTGGCTGGCCCGCATCGCCACCTTCGCGTTCCTCATTTTCTACACGGCGCTTGATTCCATCGGCGGCATCGGCCTCGGCCGCTCGATCCTCAATGTGGAATCCATGCGCACCTCCGGCGCCATGACCGCGGACGAGGCGGCCGGCGCCATCAAGCTGCTGAATACCGACTGGGTGGATCCGCTCACCGGCGGCATCGGCTCGGTCATCAGTCTCGGCGGCTCGTGGGCCATCTTCGTCGCCGCCGTCAGCGCCGCGCTGGCGCTGGTTCTCACGCGCCGCGCGCCTTGGCCTGCGGCCCTGCTGCTCGTGGGCTTCGGCTGGGAGATCCAGGTGGCGCATGCCGCCCCGCACGGCCCCATCGGCTTTTCGCTGCTGCTGGCAGCGGCGCTCTGGATGTGGGCGAGCGATCGCGCGACCCGGACGCGGGCCATGGACACCGCTGCCATCGCGACCTAACTCTTGAATTCCCGTCTGGGGTGCCAAGAGTGTCCAAAGAACAAGAACGTCGTGAGGAACCGCCTGTGTCGCTGAGGGCCCTGAAACAGCCGGGACCGGCTGCCGCGCGCCGCTTCGAAAGCGTGTGCACCGGTCTTGAAGAAATGGACATCACCCTCGAACCTGGTCTCAGCCTCAACGAGGCCATCGCGCGGCCCTTGCTGGCCGCCGGATGGACCGGCGGCAGCGTGTGCTTCACGGACGGTTGGCTTGCGCCCTTCCATTTCGTGATGCCCGCGCCGGCGCCGGACGAAACCCATGCCGCCTGGTACAGCCAGACCCATTCGCCGGACGGCGAGGCGCTGATCGAGCAGGCCAACATCACCTTCGGATTTCGTGACCGGGGCCCCTTCACCCATTGCCATGCCACATGGCGGACGGCGGACGGCGTGCGCGGCGGCGGCCATATCCTGCCGCTGGAAACGCAGGTCTCCCGCCCCATCACCGCCCGCGCCTTCGGCTCGCGCACCGCGCGCATCGCCGCTCGGCCCGACGCAGAGACCAATTTCACCCTGTTCACGCCGGAGAGCGACGCCCCTGCCCCGGAGAGCGGCCGCCGCCTCATCCTCGCCCGGCTGCGGCCGAACGTGGAAATCGGCGCGGCGCTCGCCGACGTCTGCCGCGCCCACGGCGTGAGCCGGGCGCGGGTGCGAGGCAGCCTCGGGAGCATCATCGGGGCCGAGTTCGAGGACGGGCCGGACCTTGCGGACTATGCGACGGAATTCCTTATCCTCGATGGCACGGTCGCTCCCGACGAGACGGGCGACCTGCGGACGCGGCTGAAGATCGCCATAGTCGGCCTCAGCGGCACGCTGCGGGAGGGCTGGCTGGCGCAGGGGCGCAACCCCGTGTGCATCACCTGCGAATTCGCGCTGGAGGTGGACGCCGCCTGAAGACAGGAGGCCCGCTGCCGCCAAAACGCCGGAAAGGACGCCGATCAGCCGGTGCACGAGCGCGACATCGTCGGCAGGCCCCCTGCCCGACATCGCTTAGACAGATGGACGGCTTGACGCTAAACACGGCCGTAATCGACAAACCGCGCCGGGCTTGACCCGTCGTCCTCGATTTGGCGGAGACGCTGGACCACATGACTTCGATCACCCGCCTCGACATTCCCGAGGTCGTGCTTATCACCCCGCCCCGCTTCGCAGATCCCCGTGGGTATTTCAGCGAGACCTACAAGAAGTCCGCGCTCGACGCTGCCGGTCTGAACCACGTCTTTATCCAGGACAACGAGTCGCTCTCCACCGTCCCCGGCATCATCCGCGGCCTGCATTTCCAGGCCCCGCCCTTCTCCCAGGCCAAGCTCGTGCGCGTGGTGTCGGGTGCCATCTATGACGTGGCGGTGGACATCCGGAAGGGCTCGCCCACCTACGGCAAATGGGTCGGCGCGACGCTGACAGCGGAAAAGGGCGAGCAGATCCTCATCCCGCACGGCTTCGCCCACGCCTTCTGCACGCTGACCCCCGACGTGCGCGTGCTCTACAAGGTGGACGGCGCCTATTCCAAGGCGAGCGAGGGCGGGATCATCTGGAACGACCCGGATCTGGCCATCGACTGGCCCGTGTCGAACGCGCTCGTCTCCGAGAAGGACGAGATCCTGCCGCGTTTCAAGGATCTCGACAGCCCCTTCATCTACGCCTGAGGTGGACAACATGGCCAAGCGTGTTCTCGTCACCGGCGGCGCCGGCTTCATCGGATCGGCCGTGGTGCGCCATCTCGTCGCCACCGGCGCCACGGTCCTCAACTTCGACAAGCTGACCTATGCGGGCAATCTCGCCTCCGTCGGCCCGGTCGCGGATCATCCCAACTATCAGTTCGTACAGGCCGACATCTGCGATGCCGAGGCGGTGCGCGGTGCGCTGGAGGGCTTCAAGCCGGACACGGTGATGCACCTCGCCGCCGAGTCCCATGTGGACCGCTCCATCGACGGGCCGGGCGCCTTCATCACCACCAACATCAACGGCACTTACGTGATGCTGCAGGAGGCGCTGCGCTACTGGCGCACGCTCGGCAGCGCCGCGCAGGAGGGCTTCCGCTTCCACCACATCTCCACCGACGAGGTGTTCGGAAGCCTCGGGGCCGAGGGCCTGTTCCGCGAGGACACGCCGTATCAGCCCAATTCGCCCTATTCCGCCTCCAAGGCGGCGTCCGATCATCTGGTGCGGGCCTGGCACCACACCTACGGCCTGCCCACGGTGATGTCGAACTGCTCGAACAATTACGGGCCGTACCATTTCCCCGAGAAGCTGATCCCGCTCACCATCCTCAACGCGCTCGACGGCCTCAAGCTGCCCGTCTACGGCACCGGCGAGAACATCCGCGACTGGCTCTATGTGGAAGACCATGCGGAGGCCCTCGCCCTGATTGCCGCCACCGGCACGCCGGGCGAGAGCTACAATGTGGGCGGCCTCAACGAGCGCCGGAACATCGACGTGGTGCGCACCATCTGCGCCATCCTCGACGAGATCCGCCCCGACGCGAAGATCGGCCCGCGCGAAAACCTCATCACCTTCGTGACCGATCGGCCGGGGCATGATGCGCGCTATGCCATCGATGCCACCAAGCTCACCACCGAGCTCGGCTGGAAGGCGCGCGAGACCTTCGAGACCGGCCTGCGCAAGACGGTGCACTGGTATCTCGACAACCGCGCCTGGTGGGAGCCGCTGCGCAACCGCTATGCCGGCCAGCGTCTGGGGCTCGCCTCCTGATGCGCGTCCTCCTGCTCGGCGCTGACGGTCAGCTCGGCCGGGAACTCACGGCTCTTGCGGTCGAGCGGGGCCTTGCGCTCGCGGCGCTCAACCGCGCCGCCACAGACATCACCGATCCGGTGGCGGTGGCAAAGGCGCTGGAGGCGCATAAGCCGGACGTGGTGGTGAATGCCGCCGCCTATACGGCCGTGGACAAGGCCGAGAGCGAGCCGGATCTCGCCGCGAAGGTGAATGCGGTGGCGCCCGGCCTCATCGCCGAGCGCTGCGCCAGCGCGGGCGTGCCGCTGATCCACGTCTCGACGGATTACGTCTTCGACGGCACCAAGACCGGCGCCTATGTGGAGAGCGATCCGCTCGCGCCGCTCGGCGTCTACGGGCGCACCAAGGCGGCGGGCGAGGCGGCCATCCGCGCCGCCGGCGAGAAGCACCTCATCCTGCGCACCGCCTGGGTCTATGGCATCTACGGCAACAATTTCCTCAAGACAATGCTGCGGCTCGCCAAGGACCGGGACCGGCTGACCATCGTCGCCGACCAGCGCGGCTGCCCGACCGCCACCCGCGACATCGCCGAGGGCATCCTCGCGGCGGCAGCGCCCGCCGTGGCGGGAAGTGCCCGCTGGGGCACCTATCATCTGGGCGGCACGGGCGTCACCACGTGGCACGGCTTCGCGCAGGCGATCATCGACCGGGCGGCGACCTACACCGGCCGCAGGCCGGAGGTGGCGGCCATCACCACCGCCGAGTATCCCACCCCGGCCCGACGGCCGGCCAATTCCGAACTTGATTCCAGCCTGTTCGAGCGGACATTCCACTTCCGCGCCGCGCCCTGGCAGCAGCGCACGGTCGAGGTGGTGGACACGCTGCTCGCCAAGAGCCCCGTGGAGGCATCGTGAAAGGCATCATACTCGCCGGAGGTTCCGGCACCCGTCTCCACCCCATCACGCTCGTCGTGTCCAAGCAGCTGCTGCCGGTCTACGACAAGCCGATGATCTATTACCCCCTGTGCACCCTGATGATGGCGGGCATCCGGGACATCCTGATCATCACCACGCCACATGACAGCGAGCTGTTCCAGAAGCTGCTGAAGGACGGCAGCCAGTTCGGCCTGAACATTTCCTATGCGGTGCAGCCCTCTCCGCGCGGTCTCGCGGACGCCTTCATCGTCGGCCGCGAGTTCGTCGGCAATGACCGGGTGGCGCTGGTGCTGGGCGACAACCTGTTCTTCGGCCACGGCCTGCCGGAATTGCTCAAGACCGCGCAGGCGCGCGAGACCGGCGCGACCGTCTTCGGCTATCCCGTGACCGATCCCGAGCGCTACGGCGTCGTCGAGATGGACGAGACCGGCAAGGTGCTCTCCCTCGAAGAGAAGCCGCTGAAGCCCAAGTCCAACCTCGCGGTGACCGGCCTTTATTTCTACGACAACCGCGTCGTGGACATCGCCGCCAATCTCGCGCCCTCGCCGCGGGGCGAGATCGAGATCACCGACGTGAACAAGGCCTATCTCGACCTCGGCGAGCTCAATGTGAGCATCATGGGCCGGGGCTTTGCCTGGCTCGACACCGGCACGCCGGCCTCGCTGGTGGAAGCCGCACAGTTCGTGCAGATCCTCGAGCAGCGTCAGGGCCTGCGTATTTCCTCGCCCGAGGAAATCGCCTTCCGCTCCGGCTTCATCAGCCGCGAGCAACTGGCCAAGCTCGCGCAGGAGCAGGCGAAGTCCACCTACGGCCAGTATCTCGGCAAGCTCGCCTCCGGCGCCCTCCTCTGACGGAGCCTGCCCGGCTCGGGCGCGGCCCGCACCCCAACGATCACCCCCGGCGGCCTTCGCCGGGGCAGCATGAAAGAAGCCGCCCGTGGGCCCGATCCTCCGCGAACCGTTCCTATCGCCGCAGGCGCGGCAGCCGGGCGCCTGAGCCATGGGCGACGGAGCGTTTTCCCCGCCAACGCAGGCGGTGATCCCATGGGGCTTTGCCCGGGAGGACGCCGCGGGTCTCGCCCGCGCCCTCACCGACGCCGCCCGCTTCGGCTTCACCCGCCTTCTGGTGCCTGTGCCGCCGGACCACGCCGGACGGGCCCATGCGATCATCGCGGCCCTGCCGCCCCTGCCCCATCTGGCGCGGATCGCCGTCCACGCGCTCGACAGGCTGAGCGGTCTCTCCGCTTTGCCGCTCGATCGCCGCTTCCTCTTGGTCGATCCCGGCCGCGTGATCCAGGCCAACTGGCTCGATCTGTTCGCAACGCCCGCCCAAGCCATCGTGGCGGGGACCGACGGCGCGGCGCCGGCAGGCCTCGCGGGCCTCGACCGCGACCTCCTGCCCGCGCTCTCCGGTGCGGATGCGCCACGAGATGTATTGGCCCGTCTCGGCACCGTCTACGGTGTCGGCCGTCTCCGGCTGCCGGCAGATGCCGTCTGCGACAGCCGTCCGGCGACCCCAGCGCGTCCGGAGCGCCCCGCCCTCTTCCTCGACCGCGACGGCACGTTGAACGAGGACTATGGCTATGTGAGCGACCCCGCCCGGCTCGTCCTGTTGCCCGGCGCGGCGCAGGCGGTGAAGCGGGCCAACGATCTCGGCTGGAACGTCTTTCTCGTCACCAACCAGTCCGGCATCGGGCGCGGCTATTATGCGGAGGCCGATGCCATTGCCTGCAATGCGGCACTCCAGGAGATGCTGCGCGCCCATGGCGCCCATCTGGACGACATCCGCTATGCCGCCGACCATCCGGAGGCGGAGGAGCCGCGCTATCGCATCGCCACCGGCTGGCGCAAACCCGAGCCGGGCATGTTGATCGACCTCATGGCGCACTGGCCCACAGTGCGCGAGATCAGCCTCATGGTGGGCGACAAGGACAGCGATATCGCTGCCGGAGCGGCAGCGGGTGTGCGCGGCCTCCTCTTCACGGGCGGCGATCTGGATGCCCTGGTGGCGTCGCATCTGACCGGCGCTCCTTGCAGCGGTTAAAAAGACGCGCCGCCGCAGTGCAGCGCGGGAAATACGTGCTATAGAGTGAAAGCAATGCTTTCACAGTGCACGGCCGTGATTGGGTGTGCGCCAGACGGAGACCGGCCCCGCGCCGGCCGGCTTTCAGTTCGAGTGGGTTTCATGAGCAATCTCAACGAAGAGACGGTCAAGAGCGTCCACCACTGGACGGACAACCTCTTCACCTTCACCACCACCCGCGATCCGGGCTTCCGCTTCCTCAACGGCCAGTTCGTGATGATCGGCCTGATGGTGGAGGGCAAGCCGCTGCTGCGGGCCTATTCTCTGGCCAGCGCCAATTATGAGGAGGACCTCCAGTTCTTCTCCATCAAGGTGCAGAACGGCCCCCTCACCTCCCGCCTCCAGCATCTCAAGCCCGGCGACAAGATCCTCGTCGGCCGCAAGGCTACGGGCACGCTGATCCAGGACAATCTCACCCCCGGCAAGCGGCTCTATCTGCTCTCCACCGGAACGGGCCTCGCCCCGTTTCTGTCCGTGGTGAAGGATCCGGACGCCTACGAGCGCTTCGAGCAGATCATCCTCATCCACGGCTGCCGCACGGTGGCGGAACTCGCCTATGACGACTTCCTGACCAAGGACCTGCCGAACGACGAATATATCGGCGAGCAGGTCCGCGAGAAGCTGATCTACTACCCCACCGTGACCCGCGAGCCCTTCCGCAACCAGGGGCGCATCACGGCCCTCATCGAGAGCGGCAAGCTGTTCACGGACATCGGTGTGCCCGTCCTGAACCCGGCCGAGGACCGCCTGATGCTCTGCGGCAGCCCACAGATGCTGAAGGATGTGGTGGAGCAGCTCGAAGCGCGCGGCTTCAACGAGGGCAGCCAGTCGAGCCCGGCGGAATACGTGATCGAGAAGGCGTTCGTGGAGCGCTGACCCCGCATCCGTCGGCAGACAGGATGGCTCGAAAAGGAAAGCGCCGCGCCGGAGATTTTACCGGGCGCGGCGCTCCTGTTTTTACTTATAACTATTCCATTGATCGGCCGGCTCGTTGAGCTGTGTTTTCCCCGTTGCTATGCCTGTGCGGTGTTCTTGAGCACGTCGCCGCATCCCTTCTGCCGCTGCATTCTTTTTTGCGCCGGCACCGCAGGATTCCCGTTACGGCAGGGTTCAAGTCACGCAAGGTCGAGGGGCGTGACGCCGATGGTGAAGTGGGTTCTGTTTCAGCTGCATTGGTTCTTCGGCATCACGGCCGGCATCGTGCTGGCGGTGGTGGGCGTGACCGGCGGCATGCTCTCCTTCGAGAGAGAGATCCTCGTCGCTCTGAACCCCGGCATCCTCACCGTCGGCAAGGCCGAAACGGCGCCGCTCGCCCCGGACGCGCTCATTCAGCGCATCCGGGCGCAGGCCCCGGACAAGACGGTCACGAGCCTCACCGTCTACGGCGATCCCGAGCGCTCCGCCCGCGTGATGTTCGCGCCCCCGCCCGGAGAGCGGCGCGGCGAATTCCTCTATGTGAACCCCTATGACGGCAAGCTCCTGCCCCGGCCGCGGGGCGAGGATGCCATGTTCACCATCATGTTCATCCACCGTTGGCTGGCGGCGGGCGAGGTGGGCAAGCAGATCGTCGGGGCCTCCACCGCCATCCTCATCTTCTTCGCGCTCAGCGGCCTCTATCTGCGCTGGCCGCGCAACTGGGCCTCGCTGAAGACGTGGGTCTTCATCGATTTCAGCCGGCGCGGCCGCTCCCTGTTCTGGGAACTGCATTCCATCGTCGGCACCTGGGTTCTGCCCTTCTATCTCCTGGCGGCGCTCACCGGCCTCACGTGGTCGTACGACTGGTATCGGAACGCCTATTACGACGTGCTCGGCGCCCCGCGGCCGGCCCAGCGTGGACCCGGCGGCGCCCCGCCGCAGCAGGCTCAGGGCCAGCAGGGCCAAGGCCAGCAGGCGGCGAATGGCGCGCAGGGTGCGCCACCGCAGGCCGGCCAGACCGGAACGCCACCGGCCGGCGAAGCGGGCGCGCGCGGACAGAATGGCCAGCCCGGCGGAGAGCGCGGACAGCGCGGCCCCGGAGGCGCGGGCGGTCAAGGCGGACAGGCCGGCGGACGCGCGGACCTCGCGACGCTGTGGCCGGTGTTCGTGAAGGAAAGCGGCGGCTTCACGCAGGCCTCGCTTCGCCTGCCGGTGCAGGGCGCCAGCCTGAGCATCCAATACATCCCGCTCAATGCGGACCATGAGCGGGCCAGCAACACCCTCGTGCTGGATGCGAGCGGCAAGGTGCGCGAGCACAAGCGCTATTCCGACCTGCCGCTGAACCTGAAGCTGGCGGGCAGCATCTTTCCCCTTCACGCCGGCAGCTTCTTCGGCATGCCGGGCCTCATCCTGATGATGATCGCCAGCCTGCTGATGCCGCTGTTCACCATCACCGGCTGGCTCCTCTATCTCGACCGGCGCCGCAAGAAGAAGGAGGTCGCCCGGCAGGCGGCGGCCCTTTCGGACGGCGTCACCTCCGATGCCGCGCCCGTCCTCATCGCCTTCGCCAGCCAGAGCGGCACCGCCGAGCGCCTCGCGTGGCAGAGCGCCGGCCTCCTGAAGGCCGCCGGCCGCCCGGTGCGGGTCACTCCCCTTGGCACGCTGCGGCCGCAGGATCTGGTCGCCGCGCGGCAGGTGCTGTTCGTGGTGTCCACCTTCGGCGAGGGCGAGGCGCCGGACAGCGCCCGCCCCTTCGCCAAGCTGATGCAGGCTGGGCCGGCAGCGCTGGCGGGGATCACATACGGTGTGCTGGCGCTGGGCGAACGCAGCTATGCCCATTTCTGCGGCTTCGGCCGCGATCTCGATGCCTGGCTGCGCACCAGCGGCGCCACGCCGCTGTTCGACCGCGTCGAGGCGGACCATGAGGACGCGGCCGCGCTGCGCCACTGGCAGGCCGAACTCGGCGCGCTGACGGGAACCTCCATAGAGGCGGACTGGACCGCGCCGGCCTATCGCAGCTGGCGCCTCGTCTCGCGGCGGGAACTCAATCCCGGCAGCGTCGGCCTGCCCACCTTCCATGTGGTGCTGGAGCCTGCCGACGGCGCCGATCTCGACTGGAGTGCCGGCGACGTCGCGGAGGTGGGGCCGGAGAACGCACCCGCCACGCTCGATGCCTTCTTCGCCGACTGGGAGAAGGCGGCGCCGGCGGAGCTTGCGGTGGCGGAGAGCCACGGGGAACTGCGGCAGGTCCTCGCCCGCCGCCACCTGCCCGCTCCCGCGGAGGCCGCGGGCTGGCAGACGCAGGACTTCGCCGAGCGGCTGAAGCCGTTGCCGCACCGCGAATATTCCATCGCCTCCATCCCGCAGGACGGACGGCTGGAACTCGTCGTGCGGCAGGCGCGCACGCCGGAGGGCTATGGCCTCGGCTCCGGCTGGCTCACGGTCCACGCACCCATCGGCGGCACGGTGGCCCTGCGCATCCGTCCGAACTCCGGCTTCCATGCCCCGTCGGACGGGCGCCCACTGATCCTCATCGGCAACGGCACCGGTCTTGCCGGCCTGCGCAGCCTGCTGAAGGCTCGCATTCACGCGGGGCAGGACCGCAACTGGCTGATCTTCGGCGAGCGCAATGCGGACAAGGACTTCTATTTCCGCGAGGAACTGGCCGGCTGGACCGCCTCCGGCGCGCTGGAGCGGCTCGACACCGCCTTCTCGCGCGATGCGGAGAAGCTCTACGTGCAGGATGTGCTGAAGCGCGAGGCCGACCGCGTGAAGGCGTGGGTCGCCGAGGGCGCGGCCATCTATGTCTGCGGGAGCCTCAAGGGGATGGCGCCGGCGGTGCATCAGGCGCTGACCGACATCCTCGGGGCCGATGCGCTGGAAGCCATCGCGCAGGACGGCCGTTACCGGCGGGACGTGTACTGATCCGAATGGACCCGGAAGAACGCGATGGCGGCGCCCGCGCCGCCATCGGGCCGCTCAGTCGAGCACAGCTGCCTTGAGCAGGCAGACCATCAGCGCATGGGCGTGCCCGCCGCCGACATTGCGGATGACGTGCTGGCGGTCGCAGCGATAGCGCAGCGTCTCACCGGCCTTGGCGGTCTCGATCACGCCGCCCACTTCCACCTCAAGCTCGCCCTCCAGCACGGAGAGGCACTCGATGGACCCGAGCTGATGCCCCTCGGAATCGAGGACGCCGCCAGGCTCTGCGTGGAAGTCGTAATATTGCAGCCACTCCACCGTCTTGATCCAGCCGATGATGGCGAGGCGGCACAGGCCGTCCTCCGACTGGAGCATGGGCGTGTCGGCGCGGGTCAGCTTCTCGACGAAGGGCGCCTCGTCGGAGGAGGCCAAAACCCGCTCCACCGTCACATCCAGCGCCTGCGACAGGCGCCAGACGGTGGCGAGCGTCGGATTGGTCTCGTTGCGCTCGATCTGGCTGATGATGGACTTGGCCACGCCCGACTGTTCGGCGAGGTCCGACAGCGAGAGATTATAGGCCTTCCGCAGCCGCTGGATGGTCTTGCCAAGCTGGCCCGTGATCGCATGGGCGCCCGGTTCCAATCCGCTGCCCCGCTCCGGGGGTTTCTCGCGCTGCGCCATGACGCTCCCTTTTACCGAACACTTGTCCGTTTCCTCGGACGATAGCGGCAAGGAGCGGCACGGAGCAAGCAAAAGCGGCCCTCAGAGCCCCGCCTGCCCCCACAGGGCATGGAAGTGGTGGACGGGACCATGCCCCTGCCCCACCTCCAGTTGATCGGCGGCGGCAATGGCACCGGTGATATAGGTCTTGGCCGCCCGCACGGCCTCGGCGAGCGTCAGCCCGCGCGCGAGGCCCGAGGCAATGGCCGAGGAGAGGGTGCAGCCGGTGCCATGGGTGTTGCGCGTGGCGTGGCGCGGCGCCGGCAGGCGCAGAACGGCGTCGCGCGTCACCAGAAGATCGACGCTTTCCGCGCCCTCGCCATGGCCGCCCTTCATGAGCACCGCCTTGGCGCCCAGCGCCAGCAGAGCCTCGCCCTGCGCCCGCATGGCGGCCTCGTCCGCTGCGACCGGCACGTCCAGCAGAGCGGCCGCTTCCGGCAGATTGGGGGTCACCACGTCGGCGAGCGGCAGCAGGCGCGCCTTGAGGGTGGCGATGGCCGCGTCTTCCAGCAGGCGGGCACCGGAGGCGGCGACCATCACCGGATCGAGCACGATGTTGCGCGCCCCGAGCCGTTCAAGCGCGTCCGCCACCGCCGCGATGGTGGCGGGGCGCGAGAGCATGCCGATCTTCACCGCCGCGACCTTCAGGTCGGAGAAGACGGCGTCCATCTGGGCGGTGATGAAATCGGGCGGCGCGTCGTGGATGGCGGTGACACCGAGCGTATTCTGCGCGGTCAGCGCGGTGATGACGCTCGCCCCATAGACGCCGAGGGCGGAGAAGGTCTTGAGGTCCGCCTGGATGCCGGCGCCGCCGCTGGAATCCGAGCCGGCGATGGTCACGGCGATGGGGGGAGACTTCTGGCTCATCTGGCGCCTCGCTTCCACGGACGGGGAGCGCGGACGCAAGCGCGCCGCAGTCTCGGTTCCCTCCGCCGGCATGATCCGGATCAGGTTCGCGGGTTGGCGTTGGCCTCTCAGCCGCCCGTGACGGACGGCACCCCGACGAGATGGAAGGAGATGTAGCCGCCGCCCCCCGCCGCTTCAAGGTGGGCGGCGGCGGCTGTCCCTTGTCAGGGGCGAGGCTTTTGTCCAACGTGTGCCGGCGCCGGACGGAGCCCGCTGGCGCGCGGGGCTTTCCGCCGTCAGGCGAATCGCGGCAAGGCTCCCGCCCATGGCCGGCTGCATTTTCTTCACGCGCGCCGCTTCGCCTGAAATGCCCTGAGGAGTTCGCGGTGACCCCTTTCTTCGTTCAGATCAAGTGCCAGCTCGGCAAGTCCTATGAAGTGGCGAACGCCCTCGCCGATGCCGAGATCGCCTCGGAGATCTATTCCACCGCCGGGGATTTCGACCTGCTGGTGAAGTTCTACGTGCCCGACGCCACCGACATCGGGCACTTCGTGAACGAGAAGGTGCAGAAGCTGCCGGGCATCCAGGACACCCGCACCATCATCACCTTCAAGGCGTTCTGAGCAGTCCCGATCCGCCTTCCGACGCAGCGTCATCATGCGTTGCGTCGGATCAAGGCGCCCGGTGCGCCCGAGGGCAAGGGTGACGGTGCCGAGACCAGACAGGTCCCCGATGCCGCTCGCCACCCGTTCTCCCGCTGCCTCCGTGCCGCAGCCTCCCCCCGCCGCCACTCCGCCGACCGGACTGTCCGCCGAGGAGGCGCGCCAGCGTCTCGTGCGCCACGGGCCGAATGCGCTCCAGCAGAGCCGGACGCGTTCCTTCGCCGCTATCATCGGCGGAACCCTGCGCGAGCCGCTCTTCCTGCTGCTGCTGCTCGCCGCGGGGCTTTATCTCCTCCTCGGCGACATCGGCGAGGGCCTGCTTCTCAGCGCCGGTGCGCTGGTCTCCATCGGCCTCGTGGTCCTCCAGGAAGCCCGCAGCGAACGCGCCCTCACTGCGCTCCGGGCGCTGGCCGAGCCGGTGGCACGCGTCCTCCGCGACGGCGACCACCTGCGGATCCCGGCCCGCGAGATCGTGCCCGGAGACCTTCTGCTGATCGGCGAAGGCGACCGCGTGCCGGCCGACGGGGCCGTGGTGGCTGGCGATGCCCTCACCGTGGACGAATCCGCCCTCACGGGGGAATCCGTGCCCGTCATAAAGCGTGTCGCCCCAGACGGCATGGCCGAGGCGCTCAGCCGCGTGCCGGGCGGCGAGGACAGTTGCGCCATCTTCGCCGGCACCCTCAACGTCCGCGGACAGGGCGTGGTGCAGGTGGTGCGCACCGGAGCAGACACCCGTCTCGGGCGCATCGGCGCCTCCCTCGCCACCATCGAGACCGCAGCCACGCCGCTCCAGCAGACCATGAGCCGCCTCATCGGCAAGCTCGGCCTCCTCGCCATCGGCTTCTGTGGTCTCGTCACGCTGGTCTACGGCCTGCTGCGGCACGACTGGATCGAGGGTGCGCTTGCCGGCATCACGCTCTCCATCGCGCTGGTTCCCGAGGAATTCCCGATGGTGCTCGCCATCTTCCTCGCGCTCGGGGCCTTCCGGCTGGCCCGGCAGAAGGTGCTGGTGCGGCGGAGCGCGGTCATCGAGACGCTGGGGGCCGCAACCATCCTGTGCACCGACAAGACCGGGACGCTGACGGAGAACCGCATGGCGCTCGTCGCGGCGCAGGTCGCCGGGCGAACGGTCCCGGTCGCGCCCGCAGGCCCGCCTGCCAGCGCGGCGGGCGATCTGCTGCGCCTTGCACGCCTTGCCAGCGCCCCCCAGCCCGTCGATCCCATGGACCGCGCTGTGCATGCGGCGGTGCCGGCGCCGGAAAGCGAGACGCTGGCGCTCCTGTCCACCTTTCCCTTGCAGCCTGACCGTCTCGCTTTCCTCCAGCTCTGGCATCTGCCGGACGGGCTCCTGTTCGCCGCCAAGGGCGCGCCGGAGGCGATCGCACGTCTGTGCGGGCTCACCCCGGGCGAGCACGCCGATCTCGACCGCGACGTCTCCGGCCTGGCGGCGCAGGGGCTGCGGGTGCTGGCGGTGGCGAGCCGGGCGGCACAGGACGCTTCGGAGGCGCCCGAGGACCGGCCCTTCGCCTTTGGCGGCCTGATCGCCTTCGCGGATCCGGTGCGTCCGGATGTTCCCGGCGCCATTGCGGAGGCCCGCCGCGCCGGCATCTCGGTGGTGATGATCACCGGCGATTATCCCACAACCGCGCTCGCCATTGCCCGGCAGGCCGGGATCGAAAGTGCGGCAGGCGTCCTGACCGGCCCTGAACTTGCCGCGCTCCCGCAAGACGCCCTCCCGCAGCGGGTGCAGGGCGTGCACGTGTTCGCCCGCATCATGCCCGAACAGAAGCTCGCCATCATCGAAGCATTGAAGGCCGGTGGGGCGGTGGTGGCGATGACCGGAGACGGGGTCAACGATGCGCCCGCATTGGAGGCCGCCCATATCGGCATCGCCATGGGCCAGCGCGGCACCGATGTCGCGCGCGAGGCGGCGGACCTCGTGCTGCTGGACGATCGCTTCGTCTCGATCCTGTCCGGGATCCGGCTCGGGCGGCGCATCTTCGCCAACCTGCGCAAGGCGCTCACTTACGTAACCGCCATCCACATCCCTATCGCCGGCCTCGCCCTGCTGCCGGTGCTGCTGGGGCTGCCGCCCCTGCTCTATCCGGTGCATGTGGTGCTGCTGGAACTGGTGGTGGACCCGCTCTCGGCCCTCGTCTTCGAAAGCGAGCCCAGCGAGCGACACGCCATGGAACGCCCGCCGCGTCCCGCCTCAGAAACGCTGTTCGGCCTGCGGCAGATCGCCTTCGGCTGTCTTCAGGGCGGGGTGCTGCTGGCGGCGGTGCTGGGACTTTATCTGTGGTCGTCCTACGCCGGCCACCCGGAACGCGAAGCCCGCACCCTCGCCTTCTGCGCGCTGCTGCTGGGAAATCTCGTGCTCGCCTTCGCCGAATCGGCGGAGGCCGACACCGCATTCTTCGATCTTCGGCGGGCCGCGTTCTGGATCATCGGCACCGTGGCGGCCGGCGTCCTCGCGGCGATCCTGCTGGTCCCCACGCTGACGGACATCTTCCGCCTCGTGCGGCCGACGGCCGGCCAGTGCCTGCTGGTGCTTGCCGTTGCGGCGCTCGCAGGCGGCTGGACGGGCATCGTCCGCCGCCTGGGGCCGGCTCCTCAGTAGGACAGGAACAGCGGCAGCGGGGCGGCGCGCAGCAGCGACTGCGTGACGCCTCCGAAAGTGATCTGCCGCAGCCAGGAATGGGCATAGGCGCCCATCACGATCAGATCGGCGCCACTCGCCACCGCGTGCAGGCGCAACGCCTCGCCCGCATCGCCATCCGGCGCAGCGATCTCCTTCAGTTCGAAGGTGACGCCATGGGCGGAGAGGTGGGGGGCGATGCCCGCGCCGGGGACGGCCTTGGACAGATCCTTCTCGCCGATGATGGAGAGGACCTCCACCATGGCGGCGGCCCGCAGCAGCGGCAAGGCCTCGTTGACCGCCCGCGCCACCCGCGCGCTGCCATCCCAGGCCACGAGGATACGGCGGCCGCGGAACACGGGGTGGCCCTCCGGCACGATCAGCAGCGGGCGGCCGGACTGGAACAGCGCCGCCTCGATGAGGGCGCGGTCCGGCGACAGGGCGCTGCTCTCCGCATCCACGACGGTCAGGTCATGGACACGGGCCTCGGCCACGAAGCGCTCCACCAGTTCGAGGTGCGGCAGCAGGGGCACTTCGGTGCGCACCGCCACGCCGCCGAGCTCAGCGGCGGCGCGGGCATCGTCCGCGAGCTTTCCGGCGAGTTGCGCCAGACGCTCGTTCTCCGCCGCCACGAGGCCGCCGATGGTGGAACTGACGCGGGTGTGAGGGAGCGACAGCTTCTGCGCCGACGCCTGGACGGTCAGCCGCGCGCCCGCCTCCTGCGCCAGCGACAGGGCATAGGCCAGCGCGCTGGAGGTTTCCGTCTCCTCGGTGGAGCAGCACAGGGCGGTGAAAATGTTCTTGAGATTGTAGAGCATGGCGCGCCTCCGCTCGGGATTTGCCTCGACCTGGGAGCCGGATCGATGGACCCACGGTTCCGCTTTCCGCGCCGTGGTATCGACCGCACTCTAGATGACGTAACGTCGCCTCCCTTGATATGGGACAAGGGCGATGCCGGCCGCCGATCATTTCGACGTGCGCGCGCCAAAGGCCGTGAAATTCACGCTTTTGTCGCTTGGCGGCGCGAGAGGGATACGCAAGAGACGGTCTCGAAACGAGAGGGGTTCTGATGTCGAGCACGCCGCTGCGCAAGGTCACGGTCTGGGACGCGCCCACGCGCCTGTTCCACTGGTCGCTGGTCCTGCTGATCGCCGCCGCCTATCTGACGGCCGAGTTCGGCCTGATCGACTGGCACTTCCGCGCCGGCTACGCGATCATCGCTTTGCTGCTGTTCCGTCTGGCCTGGGGATTCGTGGGCAGCGACACGGCGCGCTTCTCGCGCTTCCTCCAGAACCCGCTGAAGGCCATCCAGCACCTCGCCCACTTCACCCGCCGCGAGCCGGACACCGAGATCGGCCACAACGCCGCCGGCGGCTGGATGGTGCTGGTCCTGCTGGCGCTGCTGCTCATCCAGGTGGGCACGGGCCTGTTCTCGAACGATCAGGTCTTCTCGGAAGGCCCGCTCGCCAAATATGTGGGCTCCGCCATGAGCGACCGTCTCACGGGCCTACACGAGCTCAATTTCAACCTGATCCTGATCGCGGTGATCCTGCACGTCCTGGCCGTGATGGCCTATGCGCTGGTGAAGCGCCACGATCTGGTCCGGCCCATGGTGACGGGCTGGAAGCGCCTGCCGGAGAGCATGCCCGCGCCGCGCATGGCCAATGCCGGGCTCGCGGTCGTCCTGTTCGCGGTGGCGGCGGGCATCGCCTGGTTCATCTCGACCCTCGGCTGAGGCCCAAACGAAAAGGGCCGCACCCGAAGGCGCGGCCCGATTGCCCTGACCGGTGAATGCGCTCAGCGCTGCTGGTAGCTCTGGTGGCAGGCGCGGCACTCGGGGCCGACGGCCGCCATGGCGGTCTTGAAGCCGTCGGCGGTGCCGACCTTGTCGATATTGGCCGCCACCGCCGCCTTGAACTTGGCGAGCGCGGCGTCGAACCCGGCGCGGTCGGACCAGATGGCCGGAGCGGCCTTGGTGTCGCCCTTGTCGGAGCCCGCGGGGAACAGCGCGCCGAACTTGTCCGCGCCTTCCGAATAGGTCTTGAAGATGGCGGCGGCCTTGGCCGCATCGTAGGGCGCCTCGCCCTTCACGATGGCACCGGCGGCCTTGGTCTGTTCGCCGATCTCCTTCATGACGGCCTTGCGCTGGGCGATCGGATCGGTCTGGGCGACAACCACCGTCGCGGCGAGGGGGACGAGAAGGGCGGCAAGCACCGCAATGCGCATCGACAACTCCTGCGAGTCGATTGGAACCAGACTGGTTCTAGACTGCTCACATGACAGTCACCATCCGCCTTCGCGACGACTCTCGAAAGCGTGATGGTAAAGACACAGATCATCCCGGAAGAGTTGCAGGTTATTTTGCCTTTCCCGTCCGCCGGTACGTTTCTTCCAGGAAACCGGGAACGTTGCGTCAGGTTGCCGGCTGTACGCTCGTAATGGCGTCGAACACCGCAAGCGGCGTCGCCGGCATGTCGATGTGCGTCACGCCGCAGCCCCGCGCCAGCGCGTCCACCACTGCGTTCATGACTGCCGGGCACGAGCCGATGGCGCCCGCCTCGCCCGCGCCCTTCACACCCAGCGGATTGGTGCGGCAGGGCACGTTGCGGGTCTCGAAATGGATGTCCGGCAGGTCCGCTGCGCGCGGCAAGGCATAGTCCATGAAGCTGGCGGTGAGGAGCTGGCCGTCCTCGTCATAGACGGTGCGTTCGTGCAACGCCTGCCCCACCCCCTGCACGATGCCGCCGTGCACCTGTCCGGCCAGCAGCAGCGGGTTCAGCGTCACGCCGAAATCGTCCACCACCACATAGCGCAGGATCTCGACGGAGCCGGTGTCGGGATCGATCTCCACCTCGCAGGCATGGGTGCCGTTGGGATAGGTGGCCTCGGAGGCCGAGAAGGCGTCGGTCGCCGACAGATGTTCGGCGGTCGCCGCCGGATGGTTGGCGAGTTCGGCCAGCGTCAGGCGCCGGTCGGTGCCTGCCACCACGAGGGCGCCATCAAGGAATTCGAGGTCCGCCGCATCCGCCTCCAGCGCCTCGGCCCCGAGGGATTTGAGCTTCTCGGCCATGTGCCGCGCCGCGCCCTTCACGGCCGCGCCGCCGATGGGGATGGAGCGCGAGCCGCCTGTGCCGGAACCGGCCGGCAGATCGTCGGTGTCGCCCTGGAGCACCCGTACCTGTTCGAGCGGCAGTTGCAGCTCGGAGGCGACGAGCTGGGCATAGGCCGTCTGATGGCCCTGCCCGCTCGACTGGCTGCCGATCTTCACGGTAACGCCGCCATCCGTGCCGAGCGTGAGGAAGGCCGGCTCGGCCGTGCCCCCGCCGCAGGCCTCAATGTAGCAGGCAAAGCCGAAGCCGCGCATCTTGCCGGCCGCCGCCGAGCGTTCCGCCCGTTCCGAAAAGCCGGCATGGTCGGCCACTTCCAGCGCACGGGTCATGTGGCCATCGAACTCGCCGCTGTCATAGAGCCGCCCCGTCTTCGTGCGGAACGGCATCTCCTCGGGGTGGATGAAGTTGCGCCGGCGCAGTTCCTCGGGCGGGATGCCCGTCTCGCGCGCGGCCGCATCCACGATGCGCTCGATCACATAGGCCGCCTCGGGACGGCCCGCCCCGCGATAGGCATCCACCGGGGCCGAATGGGAATAGACGCCGCGCACCCGCGCATGGAAGGCGCCGATGCGATAGACGCCGGGCAGCATGGAGGCGCCGCCCCACGGCACGAACGGGCCGTAATAGGAGAGGTAGGCGCCCATATTGGCAATCGTATCGACCTCAAGGCCGATGAAGTGGCCATCGGCGTCGAGCGCCAGCGCCACGTCGGTGATGTTGTCGCGGCCCTGGCTGTCGGCGAGGAAATGCTCGCTGCGGTCGCCGATCCACGCCACCGCATGGCCCAGAACGCGGGCGGCAAAGGCGATGAGCGGATATTCGCTGAAGGGGAACATCTTGGTGCCGAAGCCACCGCCAACGTCCGGCGTGACCACGCGCAGGTCCTCGCGGTCCCACTTCAGCACCTTGTCGGCGATGGCATTGCGCAGCAGGTGGCTGCCCTGGCTGCCGAGGGTGAGACGGATGCGTCCCGTCTCCTCCACCTCCGCCAAGACGCCCCGCGTCTCCATGTAATTGGTGACGATGCGATTGTTGACGAGCCGCAGCCGCGCCACATGCGCCGCGCCGGCGAAGGCGGTGTCGGCGGCCGCCGCGTCTCCGAATTCCGAAGTGAAGGCGATGTTGCCGGGCCGCTCCGTCCAGACAAGCGGTGCCTCGTCCTCGGCGGCTGCGGCAAGCTCGGCGACGGCGGGAAGCGACTCCCAGTCGATCTCCATCGCCTCGGCCGCATCCCGCGCCATGTCCAGCGTCTCGGCCACGATGACAGCGACCGGATCGCCCACGTGGCGGGCAATGCCGTCCGCCAGCGCCGGATGGGGCGGGATCCAGAGCCGGTCCTCACCGGTGACGGTGATGGTGGCCGCCACGGGCATGGAGCCGAACTCGGCAATGTCCTCGGCGGTCAGGACGAGCTTCACCCCCGGCAGCACGCGCGCCGCCCCGAGATCGGGGAAGGAGAAACGCGCATGGGCGTGGGGGGAGCGGACCACGAAAGCGGCGTAGGCCTGCGCACGGGCGGCAGCATCGCCCACATAGCGGCCGGCACCGGAGAGCAGGGCCGCGTCCTCGACGCGCGTGTGGGGCTGACCGACGCCGAACTTCATCCGCACCTCCACCGTTTCTGCCGCCCATGGGTAGCATGCTCATCGGTAGCACGCCCATGCGCAGGCGCGATGATGCGCCGCCGCATGGCGGGCCGGAAGCCCATGAACCTCCGGCATGCCTTGCGGTATCAGGCCGCCGGCTGACGCGCCGCCACCATGTCGGCCACCTCTCTGGCGGCCTTGGCCAGCAGCTCGGGATCGCGCGACCGCACCACGAGATTGGTGTTGGGGCCCGTCTCCGACAGGAAGGGATAGGAGCCGATGGACACACCGGGGAAGCGCTCGGCGATCTCCCGCAGCGGGCCGGCGATGTCGCCCTCCTTGGCGTTGGCCAGGATGGTTTCCGACAGCATCTTCGGTCCGGTGTCGAGGGTCGGCAGCACCGCCTCCAGCATGGCGTGCATGATGCGCGGCACGCCGGCCATCACGATGACATTGCCGATCTTGAAGCCTGGCGCCTTGGACACCTCGTTGACGATGAGATCGGCGCCGGCCGGAATGCGCGCCATGCGCAGGCGGGCTTCATTGAGATCTTTCTCGGCAATGTATTCGAGAAGCATCGCGCGGGCACGGGGATCGACATCGATGGAGACGCCGAACGCTTTCGCCACGCTGTCGGCGGTGATGTCGTCATGGGTCGGGCCGATGCCGCCGGTGGTGAAGACGTAAGTATAGCGATGGCGCAGCCCGTTGAGCGCCGCGACGATCTCTTCCTCCACATCGGGCACAACCCGCACTTCGCGCAGATCGACGCCGATCTCGGTCAGACGCTCCGCGATATGGCCGACATTCTTGTCCTTCGTCCGCCCCGAAAGGATCTCGTCGCCAATCACCAGCACCGCTGCGGTGATCGTTCGCGTGCCGAGTGCCTCCGTCATGGTCCGCTCTCCTGCCCGCAGCACGGCCATACCGCCCGCTGCAGCCTAAATATTAGTCACACGTTTCATCATTGCGCTGGAATAAGGATGGCGCTGGCGCGTTAGCCCTTCCTTGGCACGATGTTTGTACATAGGCTGAAACGAAGCGGAGTGGCAGTCCCGATGGCGCGTGCGTTCGACGAGATGTCCAGTGACGACGGCAGCGTTCGTAAAGCCTATGAAACGCTAAACCGTTGGTTGTCCAACGTTCCGCACGACGTGCTGGACCATCGGCGCAAGGAAGCGGAATTCATCTTCCGCCGAATCGGCATCACGTTCGCGGTCTATGGCGAGCAGAACGCCCAGGAACGCCTGATTCCCTTCGACATCGTTCCGCGCATCATCACCAATGACGAGTGGACGCGGCTCGCGCGCGGCCTTGAGCAGCGGGTCAAGGCGCTCAACCTCTACATCAAGGACGTCTATTCCAAGCGCGAGGTGCTGCGCGCCGGCATCGTGCCGGAGGATCTCGTCTATCAGAACCCCGCCTTCCGGCCGGAGATGAACGGCCAGCCGGTGCCGCATGATCTCTACGTGCACATCGCCGGCATCGACATCGTGCGCACCGATCCCGACACCTTCTACGTGCTCGAGGACAATGCGCGCACGCCTTCCGGCGTCTCCTACATGCTGGAGAACCGGGAGATCATGCTGCGGCTGTTCCCGGAACTGTTCTCGCTCCATCGCGTGGCGCCGGTGGAGAATTATGCCGACGATCTCCTCGCCACCCTGCGCTCGCTCTCGCCCAACGGCGCGCACGAGCCGAACGTGGTGATCCTCACTCCCGGCATCTACAATTCGGCCTATTACGAGCACTCCTTCCTCGCCGACAAGCTGGGCGTCGATCTGGTGGAGGGGCGCGACCTCTTCGTGAAGGACAGCATCGTCTACATGCGCACGACCGAGGGGCCGAAGCGCGTGGACGTGATCTACCGCCGCCTCGACGACGACTTCCTCGATCCTCTCGCCTTCCGGCCCGACAGTGTGCTCGGCGTGCCGGGGCTGATGAGCGCCTACAAGGCCGGCAACGTCACCCTCACCAATGCGGTGGGCACCGGCGTCGCGGACGACAAGGCCGTCTACAGCTACATGCCCGAGATCATCAAATTCTATCTCGGGGAAGAACCGTTGCTCGCAAACGTGCCGACATGGCGTTGCCGCGAGGCGGATCACCTGAAGTATGTGCTGGAGCACCTCGAAGAGCTGGTGGTGAAGGAAGTCCACGGGTCCGGCGGCTACGGCATGCTGGTGGGGCCGAAGTCGGACAAGGCGCAGATCGAAGCCTTCCGCGCCAAGCTGAAGGCCGATCCCTCCAATTTCATCGCCCAGCCCACACTGGCGCTCTCCACCTGCCCGACGCTGGTGGATCAGGGCATCGCCCCGCGCCACGTGGACCTGCGGCCCTTCATCCTGTCCGGCTCGGACAAGGTGCGCATCGTGCCCGGCGGCCTCACCCGCGTTGCCATGAAGGAGGGTTCGCTGGTGGTGAACTCCAGCCAGGGCGGCGGCACCAAGGACACCTGGGTGCTGGATACCTGAGGACCGGTGGGCGCGTCCGCATGTCCCGTCCTGCGGACGCAACCGTCACAACGCCGCGGCACCTCTGGCGCCGCACGCCTTCTTCCTGTGAGATGGGCTGGTCATGCTCTCCCGTACTGCCGACAACCTCTACTGGCTGAGCCGCTATGTGGAACGCGCCGACTGCCTCGCGCGCATCCTCGACGTGGCCCAGCGCTTGTCCCATACGCCGGTGACCTACGGCGGCTCCACCAATGAGTGGAGTTCGGCCGTGCTGACCGCCGGCTGCACGGACGGCTTCATTGCCCGCCATGGACCGCTGGAGAATGCGACCGAGGAGAATGTAGTCTCCTTCCTCGCCTTCGATCCCGCCAATCCCTCGTCCATCCGCAATTCCTTCGAGGTCGCCCGCACCAATGCGCGCTCGGTGCGCACCGCGCTGACCTCCGAGATGTGGGACGTGATCAATTCGGCCTGGATCGAGCTGCGGGCCTTCCCCGACAAGGCGATGACCAGGGAAGAGTTGGCGCGTTTCCTCGCCTTCGTGAAGGAGACGTCCCTGCGCTTCGACGGCGCCACCTTCCGCACCATGCTGCGCAACGACGCCTACTGGTTCTCCCGTGTCGGCGCCCATGTGGAGCGGGCGGACAACACCGCGCGCATCCTCGACGTGAAGTACCACGTGCTGCTGCCCGAGAAGGAGCACGTCGGCGGGCCGCTCGATTACTTCCAGTGGGCCTCGATCCTGCGCTCTGTCTCGGCGCTGACCGCCTTCCACTGGGTCTATCGCGACAGCGTGAAGCCGTGGCTGGTGGCGGATCTGCTGATCCTGAACCGCCAGATGCCGCGCTCGCTCGCCGCCTGCTACGACAACCTGTCACGCAGCCTCGACGACATCGCCGGCGCCTATGGCCGGCAGGGCCCGGCCCAGCGCCTCGCCCGTGCTACGCTCGCCAAGCTGTCAAACCATTCCATCGAGGACATCTTTCAGGCGGGACTGCACGAATTCATCAGCGATTTCATCGTCGACAACTATAAACTGGGCAACGAGATCACCGAGCAGTACCTGACCTGACGGGCCGGATCTCCGGCCAGGGGCATGGGATACCCGCCGGATACAGAGGTCTTGGGATTCGGACCGCACGAAAGGCGCGGCCGGAGCGAGGGGGAGCAGGAATGCGGGTGCGCGTGCGCCATGAGATCACGCATCGGTTCGAGCCGGCAGCCCGGCAGGCCATTGCCACGTTGCGGCTGACGCCGCGCAGCCATGTGGGCCAGCACATCCTGCGATGGACGCTCGATGTCACGCCGGACGCCCGGCTGATGGCGGAGGAGGATGCCTTCGGCAATCTGGTCCATAGCTTTTCCGCCGAAGGCACGGTGGAGGCCATGACGGTGGTCGCCGAGGGGGAGGTGGACGCGCAGGACACCACGGGCATCGTTGCCGGCAGCGCCGAGCGCTTTCCGCCGTCCCTGTTCCTGCGCCAGACCATGCTCACCGAGCCGGACGAGGCCATCCACGCGCTGGCGGCGGAGATCGCCGCCGAGGCGAAGGAGCCGCTGGCGCGGCTGCATGCTCTCATGGTGGGCCTGCACGAGCGCTTCCCCGAGGCCGCCGCCGACGCGGAGACCACCGCCCTTCCCGCCGCCAAGGTGCTGGCGGCCGGGACCGGCACCTCGGCGGAGCTGAGCCACCTATTCCTGAGCGCGGCCCGCGCCCTGCGCATCCCGGCGCGGCAGGTCTCCGGCTATGCGGCGCAGGACGATGCCTCCGCGGCCTACCGCGAATGGGCGGAAGCCCATGTGCCCGGCATCGGCTGGGTCGGCTTCGACTGCGGCGCCAACCTCTGCCCGACGGAATCCTATGTGCGCCTCGCCGCCGGGCTCGATTCCCACGGCGTCGCGCCCATGCTCTCCACCGGCATCAGCGCGCAGAACAAGGCGGTGGCCTGCGACGCCTTGCAGAAGGCACGCCCGGCTTCGCCCGCCAAGCAAAGCCAGAAACAGCGCCAGCAATAGCCCGGCAACGGCAGCATGATCCGGCGCGGCGCGGGCGCACCTTGACCCGCCCGCCCGCGCCTGCGATGCGCATCTCCCGATGCGGGCGCCGCAGTCCGGCCGGCCGCTTTCCATGACAAGAGCAAGGGACGTGGCCCGCTGGGACCGTCCCCGGAGGACAGACCATGAGCGAGACGCCCGCCTACGATCCCAACAACGTCTTTGCCAAGATCCTGCGTGGCGAGCTGCCGGCCCACAAGGTCTATGAGGACGACCGGGCGCTCGTCTTCCTCGACATCATGCCGCGCGCGCCGGGCCATGCCCTCGTCATCCCGAAGGCCCCCGCCCGCAACATCCTCGACATCGATCCCGAGGATCTCGCCTATGTGCACAAGGTGGCGCAGAAGGTGGCCAGAGCCGCCAAGGGCGTGTTCAAGGCCGACGGCATCACCCTCCAGCAGTTCAGCGAGGAAGCTGGCGGGCAGGTGGTCTTCCATTTGCACGTGCATGTGATCCCGCGCGTCGCCGGCGTCGCCATGAAGCCGCCCGCCAACGAAATGGAGAACAATGACGTGCTGGCCGACCACGCGGCCCGGCTCAAGGCCGCCCTCGCCGGCTGAGCCCCTACGGCCAGGCTTATGCTGCGCCGCACGGAAGGGGCCTTCCCACCGTGGGCCCTTGGCCGGTATGCTTAACAAGCCATTATGGTGCTTGACCGCGTGCGGGGGGATCTGACGCGGCGGCCGGAATGGACCGGCTCGTCGCGGATATCGTCTCCACGCCGGTGCGCATGGCCTTCGTGGAAGGCCTGTCCCGCGTGGCACTCCGGGAAGCGGGCGGCGCATGCCGCCGGCCCGCAGGTGTCGCGGTTCCGGCCAGAGGCCGGACCGACACGCCCGCAGAACGCCGCCGAGCCTGATCCCGTCAGACCCGTCTGATCGGTCCGTCAGTCTCAAGGATGCCGAAGGACTGTCTTCGATCCGGCTGCGGTGCAGGGCGGGCGAAGGCGCCTCCGGCAGGACGCGCATCGGTTCCCACGCCGAGCGACGTTAGGGCGCAGGCCTTTCCCCGGTCCGATCAAAGATCGCGCGGATCGGGCCCGGCAGCCTGCCGCACGAGCCACCTGCCGGCCGCTCCGCGGCCGCCTCCTCTTCCCGAAAGCGCTGCCTGGCGGCGTTTTCGCTCCTGACGGACCGACGCAACATGGATCTTGCCATCATCTCTCTGTGCGCCCGTCCCCTCGTTGCCAGCGCGGCGCGCGCGGGGCTATCGCCCCTCTCGCTGGACCTTTTCGCCAATCTCGACACCTGCGCGAAGGCGGCGCGCTGCGTGCGCGTGCACCGGGCCAACGGCCATGCCTTCGACGGTGATGACCTCATTGCCGCCCTCACCGGCCTTGCTCCCGCTGGCCTGCCCGTGGTGCTCGGCAGCGGGCTTGAGGACGATCCGGCCCTGATGGAACGGATCGCCGCGCGCAATCCCATCCTCGGCAATACGGCCGATACCGTGCGCGTGCTGAAGGATCCGCTCGCCCTCGCCGCTTTGTGCGGAGCGCTCTCGATTCCCTTCCCTGCTGTCACTATCGAGGCGCCCGACAGCGGCTTTGCGGCCGGGCCGGTGCTGGAGAAGAAGATCGGCGGGGCCGGCGGCGGGCATATCCGGCGTCGCGATTTCGGTGACCTCACGCCGCCTGCCCCCGGCCATTTCCTCCAGCGCGAGGTGGCGGGCGAGACCTATTCCATCCAGCTTCTGGCCAACGGCACGGAGGCCCTGTTCGTGGGTGCCTGCCGGCAGTGGCACTATCCCGACGATGTCCACCCCTTCCGCTATGGCGGCATGGTGGGCCCGGTCGCCCTGCCCACCGCCCATGCGGGGCGGATGATCGCGGCGGCGCTGACGGTGGCGCGCGCCTGCGGCCTTGTCGGCCTCGTCTCCATCGACGTGGTGGTGGGCCGCGAGGGCTGGTGGCTGGTGGAGGTCACGCCCCGCCTCAGCGCCATGCTGGACATTCTCGACACCGATCCTCTGCCGCCGCTCATGGGGCTGCATCTGGCCGCCTGCGGCGGAAAGCTGCCTTCCTCCCTCGCAGTCCCAGCGGAACATCGCGCCAGCGCCCTGCTTTATGCGGAAGAGGACGTGCTGATCCCGGACAGTGACTGGCCCGCAGCGGCCGTGGACCGGCCGGCGCCGGGCACCGCGGTCCGTGCCGGTGCCCATATCTGCGCCGTGCGGGCGGGTGGCCCCACCGCGGAAGCCGCAGAACGGGTGCTGGAGGACCGCGTGCACGAGGTGCGCGAATGGCTGGGTCTCGAACGGATCGCGCTCGCCGTCTGAACGCCGGCGGCCAGATCCGGCCTTATTACGGCAGGCCCCGTAGCTCTCCAGGCGCGCAAGGCCGCTTCGAAGCGGGGGAAGAGGATGCGGATCTTTGTCTGCGAGTTCCTCACGGGCGGCGGCATGCGGGCCGAGCCCCTGCCCGGCGAAGCGGTTGCCGAAGCGCTGCTGCTGCGGACGGTGCTCGTGCATGATCTGGAATCGGTGCCCGGCCTCTCCGTGACCGTCGCACAGGATGACCGCCTCGGCGCCGGGGACGGGATCATGGCCGCCGTGGGAGAAGGGGTCGATCCCCGCGCCGCCTGGCGCGCCCTGAGCGCAGACGCGGATCTGGTCTGGCCCCTGTCGCGGGATGCGAGCCGCACCGCCGCCCTCGTCGGTGCCTTCCGCGCGTGCGGGCGGCGGGTAATCGGCCATCGGGCGGAGGCACTCGAACTGCTCTCGGCCCCTGACCGCCTGACTGCCGCCCTGACCGCCGCGGGCATCCCGGCCGACCCCAATGCGCGGGGCGATGCCCTGTCGCTCTCGGTCCTCGCCCGCTCGGACGGGTTGGCGGTGCTGGCGCTCCACCATCGGCATCTCGCCGCCGACGGGCGGCTTGCGGCGATGACCATCGGTGCCGCGGCGGAGCGTTCCGGCCCCTTCGCCTCCCTCGCACTGTCGGTCGTCCGGGCCGTGCCGGGGCTGAGCGGCCTCTTCGACATCGATATCTGCCGGACGCCGGATGGCCCCTGCGTCACCGCGATCTCGCCCGGACTTGCCCTCAGCTATGTGGGGCTGCACAAGTCGCTTGGGGTCAATCCCGTGGCCTTCCTGCCGGATTTCATCCGCAACGGGCGCCCGCCCCAGATGCCCCATCTGCCGCAACCGGTTGCCATCGAGCTCAAATTGCGCGCATGACGGAAGGGACTGGCCGCCCACCGGCGGCCGCTGTCCCGTTGCGCGAGGCGTCCATGTCCGCTCCCGATCCCGAAGCCTTCCCGAGCCCCCAAGAGAGCAGCGCCCCGCAGGCCGCCCCCCGTCCCCGGCGCAACGACCGGCTGTTCCTGCGCGACCTGCCCTTCTTCGCCCGCCACGGCGTGCATCCCGAGGAGCAGGTGCTCGGCCAGCGCTTCATCGTGGATGCGGACTGGTGGCTCGACACCCGGCCCGCCGCCTGGGCCGACGATGCCCATCTCACCGTCTCCTATCAGGACGTTTACACCCACATCAAAGCGGTGGTGGAGGACGACACGGTGCGCCTGATCGAGACGCTCGCCGAGCGCATCGCCACCCGCCTCCTCGACCATTTCCCGCTCATCGAGCAGGTGCGGATCGCGGTGCGCAAGCCGGGAGCGCCCATCACCGGCGTGTTCGGGGATGTGGGCGTCGACATCACCCGCGGCCGTTGAGCCGCCCCACCGCCGCCACAGCCGCATTTTATGGCCGGGCGAGGCGTGACCTTCTGCCCGGCTTGGGCCATAAGGACGCCGTCCGAACGGTAAAAGGAGAGACGCGGTGAGCGAGGTGACCCTGCAGGCCTTCCTGGACGACTGGGCCGGTGCCGATCCGCTGCGGTGCGCCGTGGCCGCCACCGTGGAGCGTCTGGCCGAGGCCGGCGTCTCGATCGCCGAACTCGTGGCCCGTGGCCCCCTCGCCGAGGATTTCGGCAAGGTGCGCGGCGACGAGGCCAATGCCGGCGGCGACGCCCAGAAGGAACTGGACGTGATCGCCGAGGAAGAACTGGTGGACGCGCTCGGCCGCGCCCCGGTGGCCTTCCTCGCCTCCGAGGAGAGCGAGACGCCAATCCCGCTCGATCCGCACGGCCGCGTGGTGGTGGCGGTGGACCCGCTCGACGGCTCCTCCAACATCGACACCAACGTCTCCATCGGCACCATCTTCTCGATCCTGCCCTACGACCTGGAACAGCATCCGGACCCGGCCGCAGCGCTGCTCCAGCCCGGCTCGGCGCAGATCGCAGCCGGCTTCCTGGTCTATGGTCCGGCAACCATCCTTGTCTCCTCGCTCGGCCAGGGCACGCAGGTGTTCGTGTTCGACCACGACACCGCGACCTTCATCCTCGCCCGCGAGAAGGTGGAGATCCCCGCCGCGACCAAGGAATACGGCATCAACCAGTCGAACGTGCGCCACTGGGCCAAGGCCACGCAGCGCTATATCGACGACTGCCTCGCCGGCAAGGACGGCCCGCGTGGCAAGGACTTCAACATGCGCTGGGTGGGCTCGCTGGTGGCGGATGCCTTCCGCATCTTCACCCGCGGCGGCGTCTATCTCTATCCGGGCGACAGCCGGAAGGGCTATGCGGACGGCCGCCTGCGCCTGATCTATGAGGCGAACCCCATCGCCTTTGTGACCGAGCAGGCGGGCGGCGCGGCCACCGACGGCACCACCCGCATCCTCGACATCCAGCCCAAGCAGATCCACCAGCGCATCCCGCTGGTGTTCGGCTCGCGCGAGGAAGTCGCGCACATCGCCAGCTATTACTGAACGCGCAAAGCACACCCATATGCGGGAGGCCATGAGCCTCCCGCTGCTGTTTCTCGGAGCCCCATCATGACCGGTCCCCTCATCGCCCCCTCCATCCTCGCCTCGGACTTCTCCCGGCTGGGCGAGGAAGTGCGTGACGTGGCGGCGGCCGGGGCTGACTACATCCATCTCGACGTGATGGACGGCCATTTCGTGCCCAACATCACCTTCGGCCCGGACGTCATCAAGGCGCTGCGCCCGCACACCGACAAGGTGTTCGACGTGCACCTGATGATCTCCCCCGTGGAGCCGTATCTCGAGGCCTTCGCGGCGGCGGGCGCGGACATCATCACGGTGCAGGCGGAAGCCACCGACCATCTGGACCGCTGCCTTCAGGTGATCCGGGGCCTCGGCAAGAAGGCGGGCGTCGCGCTCAATCCGGCGACCCACGAGAGCGTCCTCACCTACCTGCTCGACAAGATCGACCTTGTCTGCGTGATGACGGTCAACCCCGGCTTCGGCGGGCAGGCCTTCATTCCCGACGTGCTGCCCAAGGTGGAGCGCATCCGCGACATGATCCGGGGCCGCGACATCCGCCTTGAGATCGACGGCGGCGTGAACCCCACCACCGGCGCGCTGTGCGCCAAGGCGGGCGCGGACGTGTTGGTGGCCGGTTCGGCCGTCTTCAAGGGCGGCATCGAAGGCTATCGGGCCAACATCGCCGCCATCCGCAGATCGGCCGCCAGCGCCCTCGGCCTCGTGGCCTGAGAGGGCGACAGGGGCGCACGGCCCGACGATCACTCATGCGGCGGGGCCACGCTCCTGCCGCCTTGACCTCCGCATTAAAAAAACGTTCGATCGTTTCCGATCTCCGGCAGAGCGCGCCAACGCTCCGGCCGGCTGTGCGCCAGCACAGGAACGATAAGCGCCCGCAAGCGGCGCCGGAGGACATGCCCATGCTGCCTGAGGCCGCGCGCTATGACGATCTCGTCCGAGCCTTCCGCTGGCGGATTCCCGAGCGCTTCAACATCGGCACCGCCTGCGTCGATGCCCATGCGGACGGATCGGGAAAGCCGGCGCTGCTGTTCGTGGAGGAAAGCGGCGCACTCGTCACCTACACGTTCGACGAACTGAAGCGCCTCACCAACCGCTTCGCCAATGTGCTCGCCGCCTGCGGACTGGAGCGGGGAGATCGGCTGGCTGTGTTCCTGCCGCAGGCGCCCGAGACGGCCATCGCGCATCTGGCGGCCTTCAAGGCGGGGCTGGTCTCGGTGCCGCTGTTCACCCTCTTTGGCGATGAGGCACTCTCCTTCCGGCTCGCCAATTCGGGCGCGAAGGCGCTGGTGACGGACCTTGCGGGCCTCGCCAAACTGGACCGTATCCGGCACGAGGTGCCCGACCTCACCCATGTGTTCGTCACCGGTCCGGATCAGGGCGACGGGCGGGCCATCTCCTTCGACGCCGCCATGGCCCGCGCATCGGACGCCTTCACCCCCTCCGACACAGGGCCGGACGATCCAGCCATCATCATCTTCACCTCGGGCACCACCGGAAATCCCAAGGGCGCTCTGCACGGCCACCGCATCCTGCTCGGGCATCTGCCGTGCATCGAATTCATCCACCAAGGGATGCCGCAGCCGGGTGACCTGCACTGGACGCCCGCGGACTGGGCGTGGATCGGCGGCCTTTTCGACGTGCTGTTTCCGACCCTCTATCTCGGCGTGCCCGTGCTCGCGCACCGGGCGAAGAAGTTCGATCCCGATGCGGCGATGGCGCTGATGGCGACGCACAAGGTGCGCAACGTCTTCCTGCCGCCCACCGCGCTCAAGCTGCTGCGGCAGGCGGACGTACGACACCCCGGCCTCGTCCTGCGCTCCCTGCTGACGGGTGGCGAGACACTGGGCGCGGAGCTCGGCGCCTTCGTGCAGGAGCGCCTGGGCGTCGAAGCGCGGGAGATCTACGGCCAGACCGAATGCAATCTGGTGGTCGGCTCCAACTCGAACTTCTTCGCGATCCGCCCCGGCGCCATGGGCAAGCCGATTCCCGGTCACGACGTACGCATCGTGGACGAGGACGGCGTGGAGGTGCCGACGGGCGAGCAGGGCCATATCGGCGTGCGCCGGGGCGACCCGGTGATGATGCTGGAATACTGGAACAACCCCGCGGCCACCGCCGACAAATACGCCGGCGACTTCCTCCTGACCGGCGACCTCGGCCGGCAGGACGAGGAGGGCTACCTCTGGTACATGAGCCGCTCGGACGATGTCATCACGTCCGCGGGCTACCGCATCGGGCCCGGCGAGATCGAGGACTGCATCCTGCGCCATCCGGCCGTCGCCATGGTGGGCGTCGTGGGCGTGCCGGACCCGGTCCGAACGGAAGCCATCAAGGCCTGGGTGGTGCTGAAACCGGGTCAACTCGGCTCAGACGCGCTGGCGGCGGAAATTCAGGACCATGTGCGCACCCGCCTTTCCGGGCACGAATATCCCCGCTACGTTTCCTTCACCGACGCGCTGCCCATGACGGCGACCGGCAAGATCCTGCGCCGCGAGCTGCGCCGCCTCGGTTGAGGAAACGCCATGACATCGACCCCGCCCCTCTCGCTGGACGCCGGCACCACCCGCCTCGCCATTGGCGACGGCATCGCCACCCTTACCTTCGACCGTCCCGCGGCACGCAACGCCATGACCTGGCGGATGTATGAGGAGCTTTACGCCGCCTGCCGCGAGATCTTGGCGCGCACCGACGAGATCAAGGTGGCCGTGCTGCGCGGCGCCGGCGGCAAGGCCTTCGTCGCCGGGACGGACATCGAGCAGTTCCGCGATTTTTCCGGGCAGGACGGCGTTGCCTACGAAGCGCGGGTGGAGACCTATGTGAGCGCGCTTGAGGCCCTGCCCATGCCGACCCTCGCGGTAGTCGAGGGCTGGGCGGTAGGCGGCGGCTTCATCCTTGCCAATTCCTGCGATCTCAGGATCGCCACGCCCGGCAGCCGGTTCGGTGCCCCTATTGCGCGGACGCTCGGCAACGGGCTTTCGGCCGGCAATCTGCGCCGCCTCACGTCGACACTGGGCGTCGGCCTCGTGAAGCGCATGCTCATGCTCGCCGAAATGCCGGCGGTGGAAACCTTGCCGCCCGGCTATGCGGAAATCGTCCCGCCCGAGGCGCTGGAGGCAAGGCTGGTCGAGGTCTGTACGCAGCTGAAGGGCCATGCCCCTCTCACCATGCAGACGGCCAAGGAAGCCCTGCGGCGTCTCGCCACCGAACTGCAGCCCTCGGACTCGGATCTGATCCGCAAGGTCTATGGCAGTGCCGACTTCAAGGAGGGCATCGCGTCCTTCCTCGAAAAGCGGCGGCCGGACTGGCGCGGCCGCTGACCGGCGGAATCATCCGCCGGTGAGGTTGCCCCCCTGAACCTCACCGGCAGGATGCGCCTGACCGGCGTCCAGACCATCACGCGGGAATGGTCCAATGGCCAGAAGCTAAGGGAGACGAAGCATATGAAGCAAGTGAATAAATCACTTGCTCACAAAGGTTAGGCCGGGGCCCGAAAGTGTTCCACCATGTGGAACATGGAGCGCGCTGCGGCGGTAAAAGAGACATCTCTCCCCTCGTTTTTCCACTGGACTTCAACAGCCGGCTTTGCCCACCCGCACGATCAACCTCCCGTGGGTCGCACCCGTTTCACGAATTACGCGTTATACAGGGTGTGGCGCACGGCCCTTTCGTGTTGCGCGCCCGAACCGACGCAAGGAGCAACGCATGAAGACCCAGGGTTCTGCTGTCTGGGAAGGCGGCATCAAGGACGGCAAGGGCGCCATCTCCACCAAGAGCGGCGCGCTCTCCGCCTACCCTTATGGCTTCGCCAGCCGCTTCGAGGGCAAGCCGGGGACCAATCCGGAGGAGCTCATCGGGGCCGCCCACGCCGGCTGTTTCACAATGGCCCTGTCGCTCATCCTCGGCGAGGCCGGCTTCACGGCGACGCACATGGAGACCACAGCCGAAGTCTCGCTCGAAAAGCAGTCGGACGGCTTCGCCATCACTGCCGTCCACCTGACGCTGCGGGCGACCATCCCCGGCGCGGACGCCGAAACCTTCCAGCAGCTCGCCGCCAAGGCCAAGGCCGGCTGCCCCGTCTCCAAGCTGCTCAAGGCCGACATCAGCCTCGACGCCGCGTTGGTCGCGTGAGCGCGGGCTGCGGGCGGTTCTCCGCTCGCGGCTCCGCTTCCGGCGGAGAGGTCAGGCGGTTGCGAGAAGATCGGCGAGGAAGAAGTTCACGGCCAGCGCCACGACGGGCGGCTGGTAGGCGTGCGGGCCGTTATATTCGATATAGGTCACGTCATAGCCGGCACGCTTCAGCAGGTCCGCATGCGCCCGGCCGCTGCGGTCGATGGGGATCTGCTCGTCATTGATGCCGTGCGAGATGAAGATCCGCGGCGCACCCTCCTGATGGTGCACCGACATGAAACCCGCCGACGACACGATGAGGTGGGTGACGAACTGCCCGTTGGTGAGGCCAAGCGAGAGCGTGTAGCTGCCGCCATCGGAATGGCCGGCGAAGGCGAGGTGCTCCGGGTCCAGGGTGAAACGGTCCGCCACTTCGGCGAGCGCAATGTCGAGCCTCTCCCGGTCCGGCCCGTTGCCGGCGATCACGATGTCCCAGGTGGGATAGAGGGATTGCGGCACCAGCAGCAGGAAGCCGTTGGCTTGGGCATGGGCCTCCAGCATGGGTAGGATCTTCTGCGCACTGCCGCCACCGCCATGGAACAGCACCACGAGAGGGGTCGGTCGGCTGGCATCGACACCCTCCGGCACCACGAGCACCGCGTCGCGCTGCTCGAAAAGCCCAAGGTCGTGCCGTCCCGGCGGGAGGGCCTCCTTGGTGGGCGGGCGATGGGTAAAATTGAGCCGTCCGGCGAGATTGGCATCCATAATACAACATTACGGAATGCCCGCCCCGGATCAAGGCGCGGTGCAACATGGCGGAACGAAGCCGTCCGCCTTCCGTTGAAGCCCCAAACACAGACAGGGAGGCTTCATGACCCGCGACCCGCGCACCCTTGACCAGAACCCGCTCGTGGTCGACCCGGCCAATGAGGATGCAGTCCTCAATGACCGCCCCTCGCCGGCCCGGCCGCCGTTGGAGGGGCCACTTGCGCCGAACGACGCCGAATATGAGGACAGCGCTCCGGACGATCGTCGCCCGCCGGACGTGCGCGTACCGCCCGATCAGAGCAGGCGCCCCTGAGGCGAAATGGGGGACCGGCAGCGCATCGCTTGCATTGCAGTTCGGTCCCCCAGAGCCCATCATCGGCGCCTGTCTGTTCCGCCACTGGCCGGAGACCGCGCACGCCGATGAATATCCGTTTCCTGGAAACCTTTGTGTGGGTCGCCCGGCTGCGGAGCTTCTCCAGCGCGGCGGACAAGCTGTGCACGACCCAGGCGGCTGTTTCCAACCGCATCGCGACCCTCGAACGCGATCTCGGCGTGCGGCTGTTCGAGCGTGACCTGCGCAATGTGAGCCTGACCCCGCAGGGCGAGCGGGCGCTGGCGCAGGCGGAAACCATCGTTCGCCTGACCGAAGAATTGCGGCTCGGGGTCAGCGAGGCCAGCAGCCTCCGCGGGCGCATCGCCATCGGCACCATCGATTCCATCGTCTATGCGTGGCTGCCCAAGCTGATCGAAGCCGTGAAGGCCACCTATCCGGACGTGGACATCGACCTCACGGTGGATAACAGCCTCACGGTCTCCCGCCTGCTGCTGGACCGGCAGGTGAATCTGGCGCTGATCGCCGGGCCCGTACTGGCGGCCGAGTGCAGCAATATCGACCTGTGCACCTATCAGTGCCACTGGTTTGCCGCGCCACACCTCGGCCTGCACGGGCGCCGCCTCTCGCTCGTGGACATCGTGGCGAACCCCATCTTCGCCTTCTCAAAGGGCTCGCAACCCCACCAGAACGTGCTGCGCCTGATGGAGTCCGCCGGCCTCGATGCAAACCTCAATCTGGTGCGCATCCTCAATTCCAACTCACTCGCCACCATCACCCGCCTCGCCCGCGACGGCATGGGCGTCGCCGTCCTGCCGACTGAGGTGGCCCGCGAGATGGTGGAACGGGGCGAACTGATGCAGCTCGACGTGGACGCGGACCTGCCGCCCCTGCACCTCCACGCCGTCTATCGCGAGGAGCCGGGCAGCACCCTGCCGGCATTGATCGCCCGGATGGCGGCGCAAGTGGCGAAGGCGGAAGACGCGGCCACGCTCACGCCATCGGCCAATGCGCGCCGCAACCAGATCCGCATTGCATCGCACACAAAATAGGCACGCGCCGCCCGTGCCGCTGTCATAAGCATTTCTTGTAAGCGCCGACAATTATTTCGCGTTTGTCGGACGTGGTTTGGTCTGGTCTGCTCCCGTCACCCAAGGCAGGAGACCTGACGTGAAGGTATCGCTGGTCCAGATGAACACGCAGGGGGACAAGGCCGCGAATCTCGCGACCGCCGCCTCCCTGATCGAAGCGGCTGTCGCCGCCGACAAGCCCGACCTCGTCGTGCTGCCGGAATATTACGCCTTCCTCGGCGACACGCCGGCGCAGGCGCAGGACGCCGCCGAGACCTTCCCGGATGGCGAGTCCTACCAGCTCATGAAGGGGCTCGCGAAAAAGCTGAAGGTCGCGATCCACGCCGGCAGCGTCGCCGAGCGCGAGGGCAATTCCTTCTACAACACCACCGTCGTCTTCGGCCCCGATGGCGAGGAACTGGCGCGCTACCGCAAGATCCACCTGTTCGACGTGGAGATCACCGGCGGCACCGTCTATCGCGAGAGCGACACCGTCTCGCGCGGCGAGGACGTGGTCACGTACGAGCTCGGCGGCAAGACGGTCGGCTGCGCCATCTGCTACGATATCCGCTTCCCCGAGCTGTTCCGCAAGCTGCGCGACAAGGGCGCGGACATCATCGTCCTGCCCGCCGCCTTCACGCTGATGACCGGCAAGGATCACTGGGAAATCCTCGCCCGCGCCCGCGCCATCGAGACCCAGACCTGGTTCCTCGCGGTCGGCCAGACCGGCCCGCACGCGGGCGGCAAGAAGTGGTGCTGGGGCCATTCCATGGTCATCGACCCGTGGGGCCACATCACCGCGCAGGCCTCCGACGGGGTGGGCTTCACCACCGGCCGTCTGGAGTTCGGCTACACCGAGAAGGTGCGGGCCAACGTCCCCGTCGCCAATCACCACGTTCTCGCCTGAGCGGAAGCGCACTTATGTTCATCGTCAATCCCATGCCCGCCCAGATCGCGCCCGAGCTCGTGACCGAGCTTGAGAAGTGCGAGGTGGCGACCATCGGCCATGTGCTGCATTCCGGCTTCGTGGACCGCGAGATCCGCGCCGTGCTGCCGGGCAAGCGCGTCGCCGGCACCGCCGTGACGCTGCGCATCCCGCACGCGGATTCCACGCTGCTGCACTATCTCACCGCTTATGTGCGCCCCGGCGACGTGGTGGTGATCGAGCGCTGCGGCGACGACAAGCACGCCTGCTGGGGCGGCGTCATCACCAACGCCATGAAGATGGCCGGCGTGAAGGCCGGCGTCATCGACGGCCCGGCCACCGATTTCTCCGAGATCGTGAAGGTGGACATGCCCATGTGGTGCCGTGGCCCCTCGCCCATCACCACCAAGCTTCTCGGCCTCGAAGGCGCGATGAACGTGCCGGTGAATGTGGGCGGCCAGACCATCGAGCCGGGCGACGCCGTGCTCTGCGACGAGAGCGGCGTGGTGGTGCTGAAGCCGGCGCAGGCGCCCGCCATCGCCGCCCGCGCCATCCAGATGCAGGAGAACGAGATCAAGCTGCTCGCCCGCCTCGCCGCCGGCGAGAAGCTGCCGGACATCACCGGCGCCCGCGCGATGGTGGAAGCCAAGCTCGCGCCCGCCACCTGAACATGAGGGCGGCTGAGCCAACACTCAGCCGCCCGGCCGTCACCATGAAACCGAGGCTGGACCACCGGCCCGTCCCACACCTTTTCCAGAGGGGATCCACATGACGACGTCTGCGAAGTTCGGGGCCGCTGCGGCGCTCGCCCTCGGTCTCTTCTCTCAGGCCGCCTGGGCCGAGAGCAACATCACCGTCATGGCCTATTCGGGCCTGTTCCAGGAGCGTTACACGAAGGCCGTGATCGAGCCCTTCATGAAGGCGCATCCGGATATCAAGGTCACCTATTTCCCCCTGCCCTCCTCCGCCGCCATGCTCGGCAACCTGCGTGCCCAGAAGGCCGCGCCGCAGACCGACGTCGCCATCATGGACGTCTCGGTCTCGAAGGCCGGCACCGACGAGGGCCTCTTCACCAAGATCGACGAGACCAACGCGCCCAACGTGAAGGATCTCTATCCCAACGCCCGCATTCCGGACGTGGCGGGCGTCGCGGTGACCTTCGACAACCTCGTCATGCTCTACAACACCGATCAGGTGAAGGAGCCGCCGAAGTCCTGGATGGCCATGGCGGACAAGGGCTATGCGGGCAAGGTGGTGATCCCCGGCATGCCCGACATCCAGGGCCTCTCGCTGGTCATCATCCTCAACAAGGCGAACGGCGGCACGGACTATCTGAAGGACGTGAGCAAGGGCATCGCGGCCATGGTCGAGATCGCCCCCAATGTCCAGACGTGGGAGCCCAAGCCCGAGGTCTATGCGCCCATCGTCACGGGGCAGGCCGCCGTCGGCGCCGGCTGGAACGCCCGCGCGCAGGTCAACAGCCAGACCTCCGGCGGCAAGCTCAAGGCCACGATCCCGCAGGAAGGCACGGTGTTCCAGATCAACACCATCAACCTCGTGGCCAACGGCCCCGGCGGCGATGCGGCCAAGACCTTCGTGAACTATGCCCTGAGCCCCGAGGCCCAGAAGGCCTTCACAGAGAGCATGTTCTACGCCCCCACCAACGCCAAGGCGGACATCTCGCCGGAAGCGCTCGACCGCACCGCCGTGAAGTTCATGGACAAGGTGATCCCGGTGGACTGGATCGCGCTTGCCAAGGTGCGTGACGCCATCGGCGAACAGTGGCGCCGCCGCGTGCTGCCCGCCAGCCGGTGAGGCGCATGGCCATGATCCGCACCTCGCCCGACGAGATCCAGCGCCAGACGCAGGGCGAGGGCTTCCTCTCCCTGCGCGGCCTCACCCGCCGCTACGGCACTTTCAATGCCGTGGACGACCTCAATCTCGACGTGGCCAAGGGCGAGTTGGTCGCCTTTCTCGGCCCCTCCGGCTGCGGCAAGACCACCTCGCTCCGGATGATCGCCGGCCTTGCTCCCTCCACCTCCGGCCATATCGTCGTGGACGGGCACGACATCACGGGCGTGCCGCCCTACCGGCGCGACATGGGGCTGGTGTTCCAGTCCTATGCCCTCTTCCCGCACATGGACGTGGCGAAGAACGTCGCCTTCGGCCTTGAGATGCGCAAGGTCTCGAAAGCCGAGGCGGCGGAGCGGGTGCGCGAGGCCATCGCCATGGTGCGCCTCACCGGCAAGGAGCACCACCGCCCCGCCCAGCTCTCCGGCGGCCAGCAGCAGCGCGTGGCGCTCGCCCGCGCGCTCGTCGTGCGGCCCTCCATCCTGCTGCTCGACGAACCGCTCTCCAACCTCGACGCCAAGCTGCGCGACGAGATGCGCAACGAGATCCGCGACATCCAGAAGCGGCTCGGCATCACCGCCATTTTCGTGACCCACGACCAGATGGAAGCCCTCACCATCTGCGACAAGGTGGCAGTGATGAACCACGGCCGTCTGGAGCAGCTCGGCACGCCTCACGAAATCTATGAACACCCGAAAACCGCCTTCGTGGCGGGCTTCGTGGGCCGCATCAATCGCCTGTCCGGCACCGCTGCGGGGGGTATCGCAGAGGTGGCGGGCGTGAAGGTCGCCGCGCCCGGCTTCAACGGCCCGGTTGAGGTCATGGTGCGTCCGCATCGCATCGTGCTTTCTCCCGGCGCCGCGCCGGCAAGCGGCGACCTTCACAGCCTCTCCGGCACCGTCACCCGGGCCACCTTCGCCGGCGACATCCTCGAATATGAGGTGGAGGCCGGCGGCACCCTGCTGAAGACGGAAGCCTCCACGCGCGGCGGCGAGCAGGTGCTGGCGCCGGGAACCCCCGTCACCCTGTCCTGGCGCCCGCAGGACACCTTCGTGTACGCCGCATCATGAGCACCCTCGCCGTTCCCGCCCCCCGCGCGGCGCGCCCCATGAGCCCGACCGCGGTTGCCATGCTGCTGCTCCTGCCCATCGCGCTCGTGAATGCGGTGGGGTTCCTATGGCCGGTGTTCAACCTGCTGCGCATGTCCTTCAAGGAATCGCAGGCGACCGGCGCGCTGGTGGAGACCTTTTCGCTCACCACCTGGTCCAGCGTGCTCGGCGACAGCTTCACGCTGGAGCTGATCGGCAACAGCATCGGCGTCAGCCTCTTCATCACGGTGCTGACGCTGCTGTGTTCCTACCCCATCGCGCTCTACCTGCACCGTTCGTCCGGCCTGTGGCGCACCATCCTTCTGGTGCTGGTCATTGCGCCACTGCTCACCTCCGCCGTTGTGCGCACCTATGGCTGGATCGCCATCCTGTCCTCGCAGGGGCTCATCGCCAATGTGATCGGCCTCGTCGGACTGACGCCGCCGCGCCTCATGTTCAACCTCACGGGCGTCATCATCGGGCTCACCGAAATCCTGATGCCCTACATGATCCTCGCCTTGCTCTCGGGCTTCGGCCGGCTCGACCCGCGCTGCGAGGAAGCAGCGCTCACGCTCGGCGCGACACCGCTGAAGACCTTCTGGCGCGTGGTGCTGCCGCTCACCGCGCCGGGCATGGCGCTGGGTTGCCTGCTCTGCTTCGTGCTCGCCATCTCCTCCTTCGTCACGCCGAAGCTGCTGGGCGGCGGGCGCGTGTTCCTGCTCGCCACCGAGATCTACGATCAGGCCATCGTGACCCTCAACTGGCCGGTTGCGGCGACGCTCTCCATGATCATCCTGGTGCTGTTCGGCGCAGCGCTGGCCCTTTACACCCGCGCCCTGCGGCGCATTGCCTGACGGAGACGGCACATGGATGAACGCCCCGTCTCCCCAGCGCTGAAGATCGCCGCCGGCGTGATGTTCCTCTTCCTGCTGGCGCCGATCCTTATCATCGTGCCCATGTCCCTGAGCGGGGACGCCTACCTCAACTTCCCGCCGTCGAGCTGGAGCCTGAAGTGGTACGGCGCCATCTTCTCCGACAGCAAGATGACCGCCGCCTTCTCGGTGAGCCTCCTGCTGGCGGTGGTGGTGACGGTCATCTCCCTGCTGGTCGGGCTGCCCGCGGCCTATGCGCTGGTGCGGCTCAAGCCGCCGGGCGCCGAGGCGCTGGGCGGCCTGTTCACCGCCCCGCTGCTGCTGCCGACCATCGTGCTCGGTCTCGCCATCCTGCTGGTGTTCGCCCCGCTCGGCCTGCTCGGCACCTTCCAGGGGCTCGTGGTGGCGCATCTCATCGTCACCCTGCCCTATGCCATCCGCGTGCTCTCCACCGCGCTCGCCACGCTGCCGATCCCGGTGGAGGAGGCCGCCTCCACGCTCGGTGCGCCGCCGCTCACCGTCTTCTTCCGCGTCACCCTGCCGATGATGCGGTCGGGCATGGTGTCCACCGCCGCCCTCTGCTTCCTCGTCTCCTTCGACGAGGTGGTGCTCTCGCTCTTCATGACCGGCCCGCGCATCTCCACGCTTCCGGTCGCCATGTATCGCCATGTGGAACAGCAAGCCGATCCTTTGGTCGCCGCCATCTCCGTCCTCCTGGTGGTGCTCACCCTTGCCGTCGTCATCGTGGTGGACCGCACCGCCGGACTTGCGAAGACCTTTGTGAAGTGACCGGACGGGCCTTGCGCCCGCCCGGCCCCAAGTTCGCGGGATCCGCCCGCACCTGACCTTGCCAGACCCGTCCGCCCCAACCTGCGCCCTGCGCGGGAACGGGGGAACTCACCCTTTCGCCCGGAGATCGCTCATGTCCCAGTCGCTCGCCCAGTTCGCCTTCTGGCTCTCCTCGCCCTCTTTCCCGCACATCGAGATTGCGCGGGGCGCGGGCTTCACGGCGGTGGTGCTCGACATCGAGCACGGCACCTTCAATCTCGATGACCTCGACCGGGTGATCCCCTTCTGCCGGGCGCTCGGCATCAAGGTCTATGCCAAGGTGCTCGGCCCGCTCACCGAGCCGATCCAGCAGGCGCTCGATTTCGGGGCGGACGCCATCATCATCCCGCACATCGGCGCGCTCGATCATGCGAAGGCCGTGACGGCGGCCACCAAATATCCCCCGCTTGGCGTGCGCTCCTATGCGGGTGGCCGCACCATGGGCTACGGCCCGGTGGACGACAGCTTCAGCGCCAATGAGAACGCCCGCACCAAGTGCTGGCCGATGATCGAGAGCCGCGAAGCCCTCAATGACGTGGAGGCCATCGCCGCTCTGCCCACCGTGGACGGCCTCTTCGCCGGCCCCACCGACCTGTCCATGGCCGCCGGCAACCCGCGCTACAGCTTCAGCGAAAGCGACAAGAACGACATCGCCCGCATCGGCGCCGCCGCCCGCGCCGCTGGCAAGCCCTGGGTGCTGCCCGCCTGGACGGCGCCCGAGCGCGCCTTCGGCAAGCTGCACCGCGCCGACATCACGGTTGTGGGCGCGCAATACGCCCTCATCCGCTCCGCCTTCCACGGCCTCGTGGACAGCCTCGGCTCCGAAGGCCTCCTGTGATCCTCATCCGGAACGTGTCATGACCTCCCAGGCCCCCATCCGCATCGCCGTCGACATCGGCGGCACCTTCACCGACATCGAGATTCTCGACGCCTCGACGGGTGAGATCCACCAGATGAAGACGCCGAGCACGCCCTCGGATCCGTCCATCGGTCTCCTCACCGGCATCAAGGAAGCGAGTGCCCGCTTCGGCTTTTCGCTGGATCAGGTGCAGTACCTGCTGCACGGCACCACCATCGCCACCAACGCGGTGCTGGAGCGCAAGCTGCCTCTCGGCGCAGTGGTGACGACGGCCGGCTTCGAGGACGTGATGCAGATCGGCCGGCACGGCCGCACCGACGTCTATGCCATCACCGCCTCGCCCCCGGCGCCGCTGGTGAAGCGCCGCCTGTGCTTCGGCGTCTCCGAGCGCATCGGCGCGGACGGGCGCGTGCTGAAGCCGCTGGACGACCGCTCCGTCGCCTTCCTCGCCGGCAAGCTGCGCGAGGCGGAGGTGAAGTCGGTCGCCATCTGCTTCCTGCACGCTTATGCCAACCCGGCCCATGAGCGCCGGGCCGGAGAAATCCTGCGCGAACTGCTGCCGGGCGTCGCCATCACCCTCTCCAGCGATATTTCGCCGGAGCTGCGGGAATATGAGCGCATGTCCACCACCGTGCTCAACGCCATGCTGGTGCCCGTGGTGCAGACCTATACGGACCGCCTCGCGGGCAAACTCAAGGAAGAGGTGCCCTCCACGCAGGTCTATCTCGTGCAGTCGAACGGCGGCGTCTCCGGCCTCGCCAAGGCCGGGCGCGAGCCCGCCCGGCTGCTGCTCTCCGGCCCCTCGGGCGGGGCGGCGGCGGCCAAGCGCCTCGCGGCCGACCTCGACGAGCCGAACCTCGTCGCGGTGGACATGGGCGGCACCAGCTTCGACGTCTCCGTGGTGCATGAAGGGGCCGTCGCCATGGTCAATGAGGGCGAGGTGGATGGCCTGCCCGTCCGCCTGCCCATGATCGAGATGCGCACCATCGGCGCGGGCGGCGGCTCCATCGCCTGGGTGGATGACGGCGGACGCCTGCGCATCGGTCCGCACAGCGCAGGCGCCGAACCCGGCCCGGCCTGCTACGGGCGCGGCGGCCAGCAGCTCACCGTGACGGATGCCAACCTGTTGCTGGGCCGGCTGGACGGCTCCAGCTTCATGGGCGGCAAGATGGGCCTCGACCGGGACGCCGCCGCCAAGGCCGCCGAGGCGGTTTCCGCCAAGCTCGGCCTCTCGCCGGAGGAGACGGCGGCAGGCGTCATCGCCGTCACCAATTCGAGCCTGGCCACCGCCACCCGCCTCTCGCTGTTCGAGAAGGGCATGGACCCGGAGGACTTCGCCCTCCTGTCCTTCGGCGGCGCCGGCGGCGTGCACGCCTGCGAGGTGGCCGAGGAACTCGGGATGCGCAAGGTGATCTTCCCCGCCCACGCCTCCACGCTGTCCGCCTGGGGCATCCTGTGGTCGGACATCACCCACGACCTCTCCGCCACGCAGATCGGCTTGTTCTCCGATCTCGCCCCCTCCATGGCCCAGAAGGCGCAGGCGCTCGCCGCCGAAGCCAACCGCCTCCTGGCGGAAGACGGCGTGCGACCGGAGAACTGCGGCTTCGAATGGGCGGTGGACCTGCGCTATGCGGGCCAGGCCTTCGACCTGCGCGTGCCGCTGGACACGGCGGATTTCTCGCCCCGTGGTGTCGCGGCGGCGACGAGCGCCTTCCACGCCATCCACAAGCAGCGCTTCTCCTATGACGAGCCCGCCGTACCGGTGGAGATCGTGGCCCTGCGCCTCACCGCCATCGGCCGCCTCGCCAAGCCGACCCCGGCGCCCGCCTCGGCCGGTACGGTCTCCGGTTCGAAGACCCGCCCCGTCTATGGGCGCGGCGGCTTTGTCGAGACCAAGGTTTGGGCGCGCGAGGCCATCGGCCCCGAGGGCGTGCCCGGCCCGGCCGTGGTGGAGGAGACCTACACGGCCACTTATGTGCCTGCCGGCTGGACCATCCGCGCCCATGCCACGGGCGCGCTCATCGCCGAGCGCGCGGCCACCCACTGATCGCCTCCAAGGACAAGAGCCATGAGCCCCATCGATCCCGTCCGCCTCGAGGTGATCCGCAATGCGCTGGTCGCCGCCGCCGAGGAAATGAGCATCACCATCTGGCGCACCAGCCGCTCCACGGTCGTACGCGAGATCCTCGATTTCTCCACCGCCGTCTTTGATGCGCAGGGGCGCAACATCGCCCAGTCGGCGCGCATTCCGGTGCACCTCAACTCCATGTCGGACTGCCTGAAGACCATTCTGGAGCAGTACATTCCGCTGGAGAGCTGGAACGAGGGCGACGTCATCGTCACCAACGATCCCTATGCCGGCGGCCAGCATTTGCCGGACATCCAGACCTTCCGGCCGGTGTTCGTGGATGGCGAGCGCGTCGGCATCGTCGGCACCCTCTGCCACCATGTGGATGTGGGCGGGGGAGCTGCCGGCTCCTATTATGCGGCGGCCACCGAGATCTTCCACGAAGGCATCCGCATTCCCCCACTGCGCCTCGTGGACAAGGGCACGCTCAACACCGGCGTGTTCGAGATGCTGCTCTACAACGTGCGCCAGCCGGATGAGACGCGCGGCGACCTCAACGCCCAGATCGCCGCGCTCGGCATCGGCGCGCGGGCAGTGGCGCGCATCGCGAAGAAGTATGGCAGCGCCAACCTCTCCGCCGCCATGTCCGCCATCCTCGACGGCTCCGAGCGCATGATGCGCGCGGCCATCGCCGCTTTGCCGGACGGCACCGCCTCCTTCGTGGAGACGGTGGATGACGACGGCCAGTCGGACACGCCCATCCGCCTTGAGATCACCATCACCAAGAAGGGCGACACCATCGCGCTCGACTTCGCCGGCTCCAGCCCGCAGGTGCGTGGCCCGGTGAACAACACGCCGGCCATGACCTGCTCGGCGGTCTATTACGCCCTGCTGGCGGCACTGGGCTCGGACATTCCGGCCAATTCCGGCTGCTACCGGCCCGTGAGCGTGAATCTGCCCAAAGGCAGCGTCGTGAACGCCCAGTTCCCCGCCCCCGTCGTCGGCCGCATGGTGGTGAACCACCGCATCGCCACCTGCGTCTTCGGCGCGCTGGCCCAGATCGCGCCGGAGCGCATTCCAGCGGCCTATTACGCCATCTCCTATGTCTATGCGGTCTCGCTGGTGCAGCCGAACGCCAAGCGCCAGGTCTATTTCGACATCGAGGTGGGCGGCTGGGGCGGCCATGCGGGCGGTGATGGCGCGAGCGCCCTCTCCTGCGGCCTCCACAACAACACCAATGCCCCCATCGAGATGGTGGAAGCCAAATACCCCGTGGTGTTCACCCGCTACGGCCTGCTGCCGGATTCAGGCGGCGCCGGCACCCATCGCGGCGGCCTCGGCCTCGTGCGCGAGTTCCGGCTGGAGGCGGCGGAAGGCTCCCTCTCCACCAATTTCGAGCGCTTCCGCTTCCCGCCCTATGGCATCAAGGGCGGCGAGCCGGGCTCGCTCTCTTCGACCACCGTCACCCATGCGGACGGCACCACCGCGAGCCTCAATTCCAAGGTCTCCGGCATTCCGCTCTCCGCCGGTGATCTCGTGACCATCAAGACGTCCGGCGGCGGCGGCTTCGGCGACCCGAAGGGCCGCGACCGGGCCAAGCTCGCCGAGGATCTGGCGGAAGGCCTCGTGACGCCCGAGGCGGCCCGCACCCTCTATGGCGCGCCCGAGCTTGCCGCCGCGGCCGCCACCGTCAAGACCTGTGGCAGCAAGAGCCCTGCCCGCGCTAAGACCGGGGTCGCCGCATGAGCGCCCCGGCATCCGTCCCCATGGCCTCCCTCTCCCTTGCCGAGGTGGAGGCCCTCACCCGAGCCGCCTTACAGGCGAGCGGCGTCAGCCCGGCCAATGAGCCCTCCGTCACCGCCTCGGTCGTGGCGGCAGAGGCGGAAGGCGTGCACAGCCACGGCCTCGCCCGCCTGCCCACCTATTGCGCCCATGCCAAGGTGGGCAAGATCGACGGCAAGGCCACGCCCACCCTCTCCCGCCCGCGCCCCGGCCTGGTGCGCGTGGATGCCGCGGACGGCTTCGCCCATCCGGCCATCGACCTCGGCCTGCCGGCCCTTCTCGATGCCGCGCGAGCACAGGGCATCGCGGCGCTGGCGGTGACCAACTCCTACAATTGCGGCGTTGTCGGCTATCACGTGGAGCGCATCGCGAAGGCAGGCCTGATGGCGCTCGGCTTCGTGAATGCGCCCGCCTCCATCGCACCCGTGGGGGGCACGAAGCCGGTGTTCGGCACCAACCCGATCGCCTTCGCCGTGCCCCGCGCCGATGGCGAACCGCTGGTGCTGGATCAGTCCTCCAGCGTGGTGGCGAAAAGCGAGATCGTGGTCCACGACCAGCGGGGAGAAGCCATTCCCCTCGGCTGGGCCCTGGACAAGGCCGGCCAGCCCACCACGGACCCGAAGGCGGCGCTCGCCGGCGGAACCATGGTGCCCGCAGGCGGCTACAAGGGCGCGGGGCTTGCGCTCATCGTGGAGATGTTCGCGGCCTGGCTCACGGGCGCGCATCTCTCCATCGATGCCTCCTCCTTCGCGGACAATACGGGCGGCTCGCCGCGCACGGGCCAGATGTTCATCGCCGTCGATCCCGGCCCGCTCGCCGGGCCGAGCGCGGCGGCGCGGATGGCCCATCTGTTCGCCGCCATCACCGATCAGGAGGGTGCGCGCCTTCCCGGCGGGCGGCGCGCGGCGGCACGGGTGCGCACCGCGCGCGAGGGCGTGAAGATCCCTCAGGCGCTGCTGGACAAGCTGACGGCCATCGCCGGCTGATCCTATGCGGGGGCGGGTACACCCGCTCCCGCCTCATACCGGCAGGCGGAAGTGCAGTTCCCACGAACTGCCGATGCGCTGGATCTTCAGGTCCGGCGCGAGGCGGGTAATGAGGAAGCCCGTCAACTGCTCCGCCAGCGCAGGATTTTCCAGCAGTTCCTCCGCCGTCGGCGGGCGGCTCGCCAGGGCCGGCGCCGTGCCCTCGTAGCGCAGCACGATGTCGAACAGGATATCGTTATAGCGGGTGGTCACCTCGATCACCGGCCGTTCGGGATCCACATAATCGCGGCCGATCAGTTCCAGCGCATGCCAGGTCACCTGCGCGGCGCGCTGCACCACGTCCACCCGCGCGCTCCACCGCGCGCCCTCGGCCTCGATGAAGTTCGCCACGTCGTCATGCCGGGCACCGCTGGCCGGAAAGCGCCGCACCACCTTGCGGGTGACGCCGATGCGGAAGATGGCGAGCAGCACTACCGTGACGAGGATGGACACCGCGAAGGCGGAGAAGGTGAACAGCCGCAGGCCCGGCACCTGCCCGTCCAGCAACCGGTGCAGTGGCTCGTAGGCGATGGCGGCGACGAAGCCCATTCCGATCGCCAACACCTTGCGGGCATCCAGCACCCGGCTCGCCACAAGCTGGATGCCGTTCACCGTCGTGAAGGTGGACAGGAAGATGAAGAGCGCGCCTGTGACCGAGACAGGCATCAGCAACCAGAAGCCGATCACCTTGGGTAGGAGCGAGAAGGTCATCAACAGGCCGCCGGTCCAGAAGGCGAGCGCTCGTGCCGTGCAGCCGGAGGCCGCCGCCAGCGCCACTGCGCCGCCCGACGCCACCATGGGCATGGCGTTCAGAAAACCCGCCATCATATGCATCACGCCTTCCGCACGGATGCCCCGGCCGATGGAGACCAGGTCCGGGCTCTTCCAGTCGCGGTCATTGTTGCGCTGGGCAATGGTCTGCACGCCCATGGAGGTGAGCGCGAAGACGAAGCCGGTGACCATGAAGGGGATGACCGCGCCGAGGTTGAAGGCCCAGCCGAAAAGCGGCGGACGGGGGAAATCCACGACGCGCGCATCCGCGAACAGGCGCAGGTCATGGGGATCGAGTTGGCCCAGCGCGACGCTCAGTACCATCCCCACGCAGAGGCCGATGAGGTTGGTGAACAGCCTTAACCGGCTTTGCACATACACATGCAGGATGACCAGCGTCGCCAGCGTCACCCCGACGATGGTGAGATGGGCGATGGCGTCGGGCCTGTCCGGCGGCAGGTCCAGCACGAGAAAGAGGCCCTGCTGGCCGAGTCCGACACCGATGAGAAATACCGCGAGCCCCGCCACCTCCACCGTGAAGATCGCCCGCAGGCGGAAGATGACAAAGGAAAACAGCACCTGGGACACGCCCACCATGCCGACCATGGTGAAGTTCTCGGCGAGCGACAGGCCGGCGGACGAGGCATAGACGAGCGCTGGAATGGCCGCCGTGGTGCACTGGAGCGGATAGAACAGCCGGGCGCCGACCCCGCCGATGCCAAAGCCCTGGAGGACCAGCACGAAGCCGGAACAGAACAGGGTCGCCGCTGCCAGGCGCAGGAACTGGTCGTCATCGAGCCCGAGGTTTGCGAGCGCGATGCTGGGCACGCTCAGCAGCGCGCTGAGGAAGGCCACCTGCTGGAGCGCACTCAAAAGGCCGACGCGCGCGGGCGGCAGATCGTCCACGCCATAGACGAGATTCTGGGGTTTGCGCATGGGGGGGCCGGCTCAGGTGGCCGGCATCAGAGGCGTTCCGGGAGCATCCGTGACCCAGAGGTCACCGCTTTCGAGATCGAACCACCAGCCGTGCAGGCTCAGCGATCCGGCCTCGACGCGCTCGCGGACCCAGGGATAGGTCATGAGATTGTCCAGCGAGCCGAGGATTGAGGCACGCTCGGCAAGGAAGGGCACGGCCTTGAGATGGTCGAGGGGCATCTCGCGCTGTTCGCCATCCTCGGCGGGCAGATGCAGGCGGCTGGCGGCGAGCGCCATCTCCACCCACGGCCCCACGAACTCGCGCGGCGGGCGCTCGCCACCGGCGGTCGCCAGCATCGCCTTGATGCCCCCGCAATGGGCGTGCCCCAGCACCACGATGTGATCGACGCCGAGGTCACGCACCGCATATTCCAGCGCCGCGCCTGTTCCGTGCAGCCCGTCGTCCGGGGCATAGGCGGGCACGAGATTGGCGACGTTCCGCACGACGAACAGTTCGCCCGGCAGGGCCCCCGTCAGGAGCGCAGGATCGACGCGCGAGTCGGAACAGGAGATCATCAGGACCGCCGGCTTCTGGCCCTTCTCGACCAGCCCCTGCATCAGCGCAGGCGCTTCGTCGTAGAAGCGTGCCTTGAAGCGGCGGACACCCTCAAGAAGATGATCAACATCCCGGCATTCGGCGGCGCACGCGGACGGAGTATCACCCGTATGACTGTCGTCGATCATCCCATGTTCCTCAAGATGCGCGCGTATCGAGGCGAGCGGGGCAGTATTGCCGATCATGCCTCGAATCTCGTGCCTTTGCACGCCCCGGAATGTTCGAGGAAGAACTTTCGATCCGCGCAGAAATAGATGAGGTGTCTGACGGCAGACCGCGCGCCTCAGAGAAAGCGCAGCCGGCTTTGAGCGAAGCGTCGCGGCCGCAAGCCGCCGTGGCGCACGGGCGCCGATGACCCGCCAGAGCCGGCAAAGCACGCTCAGGGATGGCGCGGGCGACGGCTACCGAAGCAGCGGCAGCGTGGCGGCTCAGTGCAGCGGTGCCGGTGCCCGGTGGGCGCGTGCGGCGGCGAGCGTGGCCTCGGCGATGGCGCGGCCACGCTCGTCCATGCCGGTAAAGCGGGCCTGCCAGCGGTTGCGGGGGTCGATCTCCAGCAATTTCACGCCGCCGGGCACCTCGATGCCGTCGCGCGCGAGACCACGCAGCACGCCGTCGAGAGGCGCCAGCACCGGCGTCCGCTCCAGATGGCCGAGGACCATGCCCCGGAAGACCCGCGAGCCGATGCTGTGGGCCGTATGCCAGCGGCCGGGCAGGCCGGCATAGACGAAGCGCTCCGCACCGGAATTGCCCAGGCGGCGGGATACACGGTCGCCCGCCTGCGTCTCGCCCTCGGCCACGACCTGCCCGGTGAGCCGGGGGTGGGTTTCCACAGCCACATCACAATTGCGGCCGATGGCAAAGCCCGGCCCGAGACCGATGGTGACATCCGCCAGATGCCGCAGATCCGGCTTCACCGCATACTTGTCCATCCGGGCGTCGATCAGCAGCGCGAAGGGCGCGATCACCATCAGTTCGACGAGCCCCATGCGCGTGATCGCGAGGCGCCCGCCGTGCGTGAAGATGGCAAAGAGTTCGCTCACGCGCTCCACCGGAACCGCCTCGAGGCCCTCCACAGGCGCGGGATCGCCCCACAGCGCATCATGGAAGGCCATGCGGCGGCGGATCACCGGCGGTGCGGCATCGTGGGACATCACCACCGCATAGCCCGTCCGGTGAAGGTGAATCGCCACGGCGGATGCGATCTCGTTCGTGCCGAGCACGATCGCCACTTCCGGCCGGCTGCGCAGAAAGGCTGCCGCTGTCCCATCCATTGCCGCCTCATTATGTAAGACGATTACATAATGAGGATGAAGCAAACGCGGGGCCAATTGCGATTGACGCTGTTGCAGGCTGAAACGGACAACCTTCGCAGCCTCCTGCCGTCAGCTTCACAACATAACGTCCTGCACGCCGACAGCCGCCTGTCGAGAAAGCGACAGGCCACGCGGTCCTAATCGCCGGCGAGGATCACATGGTCCGGATCGAAGGTGGCGGCGGCGGCATCGCCCTCCGCGAAACCTGCTGCTTCCACCAGCCGACGTGGCACGACGGCGGTGATGGTCTTGCCATTGCCGATGTCGAGCTGGATCTCGCTGTTCACCTCCGCATCGGTGCGTGCGGCGATGATGCCGGGAAAGCGGTTGCGCGCCTCGGGCGGCACGGCATCGGGGGCATGCACATGCACGAAGGAGGCCTTCACCAGCGCCAGCACCCGCCTCCCCGGCTTGAGGTCCAGTTCCTCCACGGCGGAATTGGTAACGACGGCGCACAGACAGACGCTCTCGCTCACCTTCAGGCTCACCTCCACGTCCACGGGCCAGCGCTGCACGCGGGTGATCTCGGTCTGGAACATGTTCCGGGCCGAGATGCGCACGCCCACGGTCCAGAGCAGCGTCTCGCTCAGGCCATCGAGCCCATCCTCGGCGATGAGGCTGGAGAGGGCGGCGAGCCGGCTTTCCAGCCGGTGGAAAGTGGCGATCAGCCGCCGCCCCTCGTCGGTAATAGCCGCATTCCCACCCGCCCTGCCGCCGGTGCGGGTGATGAAGGCGGGCGTCGGCAGCAGGTTGTTGATGGCATCCACCGCCTCCCAGGCGGTCTTGTAGCTGAAGCCCGTGGCCTTTGCCGCCCGGGTGATGCTGCCATGCTCCGCCACCGCTTCCAGCAGCCGGATGCGGTCGCGCCCGACCAGCAGCCGGCCATCGCTCTTCAGCGCCAGAA